>NZ_CEUYZP010000001.1:0-1547500 GCF_982223955.1 Pantoea sp. E956-1 | reverse complement strand
GTCCGAAGGATTTTGCGCTGAGGCAAGGCGGCAACCGACCGATACGAAGGAGCATACTGAAGTATGTGACGGAGTAGCGCGAGGGCGGCCAACGCAGCATCAGCACAAAAGACACAGGACAGAGCACAAAGAATTTGCCTGGCGGCTTTAGCGCGGTGGTCCCACCTGACCCCATGCCGAACTCAGAAGTGAAACGCCGTAGCGCCGATGGTAGTGTGGGGTCTCCCCATGCGAGAGTAGGGAACTGCCAGGCATTAAATAAGTGAAGAAGCCCCGCACGAAAGTGCGGGGCTTTTTTACGTCCGCACTTTGCCTCGTTAAGCTGAAAATATGAGCTGCAGGCATGCGGTATGTCACCCTCAACTCCCCATTCTTCACTTCTGAATGACCAGCAACCCGCTGATTTTTCGATAATTAGCGACATGGCTCACAATAATAATCTCGGATTACGCCGCCTTTACCTTCAGTAGACTTAAATGCTTTACTCACTCCTTTAAACGCTGTCGATCAGCAAGGAACAGAGGTAAGGCATGGCACCCACAAATAATAAAACTCAGACGGATGATACAAAGAAACGTATCTGGGCTATCGTCGGCGCGTCATCGGGTAACCTGGTTGAGTGGTTCGACTTCTACGTTTACTCCTTCTTCTCACTCTATTTTGCCCACATTTTCTTTCCGCAGGGCGATACCACAACTCAGTTGTTACAAACAGCGGGTGTTTTTGCGGCAGGATTTTTAATGCGTCCGATTGGCGGCTGGCTATTCGGCTATATCGGCGACAAACATGGCCGAAAAAATTCGATGCTGGTTTCGGTCTGCATGATGTGTTTTGGTTCGCTGGTGATCGCCTGCTTACCCGGTTACGCAACGATCGGCGTTGCGGCTCCCGTCATTCTGCTGCTGGCGCGTATGTTTCAGGGATTATCGGTGGGCGGAGAATATGGGACCAGCGCAACCTACATGAGCGAAGTGGCTCTGGAAGGACGCAAAGGATTCTACGCCTCATTCCAGTATGTTACGCTGATTGGTGGCCAGTTAGCGGCGGTACTCACCGTCGTGGTACTGCAATTTCTGCTGACGGATGCAGAGCTGCGAAGCTGGGGCTGGCGTATTCCGTTCTTCCTCGGCGCACTGCTCGCCGTTGTCGCATTATGGTTACGACGCTCACTGGAAGAGACCTCAGATAAGACGACCCGCGAACATCGCGATGCGGGTAGCGTAATCGGGTTACTGCGCAATCATACCCGCCCCTTCCTGATGGTGCTGGGTTTCACCGCAGGCGGCTCCCTGAGTTTTTACACCTTCACTACCTACATGCAGAAGTATCTGGTTAATACGTCAGGTATGGATCCTAAAACGGCCAGTGGCCTGATGACCGGTGCTTTGTTGGTCTTTATGCTGATTCAGCCGATTATCGGTGCCCTGTCAGATAAAATCGGACGTCGCACCTCGATGATGATTTTTGGTGCGGGCGCAGCTATCTGTACGGTACCCATTCTGACCCTGCTGCAAAACGTGCAGAGCCCGGGTGTGGCTTTCCTGTTGATCATGCTGGCGCTGCTGATTACCAGCTTCTATACCGCCATCAGTGGCATTCTTAAAGCAGAAATGTTTCCGCCACAGGTGCGCGCACTGGGTGTAGGACTATCTTACGCAGTAGCGAATGCGATCTTCGGTGGGTCGGCAGAATATGTTGCGTTGCTGATGAAGCAGCAGGGGATTGAGACGACTTTCTTCTGGTATGTTTCAGCGATGGGCGCGGTGGCATTTCTGGTTTCGCTGTTGCTGCACAAGCGCGGTAAGGGGATTAAGCTTTAACAGAGAAAGCTACTGACTCAGATTCCACAGGGCAATGCCGCTGGCAACACCGGCGGCATCCCACGCGAAATCTTTCCAGCTCCAGCCGCTGCCATTCGGGCGGCTGTCATACCACTCTTTTCCCGCCCCAAACGTTAATGAAAACAGGATGCCGATAGTCTGGCTTTGCCGGTCAGAATGGTGCTGGCGCTGCCCATATTCACTGCCTGCAGCAGCCAGAACTGCAGAGGCGACAAAATGCTCCGCTTTATCCCGTCTGGTCCACTGATCTGCCGCCATATGAGCGCATCCACTACACAACAGCACAGCAAGCAGCACACTTCGCATAGCAGATGCCTTATTGACTGGCCGCAGTAATTAAAGAATCCGGCTGATCAGGCGATCGATACGTATCCGGCGCAGACGGCGAATCAGTTTGCGCACCTTGGCCGGGTAATCAGCAATACTCTCAAGCTCACGGAAATGCGTCACTACCGTCGTGTTCTGCCGGATTAACGTCAGTTCCTTCTCACGCTGAGCCGCTAACTCCTGATGAGGATCGTGGATCAGCACCGCATTTTCCAGATCGAGCCGCCAGGCACGTGGATTGAGGTTATTACCGGTAATCAGCTGCCATTCATCATCAACCCACATTCCTTTAAGGTGATAACTGTTCTCGCCATCCTTCCACAGTCTCACGACCAGCTGATCGGTCGTAACGTAGTAGTGCAAACGACTCATAAAACGACGCAGATTGATTTCATACAGGTAAGGCAGCGCACCGATGATTTTGAACGGCTGATCGGGCGCAATATAGAAGTCATTGGCCGTTTTATCACCGACGATGATCTCAACCTGTTTTCCCTGACGCAGAAGATGAATGATATTGCGTACCAGCAAGGCGGGCATGTTGAAGTAGGGGGTACAGATGATCAGCTTCTGTTCCGCACAGGGCATCAGGTGGAAAATGGTTTTATTGAGCAGGCTATGCTTACCCAGACCGACCAGCGGCGTGACCGTTAGTTCATCGTTTCCTGCATTCCCTTCAAACTGATAATTGAAGCCGCGCAGATCCTGACGGAACTGGCGTGTCTCATTTTTAATTTCAGGACTTGAGGGGCGCTCAGCAAAATCGAGTCGGTTTACCGCTTCCGCTGACTTCAGATTGAGCGTAATCCAGTCATACATCGTATCGGTCAGCTGGGAATTACGGATAACCTGGTAACGGTCATAGCGATACTTATCATGCTGATGCAGGTAGACATCATTGATGCTGGCTCCGCTGTAGAGCAGCATATCATCAACAATGAAGCCTTTAAGGTGCAGCACGCCCAGCGCTTCACGAGTATTGACCGGGATACCATAAACCGGGATGGCGATATCCGGATAACGTGTCGCCATTTCGCAATACCAGTCGGCATTGGTTACGCCTCGCGCTGCGCCAATTCGGCCACGCTGTGCACGGTGCCAGTCAACCAGAATCGAGATATCCAGCTCCGGCCGCGCCTGCTTTGCACTATAAAGCGCATCCATGACGGCACGTCCGGCGTCATCATTTTCCAGATAGAGCGCAACAATACAGATGCGAGTCTGCGCTGCCGCAATTTTCTCCAGCAACGTCTGGCGAAATTCGGCAGGCGAGTAAAGTGTCGACACATCCGCAACGGATTGTGACAGTTTCGGCAGCTGTGCGAGGTGTTGTTGGTGTTTGTTACGTTTAAATTTAGACAACATCACAGTGCACTTCTTCTCTGTTCATTGCATGGCCTTTTGCCATCAAATCAGGGTTATAACCACAAATAATAACATCAACTTCGCCGATTCGAACGTTTTTTACCTTTCTCTACAAGGTTAGTTGATCTCATTCTGTAAAGACAATTTCAGGCTGACAATCCCGTCATCCAGTTGAATATCAACATGAAAATTGAGCTTTCGTGCCAGCGTAATCATGCCTCGGTTATGGGGCATGGTGATACCGTTCAATTGTTGCAAGCCGTGATGTCGGGTGTAGCGGATCATCTTTTCCAGCAGACGACGACCCATCCCTAAGCCTTTCAGATCGGAACGGACCAGCACCGAAAACTCCGCATCAATGTTATCTGCATCAGAGATAGCGCGGGTGACGCCGATGATCTCGGGTCGTCCATGATGCTGACGTACCGCCACAATCGCCATCTCGCGGTCATAATCGATCTGGGTCATGTTGGCGAGATCATCATGAGTAAACTCACTGATTTCACTGAAGTAGCGGTAGTAGAGATCTTCTTTAGTAACCTGACTGATGAACTCGCGCAGCAGGGGTTCATCCTCAGGCAGAATGGGCCGGAACAGGCAGAATTGCCCATCCTTTAACTCCACCTGCTCTTCCAGATGCTGAGGATAAGGACGTATTGCCAGCCGTGCTTCGTTATCGCCATGGAACGGAGCCAGCGTCAGGGTCACATCCAGCAGGGTAAAATCATTGCCCGCCGCCAGCAGCGGATGAATATCCAGTCGCTGGATCTCCGGGCAATCCACCACCAGGTCAGAGACCTGCACCAGCAGCTGGCTTAAACCGGGGATATCCAGCGGATTCAGTGCGCTGCGGCTGCGGATCTTTCCGCTCTTGATCGCCTGAATCACCAGATAGCGCGCCAGCGTCATATTCAGCGGGGGAAGGGCAACGGCAGCCTGTTTATCGGCCTGCCATTCAACGCCGCCTTCCCCCAGCATAATGATCGGGCCAAACAGGGCATCCTGTTCGACCACGACCCGCAGCTCCTGTGCGCCTGCACGACTCGCCATGCTCTGAACCAGCAGCCCTTCGATACGTGCCTGCGGCAGCGTCTGTTTTACCCGATCAAAAATGGCCTCAGCGGCATGCTCCACTTCGCTGGCATTACGCAGGTAAAGCATCACGCCCTGCACCTCCGATTTATGCGCGATATCGGGTGAACGCAGTTTCAGTGCCACCGGATAGCCAATCTGATCGGCAATCGCCACTGCCGCCTTACTGTCGCTGGCGATCCAGGTCGGCAGCGTGGCCAGCCCGTAAGCCTGCAACACCGGCTGCACTTCGTGGGTATCCAGCGCGGTAACACCGCGCGCCAGCGCCTGTGACAGCAGATGGTGTGCATGGGCGCTATCCAGGTTCAGGGTGGCGGGCAGGGCAGGGGTTTCGCGCAGCTGCTTCTGGTTACGGCGGTACTCAACCTGATGCATAAAGGCGGTCACCGTTCCCTCTGGCGTGCGCCAGGTTGGTATCCCCGCCTGCGTAAAGGCACGGCGCGCGGCTTGTGAAGAGAACTCGCCGCTCCAGTTGGTCAGCAGCGTCACCAGCTTACCGCGCGGGTGACGGGCGATGGTGTCGATCAGATGTCCGGCCGTTTCAGTCGCGGGCGCGACCGCGCTTGGCGCATGAATAATCATCAACGCGTCAAGTTCATGGCTGTCGAGCAGGATCTCTGTGCAGGCGGCATAACGTTCTGCAGTGGCATCATCTTTTAAATCCAGCGGGTTTCCGCGGCCTGCGCCAGCGGGCAACAGCGCCTCGAGCTGCTGAATTGTCTGCTCGCTGAGCTGCGCCAGTTTCCCGTTCCGGGCATAGAGCTCATCCAGCGCCAGCGCGGCGGGGGCGGCGCCATTACTGATGATCATCAGCCTGTCGCCACGCAGCGGACGCATATGACTCAGCGACTCGACGGCGGAGAAGAGCTCGTGGGTATCCTGCACCCGCAGTAACCCGGCACGCTGAATAGCTGCATCCCAGGCGGCGTCCAGACCGCTGTGGGTGCCCAGCAGCGCCTGTGCTTCCCGGCTGCGACCACTCTTGATCACCAGAATCGGTTTATTACGGGAGGCGCTGCGGGAGGCAGAAACAAAACGACGCGCATCGCTGAGGTGCTCCAGATAGAGCAGGATAGCGCTGGTTTTACCGTCGCGAGCCAGGAAGTCGAGCAGATCATCGACATCGGTATCCAGACTGTCACCCAGTGCGATAAACCAGGAGAATCCGAGATTACGCTGCTGCGCCCAGTCGAGAATGGTGTTGGATACGGCGGCGGACTGGGAGATAAATGCGATACGGCCTTTCTCTATCGGCACCGGCGAAAAGCTGGCATTCAATCCCTGCCAGGGTGCCAGCAGGCCAAGACTGTTCGGTCCCAGCAGACGTATCTGCCACTGGCTGGCGCAGGCTTTGAGTTCGGCCGACTGGCTGGCGGGCGCAGAAAGAATAATGCAGGCCTTGCAGCCTTTCTCCCCGAGCTGTTGCAGCAGTTCGAGGTTACGTTTTGAGTGGGTGCAGATCACGGCCAGATCTGGCGCGAAAGGTAAGCTGTCGATGGTGGGCCAGGCCAGTACGCCGCTGACCGCTTTATATTTTGGCGTCACCGGCAACACCGGTCCGCTAAAACCGCCCGCCAGCAGGTTACGCATCATAAAGTATCCGGCGCGCCCTGGCGTGACCGAGGCACCAATCACCGCAATTGATTTAGGTCGTAACAGCGCTTCCAGTCCGCGTTGGCTCATCTCGCTCTCCAGAGTTCGGGATTTGCGTGATTGTAAACGCTTTTTGCTGGCAGTGCTTCCGGGCAGATCGCAGGCTGCGCATCGCGATTTTATTCTCTGTCACCGCAGGGGCTAGCCTGCAAGGAGGTGACAGGGCGATTAAGCCTGTCCGGCGTGGTGCGGTTTTCCTGCCAGATAGGCCGCGCGGAACTGATCAAAATGGTGAGATAACGCCTCCGCCGCCAGCCGATCGCCCGCCTGCGCCAGCAGCGCCGCGGCCACTTCAGCAGTGCAGTGCTGACCTGCGCCGTGGGCTTCACGCAGCGTATAGCGCGACGGGGTGCTGACATCCAGCGACATCACCGGCAGGGCGTCGAGCCAGGGGCTTTTACGGAACATTTTGCGGGCTTCGGTCCAGGTGCCATCCAGCATAATAAACAGCGGCGGCTTGCCACTGGCGGGCGGCGTTATCAGCACTTCACGACCGGGGTCGGCATAGGCGGCCGGGAAAACCACCAGCGGCTGATAATCAGGATTGCGCACCGCCGCCAGCAGCAGCGGATCCGGCTCGGTGCGTGACCAGCCAAAAGCCTGAGTATCCGGCAGAATATCGGCAATCAGCCGACCGGTGTTGCTCGGCTTCATCGGCTCGGTATCAAACATCACCAGGCAGAAGCGGCTACGAGCGGACTGCTGCACGATCTGACTGCAGAGGCAGTTGACCACTGGTAGCAGGCAGCCCTGACAGCGGATGACCCGATTCCCGCGCGCGAGGAAAGGACGGGTGGATCGGGCCAGGCGTTGGGTGCGCAAGCGCAAAACAGCATTATCAGACATGAGTATTCAGGGCAGGAAAAACGTCAGTGTAATCGAAGCGCAGGCGAAAAGGAAAAGGCCAGCCAGGCTGGCCTCTGAAGATTAAAGTGACTCATCCAGCCATTCATTGAAAGGCGCTTTGGGCATCGCGCCATTCAACATGTCGACCCGCTCGCCGTTCTTAAACAGCATGATGGTCGGGATACTGCGAATGTTGAAACGGGCGCTCAGGGCCGGTTCCGCTTCGGTGTTCACCTTAATAAAGCGGACTTTACCACTGCGTTCACTGGCGACATCTTTAAACACCGGCGCAAAATTGACACAGGGTCCACACCAGGGCGCCCAGAAATCGATCACCACCGGCAGATCATCCTGCAGATATTTGTCAAAGTTAGCGCTAGTGGCATTGACCACTTCGCCATCAAATAACGCATTTCCACAGCGACCACATTTCGCCACGTCGGCAAGGCGTTCTTCAGGAACGCGATTGGTTGCCTGACAGGAAGCGCATACCGTATTCATAGGAACCTCTGATGTTGAAAAGTGTCAGTCTGGTAAATATTGTTCATTATGAAAGGGGACGGATTCCCTCTCAATCTGGATTGCTCTATAGGTTCAATAGTTGATAGCTAAGCGCCAGCACATCAGGTAATCTGCGCGCTCTCAATGCAGGAGGAAGACATGAACGACGAATTTAAAGGCAAGAGCGGTAAGGTTAAGGTGATGTACGTGCGTGGCGAGGACGATAAAAGCGCGCGCGCGCCTAATCCTCGTACAGGCAAAGGTGGTCACGCTGCTGCCCGTTCGGATGATAATCGTCGTTCGTCTGGCCCCCGTACTGAACGCAGTCAGGAAGGGGGTCGCTCCGCTGGCCGTCGCAGCGATGACACCGGTCGCAGCAGTTCACCGCGTCGTGATGAAGGCGGACGTGGCGCTCCACGCCGTTCAGACGATGGCGCAGGCCGCCGCAACGAGCGTGGCGATGATAATCGCGGCGCCTATGGCAGCAGCGATTCCCCATGGCGCACCGTGTCTCGCGCGCCATCAGCAGATCGTCCGGCAACCGAAAGCGATAAGCCGGATCACGGCGGCATCAGCGGCAAAAGCTTCGTCGATCCCGAGCAGATCCGTCGCCAGCGTAACGAAGAGACGCGCGTCTATGGTGAGAACGCCTGTCAGGCGCTGTTCCAGAGCCGTCCTGAAGCGATTGTTCGCGCCTGGTTCGTGCAGGAAGTGACACCGCGTTTCCGCGAAGCGCTGCGCTGGCTGGCGGCTAACCGCAAAGCCTATCACGTCGTGGAAGATGCAGAGATTACCAAAGCGTCAGGCACTGAGCATCATGGTGGCGTCTGCTTCCTGATCAAAAAGCGCATGGGGATGGCGGTTTCTGAATGGCTGAGCCAGGCGAATACCAAAGATTGCGTACTGGCACTGGAAGATGTCAGCAACCCGCATAACCTCGGCGCGATTATGCGCAGCTGCGCGCACTTTGGCGTAAAAGGTTTGCTGGTGAACGACGCCTCACTGCTGGAGTCAGGTGCAGCGGTACGTACCGCAGAAGGTGGTGCTGAGCATGTGCAGGCTATCAGCGGCGCAACCTTCAGTGAAGGTCTGGAAGCGTTCCGTAAAGCGGGTTACACCATCGTCACCACCTCCAGCCATCAGGGCACGCCGCTGGCGCAGGCTCAGCTGCCGGAGAAAATGGTGCTGGTGTTAGGGCAGGAGCGTGAAGGTCTTTCTGACACCGCGTTCAAACAGGGTGACATGAGCCTGTCGATTGGCGGCACCGGCAACGTAGAAAGCCTCAACGTCTCGGTCGCAACCGGCGTACTGCTCGCCGAATGGTGGCGTCAGAACGCATAAAAAAACGGGCCGAAAGGCCCGTTTTGCTGTGTAACGTTAGTGCGCACCACCGCCACCGCCGCCTGCGCTAAACGGCGGACGGGCAAACCAGATCAGCACCAGCAAAATCAAAAAGACCCCCGCCGACGCCCAGAAAATTTCATTTGCTGAAATAATCAGTCCCTGGTTAGTAATCTGCTGCGCGATCCAGGCCGACGCCTGCTGCTGCGTCATCCCCATGCCCTCCAGCTGACTATACATCTGCTGCGAATTGACGTTGTACGGGGTGATCGACTCCGTCAGGTAGCTGTGATGCATCGACTCGCGGTTACTCCACATGGTCGTGGTAATTGACGTTCCCACCGAGCCTGCAAAGGTACGCATAAAGTTCGACAGGCTGGAGGCAGCGGCCATGCGCTCCGGCGGCAATCCCGACAGCGTAATGGTGGTCAGCGGCATAAAGAAGCAGGCCACGGCAAAGCCCTGAATAAACTGCGGCCAGGCTGAGGCACCAAAGTCCATTCCCGGTTCAAATGTATACGCGCGCCAGTAGAAGCAGACGGCATACATAATGAAGCTGAACGTGACCAGCCGTCGCATGTCGAGCTTATGGGCAAAGCGTCCGATGATCGGCGACAGGATCACCGGCAAAATCCCCACCGGCGCAGACGCCAGACCGGCCCAGGTTGCGGTGTAGCCGTAGACCTCCTGCAACAGCTGCGGCAACAGAACAATCGAGCCGAAGTAGAGCATATAAGCCAGACTGATCGACAGGCAGCCAATGGTGAAGTTGCGCGACTTAAACAGCGACAGGTCAATGATCGGGTGATCGTCCGTCAGCTCCCACACCAGCAGCACTGACAGCGCAATCACGGCCACTACCCCGAGCACGATGATCTCGGACGAGTTAAACCAGTCGAGCTCCTTTCCGCGATCCAGCATCACCTGCAAACAGCCGATCCCCACCACCAGCAGCACCAGCCCGACCATATCGATCCGCCGGATTTCGGTTTTGGTTTCCCGGCCTCGCAGGGTTTGCAGCGTCAGTATCACCACCGCCACACCAATGGGCACGTTGATAAAGAAGATCCAGCCCCAGTGGTAGTTATCGCTAATCCAGCCGCCCAGTATCGGGCCACAGATCGGTGCGACGATCACCGTCATCGCCCACAGCGACAGCGCAACACTGCGCTTGGCGGGCGGATAGTTGTTGAGCAGCAGACTTTGCGACAGCGGGATCAATGGACCCGCGACGATCCCCTGAATGACGCGGAAGAAGATCAGCATCTCCAGACTGTCTGACATGCCGCACGCCCAGGAGGCGATAGCAAACAGAATGGTCGACCAGGTAAAGAGCTTCACTTCACCGATGCGTTTTGCCAGCCAGCCTGTCAGCGGGATCGAGATCGCATTGGCCACACCAAACGAGGTGATCACCCAGGTCCCCTGGGAGTTCGACGCCCCCAGATTACCGGCAATCGTGGGGATAGCCACGTTGGCGATGGTCGAGTCCAGAACCTGCATGAACGTCGCCAGCGACAACGCAATGGTCATCAGGACCAGCGGCATTCCTTCAAGCGGTTTTTGTGCCATTACAGCCTCCGCGTCATCATCCGGCGTTGGCGCGGACGATATCAGTGATCAGCTGATTGACCGGCGCAAGGTCAATCGCCAGTGCGTTGCTGCTGTAAGCGGCCTGCTGACGGGCGCTGGTGGCCAGCGCGCTGCCCTCTTTGCTGGTGGTATCGATTTTAACCAGTGTTGAGAGGCCAATACGCAGCGGATGTCTGGCGATATCTTCCTGATTCAGTTCAATACGAACCGGCAGGCGCTGAACCACTTTGATCCAGTTACCGGTGGCATTCTGTGCCGGCAGCAGTGAGAAGGCGCTGCCGGTGCCCATATCCAGTCCTGCAACTTTGCCCTGATAAACCACTTCGTCACCGTAGATGTCGGCAACCACGGTGACAGGCTGACCAATACGCACGCCAGCCAGCTGAGTCTCTTTAAAGTTGGCATCGACCCACAGATTCGTTGCAGGCACGACGGCGAGCAGCGGGGTGCTGGTGGAGATTTGCGAACCGACCTGTACGCTGCGACGGGAGACAAAACCATCCATCGGACTACGGATTTCGGTGCGCTGCAGCGCCAGCCAGGCGTCACGCAACTCAGCCGCGCTTTGTTGCACGGCAGGCTGATTTTCCAGTGAGGTGTTGAGGATCATCGCCTGATTCGCATTGTATTGCTGAATCGCCACGTCCAGTTGTGCTTTGGCCGTCGCGACGGCATCGCGGGCGTGCTGCAACTCTTCACGGCCAATCAGATTAGCCGCACCTAACGGCTCACGGCGTTTCAGGTCGGCCTGTGCCTGCGCCAGAGCGGTCTGTTGCAAGGTAATGCTGGCCTGATACTGTTTGCCATTGATCATCAGCTGATGCGTCTGACGCACGCTGGTGGCGAGTGCCGTCTGCGCTTTTTCAAACGCCTGCTCCGCATCCGTCTTATCCAGTGAAACCAGCACATCGCCTTTTTTGACGAAATCGGTATCTTCGAACCAGACTTTATTCACGCTACCGGACACCTGTGCCATCACCTGCACCTGGTTACCCGCAACGTAGGCGTCATCCGTTTCCTGAAAATGGCGCAGAACCAGGAACCAGTAAACTCCCCAGGCAATACCAATCAGCACAAAGATCAGCGCCAGCACGATGAGCACACTTTTGCGCTTCTTCTTTTTACTGGCTGACGGTTGCGGGCTTTGTGCTTCTGCCGTTGCACTCATGTCTTTCTCCACGTTTTCCATTTGGTCGGGGGACATAAATCCCTTTTCGCCAGCGCCCGAGTCGAAAAAGCCAGCGACTGAGCGCTGGCCAGATAAAAAAGGAAATTAAAATAACGATTCCGACAGGTGATTGTGTCGCACTTATTGCTATTAGCGGGACAGCGAGGCGATCAGCTGATCTTCATCCATTTTATCAAGACGATTAAGTAGCTTACGGGTGATGCCTTCCAGCTGGGATTTCTCATCGACTGACAGCGACGACCAGAGGTACTGCAGGCTCTGATGCTGAGGTGGCAGCAGCTGACGCAGGAACTCCATCCCTTTATCGGTCAGATGCAGGTGCAGACAGCGACGGTCGTGATCGCTTTCGCGACGCTCAATCCAGCCGCGCTTTTCCAGCTCATCAGCAATGCGCGTGGCATTGGTGCGTGAAGAGCCAAGGGCAGAGCTGAGTTCAGAGGGCTGAATACTGTGATTTTCCTGCGCATCCAGCGTAATCAACGCCATGAACAGGGTTTCATTAATACCCTGTGCTTTCAGCATCTTGTTACGGTTGTCCAGCAGTTTACCCTGCATATGCATACAGAGACGCGTCAGGATGATCTCCTGCAACGGAAAATCCTTATGGCGATTGGCACGGATGTTTAGCATCTGCTCAATGGGAGTAAACGAACTTTCCATTAAAAAAAACCTCACTAATTGCAACTTGTATAATAACTATGGTGACAGGATAAGCGTAGTCACTTTTCGGCAGGTGATCGCTGACAGAATCACTATGCACCATCAAAGGTATTCCAGGCCATTCCCTGGCCCTGGGTCAAAAACCCGTACGCCCGGCGGCAGCCGCTATGCCGGAACGTGATCAAAAAGGGGGCAAATTTAATAATATCGCGGGGAAAAATAACTGAAGTGAATAGGTTTACTACTAACCATAACAAACCTAACCATTTGTGACCAGACGCAATGCGCTGTCTGGCCAGGCTTCAGTTGATTTTTTCCGGCTCAAAGCGCGATCCGGCCGCCCAAATCAGCAGATTAACCACAGTCAGCAGCGCGCCAGCGCCACAGACGCCATACCAGCCCCAAAGATGGTAAGCGGTTGCGGAGAGCAGTGAGCCGGCCGCGCCACCCATAAAATAGCTGGTCATGTAACCGGCATTAAGACGGTTCCGCGCCTCCGGCATCTGGGCGTAAATCACGCTTTGATTAGTGATATGGACGGCCTGTACCGCCAGATCCAGCAACAGAATGCCGACGATCAGCGGCGCAAGCTGCTCTGCGCCCCATGCAATGGCCGCCCACGACAGCAGCATAAGCAGCAGGCCCAGTCGGGTGGTCAGTTTCGCTTTACCCTTGTCAGCCAGCGCGCCAGCCTGACGTGCGGCCAGCGCACCTGCGGCACCGACCAGCCCCAGTAAGCCAATCTTGCCCTCTGAGAAGTGATAAGGCGCCCCGGCGAGCAGAAAGGCCATTGAGGTCCACAGCAGGCTGAAATTCGCAAAGGAGAGGCAACCGGTCCAGGCGCGGGTGCGAAGTACCCGATTACCGGCATACAGGCGAAAGATGGAGGCCAGTAGTTGCGGATAGCGCATGGGCACAGACTGTTTTACGCGCGGCAGCGCTCGCCACAGTGCCAGGGCCATGACCACCATCAGCAGGCTGGCCGTCCAGTAGACGGTACGCCAGCCGCCAAGCTGCGCCAGGCCGCCTGCCACGGTGCGCGCCAGCAGAATGCCTAGCAGCAAACCGCTCATGACTGTCCCTACTATTTTGCCGCGTCGTCCCGGCTCTGCCAGCGTGGCGGCCAGCGGCACCAGGATTTGTGCGGCGACCGAAAACAGGCCGGTCATCACTGTGCCCAGGAGTAACAAGGGAAAGGAGTGCGAAAGGGCGATAATCACCATGCCCGCAGCAGCCAGCAGGATCATCGTGACAATCAGGCTGCGTCGTTCAAACCGATCGCCAAGCGGCACCAGCAGCAACAGACCGCAGGCGTAGCCCAGCTGCGCCGTGGTGACAATAAACCCGGCGAGGCTGACAGAGAGATCAAACTGTTGGGCGATGGTATTCAGCAGTGGCTGAACGTAGTAATTACTGGCTACGCAGAGGCCGGTTGCTACCGACATCAGCATTACTAAAGCAGGCGTCAGACCCTGGCGAGTCGCATTCATAAACAGCATCGGTCGCTAATAATCATTTGAGGTTAATAATAACCCAAAAAACTATTTCACACGCATGTTTATTAACAGGCCATACCAGTCGGGATAGCAGGCATAAAAAAAGGGCAGAAAAATTTCTGCCCTCAGATAACTGCCTGACTAAAAGCGTATGCTCACTGAGCCAGCACGTTTATCAACCGCCCTGGGGCGGAAATGTTTTCAGGTTATTTCGCGGCGGCCTGCGCCTCGGCAACCCATTTATCGAACTCAGCCTGATGCGCTTTAATCCAGCCATCCACATGACGGTTAATCGCCTCTTCTGAGTTTTGTCCGGCATGCATTGCTGAGTTTTCAGCATTGATATCGGTAATGGGCAGCTTCATGACCGCAAACAGACGGGCAGCCGCCGGGTTTTTCGCCGCCCAGGCTTTGTTGGCGACGATATGCATGGTGTTAACCGGGAAACCGTAGTTCGCGCCGTTTGGCAGCTTAGTATCCACATCCTTCTGTTCGCCAGGCAGCGAAGAGAACGGCACCTGCAGCCAGACCACATCGCGGCCCGGCTTCAGCACATCGCTCAGCCAGTAGGGCGTCCAGGTGTAATAAAGGATCGGTTTACCCTGTTTGTAGCGTGCCAGCGTATCCGCCACCATCGCCGAATAGTTACCCATATTGGCGGTCACGGTATCACTGAGACCAAAGGCGCTGTTCTGATGATTAATCACCGCTTCACAGCCCCAGCCTGGCGTACAGCCGGTCATATCCGCTTTGCCATCACCGTTGGCGTCAAACAGGCTGGCGATCTTAGGATCTTTCAGCTGTTCGATATTGGTGATGTGATATTTCTCAGCGGTCTTCTTATCAATCAGATAACCCTGGGCGGCACCGGTAACGTAGGTGCCCTGACGATAGAGCTTCTGATCGCCACCGGCGGCTTTGTACATGTCGTCATGCAGCGGCTGCCAGTTCACCGCAGTAAAAGTGGCGTCGCCAGCGGCGATAGAGGTGTAGCCCACGTTGTAATCCACTTCACTCGGTTTGCTGACCTGATAGCCGAGTTTTTCCAGCGCGCGGCTGACAATCAGGGTCTGAAAAGTCTCTTCAGCGATAGTGCTCTGTATGGGTTGCACCGTAATGCCTTTACCCGGCAGATCGGCAGCGGAGACGTGTGAAACGGCCAGCGTGGTTACCACGGCGGCGAGCAGAGAGGCTCTGTTGCGCATAGTCATTCCTTATTTCAGATGTCGCGTCAGGATAGGCGGTGCGCAGGCACCGCCCGAGAGATTATTTTTTACGCGAAGGAGAGAAAATCAGACCCAGCGGGCCGGTGTGATACCAGTGACGATTACCGCGGCTGCGGCTATCGCGACCAAACGATTGGGTCAGGCGGTCAAGGATAATGGCAAGGATCACAATCCCCACGCCACCCACCGTCGCCAGCCCCATATCAAGACGGCCAATACCGCGCAGGACCATCTGACCGAGTCCGCCCACGGCGATCATCGAGGCGATCACCACCATCGACAGCGCCAGCATCAGGGTCTGATTAACGCCCGCCATAATGGTGGGCATCGCCAGCGGCAACTGCACTTTGAATAGCAGCTGACGCGGACTGGCGCCAAAGGATTCGCTCGCTTCGATCAGATCGGCGGGTACCTGCTTAATGCCGAGAATAGTCAGGCGCACAATCGGTGGCAGGGCGAAGATAATCGTGACCACCACGCCCGGCACGTTGCCGATACCAAACAGCATCACAATCGGCACCAGATAGACAAAGGCGGGCGTGGTCTGCATCGCATCCAGCAAGGGGCGTACGATACGCGCTGCCCGTTCACTGCGGGCCAGCCAAATCCCCAGCGGTAGGCCGATGAGAATGCAGAACATCAGCGCGGTAAGCACCAGTGCCAGCGTGACCATCGCCTGCGACCAGGCGCCAATTGCGCCAATTGCGATCAGCGATACCAGCGTGGCGATGCCCATGGCGGGCGTCGCGATCTGCCAGGCGATCAGCGCAAACACCAGAATCGCTACCGGCGCGGGCATCCCCAGTAACAGCTGCTGAAAGGCGCTGAGAATATAGTCAACCGGCACCCGGATACCCTGAAACAGCGGGCGGAAATGGTTGACCACCCAGTCGATGCCGGTGGTCACCCAGTGATCAAGCGGGATCCAGGTTTTGTGGAACGGATCCATAATATTGAAATGTTCCGGCGCGGGCGCAGGGGCGCTGTTGAGCCAGTCACTGCTGCTGGCGGCATCGGGTGTCGCGCTGCCATCGGGCGTGCCCCAGGCATCGGCACCGCCGCCGCTGGTGGACGCAGCCTGACTGCTGGCGGCGGTGCCGCTATCCCACGGATTGGTGGTTTCCTGACTCATGGCTGGGCTCCTTCACGATCTAATGCGCGCAATAGCGTGCTTTTGGAAATGATACCGACATACTGATTCTCCTCACCGACCACTGGCACCGCACAGGGTGCCTGAGCGACGTGCGAAAGCAGATCGCTCAGTGAGGTATCGGCGGGCACCGATGCTGGCGAGTCGAGCAGGGCGCTATCGAGTCCCAGGCCTGCTGCCAGCGCGGCTTTCAGCGAGTCGGTGGAGACCACGCCAACAAACTTTTGTTTTTCCAGCACGTAGCCATAGTCACGGTCTTCATCCTGCAGCAGCTTAATGGCAGAGCGCGGGCCGAAACCAGGCGCTTTGCGGATCAATGCCCCGGCGCTACGACGGGCAATATCTTTGGCGCTGAACACGTGGCTGATATCGACACCGCGGAAAAAGGTGCGGACATAATCATTGGCTGGGTTATTCAGGATCTCATCCGGAGTGCCAACCTGTACCACTTCGCCGCCCTGCATAATGGCAATACGGTCGCCAATACGCATCGCTTCATCAAGATCGTGGGAAATAAAGACGATGGTACGTTGATGTCTGGCTTGTAAATTAACCAGCTCATCCTGCATTTCAGTACGAATCAACGGATCCAGTGCGGAGAAGGCCTCGTCCATTAATAAGATATCGGGATTGATGGCCAGCGCGCGGGCTAATCCGACACGCTGGCGCATCCCTCCGGAAAGTTCATCCGGATAAGCGTGCGCATAATTCTCCAGTCCGACCTGACGTAACGCTTCCCGTGCTTTTTCATGGCGTTCAGCCAGTGCGATTCCTGCTAATTCCATGCCAAATGCCGTATTATTTAATACATTCATATGCGGCATCAAAGCAAATGACTGGAATACCATACTGATTTTATTTCTGCGCACGTCACGCAGTTCGCTGTCAGATATTTTGGCAATATCGACACCGTCAATGATCACCTGGCCGCGCGTCGGCTCTATCAGACGATTGAGAAGGCGAACCATGGTCGATTTTCCTGAACCGGATAACCCCATGATGACGAATATCTCGCCTTCTTCAATGGCCAGACTGGCATTCTTTACGCCAAGAGAGAGACCGGTCTTCTCAAGGATGACATCTTTGGTCGCACCCTTTTCAATATATTTAAATGCGCGATTCGGGTTGTCGCCGAATATTTTATAGAGATTTTTTACTTCGAGTTTAATTGCCATGCAGTTATTAAATCCTGGTTAAATATTTAATATTACCCTGCTGCTGGTGCTGAAATTTAAGCAGGCCATACCGTAGCACACTGACATTATCTGACAACCCTGTATGGAAATAGCAGCCAGACATCAGGTACGCCGATGCCGATTATCATCAGTGCTCACAAGGGATGAGCGCGGATTTATTTTTTTGTAAAATCATCTGAGGTTTTCGGCATTTCAGCTGATTTGCCGTGTGAAAGGGAGAAAAACAAGCGTCATGGGGGTGAAATATTACGGAAATAATGGAGTCTGATGCAGGGAAATAATCACGCCTGAAACGACCACTATTCAGTAGAATAATCGTCCGGAAAAAATGGAAATGCAGGGTGGGTGAAAATCAATAAACGGTGAAATAGTCAGGCTGTGTTGCAGTGATAATTTTTTCTTATGATTAGTCGGGGTGGCGCGGCTGGCGCGGCACTGGCAGTGAAAACCGGGCGCTGGCAACACAGCACCCGGTAACCCTCAGAAACTCCAGTCTTCGTCTTCGGTTTCGACCGCTTTCCCCATCACATAGGAGGAGCCTGAACCGGAGAAGAAGTCGTGATTTTCGTCGGCGTTGGGCGACAGAGCCGATAAAATAGCCGGATTCACGGCTGTCAGTTCCGCCGGGAACAGCGCCTCGTAGCCCAGATTCATCAGGGCCTTGTTGGCGTTGTAGTGCAGGAAGGTTTTCACCTCCTCTACCCAGCCGACATCGGCATAGAGCGCCTCGGTATAAGCCACTTCATTCTCATACAGCGCCAGCAGGAGATCGTAGGCGAACTGCTGCAGCTCTTCGCGGCGCAGATCGTCAGCGGTGGCCAGTGCCTGCTGATACTTGTAACCGATGTAGTAACCGTGGACCGCTTCATCGCGAATAATCAGGCGAATCAGGTCAGCGGTGTTGGTCAGCTTGCCACGGCTCGACCAGTACATCGGTAGCCAGAAACCGGAATAGAACAGAAACGACTCCAGGAAAACACTGGCGATCTTCTTTTTCAGCGGATCATCGGCCCGGTAGTGTTCCAGAATGATGCGCGCCTTGTTTTGCAGCGGCGCATTCTCTTCGCTCCACTGATAAGCGGCATCCACATCCTGGGTGTTACACAGGGTTGAGAAGATCGAACTGTAGGAGCGGGCATGCACCGCTTCCATAAAGCTGATATTCGACAGCACCGCCTCTTCGTGCGGGGTAATGGCATCTTCCATCAGCCCTGGCGCGCCGATCACGTTCTGGATGGTGTCGAGCAGCGTCAGGCCGGTGAACACCCGGATGGTCAGCTGCTGCTGCTGTTTATCCAGCGTCTGCCAGCCGGGCAGATCGTTAGAGAGCGGCACTTTCTCCGGCAGCCAGAAGTTGCTGGTGAGACGATTCCACACCTCAAGATCTTTGTCATCCTGAATGCGGTTCCAGTTAATTGCCTGAATCTGTTTTAGTTCCATCGTTTTCATCACAGGGAGCATGAGACGCAGCCCTGAACCTCCGTGCCCTGAAGCGCCATCTGGCGCAGTCGAATGTAATAGAGCGTCTTGATGCCTTTTTTCCACGCGTAAATCTGCGCTTTGTTGATGTCACGGGTCGTGACGTCATCACGGAAGAACAGCGTCAGCGACAGCCCCTGATCGACGTGCTGAGTCGCTTCTGCATAGGTATCAATAATCGCTTCCGGCCCAATCTGATACGCATCCTGATAGAGATGGAGATTCTCATTGGTCATAAACGGCGCGGGATAGTAGACGCGGCCGGTTTTGCCCTCTTTGCGGATCTCGATAGGAGAGACAATCGGATGGATGCTGGAGGTGGCATGGTTGATATAGGAGATGGAGCCGGTTGGCGGGATCGCCTGCAGGTTCTGATTAAACAGCCCGTGCTGCATCACCGCGTCGCGCAGCGCCTGCCAGTCCGCCTGTGTCGGCAGCGTCAGTCCGGCGTCGGCAAACAGCGTCGCTACCCGTTCCGTGCGCGGCAGCCATGCGCGCTGCAGATATTTATCGAAGTAGACGCCGCTGACGTACTGCGAATCCGCAAAGCCGTCGAAGGTCTGCTGACGCTCCTGTGCCAGCTGATTAGAGGTGCACAGCGCATAATAGGTGATGCAGTAGAAGTAGAGATTAGTGAAATCCAGCGCTTCCGGTGAACCATAGGCGATGCCTTCCCGCGCCAGATAGCCGTGCAGGTTCATCTGACCCAGGCCAATGGCGTGCGAACGGCGATTGCCTTCGGCGACCGAGGGCACCGAACCAATTTCGCTCATCATCGACACCGAGGTCAGAGCGCGGATCGCCACCTCCACGGTGCGCGCCAGATCGCGTGAATCCATGGCATGCGCAATGTTCAGTGAGCCGAGATTACAGGAGATATCTTTACCGATCCGGCGATAGCTGAGATCGTCATTGTACTCGCTGGCGCTGTTCACCTGCAGGATCTCAGAGCAGAGGTTGCTCATGTTAATGCGACCGGCAATCGGGTTGCTGCGGTTCACGCTGTCCTCATACATGATGTAGGGATAGCCCGACTCAAACTGAATCTCGGCCAGCGTCTGGAAGAAGTCGCGTGGCTGAATATAGGTTTTACGGATGCGGTCGTCGGCCAGCATCTCGTCATATTTCTCGCTGATGCTGATATCGCCAAAGGCCTGGCCATAGATCCGTTCAACGTCGTAAGGTGAGAACAGCGCCATCGGTTTGTTCTCTTTTGCCAGCTGGAAGGTGATATCGGGGATCACCACGCCCAGCGACAGGGTTTTGATGCGGATCTTCTCATCGGCGTTTTCGCGCTTGGTATCAAGGAAGCGGAAAATATCGGGATGGTGCGCATTGAGCCACACCGCGCCAGCGCCCTGACGCGCGCCGAGCTGATTCGCATAAGAGAAGGCATCCTCCAGCATTTTCATCACCGGGATAACGCCCGACGACTGATTTTCAATACGTTTGATCGGCGCACCGGACTCACGCAGGTTCGACAGCAAAAAGGCGACGCCGCCGCCGCGCTTTGAGAGCTGCAGAGCCGAATTCACGGCGCGTCCAATCGACTCCATGTTGTCTTCGATGCGCAGCAGGAAGCAGGAGACCAGCTCACCGCGTTGCTGTTTGCCGCAGTTCAGGAAGGTTGGTGTAGCGGGCTGAAAACGGCCGCTGAGGATCTCCTCCAGCAGGGCCCGCGCAAGCTTTTCATCGCCCTGAGCCAGCGTCAGCGCCACCATGCAGGCGCGCTGTTCGAAAGTTTCCAGATAGCGTTTGCCGTCGAAGGTCTTCAGGGTGTAGCTGGTGTAGTACTTCCAGGCACCGAGAAAGGTTTTGAACTCAAATCCCCAATTTTCCGCCACCTCATGCAGCGCAAGCAGAAAGTTGAAATCGTACTGGTTCAGCACTTCGGCTTCATAATAGCTCTCTGCCACCAGATAGCGTAAACGCTCAGCGCAGCTGGCGAAGGGGACGGTATTGGGTTGCACATGCTGCAGATAAAACTGACGTGTCGCTTCGCGATCCTTGTCGAACTGGATGCGGCCCTCGGCGTCGTAGAGATTGAGCATGGCATTAAGGGCGTGATAATCGAGCGTCACGCCGTTGAGGGTATCTGTTGTTGCCAAAATTGGGTTACTCCCGCTTTAACTTTCGCGATATCGTCAGGCGTTCCCATCAGCTCGAAGCGGTAGAGGCAGGGAACCTGACATTTTTTTGCAATGATGCTGCCCGCCAGGCAGTAACCGGCACCGAAGTTACGGTTTCCCGCGGCGATCACGCCACGAATGCCGCGTCGGTTCGCCTCATCATTAAGAAACTGAATCACCTGACCGGGCACCGCACCGCGACTGCTGCCACCGCCATAGCTGGGCACGACCAGAATATAGGGCTGGTCGATATGCAGCAGCTCACGGGCATCAAGCGGGATGCGCCGGGCGGGCAGGCCGAGGCGCGTCACAAACCGGTGGGTGTTTTCCGACTGGCTGGAAAAATAGACCAGCGGGAACATGTGCTTATCCCCCGACAGCAGAAAGCGGGCGCAGCGTGGCGATTTTGTCCGGGCGGAAGCCGCTCCAGTGATCGTTATCTGCCATCACGACCGGTACCTGGCGGTAACCCAGTGATTTCAGGTTGTCGATCGCCTCGGGCTGGCTGTCGAGATTGATAAGCTGATAGGCCAGCCCCTGACGGTCCATCGCATTTTTGGTTGCCGTGCACTGGACACAGTTATCTTTAGTGTAAATAATAATGCGCATGATTCGTATTTCCCTCTGTATGCGGTTCTGATGTCAGGAAACAGAGCAGGAGGCGCAGGTTGCGGGCCTCATTCTGCCGGACATCTGGTGTCGTACTGATGAGGTAAATACTAGATGTAGTGTTTTTATGGGTCAAGCCCACCAGATATAGGGTTTTATGATTTGCATTTGCGCAACAGCGGCAAAGCCAGCAGGGATGCGCCCTGCAGCCTGGAAAATTATTTTGTAAATATCACTGGCCAGAAAAAAGGCATAAAAAAGCCCCGCACAGGGCAGGGCTCAGGAGATTTTCTGGAGCTTAGCTTAGCGGCGTGAAGCCAGCAGCACACCCACTACGATACCGAAAGCGGCACCGATACCAACACCGTGCCATGGCTTGTCATGGACATAAGTGTCAACCTGCGCACTGGCATCACGCGCAACCTGTGAAACACGGTTGCTGCCGCCGTTCAGTCTGGAGCGGGTCTGTTTCAGCAGCTTTTCTGCCTGACTGCGTGCAGAATCCACTTCGTCTTTGGCGTCACTGCCGTAAGATTTCAGCAATGCTTCCAGTGAATCGGCCAATTCGTTAACATCCTGATTAATATCAATGTCATCGTTTTTTACAGTGCGATTAAACATTTTTTAGCTCCCTTTGATTTAAAAACGTAATACTAGTGTAGACGACCTTGAGATAAACGAGACGCGGGAGTGTTCTTTAGGGAAAATTCCGAATGCCCACTCTGTCATGCTGTTGTAAGGTTGCGAAGCTTTTGAAAGAGGAGAGGATCGAGCATGTATTTACGACCAGATGAGGTAGCGCGCGTACTGGAAAAAGCGGGTTTCGAAGTCGATGAAATTACCCCACGGGCCTATGGCTATCGCCGTGGAGAGAACTATGTCTATGTGAATCGCGAAGCGCGCATGGGGCGCATGGCATTAGTGATTCACCCGACACTGAAAGAGAAGAGCCAGCCGTTCGCTGAACCAGCTTCAGAAATGAAGACCTGCGATCACTACACCCAATTCCCTCTCTACCTGGCGGGTGATTCACAGGAACACTACGGCATCCCGCACGGATTTAGTTCCCGCATGGCGCTGGAACGTTATATTCAAAGCGTTTTCGGCTAATGCATCAGGCCCCGCCGCGACGGGGCACTGAACCGCCTTTACCTCCTCCCTGTTTCCCTGCCGTTGCAATTACCGGCTGTGACGCGTATAAAATTGTCCCTTATAGATGTTTAGACGTCCATACGGATAAAAGTGATGAGCGAACAGCCAACTCCCTCGCAGGAACAATTTAAACGCACCATGAAAGTGCGCCATCTGGTGATGTTATCGCTGGGCGGCGTAATCGGCACCGGCCTGTTTTTTAATACCGGCTATATCATTTCCACCACCGGGGCGGCGGGGACGCTGCTCGCCTATCTGATTGGCGCGCTGGTGGTCTGGCTGGTGATGGTCTGTCTGGGCGAACTCTCCGTAGCGATGCCGGAAACCGGCGCGTTCCACGTCTATGCCGCACGCTATCTCAGCCCGGCAACCGGCTACACCGTGGCCTGGCTCTACTGGCTGACCTGGACCGTTGCCCTCGGCTCCAGCCTGACGGCAGCCGGCTTCTGTATGCAGTACTGGTTCCCGCAGATCCCGGTGTGGATCTGGTGCCTGGTCTTCTGCTGCGCCATCTATCTGCTGAACGTTATCTCCACCCGCTTCTTCGCCGAAGGGGAGTTCTGGTTCTCGCTGATTAAGGTCGTGACGATCGTCGCCTTTATCGTGCTCGGGGGCGCGGCGATGTTCGGATTTATCCCGATGAAGGATGGCACGCCCGCACCGGGCCTGAGTAACCTGACGGCGCACGGCTGGCTGCCCAACGGCGTACTGCCGATTCTGATGACCATGGTGGCAGTCAACTTCGCCTTTTCCGGCACCGAGCTGATCGGGATTGCGGCTGGTGAAACCCAGCAGCCGGAGAAAGTGCTGCCGCTGGCGATCCGCACCACCGTGGCCCGGCTGATTATCTTCTTCATCGGCACGGTTTTTGTGCTGGCGGCGCTGATTCCTATGGATCAGGCGGGTATTGTGAAAAGCCCGTTCGTGCTGGTCTTCGAAAAGATCGGCATCCCGTGGGCGGCTGATATTATTAACTTTGTGATCCTGACCGCTATCCTGTCTGCGGCCAACTCCGGACTCTATGCGTCCGGCCGTATGCTCTGGTCGCTGGCCAATGAAAATACGCTGCCGCGCGCCTTTGCCCGGGTGAATAAACGCGGCGTGCCGATGCTGGCGATCACCGTCAGCATGGTGGGGGGATTGCTGGCGCTGGTCTCCAGCGTTGTCGCGCCCGACACGGTGTTTGTGGCGCTGTCGGCCATCTCCGGCTTTGCTGTGGTGGCGGTCTGGCTCAGCATCTGCGCTTCACATTTTGTTTTCCGTCGTCGTCATCTTCAGCAGGGCAAATCGCTGGCCGATCTGGCCTACCGTGCGCCGCTCTATCCGTTGACGCCGGTACTGGGTTTCCTGCTCTGCCTGCTGGCCTGTGTCGGTCTGGCATTCGATCCGACTCAGCGTATCGCGCTGTGGTGTGGCATCCCGTTTGTGCTGTTCTGCTATGCCGCTTACCATCTGACCCACAAATCATCCCCGAAGCCTGAGGAGGCCAATGATGTCGTATAACCCTGTCGCGCAGGCTTTAACGGAGTCGCCACTGCTGATTCTGGATGGTGCCCTGGCCACCGAGCTGGAAGCCCGCGGTTGTCATCTGGCCGATGCATTATGGTCAGCTAAGGTGCTGATGGAAAATCCTGAGCTGATCTATCAGGTGCACTACGACTATTTTGTCGCCGGCGCGCGCTGTGCCATTACCGCCAGCTACCAGGCGACGCCGCAGGGCTTTGCCACACGTGGCCTTGATGAGGCGGAGTCGCTGGCGTTGATCGCGCAGAGTGTCGAACTGGCGCGACGCGCCCGTCACGATTATCTGGCGGTCCGGCCCGACGCGAAAACGCTGCTGGTAGCGGGATCGGTCGGTCCCTATGGTGCTTTTCTGGCGGATGGCTCGGAATATCGCGGTGACTATGCGTTGCCGGAAGCGGAGATGATGGCGTTTCACCGCCCACGCGTGCAGGCGCTGCTGGCGGCGGGTGCCGATCTGCTGGCCTGCGAAACCCTGCCTTCGTTTGCTGAAGCGCAGGCGCTGGTGAAGCTGCTGGCAGAATTTCCAGAAGGCCGCGCCTGGTTCTCGTTTACCCTGCGTGACGCCAGACACATCAGCGACGGCACGCCGCTCTCAGACGTCGTGAGCTGGCTGAATCAGCAGCCGCAGGTGGTGGCGCTGGGAATCAACTGCGTGGCACTTGAGAGCGTGACGCCTGCGCTGCAGCAGTTGCAGAAGCTGACCGACAAGCCGCTGGTGGTCTATCCCAACTCCGGCGAGCAGTATGATGCTGGCAGCAAAACCTGGCACTCAGCGCCGTCAGGCTGCACGCTGCATGACAAACTGGCTGAGTGGCAGCGGGCGGGCGCGAAGCTGATTGGCGGCTGCTGTCGCACCTCACCGAACGACATCGCGGCTATCGCCCGCGCTTGTCAACCGCAATAAGCTGGCTGAATCGGGCGATGATAGCCCGATTGAGGTGGAGAGGGCGGTCTACACTCTGATCACTGATCACTCTGTGGACCCCTTCATGAAACAGCGAATTCTGGCCCTGGCCGCCGCGCTGCTGCTTAGCGGCTGTGCCACCATTGTCGGCAATGAAACCCAACTGGTGCGCATCGACTCCTTGCCGCAGGGTGCGCGCTTCACCGTGCAGGATGAGCGTGGCTATGCGGTTGCACAGGGTTTCACGCCGCAGACCGTTGAACTGGAAAAATCTACCGGCCGCTACTTCGGCAAAAAGCACTACCTGCTGATGCTGGAAAGCCCGGGCTACGTGCCGGTCACGGTGCCTATCGAGGCACGCGCTAACCTGTGGTATCTGCTGGGCAATATCCCGCTGGGTGGATTCCCCGGCTGGCTGCTGGTCGATCCCTTCTATGGCGGCATGTACGACCTCAAGCCGGAACACCCGCGTCCCTTTATGAACCCGGTTGGCGCGCGCGGCTGATTACTGCGCGGTCGGCTTCACCATTCCGCCTGGCGTTTTATGGCGTTCCAGATACTGATGCTGGAAAATGCACATGCGGATGGTGTTGCGGTATTCCCCGTTGATGAAAAACTCATGTTTAAGCACGCCTTCGATCTCGAAGCCGAGCTTGGTGTAGATGTGGATCGCTTTTTCGTTCTCCTGATCGACAATCAGGTAGAGCTTGTAGAGATTCAGCACCGAGAAGCCGTAATCCATCGCCAGTTTTGCCGCCTGGGTTGCCAGTCCTTTGCCCTGATGCGCCGGATCGATAATGATCTGAAACTCGGCGCGGCGGTGCACATGGTTGATTTCCACCAGTTCCACTAATCCCGCTTTCTGCCCGCTGTGCTCCACCACAAAGCGACGTTCGGTCTGATCGTGAATGTGCTTGTTGTAGAGATCGGACAGCTCCACAAACGCCTCATACGGCTCCTCAAACCAGTAACGCATCACGCTGGCGTTGTTATCCAGCTGATGGACAAAGTGCAGATCTTCCCGCTCCAGCGGACGCAGTTTTACCGTCATCGTCAGACTCCTTTTTAAAAAATTGCCGCGAGTATACCGCATCAGCCAGCCGCTGCGTTTTGCGCTGTCGCATACGCGTGCCTGCTTCAGCCTGTAAAGGTTTACAGCGTCGCATGGCAATCTAATGACTCACAGGAAAAGAACAGAGCGCCGTTCTGGCGATGGAGAGGCTGAAGGTGGAAGAAGGGGATGTTACGGAAAGGCGTGGCGGATGCAGCAGCGCCGGACGGCAGGCGAACGCCGTCCGGCCTGATTTCAGGCAGAGATCTGTTCGATGATGCGACCCTGCGACATGTGCACGGCGCGATCGCACATGTGATCGATCACATCGGGATCGTGGCTCACCAGCACCATGGTCAGGCCATCCTGCTGTTTCAGATCGTTGAGCAGATTGAGGATCTCCGCCTGCACTGACATATCCAGCGCCGACGTCGGCTCATCCAGCAGCAGGATCTTCGGTTGCAGCAGCAGGGCGCGCACGATGGCAACACGCTGACGCTGACCGCCGGAGAGCTGATGCGGATAGCGATCCGCCAGAGCGGGATCGAGTCCGACATGACGGAAGCCCTGATCGATACGATCGTTGATATTGTCGCGTTTCAGCAGCTTCAGCGGCTCCGCCAGCGTGCGACGCAGCCGGTGACGCGGATGCAGCGAGGCATAGGGATCCTGAAACACCATCTGTACTTCCTGACGCAGCGCGCCGGTGAAGGCTTTACCCGGCTGAACCTCGTGACCGGCAAGCTGCATCTGACCCTGCCAGTGTGGGTTCAGACCCGCCAGCACCCACAGCAGCGACGACTTGCCGCAGCCTGACGGACCCACCAGACCAAAACACTCGCCAGCATTAACCTCCAGGTTAACCTCATGCACCACGGTGCGCAGCTCGTAACCCTGTTTGTGGGCAACGCTTAGATCCTGCAGCTTAATCATCATTCGCCTCCAGCGCAGCGCGATCCAGCACCGGTAATGTCTGTCCGTGGGTCGCTTTGCCCGGACGGCAGGCCCACAGCGTGCGGGTGTAGGGATGGGTAGCGTGCGGCAGATCGGCGGCGGGCAGCGTATCCAGCAACCGGCCTTTATACATCACCATCACCCGCTCGCAATGTTCTGAAACCTGCTGCAAGTCATGGCTGATCAGCAGCAGGCCCATGTTGCGCGCCTCCACCAGACCGCGGATCAGCGCCAGCACCTGATCGCGCATGGCATGATCCAGCGCGGAGGTCGGTTCATCGGCGATCAGGAAGTCCGGATCGGTAATCAGGGCGATCGCCAGCATCACGCGCTGGCCCATGCCGCCAGAGAGCTGATGCGGATACTGCTGCATCAGACGACGCGGATCGGGCAGGCCGACCGCATCCAGCATTTCACACACTTTCTCTTTACGCTCGGCACGGCTCAGGCGGCGATGCAGGATCAGCGGCTCTTCCACCTGCCAGCCAATGGTGCGCGTCGGATTCAGGGCATACTTCGGGTCCTGCATCACCATCGCCACGCGGTTACCGCGCAGCTGGTTCCAGTGACGCTCGCTCAGCGTCAGCGCATTTTCACCGGCCACCTGAAGCTGGCTGGCCTGCAGATGCAGCGCAGGTGACAGTAAGCCCATCAGGCTGCGGGCGGTCAGTGACTTGCCGGAACCGGACTCACCGACCAGCGCCACACGCTCGCGGCCTACGGAAAAACTGATGTTATCGACCAGCAGCGCATCGTCGCTGCGAATGGTCAGCCCCTCGGCATAGAGCAGATTATTTTGCATGACGGGTATCCAGTCGGTCGCGCAGGCCATCGCCTGTCAGGTTAAAGGCCAGGCTGGCAAACAGAATCGCCGCGCCCGGTGCAGCAGCAACCCACCACTGATCAAAAATGACTTTACTGCCTTCGGCCACCATCGAACCCCATTCCGCTGTCGGCGGCTGAACGCCCATACCGAGGAAACCGAGTCCGGCCGCGGCCAGGATAATCCCGCCCAGGCTAAGTGCGGCGCGGACAACCGCCGTCGGCATGCAGAGCGGCAGGATATGACCGAACATCAGGCGAAAGCCCGTAATCCCCTGCATCCGCGCGGCGGCAAGGTAGTCGCTGCGGCGCAGTGCCAGGGTTTCAGCGCGTGCCTGACGGGCAAACGGCGGCCAGCTGGTCAGTGCCAGTGCCAGCGCGCCGTTCATCAGGCCAGGGCCGAGAATCGCCACCAGCGCCAGCGCGATTACCAGGTTGGGCAGTGACAGAAAGATATCAGTAATGCGCATCAGCAGGCGTTCGGTCCAGCCACCCACGTAACCGGCGGTGATGCCGATCAGCAGTCCGGCCGGAATGGTCAGCACCAGAATCAGCGACACCAGCAGCAGGGTCGGACGCGCGCCGTAAATCACGCGCGACAGCAGATCGCGGCCAAAGCCGTCGGTACCGAACCAGTGCTGTGCCGACGGCGCCAGCAGACGGCTCGACATGGTCTGCACGTTCGGATCAAACGGCGCAATCAGCGGTGCCAGCAGTGCCATCAGGATAAGAATCGCCACCAGCGTCAGCCCAACGGTTAACGAGGTCACGCGTTGACGGCGACGGCGTGGTCGCAGCGTTTCGAGTTCAGAGAGTTGTTGCGTCATCGGGTTCTCGGATCGGTTAACCAGGTTAAAACATCCGCCAGGGTATTAATCAGGATAAAGCAGCTGCCGATTAACAGGGTTGAGCCCAGAATCGCCGGCACATCGCCGGAGAACAGCGCATTGGTCATATAGCGACCCACACCTGGCCAGGCGAAGACGGTTTCGGTCAGCACCGAGCCTTCCAGCAGCGTGGCGTAGGAGAGGGCGATCACCGTGACCAGCGTGCCCAGCACGTTGGGGAAGATATGGCGCAGCAGGATGCGCACCCGGCCCGCGCCTTTAGCACGCGCCAGCACCACATACTCTTTGCTGCTCTCTTCCAGCAGCGCAGCACGCAGCAGACGGGTAATGCCCGCCATCGCCAGCAGGCCGAGGATCACCACCGGCAGCCAGAGGTGCGCAATCGCATTGCGGAACATCTCCGGTTCACCCGACAGCCAGCTGTCGATCAGCACAAAGCCGGTCTTCGGCTCCAGGGTATAAACCCAGATATCATCCAGCCGTCCCGGTCCGGCGGACCAGTGCAGCACCGCATAGAAGAGCAGCAGGCCAAGCAGGCCGAGCCAGAACACCGGCACCGAGTAGCCCAGTAGCGAGACAAAGCGAGCGAGATTATCGATCCAGCTGCCCGGTTTCCAGGCAGCCAGCAGCGCCAGCGTCACACCGAACACCACCGCGAAGATCATCGCGCAGGTCGCCAGCTCGATGGTGGCGGGGAAAGTAGTCATCAGGTCACTGCTCACCGACTGATTGGTGAGACGGGAGACACCCAGATCGCCCTGCGCCAGATGTTCGACGTAGCGCCAGAACTGCATCAGCACCGGCTGGTCGAGACCCAGGTCATGACGCACCTGCTCATAGGTCGCTTCACTGGCGTGATCGCCGGCGATCTGCTGCACCGGATCGATCGGCGAGAGATGCGACAGCATAAAGGTGAAGGCAAGCAGGCCAAGCAGCGTGACCAGCAGCGACAGTACGCTACCGATCAGGCGCCCGCCACGCTGCCAAAAAAGCCGGGCGAACCCGGCTGAAGGAACAGACTGTGCCATTACTTAGTGACCTGCGAGTAATACACCATGTCAGGGTTAATGCCCTGCACATAGCCTTTCAGGTTGTCGCGCAGGGCGATCAGGTTCTTCGCCTGCATCCCAATCACATACGGTGAGTTTTTCATCACGTCACGCTGCATCGCTTCATACAATGCCACGCGTTTCTTCGGATCGCTCTCGGCGGTCGCCGCAATCACCTGCTTGTTCAGCTCAGGAATGTGCCAGTCTGAACGGAAGGCGATGGTTTTGCTGCCATCTTCCGGATTGTAAGCAAACGAGGCGGCATTGGTGTTGGGATCGAAATAGTCGGAGCCCCAGGCGTTCAGCGTCGCTTCATATTTATGCGCTTTCACGTTGGTCGACACTTCGGAGCTCAGACCCGGCACCACTTCCACTTTCACGCCCGCTTTGGCGAAGCTGCCCTGCAGCGCCTGTGCGATATCCAGATAAGGCGGCTGGTTGCTGGTGGAGAGCTTGAAGGTGACGTTGTTCAGGCCTGCTTTCTTCAGAATCGCTTTGGCTTTTTCCGGATCGTAGCTGTATGGCGTGTCGTTGATCGCGCCCAGGAAGCCCTTAGGCAGGAAGCTCTGATGCACGTCGAACTGGCCTTTCAGCAGCTCGTTAGCGATGCCTTTGTAATCCCACAGGTAGCGTGCCGCTTCCCAGAAGGCCGGGTTCTTCATCGTCTCGTTCGCGCCGATGTTGAACTGGATGTAGTAGAGCGACGCCATGGGAATCGCTTCCGTCTTCACGCCCGGTTTGCCGTTCAGCGCAGCAATCTGATCGGCACCCAGGTTACGGGCGATATCGGCATCACCCTGTTCCAGCAGCAGACGACGCGCAGCCGGCTCCGGCACGTTCTTAATCAGGATGTTCTTCATTTTTGGCGCGCCCGCTGGTGAGGTCGGGTTAGCACTGAGCAGTACCACCTGATGCATCACCACTTTGCGAATCTGATACGGGCCGCTGCCCGCCGAGTGGGTGGCCAGCCAGGCGTTACCGAAATCACCGTTCTTCTGGTTCGCCATCGCGGTTTTTTCATCAATGATGGAAGAAACCGGGGCAGAGAGCAGGCTCAGGACGTAGGTCGGGCTGACGTTGGCGGTCCAGCTGATCTGCACATGATTGTCGTCGACTTTCTTCAGGAAGCCATCGACGTTATCTTTGGTCCAGCCAAGCTGCGTCAGGATGAAAGAGGGATCGAGGTTCAGTTTGACCACGCGGCCCAGCGAGAAGATCACATCTTCCGGACGCAGCGGGTTGCCGGTAGAGAATTTTGCATCTTTGCGCAGTTCAAACGTCAGGCTGCGGTTGTCGCTGCCGGGCTGCCACGAGGTGGCCAGCGTGGGTTTCAGATCCACCGGATTCTGCGGGTCAGACTGTACCAGGCGCTGATAGATGTTCGTAAAAGCCTGAACGCTGGTCAGTTCAAACCCTTTGGCCGGGTCGAAGCTGTCGGCGTCGTCAGTGGATTGTGCAATCACCAGCGTATCTTTTGGTGTTGCGGCCTGGGCTGTGAAGGCGGCAGCCAGCGTCAGCGCCAGCAATGATGGAATTATAGTTTTCATGAAATTTCCTTGCCTCTGAAAAGTTACGCGAGTTTACGAAAGGGCCGATGCGAAGAATAGTCGAATATGGGCTAATCATATGCCAAAAGGTTATAAGCATTACCTGGAGGTTATAAGAAGATCGCCACGCTGTTACCGAAGCGGCAAGCTGAGCAGAAACAAATCCTCAACGAAACTGTTATTCAATACGTTATTGCTTTACCGAAGCCGGCCTCTCTTTATAATGGCGGCAGATAACTTCAGGAGAATTCAGTTGGACAGTCACCCGAGATTAACCTTTATTCTGGCAAGCTGAATTTCCTCTGCTGCTTGCCAACCGGCGAGCAGCGATCCCCGCTTTAATTAACGATCGCGCTCCTTATTTTTCATCCTGTCATCACCAGGAGTGCGCGTTATGCTGCTGTTTATATTCGCTCTTTTTCCTCCGCCCCGTCTGGCGTAGCCCAGGCTGCGCCCAATCGCTGATATCAGACTTTTAAAACGCCGCGTATAACCGGCGTCAGGTAACCCTGCGCGCGTCATTATTTAGCGTGCAGACGGAATAACCTGACTGTTTCTGAAAGTCACCCCATTAAATAACCCGGCCACGCCAGGTTTTATCCATGCACGTTATTTCCCGTGCAGGACAACTATTGCTTTAAATCAGGGAGATGTCGAAATGAGCGACATGAAACTGGAACAGGTTGCGATCACTTCATCCGGCAACCGTAATGATAAAAAAAGTAAAAAAATGTTTGCCGTGGCGCAGCAGGCAGACCAGCACATTGATATGACGCTGGCGAACCTGCGCAGTCAGCGTCAGGGTCTGACTCAGGCTGAAGCGGCGAAACGACTGGCTTTGTATGGCCGTAATGAAGTGGCGCATGAGAAAGCGCCTCCCGCGCTGATTCAGCTGCTGATGGCGTTTAATAATCCGTTTATCTACGTATTACTGGTCCTGGCGCTGGTGAGCCTGTTTACCGACTATATTCTGCCGCTGCGCGCCGGTCAGGAGACCGATCTCTCCGGCGTCATCATCATCTTCACCATGGTGATGCTGAGCGGGCTGCTGCGCTTCTGGCAGGAGTTTCGCACCAACCGTGCGGCGCAGGCACTGAAGTCACTGGTGCGCAGCCAGGTCACCGTGCTGCGGCGTGAGCCGGGCAGCGAAACCGCGCAGCGTCAGGATGTGGATATGAGTGAACTGGTGCCGGGCGATATCATTCTGCTCAGCACCGGCGATCAGGTGCCTGCCGATGTCCGTCTGCTGAGTTCACGTAATCTGTTTATCAGTGAAGCAGTACTGACCGGCGAGTCGCTGCCGGTTGAGAAACAGAGCAGCGATGCGGGCATCGATGCCGAAGGTCAGACCGCCCAGGAGCGGCTGGCATCACCGAATATCTGCCTGATGGGCACCAGCGTGGCCAGCGGCACAGCCAGCGCAGTCGTGGTAGCGACGGGCGGCGAAACCTGGTTCGGCTCCCTGGCCTCATCGCTGACCGGAAGCCGTCCGCAGACCGCCTTTGATCGCGGGGTGAACAGCGTCAGCAAGCTGCTGATTCGCTTTATGCTGGTGATGGTCCCGGTGGTACTGCTAATTAACGGCTTCACCAAAGGCGACTGGATGGATGCCACGTTGTTTGCACTGGCCGTTGCGGTCGGACTGACCCCGGAAATGCTGCCGATGATTGTCAGCGCTAACCTGGCTAAGGGCGCGATGGCGATGTCACGTCGCAAAGTGATCGTCAAAAAGCTCAACGCCATTCAGAACCTCGGCGCGATGGATGTGCTCTGCACCGACAAAACCGGCACGCTGACCCAGGACACCATCCTGCTGGCGCATCATCTGGACGCGCGGGGCAACGAAGATGCACAGGTGCTGCTGCTGGCATGGCTCAACAGCGGCAGCCAGAGTGGCGCGAAAAACCTGATGGATCGCGCCTTACTCTGCGCGGGCGACAAGGTCATTTCACCGTCTCAGCGCAGCCAGTTCCAGCTGATCGATGAGCTGCCGTTTGATTTTACCCGCCGTCGGGTGTCGGTGCTGGTGGAGGATCTGACTCAGCATCGTTCACGACTGATCTGCAAAGGCGCAGTGGAAGAGATGCTGGCCGTCAGCATTGCCGTGCGGCAGGGCGACACGGTGGTCGCACTGGATGCGGCACAGCGTGCGGCGCTGCTGGCGCAGACCGAACACTATCATCAGCAGGGTTATCGCGTGCTGCTGGTGGCAACCCGTGATGGCGAGCTTCACGCGCCGCTCAGCGACAGTGATGAGCGCGATCTGATTATTCAGGGAATGCTGACCTTCCGCGATCCGCCTAAAGCCAGCGCGGGCAAAGCGATTAAAGCCCTGCGTGACAGCGGCGTGACGGTGAAAGTGCTGACCGGTGACAATCCGCTGGTGACGCTGCGGGTCTGTGCCGATGTCGGGCTGACCGATCCGGCGATGCTGACCGGCGATCAGATTGAGGCGATGAACGATGATGAGCTGGCGCAGGAAGCAGAACGCTGCACCCTGTTTGCTCAGCTGACGCCGCTGCAAAAATCCCGTCTGGTGCGGCTGATGCAGCAGAACGGTCACACCGTCGGGTTCCTGGGCGATGGCATTAATGACGCGCCTGCGCTGCGGGTGGCTGACACCGGGATTTCCGTGGACAGCGCGGCGGATGTGGCGAAAGCCTCATCGGACATCATCCTGCTGGAAAAGGATTTACAGGTGCTGAATGAGGGTGTACTCAAAGGGCGCGAGACCTTTGGCAACATCATCAAGTATCTCAACATGACCGCCAGCTCCAACTTCGGCAACGTTTTCTCGCTGCTGGTGGCCAGTGCCTTTATTCCGTTTCTGCCGATGCTGTCGATTCATCTGCTGATTCAGAACCTGATGTATGACGTTTCCCAGCTGGCGCTGCCGTGGGACAAGGTTGACCGTGAGTTTCTGAATAAGCCGCGTAAATGGGATGCCGGCAACATCAAACGCTTCATGCTGTGGATGGGCCCGACCTCGTCAATTTTTGACGTCACCACCTTTGCGCTGATGTGGTTTGTTTTCGGCGCTAACCATGCAGGCGTGCAGTCGCTGTTCCAGTCCGGCTGGTTTATCGAGGGGCTGCTGTCACAGACACTGGTGGTGCATATGCTGCGTACCTGGAAGATTCCGTTTATTCAGAGTCGCGCCACCTTACCGGTGATGCTGACTACGCTGGCGGTGATGGCGCTGGGCATCCTGATCCCGTTCTCCCCGCTGGGTGCGATGGTAGGTCTGGTGCCACTGCCATGGCAATATTTCCCGTGGCTGGTGCTGACGCTGTTCAGCTACTGCCTGGTGGCACAGGGCATGAAGCGTTTCTACATCCGTCGCTTTGGTCAGTGGTTCTAGGGAGGAGAAGATGAAAAAAGGCAGGCTCGATACGGTCTTTGTCGGCGTGATGATCATCGGCTTAACTCTGATTGCGCTGACGGTCATTGTGCGGTGAAGGCGTTGTGATAGAGCGGTAAGGGAGAGGCAGCGAGGCGACTCGCTGCCTTTTTTTATTGATGCAGTTACTCTTCGTCGCGCTCACGGCTGGCGCGCTGGCGCTCGTAGTATTCATCTTCTGCGGTGATGATCTCATCCATCAGAGAATCCATATCGACCACGCGCTCCTCTTCCACAAACTTCCCGGTAAGCGGCGTTTCCGGTGTCAGTTTGCCATCTTCATAGAGCAGCCAGATCTCTTTGGCATAGCGCGTCTTCAACAGCTGCGGAGCGAACTGACCGTAGTAAGAGGTGATGTTGTCCACGTCACGTTCAAACATCGACTCGGCATGGTTATTGGCCGCCGCATCGACCGCCTGAGGCAGGTCGATAATCACCGGGCCCTGTTCATCCAGCAGCACGTTGAACTCGGATAAGTCACCGTGAACGATACCGGCACAGAGCATACGAACGATGTTGCGGATCATGGTGTGGAAATCCGTGACCGCCTGCTCTTCAGACAGAGAGACATCGCTGAGACGTGGCGCGACCGAGCCATTGGCATCGGTCACCAGCTCCATCAATAACACACCGTCGATGCAGAGATAAGGCTGTGGCACGCGAACACCGGCGTTCGCCAGGCGGAACAGGGCATCTACTTCGGCGGTCTGCCAGGACTCTTCCTGCTGCTTACGGCCGAACTTTGTGCCTTTCTGCATGGCGCGGGCGTTACGGCTGTTACGGGTTTTACGACCTTCCTGATACTGCACGGCCTGCTTGAAGCTACGCTGGGTCGCTTCTTTATAGACTTTGGCGCACTGCACCTTGCCGCCGCATAGCACGGTATAGACGTCTGCTTCTTTGCCGCTTTTCAGCCGCTGCAGGACATCGTCAATCAGGCCGTCATCGACCAGGGGCTGGATTCTGTTTGGGATTTTCATGCGGCTTTATACCTTATTTCACCCGCTTTTCGTATCACTTTGCGATGATGGAAAACATTGGCAATGACTGAACAAAGTTTCTAATTCTACCCTGGAAAGTCGCTTTGTGGGGATGAACCTTGATGAGCTGCGCTTTTGACCTTTGTTTTATCATAAACAATGGATTAGAGGGGAGAGCAGGACGGTTTTATCCGCCAGAGGAACGCTTTGTCATGTATCAGCCCTGTGGGCGGGGATTTCGTGTCAGAGAAATGTGCCTGAAGTGCATGCTGGCAGGCGCCTGAAGGCCGAAATCCTGCCAACAGAATTTCGGCCTGCCTTCGGGATTACTTCAGGCCTTTAAGCACTTTAACCGTACTTTCAATGTCGATCTCATCTTCAGAGAAGATCAGTGTCGTACCCTGGAAGGTGGTGACCGCCAGCTTTTTCAGCGAGCGCATCTCATTGGCGTTCGGGTCAGTTTTCGGCCGGATATTATTCAGCAACAGACCCACTGACAACACCGCGTTCTCTTTATCGACACCGGCATCGACCGGCACTTCTTCGTTGTAGACCAGATAAGACTTAATCGAGGTGATCTTGAGCCGCTCGCCTGCGATATAGATGTATTTGCTTGTCGGCGCGACCTTCACCGCATAGGCGGATAAGCCCTTGTTGTTGGTGGTGGGTTCAAACGTCACCGCCGCATCTTTCTTGATCAGATCAGGATTGGCGACCTTAATCACATGAAAATAGCGGTTATCACCGTTTTCATCTTTGATAAAGCCAAAACCTTTATCTTCAAACCAGGTTGTGATCGTTCCGTTCATCGCCATTTTTGCCTGCTTAATCTACTCAGTTTTTTACAGCGCGCAGTGTAAAACACAATGCCTGCGCAGACTATATAAGTCTGGATGATAATTTTCAGGTGCGCCAGAGGATGTGGGGCGGAAGGGGACTTTGTGGCTGGTTAAGGCGAGAGCGATGGCGTGTGTAGCGGCAGATAAAGACGAAGATGGGTCGGTAGCAGAGCTGGGAACGGACATCAGCCACGTGAGACACGTGGCTGTCAGCATTGTGCGTTTTTATGAGAATACCGGCGGGCGAATGCGGTACTGAGTCAGGCAGATTAACCGGCAAACTGCGTAAAGCTCGTCTGCCGGTGAGTGTCTGTTACTCGTTGCCCCAGCGGTTCAGGAACTCGGCAATTTCATCAATACGCTGCTCATCGATACCCGCTTCACGCGCCATATCCTGCTGCGACTCTTCACTGATCTCTTCGTTGTTCATCAGACGGGTGATCAGCAGCTGGAAGTAATGCGCCAGCGGGGTACGTTCAGCTTCGCTCACTGGCTTAGCGGACTCCGTCGCATACTCATCTGCGACATCATAGTATTTGAGAGAGATTTCGTTATTCATAGGGTGTCCGCAGAGTTGAGTTTGGGTTTAAGCGTTGGCAGGGCGTTGTGGCCCGGCGTAGAGGGGTATTATTTCGTGTTTGGGTTGGGGCTGTAAAGGGGAACAGGGCACACGAGTCTGACTACAGAACCAGCGGTGGTAGCTGTTTGAAGGTGCTGACTAAGCCTTCTCCCCAGCCTTTACGGATAGTCGTGAAGTAGGGATGGTCTTCGGTAATGCGGTATTGCCGGGCATCGCTGAAGCTATCACAAGGGTAGATCATGACGTCGAGCGGCAGGCCAACAGACAGATTGCTGCGCAGGGTCGAATCCAGTGAAATCAGCGCGCATTGCATCGCTTGCTCCAGAGACATGTCGTAGTGCAGCACCCGGTCAATAATCGGTTTGCCGTACTTGCTTTCACCAATCTGGAAATAGGGCGTATCGCGCGTTGCTTCGATGAAATTACCCTGTGGGTAAATATGAAACAGACCAATATCATCCCCGTTGATTTGACCGCCGAGCAGCAGGTTGCAACTGAAGTCTGTCGTACTGCCATTCTGTTGTGCCTCACTGTCACGCTGGATCACCTCACGAACCGTCTCCCCTACCAGTGAAGCGGCCTCGTAAAGGCTGGAGGCATTCAGCAGATTGGGACAATCGGCATTCCTGCTGCGGTGTCGCAGCAGACTGATAATGCTTTGAGTGGTCGCCAGATTACCGGCAGTCTGAAGCACCAGCGTACGATCGCCGTCCTGATGAAACACATGCAGTTTACGGAAGGTGGAAATGTGATCCACCCCTGCATTGGTACGTGAATCGGATGCAAAGACCAGCCCGGATGACAGGCGCATGGCCACACAATAGGTCATACCACACTCCCCTTAAAAAAATGTGCACGCCATCAGCGTGCATGAAGTTTTTACCATCAGCAAGTCGCTACAGGTCAATTTACATCATTTGTACGGCGGCAATCGCGCACATATCTTCGTATCCACCGCCAATGCGTAAACCGCGCACCGGACAGGCATCCAGGTAATCAATACCCACAGCAAGCTTAAGATGTTGATCAGGTATACGGGTATTGTTGGTAATGTCAAAGCAGTGCCAGCGGTCGTCCACCCAGACTTCGGCCCAGGCATGGGTCGCGACATGTGCAGAATCTTTGCTGTGCAGGTAACCGCTGACGTAGCGTGCCGGTATATTCAGGCTACGACAGCAGCTCAGAAAGACATGCGTATGATCCTGGCACACTCCGCTACCGGCGGCGAAAGCCTCAGCGGCACTGTCGGTCACAAGGGTAGAACCAGGGGTGTAAGGCATCCTGAGCAGCAGGTCTCCCATCAGATTTTCCAGGGTGGTCAGAATCGCCTTGGGTTGATAATAGCGCAGGGCAAAAGCCTGAATCGCCGCATCGGGCTGGGTCAGCGGGCTGTGGCGCAGAAAAACGAGCGGCGACAAATGCCCCTGCGCCTGATCTTCAATGCCGTGTTCAATCTCCACCACGCCATGTGCCTGAATGGTGATGGACTCATGCGGTTCATCGAGTGTCAGCACATGCATGATGTTGCCGAAGGCATCAGTGGTGCAAACCGCCTTATCCGGTAAGGTCAGTTCCCAGGATAGTATGCGTTGATGAGGCGATTCCTGAGGCGTCAGCCGCAGGTACTGGATACTCCGTTGCACCGCCTGGTCGTAGCGATAATGCGTGTTGTGCTCAATGCTAAGTTTCATTGCGCCTCCAGATAAGTGTGATGAATACTTTCGGCGATCTCGTTTAACTGGGCGAGAAAGGCATCCAGCCAGTTGTTCAGCCCGATTCTGCTGAGGTCTTTCATGGAACTGAAGCGCAGCTCGGCGTGCAGGATGTGCGCCAGGCGGCGTGGCTGGTTTGCACGGCCCCCTATCAGCTCCAGTTGCTGAACCATATCGTTGATACACGCCAGCAACGAACGCGGCAGCTCGTTGCGCAGGATCATCAGTTCGGCGATGGTCTCCCGGCTCAGCGGCTGCTTATAAATACTATGGTAGGCTTCGCGCGCGCTTACCGCCTGCAGCAGTGTGTCCATGCGGTAATATTCGCGCACCGGATCGTCATCAATATCCATCAGTCTGTTTTTCACCTCCAGCAGACGGGCGGTGCCATCAGCCCGTTCCAGCAGCGTCCCGAGACGAATAAAGTGCATCGCGTCGCTGCGGAGCAGGGTACCGAACATGGCACCACGGAACAGATGAGATCGCTCTTTCACCCAGTCAAAGAAGGCATCGGCACCGTCTGAGCCTATGCCCTGACGGCGTATCGATTTCATCGCGATCCAGGTGGCGTTGATACATTCCCAGACTTCGGATGACAGGCTGCCACGTACCGCATGCGCGTTGTTCCAGCCCATCTGCAGGCAACTAAAAATGCTGCTGTAATTCCGGCTCTCAAGGGCGAAAAACGTGACCAGATTGGGCATCGTCAGTGTCGGGTAAGTCTCAGCATACAGCTCGCTGGTGTTGGTCAGGTTGAGCGGTACCAGCAGATCATGATTACCCCCGTTGCGGATTGGCATCATCGACAGCTTGTTGGTGACGTCCAGTACCCTGGCGATATTTTCTGCCCGCTCCAGATAGCGGGCCATCCAATAGAGTTCACTGGCTGTCCGGCTCAGCATATATCATCCTCCAGTACCCACGTGTCCTTGGTTCCGCCGCCCTGTGACGAATTGACGACCAGCGAACCTTCCGTCAACGCTACGCGGGTAAGGCCGCCGGGCACCAGTCGAATCTCCGCACCACTCAGCGCAAAGGGTCGGAGATCGATATGACGTGGTGCCAGGCCGTCGTTGACAAAAGTGGGACAGGTGGACAACGCCAGCGTGTTTTGCGCGATATAATTCTGCGGACGAGCCAGCAACAGGTCACGGAAGTGGGCGAGCTCAGCTTTGTTCGCGGCGGGTCCAATCAACATGCCGTAACCGCCAGCACCGTGAACCTCTTTCACGACCATTTTTTCGAGGTTGGCCAGCACATACGACAGCTCATTTTTATGTCTGCACTGCCAGGTTGGCACGTTATTGAGGATCGGTTCTTCCTGCAGATAAAAGCGCACCATATCCGGTACGTAGGGGTAGATAGATTTGTCATCAGCCACGCCAGTGCCAATGGCATTGGCCAGGACGACATTGCCAGCCCGGTAAACCGACAGCAGTCCCGGTACCCCGAGCATGGAGTCCGGGCGGAATGCCAGCGGATCGAGGAAAGCGTCATCAACCCGACGATAGATCACATGTATTCTGCATGGCCCGGCAGTCGTGCGCATGAAAAGCATGCCATCCTTCACGAACAGATCGGCGCTTTCAACCAGTTCAACGCCCATCTGCTGGGCCAGGAAGCTGTGTTCGAAGTAAGCGCTGTTAAAGCGGCCTGGGGTCAATACCACCACGGTGGGATCGTTAATGGGCGAGCTTTCGCGAAGCGTTTGTAAAAGATGCGACGGATAGCGTTCTACGGGAGCAATGCGTTGCTGCGCAAAGAGTTCCGGATAGAGCCGCATCATCATTTTACGGTTCTCCAGCATATAAGAGACGCCGGAGGGGGTACGCAGGTTATCTTCCAGGACGTAATATTCGCCATCACTATTGCGCACCATATCTACGCCAACAATATGCGCATAGATATCACGGTGAAGATCAACACCTTGCATACAGGGTTGATATTGTTCGTTAGCCAGAACCTGTTCTGCCGGAATGATTCCCGCCTTCAGAATATGTTGTTCATGGTAGATATCGTAGAGGAAGGCATTGAGTGCCTGCACACGCTGGCGGATGCCGGCATCGAGCATGGCCCATTCGGCGGCCGGGATAATACGTGGCACGCTGTCGAACGGGATCAACCGTTCAGCACCATTATCGTCATCGTAGACATTGAAGGTAATACCTACCCGGTGAAACAGAAGGGCGGCTTCTTCCCGCTTGCGCTGTATAGCCAGGTGATCAGCCTGTTGCAGCCATTGCCAGTAGGCGGCGTAGTGGTCACGGTGCTCACCTTCAGCCAGAAGCATCTCATCAAAAAAGGGTGAAGCGGAGAGATTGATATTCAGCATCGTCACCTCGCAGACGTTAAAGGCTGTCAATCTACCCAAGCATAAAGTGTGCCAGCATCTGAAGAAGCGAAACGGTGCAAAGCCGTAATGTTGCAACGTCAAAGCCCTTTTTTGGTGCATGCCCAGCGAGGGAGTGTCTTAATATGGCGCTTAGTGTGCCGTGGTGAACAAAAAACGACCTTCGCCATCACGATTCCGATCTGAGCTGGATCTCCGCGGAATCGACCAAACGTATCGAAGTGGTGCGCGGGCTAATGTCGTCCTTATACGGCTCCGATGCGCAGGGCGGATACTCCATCCGGAATACAGGCGGGTCGTATAAGGTGAATAAAACGGTAAAGATCCGCGAGGGGGTTTTGAATCTGACCGATAACAATCTCAACCGTGGCGACGATAGCTATAACGAACATGGCAGCAGATATTTCGCTGCGGTTGATTATCGTTTCTGGCGTAATGTTCTGGCCGGGACGGTTGAGGTCCCGGCTGTTTTCTGTGTCCGCAGTCTGACTGACGGGATATTTTCACTGGCACTGCACGAAGTGGGGAAGCTGTTTTACGAGCTTTGTTCACAACCCGATAATCAGTGTGAAAGATTATTTTGCGCGTGCAAGAATCGCGTACGCCAGGGCTTGAGCACCCATAACGCCAGACCGGCGGTGATAAAGTCGAAGGTAATAGCGCAGCCAAAGACCAGGTGCCAGTTATGGGTGTGCTGATACATCAGTGCCGCCAGCGGACCGCCAAAGATTGCGCCGATACCCTGTGAAATATACAACCAACCATAGTTCGCTGAAGCATTTTCACTGCCAAAGGTGTCGGTCAGTGTGGATGGGAACAGCGAGAAGATTTCACCCCAGCCAAAGAACACTACGCCTGAAAGCAGTACGAATAGCAACGGATCTTCGCGGCAGGCAAGCCACAGCGTCATCGCAACACCTTCCAGCGCGAAGGCAACAAACATAGTATTTTCGCGGCCGTAGCGGTCAGAAATAAAACCAAACAGTGGGCGTGTTAAACCGTTAGTGAAACGGTCGATAGTCAGCGCCAGGGGCAGCGCGGCCATACCGAAAATTACCGCCTTGCTGATGCCGAAGTCTTCGGCAAAAATCGCCATCTGCGAGGTTACCATCAGTCCCGATGTCGACATCATGGTCATCATGATGAACATCAGCCAGAACAGTGGCTGGCGCAGCATTTCCCCGGACCTGAACTGGCGCTGGTCCGGCACAGGCGACGGTATTTTGCTGACCGACATCGTCATGCTGGTTTCAGGCAGTCTCAGGCTTTGACTGGCGAGAAGACCCACGGCGGCAAAGAGCAGGCCAAATATGGTCATTGTCTGTTCCAGCCCGTAGCTGTTTAGAGAAATGGAAATCGGGAAGGTGGTAAAAATTGCCCCCATGCCGTAGCCCGCCGCCACGGTTCCGGCGGCAAAACCGCGCTGCTGTGGAAACCACTTCATTACCAGTCCCACCACGCCGATATAAACAATACCCGTACCCAGTCCGCCAAGGCAGCCATAGACCAGATACAGTGAAGTCAGGCTATTGACCCGGGCGGCGATTACCCAGCTAAAACCTGCCATTAGTGTACCGATAGAGATCAGCAGACGTGGACCAAAACGCTCTACCAGTCGACCCTGGAAGGGTGAGAAAAATGTCTGCAGAATAATCAGCAGCGAGAACGTTACCTGCAGTTCCGCCAGCCCGACGCCGAGTTTAGCAATCATAGGTTTGGTTAACAGCGTCCAGACATACTGCGGACTGGAAATTGACGCCATGCAAAGTAATCCAAGCAGAAGCTGTACCCACTTGCTGTGTTTCGCTATTACCACCGGTTCGCTCATCGAGGCCATTGTCTGTCTCCTAAATTACGCTTTGCTCTGCTTAACCACTTTTTTGTCGCATTACCTGCTAATGCTCCATCCCCGAAACCTTCATCCTGACACGCAGATGTATACGTGAAGCCATAAGCAGGATGTGTGCCAGTTTAAAAAAGACATTAAATTCAAATGGTAATGGAATGGCGGGGGGAGTAAATGTTATGGGCTGCAAAAAATCAGTGCGCTGAGATGGTGCGTCGGAAGAGGTTTGATGGCCCGAAAGCAATCAGGTACATTTTGATTTCCGGGATGATGCACTAATGACGTTTGTCGAAAAAGTTGACCAGGTGCCTGAAATTCTCGGATTGGGGGTACAAAAAAGCCCGCAAGGCTTTCACCTTGCAGGCTCTCAGGACTTCGATGATGGTTCTGGTAACCATCAACCAGGAATTTAGTGGCTGGCGGGAGTTGAACCTGTCTTGTAGTGGACTGATTATAAAAGTAAAGCTATTTAGCTTTTCAGGTTCTGACTACCAAACGTACTACCAGAATGTTTTGTTGGAAAATTGTACATTACCGGGGAGGGGTTAACTACACTTCGCTAAGTATAACACGGGAAGCTAATATGCTTTTGCGTGTCCAGCCTGTTCACTGTCCATATATAATATTAAAAATAATTATATTTATTGTATAGATACTTCCTCTCTGTGCATGTTCATATATGGACAACGCTATCCATAATTTACCGTTTGTTGGGTAAAGCTTGAGGTATGGCGTGGTGGGTCGGTATGAAAAAATTCGGGCGCTACGTTTTGCCTCGTGTTTTTGCATACCATAATCGAACGCCGTCCGAAAAATTGGCAAGATAGAAATTACCCCTCCCCGGTAATGCTCAAACTTCACATTTTGATAAGTGCTTTTTGCACCTCAACGATTCTCAACATTTTTGCCATGCCCATGCCCATAAAGCGTGCGTGCGCGGTTACACCGGGGAGTGAGCGGCGTCAAGTCTAAAAGTTAAGGCGAGTAATTTTACTGAAAGGAAATTGAGGCAGGCGGTAAGGCGTTGCCGCTTTTCTCTCCGTGGAGATAGCCTGTTGGGGATTTTACTACATTACGGGCATGGGGTAGTAAGTTATACTGTTACTTTGATTCATTTCTTTCTATTAAACCGTTTTCATTAATGGTGTATTCGCCATCGTCAACGCCGAATGAAATATTATTATTTTGGGTATTCCATATGGAAAAAATTCTGTTCTTATCAATGCAATTTAACGGTGGTTGCATATCCTCAAAGCACCGCCTATCGTATTTATCTCGCTCTTTGTAGCCATCTCCAAAATCCCAGAAGACTATAGAGTAAAAACCATTTTTTTCAGGTTGCGGAATATTATATTTTTCTTTCAATATGTCCTTGTTTTTCAGCCACCAGCTAATTTTGCCCCTGTCAGTAAAGGGGAAGTTTCTTACCAAGACTGAGCTAAACTCTCCATCTTTATGTACTGCCACAATCTTCACCGGACGCAGTGATAGCCAAAGCCAGTAACCAAACAATACGCAGACAGCCAAGGTGAGCAAGGCAATAGTTTTCTTATTTTTCACTCTCACTTTCGGTCTCCAGTAATTTCTATGGCAGCTTCCATGTTGGTCATAAAGGGCTTAAAACCAAACTGATTGTATCGCTGTAACACAAACCAGATACGGAAAAAGCGGAACTGGCTGAACTTGAATTTTGAAATATCGTCAACATCAAGGCCAAAGTGATCCTGGACATTGTAATGCACCTCCGCCCGGTAACGGTCATTATCAACCTGTAGCGATTTTATGGTGATATGCGTTGCCCATGTGTCGTGAACGGTAATACCCATCCCGTTAAAATTATCCTGAAATCGGTCGAATTTAGGCAATTTACTATCCAGGATGACTTTTCTTAATTTGTCTTTTTCTTTTGCTGGATAACATTTATTTTCCCAGTCTATAAAAGTATTAAATGCTTTCTCTAACCGCAAGCGCGTACTGTTCTCTGTCGAATTCTCTCTGAGAATATGCTCCTTCAAAGCACCGTCCAGGTGCATACTGGTGAACGGTTTGCCATTACCGTACTGCATATGAGTGATCATCTTTTCGATCAGGTGTTTGTAGGGGCCATAAATCGAGAACAGGCGCGATAAATCGCGGAATTCATCAAACAAGATATTGGCACATTGCTGCCGGGTGATCTTTTCCTCTTCTCCACGGAAGCCATAAAACATAGACTGTGGCTGAGTAAATGGAGTTATTTTCGTCAGGTGGTAAGGGCTGGCTCTGGTGGAAACATCCAGCAAATGAAAATGCGTTTTTAACTGTGATTCTGATAAATCGCCGCAGCACATATCTTTAGCGCTGTTGTCGTCCATCCGGTTTTGCGTTTGAAAAATAGTACAGAGAAACTGTAGGGCGGTCATCTTGATACATTCCTTGTGTCATGGTCCGCTGAAGTCTTCACAAAGAATAATACGCGGAGACTGGCGGTAGTGTAAATCATGCAGTAATCCTGCCCGTAACTTTTTGCGGATTCCTTGCAGGGGGATGGATTTATTGCTGTCTCTAAGTGAGGGGCGCAGATTTATTCATCTTTAATCTTCATCATTTCACCATTTTCCTTTGTACGATAGAATCCATCATGAACGCCAAAAAATATATGTTTACCTCTGTCGTTCCATACAGTGAAAACCTTATCTTTCTCTATGCAATTTCTCGGCGGCTTCATGTCGCTAAAACATAAATTGTCATAGCCATCAGTTTCTTTATAACCTTCGCCGAAATCCCAGAAAATAACTTCGAAAAAGCCATCATTATCTGGGGCGGGAACGTCATATTCTTTTTTAAGCATATCCTTGTTTTTCAGCCACCAGTCGATTTTCCCCTTGTCCGTAATCGGGAAGTTTTTTACTAAAACTGAGCTGTAGTTACCGTCTTTATGAACGGCAACAATTTCTACCGTTCGCAGCGACAGCCAGAGTACACATGTCAGTAGCAAGCTAACGGAGAACGATAGCGCAAGTAGAATTTTTTTGAGGTTAGCTTTCATTGCGTTCCCCGGTGATTTCAATTTTGGCTTCAATATTTGTCATGAATGGCTTGAAACCAAACTGGTTGTATCGCTGTAACACAAACCAGATACGGAAAAAGCGGAACTGGCTGAACTTGAATTTTGAAATATCGTCAACATCAAGGCCAAAGTGATCCTGGACATTGTAATGCACCACCGCCCGGTAACGGTCATTATCAACCTGTAGCGATTTTATGGTGATATGCGTTGCCCAGGTATCGTGTACAGTAATCCCCATGCCGTTATAATTATCCTGAAACCTGTTGAATTTGGGGAGTTTCCCGAATGCTATTGCTTTACGTAGTTCATCTTTATTTTTTATGGGGTAATTTTTATTATCCCAGTCAATAAAAGCATTAAATGTTTTCTCTAACCGCAAGCGCGTACTGTTCTCTGTCGAATTCTCTCTGAGAATATGCTCCTTCAAAGCACCGTCCAGGTGCATACTGGTGAACGGTTTGCCATTACCGTACTGCATATGAGTGATCATCTTTTCGATCAGGTGCTTGTAGGGGCCATAAATCGAGAACAGGCGCGATAAATCGCGGAATTCATCAAACAAGATATTGGCACATTGCTGCCGGGTGATCTTTTCCCCTTCTCCACGGAAGCCATAAAACATAGACTGTGGCTGAGTAAATGGGGTTATTTTCGTCAGGTGGTAAGGGTTGGCTTTGGTGGAAACATCCAGCAAATGAAAATGCGTTTTTAACTGTGATTCTGATAAATCGCCGCAGCACATATCTTTAGCGCTGTTGTCGTCCATCCTGTTTTGCGTTTGAAAAATAGTACAGGGAAACTGTAGGGCGGTCATCTTGATACATTCCTTGTGTCATCGTCCTTTGAAGTCTTCACAAGGAATAATACGCGGAGACTGGCGGGAGTGTAAATCATGCAGTAATCCTGCCCGTAATTTTTTGCGGATTCCGGGCTGGGAGGATATTGGACGCTCTACGCTAATCATTCATCATTAAAATGCTACGTAGAATCTTTAAGGCTTCCGGAGATCTCCTGCGCAATACCTTTCGCAACGGTGGCTTATGTCTGGAGCTCGATGTTGTCAATGAGCACATCTGTAAGCTGTGAAACCTGCCGGCATGAATTGCTGATAGCGTTGCTGGTCATTAAGACAATCGGATTGCTGGCAGCTGCCTGTAACTGCACCTGACCGTCATACGTCATATCCTGCGCTGGTGACGCTGGCGTAACGGGTTTTGCTTCGCTTTCGGCCTTCGCTATTTCGTCCTCACCCATGCCGAACCAGTCTCTCACCTTCTGCCAGCTTTACCGATTTCACTAAAGCCTTTCAGGTCGATCCCCACCACTTTATTGTGAAAAAATACTATCCAGCTCAATTTGCCGTTGCTCTGATACTTCCTCTTGTTGCTTCTGCGGGTCAATCCCTTGCGCAAGCAGAGACAGATATTGGTCACGCATTTGGCGAGCGTCAGGGCAGGGTAAGAGCCTAGGCTGAGATTTGTGCGGCTACTGCTATTTGGCCGCTGGTAGCGAAAACGCCACAGCTTTTTACCTGAGGTTTTGACGAGCAGGAAAAACTCCATCGCCATCATGCAGCGTAAAATCTTTCTCTTGAGGCTTAGCTTTGAGGATTTCGTTATTGGTGAGGGGGCGAGTCATCCGCGCCATGACTGGTTTCCGTCCATAATTGGTACACGTTTTTGGCCGACATTACGGCGTGTACTTAAACGTGTACCCACTATCACCAGATTCAGGCGAATCATCCCGGCTAATCACAAACACAAAAAAGCCCGCAAGGCTTTCACCTTGCGGGCTCTCAGGACTTCGATGATGGTTCTGGTAACCATCAACCAAGAATTTTGGTGGAGCTGGCGGGAGTTGAACCCGCGTCCGAAATTACTACACCGTCGGCACTACATGCTTAGTCAGTTTTTACATTCACCGGTTAGCTGCGAACAGACACGCCACTAACAGACTAGCCTGATTGGATTTAACGCTTCAACCCCAGGCAAGGCATCCACGCGATCTCTTTTGGGTTTGACTTCTCTTGATCCCCGTCTTAAGAGCGGAAGCTAGGGAGAGAAGGCTCTAAGCAGGTTATTAAGCTGCTAGTGCGTAGTTTTCGTCGTTTGCGACTATTTTTTTGCGGCTTTTTACGAGGCAAACCGCCCCTCGGCATGCTCCTAAGGCTTCACAATCCCGTCGAGTCCAGAATCAGCCCCAGAACTTCAAATACTAGCAACAAAACAACTCAAAATCCAGTACTTAACGCTTTGAATTCTTCATGATACGTGCTTTGTCTAATTGCCATTCGCGGTCTTTGATATCATCGCGCTTGTCGTGCTCTTTTTTACCGCGTGCAACACCAATCTTCAGTTTGCACCAGGCGTTCTTCCAGTACAGCGACAGCGCCACGATGGTGTAGCCTTCGCGGTTGACGCGGCCATACAGTGAGTCGAGTTCACGTTGCTTCAGTAGCAGCTTACGGCTGCGCGTCGGGTCACAGACCACGTGACTGGAGGCAACGGCTAAGGGTTGAAAGGTTGAACCGAACAGAAAGGCTTCGCCATCGCGCAGCAGAATATAGCTGTCGCTGATGTTGGCTTTACCAGCACGAAGTGACTTAACTTCCCATCCTTGTAACGACAATCCCGCTTCGTACTCCTCTTCAATGAAGTACTCGTGACGGGCGCGTTTGTTCATGGCAACAGTGGCAGAACCGGGTTTGTGTGCTTTTTTCTTTGTCATAGTGCGGCGTATTTTACATCACTTAGTCGGTTATCGCATCCCCAGTCCAGCGGGGCGGCAGGAAACGGGATATTCTAGCACACCCTCACTCGGGGACATTTTTGTTTAATCGCTGAAAATGCTATTATTCAGCGGTTTCGTGATGAACAGGAACCATTATGGCTCAGATTAGTCGTTCGGCGCTGGTCCCGTTTAGTGCCGGGCAGATGTACAAACTTGTAAATGATGTGGATGCCTATCCGCAATTCCTGCCGGGTTGCACCGGAAGCCGCGTGCTGGATGCGTCAGATAATCAGATGACTGCGTCCGTGGATGTGTCGAAAGCGGGCATCAGCAAGACATTTACCACCCGCAATACCCTGACAGATAACCAGAGCATCCATATGCAACTGGTTGATGGACCGTTCCGCAAGCTGACCGGCGGCTGGAAGTTCGTCTCGCTGGGCGATGACGCCTGCAAGGTTGAATTAAGCCTGGAGTTTGAATTCACCAACATGCTGGTAGAGATGGCCTTTGGTCGTATCTTCAAAGAGCTTGCTAACAGCATGGTGCAGGCTTTCACTCAGCGTGCCAAAGAGGTCTACAGTGCCTGAGATCTCCGTTGAGGTGGTCTACGCCTTACCTGAAAAACAGTATCAGCTTTACGTGAAAGTTGAGCAGGGCAGCACGGTAGAGCAGGCCATCCACAAGTCAGGGCTACTGGAATTACGTCGTGAGATTGACCTCAGCAGTAACAAAGTCGGCATCTACAGTCGGCCAGTGAAGCTGGGTGATGAGGTTAATGAGGGCGATCGTATTGAGATCTATCGTCCGCTGATTGCCGATCCCAAAGAGTTGCGCCGTCAGCGCGCAGAGCGAGCGGCAGAAAGCAAAAAATAAGTCGCCATCCTGTCAGGCTCAGTAGATAGCGGGCATAAAAAAAGGCGCTCAGTGCGCCTTTTTGCTGTCTGTCGTTTAAACAGTCTTACGTTCAGTCAGTCGCTGTTCCTGGCCAGATTCTGCTTATTGTCGATGTTAGTCAGAACACCGTTGCCATCAAAGTTCAGCGTCAGCGTCTGCTGCTTCACGCGCTCATGACCTGGCTCCTGACGGAAAACGTAATACCATACGTTGCTGCCAAACGGGTCTTTCATCATCGGCGTACCGAGCGTGTAAGCCACCTGTTGCTGGGTCATGCCGGTATGGATCTTGGCTACGTCGTTGGCTACCAGATAGTTACCCTGGTTGATATCAGGACGATAAACCACGCGCTCTAAGGTGGAACATCCGGCGGTCATCATCAACATTACTACTGCCGCGGCAGTCAGCGTTTTACAGCGCATCTATACATTCCTTTTCCGGGGCCAAACGCCTTTTACAGGCGGTTTTCTTGCCATCAAAATCTGAACTCTGCCTGCGGCAGGCTTTATTACTTTGGCGACATAAGTGCCGATGATAATAAACCTTTTCGCTATTGGAAACCTCTACAGAGCAAGCTTATGACCCCAGCCGGTTAAAAAAGTGCGCTGCTATGCGGCTAAAAGTTCTTTTGCGTTGGCCAGGGTGTTGCGTGTGACCTCGCTGCCACCCAGCAGTCGTGCCAGTTCCTGCAGACGTGCACGCTTGTCCAGCGGCTGCATATGGGTCTCGGTCATCGCACCATCGGTCTCTTTACTGACATAAAAATGCTGATGACCACAACCGGCAACCTGCGGCAGGTGGGTTACGCACATCACCTGGGTCGATTCGCCCAGCTGACGCAACAGTTTACCCACTACGGCGGCAGTCGGGCCGCTGATCCCGACATCCACTTCATCGAAAATCATCGCCGGCGTTTCCATTTTCTTCGCGGTGATGACCTGAATCGCCAGGGCGATACGTGAAAGCTCACCGCCCGAAGCGACTTTGCCCAGCGGCTGCAGTGGCTGACCTGGGTTTGTCGTCACCTGGAAATCAACGCGGCTCGCACCGTCTGCAGTCAGCTGATCCGGATTAAAGGTCAGCGCGATTTTAAACTGGCCATGCGGCATTGAGAGCAGATGCATACTCTGAGTAATCAGCAGCTGCAACTCATCGGCATAGTGGCTGCGCTGCTGATGCAGCTGCTCTGCGCTGTGCAGCGCCGCCTGATAGTGTTCACCCACCAGTAATTGCAGGCTCTCCTGATCGCTCTCATGCTGAGACAGCAGTTCCGCTTCTGCCAGCAGTTGCTGATGCAGTTCAGGCAGCCCTTCAGGGGTGACGTGATGCTTACGGGCTAAGGCGATCTGGCGCGAAATACGCTGTTCCAGTTCATACAGGCGGTTTGGATCCAGATCGAGGCTGTCGCAGTAGTGGCGCAGCTCATCGCTGGCTTCGCTTAGCTGAATCGCCGCCTCTTCCAGCAGGTTGTGAACGCCGTTCAGCTTCTCATCCAGCGAGGTCAGTTCTGAAATCATCTCACGCGCGCTGTAGAGCAGGCTGTTGAGATTATTGTCATCGCTGTCAGCTAACAGTTGCAGTGCCTGCTGGCTGGTTGACAGCAGCTGTCCGCTGTTGGCCAGACGCTTATACTCTTCGTCGATCTGCTCATATTCCCCCTGCTGCGGAGCGAAGTCGTTCAGCTCTTTCAGCTGATACTGCAACAGCTCGCGGCGTGATTCGCGCTCCTGCGCCTGCTGCTGATGCAGCGCCAGGGTGCGGCAGCTCTGATGCCAGGTCTGATAGCTGGCGCGCATTTGCTGCAGCAGATCGTCGTGACCCGCATAGGCATCCAGCAGATGTTTCTGGTGGTCTGGTTTGAGCAGAAGCTGATGGGCATGCTGGCCGTGAATCTGAATCAGCAACTGGCCGAGATCGCGCAGCTGAGAGAGCGGCACTGCCGTGCCATTGATAAAGCCGCGGGAACGTCCGTCAGCGCTGATAACCCGGCGCAGCAGACATTCGTTGCCATCGTCCAGATGATTATCAATCAGCCAGCGCTGAGCAGAAGGGGAGGACTTAAGCTGGAAGCGGGCACAGAGGTCGGCCCGGCTGGCGCCCTGACGCACCATGTCGGCATCAGCACGACCACCCAGACATAACCCCAGCGCATCAATCGCGATTGACTTACCGGCACCGGTCTCACCAGTGATTGCTGTCATGCCGCGTTGAAAATCAATGTCGAGCTCACGAACGATAGCGAAATTACTGATGGTCAGTTGGGCCAGCATAGGTTCACCTGTATGAATAAACACATATGGTTTTTCATACAGTATAAACTGGTTTTTTATCCAGTAAAGAGGGGAGGCCGCATTTCAGAACAATTTTTTTGACCAGCCCAGTTTTGAACTCAGTGTATTGAAATAGCTGTAGTTTTTGGGGTGAATCAGGTTCAGGTGGTTGGCGCTGCGTCGAATCAGTACATCCTCGCCTTCCTGAATCGGCAGCGCAATCTGGCTGTCACAGCTGATTTCCAGATCGCTGCGGCGCGAGGAAAAGCGCAAACGGATGGTACTGCTGCTGTTGATGACCAGTGGCCGCGCTGACAGCGTATGCGGGAACATCGGCACCAGCACAATCGCTTCGAGTGACGGCGTCAGAATCGGGCCGCCCGCAGAGAGCGAATAGGCGGTCGAGCCGGTGGGTGTCGAAATAATCAGCCCATCCGATCGCTGGGAGAAGGCGAACACTTCATCGATATAGACTTCAAATTCGATCATGTGCGCGACTTTGCCGGGATGCAGCACCACTTCATTGATAGCGGAGCCAATACGCGGCGAGCAGTCAGATTTGCACACCTGCGCTTCCAGCAGAAAGCGGCTCTCGACGAAATAGTTGCCCTGCAGCACCTCATCCAGCTGTTGCTGCGCATTGTCCGGGTCAAGGTCGGTAAGAAAGCCGAGATTACCGCGGTTAATCCCAATCACTTTAATGTCGTAGCGCGCCAGTACCCGCGCTGCGCCCAGCATATTGCCATCACCGCCCACCACGACCGCTAAATCGGCCTGCTGACCAATCTCCGCCAGCGTGCCCGTCTGCACGTCGTGAAGCGACAGCTCCTGCGCAATTTGCTTCTCAACGATCACTTGATAACCTTTGGCTGTCAGCCAGCGCCAGAGCATCTCATGCGTGGTTAACGCGGTGGGATGGCGCGGATGACCCACAATACCAATGCAGTTAAAGTGTTTGTTCATCTGGTCGGTGTTCCTTATAAGCCAAAACGGTAAGGCAATGTGATAGGTTCCCTTGAATCCGTCATACCAATCCCCATAATAAGCCAACCAGCGAAATGAATGTGCAAAACGCGGAGAAATTCATGAGTAGTAAAGAACAGAACACCCCAAACGAGCAAGTCTCAGACGAAATTCAGCAGGATCAGCAGCAACCTCAGGAAGCGGAGACAGCGGCAGAGGTGGATCCGCGTGATGAGCGTATTGCTCAGCTCGAAGCTGAATTAGCGCAGTCACAGACCGGTGTGCGCGATGCCCAGCTGCGTGCGCAGGCAGAGATTGAGAACATTCGTCGTCGTGCCGAGATGGACGTTGAGAAGGCGCACAAATTTGCGCTTGAGAAGTTTGCCAACGAACTGCTGCCGGTGATCGACAGCCTCGAACGTGCGCTGGAAGTAGCGAACAAAGAGGACCCACAGCTGGCTTCGATGATTGAAGGGATTGAACTGACCCTGAAAGGCCTGCTGGGCGCCGTGCGTAAATTCGGTGTTGAAGTGGTCGGCGAAACCGGCGTGCCATTTAACCCGGAAGTGCATCAGGCGATGTCGATGATGGAGTCTGAAGAGTTTGAGCCTAACCATGTCATGCTGGTAATGCAGCGTGGCTATACGCTGAATGGTCGCCTGCTGCGCCCGGCGATGGTTGCGGTTTCCAAAGCTAAAAGCTGATTCAACGCCTGAATCCCGTTACACGGCCGCGCACTGACGCGGCCGTGTGCTTTCTGGCGTCAGTCAGGTAAAACCGGCGTCCAGTCCACCGGCTTTTTACCGGCAGCGCTCAGCAGCTCATTGGTTGTTGAAAAGTGTTTGCAGCCGAAAAAGCCACGGTGCGCGGAGAGCGGCGAGGGATGCGGTGCCTGCAACACGTGATGGCGCTGGCGATCGATAATGCTGCCTTTCTTCTGCGCATGTGAACCCCACAGCAGAAAAATCACCCCTTCACAGTGCTGGTTAATCGCCGCAATCACATTATCCGTAAAAGTCTCCCAGCCAAATCGCGCATGGGAATGCGCTTTGCCCGCCTCAACCGTCAACACGGTGTTCAGCAACATCACGCCCTGTTTTGCCCAGCTCTCAAGAAAGCCATGATTAGGCTTCTGAAAACCTGGAATATCCTGCATCAGCTCTTTATAGATATTCTGCAGAGAGGGCGGCACCTGGACGCCGGGCAGTACCGAGAAGGCCAGGCCGTGTGCCTGATGAGGCCCGTGATAGGGATCCTGACCGAGTATCACGACGTTGACGTCGCCCAGTTCCGTCAGGCGAAAGGCGTTGAACACATCTTTCTGCGGCGGATAGACCGTGACACCTGCGGCGCGTTGATCGGCAACCTGCTTCAGCGTCTCGATAAAATAGGGTTTCTCTTTCTCTTCAGCCAGCACGTCGTGCCAGGTCAGCTTTTCAGCCATGTTTAACTCCCTTAACGTTAGTGCCATAAGCTTAGCGGTTCCTGCCGCTGACCTGAAGGCAAAAATAATTTGAATAATACAAATTAAGTTTAGGTGGCAGGGGTATTGAGATCAACGGGTTAGCTTAAAAGCGGCCGGAATGCCTGATTAATATTGATACAGGTCAAAACTGTCCGAAATCAAAGGTGATATACCGGGGCCTCAAATTTGATTTATCCACGTATTACCCGGGAGACGCAATCATGATCACTGGTATCCAGATCACTCAATCAAACAATTCACAACTACTGAACTCCTTCTGGCTGCTGGACGAAGAGAAAGCCGAAGCGCGTTGCCTGTGTGCAAAAGCGGGCTACGAAGAAGATCAGGTTGTCGCCATCAGCGAACTGGGCGAATTCGCTTACCGTGAAGTGCCGGTTGAAATCAAACCTCAGGTACGTGTTGAAGGTGGACAGCATCTGAACGTCAACGTTCTGCGTCGCGAAACGCTGGAAGATGCAGTTAAACATCCTGAAAACTATCCGCAGCTGACTATCCGTGTTTCAGGCTATGCCGTGCGTTTTAACTCACTGACGCCTGAGCAGCAGCGCGACGTGATTACCCGTACCTTTACTGAAAGTCTTTGAGCAGCCTGAGTTATCGACTGCTGAAAATTAGCGCAAAGCGCACACAGCAATTTTTATCAATATTATGAATAAGATAAACAGTTAACTGCCCGGCACGCTGATGCCAGTATCGTGAAGAAAGCGCTCTGGCAGACAAAAGATTGTGAAAGGGCTGTTACTGATTATCAGATAAAAAAAATCGCCTCCAGTGAGGCGATTTTTTTGTGCTTGCGATGATTTATTCCGCATTCTCGTTAGCTGGCGTACTGCCGCTTGCCTTGCGGCGTTTGCCGACATTTTTGGCATCACGATGGCGTTTTTTCACACGCGGTTTTTCTGTTTCACTGGCTTTCTGCTCTGCACGCTTCGCCAGAACCTTTTTCGACGGTTTGCCGGTCGTTTTGGCACTTGGTGCCCGCGTCTCAGGACGCAGCTCATCAATCACACGCGCTTTGATCGGCTCGTTCACGTAGCGGGTGATTTTGCCCAGCAGCACGAAATCGTGCGCTTCAACCAGTGAGATGGCGATGCCTTTACGGCCTGCACGACCGGTACGCCCGATGCGGTGCAGATAGGTATCCGCGGTGCGCGTCATGTCATAGTTGAAGACGTGACTGACATCTTCAACGTCAATGCCGCGCGCGGCAATATCCGTCGCAACCAGCACGTTAACGCGGCCTTCACTCAGACGTTTAATCGCTTCGTTACGCTTCGCCTGCACCATTTCGCCTTCAAGATAGCTGCTACGAATCCCCGCTTCGTGCAACCAGCTCACCAGCTCATGCAGACGTTCACGCTTACGCACGAACACGATGCTGCGCGTCACATCCGGCTGTTTCAGCAGATGGATCAGTAATTTGGTCTTGTGCTGCAGATCGTCAGCGCGGTAATACCACTGCTGGATCTTTTTGCGCTCACGGCGGCTTGGGTCCGCTTCCAGCTCAACCGGATCGTTCAGCAGACGCTCGGCGAAGTCACGGATATTGTCGCCTTCCAGCGTGGCGGAGAACAGCAGAGTCTGCTTGCGCCAGCGTGTTTCAGCCGCGATGGTTTCGATATCCTGGGCAAAGCCCATATCAAGCATGCGGTCCGCTTCATCCAGCACCAGGGTTTCTACGGCGCGGCAGTCAAAGTTCTCTTCTTTGATGTACTGCAGCAGACGGCCGGTGGTGGCGACCACGATGTCCTGGTTTTCGCTGAACACTTCGGCATGGTTCATATAGGCCACGCCGCCAGTAATGGTGGCGATGTCCAGATGGGTATGTTTCGCCAGCTCACGCGCATGATCGGCGACCTGCATCGCCAGTTCGCGGGTCGGGGTCACAATCAGGATGCGTGGCGGGCCAGATTTCTTACGCGGAAAATCAAGGAGGTGCTGCAACGCCGGTAACAGATACGCGGCGGTTTTCCCGGTCCCTGTAGGTGCCGAACCCAGAACGTCACGGCCCTCCAGCGCGGGCGGAATTGCAGCAGCCTGGATCACTGTTGGGCGCGTAAAGCCTTTTTCCTGCAACGCTTGTAGCAGGCTTTCGTCGAGTTCGAGTTCGGAAAATGTGGTTACTGTCATGGTCTACCTCAGTTTGGGGCGCTGATTATAGACAGATCAGACTGAATCTTCATCTGTTAATCCGTTTCGGCTGCGCCTGGGGTTGTCTGCCGCGTGAATTCCCTCTGTTGTCACGTTACACTCATGCGCTGCCGTACGGCAGGAAAAAAACGATGGTAGTGACGAATGATGCAGGATAAGCCGCGTGAACGGCCACAGTTAAACAAGAACGGTTTTACCTTTAAACAATTTTTTGTTGCGCACGATCGCTGTGCGATGAAAGTGGGTACCGATGCCATTCTGCTTGGGGCCTGGGCGCCGGTTGCCGGGGTAAAACGTATTCTGGATATTGGCAGCGGCAGCGGGCTTATCGCGCTGATGCTGGCGCAGCGTACGCCGTCGCCGGTCAACATCGATGCGGTTGAGCTAGAACCGGAAGCCGCGCTTCAGGCACAGGAGAATGTGCAGCAGTCGCCGTGGCCTGAACGTATTCAGGTTCATCAGCGTGATATCGCCGACTGGGCTGAACAGTGTGATAAACGTTATTCGCTGATCGTCAGCAATCCGCCTTATTTTGCACCTGGCGTGGCCTGTTCTACCGCGGCACGGGACAGCGCCCGTGCCACTGCCTCGCTCGATCATCAGACACTGTTGCGCAGTGCTGCATTACTGATTGAAGAAGAGGGGATGTTCTGCGTGGTGCTGCCCACCGCGACCGGCCAGGAATTCATCGCCCTGGCGCAGGCGGATGGCTGGCATCTGCGTTTCCGGCTGGACGTGGCGGAATATGCCCATCGTCCGCCGCACCGCGTCCTGCTGGGGCTGTCGCCGCAGGCCGGGGAAACTCTGCTGGAGCGTCTCGCTATCCGCACGCCGGACACCCGCTATTCTGATGAGTGGTGTAGCCTGACGCGGGAATTCTACCTTTTTATGTAGTCCGGCGGCGTCAGGATGGTTGGCCGCGCCTCGGGCAGTAAATCCGGGTAGTCGCGGATATAATGCAGGCCGCGACTCTCTTTTCGCTCCAGCGCACAGCGCACCATCAGATCAGCGACCTGCACCAGATTCCGTAGCTCCAGCAGATTATTGGAGAGGCGGAAATGACGATAATATTCATCGATCTCCTGCTGAAGCAGGTTGATGCGACGCAGCGCCCGCTCCAGCCGCCGGGTCGTGCGGACGATTCCCATGTAATCCCACATGAATAACCGCAGCTCGTGCCAGTTATGCTGGATCACCACGCGCTCATCGGCGTCATCGACCTGGCTTTCATCCCATGCGGGTAGCGCAGTAACGGCTTCGATGGCGGGCAGGGTGCGAATCAGCGCCTCTGCGGCGGACCAGCCATACACCAGACACTCCAGCAGCGAATTGGATGCCATGCGGTTAGCGCCATGCAGGCCGGTATAACTCACCTCACCGATGGCATACAGGCCACTGACGTCGGTCTGGCCATGCTGATCAACGACCACGCCGCCACAGGTGTAGTGCGCGGCAGGTACAATCGGGATGGGTTCTTTGGTGAGGTCAAAGCCAAAGGTCAGCAACTTCTCATAGATCATCGGGAAGTGCGCGCGGACAAACTCCTCAGGCTGGTGGCTGATATCCAGATACATACAGTCAACGCCCAGCCGCTTCATCTCATGATCGATGGCCCGGGCGACGATATCGCGCGGGGCGAGTTCGGCACGCTCATCGAAATCGGGCATGAAACGGCTGCCATCGGGACGCAACAGCCAGGCACCTTCTCCGCGTAACGCTTCGGTTAACAGGAAATTCTGTGCCTGCGGATGAAACAGGCAGGTCGGGTGGAACTGGTTAAATTCCAGATTGGCAACCCGGCAGCCGGCACGCCAGGCCATTGCGATGCCGTCACCGGAGGCGATGTCGGGGTTAGTGGTATATTGATAGACTTTGGCGGCACCGCCAGTTGCAACCACCACGGCCCGTACCCGACAGGTTTCCACCTGTTCGCGATTACGGTTCCAGATCCATGCGCCCACCACGCGGCGTGGGCCTGGCAGGCCGATTTTATCTGAAAGAATCAGATCGACCGCGTTGGTGCGTTCCAGAATCCGTATATTGGGATGGCTCAACGCCTGGCTTACCAGCGTCGTTTCAACCGCATGGCCGGTGGCGTCAGCGCTGTGCAGGATACGGCGATGACTATGCCCGCCTTCCCGCGTCAGGTGATAACGCATGTCGCCGGCTGCCTGCGGATCGAGATCAAAGGCGACGCCGTTGTCGATCAGCCACTGCACGCAATGCCGGGCATTACTGGCGATAAACGAGACGGCTTCACGATCGCATAATCCTGCCCCGGCAATCAGCGTATCTTCGATGTGCGACTCGATGCTGTCAGTCTCATCAAATACCGCAGCAATACCGCCCTGGGCATACAGGGTTGACCCCTCATTGACCTGCGCTTTACTGAGAACGGTTACCTGATACTGTTTTGCCAGCCGCAACGCCAGCGACAGGCCAGCAGCACCGCTGCCCACAATGAGTACATCACACTGATAATCCGGGTTCGCATTCATCATAATGTTTAATTTACTAAACAAGAATAGGCCTGAGCATAAGCGCAATGGGGGTTGCTGTGAAGTATTTTAAACATCTGGCGCAGATTTTTGTGTGGTGATTTCCCAAAGTCACTTAATATCAGTGAGTTAAAAGCGGGCTGGTTTTGGCGTGGTTTTTTATATCAAACTTATTAAACCTAAAGGATTTAATGATGAAAAAGCTGTTGTCATAGGTTACTCTGCCTGCGATTTACGCTCCTTACACTGAACGAAAACGAAGAACCTGTGTAATGTCCATCGGAGCGGTAAATATCAGGGCGAGAAGTGAACTTCGCACCACATCACAACTCTAAGCGCATGCTTGCTCAGAACCATGAGATGTGCTGGCAGTTACTTTTATGCGTATGAAAAATTTGGGGAGACATTACCTCGGATGAGCGAGCAGTTGACGGACCAGGTCCTTGTCGAGCGCGTACAGAAGGGAGATCAAAAAGCTTTCAACTTACTGGTGATCCGTTACCAGCATAAAGTGGCGAGCCTGGTTTCACGCTATGTTCCCTCGGGCGACGTACCTGATGTAGTACAGGAATCGTTTATTAAAGCGTATCGCGCGCTGGATTCATTCCGGGGCGATAGCGCGTTTTATACCTGGCTGTACCGCATTGCGGTAAATACAGCGAAAAATTACCTGGTTGCTCAGGGGCGTCGTCCGCCATCCAGCGATGTGGATGCTATTGACGCAGAAAATTTCGAAAGTGCGGGTGCATTAAAAGAAATTTCGAACCCTGAGAACTTAATGTTGTCAGAAGAATTGAAACAAATTGTCTTTCGTACCATCGAGGCGCTACCCGAGGACTTGCGTATGGCAATCACCCTCAGGGAACTGGACGGTCTGAGCTATGAAGAGATCGCCGTCATTATGGATTGCCCGGTAGGCACTGTTCGATCACGTATCTTTCGTGCGCGAGAGGCCATTGATAACAAAGTTCAACCGCTTATCCAACGTCAGTGATAACGGCTACTGGAAGGGTACATAGGCATGCAGAAAGAAAAACTTTCCGCTTTAATGGATGGTGAGACCTTAGATAACGAGCTGTTTTCCGCCTTGTCTAAGGACGCAGAATTACAGAAAAGCTGGGCAAGCTATCATCTCATTCGCGATACCCTGCGCGGTGATGTGGGCGATGTCATGCATTTTGATATTTCTGCGCGCGTCGCTGCTGCCATCGAAAAAGAACCGTTGCGTACAGTTACAACGCTGATCCCTGAAGCTCAGCCAGAACCTTCCCGCTGGGAGAAAATGCCGTTCTGGAAAAAAGCGCGTCCGTGGGCTGCGCAACTGACCCAGGTCGGTGTCGCTGCCTGTGTTTCACTGGCCGTGATCGTAGGCGTTCAGCACTATAACCAGCCAGAGGGCAGCGCCACGCAGACCTCTGACTCTCCGGTGTTCAATACGATGCCGATGATGGGCAAAGCGTCTCCGGTGAGCCTGGGGGTGCCGTCTGATGCATTCGACACCAACAGTTCTAATCAGCAGGTTCAGGACCAGCGCCGTCGCGTGAATGCCATGCTGCAGGATTACGAACTGCAACGTCGCCTGCACGCTGACCAGCTGCAGTTTGAAACCGACGCGCCAAAACAGGCGCAGGTTGATGTTCCCGGAAACCAATCATTAGGACAGCAGCAGCAGTAATGAAGCCGCATTGGTATGCTGTTAGCCTGCTGACAGGCAGCCTGTTGTGGTCATCTGCCGCCCCGGCGCAACCTTCTGCGTCAGGGGCGCTATTGCAGCAGATGGAGCAGGCAAGTCAGAATCTCAATTACGAATTCGCCTATATCAACGTCTCCCGCATCGGCATCGAATCGCTGCGTTATCGTCATGCTGTAATCGATAACCGGATATTCGCGCAGCTGTTGCAGATGGACGGGCCACGTCGGGAAGTGATCCAGCGCGGCAACGATATCAGTTACTTCGAACCCGGCCTCGATCCCTTTTCGCTCCCCGGCAATCACATTATCGATGCGTTGCCGTCGGTGATTTTTGCTGATTTCACCAAGCTCGCCACAGCCTATGATTTTATTACCGTAGGCCGCTCACGCATTGCCGATCAGATGTGTGATGTGTTGCGCATCGTTTCACGCGATGGCACCCGTTACAGCTATGTGGTCTGGCTGGATGTGGACACCAGGCTGCCGCTGCGCATCGACCTGCTCGATCGTGATGGCGAAACGCTGGAGCAGTTCCGCGTCATCAGTTTTGCGGTGGACGAAGGGGTGCGCAATCTGATGCAGGGGCTGGAGAAAGCCAATCTGCCTCCGTCGCTTTCCGTGCCGAAAGGGGATGCGGTCACGCTCACCTGGCAGCCGGGCTGGATACCTGCCGGTATGTCGCTGGTGTCGCAGAATCGCCGCACGCTACCCGGGCTGAATAAAAATATGGAATCGAAGCTCTACAGCGATGGCCTGTTTAGTTTCGCGATCAACGTGACGCCGGCCGATAAAACCAGCACAACGCAGACATTGCGCACTGGGCGTCGTACGGTCCAGACCGTTGTGCGCAATAATAACGAAATAGCGGTGATCGGCGAATTACCGCCCTCTACCGCCAAACGTATTGCGGACAGCATCGACCTGGGGTCACAAAAATGATGAGAGAATGGGCCACCGTGGTGGCATGGCAGGATGGCATCGCCACGCTGCACACCGAAGCTAAAACCTCCTGCAACAGCTGTCAGGCGCGTAAAGGCTGTGGCAGCCACATGCTGAATAAGCTCGGTCCGAAGAATGCTCACGTGATGCAAATCGCCAGCAGCAAGCCGCTGCAGCCGGGGCAGCGGATCGAACTCGGTATCAAAGAGAGCAGCCTGCTGGGTTCAGCGCTGCTGGTCTACATGACGCCGCTGTTTGGCCTGTTCCTGGTTGCCGGGATGTTTCAGGCGCTGTTCAGCAGCGATCTGGCCGCCGCCTGCGGTGCGCTGCTTGGCGGCATCGGCGGCTTTATTGTCGCCAAAGGTGTTTCAATGAAATTCGGCGATCGTGAAGCCTTTCAGCCGGTCATTCTGAACATCGCCTTGCCTCCCGATGCGCTGCGTGTTGAAAGCGAAGCGTAACGCACGTCCAGGCCGCGCATCCCGCGGCCTTTGTCTGTTCTGCCTCGCGCAGATATCTGTTTCGCTTCCACCACGTTCCATTCTTTTATGCGCGGCGTTAACAGTGTAATATGCGTCGTCATTAATGAGGCTGACAGGATTGTGGGTAAAGAGCGATCTTCCTGAATGTGTCTGTGCTCAGGTTTTCAACTGAATTTTAAGCGAAGATATCCCAATAAATGAAGCACATAAGAAATTTCTCCATCATCGCTCATATCGACCATGGCAAATCTACGCTCTCTGACCGCCTGATTCAGATTTGTGGCGGCCTTACCGCTCGTGAAATGGCTGCTCAGGTTCTTGACTCTATGGATCTGGAGCGTGAGCGTGGCATCACCATCAAAGCACAGAGCGTCACACTCGATTACCATGCGAAAGACGGCCAAACTTACCAGCTCAATTTCATCGACACTCCAGGCCACGTAGACTTCTCTTATGAAGTTTCCCGCTCACTGGCCGCCTGCGAAGGCGCGCTGCTGGTGGTGGATGCTGGTCAGGGTGTTGAAGCGCAGACACTGGCGAACTGCTACACCGCGATGGAGATGGATCTGGAAGTGGTGCCGGTTCTGAACAAAATTGACCTGCCCGCCGCCGATCCCGATCGCGCTGCGCAGGAAATTGAAGATATCGTCGGCATTGATGCGACTGACGCAGTACGTTGCTCAGCCAAAACCGGCGTCGGCGTTCCGGAAGTGCTGGAACGCTTAGTGCGCGACATTCCGCCCCCACAAGGCGATCCGGAAGGCCCGCTGCAGGCACTGATTATTGACTCCTGGTTCGATAACTACCTGGGTGTCGTTTCGCTGGTGCGTGTGAAAAACGGCACTATGCGTAAAGGCGACAAAATCAAAGTCCTGAGCACCGGCCAGGTTTATAACGCTGACCGACTGGGTATCTTTACTCCGAAACGGGTTGATCGTAATGAGCTGAACTGCGGTGAAGTAGGCTGGCTGGTCTGCGCCATTAAAGATATCCTCGGCGCACCCGTGGGCGATACGCTGACTACCGCACGTAACCCGGCAGACAAAGCGCTGCCAGGCTTTAAAAAAGTGAAGCCGCAGGTTTACGCCGGGCTGTTCCCTATCAGCTCTGACGACTATGAAGCGTTCCGTGATGCGCTCGGTAAGCTGAGCCTGAACGACGCCTCGCTGTTCTATGAGCCAGAAAGCTCAACGGCGCTGGGCTTTGGTTTCCGCTGCGGCTTCCTTGGTCTGTTGCACATGGAGATCATCCAGGAGCGTCTGGAGCGCGAATACGATCTCGATCTGATCACTACCGCACCGACGGTGGTGTATGAAGTCGTGACGACCAGCGGCGAAATCGTTCATGTTGACAGCCCATCCAAGCTGCCGCCACTGAACAATATCGAAGAGCTGCGTGAACCTATTGCCGAATGTCACATGCTGCTGCCGCAGGAGTATCTGGGCAACGTTATCACGCTCTGTATTGAGAAGCGTGGCGTGCAGACCAACATGGTTTACCACGGCAACCAGGTTGCGCTGACTTACGAAATTCCGATGGCTGAAGTGGTACTCGACTTCTTTGACCGTCTGAAATCAACCTCGCGCGGCTATGCCTCGCTGGATTACAACTTTAAACGTTTCCAGCCTTCAGACATGGTACGCGTTGACGTACTGATTAACTCTGAGCGTGTGGATGCGCTGGCGCTGATTACCCACCGCGACAATGCGCCTTATCGCGGCCGCGATCTGGTTGAGAAAATGAAAGAACTCATTCCGCGTCAGCAGTTTGATATTGCAATTCAGGCCGCCATCGGTAACCACATTATCGCGCGTTCAACGGTCAAACAGCTGCGTAAAAACGTTCTCGCCAAGTGTTATGGTGGTGACGTCAGCCGTAAGAAGAAACTGTTGCAGAAACAGAAAGATGGTAAGAAGCGAATGAAGCAGGTTGGTAACGTTGAGCTGCCACAGGAAGCGTTCCTCGCCATTCTGCATGTCGGTAAGGACAGCAAATAAGGATTTCCAATGGCTAATATGTTCGCCCTGATTCTGGCGATAGCGACGCTGATTACTGGCATCGTCTGGGTAATTGATCGTTTTAAATGGGCACCTGCGCGTCGTGCGAAACAGGCTGCGGCACAGGCCCAGACTGGTAACTCGCTCGACAGCAAAACGCTGGCGAAGGTCTCTTCACAGCCTGGCTGGGTTGAAACTACTGCATCGGTATTCCCGGTGCTCGCCGTGGTTTTCATCGTCCGTTCGTTTATCTACGAACCGTTCCAGATTCCCTCTGGCTCGATGATGCCGACACTGCTGATTGGTGACTTTATCCTGGTGGAGAAGTTCGCCTACGGCATTAAGGATCCGATTACCCAGACGACGCTGATCCCAACCGGCCAGCCGAAGCGTGGAGATATCGCGGTATTTAAATATCCGAAAGATCCGAGCCTGGACTACATTAAGCGTGTTATCGGCCTGCCGGGCGACAAAGTCATCTATGATCCTTACAGCAAAACGCTGACGGTAAAACCGACCTGCGCCGATGATAAAGCCTGTGACACCGCGCTGGCGGTGACCTACACCGACATTGCGCCAAGTAACTTTATTCAGACCTTTAGTGGCTTTGATGGTAACGAAACCGGCAACGGTTTTTATCAGGTACCGCAGGGCGATACCATGCGTGGTGGCCTGCGTCTGGCAACCCGCAAAGAGACAATCGGTAACGTGACGCATGACATTCTGCTGGTAAACGAAGCGCAGAGTCAGGCTGGCATGTATTATCAGCAGCCGGGTCAGCCGCAGTCGAGCTGGATCGTGCCGAAAGGGCAATACTTCATGATGGGCGACAACCGTGATAACAGCGCCGACAGCCGCTACTGGGGCTTTGTCCCGGAGCGTAATCTGGTCGGTAAAGCGGTCGCTATCTGGATGAGCTTTGAGAAACAAGAAGGCCAGTGGCCAACCGGCGTGCGATTCAGTCGCATCGGTGGTATCCACTAACATTATTGTCTGATTAACAGGCAAATCGGGTGGCCTCCTCAGGGAGGCCACTGCACACCAAACGGAACGTGTTGGATTACCAGCCCCGTTTGGTATGCAGAGTCACAGACGCAACAAAGAACTGGAATCGCATGAACCCCATCCTGATTAACAAGCTTCAGCGTAAACTGGGCTACACTTTTACTCATTCGGAACTGTTACAGCAGGCCCTGACTCACCGCAGCGCCAGCAGTAAGCACAACGAACGCCTGGAATTTCTTGGCGATTCTATTCTTAGCTATGTGATTGCTAATGCCCTTTATCACCGCTTCCCGCGGGTTGATGAAGGTGACATGAGCCGCATGCGCGCCACGCTGGTGCGGGGCAACACGCTGGCTGAAATGGCACGCGAATTTGATCTTGGCGAGTGCCTGCGCCTGGGACCCGGTGAGCTGAAAAGCGGCGGTTTCCGTCGTGAATCGATCCTGGCGGATACGGTGGAAGCGCTGATTGGCGGTATCTTCCTCGACAGCAGTATTGAGCGGGTAGAGCAGCTGATCCTCGACTGGTATCAGAGCCGTCTGGACGAAATCAGCCCTGGCGACAAACAAAAAGATCCGAAAACGCGCCTGCAGGAGTATCTGCAGGGACGTCATCTGCCGCTGCCAAGTTATCTGGTGGTACAGGTACGTGGCGAAGCCCACGATCAGGAATTCACCATTCACTGTCAGGTGAGTGGCATGGCCGAGCCGGTTGTCGGCGTCGGCTCCAGCCGTCGTAAAGCCGAGCAGGCAGCGGCTGAACAGGCACTGATAAAATTAGGTCTTGAATAGATCTGTCGGGATGACAGTACCGGAACCGGCACTGAACCATTAACCCGACATTCTATCCCGGCGTCAGATGACGCTGAATGACACATGACTCAAATAGCACTCTTTCGGCGCCGCATCAGGCGCTGAACAATTCAGGACTCGAATGAGCGAAAACGTTACTTATTGCGGCTTTGTCGCGATTGTTGGCCGACCAAACGTCGGTAAATCCACCTTACTGAACCAGTTACTGGGGCAGAAGGTGTCGATCACCTCGCGTAAGCCGCAAACCACGCGCCACCGCATCATGGGCATTCATACCGAAGGCGAATATCAGGCGATCTACGTCGATACCCCCGGTCTGCACATGGAAGAGAAGCGCGCCATTAACCGTCTGATGAACCGCGCAGCCAGCAGTTCCATTGGCGACGTAGAACTGGTGATCTTCGTGGTTGAAGGCACTCGCTGGACGCCCGATGATGAGATGGTGTTGGGCAAACTGCGTGACAACAAAGTGCCGGTGGTGCTGGCGATCAATAAGGTCGATAACATCCAGGATAAAAGCATTCTGCTGCCGCATCTGCAGTTCCTGAGCCAGCAGATGAACTTCCTTGATATCGTGCCTATCTCTGCTGAGAGCGGCAAAAACGTCGATACCATTGCGGCAATTACCCGCAAGCATCTGCCGCAGGCCGATCATCACTTCCCGGAAGATTACATCACGGACCGTTCACAGCGTTTCATGGCGTCAGAGATGATCCGTGAAAAACTGATGCGCTTCCTGGGTGCTGAACTGCCTTACTCCGTTACGGTTGAGATCGAGCGCTTCGTGACCAACGAGCGTGGTGGTTACGATATCCACGGTCTGATTCTGGTTGAGCGCGAAGGGCAGAAGAAGATGGTAATTGGCAACAAAGGCGCCAAAATCAAAGTCATCGGAACTGAAGCGCGCAGGGACATGGAAGAGATGTTCGAAGCGAAAGTGCATCTCGAACTGTGGGTGAAAGTGAAATCCGGCTGGGCAGATGACGAACGTGCGCTGCGCAGCCTGGGTTATACAGACGATCTCTGATTCAATGGAAGGCTGGCAACGCGCCTTTGTGCTGCATAGTCGTCCCTTCAGCGAAACCAGTCTGCTGCTCGATCTGTTCAGCGAAAGCGAAGGGCGGGTACGGGTACTGGCTAAGGGCGCACGTTCGCGGCGCTCGCACCTGAAAGGCGCGTTACAACCTTTTACCCCGCTGCTGGTTCGCTGGAGCGGACGCGGAGAAGTCAAAACCCTGCGCAATGCCGAAGCGGTGTCGCTGGCTTTACCGCTCAGCGGCATCACGCTCTACTGCGGTCTCTACGTCAATGAGCTGGTCTCGCGCGTATTGCAGCAGGAATCTCCTTTCCCGGAACTCTTCTTCGACTATCTCAATTGTCTTCAGGCATTAGCTTCAACGCATGGCAAGCCCGAACCGGCACTGCGACGTTTTGAACTGGCGCTGCTTGGTCACCTGGGGTATGGCGTCGATTTCCTGCACTGCGCCGGCAGCGGCGAGCCAGTCAGCGACAACATGACGTACAGCTATCGTGAAGAGCGTGGTTTTATTGCCAGTCTGGTAGTTAATCAGCGCAGCTTTACCGGGCGCGAGTTGCATGCCCTGTGCGAGCGTGAGTTTCCCGATGCCGACACCCTGCGCGCCGCAAAGCGGTTTACCCGTATTGCCCTGAAGCCCTATCTCGGTGGCAAGCCACTGAAAAGTCATGAGCTGTTCCGCCAGTTTATCCCTAAGAAAAAGCCTGAACAGGCAGAAGAATAGCGCTGGTCGTACCGCCTGTTTCACTTTGCGCGGTACACTCAACATCACGATGAAAAAGAAGTGAGGATGGTCATGGCTGAGTTGCTGTTAGGCGTCAATATCGATCACATTGCCACGGTGCGTAACGCCCGTGGGACAAACTATCCCGATCCGGTGCAGGCGGCGTTTATCGCCGAGCAGGCGGGCGCAGACGGCATTACCGTGCACCTGCGTGAAGATCGCCGTCACATCACTGACCGCGACGTGCGTATCCTGCGTGATACCATCCAGACGCGTATGAATCTGGAGATGGCGGTCACCGATGAGATGATCGGCATCGCCTGTGATATCCAGCCCCATTTCTGCTGCCTGGTGCCGGAAAAGCGTCAGGAAGTGACCACGGAAGGCGGGCTGGATGTGGCAGGGCAGCAGGAGAAGATGAACGCGGCCGTAAGACTGCTGAGTGACGCGGGCATTCTGGTTTCGCTGTTTATCGATGCCGATCACCGTCAGATTGAAGCGGCCGTCGCCAGCGGCGCACCTTACATCGAAATCCATACCGGCGCTTACGCCGAGGCACCAGAGGGACTGGCGCGTGACGCTGAACTGGCGCGTATCCGTCACGCCGCGACTTTTGCCGCCAGCCTGGGACTGAAGGTCAATGCTGGTCACGGTCTGACCTACCACAACGTGCTGCCGATTGCGGCGCTGCCGGAAATGCATGAGCTGAATATCGGCCATGCGATTATTGGCCGTGCGGTGATGAGTGGCCTGCCGGATGCGGTCAAAGAGATGAAACAGCTGCTGCGTGAAGCCCGCCGCTGATGGCTATTCTGGGACTGGGGACAGACATCGTTGAGATTGAACGCATCGCCGGCGTGATAGAGCGCTCCGGCGACCGGCTGGCACGGCGGGTGCTGAGTGAAGCGGAATGGCAGCAATATCAGGCGCACAAGCAGCCGGTGCGCTTTCTCTCTAAACGCTTTGCGGTAAAAGAGGCAGCAGCAAAAGCCTTTGGCACCGGCATTCGCGGTGGTCTGGCATTTAATCAGTTTGAAGTTTACAACGATGCGCTGGGGAAACCGGGATTACGCTTCTTTCAGCATGCCGCTGACGTGGCGGAGAGGCTGGGCATCAAACACGTTCACGTGACGCTGGCTGATGAGCGTCACTACGCCTGCGCCACGGTAATTATTGAAAGCTAGCCGTACAGCAGCACGAACTTCTCCCACAGTGCATCACGTGATTCGGTGTACTGTGGGTCAATGATGATGGTGTTGTCGATGGGGCATACCTGCTGACAGGTTGGCACCTCATAATGCCCGACGCATTCCGTGCAGCGGCTGACATCAATCTCATAGATCGCATCGCCCAGTGAAATAGCCTGGTTCGGGCACTCCGGTTCACACATATCGCAGTTAATGCATCTGGACGTAATCAACAGCGCCATTTTACCCACCTGATAACAACAGAAAAAGCGCGGGTATTATACGCGCTGCCGCTGATCAGACCAGCTTTTTCACCAGCGCTTCGCTATGGCGGATATGACTGGACGCGCGTTCCGGATCGTTTTGTACCAGCGCCATAAACAGCAGATCGGTCAGTGCCAGCTGCGCCGTTGTCGAGGAGATGGCCGCGCTGCGGGTACTCTGCTCTTCGGCCACCGTATAGAGACAGTAGCTGGCGCTCTGTTGCAGTGTATTCGGCGTAAAGCCGGTAAAGGCCACGACATCGGCGCCCACCTGAACCGCCTCCTGCGCGGCCAGATTGATCTCCCGTCGTTCACCAGTGTAAGAGATGGCGAGCAGTACATCGCCTGGCCCCATCGCCTGCACGCTGGCCAGCAGGGCGTGCATATCCTGCTCCGCCACCGCATTAATACCGATCTTCATCAGTTTCCAGGAGAAGTCCTTCGCCACCAGACCCGAAGCGCCGATGCCCACCAGTAAAATACGCCGGGCATTTTTCAGCAGCTGCAACACATCGTTGAGCTTCTCTTCGCTGTTGATATCCAGCGTGGCGCGGATCGCCGAGAGTTTCTCCGTCAGCAGCTTTTCACCCACCATTTTAAGGGGGTCGTCGCTGAGGATATGGTTATGCACGGTAATGGCATCTTTGTCCGCCAGTGATTCACTCAGGGCCAGCTTAAGCGCCGGAAAACCTTTGTATCCCAGTTTCTGAGCAAACTTCACCACGCTCGACTGGCTGACGCCAGACTCTTCCGCCAGCTTTTGCGAACTCAGGTGGCGCGCCCGATCGGGTTGCGACAGTAAAAAATCAGCCAGCCGACGCTCGTTCAATGCCAGACGTGGATAAAGCTGGCGAATGCGCAGCAATGAACTCATGCCCAATCCTCGTAATTCAGGGATAATCTGTGAAGAATAAACTATTCATCAGGCATTGTAGTCATCGGAATTAAAAATGACAGTCATCGCCGTACCGCCTGATGATGGCTACACTACTCTTTATCGTCTTAGAATCAGCCTGAAGGAGAGATTTTTGACCAGGGGAACACAACGTCGCGTCGTATTTTTTGATCTGGATGGCACTTTGCACCAGCAGGATATGTTCGGCACTTTTATGCGCTATCTGCTGCGTCGCCGTCCGCTTAATCTGCTGCTGGTGGTGCCATTACTGCCGGTGGTAGGTATCGGCTTGCTGTTTAAAGGTCGGGCGGCACGCTGGCCCATGAGCCTGCTGCTCTGGTCGATTACTTTTGGCCGTTCTGAGCGGACGCTGCTACGACTCGAAGCTGAATTTGCACAGTGGTTCCGCCTGCGCGTCAAAGCCTTTCCGGTGGTGCAGCAGCGCCTGACGGATTACCTCGGCAGTGACGATGCTGACGTCTGGCTCATTACCGGATCGCCACAATCGCTGGTGGAGCAGGTCTATTTCGACTCCGCGTTTTTGCCACGTGTGAAGCTGATTGCCAGTCAGATGCAGCGCGGCTGGGGCGGGCGGGTACTGGCAATGCGCTGCCTCGGCCATGAGAAAGTGGCACAGCTTGAAGAGAAAATCGGCACGCCGCTACAGCTCTACAGCGGCTATAGCGACAGTAAACAGGACAACCCACTGCTGTTTTTCTGTCAGCATCGCTGGCGCGTAACACCCGCTGGTGAGCTGCAACAGCTGGAATAAGTTTCTAAAGGATCGGTGAGACCGCTATAATGCGCCGCTTTTCTGTCGCCCGGAGTGGTCAGCATGAAACAACAAGATGAATACTGGATGCGCCATGCGCTTGACCTGGCGCGCCGGGCGTGGGAGCAGGGCGAAGTGCCGGTGGGTGCGGTGCTGGTTCAGAATGACCGGGTGATCGGTGAAGGCTGGAACCGGCCCATCGGCCAGCACGATCCGACGGCGCATGCAGAAATTATGGCGTTGCGGCAGGGCGGTAAAGTACTGGAAAATTATCGTCTGCTGGACACCACGCTCTACGTGACGCTGGAGCCGTGTGTGATGTGCGCCGGCGCCATGGTTCACAGCCGCATCAGCCGACTGGTCTACGGTGCGCACGATATCAAAAGTGGGGCGGCAGGATCGCTGCTCGATGTGCTGGGGCACCCCGGTATGAATCATCAGGTTGAATTACACAGCGGCGTGCTGGCTGATGAGTGTGCCGCTATGCTGAGCGACTTCTTCCGTATGCGTCGCGAGCAGAAAAAAGCGCTGCGTCAGGCACAACGTCAGGATTAATTCATCGCAATCTTCGGTTCGACCGCCGGATAGCCCTTCGCCAGTTCGGCCTGGGCTTCCGCCTGCTGCGCCAGGCGTTTTTCCTGCTCCTGCAAATAGCCCACCAGGCTTATCTGATACTTGCGGATATTTTCCACATAGTTATAGGCTTCATGCCCACGGGCATAGCCATAAGCCGTCTGCGTGTAGTAACGCTTCTGGCTCAGCATGGGCAGACGCAGCTTTACATCCGCCCAGCTGTCCGGATTACCGCCCTGACGGGCTGTGAGTTTACGGACATCCAGCATATGGGCATAGCCCATGTTATAGGCCGCCAGCGCAAACCAGATGCGCTCATCTTCCGGGATGGTCTGCGGCACCTTCGCCATCATATCCTGCAGATACTGACTGCCGCCGCGAATGCTCTGTTCGGGATCGGTACGGTCGCCCACATCCAGGCTCTCAGCGGTGTTTCGGGTCAGCATCATCATGCCACGCACGCCGGTAGGGGAGGTGGCCTGCGGGTTCCAGTGCGACTCCTGATAGGAGATCGCCGCCAGTAGTCGCCAGTCAATGCTGGTGGCGTACTTCTCAAACAGCGGTTTGATGTCGGGCAGCGTGTTGTCGATGGCGCGCAGGAAAGTGCGGGTATCGACATAATCAAAGGTGCCGACGTGGCCGAGATATTTCTCCTCCAGCCGCGCCATCGCCCCTTCTTCACCCATACCGTTAAAGAAGTCGAGCATCGCGGCATTCAGGCTGTCGTCTTCGCTGTGCCGCACATACCAGGTGACCGGCTCTTCATCAGTAACGTCAAACGCCACCGCCAGCTGCGGATAGATGCGCTGCAGCAGAGCGATGGTCACGGAGTCGCCAATCGTATAGTCGAGCTTGCCGTCTGCCACCGCTTCCAGCAGGGCTTTAGGACTTTGATCGGTGGAGATCGCCCAGTCCAGATCGGGGAACTGATTAGAACGCGCGTTCTTCAGCGTTGACAGATAAGCCGATCCTGACGCAACCGTCAGCCGCCCCTTTAAGTCACCGAGGTTTTTAGGGCGCGGCTTATCCACGCGATAGACCAGCTGCTGCGAAACGTTGTAGTAGCCTGGACCGGTCTGATAGCGGGTCAGGCGTTCGCTGTTATAGTTCAGACCCGCGGCCAGCAAATCGGCTTTGCCATCATCTAAATCGTCAAACAGATCGCTCAGGTTGGGACGTACTGTCACCTTGAGTTTGACGCCCAGATAATCGGCGAAGCGTTTTGCCAGCTCGTAATCCATACCGGCCGGAGATTGGTTCACTGTGTAGTAAGTCAACGGGGAATTGATGGTACTGACACGCAGTACTCCCCGTGATTTAATCTGTGATATCTGGTCCTGCCCACCCCCATACCAGGGAATGGATGGCCATAGCGCTAACGCTAACAGCACGGCAACCAGACCGATAAACAGATAATTAAATTTTAGGCGTTTCAAATAGTTATCTCTCGCTGGCTCTAAGGCCTCTGTCTTTTAAAGGCAGTATTTGTCTTCTTTGAACTCCCAGAGCGAGGGGCATTTTGCGCAACAAAATCACGCTGAGCAACTTTTATAGCAGCTTTTGCGCAAAATTCAGGCAAATCCGGGTCGCCAAAAATTGTGCGCAAACGGTTTCGTCGCGAGGTCGCTTTCTCTATAATACGCCCCGTTTTCCCTGTTGCGCCCAATGAAGCGTCGCCCGGCGCCCTGACGAGAGATTTATTAATGGAAATTCTGCGTGGTTCGCCCGCCCTGTCGGCATTTCGTGTAAACAAACTGCTGACCCGCTTTCAGGACGCTCATCTGCCGGTGAGTGATATTTACGCTGAGTACATCCATTTTGCTGATGTCAGCACGCCCTTAAGCGCAGACGAACAGAGCCGTCTGCAGCGCCTGCTGAAATATGGTCCCTCTCTCGCTGAACATGCCCCACAGGGTCGTCTGCTGCTGGTGACGCCTCGTCCCGGCACCATTTCGCCCTGGTCATCCAAAGCGACTGACATTGCCCACAACTGCGGCCTGCCGCAGGTACGTCGTCTGGAGCGCGGCCTGGCCTTTTATGTGCAGGCCCCACAACTGACGGAAGCGCAGTGGCAAACGCTGGGCACACTGCTGCACGATCGGATGATGGAAACGGTCTTCGGCGATCTGGCGCAGGCTGAACAGCTGTTCGCGCATCACACGCCACAGCCGGTGAAAAGTGTCGATCTGCTGGGTGAGGGCCGTCAGGCGCTGGTTCAGGCGAATATCTCCCTGGGTCTGGCGCTGGCCGACGATGAAATCGACTACCTGGTGGCGGCGTTTACCGCACTGGGCCGCAATCCCAATGACATTGAACTCTATATGTTTGCGCAGGCGAACTCTGAGCACTGTCGTCACAAGATCTTCAACGCCGACTGGATTATCGACGGCGAGAAACAGCCAAAGTCGCTGTTTAAGATGATCAAAAACACCATGGAGCAGACGCCGGACTACGTGCTCTCTGCTTATAAAGATAACGCCGCCGTGATGGAAGGCTCAGAGGTTGGCCGCTTCTTTGCTGACGCCGGAGAGAGCGAATACCGCTGGCATCAGGAAGCCGCACACATCCTGATGAAGGTGGAAACCCATAATCACCCAACGGCCATCTCGCCGTGGCCTGGTGCTGCGACCGGTTCCGGTGGTGAAATCCGTGATGAAGGCGCAACCGGAAGGGGTTCGAAGCCAAAAGCGGGCCTTGTCGGTTTCTCCGTTTCGAACCTGCGTATCCCAGGCTTTGAACAGCCGTGGGAAGAGGACTTCGGCAAACCGGCCCGCATCGTCAGCGCGCTGGAAATTATGACCGATGGCCCGCTGGGCGGCGCTGCATTTAACAATGAATTTGGTCGTCCGGCTCTGAATGGTTACTTCCGTACCTATGAAGAGCAGGTCACCAGCCACAACGGCACTGAGCTGCGTGGCTACCATAAGCCGATTATGCTGGCGGGCGGCATCGGGAATATCCGTGCCGATCACGTGCAGAAAGGTGAAATCACCGTAGGCGCGAAGCTGGTGGTGCTGGGCGGTCCGGCAATGAACATCGGCCTTGGCGGCGGCGCGGCGTCATCGATGGCCTCGGGCCAGTCTGATGCCGATCTCGACTTTGCCTCGGTACAGCGTGACAACCCGGAGATGGAGCGCCGTTGTCAGGAAGTGATTGACCGCTGCTGGCAGCTGGGCGATGAGAACCCGATTCTGTTTATCCACGACGTGGGCGCGGGCGGCCTCTCCAATGCGATGCCGGAGCTGGTCAGCGATGGCGGTCGTGGCGGCCGGTTTAACCTGCGTGACATCCTGAGTGATGAGCCAGGCATGAGTCCGCTTGAAGTGTGGTGTAACGAGTCACAGGAACGTTATGTGATGGCCGTCGCGCCCGATCAGCTGGCGCAGTTTGAGGCGATCTGCCAGCGCGAACGCGCACCGTTCGCGGTGATTGGTGAAGCCACCGAAGAGCTGCACCTGAGCCTGGAAGATAGTCATTTCGGTAATAAGCCGATCGACATGCCACTTGATGTCCTGCTGGGCAAAACGCCGAAGATGACGCGCGATGTGGTGACGCAGCAGACACAGGGCACTGCCCTGCAGCGTGACGGCATTACGCTGGTCGATGCGGTGAACCGCGTGCTGCATCTGCCTGCCGTGGCGGAAAAAACCTTCCTGATTACTATCGGTGACCGCAGCGTGACCGGCATGGTGGCGCGCGACCAGATGGTGGGACCGTGGCAGATCCCGGTTGCCAACTGTGCGGTGACGACCGCCAGCCTCGACAGCTATCACGGCGAAGCGTTTGCCCTGGGCGAACGTTCACCGGTTGCGCTGCTGGACTTCGCAGCGTCGGGTCGTCTGGCGGTCGGTGAAGCCCTGACCAACCTGGCAGCTACCCACATTGGTTCGCTGAAGCGTGTGAAGCTTTCCGCAAACTGGATGTCTGCCGCCGGTCATCCGGGTGAAGATGCCGGTTTATATGCGGCGGTGAAAGCGGTCGGCGAGGAGCTTTGCCCGGCGCTGGGGATCACCATCCCGGTCGGTAAAGATTCGATGTCGATGAAAACACGCTGGCAGGAAGGCAGCGAACAGCGCGAAATGACCTCACCGCTGTCGCTGGTGATTACCGCTTTTGCCCGCGTTGAAGATGTCCGCCGCACCGTCACGCCACAGCTGCAGGCCGATCAGGATAACCTGCTGCTGCTGATCGATCTGGGCAACGGCGCGAATACGCTGGGCGCAACCGCGCTGTCACAGGTTTATCGTCAGCTTGGCGACAAACCTGCCGACGTGCGCGATGCCGCTCAGCTGGCGGGCTTCTTCAATGCCATCCAGGCGCTGGTGGCTGAGCAGAAACTGCTGGCTTACCACGATCGCTCCGACGGTGGTCTGCTGGTGACGCTGGCCGAGATGGCCTTTGCCGGTCACTGCGGTGTTGACGTTGACATCGCCTCGCTGGGTAACGATGCACTGGCCGCCCTGTTTACCGAGGAGCTGGGCGCGGTGATTCAGATCAACGCCGCCGATCGCGCCGTGGTTGAGCAGATCCTGGCGGATCACGGCCTTGCCGGCTCGACACATCTGCTGGGCAGCGCGCAGCCGGGCGATCGCTTTGTGATCCGTTCTGGTGACAGCGCGGTCTACAGTGAAAGCCGCAACACGTTACGTACCTGGTGGGCGGAAACCACCTGGCAGATGCAGCGACTGCGCGACAACCCGGCGTGTGCCGATCAGGAACATGAAGCGAAGAAAAACGACAGCGATCCTGGCCTGAACGTTAATCTGACCTTTAATCCGCAGGAAGATGTTGCTGCCCCGATGATCGCCACGGGCGCACGTCCAAGGGTGGCGGTGCTGCGTGAGCAGGGTGTGAACTCCCATGTAGAGATGGCCGCTGCCTTTGATCGGGCAGGCTTCACCGCCATTGACGTTCACATGAGCGATCTGCTGGCCGGACGTCGCGGTCTGGAAGAGTTCCAGGCGCTGGTCGCCTGTGGCGGCTTCTCTTACGGCGATGTGCTGGGTGCCGGAGAGGGCTGGGCGAAATCGATTCTGTTTAATCCGCGCGTGCGTGACGAGTTCGAAACCTTCTTCCACCGTCCGCAAACCCTGGCACTGGGCGTCTGCAACGGTTGCCAGATGATGTCTAATCTGCGTGAACTGATCCCAGGCAGCGATCTCTGGCCACGCTTTGTGCGTAACCAGTCTGAGCGCTTTGAAGCGCGCTTCAGTCTGGTAGAAGTGGCCGCCAGTCCCTCGCTGTTGCTGGACGGCATGGCCGGTTCGCGTATGCCAATCGCCGTTTCGCACGGTGAAGGCTTTGTTGAAGTGCGTGATGCTTCGCATCTGGCGGCGCTGGAGTCGAAAGGGCTGGTGGCACTGCGCTTTGTCGATAACTTCGGCAAGGTGACAGAAACCTATCCGGCTAACCCGAATGGCTCACCAAACGGCATCACTGCCGTGACCAATGAAAGTGGTCGCGTCACTATCATGATGCCGCATCCGGAGCGGGTGTTCCGCACCGTCAGCAACTCCTGGCATCCGGCAGAGTGGGGCGAAGACAGCCCGTGGATGCGTATTTTCCGCAATGCGCGTAAACAGCTGGGTTAATTTAATCCGCTGAAAAGAGCAGGAGGCCAGTGTGCCTCCTGCTCTTTTTTGTGGCTCTGTTGGCAAATGGCGACAATGAGCAGGTCGCACTGTCTCTTTTTGGCGACATCTATCTCGTTGATTTTAAATGAACGCTTATCAGGCGCGATTTCATGTCGCTCTGCGGAGACAGTTTTCACTTACTGTAATCAGATTTTGCGCCACAGCTGTCCGGTAAGCTTATTCAATCTGCTGAAAAATATAATAATTTATTTTCTGGCATGGAACTTGCTATACTCATGCAGCTGCTCATTCACCTGTTTATGATTGCCCCGCTTAGCGGATAAGAGCTCATAAAGCCCGAATGACGCACCAAACGGAGCCTGCCGTCCAACTGACCGATAATCGCTTGCGTTATCAAACACCGGACGTAACGTTGAGTAAGGCTCCACCCATTTTTACGCGATGCATTACGCGTCGTGCCAGCGGCAGGCCATTGAGCCTGCCGTTTTCTTTTGTTCCCCTTTATTCCGCCGACACCTTTCTTCCGCTGACAGAGTCCGTTAGCATCCAGACAGCTAATCTTAAGGAAGCGGCTGCGTGAAAAAATGGCGTTTATTTCCCCGTTCTCTGCGTCAGCTGGTGCTGATGGCGTTTGTACTGGTGCTGCTGCCGTTGCTGGTACTGGCCTGGCAGGCGTGGGAAAGTCTCTCTGCATTAAGCGAACAGGCAGCGGATACCAACCGCAATACCTTCACCGACGTTCGCAGAAGTGAGGCGATGGCGCGAACGGCCGTTGAGCTGGAGCGCAGCTATCGCCAGTACTGCGTGCTGGATGATGCCTCGCTGGCGCGCCTTTATCAGACCCAGCACACCCGCTACAGCCAGATGCTGAGTTCGCACAGCGCCAGCCTGCCCGAGCTGCCCGCATTCCAGACTTTACAGGCGACGTTGCCGCTGCTGACACCGTTAAAATGCGATAACGGCAATCCGGTTACGCCTGCCGCAGAGGCGCTGGATCGCTTTTCTGCCACCAATGCGCAGATGGTGCAGGACACGCGCGAAGTGGTGTTTTCGCGCGGCCTTCAGCTGCAGCGTGAGATTGCCGATCGCGGCCAGTTTTTTGGCTGGCAGGCGCTGATTCTGTTCATTATCAGTCTGGCGTTGATGACGCTGTTTACCGGCATGATTATCGGGCCGGTCAAGCGCATTGAGCGGATGATCAACCGGCTTGGCGAAGGCCGGGAACTGGGTAACAGCGTGACATTTCGCGGCCCGCGCGAGTTACGCTCGCTGGGACAGCGCATCGTCTGGCTCAGCGAACGGCTTCAGTGGCTGGAATCGCAGCGCCATGAATTCCTGCGCCATCTTTCTCACGAACTGAAAACGCCGCTGGCCAGCCTGCGTGAAGGCACCGAACTGCTGGCGGACGAGGTAGCCGGGTCGCTGAACGCCGATCAAAAAGAGGTGGTCACTATCCTCGACGGCAGCAGCCGTCATCTGCAGCGGCTGATTGAACAGCTGCTTGATTACAACCGCAAACTGGCCGATGGCCCGATCCAGCTGGAACCGGTCAGCGTGGCGGAAATTGTGGCGGGGGTGATGAATGCACATGCACTCTCTGCCCGCGCCAAACTCATGCAGACGGTTGTCAATCTGGAGATCAGTCACTGCCTTGCCGAACCGATGTTACTGATGCGGGTCATCGATAATCTCTATTCGAACGCCGTGAACTACGGCAGCGAATCCGGTACCATCTGGCTGCGCAGTCAGCAGCAGGGCGATCGGGTCTGGATTGATGTCGCGAACAGCGGTACGCCGATCCCGCCGGAAGAGCAGGCAATGATATTCGAACCTTTTTTCCAGGGTAGCCAGCAGCGCAAAGGGCCGGTGAAAGGCAGCGGGCTGGGATTGAGTATTGCCAAAGATTGCCTGCGCCGGATGCATGGCGACCTGACGCTGGTCTCCTGCGAGCAGGCTGACGTCTGTTTTCGAATTGAACTGAACACCACAGCCGGGAATGTCTGACTGATGAAATATTTACCCGCTTTGCTGTTGAGCACACTGACCACGCTGCTGCTCAGCGGATGTACGACCTCCCCGGCCACCTCATCCCTGCCGTCAGGCCATCAGGTGGCAGAACCCGAGGTCAGCGTGGCTGATTACCTGGCGACCCGCTGCAGTGACCTGTGGACGATAGAGAATAGTGCGGCACTCAGTAATCCTCTCTACTGGATGCGGGCGATCGATTGCGCTGAACGCCTTTCCCCCGCCGAGGCCCGAGCCGAAGCCCACCGCTGGCCGGTTGAGAGCTGGTCGCGCGCTTTCAAGCAGGGTGTGCTGATGTCGAACGGCAACGTGACGCCAGTGGAGCGTCGTCGCTATGTTGAAACCCTGGATCGTTACAGCAGCGATTTCCCGCAGTCGGTGCGTCCGCTGATCCAGTTGTGGCGCAGTAATCAGGCCGCGCAGCTTGATCTGAGTGAAGCGCGCACCCGTTATGTCCATCTGCAACAGAGCAGCGATACCCAACTGGAGGCGATACGCCAGCAGATGGTTAAACAGCAGCAGCAACTCAGCGACACGCAGCATAAGCTGGAGCGACTTACTGACATTGAGCGTCAGCTTTCATCGCGGAAAGCCCCGGATGTTTCTGACAGCGGCCACGGCACTGCGCTGCCGCAGGATGAGGAGCAATAATGGTCAGACAAGCGGCAAAACTGCTGCTGGTGGATGACGATCCCAGCCTGCTGAAGCTGCTGGGCATGCGTCTTCGCAGCGAAGGTTACCAGGTCACTACCGCGGCCAGCGGCCCCGAAGCGTTGCGTCTGCTGCAGAAAGAAAAAATCGAGCTGGTGATCAGCGATCTGCGGATGGATGAGATGGATGGTCTGGCGCTGTTTGGCGAGATCCAGAAACGCCACACCGGTCTGCCAGTGATTATCCTGACGGCGCACGGCTCAATTCCGGACGCGGTTTCCGCCACGCAGCAGGGCGTCTTCAGCTTCCTGACCAAACCGGTGGACAAAGATGCGCTTTACAAAGCGATCGATGAAGCACTGGCTCAGCAGGCGCCAGTCAGCGATGACCGCTGGCGTGAAGCGATCGTTACCCGCAGCCCGCTGATGCTCAAGCTGCTGGAGCAGGCGCACATGGTGGCGCAGTCGGACGTCAGCGTGCTGATTAATGGTCAGAGCGGTACCGGTAAAGAGATGCTGGCCCAGGCGATTCACGCCGCCAGCCCGCGAAACGGCAAGCCCTTTGTCGCCATTAACTGTGGCGCACTGCCGGAGCAGTTACTGGAGTCAGAGCTGTTCGGGCATGCCAAAGGGGCCTTTACCGGCGCAGTCAGTGCCCGGGACGGTCTGTTTAAAACTGCAGGTGGTGGCACGCTGTTCCTGGATGAGATTGGCGACATGCCGCAGCCGCTTCAGGTCAAGTTACTGCGGGTATTGCAGGAGCGTAAGGTCAGGCCGCTGGGCAGCGATCATGATATTGAGATCGACGTGCGCATCATTTCAGCCACGCATCGCGATCTGCCCAAGGCGATGGAGAAAAAAGAGTTTCGCGAGGATCTCTTCTATCGTCTTAATGTGGTGAACCTGAAGATTCCGGCGTTGCATCAGCGCACTGAAGATATTCCGCTGCTGGCTAATCATCTGCTGCGTCAGGCGGCGGAACGGCATAAACCGCAGATCCGCAGTTTTTCCGTTGATGCGATGAAGCGGTTGATGGCGGCCAGCTGGCCGGGCAATGTGCGCCAGCTGGTTAACGTGATTGAGCAGTGTGTGGCGCTGAGCTCATCGCCGGTCATCAGCGATGCGCTGGTGGAGCAGGCGTTGAGCGGTGAGAACAGCGCTTTGCCGACCTTTGCAGAGGCGCGCAATCAGTTTGAGCTGAACTATCTGCGTAAGCTGTTGCAGATGACTAAAGGCAATGTGACCAATGCCGCACGTCTGGCTGGACGCAACCGCACGGAGTTCTATAAGCTGCTGTCTCGTCATGAGCTGGATGCCAGTGATTTCAAAGAGTAGCGGAAGCTGCGGAGTGATACCGGCAGGTTGCCTGCTCAGGCCCGAATCCAAATGGGTGCGGTCAGCATAATCTGACAGCGCTTGCGGCAACCTGAAGAATCCCGGATATTACCGCCCGACAGCGCCAGCAACATTTATACTTGATAAACCCTCTGACCATGGAGGGAGTGAAAAAGGGTCTGACATGAAAAAGATTGATGCGATTATCAAACCATTCAAACTCGATGATGTCCGTGAAGCCTTAGCGGAAGTCGGCATCACCGGGATGACCGTGAGTGAAGTGAAGGGTTTTGGCCGCCAGAAAGGGCACACCGAGCTTTACCGCGGCGCAGAGTATATGGTCGACTTTTTGCCTAAGGTGAAAATCGAGATGGTGGTGGGCGACGATATCGTTGATACCTGCGTCGAGACCATTATGCGCACTGCGCAGACCGGCAAAATCGGTGACGGTAAAATCTTTGTCTTCGACGTGGCGCGCGTAGTGCGCATCCGTACTGGCGAAGAGGATGAAGAGGCGATCTGATTGTCTCTTTATCAGCTCTTTATCAGCATAAAGAAGCCCGCGCTGCGGGCTTTTTTTATGCCTGGGGAGCCTGGGACGAATAGCTTTGAGATCGAGCCAGCTCTGAGAACACGGTCAGATCGGAAAGACGCAAAATCCGCCATCCATGGCTTGCTCGGCCCGCGCCGTCCCTGGCGCGGGACGCTTTCCTCTTCTGTCCGTGTTCCCTGAGCTTTGAGCTTATGCGTTGCTGTCAGATTTAGATCGGGTTTGCCAGTAATCTAAGCCCGCGCTGCGGGCTTTTTTTATTGCTCAATTACATCCCTTTATGCGGGCCAAAGAGTTCGTAATGGATGTGTGTGTCTGCCACGCTGGCATCGCGCAGTTGCGCCACTACATGCTGCATAAAGGGCAGCGGACCGCAGAGGTAGAAGTGGGTGTTGGGTGAGGCGAGACGTGCGGAGATCGCGGTGATATCCATCAGACCCTGCGCGTCATAGCGACCGGCATCTTCAGCCGCGGGATCGCGATACCAGACCTGACTGACGAAATCGGTGAGCTGCGCGCCCGTGGCACTCACTTCCGGACCAAATGCATGCTGTTTGCCGTTCTCTGCTGCGTGCAGCCAACTGACCGGCGCGCGATGCTGACGGGCCGCCAGTGCATGCAGCATCGCCAGCATCGGCGTCTGACCCACGCCCGCGGAAATCAGCGCCACCGGGGTTGCAGCATCGATCTCAAGGAAGAAGTCGCCATGTGGTGCAGCCAGCATCAGCTCATCACCCACCTTGCCATTCTGATGCAGCCAGCCGGAGACGGTGCCCTGCGCTTCACGTTTCACCGCAATCCGATAATCTTTGCCATTACTGAGGTGAGTAAGCGAGTACTGACGAATCTGGTGATGTTCGAAACTGGCGGGCTGCAGATGCACCGTCAGATACTGACCCGGTTTGAAGGCCGCTACCGGGCCGCCATCTGCCGGACTGAAGGTAAAGCTTTTAATCACCTCGCTCTGTTGCTCAATAGCACTGATGCGAAACGCACGAGTGCCGCGCCAGCCACCGGTTTGCTGCTCCGTCGCCTGATAAATCTCCTCTTCGCGATTAATGAACACATCCGCCAGTACGCCATAGGCCTGGCCCCAGGCTGCCAGCGCCTCTTCGCCTGGATTCAGCAGTTCTTTAATGGTTGCCAGCAGATTTTCACCGACGATGGCGTACTGTGCAGGCTGAATGTTCAGGCTGGTATGTTTCTGCGCAATCTTTTCCACCGCAGGCAGCAGCACGGCCAGGTTCTCCAGATTCGCGCCATAGGCGCAGATGGCGTTGAACAGCGCTTCACGCTGATCGCCATTGCGCTGGTTGTTCATATTGAAAACATTTTTGAGTTCAGGATGGTGCGACAGCATGCGGTCATAGAAGTGTGCGGTAAGCGCAGGACCACAGGCGGCGATGGCAGGCAGGGTCGATTTAACCGTGGCGATAGTGTGTGCATCAAGCATAAAAACGGCCTCTCATTTAAAGTTGTATTTAAAATGCATCTTATAGCCCTCTCGCCAGTGGTGTAAATAACCCGATAAATTTTCTGGTTGTCAGAGTGGCAACTTTTTGGTGCATCCTGAGAAACCGCCGTCACATCCTGAAGAAAAATCGTGGCGTCCGAACAGGGTAAAAAGGTGTAAAAAAGCCCTGCCACTAGCCAGCCAATCGTTTGCGTAAAAAGAGGAGGTTCACCCTACCTTCACCTGTTAAAACGGTTTACACTGTGGGCCTTCGCCCCTGAAGGGGGATAAATACCGTCAGAAAGTTAGCTGAGTCAGGAGATCCGGATGTTAAAGCGTGATATGAACATTGCCGATTACGATGCCGAGTTGTGGCAGGCGATGGAGCAGGAGACAGTGCGTCAGGAAGAGCACATTGAACTGATTGCTTCTGAAAACTACACCAGCCCGCGTGTTATGCAGGCACAAGGTTCTCAGCTCACCAATAAATACGCTGAAGGGTATCCGGGCAAACGCTACTACGGCGGCTGTGAGTACGTTGATATCGTTGAGCAGCTGGCCATCGATCGCGCAAAAGAACTGTTTGGTGCCGATTACGCTAACGTGCAGCCACACTCCGGTTCACAGGCTAACTTCGCGGTTTACACCGCGCTGCTGCAGCCGGGCGATACCATCCTGGGGATGAACCTGGCGCACGGTGGGCACCTGACTCACGGCTCACCGGTTAACCTGTCGGGCAAACTCTATAACGTCGTGGCTTACGGTATCGATGAGACCGGTAAAATTGACTACGACGAACTGGCTGAACTGGCGAAAACCCACAAGCCAAAAATGATCGTTGGCGGATTCTCAGCTTACTCCGGCGTTTGCGACTGGGCGAAAATGCGTGAAATCGCAGATAGCGTAGGTGCATGGCTGTTTGTGGACATGGCACACGTTGCCGGCCTGATTGCTGCAGACGTTTACCCAAGCCCTATCCCACATGCGCACATCGTGACCTCCACCACCCACAAAACCCTGGCGGGTCCGCGCGGTGGTATCATTCTGGCGAAAAACGGCGACGAAGATTTCTATAAGAAACTGAACTCTGCTGTCTTCCCTGGCGGTCAGGGCGGTCCTCTGATGCACGTTATCGCTGGTAAAGCGGTTGCGTTCAAAGAGGCGATGGAGCCGGAATTCAAAACTTACCAGCAGCAGGTGGCAAAAAACGCCAAAGCGATGGTTGAGGTGCTGATTGAGCGTGGCTATGACATCGTTTCTGGCGGCACGTATAACCATCTGTTCCTGATCGATCTGGTAAGCAAAAACCTGACCGGTAAAGAAGCGGATGCGGCGCTGGGCCGTGCCAACATCACAGTTAACAAAAACAGCGTGCCTGACGATCCGAAAAGCCCGTTTGTGACTTCCGGTATCCGTATCGGTACGCCAGCTGTTACCCGTCGTGGCTTCAACGAAGCGGACGTTCGTGAGCTGGCTGGCTGGATCGCAGATGTGCTGGATAACATCAATGACGAAGCGACCATTGAGCGCACCAAAAAGAAAGTGCTGGAAATCTGCAGCCGTCTGCCGGTCTACGCTTAATCGTTAACCTGTTGTGAGACAGCATAAAAAGGATGGCATCAGCCATCCTTTTTTATTGTTAAAAAACGAGTGCGTGTTAGCTGTGATACCGGAGTTGCTCAGGAAACGCGGTCAGATCGGAAAGTCGCTAAAGCCAATCCCTGGCCGCTCGGCCCGCGCGATTACGCACCTCATCCCTGAGGTGCGCCCGTAACCGGGCCAACGCGTTGCGTTGTTCAAAAACGCTCCCGGCGTTTTTGTCCATGGCGCGGGACGCTTTCCTCCTCTGACCGTGTTTCCTGCGCGTGAAATTCAGATGTAGCGGCAAGAGGCGCTCTGATTTGGATTGGTTAGTGTTCTGAAAGGATGGCATCAGCCATCCTTTTTTATTGCCTGTCCTGCGGCGCTCTGCCAGAGTAGCGCCCACTTATGCTGCCAGGCAGCACTCTTGCTGGAGGGAATATGGCAATCGGCTCCGCCAGATGGCTCGGATTGGGCTACTTCACTTACTTCTTCTGTTACGGCATCTATCTGCCATTCTGGGGCGTGTGGCTGAAAGGCACTGGTCTTGATGCTGAAAAGATTGGCCTGCTGCTCGGCTGTGGCATGGTGGCACGCTTTGTCGGCAGTCTGCTTATCGCTTCTCAGGTCAAAAATCCTTCACGGTTGATTACGGCGCTGCGTTTGCTGGCGCTGATGACCTGCCTGTTCGCTGCTGGTTTTTGGGTGGGTGAGCAGTGGATGTGGCTGCTGACGGTCATGATCGGCTTTAACCTCTTTTTCTCACCGTTGGTCCCGCTCAGCGATGCGCTGGCTGCTACCTGGACACAGCAGATTGGGCTGGCGTACGGGCCGGTCAGGCTGTGGGGATCGCTGGCCTTTGTGATCAGCTCGGCATTAACCGGCGTGCTGGTCAGTGCTTACTCTTCAAACGCCATTTTGCTGCTGCTTTCCGTCGGCGTCATCTCTATGCTGGCAGGTATGATGCTGACACCCGCCTCCCAGCCACAGGGTAATGAACGGCAGGGCGCGGCGGGCGGCGGCTGGCAGGTGTGGCGTGCATTGCTGCGTGAGAATGCAGTATGGCGATTTATGCTCTGCGTGACGCTGCTGCAGGGTGCGCACGCCGCCTATTACGGCTTCAGTGCTATCTGGTGGCAGGAGAGTGGCTATTCCGCCTCCACGGTGGGTTATCTCTGGTCGCTGGGCGTGGTGGCCGAGATCGTCGTGTTTGCCCTGAGCAACCGGTTGTTCAGGCGCTGGAGCGCACGCGATCTGCTGCTGCTTTCGGGCATTTGTGCGTTGATCCGCTGGAGTCTGATGGGGGCCACTACCGCGCTGCCGTTGCTGATTGTGGCGCAAATTCTTCACTGTGGCAGCTTCACCGTCTGTCATCTGGCGGCGATGCGCTTTATCGCGGCGCGTCAGGGAGCGGAAGTGATCCGTCTGCAGTCACTCTATTCCGCGCTGGCAATGGGGGGTGGCATTGCGATAATGACCATGATCTGCGGCGTGCTGTTCGCTCATCTGCAGGGGCATCTGTTCTGGGTGATGGCGCTGGTGGCACTGCCCGCGCTGTTTCTGCGTCCCGGCTACGACTCCAGTAAATAACGAATTCGCTGCTGATGGTGCAGCGTTAGCGGCAGTTCCGCATGCACCAGTGGCGGAGAGAAGAGCGGGAGCGAGGTAGGGTAGGGCGAAATGATGATGTCCACATCCCGCGGCGCGCCATCCCGCTGAAACTGTTTCACGTCCTGATAGGTAATATTGATCGGCAGCAGCGTGATCTCCCTGATCTGCTGCTCCACATCCTGCTCCAGATCGGTATCGTCACCCGTCAGAATCAGCACCTGCTTCTCCTGCAACGCATTCTCCTGCATCAGCCAGGCACCAAAAATAACGGTGATTAAGCTCACCTCTTCCGGGCTGAACGCAATCCCGTATTGCTGCTCAAACGCCTGTAGCGCCTGCTGAGTGGTGCGCAACAGGCGGGGATAAAGGCGGCTGACATCCAGCGCCACGCTGTTGTCGATGCCGATAGTGAAGTGGGTACGATCCAGCGCCTGTGCCAGATGAGGATAGAGCTGGTTAAGCAGCTCGTCGCGATCAGCAAAAGTGATGTCGGCACACCGTTCAAAGTCATTAATCAACTGCTGCGTGGCAGCCATTAACTGCTGCTCAGCAGGATGGGCAATCGCATCCACGACAGGCGTATGTATCTGGCTGAACAGCAGTGTCCAGAAGTCGGTTTCACTGACGGGCGGCGCAAGGTGGCAGCGTTTGCGCCAGTGGTGAATCACATCCTCGGCGGCCTGCCGCTCAGCCTTCTGCTGCAGCCAGTGACACTGCGCCTCACTGAACAGCACCGGCTGGCGCTGGCACAAGCCATACTTCATGAAAATCTGCAGAAAGAGCCGGTCGCGTTCGCTGAAATCGCGCTTCAGACGCAGGCTACAGTGCTGGATCAGCGCCTGTAAATTGGTCTCATCCCAGAGCGCTTTCTCAATCTTCATTACCTTCAGGCGCTGACGCAGGGGAGCGGCAAAATGCTCGCAGACGAAATCCTGCGATAAACGCAAACTGCGTCGCAGGTTGTGCAGCAGACAGAGGCGCCGATCCAACTCTCTGCCATGAAGACGAAAGCTGCCATCCACCATCTGATGCAATTCCAGCTGGTGATATCGCTGTATCTCAAGGCCCACATCCGCGATATCCTGTCGGGCAACCGCAGGATCGACGCCATTCAGCTGGCAGACTTTTTCAAGCGTAAGCACGGGTGTCGGCAGAAACAGCAGTAATAAAAGATGGCACTGACGCTGTGAGCGGGTGAAGAGTGGTGCCAAAGGGGTAGCAGAACTCATCAATCAGATTTCCAGCAGGCTATTTTGAGCTAAGAATAGTCAACCCCGTCAGCGCCTGCGCGGTTTACGCGGTTTATTTGCCGGAGGTTTAAGGCGGGTCACAAAATTTTGTTACTTATAGATTCTTTTCATCGGGAACGTTACTTTATAACATTATGAAACGCACACTCTTTGCCCTGTTGATGGTATTAAGTCCGGCTGTAATGGCACATCCTCACAGCTTCATCGATATGAAAACCGAACTGGTGGCGCAGGATGACACCTTTACCGGATTAAAGATGACCTGGACCATGGATGAGATTACCTCCGCCGATCTGCTTTATGACGCGGGCGAGGCGAAGCCAGGCAGCGTGGTGTGGAAGAAACTGGCGGCAGGCGTGATGGCGAACGTGCTGGGCCAGCACTATTTTTCTGAAATCTGGCACAACCAACAGCGGGTAAAGTTTTTGAATCTGCCAACCGAATACAATCTGTCACGTAACGGCCATAAAGCGGTGCTGGAATTTATTCTGCCGCTGGCGGAACCCCCGAAGCTGACCGGGCAGCGCTTTGAGATCCTGACTTTTGATCCCACCTATTTCGTCGATATGTTCTATGACAATCCCGGTGCGCTAACGCTGCCGCCGGCGCTGCAGGCGCGCTGCAAGTTCGCGCTGAATACGCCAAAGCCCAATGATTCGCTGAAGCAGTATGCGCTGTCGCTGGATAAAGCCGACGCGCCTGCAGAGGAGATGGATTTAGGCCGCCAGTTTGCGCAGACGGTGGTACTGACATGTCAGTGATCTCCACACCTTTACGGGCTTCCCGTCTCTGGCCACTGTGGCTGATGGCGGGCGTGCTCTTTAGTGGCGCGTTGCTGGTCTGGCTCTACTGGTCGCAGATTCTGCTGCAGAGCGTGTTGTGGCAGAAAGATCTGCATCGTCAGATGACTCAGCTGTTACAACAGGTTGCAGAGCAACCCCACCAGGCAGGCATTTCGCTGGTGATCTTCAGCCTGATGTATGGCGTACTGCACGCGCTGGGGCCGGGCCATGGCAAAGTGGTGATCGCGACCTTTCTGGCGACCCATCCCACCAGAGTGAAAACCAGTATCAGGCTGACGTTACTCGCCTCACTGCTACAGGGCTCGGTGGCGATTATCCTGGTAACAGTGATGCTGGTGCTGCTGAAAACCTCGTCGCGCCAGCTGCATCTCAGTAGTTTCTGGCTGGAGAAGGGCAGTTATCTGCTGGTGATCGGGCTGGGCGTGATGATTGGTTATCGGGCGCTGCGTTCGCTGTGGCGGGCATTGCGTCCACGTCCGGCACCGGTATTTCGCGCCTTCAAACCTCACCATCAGCATGATGATCAGTGTGGATGCGGCCACGCGCATCTACCGACACCGCAGCAGATGAGCGGCAACCTTAGCGTTAAAACCCAACTGCTGGTGGTGGTGTCGATGGGATTACGTCCCTGCTCTGGCGCGATTATGATGCTGCTGTTTGCCAAAGTGATTGGCGTCTATGGCTGGGGTATTCTCTCTGCTGCGGTGATGGCGCTGGGCACGGCACTGACCATTTCGGCGATTGGCCTGCTGGTCCAGCAGGCCCGCACCGTGGCGCAACGGCTTGCACAGCCTGGCGTTGCCGCAGGCATGACGCGACTGCTGCTCCCCGCGCTGGCCTTAGCCGGCAGCCTGATTTTAATCGTGGCGGGTATCGCATTATGGCAGTCAGCGCAGATGACGTTGGGTGGCGGAATTCGACCTTTCTGAGTAAAAGCACAGCGGGAATAAAATTTCCGCTGTGATCCTTTCTTCGTTAATTATCTCTGAATTCATCTCTTTATTTTTTTCTCTGGGTAGTTTAGTGGTGAAATGACTATTCCCTGTCTACGCTGATAATATCAAAACGGCATTCCGCCGTCGGGATGATAAAAGATCAAGACCGCTTTCTGTTTATTGCGAGGAGTATATTTCATGGCTGATACCCGTATTAATAACGGCTACACCGAAACGCTGGCGACCGGGCCTGCTGGATTGCCGTTAAAACGTATTTCCTGGAGCGCCGTATTTGCCGGTGTCATTTGTGCGTTAATCGTTCACATCATTCTGACGCTGCTGGGAACCGCCATTGGTGCCACCACCATTGATCCGATGAAAGAACAGAATCCACTCGACGGCCTGGGCACTGGCGCGCTGGTCTGGACTGCTATTGAAATGCTGGTCGCGATGGCAGCAGGTAGTTATGTTGCAGGCCGACTGGCTCAGCGCGAAGGCGCACTGCACGGGTTACTGATGTTTGGCCTTAGTACAATTTTCACTATTTACCTGGCTATTGCGCTGGCGACCAGTGTATTAGGCGGCGCGATGAATATTGTGGGCTCAGGCTTCCAGGCGCTGGGTAGTGGTATTTCCGCCGCTGCGCCATCCGTTACCCAAATGGCAAAAGATAAACTGCAGGAGAGTAATATTAATTTAGATAACCTGCAGAACGAACTGGAAACGACTTTACGTCAGACCGGTAAACCAGAATTACAGCCAGAGAACTTAAAGCAGGATGCAAATAACGAAGCGCAGAATGCTGAGAACCAGGCTGACAACACCGCAAACCATCCACAGACAGCGGATACTGACCTGGCTAACTGGTTAAAAGGGGTGATGGATCGTCATTCAGATACCCTGCAGGCAGCCGATCGTGACGCGCTGAAAAATATTATCAAAGCGCGCACCGGCAAAAGCGATCAGGAAGTGGATCAGATCGTGGCCAAAACTGAACAGAGCTATCAGCAGGCCGTTCAGAAGTATCAGGAACTGAAACAGCAGGCTGAACAGAAAGCGCGTGAAGCCGGTGAAAAAGCCGCTGCCGCAACTGCGAAAGCAAGCTGGTATGCCCTGATTCTGCTGATCATCGAAGCCGTGCTGGCAGGCGTGATGGGCATGGTAGGTCGTCGTACTCAGCCTCGTCAGGTGCTGTCACACGAACGTCGTTAATCATCACTGAGTAACAGGCAATAAAAAAGGCGGCTGAGAAGCCGCCTTTTTCTTTACTGTACCTTAGCACCAGAACTTAACGTTTTAACGCTTCGCTCAGCTCATCACGCATGTTCGACAGCATCGATTTCACCACACGTGGGTTGCCCGCGACCAGATTACCTGACAGCAGATAACCGTGGTTGCCGGTGAAGTCGGTCACCAGACCGCCCGCTTCACGGACCAGCAGTTCACCTGCCGCAAAATCCCACGGCTTCAGGCCAATCTCAAAATAGCCATCTACGCGACCGGCAGCCACATAGGCCAGATCCAGCGCAGCAGAACCGGTGCGGCGGAAGTCAGCACACTGGGTAAAGAGTTTGGTCATGATATTCATGTAAGCCGGCGCGTGCTGCTTCATTTTGAACGGGAAGCCGGTCGCCAGAACGGTGCCATCCAGATCGCGTGCCGTGCTGCCACGCAGACGATAGCCATTCAGCTGAGCGCCCTGACCGCGTGAAGAGGTGAAGAGTTCATTGCGCATTGGATCGTAAACGACGGCGACTTCAGTGCGGCCTTTAATGCGCACAGCGATAGAAACAGCAAAGTGGGGTAAACGTTTGATGAAGTTTGAGGTGCCATCCAGCGGATCGATAACCCATTGAACATCCTGATCTTCGCCCGCCAGTTCACCGCTTTCTTCGGTGATGATGGTATGTTTTGGGTAAGATTTACGAATAATTTCGATAATCAGGCGTTCTGCTTCGCGGTCAACATTCGTTACGAAGTCGTTGCTGCCTTTCTGGCTGGCTTCGACGGCGTCCGGGGTTTCATAATATTTGGCAATTAAATTTCCGGCCTTGCGCGCTGCGCGCACGGCAATGTTGAGCATTGGATGCATCGGTATCTCTCGCTGGATGTTAAAGAACGGGGAAAACGGCGCGGAGTATAGCAGCGTGTTCGGTAAATGTCCTGCTTTATGTTAATATTCTCTCTACTGATTTTACTGACCCGTTTCTGAGTATCCCTAATCATGTTGCAAAATATTCGTATCGTGCTGGTCGAGACTTCTCACACCGGTAACATGGGCTCCGTTGCGCGCGCCATGAAAACCATGGGCTTAACCAACCTCTATCTGGTTAACCCGCTGGTCAAGCCTGACTCACAGGCTATCTCACTCGCGGCCGGTGCCAGCGACGTTATCGGCGATGCAAAAATTGTCGACTCGCTGGATGAGGCCATTGCCGGATGCAGTCTGGTGGTCGGCACCAGCGCACGTTCCCGCTCGCTGCCGTGGCCGATGCTGGATGCGCGCGAATGCGGCGTGAAAAGCGTGGAAGAGGGCCAGCAGGCACCGGTGGCGCTGGTATTTGGACGTGAACGTGTCGGCCTGACCAATGACGAGTTGCAGAAGTGCCACTATCATGTCGCGATTCAGGCAAACCCGGAATACAGCTCGCTGAACCTGGCGATGGCCGTACAGATTATCGCCTATGAAGTGCGTATGGCATGGTTACAGGCGCAGGAGCAGGCCAGCCCGCCGCCGCAGTATGAAGAGTCACCTTATCCACTGGTGGATGACCTGGAGCGCTTCTATCAGCATATGGAACAGATGATGCTGAACAGCGGCTTTATCCGTGAAGCCACTCCTGGCCAGGTGATGAGCAAACTGCGCCGTCTTTACACCCGCGCCCGCCCGGAACGCGATGAGCTGAACATCCTGCGCGGCATGCTTTCGTCGTTTGAAAAGCGAAAAAATGATAAAAAAGAAGCAGATAATAGTTGAGTAAATTACCAGGTTAAATACCTGACTAATTTACCAGGTTAAATAGTTGACCAATTTACTCGGGAATGGCAGACTTCAGAGCATCTGTTGCTAATCCTCCGATAACCGGACGCTATTGAGGTCGTACGCTATGAGACTGACATCCAAAGGACGTTATGCCGTTACTGCAATGCTGGACGTTGCCCTTCACTCCCATGAAGGCCCGGTCCCGCTGGCTGATATTTCAGAGCGTCAGGGCATTTCGCTCTCCTATCTGGAGCAGTTATTCTCCCGATTGCGTAAAAATGAGCTGGTGTCCAGCGTACGTGGTCCGGGCGGCGGTTATCTGTTGGGTAAAGCGTCTAATACCATCTCTGTCGGTGAAGTGATCACCGCCGTTGATGAGTCTGTTGATGCCACCAAATGTCAGGGCAAAGAAGGCTGCCAGGGCGGCGAGCGTTGCCTGACTCACGTGCTGTGGCGCGATCTGAGCGTGCGCATCAGTGACTTCCTGAACAATATTACACTGGCTGAGCTGGTGAATAATCAGGAGATCCTGGATGTAGCCGATCGTCAGAATGCGATTGATAATCGTCGCTTCCAGAGTCCGCGCACGCAGGAAATTAACGTCAATCAACGCGCCTCGTAATCCCCGCTGTTGCGGCCCTTACTGCTAACGCGGTCAGGGCCGAATCTGCTATAAAGACGTATGATTTTTTATACGGAGCTGTAGCGCAATGAAATTACCGATTTACCTGGATTACGCCGCCACCACGCCGGCCGATCCGCGTGTGGCCAGCAAAATGATGCAGTTTCTGACGCTGGATGGCACGTTCGGTAATCCGGCCTCGCGATCGCACCGTTTTGGCTGGCAGTCTGAAGAAGCGGTTGATGTTGCGCGTAATCAGATCGCCGAACTGGTCAATGCCGATCCGCGTGAAATCATCTTTACCTCAGGCGCCACTGAATCCGATAACCTCGCGATTAAAGGCGCAGCTCACGCCCATCAGGCGCGCGGCAAACATATCATCACCAGCCAGACAGAACACAAAGCGGTGCTTGATAGCTGCCAGCAGCTTGAGCGCGAAGGCTTTGCTGTCACTTATCTCACCCCGGCGGCTAACGGCATTATTTCGCCTGACCAGCTGCGTGCGGCGCTGCGCGACGACACGATTTTAGTCACCCTGATGCACGTTAATAATGAAACCGGGGTGATTCAGGATATCGCCGCCTTTGGCGAACTCTGCCGCGAACGTGAGATTCTGTTTCATGTGGATGCGACCCAGAGCGTCGGCAAGCTGCCGATTGATCTCAGCCAGTTACCGGTTGATTTGATGTCCTTTTCTGCCCACAAACTCTATGGCCCGAAAGGCATCGGCGCACTCTATGTCCGGCGCAAACCGCGTGTGCAGATTGCTGCGCAGATCCACGGCGGCGGACATGAGCGCGGTATGCGATCCGGGACATTGCCGGTGCATCAGATTGTCGGCATGGGCGAGGCGTATCGTATCGCAGCAGAAGCGCGCGAAACCGAGATGGCGCGGCTGCAGACTCTGCGCGATCGCCTGTGGCAGGGCATCAGCACACTGCCAGACGTCACCCTCAATGGCGATCTGCATCAGAGCGCACCGAACATTCTTAACCTCAGTTTTGCTGACGTTGAGGGTGAATCACTGATCATGGCGCTGAAAGATCTGGCGCTCTCTTCCGGCTCGGCCTGCACCTCCGCCAGCCTGGAGCCTTCCTATGTATTGCGGGCGCTGGGCCTGAGTGAAGAGCTGGCGCACAGTTCGCTGCGCTTCTCGCTGGGACGCTTCACAACCGAGGAAGAGATCGACTACGCCATTGCCCTGGTGCAGAAATCAGTGACCCGTCTGCGGGCCTTAATGAAATCCTGATACCCGGTCATAGTCCGGAAATTGCGCCTATATTTGCACTTCGCTGGCAACACCTGACGGAATCTGTTATCAGGTCTCTCTGCGAATTATATTTAACATCTTATTAAAGCCGTTATAACAATCAGGCTGGATGAAACAGATAACGATTATGGAGCTTTTCGATGACCACACAACCCATGAATATTACGCTTAGCAGCCAGCCCGCCGATGCGCGCTGGGGCGAAAAAGCGATTCTCAGCAGCAACGACAGCGGCATGACACTGCATCTGACCGGCGCGGATGCGCTGAATAGCATTCAGCGTGCGGCGCATAAAATCGACAGCCAGGGGATCCGCCATGTGGCGCTGACCGGCGAAGGCTGGCACCTTGAGCAGTGCTGGGCATTCTGGCAGGGCTTCCGTGGTCCGAAAGGCCAGCGTCAGGTTGAGTGGCCGGCGCTGGGCGAACATGAGCAGGCGGAGTTTGATCGCCGTCTGAAAATTATCGACTGGGTTCGCAACGTTATTAACCTGCCTGCGGAAGATCTTGGGCCAGAACAGCTGGCACACAATGCAGTCGATCTGATCAGTGAAGTGGGCGGCAGCGCCGTCAGCTATCGCATCACCAAAGGCGACGATCTGCGGGTACAGGGGTATATGGGCCTGCACACCGTTGGACGCGGTTCAAATCGTCCGCCGGTATTTCTGGCGCTCGATTACAACCCGACTGGCGACGACGATGCCCCGGTCTACGCCTGTCTGGTCGGTAAAGGCATCACCTTTGATACCGGTGGCTACAGCCTGAAGCAGAGCAGCTTCATGGACTCAATGAAATCTGACATGGGCGGGGCGGCGACCGTCACCGGCGCGCTGGCCATGGCAATTTCGCGCGGTCTTAACAAGCGCGTCAAACTTTACCTCTGCTGTGCCGATAACATGGTCAGCAGCAACGCCTTTAAACTGGGCGACATCATTCGCTATCGCAACGGTAAATCGGTGGAAGTGATGAACACCGATGCAGAAGGGCGTCTGGTCCTGGCCGACGGTTTAATCGACGCCAGCGAGCAGAACCCGACGATGATCATCGATGCTGCCACGCTGACCGGTGCGGCTAAGACGGCGCTGGGTAACGATTACCATGCGCTGTTTACCTTTGATGATGTGATGGCACAGTCGCTGATGGGCAGCGCGGTGAGTGAGAACGAACCTTTCTGGCGTCTGCCGCTGGCCGAATTCCATCGCAGCCATCTGCCGTCTAACTTCGCCGATCTCAATAACATCGCCAGCCCGTCACATGCGGCGGGTGCCAGCAGCGCGGCAGCGTTCCTGTCACACTTCGTCAGTAACTATCAGCAGGGCTGGCTGCATATCGACTGCTCCGCGACCTATCGCAAAGGCGCAGTTGACCAGTGGGCGGCGGGTGCAACAGGTCTTGGCGTGCGTACCCTCGCCAATCTGTTACTGAAATAAGCCGATCTCAGCGGTGGCTGATGCCGCCGCTGTTCAGAGGAAAACTATGAACCGTCTTGAAGAGGTGCTGAAGCTGGCGGCCACTGAGCCAGCTCACAGGCCCGAATTTTTTCAGCTGCTGCTGGAATCTGATGCGTGGGTGCCAGGTGAAAGCACCACGCAACAGCTGGATGCCAGCACGCCCGTTGATCTGCAGCACTGGGAAAAAGAGGATGGCAGCAGCATCATTCCTTTTTTCACGTCAGAAGAGGCGATGAGTGAAGCGGTGAGCGGTGAGCAGTCCTGGCTGCGTCTGCCGGTACGGACGCTGTTTGAGATTACGCGCGGCGAGACGCTGTTTCTCAATCCCAAACTGCCTTCCGGTAAAGAGTTTACTGCGGCCGAGATCACCCATCTGCTGGCTGAAGAGGGCAGTGCGCTAAGCCAGCAAACCGTGCTGGAAGGCGGACAGTCACTCTTGCTGTCTGAGGTGGCTGAACCCCCTGCGCAGATGATCGACTCACTGACTCAGCTCTTCACTAAGCATAAGCAGGTGCGTCGCGCGTTTATCGCCAGTATCCGTGAGCGGGCTGACGAAGCGCCCAATCTGCTGATTGGCATTGAAGCGGACAGCAACATTGAGACGATCATTCAGGCGGCGGGCAGCGTGGCAACCGATACGCTGCCGGACGATGCGCCGGTTGATATCTGTGAGGTGACGCTGAACGATCGCGGCATCAGCCACTTTTTTACCGCCCATATCACGCCATTCTACGAGCGTCGCTGGGGCAGTTTCCTGCGCGACTTCAAGGGCAGTGAACGGATTATCTGAGACAACAAAATAAACAGGCGGCTCACGGGCCGCCTGTTTTTTATTTCGCGATAGGTAAGTCGTCGCGACTGCCCCATTCGCCCCAGGATCCGTCATACAGCGTGACATCCCGTGCGCCCAGCGCCGTCAGCGCCAGAATCACCACCACCGCCGTCACGCCTGAGCCACAGCTGGCGACCACCGGTTGGGTAATATCGACGCCTGCGTCGGCAAACAGCGTCTGAAGTTCCGCCTCCGGCTTGAGTTTTCCCTGTTCAACCAGGCTGTTCCACGGCACGTTCAGGCTGTTGGGAATATGGCCACGATGCAATCCGGGACGCGGCTCATCTACTTCGGCGTTAAAGCGATTGGCAGGACGCGCATCAATAATTTGTGCGCCACCTTCATGGCTGATCAGCAGTACGTCCGTCAGGCGTTTCACCCGGCTTTCATCCGCGTGGGCCTCAAACTCACCTTCCGGCAGATTTACGTCGCCGGTTGCCAGCGCAAAACCGGCTTCTTTCCAGCCCTGCAAGCCCCCGGCCAGAATCGACACCTGAGCCACACCAAAGGTTTTCAGCATCCACCAGGCGCGTGGGGCAGAAAAGAGATTACCTTCGTCATACACCACCAGGTGCTTATCACTGCTGACACCCAGTTCACGCATCGCGACGGCAAAACTTTCGGCGCGGGGCAGCATATGGGGGTAAGGGCTGGTGTGATCGGAAAGCGCTTCAATATCGAAGTAAGGGGCGTCGGGTAAATGACCCGCCAGATATTCGGCCAGGACATCGCGGACCGCTTCCATCCCGGGTGGCAACAAACGTGCATCCAGCACCTGAAGCCGCTCATCGTTGTAGTGCTCTTGTAACCAGTCGGCGGACACAAACAGTGGCGTCGTCATAACAACCTCATATCAGCAATCTGTCATACCAGTGTCAGGGAATGTGCGCACCATCTCAAGAGAAGCGTTGATTAAATGCGAGCATTGATATGAAATTGCGCGGCGTCATCAAACGACACTCCCTGCGTCCCGGTGAAGGAACTACCATGAAGAAACGCAATACCCGGCTGCTGCTCAGCATGCTGATCGGTGGCTCGCTGCTGTCAGCGACCCTGTTACCTGTTTTGCCTCTCCAGGCGGCAGAAGCACCCGCAACCGCCCAGGTCAGCAAACCGCTGACAATTATCGATCTCTCGGAACTGCAGATCGATGGTGCCGCTGCGCTGGTCTTAACCTTCAGTCAGCCGCTGGATGATAAACAGGATATCGCGCAAAAAGTCAGGCTGACCGACGATAAACAGGGCCGGGTGGATGGCGGCTGGGAGCTTTCTGCTAACCGCAAAACGTTGCGCTTCCGCCATCCCGAGCCGTCGCGTCACTTCACCGTCGCGGTGGATGCGGGACTGCGCGCAGCCAGCGGTGAGACGCTTGCCGCCGATTACAGCCAGAAAATCGCCACCCGTGATATCCAGCCGATGGTGGGCTTTGCCAGTCGCGGTTCACTGCTGCCGCTGCGTATCACCCAGGGACTGCCGGTGCTGGCGCTGAATGTTGACCAGGTCGATGTCGATTTCTTTCGGATAAAGAATGCCGGCCTGGCGGAATTTCTCTCGCAGTGGAATTACGGCAACAACCTCTCAAGCTGGCAGTCGCAGGAGCTGCTGAAAAGCAGCCAGCTGGTCTATAGCGGACGCTTCGAGCTCAACCCGGCGCGTAACACGCGTGAAAAACTGCAGCTGCCGATGCGTGACATTACCGCACTTCAGCAGCCGGGTGTCTATCTGGCGGTGATGAAGCAGGCCGGTACTTATCGCTACAGCCAGCCCGCCACGCTTTTCACCCTGAGCGATATTGGCCTGTCACTGCATCGCTTCCCGACCCGGTTTGAACTGTTCGCCCAGAGTCTGGCAGACGGTCAGCCACTTTCCGGAGTCAGCGTCAGGTTACTGGATGATAAGGGGCAGGTGCTGCAAAGCGGCACCAGTGACAGCACCGGTCATCTGAGCCTCAAGGCGGATGAAAAAGGCAAGCTCCTGCTGGCAATTCAGGGAGAGCAGACCTCAATGATCGACCTGGCGCGTCCGGCGCTGGATCTCGCTGAATTCCCGGTCGCCGGGCCGCAGGGCTACGACAAACAGCTGTTTGTTTTTGGTCCACGCGATATCTATCGTCCTGGCGAAACGGTCATCGTGAATGCGCTGCTTCGCGATGCCGACGGACACCCGTTGCCTGCGCAGCCGATCAAAGCAGAGCTGGTGCAGCCGGATGGCCAGGTGATGCGGACTTTTGTCTGGCAGCCTGAAGCAGGATTCTACCAGCAGCGACTGGCGCTGCCCGCGTCGGCCATGACCGGCGACTGGCTGCTGCGGCTCAATACCGGCGATAACCTTAAGCGCGAGTGGAAGTTTCACGTCGAAGATTTTCTGCCGGAGCGTATGGCGTTAACCCTGAAAAACGACCCTCAGCCACAGGCCGCTGATGCCAGTGTTGAGTTCGGTATTGAGGGGCGCTATCTCTATGGCGCCCCAGCATCAGGTAACACGCTACAGGGTCAACTCTATCTGCGACCAGCACGCGAGGCGGTGACAGCACTGCCAGGCTACCAGTTTGGTGACATTACCGAAGAGGGGTTAAAGCGCACGCTGGATGAGGTGGATCTCAAGCTCGACGCCAGCGGTAAAGCACAACTCACGGTAGAGAATCAGTGGGATCAGCTTCACTCCCCGCTCAATCTGATCCTGCAGGCCAGCCTGCTGGAGACCGGCGGCCGGCCGGTCACCCGTCGTGCCACCCAGGCCATCTGGCCCGCTGAAGCGCTGCCAGGTATCCGGCCGCTGTTTGGTAACAAGGCGGTTTATGACTACCGCAGTGACAGCTATCACGATGAGCCGACCGTGCCGGAACAGAGCCTGGCCGAATTCGACATTGTCTATGCCAACAGTCAGGGCAAAAAACTGGCGGCAGAGAAGCTGGATGTTCGCCTGATCCGTGAACGCCATGATTACTACTGGAGCTTCTCTGACAGCGAAGGCTGGCAGTCGCAGTATAGCGACAAGGATCTGCAGGAAGATGAACGCGTCATCTCTGTCCCGGCTGATGGCAGCACCAAAGTCAGCTTCCCGGTCGAGTGGGGCCACTACCGGCTCGAAGTGCAGGCGGGCGAGAAGATCGTCAGCAGCGTGCGGTTCCAGTCCGGTTATGACTGGCAGGATAATACCAACGGCACGGGTGCATTGCGCCCGGATCAGGTCAGACTGAAGCTGGACAAAGCCGCTTATCAGCCGGGCGATACCGTGCATCTGCAGGTTGAGTCACCGGCGGCCGGTAAAGGTTACCTGATGGTGGAGTCGAGCAGTGGCACGCTCTGGTGGCAGCCACTGACCGTACCTGAGGGCGGTACAACGGTGGATGTCCCTGTTGCTGAGAGCTGGCAGCGTCACGATCTCTACTTCAGCGCCATCGTGGTGCGTGACGGCGATAAGGTCAGTGGCGCAACGCCAAAACGCGCGGTAGGGCTGTTGCATCTGCCGATGGCGACGGAGGCGCGCCGCTTAAATCTGACGCTGGATGCGCCCGATAAAATCCGTCCTGAGCAACTTCTGACGGTTAAAGTTCACGCCAGTCGTGACGGCGGTCCGCTGCCAGAAAAAGTGAATGTGCTGCTGTCAGCGGTGGACAGCGGCGTACTGAGCGTGACGGATTATAAAACGCCCGATCCGTGGCAGGCTTTCTTTGGCCGTAAACGCTACAACGTCGATCAGTACGACGTCTTTGGTCAACTGATCGAAGGCGGTGGCCGGCTCGCGGCGCTGCGTTTTGGTGGTGATGGCGAGGATGAATCGATGACGCGCGGCGGCAAAAAGCCGGTGACGCACGTCAATATCGTGGCGCAGCAGTTACAGGCGGTGACGCTGGATAAACAGGGCAACGGGTCGATTACGCTGCCGATCCCGGCCTTTAACGGTGAACTGCGGCTGATGACCCAGGCCTGGAGCGATGACAGCTTCGGCGCGGCCGAACGCAAACTGGTTGTTGCGGCGCCGCTGATCAGCGAACTGGCCACCCCACGCTTTCTTGCCAGCGGCGATACAGCCTCACTGGCGCTGGATCTCACTAACCTGACCGATCTGCCGCAAACCCTGAAGGTGGATCTGAGCAGCAGTGGCTTAGTGGCTCTGGCCGGGGCTGCCAGCCAGAGCGTGACGCTGGCCAAAGGCGCACGTACCACACTTCAGATTCCGGTCACGGCGAAAACCGGCTTTGGTGATGGCGAGGTCGCCGTGCAGATTTCCGGTCTGAACCTGCCGGGCGAGCAGGTGAAGCCCGGCAAACAGCAGTGGAAAATCGGCGTCAGGCCACCTTATCCGGCCCGGACGCTGAATTTCGATGCCGTCATCAATCCCGATCAGCCCTGGCAGGTCGCGGCAGCCGCGTTTACCGGGCTGGATGCTCAGACCCTGAGTGGACAGCTGACGCTGAGCAATCGTCCGCCGCTCAATATCGCCAGCTATATCAGTGCGCTTTATGCCTATCCCTACGGCTGTCTGGAACAGACCACCAGCGGCCTCTGGCCGTCGCTCTACACCAGCCATGCTGAGCTGACCGCGATGGGGATAAAAACCAGCAGTGATGAGGCGCGCCGGGCCGCCGTTGACACCGGCATTGCCCGTCTGGCGGGCATGCAGCGGGCCAACGGTAGCTTTGGGCTGTGGGACAAACAGAGTGAGGAGGCGTTCTGGCTGACCCCTTACGTGACCGATTTCCTGCTTCGCGCCAGCGAGGCGGGCTATGCGCTACCGGATAACGTAGTTGAGCGCGCTAACGCACGGCTGCTGCGCTATCTGCAGGATCCCGCGCAGATCAGCGGCGGCGGCAGTGATAACAACGCCGCGCTGCAGTTCAGCGTGCAGGCTTACGCCGGACTGGTGCTGGCACGTCAGCAACGTGCGCCGCTGGGTGCGCTGCGCGCCTTGTATGAAAAGCGTGAAAAGGCCCGCTCCGGCCTGGCGCTGATGCAGCTTGGCGTGGCGCTGAAGCTGATGGGTGATGGGCAGCGTGCATCGCTTGCGATCATGCAGGGTGCCAGTCTGACGCGCTCAGATAAAGAGTGGTATGGCGACTATGGCAGCACGGTGCGCGATCAGGGGATGATGATAGCCCTGTTAGCAGAGAATAAGCTGCAGCCTGATTTGCAGAATAGTCTGCTGCTGTCGCTGTCAAAAGAGGTCAACGGCAAGCGCTGGTTCTCGACTCAGGAGAATAACGCGCTCTATTTAGCGGCGCATACGCTGCAGCGTTCGCAGGGCGGAAGCTGGCAGGCGCAGCTGTCGGGCAATGCACAGCCTCTGCAGGGTGATGCGCCACTGAATAAAGGGCTGGGGGCTGATGGACTGTTGCAAGGCTTAGCCATCAGTAATCCGGGCAGTGCGCCGCTGTATGGTCGTCTGGATGTCACCGGTTATCCGCTGGCCGCGCCACAGCCGGAGAGCAATGTGCTCGGGATAAAACGTGAATACTTTACGCTGGATGGCAAAGCCGCCGATCTCAGCAATCTGCGCAGTGGCGAGTTGCTGGTGGTGCGTCTGACCGTTTCGTCGACGCGCAGCATCACCGATGCGCTGGTGGTAGATCTGCTGCCTGCCGGTCTGGAACTGGAAAACCAGAACCTGGCAGACAGCAGCGCCAGCCTCGGCGACAGTGCGGATGCGCTGAAGGAGAGCATGGGCGACATGCAGCAGGCTGACATCAGACACATTGAGTTCCGTGACGATCGCTTTGTGGCGGCACTGGCGGTGGATACTTATCGTCCCGCGACGCTGGTCTACCTGGCGCGGGCGGTCACACCGGGTCGCTATCTGATGCCACCACCGCAGGTCGAGTCGATGTATGTGCCGGAGTGGCGCGCCACCGGCAGCACGCCGTCGCAGCTGCATATTCAGTAAGTGACGCGACGCGTGGTAAACGTCAGCAGCATCAAAAAGTGGTGGCTCGCGCTGCCGCTTTTTTTTCTGGCGCTGTGGCTGGCGACATGGGGGCTGGATCGGCTTTTCCCGCTGCCGCTTAAACAGGTGCAGCCTGCGCGGGTGATTGTTGCCAGCGACGGTACACCATTATGGCGCTTTGCTGACAGCAAGGGGATCTGGCGCTATCCGGTCACGCCAGAGGAGGTGGCTCCGGCCTATCTGCAGGCGCTGCTGACCTACGAAGATCGCTGGTTCTGGTATCACCCCGGCATCAATCCCCTGGCGCTGCTGCGCGCCGCCTGGCAGGATTTGCGCCATCAGAGCGTGATTTCCGGCGGCAGCACGCTGACCATGCAGGTGGCACGCCTTATCGACCCGCAACCCCGGACGCTGCGCGGCAAGATGATTCAGGCGTGGCGGGCGCTGCAGCTGGAGTGGCATCTTTCCAAACGTGACATCCTGACGCTCTATCTTAACCGTGCGCCCTTTGGCGGCACGCTGGAAGGGGTGGGCGCGGCAAGCTGGAGCTGGCTGGGAAAAGCCCCGTCACAGCTGACGCCGGGCGAGGCGGCGCTGCTGGCGGTTTTGCCGCAGGCACCCAGCCGTCTGCGGCCCGATCGCTGGCCGGAGCGGGCAGAAGCCGCACGCAACAAAGTGCTGGATCGGCTGGCGGAATACCGCATCTGGTCCCCTGAACAGGTGGCGGAAATCCGTCAGGAACCAGTGTGGCTGCCGCCGCGCCAGATGCCACAGATGGCGCCGCTGCTGGCCCGGCGGCTGCTGTCGATCAGCCACAGCGATAAGATTGTCTCTACGCTTGACCCCTCCCTGCAGCGCGAAATGGAAAGCCTGGCGCTGAATGTTAAAAATCAGCTTCCTCCACGCACCTCGCTGGCGATGCTGGTGGTGGATCACACCACCATGGCGGTTCGCGGCTACGTCGGCTCGGCTGACTTTACCGATGACAGCCGTTTTGGCCATGTAGATATGATCGCCAGCGTGCGTTCGCCAGGCTCGGTGTTAAAACCCTTTATTTACGGCATGGCGCTGGATGAGGGGCTGATTCATGCCGAATCACTGCTGCAGGATGTGCCGCGTCGCTTTGGTGATTACCGGCCAGGCAACTTCGATACCGGCTTTCACGGGCCGGTCAGCGCCAGTGACGCGCTGGTGCGGTCGCTGAATCTGCCTGCTGTGCAGCTTCTGGAGGCGCTGGGACCGAAAAACGTCGCAGCGCGCCTGCGCAATGTCGGTCTCAACTTACGATTCCCCCCCGGCGCTGAACCTAATCTTTCCCTGATTCTCGGCGGCACCGGAGCGCGCATGGATGAGATCGTGGCAGCCTACAGCGCCTTTGCCCGCCACGGTAACGCCGGCCAGCTGCGCTGGATGCCCGATCAACCCTTACAGCAGCGGCCGCTGCTTTCACCTGAGTCGGCGTGGATCATCCGGCGTATCCTGGCCGGGGAAGCGCAGCCCGCGGGCAATGGCAGCGTACCCGATGTGGTGCCACTGGCCTGGAAAACCGGCACCAGCTATGGCTACCGCGACGCCTGGTCGGTGGGTATCAATCCCCGTTATCTGATTGGCGTCTGGGTCGGAAGACCGGATGCCACGCCGGTTGCCGGGCAGTTTGGTTTTGCCTCTGCCGTGCCCGTCATGAATCAGATCAACAGCCTGCTGATGAGTCGCCTCGGCAGACGTGACGTTCCGGGCGATCCGCGCCCGGCCTCGGTGACGGTGGCGAGCATTTGCTGGCCTGGCGGTCAGCCGTTGCCCGCCGGAGACGAAAACTGTCGCCAGCGGCGGCAAAGCTGGGTCGCCGCCGACACGCTGCCGCCGACACTGCTGGCTCCCGGCCAGGAGAGCCTCAGTGGATTACGTCAGGGCTACTGGCAGAATGCGCAGGGACTGCGCGTCGCAGCTGATTGCCCCGGTGCCACCCGCCATGAACGGCTGGTCTGGCCGCTGCCGCTGGAAGCCTGGCTGCCGCCACAGGAGCGGCGGGCGCAACGCCTGCCTCCTGTTGATGCCCGGTGTCCGCCATTACAGCAGGGCAGCAGCGCGCCGCTAATCGTTACCGGCGTGATTGAGGGGCAAATCGTCAGACCGCTGCCGGGCAGGAGCACGCTGACGATGCCGGTCGCGGTGCAGGGAGGACAGGGCGCACAGCGCTGGTGGTTCCTGAATGGTGAGCCTCTGATGACGCAGAACGCCGCAGACAGCCTGTCGCTGCAGCTCGATCATCCGGGCGAGTATCAGCTGGTGGTGATGGATGAAGAGGGGCAACTTGTCTCGGTCACTTTCAGCCGGGGGTGACGCTTTTCTGGGCTAAATCATAAAGGTGGCGCGTCTGCTTCGACTCAGATCAAGAATTTTCAATAAATTAGGGATCTCTGATAGGCAATGCCGGACTCAGCCCCTATAATCGGCGCCGTTTCTTAACCGGGGCGGACGCCACCGGTTTCTTCAGAACGTCAAGACAGAGGTCATCATGGCAATCGAACGTACTTTTTCTATCATCAAGCCAAACGCCGTCGCTAAAAATGTGATTGGTGCTATCTACAGCCGTTTTGAAAGCGCTGGCTTCAAAATCGTTGGCGCAAAAATGCTGCAGCTGAGCAAAGAGCAGGCTGAAGGTTTTTACGCTGAGCACCAGGGCAAGCCATTCTTCGATGGTCTGGTTGAATTCATGACCTCTGGCCCGGTTGTTGTTTCCGTGCTGGAAGGTGAAAATGCGGTTCAGCGTCACCGTGACCTGATGGGTGCAACTAACCCGGCAAACGCACTGGCTGGCACACTGCGTGCTGACTACGCTGACAGCTTCACCGAAAACGCCACGCACGGTTCAGATTCTGCTGAATCCGCTGCCCGCGAAATCGCTTATTTCTTTGGCGAAAACGAAATCTGCCCACGTACCCGTTAATCGCCTGGCGATAAACGTTACAGCGGCTTTACAAAAATCTGCGTAGGGGAGGTCACTCCCGCCTGTTATCAGGCTGCAGATGTTGTACAATATTGCGCCTTCATTGATTCAGCTTAATGAAGGCGCAATTTTTTATCTATCCCTGAACAGCGCCATAACGTGTAACAACGAGGCCAGAGAATATTATGTCCGAACAGATTATGACGTCCGCGTCAGCATCCCCCATTGTCGTCTCCCCCAAAAGCCAGAAAATAAACCTGCTGGACCTCAACCGTCAGCAGATGCGCGAATTCTTCCTGTCGCTGGGCGAAAAGCCTTTCCGCGCCGATCAGGTCATGAAGTGGATTTATCACTACTGCTGCGATGACTTCGAGCAGATGACCGACATCAACAAAAAGCTGCGTAACCGGCTGATGGAGCTGACGGAGATCCGCGCGCCAGAAGTGGCAGAAGAGATGCGCTCTACCGACGGCACCATCAAATGGGCCATTCGCGTGGGCGACCAGCTGGTGGAAACGGTCTATATCCCGGAAGGAGACCGTGCCACGCTCTGTGTCTCTTCACAGGTGGGTTGTGCGCTGGAGTGTAAATTCTGTTCGACCGCACAGCAGGGCTTTAACCGTAACCTGCGGGTGTCAGAAATTATTGGTCAGGTGTGGCGTGCGGCGAAAATTGTCGGCGCAGCGAAAATCACCGGCCAGCGTCCTATTACCAACGTGGTGATGATGGGCATGGGCGAGCCGCTGCTCAACCTTAATAACGTGGTCCCGGCGATGGAGATCATGCTGGACGACTTCGGTTTTGGTCTGTCGAAGCGTCGCGTAACCCTCTCCACCTCGGGTGTGGTGCCTGCGCTGGACAAACTGGGTGATATGATTGACGTCGCGCTGGCGATTTCCCTGCATGCAGCGAATGACAAGCTGCGTGATGACATCGTGCCGATCAACAAAAAGTACAATATCGAAACTTTTCTGGCAGCGGTGAAACGCTATATTAGCAAATCCAACGCCAACCAGGGACGCGTGACCATTGAGTACGTGTTGCTGGATCACGTCAATGACAGCACAGATGATGCGCATGAACTTGCCGCACTACTGAAAGAAACACCGTGTAAAATCAACCTGATCCCGTGGAACCCCTTCCCGGGCGCGCCTTATGGCCGTAGCTCAAACAGCCGCATCGATCGTTTCTCCAAGGTCCTGATGGACTACGGTTTTACCACCATCGTGCGTAAAACCCGTGGCGACGATATTGATGCCGCCTGCGGTCAGTTAGCCGGCGAAGTCATCGACCGCACCAAGCGGACAATGCGCATCAAAATGGCGGGTGAAGCCATATCTGTGAAGCCTCTCTAGAAGGCTGACACAGAGCGTTTCCTGAAGCGATGACGCGTGGCAGGCTGCAGCCTGTCAACGTCAACCGGATGGAAACGATTATGCGTAACGGATTACCTGCTGTTTTACTGGCGCTGTTTGTTGTAAGCGGGTGTGTCAGCCAGCATCACGAACCCGGAGCAGAAGAGGTGCGTCTGCAATTAGGGATGCACTATCTGGCGGGTGGCGACTATGCCGCGGCTGAGCGAAACTTTCTGCGGGCACAGGCCGCCGCGCCAGAGGATTACCGGGTCTCGCTTGCGCTGGCACGACTGGCGCAGAAGCAGGGTAATCAGACAGCGGCGCAGGCCCGGTTTATACTGGCACAGCAGCAGGCCCCGGATAATGGTTTTGTTGCTAACAATTACGGTGCGTTTCTCTGCGCTTTAAGGCAGTATGGCGAAGCGCATCAACAGTTTAGTCGGGCACGCGCAGCACCGCAGTTTGATGCACGCAATGACGCGCTTGAACTGGCAGGGTTTTGTTATCTGCAGGCTGGCGATACTGCCGCTTCCCGCAGGACGCTACGCCAGGCCATTGAGGCTGACAGACGCAAAGCTGATTCGCTGCTGTCGGAAGCTGAAAAGCAGATGGCAGATAACCATCTGGCGAAGGTGCAGATTTTGCTAGATGTTTACCAGCAACAGCTGCCTGAAACGGCACGAAGTCTGGCGTTACACTTACGTTTCGCCGCGCTACAGGGAAATGCCGTTGACGTTTCACGTTATGGCGACCAGTTAGCGCGACGTTTTCCGCAATCGATACAGTACCAGCGTTATTTAGCTAATGAATACTGAAGCCACTCAAGAAAACTCTGCATTACATTCCACAGGTGAACGCCTGCGTCTGGCTCGTGAGCAGATGGGGCTGACGCAGCAGAACGTCGCTGAACGCCTGTGCCTGAAACTTTCTACCGTGCGTGATATCGAGGAAGACAAATCGCCTGCCGATCTGGCCTCCACGTTCCTGCGCGGATACATTCGCTCTTACGCGCGTCTGGTGCACATTCCTGAAGAGGAACTGCTGCCGATGATGGCGAAACAGACACCGATTCGGGCTTCAAAGATCGAGCCGATGCAAAGTTTCTCACTGGGCAAACGCCGCAAGAAACGCGACGGCTGGTTGATGATTTTCACCTGGCTGGTGGTGTTTGTGGTGGTGGGTCTGACCGGTGCATGGTGGTGGCAGAATCATAAAGCGTCGCAGGATGATCTGGTGCCGATGACCGATCAGAACAGCAGCAGCGGTGATAGCGGCCAGTCGATTCCGCTGGGTGAATCCAGCGGTGACAGCGCGGCACCTGCCGCGCCTGACGAAAGCAATACCACCAGTGACAACAGCGCAGCCAGTGCGCCAGCGAGTGCGGCTCCGGCCGCCAGCGCCAGCAATAGCGCGATCACCGCACAGCCAGATACCACCAGCAATGCCGTGGTTTCGCCGAGCCAGGCGCCCGTAGACAACTCAGCGGCTGCACCTGCGGCCACGAATACCAATACCAGCACGGCACCTCAGATGCCAGTAGGTGCAGCGGCGGTCAGTGAACCGGCTGCTGACCCTAATGCGGTGGTGATGACCTTTAACGCCGACTGCTGGCTGGAAGTGAGCGATGCCACCGGCAAAAAACTGTTCAGCGGCATTCAGCGCAGTGGTGGTAAACTCAGCCTCGCAGGAACGCCTCCGTATCGTCTGAAAATTGGCGCGCCTTCCGCTGTTCAGGTGCAATATCAGAATCAGCCCGTTGATTTAAGTCGTTTTATCCGTAATAACCAGGTTGCTCGCCTGACGTTGGGTGCGCAATAACAGCGTATCGCGTACCGGGCAATTGTGGAGAAGAAATATGCATAACGAAGCACCCATTATCCGTCGTAAATCCAAACGCATTTACGTCGGCAAGGTGCCGGTCGGTGACGGCGCACCCATCGCTGTCCAGTCGATGACCAACACCCGCACCACTGACGTGGAGGCGACGGTAAATCAGATCAAAGCCCTTGAGCGAGTCGGTGTCGACATCGTTCGTATCTCGGTGCCTACCATGGATGCCGCAGAAGCATTCAGACTGATCAAACAGCAGGTAAACGTCCCGCTGGTTGCAGATATTCATTTTGACTACCGCATCGCCCTGAAAGTCGCCGAGTATGGCGTCGACTGCCTGCGCATCAATCCCGGTAATATCGGGAACAATGAGCGCATCCGTATGGTGGTCGACTGCGCACGCGACAACAATATTCCGATTCGAATTGGCGTAAACGCCGGTTCGCTGGAAAAAGATCTGCAGGAAAAGTATGGCGAGCCGACGCCGCAGGCGTTGCTGGAATCTGCTATGCGCCATGTCGATCATCTCGACCGTCTTAACTTCGATCAATTCAAAGTCAGCGTCAAAGCCTCTGACGTCTTTCTCGCGGTTGAATCTTATCGTCTGCTGGCGAAACAGATTGAACAGCCACTGCATCTCGGTATCACCGAAGCGGGCGGCGCGCGGGCAGGCGCAGTGAAATCGGCAATTGGACTGGGTCTGCTGCTGTCAGAAGGGATCGGCGATACGCTGCGTATCTCGCTGGCCGCCGATCCGATTGAAGAAGTTAAAGTCGGTTTCGATATCCTGAAGTCACTGCGCATCCGTTCTCGTGGCATCAACTTCATCGCCTGTCCGACCTGCTCACGTCAGGAGTTCGACGTTATCGGCACGGTCAACGCGCTGGAGCAGCGTCTGGAAGACCTGATCACCCCGATGGATGTCTCCATTATCGGCTGCGTGGTCAACGGACCCGGCGAGGCGACCCTCTCTACGCTGGGCGTAACCGGCGGCAGCAAGAAGAGTGGTTTCTACGAGGATGGTGTGCGTCAGCGCGATCGCCTCGACAACAATGACATGATCGATCAGCTGGAAGCGCGTATCCGTGCTAAAGCGTCGATGCTGGATGCCAGTCGCCGTATTGATGTGCAGCATCTGGAAAAATAATGGCGTACGCGGTCTGCGTGCGTGACTTTTTTGACTGAACCTGTGCGGTTTCATCCTCATAAGGTATGATGCCGGACAGGTTTTTTTGCATTAAGAGATTCTAACGTGGCGAAGAATATTCAGGCGATTCGCGGGATGAACGACTACCTGCCTGCGGATACCGCCCTCTGGCAACGGATTGAAGGCGTTCTCAAGCAGACGCTGGCGAGCTACGGTTACAGCGAAATTCGCTTACCGCTGGTGGAGCAAACCCCACTGTTTAAACGCGCCATCGGTGAAGTCACCGACGTGGTTGAAAAAGAGATGTATACCTTCGAAGACCGCAACGGTGAAAGCCTGACGCTGCGTCCGGAAGGCACGGCAGGGTGCGTGCGGGCCGGTATTGAACACGGTTTACTCTACAACCAGGAGCAGCGCCTGTGGTATATGGGCCCGATGTTCCGCTATGAGCGTCCGCAGAAAGGCCGCTATCGTCAGTTCTACCAGATTGGCGTGGAAGTGTTTGGTCTGCAGGGGCCGGACATCGATGCTGAACTGATCATGCTGAACGCCCGCTGGTGGAAAGCTCTGGGTATCTCTGAGCACGTTCGTCTGGAACTCAACTCTATCGGTTCGCTGGAAGCACGCGCGCATTATCGCGACGCGCTGGTCGCCTTCCTTGAACAGCACAAAGAGGCGCTGGATGAGAATTGCAAACGCCGCATGTACACCAATCCGATGCGCGTTCTCGACACTAAAAATCCCGATATTCAGCAGTTACTGAATGATGCGCCACAGCTTGGCGAGTATCTGGATGACGAATCACGCGAACATTTCAGCGGCCTGTGTGCTTTGCTGGATGACGCCGGGATCCGCTACACCGTCAATCAGCGTCTGGTGCGCGGTCTTGATTATTACAATCGCACCGTGATTGAGTGGGTCACCGATAGCCTGGGTTCACAGGGCACGGTATGTGGTGGCGGTCGCTATGATGGCCTGGTTGAGCAGCTCGGTGGCCGCGCAACACCTGGCGTTGGCTTTGCCATGGGCATGGAGCGTCTGGTGCTGCTGGTTCAGGCGGTTAATCCTGAATTTGAACCGACGAGCAATGTGGATGTCTATGTTATCGCTTCAGGTCAGGGCGTGCAGTCTGCAGCAATGCAGCTGGCTGAGAAATTGCGTGATGAAGCGCCAGAACTGAGGCTGATGACCAACTTTGGTGGCGGCAACTTCAAGAAACAGTTTGCCCGTGCTGACAAGTGGGGCGCTCGCGTCGCACTGGTGTTAGGCGAGGACGAGGTCAAAGCCGGTCAGGTCGTGATTAAAGATCTGCGCCGTGGCGAGCAGCAAACGCTGGATCAGGCAGAGGCTGCTGCTGTCTTACGCTCGCTGTTACAGTAAGCGTGACACAGCACCAACCATAGAAAGGAGAGGGATTGCGTGGAAGTGTATAGCAATGAGAACGAGCAGACCGACGCGCTGCGCAACTTTTTTGCCAACAATGGCAAAGCGTTAGCTATTGGCGTGGTGATCGGCATTGCTGCGCTGGGCGGCTGGCGTTACTGGAGCAGTCATCAGGACGATACGGCGAAGACAGTATCAGCGCAGTATCAGCAGCTCACCAGCGCCATGCAGGCCGGCAAACCGGAGACGCTGGAAGCGGTAAACCGTTTTGCCAGTGAAAACAGCAACACCTACGGTGCGCTGGCTGCGATGGATCTGGCGAAGCAGTATGTTGACGCCGGTCAGCTTGATAAAGCCGCGACGCTGCTGCAAAACGGACTAAAAGATACCAAAGATGCCAATCTGCAGGCGGTAATTAACCTGCGCCTGGCACGCATTCAACTGCAACAGAATCAAGCGGATGCGGCGCTTAAAACCCTTGACGGTGTGAAGGGTGATGGCTGGACAGCCATTGTGGCCGATATTCGCGGCGAAGCGCTGCTGACCAAAGGCGACAAGCAGGGCGCGCGCGATGCCTGGAGTAAAGGGGTTGAATCTGACGCCTCTCCGGCATTGAAGCAAATGATGCAGATGAAGATGAATAACTTAAGCTAAGCCAGTCAAGAGAGAGCGCATGGAATTACGTAAATACCTGCTGCCGGGACTGATTTCAGTCACTTTGCTCAGCGGTTGTTCGCTGTTTAGCGGCGAAGAAGATGTAGTAAAAATGGCCCCGTTGCCGAAGGTGGAAAATCAGTTCACGCCACAGAAAGTGTGGAGCACCTCGGTAGGTGATGGCGTCGGTGATTTCTACTCAAATCTGCATCCTGCCTGGCAGGATAATACGGTTTATGCTGCCGACCGCTTTGGTATCGTCAAAGCGCTCGATGCCGCAGACGGTAAAGAAAAATGGAAAGTCGATCTCTCTGAGAAAACCGGCTTCTTCTCGAAAAATCGCTCAGCCATGTTATCAGGTGGCCTGACGGCTGATGGCGATCGGGTCTATGTGGGCAGCGAGCGCGGCCAGGTTTATGCCCTTAACAGCAGTGATGGCAGCCTGGCGTGGCAGACTAAAGTCGCCGGTGAAGCCCTCTCACGTCCGGTAGTCAGCGATGGTCTGGTGCTGGTTCATACCAGCAACGGCATGTTGCAGGGTCTGGATCAGAGCAGCGGCGCCGTGAAGTGGAGCGTCAACCTGGATATGCCAGCGTTGTCTCTGCGCGGTGAATCTGCTCCGGCTGTCGCTTTTGGTGGCGCGATTGTCGGTGGCGACAATGGTCGTGTCAGTGCCGTGGTGCTGAACCAGGGCCAACTGATCTGGCAGCAGCGTATTTCCCAGGTCAGCGGTGCTACTGAGATCGATCGTCTTAACGATGTCGATACCACACCGGTTATCGTCAATGGCGTGGTTTACGCGCTGGCGTACAACGGCAATCTGACAGCACTGGATCTGCGTTCCGGCCAGATTTTGTGGAAACGCGAAATTGGCGGTGTGAAAGATCTGATTGTTGATGCCGGCCGCATCTATCTGGTCGATCAGGACGATCGTGTGATTGCGCTGAATGCTGACGGCGGTGTCGCCATCTGGCGTCAAAGCGATCTGCTGCATCGCAACCTGACTTCGCCGGTGCTCTACAACGGCTATCTGGTTGTTGGCGACAGCGAAGGTTATCTGCACTGGCTGAACACCACGGATGGTCGTTTTGTTGCGCAGCAGGAACTGGATAGCTCCGGCTTCCAGACCGAGCCGGTGGTCGCCAGCGATAAGCTGCTGATCCAGTCGAAAGATGGTGAGGTTTATGCGATTACCCGTTAACGGGTAAACGTCTGGCAGGTGAAATCCTCCGTTCCGACGGCTCCTGATTTAATCAGGGGCCGTTTCGTTTTTAGTCAGGCATGGTATTCTTTGCGCCTTAAGCCTGAATCTGACGGCCAGAGCCGTTATAATCACGCCATTCGGGCGATTAATTATTTATTGAGGCATTTTGTTATGGTACCTGTGGTCGCGCTGGTTGGGCGTCCCAATGTGGGAAAATCTACGCTATTTAACCGCTTAACCCGCACACGTGATGCGCTGGTAGCGGATTTTCCTGGACTGACTCGCGATCGCAAATATGGTCGCGCCGAAGTGGAAGGGCGCGAATTTATTGTTATTGATACCGGTGGTATCGACGGCACCGAAGAGGGTGTTGAAACGCGGATGGCCGAGCAGTCACTGCTGGCGATTGAAGAAGCGGATGTCGTGCTGTTTATGGTCGATGCGCGTGCGGGCATGATGGCCGCCGATCAGCAAATCGCTAAGCATCTCCGTTCCCGCCAGAAAGCAACTTTTCTGGTGGCCAACAAAACTGACGGGATGGATCCTGATCAGGCGGTTGTGGACTTCTATTCACTGGGCTTGGGCGAGATTCACGCCATTGCGGCATCGCATGGTCGTGGTGTCAGCAGCCTGATAGAAGAGGCACTGCTGCCATGGATAGACAAAGTTGAGACGGTCGAGCTCACGGAAGAAGAAGAGAATCAGGCGTACTGGGCTGCGCTTGAAGCTGACGAGATTGCTGAGCAGGAAGCCGCAGAGGAAGAAGAAAACTTCGACCCGACGGGCCTGCCGATCAAACTGGCGATTGTTGGCCGTCCTAACGTAGGTAAGTCAACGCTTACCAACCGTATTCTCGGTGAAGACCGCGTGGTGGTCTACGATATGCCGGGCACCACCCGCGACAGCATCTATATTCCTATGGAGCGTGATGGACGTGAATACGTTCTGATCGACACGGCGGGCGTGCGTAAGCGTGCCAAAATCTCTGACACCGTAGAGAAATTCTCGGTGATCAAGACGCTGCAGGCGATTGAAGATGCCAACGTGGTGATGCTGGTGATTGATGCTCATGCCGGTATTTCCGATCAGGATCTGTCGCTGCTTGGCTTCATTCTCAACAGTGGTCGTTCGCTGGTGATTGTGGTCAACAAATGGGATGGCCTGTCGCAGGAAGTTCGTGATGAAGTGAAAGAGACGCTGGACTACCGTCTGGGCTTTATCGATTTCGCCCGCATCCACTTTATCTCTGCGCTGCACGGCAGCGGCGTCGGCAATCTGTTTGAGTCGATCACTGAAGCCTATGACTGTTCGACGAAGCGTGTAAACACCTCGCTGCTGACCCGTATCATGAATATGGCGGCAGACGATCACCAGCCACCGCTGGTGCGCAGTCGTCGCGTTAAGCTTAAATACGCGCACGCGGGGGGTTATAACCCACCTATCGTGGTAATCCACGGTAATCAGGTTAAGGATCTGCCCGATTCTTACAAACGCTACCTGATGAACTATTTCCGTAAATCACTCAACGTGATGGGAACGCCAATTCGTATTCAGTTCAAAGAGGGTGATAACCCTTATGAAGGCAAACGTAACCTGCTGACGCCAACGCAGCAGCGTAAACGTAAGCGTCTGCTGGCGCATATGAAAAAGAACAAGCGTTAAGAAAATGAGGGCCATCTGGCCCTCTTTTTTTTGCTCTGAATAAACCGGAGCAGGGAGAAAATAGTGACTATTATTTGCGAAAAATGTCAGCAACCGCTGTCGCTCAGCGATGGTGAATTTATCTGTATTACCTGCGGTACGCATTACCCCGCACAACCCTGCTGTCCGGAGTGTCATCAGCCGCTTGAGGTGCTCAAAGCCTGCGGCGCGGTGGACTACTTTTGCCGGAACGGGCATGGCCTCATCTCCCGCAAGCGCGTCCTTTTCCAGCCGCCAGATCACTGACGTCGCTTACAGCTACGTTTAAAACGTCTGAGAATTCAGAGCGACGACTGGCTCATTTTGTAGCAAAAATGCTATTGCGCCGTAACAAATGGGTTGTAGATGTTCACTCTGTAATGTACCAGGTGGTACAATCCTGCCGCGTCGTGGGGGGGCCAGCCCTATCCGTGTTCTTCCGGCCCATCGATCTCACGGACGCGGGTCTGTTTATATTCGATTTGAAACCGAGCGGTACTCTGCGCGGATTGATTTGACGCGCTTGAGTCCGGACGGCATCTGTCCGGGCGCTCTGTTTATTCAGGAGAGTAAGTATTATGGCTGAAACATCCTCCCGCTCCGGAAAGGGGCTGGGAATAGCATCCGTGCTGCTCGGACTGGTGCTGCTTGCCACCGGTCTGTTTTTTGCAATTGGCGGCGGCAAACTGGTTGCACTTGGTGGCAGCGGGTACTTTTTAATTGCGGGTATTGTCACTGTACTCTCCGCAATTCAGTTCTTCCGCCGCAAATCCTCAGCAGTGATTCTGTTCCTGCTGGTCTTTGTCGGCACCCTGATCTGGTCGCTGTTTGACGCGGGCCTGGAGTTCTGGCCGCTGGTATCACGCCTGATGGTGCCTGCCGGACTGATGCTGCTTGCCTTCCTGATCTGGCCTTCACTGCGTAAGCATGAAGGTAAGCACTCACTGGCAAAACCCTCTTATGCATTCTCTGCACTGCTGGCCGCAGGCATGGTTGTTACGCTGGTGCAGATGTTCCAGCCACATCCTACCGTTGCAGGCACGGGCGAAGAGCTGCCGCTGATCCCGGTAGATAAAGCGAAACAACAGAAAGACTGGGATAACTACGGTAATACACCGCAGGGCAGCCGCTTTGTGGCGCTGGATCAAATCACCCGCGACAACGTAAAAGATCTGCAGGTGGCCTGGACCTTCCGCACCGGTGATACTCCTGTCAGCCCGACCGGTAACGGCGCAGAAGATCAGCAGACACCGTTGCAGATTGGTAATACCCTTTATCTTTGCACGCCGCACAACAACGTCATCGCCGTTGAAGCCAACAGCGGTAAGCAGATCTGGAAACGTGAAATCAATGCCAAAGCGGAAGTCTGGCCACGCTGCCGTGGTCTGGCTTACTTTGACGCCACGAAACCGCTGCAGCAGCCAGATAAGCCGGGGTCTTCACCTGTGACTGCCGCAGTGTTGCCAGCCGGTGACAGCTGTCAGCGTCGTATTCTGATGAACACCATCGATGCGCGTCTGATTGCGATCAATGCTGACAACGGTGAGTTCTGTGAAAACTTTGGCGATCACGGCATCGTTGATCTCAAAGCGGGCATGGGCAAGGCACCGGATCCGCAATATCAGCTGACCTCAGCGCCAACCCTGGCTGGCACCACTGTGGTGGTCGGCGGTCGCGTAGCGGATAACGTGCAGACGGATATGCCGGGTGGCGTGTTGCGTGGCTTTGACGTTATCACCGGCCAGATGCGCTGGGCGTTTGACCCAGGCAATGTTGACCCGAATGCGATATTGATGCCGGGTAAAGATTATACCCGCAGTACGCCGAACTCATGGGCACCAATGTCTTACGACCCGGCAATGAACACCGTGTTCATTCCAATGGGCAGTTCGTCGGTTGACCTCTGGGGTGCGAACCGTACTGAACTGGATCACAAATATGGCGCATCGGTTCTGGCGCTGGATGCCACGACCGGCAAAGAGAAGTGGGTCTATCAGACCGTGCATAACGATCTGTGGGACTTTGACCTGCCGATGCAGCCAAGCCTGATCGACTTCCCGCAAAAAGATGGCACGACCACACCAGCGGTAGTGATTGGCGGCAAAACCGGCATGATCTTCGTACTTGACCGTATGACCGGCAAGCCGCTGACTAAAGTCGAAGAACTGCCGATGCCGCAGGGCCATATCCCGAACGAGCAGTATACCAAAACGCAGCCACACTCAACCGGGATGCCGCAGATTGGCAACCAGACGCTGAAAGAATCTGACATGTGGGGTGCCACGCCGTTTGATCAGCTGGCCTGCCGCATTGGCTTCAAATCCATGCGCTATGATGGCCTGTTCACCGTGCCGGACACCGACAAGTCTCTGAGCTTCCCGGGTTCGCTGGGCGGTATGAACTGGGGCAGCATGTCGGTCGATCCGAATAACCACCTGTTGTTCGTCAATGATATGCGTCTGGGTCTGTGGGTTCAGATGATCCCGGCTGATACCGGCAATATCGCGCGTGGCAGTAACGGCGGCGAAGCGATCAACACCGGTATGGGTGCTGTTCCGCTGAAAGGCACACCATATGCTGTGAATAAAAATCGCTTTATGTCACCGCTGGGTATTCCATGTCAGAAACCACCATTTGGTACGCTGTCGGCGATTGACATGAAAACGCAGAAAATCGTCTGGCAGGTGCCGGTCGGCACGGTGCAGGATACCGGACCATTCGGCATCAAGATGCGCGTGAAAATGCCGGTTGGCATGCCAACGCTCGGCGGTACGCTGGCCACGCAGGGCGGCCTGGTGTTCATCGCAGGTACGCAGGATTACTATCTGCGCGCCTTTGACTCTTCAACCGGGAAAGAGGTGTGGAAAGCACGTCTGCCGGTGGGCAGTCAGGGTGGCCCGATGAGCTACGTCTCACCGAAAGATGGAAAGCAGTACATCCTGATCTCGGCAGGTGGCGCACGTCAGTCACCGGACCGTGGTGATTATGTGATTGCTTACGCGCTGCCAGACAGCAAGTAACAACGCTTAAGAAAAAGGGCCGACATTGTCGGCCCTTTTTTTACGGAAAAGTCTTGCCTGGTTCGCTGTAAGACCGAGAATGCTCAGGTAACACGGTCAGATCGGAAAGTCGCAAAATCGTCATCCATGACTGCTCGGCCCGCGCCGTCCATGGCGCGGGACGCTTTCCTCCTCTGAACGTGTTACCTTCGCTTTAAGCTCATTTGTCGCTAACAGATGCACATCGGATTATCAGCAGTCTGAGGGCCGACATAATAGTCGGCCCTTTTTTGCTTATTTGCCGTCGCGCCACAGCGCCTGCAATTCAGGCGGCGCCACCTGTTCCGGAATCAGCAACACAATGGTGCCAACCTCGCGGCGGGTGGCATACTGAATCTGGATGCGAAAATAGCGCTGATCGCCACTGCCCACCTGCGCGGCTTTCTCCTCGGGTTCACCCAGCGGCATCGCCTGCTGCAGCGCATGGCAGACGCGCTCTTTTTCTGGCGGCGGCAGATCGCCCAGCATAAAACGTCGTTCGGCGCGTAGCCCCGGAATAAAGGCCAGGCCGCCTTCACGCGCGACGATAATGGTGGCGTCATCGGTGAGTTCGGGCAGGTCACTCATAACACGCCAACCTCCTTCCACGCTTGTTCAATGGCACTGCCGACCGATTCGTTGAACCGTTTTTTACCATGCTGAACGGTGAAGCGGGCAAAGGTCTTAAAGTCAGCATCCTGTGGCAGTTCGTCGTCACACACCGTGTCATACCAGGCATATCCCGCCTGTTCCCACGCATAACCACCCAGCGCTGTTGCTGCCAGATAAAAAGCACGGTTCGGGATGCCGGAATTGATATGAACTCCGCCATTATCTTCGCGTGTCTTAACGTAGTGATCCATGTGCGCCGGTTGCGGATCTTTGCCCAGCATCGGGTCATCATAGGCGGAACCAGGTTCAGACATTGAGCGCAGACCGCGCCCATTGATGCCGCTTGCCAGCAGGCCTTCGCCGATAATCCAGTCCGCCTCATCGGCACGCTGTTTTTTACTGAACTGTTTCACCAGCGAACCAAACACATCTGACAGCGACTCATTTAGCGCACCAGCCTGCTCGAAGTAGATCAACCCAGCTTCATTTTCCGTCACGCCATGCGCCAGTTCGTGCGCCACAACGTCAATCGCAATGGTGAAGCGATTAAAGATTTCGCCGTCACCATCACCAAATACCATTTGCTGACCATTCCAGAAGGCGTTCTGGTATTTGTCACCGTAGTGTACGGTACCGAGCAATTTCAGCCCCTGATTATCCAGCGAGTTACGCTGATAAGCCTGCCAGAAGAAGTCATAGGTTACGCCAAGATAGTTCCAGGCTTCCTCAGCCGCCACGTCGTCATTGCCGGGCTGGCCCTCCTGACGAATCAACTTACCTGGCAGGGTCTGCTGACTTTGCGCATCATAAATTTCACGATCCACATGGCCGCCTGCCGCGGTTTTTGCCACCGGCTGCTTTTGCCAGTGTTCCGCCATCAGGTGCTGGACGTGTGTCAGGGTGCGACGCGCCTGCTCCTGCTGGTGGCCGGAACCGTGCGCGATGATTTTGCGAAGGATATAGGGAGGAATAACGCAATAAGCCATCTGAAACTCCTTGGCATTAGGAATGTGCCAGAAAGTATAGACCCGTCAGGCAGGTTAGACCTCATTAGTGAGGCCAGTGTTAAGTGTAAAAGTGTGAGCTGACAGACAGAGTCAGGAAGCGATTTTGCGGCGGCGCTTTTTCTCAGGCAGTAGCTGCGTCACCTGGCTTTCAACCCAGCCATCATCAAGACGGGTGCGCATAAGGTCGCCGCTCTGGAGCTGTGCGGTTTTTTTCACTACCTGTCCGGCGGTGTCGGTGGTCACGCTAAAACCACGCGCCAGCGTCGCCAGCGGGCTGACGCCTTCCAGTTGCGCCACCAACTGACCAAAGTGCTGTTTGCTGGTGCTCAGCTGTTTTGTCATGCTCTGCTGCAGACGGTAGTGCCAGCTTTGCAGCTGTTTTTGCGCCTCGAACAGCCGCTGCTGAGGCTGCTGGGCGTTGAGCCGGTGCGACAGGCGGTCCTGCTGACGCGTGGCCTGACGCAGGCGGGTTTCCATCGCGTCACCCAGACGCTGCTGCAGGCGGAACAGGGCGGTCTGCTGACGGGCCAGACGCAGCTGCGGATGCTGCTGTTGCAGACGATGTTCAAGGCGGGAATAGAGCCGCTGCTGACGTGCCAGGTAGTAATCCATCGCCATCTCCAGCCGCTGTTGCTGTGACTGCAACTGACGCAGCAACTCCAGCTGGTTACGGCTGACAATTTCAGCCGCGGCGGAAGGGGTGGGTGCGCGTAAATCGGCGACGAAGTCGGCAATGGTGACGTCGGTTTCATGACCCACCGCGCTGACAATGGGAATGCGGCTGGCAAAGATAGCGCGCGCCACGCGTTCGTCGTTAAAACTCCACAAATCTTCCAGCGAACCGCCGCCGCGTCCGACAATTAATACGTCGCACTCGTTGCGCAGGTTGGCGATTTCAATTGCCCGGACGATAGCCGCTGGCGCATCGACGCCCTGAACCACGGTCGGGTAGATGACCACGGGCAGGGAGGGATCACGGCGATGCAGCACGCGTAACACATCGTGCAGCGCCGCGCCGGTGGAAGAGGTGATGACCCCAACCTGACGCGCCGGTTCCGGCAGCGGTTGCTTATGCTGCGGATCAAACAGTCCTTCGGTGGCCAGTTTTGCTTTCAGCAATTCAAACTGTTGCTGCAGCAAGCCTTCGCCCGCCGGATGCATACTTTCGGCAATCAGCTGATAGTCACCGCGTGGCTCATAGAGAGTGATGTTGGCGCGCACCAGCACCTGCTGACCATGCTGCGGACGGAAGGTGACACGTCGGTTGCTGTTGCGGAACATGGCACAACGAACCTGAGCGCCATCATCTTTCAGCGTGAAGTACCAGTGACCGGATGCCGGTTGCGTGAAGTTGGAGATCTCGGCGCTGATCCAGACCAGGCCCATCTCTTTCTCCAGCAGCTGACGCACTGTCGTATTGAGACGGCTGACGGTAAAAATATTGGCGATGGGTGGCAGAGACATGTGACGAAGATCAAATTCCAAATCAGCAGGTTAATTCATCGATACTACAGGGCTGCCAGTGCGGATCAAGAGTTTTTCGTAAATAATGCTGGAGGCAATCGATTACGGCCTGTATAATGCCGCGGCAATATTTTATCTATTCTCAATCACCCGAGGTGGAGTATTGCCATGTTAAGAATCGCTAAAGAAGCACTCACTTTTGACGACGTTCTGCTCGTTCCTGCACACTCCACCGTCCTGCCGAATACGGCCGATCTCAGCACTCAGCTGACCAAAAATATCCGTTTAAACATTCCTATGCTCTCCGCTGCCATGGACACCGTCACCGAATCAGGTCTGGCGATTGCGCTGGCACAGGAAGGCGGCCTTGGCTTCATCCATAAAAATATGTCAATCGAACGCCAGGCGGATGAAGTGCGCAAGGTGAAGAAACATGAAAGCGGCGTGGTGACTGAACCACAGACCGTCCTGCCAACCACCCCACTGGCTGATGTTAAAGCGCTGACCGAGCGCAACGGTTTCGCCGGTTATCCGGTAGTGAACCGCGACAACGAACTGGTGGGTATCATTACCGGTCGTGACGTGCGCTTTGTCACTGACCTTTCACAGCCTGTCTCTGCAGTCATGACCCCGAAAGATCGTCTGGTGACGGTGAAAGAGGGCGAAGCGCGCGATGTCGTGCTGCACAAAATGCATGAAAAGCGCGTTGAGAAAGCGCTGGTGGTGGATGACAGCTTCCATCTTCTGGGCATGATCACCGTTAAAGATTTCCAGAAAGCCGAACGTAAACCTAACGCCTGTAAAGATGCGCAGGGTCGTCTGCGTGTCGGTGCGGCAGTTGGCGCAGGTGCAGGTAACGAAGAGCGTATCGATGCGCTGGTTGCAGCGGGCGTTGACGTGCTGCTGATTGACTCTTCACACGGCCATTCTGAAGGCGTGCTGTCACGTATCCGTGAAACCCGTGCCAAATACCCGGACCTTGAAATAGTCGGCGGCAACGTAGCCACCGGTGCCGGCGCACTGGCGCTGGTTGCGGCAGGTGTCAGCGCCGTTAAAGTGGGTATCGGCCCGGGCTCTATCTGTACTACCCGTATCGTGACCGGCGTGGGCGTTCCGCAGATCACTGCTGTCTCTGACGCAGTGACCGCGCTGGAAGGCACCGGTATTCCGGTGATTGCCGATGGCGGTATCCGTTTCTCCGGTGACATCGCGAAAGCGATCGCTGCCGGTGCGTCCTGTGTCATGGTCGGTTCGATGCTGGCGGGGACCGAAGAGTCACCGGGCGAAATCGAACTTTATCAGGGCCGTTCGTTCAAATCTTATCGCGGTATGGGTTCACTGGGCGCGATGTCTAAAGGCTCTTCTGACCGCTACTTCCAGACCGATAACGCCGCTGACAAACTGGTACCGGAAGGTATCGAAGGTCGCGTGGCCTATAAAGGCCGTCTGAAAGAGATCGTGCATCAGCAGATGGGCGGCCTGCGCTCGTGCATGGGCCTGACCGGTTGCCCGACCATTGATGACCTGCGCACTAAGGCGGAGTTTGTCCGCATCAGCGGTGCCGGCATCAATGAGAGCCACGTGCATGATGTGACCATCACCAAAGAGTCACCGAACTACCGCATGGGTTCATAATCCCGATTTCCCGCCCGGCTTCAGCCGGGCGCTTTTATTGATTAAGTCACCGTTCTGGAAAACCCTCAATGACGACGGAAAATATCCATAAGCATCGCATTCTGATTCTCGATTTCGGCTCACAATATACTCAGCTTGTTGCACGTCGCGTGCGCGAGCTGGGCGTTTACTGTGAACTCTGGGCATGGGATGTCACCGAAGAGCAGATTCGCCAGTTCAATCCAAGCGGCATTATCCTTTCCGGTGGCCCGGAAAGCACCACCGAACTGAACAGCCCGCGTGCGCCTGAATATGTCTTCAGTGCTGGCGTGCCGGTGCTGGGTGTCTGCTACGGTATGCAGACGATGGCGATGCAGCTGGGCGGCACCGTTGCTGGCTCAACCGAGCGCGAGTTTGGTTATGCGCAGGTCGAAGTGACGACCCCAAGCGCCCTGGTTCGTGATATCGAAGATGCGATCAGCGCAGCCGGTAAACCGCTGCTGGATGTCTGGATGAGCCACGGTGACAAAGTCACGGCAATCCCGGCTGACTTCGTGACCGTTGCCAGCACAGAAACCTGTCCGTTCGCCATCATGGCTAACGAAGAGAAGCGTTTCTACGGCGTGCAGTTCCACCCGGAAGTGACCCATACCCGCCAGGGCCTGCGGATGCTTGAACGCTTCGTTATCGACATCTGTGAATGTGAAGCCCTGTGGACGCCAGCTAAAATCATTGAAGATGCGGTTGAACGCCTGCGTGTGCAGGTCGGCAACGACAAAGTGATCCTCGGCCTGTCAGGCGGTGTTGACTCCTCCGTGACGGCAATGCTGCTGCATCGCGCCATTGGCGACCGTCTGACCTGCGTGTTCGTGGATAACGGCCTGCTGCGCCTGAACGAAGCACAACAGGTTATGGATATGTTTGGCGACCATTTCGGTCTCAACATTATTCACGTTGAAGGCGAAGCGCGCTTCCTCGATGCGCTGGCGGGTGAGAATGAGCCGGAAGCGAAACGTAAAATTATCGGTCGCGTCTTTGTGGAAGTCTTCGATGAAGAAGCGCTGAAGCTGCAGGACGTTAAGTGGCTGGCACAGGGCACCATCTATCCGGATGTCATTGAGTCGGCGGCCTCTGCAACCGGTAAGGCGCACGTCATCAAATCGCATCACAACGTCGGTGGCCTGCCGAAAGAGATGAAGATGGGCCTGGTTGAGCCGCTGCGTGAGCTGTTCAAAGATGAAGTGCGTAAGATTGGTCTGGAGCTGGGCCTGCCTTACGACATGCTCTATCGCCATCCGTTCCCGGGCCCAGGTCTGGGCGTGCGCGTGCTGGGCGAAGTGAAGAAAGAGTATTGCGACCTGCTGCGCCGTGCCGATGCCATCTTCATCGAAGAGCTGCATAAAGCGGATCTCTACAACAAAGTCAGCCAGGCCTTCACCGTCTTCCTGCCGGTACGTTCAGTCGGCGTGATGGGCGATGGCCGTAAATATGACTGGGTTGTCTCGCTGCGTGCGGTGGAAACCATCGACTTTATGACCGCACACTGGGCGCACCTGCCGTATGAGTTCCTGGGTCGTGTCTCTAACCGCATCATCAATGAAGTCGACGGCATCTCCCGCGTGGTGTATGACATCAGCGGCAAGCCACCAGCGACGATTGAGTGGGAATAACCTGGCCTCAGCCAGTTAATCCCTGATAATTCTGAAGCCCGCTCTCCAGCGGGCTTTTTTATTGCTTTGACCGTGCGCAGACTCGCTGTTTTAACTTTTCAGCGCAACCCGCCTCGCCGCTGGCGTTTTATTGTTCATTTTGCCGGAAATTGCGCTATTCTCCTCTGCAGTAAAAGCTCATGTGCCAGAGTTGATGTTAGTGTCCCGCTTTTACCCGCCGCTTTCACCGATCATCCGTATCCCAAAGCCGCCGCTTACTGAAACCGCCTGCTGATCAGGCGTTTCGCGATTCTTACGTCACCAGGAATGTTGTCATGCTCTCACTTAAAGTGTTCAGCCTGTTTTTTGTTGCCGTACTGCTGCTATCGCTGGGAGCCAGCATTGCGCAGGCGACGCGTCACAGCGAAACCGCAGAGCCGGGCGGCTGGGCGACCGCCCGACGTGATTCGTCCGGGATAGCGCCCGACCCGCGCGCTTTATATAGCCTGGCTATTGTACAGGTCTATGCTGCGCCGACCTATGGCTGGAAAGGGGCGGTGGCGGTGCATCCGTGGATCATCTTCAAGCGCGCAGGTGAAACGCGCTTCACTCGCTACGAAGTGATTAGCTGGGGCAGCGGCGATAAAGTCCGGCGCAACACCAACCTGCCTGATGGCTACTGGTATGGCGCAAAACCGCGGCTGCTGGTGGAACATCGCGGACCGGAAGCAGAAGCGATGATCCCGCAGATTGAAGCCGCCATTAAATCCTATCCGTGGCCGACAACCTACCGCGCCTGGCCAGGACCGAACAGCAACACCTTCCTGGCGCATATTGGCCGCGAAGTACCCGCTTTAAGGCTTGATCTGCCCGCTAATGCGCTGGGTAAAGATTACCGGCCACTGTGGCGTCCGGTCGGGCTGCCGCCATCCGGGCGCGGCCTGCAGGTGTCGATTCTGGGCGTGGCGGGAGTGACGCTGGGTGCAGAAGAGGGATTTGAAGTAAATCTGCTGGGCCTGAATATGGGACTCGATTTCACACCGTTCCGGCTGCGTCTGCCGTTTATTGGCGGCCTGGGAAATGACAACCTTCAGCATGATAAGCCCTGACAGTCTGGCCCCGTCAGGGGCCGTTTCACCTCAGCACACGCCAAAGTCACCCTCTTCGTGATAGAGATTGACGCTTTCTGCTTTCACTTCGATCTCTTTTTTCGCTGCATCATCAACGCGTGCACACCATAAGGTGTCGCCTTCTACGCGCAGCACCTGCATTTTTGGGCCGCCGGTTTTCGACTGAACAAAATCCTCTGCTTTAAACATATTGCCTCCGTTGTTAATCGTTTCTGCTGCCAGATGACTTCTGGCGCTGATCGTTTTTTGTGTGACGTTTTCCAGTTTATACCCTGACTGTTTTACTGCGAGAAAAAGTCTGCGCATGCTGAGCCGCACTAAGATAATTTCATCAGGTTGTCAGTTGACAACTTATCAATTCAGCGTCAGGATAGGGAAAAACATGGCAAGGAAGCGGCATCCCAACAAAGAGATCGAAACAGCGTTACGTTACGCCGAATCCCATGGCTGGCTGGTCGTCACGGGAGGCTATCACGCCTGGGGCAAAATGTACTGTCCGAAAAATCTGTTGATGTGCCGATGTGGGGAGTTTTGTCTGACCTGTATCTGGAGCACACCAAAAAACGCACATCAGCATGCCCGTGCGCTGCGGCGCGTGGTCGACAACTGTCACTATCTGAAGTCCTGATGCAGCACAAGGAGAAGCATATGGAATATTGTTTCACATTACGGTTCAGCCTGCCGGAAGGGCACGCGCCGGTGGATGAACTGCTGGAAACTCTGGTAGCGGCAGGCTGTGATGATGCGCTAATCGGCCTGGGCATGCCGGGCAGAATTGCACTGGAGTTCACCCGCGAGTCTGACTCCGCAATGGATGTATTGAAACAGGCAGAAGAGGATGTGCTGCGTGCGATACCGGGTGCCACGCTGGTGGAAGCCGCACCCGATTTTGTGGGATTGACGGATGTGGCGGAGATCATCGGCATGACGCGTCAGAATATGCGTAAGCTGATGCTCAGCCACCGCCCGCCGTTTCCGCTGCCGGTGCATGACGGTAAAACCGCCATCTGGCACTTAGCGGATGTGCTGGAGTGGCTGAGTCAGCGTGGTAACTATACGCTGCCTGCGGCGACCCGAGAGCTGGCACAGGTAACGCGGCAGCGCAATCTTAACGGGTCGCTGCAACGTTACGGCCTGCAAGCCTGACGATTAGTGCGGCAGCAGGAAGATCGTCGCCAGCCCCAGGAAAATAAAGAAGCCGCCAGTGTCAGTAAGGGCGGTGATCAATACGCTGGAGCCGACGGCGGGATCGCGATTCATTTTAGTCATGACCAGCGGCACCAGCACGCCCATCAGCGCGGCCAGCAGCAGGTTAAGCGCCATGGCCAGCATCATAACGCCGCCCAGCGCCATATTGTCATACATCAGCCAGGTGATGCCGCCCATGATGCCGCCCCAGAACAGGCCATTGATCAGCGCCACGCCAAGTTCACGAACAATCAGAAACGAGAAGTTGCCCGGTTCAACCTGATGTAAGGCCAGCGCCCGCACAATCATGGTGATGGTCTGATTACCGGTATTGCCGCCGATACCTGCGACGATCGGCATAAGCGTCGCCAGGGCCACAATTTGCGAAATCGTCCCTTCAAACAGCCCGATAACCCGGGAGGCGACAAAGGCGGTACAAAGGTTAATCGCCAGCCAGGCCCAGCGTTTACGGACCGATTTTCGCACCGGCGCGAACACATCCTCTTCCTGACTGATACCCCCCATTTTACGAATGTTGCTTTCGTTTTCGGCATTCACCAGGTCGATGATGTCTTCAATGGTCACACGGCCAATCAGCTTGCCCTTCGCGTCGGTAACGGCGGCTGAAATGAGGTTATAACGTTCAAAGGCGCTGGCAGCGTCTTCGGCCTTATCGTTAAGCTGGAAGGTGGTAGGGCGCGCGTTCATCACGTCGCTCACCAGGGTTTTGGGTTTGTTAAGCAGGATGTCCGTCAGCAGCAGCTCGCCCAGCAGCTGATTATCTTTATTGGTGATAAAGAGTTTATCGGTACCGCCCGGCATGCTTTTGCGCTTGCGCAGAAAGCGTTGCACTGTTGCAAGCGTGACATCTTCACGCACCGTCAGGATATTGAAATCCATCACCCGGCCCACGCGGTCACGGTCAAGCTGCACCATATCGAGCATGCGGGCGCGCAGGGCGGGCTCCACAGTTGCCAGCAGGCGCCCGGTCAGGTCACGTGGCAGATAACGCGCCAGCCAGACCTGATCGTCGATATCCAGCGGCTGGATAGCACGCAGGATATCACGGTCGCTCATCTCTTCGGTGAGGCTGGCCCAGACCGTTTCAGACGCTTCAACCAGCACATGGCCGCGCCGCTCGTTCGGCACCAGCCGCCACAGCGCCTGACGTTCTTCTTCGGGCAGGGCTTCGAGAATATCCGCGAGGTCAGCGGCATGCAGTTGCAGGATGTCCTGTTCCAGCGCGTCACGCTGGGCCGCATTTTCACGTTGCTGTTCAGGATTGAGATCGCCGGATTTCTCCAGCAGGGCATCAACCAGATCGTGCTCGCTGAGCAGCAGCGTCAGAATGCGATGACGTATTTCACTTAAACGTTGAGAGTGAGAGGCAGACACATTGAATCCCTTAAGTCTGAAAGCACCAGCACGAAGTGTAGCGTTTCGCCTGAAAAAGGGATGCAAAAAAGAGTCCAGTTATCTGGATAACATTTACGTATCAGATGCGTTTCAGGCGAAAAGTCAGTATTCGTTAGCGCGTATCGCCTGATGTTATGGCAACCGGTTCAGGAATAGCTTTCTGTTGCTGATGATGCTCGAAAGCAGCAGGCAGGATAAAAATCAGGCGACTAAAAAGAATGATAAAACTAATCAGCAGCACAATGCGGGTCATGGTGCCGGTTTTTTGACGTCTTCGGGGAGAAATAGCGCTGTTCACGCGGGGTGGTTCCTGTAATGAGCCCATTATGGGCGACTGCAATATTTAGTCACAGTCGCCTGATGAAATCAATCGCTGTTGAAAAAAACAGCAGATAAAAATCAGCAACTCGCTTTTTGCGCCAGCAGTGTAGCAAAGCGACAGGTGATACGGTTGCCATGTTCATCTGTGCGATGCAACTGACCGGGGTGCTCGTTGTACTTCAGGATGTGCCAGTTACGGTAGTAGTGGCTAAGCTCACCTGACTTAAACGCAAAGGCGAAATCAGCCGGGCAGGGCATATCTTCCGTGTTCATCGCCGCCACAATCAGGTTAAAACCGTCTCTCACCGTACAGGCCTGCATGTCGGCAATCAGCTGTGGAATGGTTTGCGGCTGCAGGAACATCATCACCACGGTCGACAGCACAAAGTTGAAGCCGCCATTAAAGCGTGTGTTGTTCAGGTCGCGCTGCTCGGTATGAATGCCGCTGAGATTTTCCTGCGCAATAATCTCCTGCAGGCGCGCCAGGCTTTGCGGATTGTGATCCCACGCCGTGACGTCAAAACCGTGCTGATTCAGAAACAGCGTATTGCGTCCCACGCCACAGCCAAGGTCAAGCGCCTTGCCGACGTTAAGCTGGGGCAGCGCCGCAACCACTTCGGAGTGGGGCGGCGTCAGGCCATAGGTTTCGGCAAAATAGTTTTCGCCTGAAAGTGTTGCGGTTGGTTGTGTCATATTCATCAATTCAGTTAAATGTGGGCGCCAGGCGCCCAGGTTGTCAGACTTCTTCTTCGAGGATCAGTTTCCATCCCGTGACGTCGTTCCAGTAAACCTGCTCCCGTTCAAGATCGAGCTGAACCAGGTTGTTCTGCGTGAAATAGCCCGCCGGGAAGGTCAGCGTCCAGTGGCCGTCATCGCATTTCAGGGTTAACGCCTCCGGGCGCGTGGTGGCCTGCCGCTGATTATTCAGCAGAGTACCCAGGCGCAGCAGGAAAATCAGCGGCACAAACTGCTTTTTCTTGAACAGCGTCACGCGCGGCAGTTCATCAAGCTTTATCGCTTTACGATGGAATCTGACCAGCGCCGCCAGCAGCATTTGCTGATCCTGATTGAAGCCCGGCAGGTTAGTGTTTTGCAGGATATAAGCCGAATGACGTTGCAGGCCGCTGTGATTGATGGTCAGGCCCACTTCGTGCAGCATCGCCGCCCATTTCAGCAGTGCGGCCAGTTGCGGATTTGCCAGTTTCTGATTCTGCTCGCGCCACTGCAGATAAAGCTGCTCGGTGGTGTCCAGCACGCGTCGTGCCTGATCGCTGTCGATAGCGTAATGGTTCGCCAGACTCTGCGCGGTGCGGCTGCGAATATCCTGATGGCGGAAACGACCCTCCATCTCATAGAGCACGCCTTCACGCAGCGCACCGTCGGAGAGGCGTAACTCGCGAATCGCCAGCGCATCAAAGACGCCACAGAGAATCGCCAGCCCGGGTACAAATACCCCTTTGCGCTCTTCCGACAGACCCGGCAGGCTGAGTGCAGCGAAAGATTTGTGTTTCATCACCTCGTCATAGAGCTTTTCGAGGCGCTCAGGCGTAATCAGCTTCTCTTTTTCATCCATCGCCAGCAGCACTTCGCAGGCGGCTTTAATGGTGCCGGACGCGCCCAGCGCATATTGCCAGCCATGCAGACGATATTGCCACGCCAGCGTTTCCAGCTTCTGCGCGGCCGCTAAACGGGCGCGACGGAAGTTTTCACGGCTGATTTCACCTTTCGGGAAATAGAGCTGGGCGAAACTGACGCAACCCATGCGTCGGCTCTCAACCAGTTGCGGTTCAAAATCCTCGCCAATGACCAGCTCGGTGGAGCCGCCGCCGATATCGATTACCAGCTTGCGGCCTTTCTCCGGCTGGGTATGTTCAACGCCCATAAAGATCAGACGCGCTTCTTCATGGCCCGAAATCACCTCGATCGGATAGGGGATCACTTCGGCAGCGCGTTGCAGGAAGGTTTCAGCGTTGACCGCCTCGCGCAGCGTATGGGTACCGACAATCGTCACGTTGCTGGGACTGAACCCCTGCAAGCGCTCGGCGAACAGGGCCAGGCAGGCTAACCCCCGCTCCATCGCTTCCTCGCTGAGGTTGTGCCGGGCATCCAGCCCGTCAGCCAGATGGACGCGCTGCTTAAGGCGGCCCAGTACCTGCATCGCACCATCGACAACCCGCGCAATCACCATATGGAAACTGTTCGAGCCCAGGTCAATCGCCGCAAACTCCTGGGGTTTTGGCGTACTTTTATGAGAAATTGGCATAGGATTTATTCAGGTTGTTCCAGTTTCTTGATGTAATCATAGATGGCCAGCTGCGAGCGCACTTTACGACGATTGCCGCGCTGGACGTAATGGTTACTCAACTCTTTATCGACGATGCGGGCTTTCACCGTATCACTCAACTGAATAGCAATAATGTCGAGTATGCGCTGCCGGATGTGGGGATCGAGGATCGCCACTGCCACTTCGATGCGGTAATCAATGTTACGTGTCATCCAGTCAGCGGAGGAGAGGAACACCTTCTTATCGCCGCCATTCTCAAAAATATAGACGCGATCGTGTTCCAGATAACGGTCAACAATACTGATGACACGAATATTTTCACTGATCCCGGGCAAGTCAGGGATTAATGAGCACATTCCGCGCACCAGAAGATTGACCTTCACCCCTACGCTGGAGGCTGTATAAAGCCGATCAACCAGACCTTTGTCCACCAGATTGTTGATTTTCAGAGTAATGCCGCAGGGCTTATTCTGTTGCGCATTAGCAATTTCGGTGTCGATTAGCTCATACAGCATCCGGCGCGAGTTCTGCGGCGAAACCATCAGATGATCGAACGTCACGGGCCGATAGGGATTCTCAATAAAGTTGAACACCCGACGCACTTCATTGGTGATGCGCGCATCCGCGGTCAGCAACGAGTAGTCCGTATAGAGGCGCGCGGTTTTCTCGTTAAAGTTGCCGGTACCGATATGCGCGTAGCGCACAATCTCATCGCCTTCACGGCGTGAGATCAGGAACAGCTTGGCGTGGATCTTCAGGCCTGGTGCGGAGAAAATGACATGCACGCCCGCTTCGGTCAGGCGTTTCGCCCAGTAAATATTGGCTTCTTCATCAAAGCGCGCCTGCAGTTCCACCACCACCGTGACTTTTTTACCGTTATAGGCGGCATGGATCATCGCATCCATGATGCGGGAATGTTTAGCAACGCGGTAGATGTTGATTTTTATCGCCAGCACGCTGGGGTCGAACGACGCCTGACGCAGCAGCTCCAGCACATGCTCAAAGGTGTGGTACGGGTAGTAGAGCAGCACGTCGCGATTGCGAATCGCATCGAAGCCATTGCGGAAACCATCAAAGCCGATGTGGCGAATCTGCGGCAGCGGGCGGTTCACCAGGTTGTTTTTGCCGACGTTCGGGAAGCCGATAAAGTCTTTGAAGTTGTGGTAGCGGCCGCCTGGCAGGATGGAGTCAAGGTTAGAGATGGAAAGCTTGTGGCACAGCAGCGACACCATTGTGTCGGGCATATCGCGCTGGTAGACGAAACGCACCGGTTCCGCCGTCAGTCGCTGCTTCAGGCTGGAGGACATCAGTTCCAGCAGGCTCGACTCCATCTCTGTGACCAGGTCGTACTCGGCATCACGCGTCATTTTCATTGAATAGGCGTTGAGCGCGTCGTAATCGTAGAAGCCTTTAAAAATGTCATCCAGGCAGTAACGTAAGATATTATCCAGCAGGATCATCGGTTTACGGCGGCGTGGTGGCTCTGCCGGTAAATTGATGAAACGCGGGACTTTGTCGGACGGAATTTCCAGCAGCGCATACTGAATATTGTCACCGCGGATAATCTCTACCGCCAGATAGGTGTAGTCATCTTTAAGGAATTCGGTCAGATCCGTTTCATGGGTGATCAGAATCGGGGAGATATGCTGACGCAGTTCGTGCTTGAAGTAGTGGCGCAGCCATGCCTGCTGATTGGATGAGAGCTGACGTTCGTTGATCAGGAAGATCTGGTTACGTGCCATCTCCAGCAGCAGATCGTTATACAGCGCATCAAACTCCTGATCGGACTTCATCACCCGCTGCTGTATTTTCTTAAACAGATGACGTGGCGTACTGGCGGAACCCTGCTCTTCACCAATCAGAATGCGGCGTTTGAGGTCGGCGAAACGCACTTTATAGAATTCGTCGAGATTGTTGGAGTAGATACCCAGAAAGCGCATCCGCTCAATCAGTGGATTGCTTTTGTCTGCTGCTTCCTGCAAAACCCGTTCATTAAAGGATAACCAGCTTAATTCTTTTTCAATATAAAGCTTTACCTGACCCATTCTCACTCCATTTAGCGGTTGCAGGACTGAAGATCCAGTATCCACCCGCATTATGGCGAGAGTATGGCAGCGTTGTCCAACGCCAGCAGTTGTCTTATCAATCGGCTACGGGCAACATAGCGGCTTATTTTGGCCTGCTAGCGGAACCGCATGAGCGCAAACCACATTCCTGTCCAATTCAGCGATCGTAAGCGTCGTGCCGTTGACCGTCTGACACGGCGACTGGTCACCTGCTGTGGCGTGGCGATCCTGCTATTGATGCTGCTGCTCTTCTGCTGGCTGATTGGCGTGGTATTACCGCTGTTTAATGCGCCGGGCCTGCAGATTGCGGCCAGCCAGCAACTCTGGGATCGTGCGCCAGCCTTAGCGATTGGCAATCAGGGGAAGGTCGGCTGGCGCATCAGCGAGCGCGGTGCGGCGCGTTTTATTCCGCTGGATGGTCAGCCTGCGGAACCGGCACTGGCGCTGACTCCGCCGCCCGGGGAGATAGTGCGGAGTGCCGATGAGCAGACGCTACTGCTGAATATGCAGGGCGCGCTGACACTGATGCAGCCCATGGCCGACCAGCAGTGGCGTTTTCCGCTGGGCGACAAACCGTTTCATCTGCCCGATGGCGCAGTGACGAAGATGGCGCTGGCAACGCGCCATGCGGGTCAGTGGCGTATAGCCGCACTCACTGAGGCCGGACTCCGGGTGCTGACGCTCGGCACCGATCGTCAGGCCTCGGTTATCCCGCTGCCACAACACCAGCTGGATCTGCTGGCGCTCTCTCCGGCCGGCGATCTGCTCTACACCACCGAAGGCAATCTGCTGCGGGTCTGGCAACTTGATGATGACCGGGCACTATTGCGCGAAACACACACTCTGCCACAGCGGCCAAAAAGTCTGCATCTGCTGGTGGGCGGCAGAAGCCTGCTGATTCAGGATCGCAGCGGGGTCACGCAGTGGTTTGCTATCGCCAGCGAACAGGGGCCGCGCCTGCAGCGCATTCGTACATTTGCTGACAGCGACGGCGAGACCATTCTGGTGACGGAATCACAGCGCCGCGTGTTTGCGACACTCAGCAAACAGGGGCTGTTACGGTTGTTCGCCAGCAAGCAGAATGGCCCGATACTGCAGCGTCAGCTGGAACCTGGCATCGTGCACGCTCAGTTTTCGCCACGAGGCGACAGCCTGCTGATTGAACGGGCGGGAAGCTGGCAGACCCTGCGGCTTGATAATCCGTGGCCGGACGTCACCTGGCGCAATTTCTGGCAAAAAATCTGGTATGAAAATTATCCCGGACCGGACTGGATCTGGCAATCGACCGCGGCGGGTGACAATTATCAGGCTAAGTTCAGCCTGATGCCAATGGTGACAGGTACGCTGAAAGCGGCGAGTTTAGCGCTGCTGTTTGCCACACCGCTGGCGCTGGCCGCGGCGATGTACACCGCCTGGTTCATGGCACCCGGCCTGCGTCGCTGGGTTAAACCGGCGATTGAGATGATGGGGGCGCTGCCGAGCGTGGTCGTAGGGCTGATTGCCGGCATCTGGCTTGCGCCACATATTGGTCAGGCGCTGGTGGGTGTGCTGCTGCTGCCGCTGACGCTGGCAGGCACGCTGCTGCTGTGTGGCGTATTCAGCGCACGTTTACCGCCGCGCTGGCGTCAGCCGGGCCGTGAGGTGCTGATTCTGCTGCCGCTGTTGCTGCTGGTCACGCTACTGACGCTGTGGCTGCCCACGCTGTTGATACCGGATGCGGGCGACTGGCTGCCGCATTACGAACAGCGCAATCTGCTGGTGGCCGCGCTGGCAATGGGCTTTGCGCTGGTGCCGCTGATCTTTACCCTCTCTGAAGATGCGCTGTTCAGCGTGCCCGCAGCGTTAGGGCAGGGCTCGCTGGCATTGGGCGCGACGCCGTGGCAAACCCTGACCCGTGTCGTGCTGCCGGGTGCGTCCGCCGGTATTTTTGCCGCCCTGATGATTGGTCTGGGGCGTGCCGTAGGAGAAACCATGATTTTGCTGATGGCGACCGGCAACACGCCGCAAAATGAAGGTGGCTTGTTCAGCGGCCTGCGCGCGCTGTCCGCGAATATCGCCATTGAGATGCCGGAAGCGGCAGCGGGCAGTGCCCACTATCGCGTGCTGTTTCTCAGCGCCCTGATGCTGCTGCTGTTTACGCTGGTGATCAACACGGTTGCCGAGTTGATTCGTCAGCGACTGCGCCAGCGCTACAGCCAGCACGAGGAGCAGGCATGAAGGCGATGCGACAGAACGATCGCTGGCGCTGGCTAACCGCCGGTGCGGTCGCCGTCTGCCTGTTGGCGTTTACGCTGCTGATTGGGCTACTGGCGTGGCAGGGCGTGCGCGCTTTCTGGCCGCAGCGCGTCGATCTCTACACGTTTAGTCAGCCTGAAGGAGGCGAAACGCGCTTGCTGGGTGAAACACTGGAGCATCAGCGGCGCTTTCCGGCTCCGGCAGATGAGCAGGGCAACAGTGGCGGACAAGTAAATCGCTATCTGATTAAAACCGGTAATCGTGAATGGGACGCGCCTGATTTCCGGGTGGTCTACAGTCGTGCGGCGGCGAAGGTCAGCCAGCCCTCGGACATCATGGTGCTGCAACGCCGCAGCCACGGCCAGGCTTATGGCTGGTTTGTCGGCCTGCGTGAAGATAATGAAGAGTTAACCGCGCAGGATCCCGATGCACTACTGCATCAGCGGCTCGGACAGGTGCAGATGCTGGTGCGGCAGGCCAGCCAGATTCGCCGGGTCGACATGGCGCGCCTCAACAGCCAGCGTGAGCAGCTTGATGAGCAGGCGGCCACAAACCGTGCTGCCGGGCGCTTTGATCTGCAGGCCGAGTCAGAATATCAGGCCAATCAGGCCGCGTTGCAGCGCCGCTTTAATCAGCTGAGTGAGACACTGGCTTCGCTGCAACTGCAGAGTCAGCGCGACCTGTTAATCCTGCGGGATGTGCATGGCACCGAACATGCGATCCCGCTGACCGAAATCGTTGATAGCTGGAAGCCGAACGCAATGACGCTGACCGGCAAAACGTTGCATTTTCTGCATCAGCTGTGGCGTTTTGTCAGTGACTCACCCGCTGAAGGCGAGAGTGAATCCGGGGCGTTCCCGGCGATCTTTGGCACCGTGCTGATGGTGCTGCTGATGTCGGTGGTTGTGATGCCGCTGGGCGTCATCGCCGCCGTCTGGCTGCATGAATATGCCGGACGCAATGCGCTGACACGACTGGTCCGCATTGCGGTGGTCAATCTGGCAGGCGTCCCTTCAATCGTCTATGGCGTATTTGGTCTGGGCTTCTTTGTCTGGCTGGTGGGCGGCACGATAGACCAGCTCTTCTTCGCCAGCGCGTTGCCCAATCCCACCTTCGGGACACCGGGTTTGCTGTGGGCGTCGCTGACGCTGGCGTTACTGACGCTGCCGGTGGTGATTGTGGCGACCGAAGAGGGATTATCCCGCATTCCCAACAGTCTGAGGCAGGGTTCGCTGGCGCTGGGCGCGACTCAGGCGGAAACGCTGTGGAACGTGGTGCTGCCGATGGCGGTGCCCGCCATGCTGACCGGCCTGATTCTGGCGGTGGCGCGTGCCGCCGGTGAAACCGCGCCGCTGATGCTGGTTGGCGTGGTAAAAATGGTGCCGGAACTGCCCGTCGACGCGGTGTTTCCTTATCTGCATCTGGATCGCAAGTTTATGCATCTGGGCTTCCAGATTTACGATCTGGCGTTTCAGAGCCCGAATATTGAAGCTGACCGGCCGCTGGTGTTCGCCACCGCGCTGCTGCTGGTGCTGATTATTCTGTCGCTTAATCTGCTGGCGATGGGCCTGCGTCACCGTCTGCGTGAACGCTATCGCCTTATGACTCAATAACAGGCTATGACTATGACGTCCGACACGGATATCGCGCTGACCGTTAACCAGCTGTCGCTGTGGTATGGCGAGCGCCAGGCGCTGCAGGCTATTTCGCTGCAGGTGCCGAAAAACAAGATTACCGCGCTGATTGGCCCCTCCGGCTGCGGTAAATCGACCCTGCTGCGCTGTTTTAATCGCATGAATGATGTGATTGATCATTGCCGGGTCGAGGGTGAGGTGTTGCTGGGATCGCAGCCGATCCTGCGACCTGAGCAGGATCTCTCGGCGCTGCGCCGTCGGGTTGGCATGGTGTTTCAGCGCCCCAATCCGTTTCCAAAATCGATCTATGAAAATGTGGTTTACGGGCTGCGTTTACAGGGGGTACGCGATCGGCGGGTGCTGAACGAAGCCTGTGAACGAGCGCTACGCGCGGCGGCGCTGTGGAGTGAGGTCAAAGATCAGCTGTCACAGAATGCGCTGACGCTCTCGACCGGACAGCAGCAGCGGCTGGTGATTGCCCGCGCCATTGCGATTGAACCGGAAGTTCTGCTGCTGGATGAGCCGACCTCCGCGCTCGATCCCATCTCCACGCTGGTGATTGAAGAGCTGATGACCACGCTCAAGCAGCATTTCACGCTGGTGCTGGTGACGCACAACATGCAGCAGGCTTCTCGCGTGTCAGATTACACCGCCTTTATGCATCAGGGTGCGTTAGTGGAGTTTGATGAGACTGATCGTATCTTTACTGCGCCAAAACAGCGACGGACCGAAGATTACATTACGGGGCGTTACGGCTGAGGAAGGGGAAAAGCAGGCTTTCGTGAGGTGGGGATGAAGCACCGGCTCAGGAAGCCTGTACCCTTCGTAAAGATGCAAAAAACGCCATCCCTGGCGGCTCAACGGGGGCGCTTACGCACCTTATCCCTGAGGTATGCCCGTAGCCGGGCCAACGCTTTGCGTTGTTCAAAACGCTCCCGACGTTTTTGTCCCTGGCCCGCGATGCTTTACTACGGGTACAGGCTCCCATCACTTTGATTTTTTCAGCCGTCTGTGGGAAAACCCGCAACGGCTTCTGAAGCGTCAGTCGTTAGCATAACCCTGCGGCGGCAGCGGTTCGCCATCCAGCCAGGCCTTGCCGTCACGCATCGCCAGACGATCCTCCACAAACCAGCCGATTACCAGCGGATAGATGGCATGTTCCTGATGCTGCACCCGCTCCGTAATCTCCGCTTCACTGTCGCCAGGAAAGACCGGAACTTTGGCCTGCAGGATCACCGGACCGCCATCCAGCTCGTCCGTCACGAAATGCACGGAAGTGCCATGTTCGCTGTCGCCATTTTCCAGTGCCTGACGGTGCGTATGCAGGCCCGGATATTTCGGCAACAGGGAAGGGTGGATATTCAGCAGGCGATCGTGAAAATGGGCCACGAATGCGCTGCTGAGAATGCGCATATAACCTGCCAGTACAATCAGGTCTGGTGTGTAGGCTTCGATTTCAGCGATGAGCTGGCGATCGAAGGCTTCGCGGTCAGCGAAGTCGCTGGCGGCAAGCGCATGGGCAGGGATCCCTGCCTCCTGCGCCCGCGTCAGCCCATAAGCGGCGGCACGGTTGCTGAACACGGCAGCCACGCTGCCGTGAATCCGCCCGCTTGCACAGGCGTCAAGGATGGACTGAAGGTTACTTCCGTTGCCGGAAATCAGTACAACCAGCTTTTTCATCCGTTGATGACCACACGCTCTTCGGCATCAGACGCTTTAATCACGCCGAGCTTCCAGGCTTTCTCGCCCGCAGCCTGCATCAGCGCAATCGCGTTGTCTGCGTCTGCCGGACTCAGGGCGATGATCATGCCGACACCGCAGTTAAAGGTACGGTACATCTCGAAACGGCTGACGTTGCCCGCCTGCTGTAACCAGCTGAAGACAGCCGGCCACTGCCAGCTCTTCTCGTCGATTACGGCCTGCGTGTTGTCGGGCAGCACGCGCGGAATATTCTCCCAGAAGCCGCCGCCGGTCAGGTGTGCGATAGCGTGCACATCGACCTGCTCAATCAGGCTCAGAATATTCTTCACGTAGATGCGGGTTGGTTCCAGCAGATGATCGGCCAGCGGTTTGCCTTCCAGCTGTTCAGTCTGTGGATCGGTATTGCTGACTTCCAGAATCTTACGCACCAGCGAATAGCCGTTGGAGTGCGGGCCACTGGAGCCGAGTGCGATGAGTACGTCGCCATCCTGCACTTTGCTGCCATCAATGATCTCTGACTTTTCCACCACGCCAACACAGAAACCGGCCACATCGTAATCTTCGCCGTGATACATGCCTGGCATCTCAGCGGTTTCACCGCCGACCAGCGCACAACCCGACTGCAGGCAACCTTCGGCGATGCCGGTGATCACCGCAGAGGCGGTATCCACATCCAGTTTGCCGGTGGCGTAGTAGTCGAGGAAGAAGAGGGGCTCAGCGCCCTGTACCACCAGGTCGTTGACGCACATCGCGACCAGGTCAATACCAATGGCATCGTGGCGTTTGAGATCCATCGCCAGACGCAGCTTGGTACCAACGCCATCGGTGCCGGAGACCAGCACCGGCTCACGGTATTTTTGCGGCAGCGCGCAAAGCGCACCAAAACCGCCCAGTCCACCCATCACTTCCGGGCGACGCGTCTTTTTCACTACGCCTTTAATACGGTCAACCAGAGCGTTACCAGCATCAATATCAACACCGGCGTCTTTGTAACTGAGAGAGGTTTTGTCGGTCACTGCGAGGTCCCCACGCGAGTTGCGGTTGGTGGTTTAAAATAAAGCGCGGCAATTCTATCAGTGCAGGCAAACGTTTGCGAGTCCGGGATTGCGCATTGGGCGTTTTTCATTAATCCTCTATTTGTCCCGGTAAAACCCGCGGCTTTGCGCAAGAGCAGGTGGCGCGGAGCGCAAAAGGCGGTATAATCCCGCGATTTTTTTTAGCTCAACTCATTCCGGGAGAACACCAATGAAGATCGTGGAAGTCAGACACCCGCTGGTCAAACATAAACTGGGCTTGATGCGTGAGCATGATATCAGTACAAAGCGTTTTCGCGAGCTGGCGTCTGAAGTGGGCAGCCTGCTGACCTACGAAGCGACCGCCGATCTGGAAACAGAGCGCGTAACCATTGAGGGCTGGAACGGCCCGGTAGAGATCGATCAGATCAAAGGCAAAAAAATCACGGTGGTGCCGATTCTGCGTGCCGGCCTGGGCATGATGGAAGGGGTGCTGGAGCACGTTCCCAGCGCCCGTATCAGCGTGGTGGGTGTTTACCGTGATGAAGAGACACTGGAGCCGGTTCCCTATTTCCAGAAGCTGGTCTCTAACATCGAAGAGCGTCTGGCGCTGGTCGTCGATCCTATGCTGGCGACCGGCGGTTCCATGATCGCCACCATCGACCTGCTGAAGAAAGCGGGCTGCACCAGCATTAAAGTGCTGGTACTGGTTGCCGCACCAGAAGGGATTGCCGCGCTGGAGAAAGCGCATCCTGACGTTGAGCTTTATACCGCGTCAGTGGATCAGGGACTGAATGAGAAGGGTTACATCATTCCCGGGCTCGGCGATGCCGGGGACAAGATTTTCGGAACCAAATAAATCGCACAGCCGACCAGAGAGTCGGCTTTTTTTTGGCAAAAAAAAGATCCCCGAACGGGTTTGGTGTGGCTGCAAGGCTCACCGGCGTGCCTGCTGCTGTGCCAGCGGCGCGCGCCCAGGGGGATAAATAACACAAGGGGATAAATGATGACTCGTCGCGCCATTGGCGTCAGTGAACGACCGCCGTTACTGCAAACCATTCCACTCAGCCTGCAACACCTGTTCGCCATGTTTGGTGCCACGGTACTGGTACCGATTCTGTTCCACATCAACCCGGCGACGGTGCTGTTGTTTAACGGCGTTGGCACGCTGATCTACCTCTTTATCTGTAAAGGCAAAATTCCCGCTTACCTCGGTTCTAGTTTTGCCTTTATCTCGCCGGTGCTGCTGTTGCTGCCGCTGGGTTATGAGGTCGCGCTGGGCGGATTTATCCTCTGCGGCGTGCTGTTCTGTCTCGTGGCGCTGATTGTCAAACGCGCGGGCACCGGCTGGCTCGATGTGATGTTTCCCCCGGCAGCGATGGGCGCGATTGTCGCCGTCATCGGTCTGGAGCTGGCAGGGGTAGCCGCCAATATGGCTGGGCTGCTGCCGGCTGAAGGCAGTGCGCCCGATAGTACAACCGTGCTGATTTCGCTGGTCACGCTGGCAGTGACGGTATTCGGTTCCGTGCTGTTTCGTGGCTTCCTGGCGATCATCCCGATTCTGGTCGGGGTGGTGGCGGGTTATCTGCTCTCTGCATTTATGGGCATCGTTGACTGGAGCGGCGTGGTCAAAGCCCCCTGGTTTGCGCTGCCAACCTTCTATACGCCGCGCTTTGAGTGGGTGGCGATGCTGACGATCCTGCCCGCGGCGCTGGTAGTGATTGCCGAGCATATCGGTCATCTGGTGGTCACCGCCAACATCGTAAAGAAAGATCTGATTCGCGACCCTGGCCTGCATCGTTCGATGTTCGCCAACGGCTTATCAACGGTCATCTCCGGCTTCTTTGGCTCAACGCCTAACACTACCTACGGTGAAAACATCGGGGTGATGGCGATTACCCGCGTCTACAGTACCTGGGTTATTGGCGGCGCGGCGATTCTGGCGATCCTGCTCTCCTGTGTCGGCAAACTGGCGGCGGTGATCCAGGCGATCCCGGTACCGGTCATGGGCGGCGTGTCGCTGCTGCTGTATGGCGTGATTGGCGCATCCGGTATCCGGGTGTTGATCGAATCCAAAGTCGATTACAACAAGGCGCAAAATCTGATCCTGACCTCGGTGATCCTGATCATCGGCGTCAGCGGTGCGAAGGTGCATATTGGCGCTGCGGAGCTGAAAGGCATGGCGCTGGCGACGATCGTGGGGGTGGGATTAGCGCTGATCTTCCGTGTGATCTCGCTGTTGCGTCCGGAAGAAGTGGTGCTGGAGGCTGAAGAATCGCGCGAGCCGTGATCGCAGCAAGCCTGACAGGATCGGGGCAGGGACGCCCCATTCATCTCTTTCTGAAAACTGTGTTAGACTTCCCCCGATTTTTTGCTTGTTCTCTTGCTGAGGTGCTTCTGAACACGCCGGCACAATTGTCATTGCCACTCTATTTACCTGACGATGAAACCTTCTCCAGCTTCTGGCCGGGGGAAAACCCGTCGCTGATTGCCGCGCTGAAAGGTGCTCTCAACCAACAACATGGCAGCTATCTCTACTTCTGGTCACGCGAAGGCGGAGGGCGGAGCCATTTGCTGCACGCCGCGTGCGCCGAGATGTCAGCGCGCAGCGAAGCGGTCGGTTACGTTCCGCTGGATAAACGCACCTGGTTTGTACCGGAAGTACTGGAAGGGATGGAGCAGCTGTCACTGGTCTGCATCGATAACATCGAGTGCATTGCAGGTGAGCCTGAATGGGAAATGGCGATCTTCGATCTCTATAACCGTATTCTTGAAACCGGTAATACGCGCCTGTTTATTACCGGCGATCGTCCGCCACGCCAGCTCAATCTGCAATTGCCCGATCTCGCCTCACGGCTGGACTGGGGGCAGATCTATCGCCTGCAGCCTCTCTCCGACGAAGACAAATTACAGGCGCTGCAACTGCGCGCCGGGTTACGCGGATTTGAGCTGCCGGAAGATGTGGGACGCTTCCTGCTGAAACGTCTGGATCGTGAGATGCGCACCCTGTTTGATACGCTGGATCGGCTTGATCGTGCCTCGATCAGCGCCCAGCGTAAACTCACCATTCCATTTGTGAAAGAGACTCTCGGCCTTTAAAACAGGTCGAGCACCGCTTCGGGCGGACGTCCGATCCGCGCCTTGTCGCCATTGATCACTATCGGCCTTTCAATCAGCACCGGATGTTCCACCAGCGCATCCAGCAGCGCACTTTCGCTTTTGTCGCTGAGTGCCAGTTCGCTATAGATCGCCTCTTTAGTCCGCATCAACTGCTGTGCGCTCTGCATTCCCAGTTTTTTTAACAGGATTTGCAGCGTCTCGCGATCGGGCGGCGTGTGCAGATAGAGCACCACTTCTGGCTCTATCCCGCGGGCGTTCAGCAGCGCCAGCGTCTCGCGGCTCTTGCTGCAGCGCGGGTTGTGGTAAATCGTCACCATCTCAGACTCTCCTTTTAATCGCGGCGTGAATGCTCAGCCTTTCTGATATTGCTTAAAGCGCTGTTGTAACTGGCGCAGCTGATCGATACGGGCATCGTAGCGCGCCTGTTTCAGGCTGCCGAGCGGCACCTGTGCGCTGGCGCTGCCAAGCGCAGTGATCGCCTGATCGAGCTGGCCATTCAGCGCCAGACTCTCTGCCCGCGCCGATAACTCTTCATCGTTCAGCCCCTGCTGTGCAGACGCCTGGGCCAGTAAATCCCAGCCGTTGGGATCATCTTTATTGGCCCAGGTGTAGCGATTCAGAATGCGGCTGGCGTTGGCATACTGTTTCGCTTCAACGTAGGCATTGGCCAGGTTGAGCTGTACCACCGGGCTGTTTTTGGCGCCGGTGGCGGCGCTGAGCAGGGCGATCGCCTGCTGTGGCTGATTCAGGCCGATATCGATGTCCGACATGATGTCGAGGAACCAGACATTATTGGGTTTTTTCGCCAGCAGCGGCGTCATAATCCGCTTCGCATCGGCATAACTCTTCGCCTGCAAAAACTGTATGGCTTTGCCATATTGTGACGCCAGCTGCTCACGAGAATTGCCGCTGGCATACTGACTCAGCAGTTCGTCGGTAAGCTGATTACGCCCGGTAGAGTACATGCCCAGCGAACGGACCTTTGCCAGATAGAAATCTTCTGTAGATTGCACCACTACCGGCCGCATCTGGTTAGCGCGGTTGCGGGCATCCGCCAGACGGCTGTCGGGCAGGGGGTGCGTCAGCAGAATTTCAGGTGGCTTCGAGGAGAAGCGGCTCTGATCGGCCAGCTTCTGCAGAAAGTTCGGCATCGCCTGGGGATCAAACCCGGCGCGCTGCAGTACCTGAATCCCGATACGGTCGGCTTCCTGCTCATTACCCTGGGTAAAACTGATAATCCCCTGCTGAGTTCCCGCCAGTGTGCCGGTCAGTGCTGCCATGCCCGCCTGCGGATTGGCCATCGCCAGCAGAATAGAGCCCAGCGCACCGACCCATGTCAGCGGCGCATTGCGCTTCTGATCTTCCATTGCGCGCGCCAGATGGCGCTGGGTAACGTGTGAGATCTCATGCGCCATCACTGACGCCAGCTGGCTTTCATTTTCGGTATAGCGGAACAGCGCTGAGTGCAGCACCACGTGGCCTCCAAAAAAGGCAAAGGCATTGAGCTCATCGTTCTGAATCAGAAAGAAGTGGAACGGAGTTTTCACTGAGTCGGCGTGTGAAACCAGTCGCTGACCCAGCTGATTAATATACTGATTAAGCAGCGGATCGTTGATCAGCGGTGCACTGGCACGCAGCTGGCGCACATAAAAGTCGCCCATCTGCAGTTCCTGATTAATCGACAGCGTCGAACCGGCCGTAGTGCCAATATCGGGCAGTGAATCACTGACATCGGCGTAAGCAGGTGACAGAGTAGTGAAAATGAGCGTCGGAAGGAGCGCGGCGATCAGCGTTTTCTTTAACCGGTTCAACATGCCTTAATCCTGTAGAGAAGCCCTGAAAATGGACACGTGCACAGCGGGAATTTTCCATTTTTCGCAGATAACGACGGTTCATGACCATCTTAACCAGAGCATCTGAAGAATGAAATGTCGTTTTCTGGCAAGCGACCGGCGTGATTTGTGTAAGATCGCCCATTTTGACGAAAAAAATTGAACATCCTTCCAACGTAAACCGCAGCTAAACGAACAGAAACTGGCGGCGTATCGCCGGGTTTGTGAGCGTTTAAGTGACGCCTTATTCATTTATTCCCAATGCGCTTCGGCAGAATAAAGCAGAATCTGCTGCCACGCAGATTTAGCCAGTGAGCGTATTTTTTTAAAGTTATGTAAATTCACTCAAAAAAACTGACTATGGCATGAGTTTTTCCAGGTCTACTCTGAAAAAATAGTCCTCTCTGAGCCGCTAATCTCCTCTTCGCCATTGATAAATTAAATCGTAGCCCTCGCCTTTATCCTGCTTATTCCAGCTACGCCTGGCTGTTATTTATTTCTGTTAATGTCACAGGAAGCGAAAAGAGCTAAAAAAGTCAGGTCCATTCTGATTAAGACCTTTTTTGTCCGCATAATGAAACTTTTTGATTAATACGGAAGGTGAATAATTTCAGGGTTTATCAACCGCGCGCTGACCTGAATTTACACACGCGAGAATTATGCCTGCGCTGTGATATAGATAGCCGACCTGATTCTGTCCTGAATCTGCCAGAGATTATTTGCCGGAGAGAAGTGTTATGCGTTCAGTTGTTTCATACGCGTTAATCGCCATTATTGGCGGCGTCGTTGGCGCGGCTGTCACACAGGGTGGCGAGATTTATGACAAAGTGACACGCCATTTTGCATCCGAGCCTCAGGAAGCCCCAGGATTCTGGAGCACACCGGCGATTGAAGGTTACGGCAAAATTCATTATGAACCCGACGCCGCGTTTAAACCGGTGGCGGGCCTGAGCAATAAAATTGTTTTCCAGATTACCCGAAGCGATGGCGCGATGACCGCGCCCAATCTGGGACTAGAGCGTGTGGCGCGCGTGGTGAATTTATATATCGCCTCCGGCATTCCGGCCGATCAGCTGAAGTTTGTTGTTTCGGTCACCGGCGACGCGACCCCCGCCATGCTGGATAACGCCCATTTTAAAAAGTTTTATGGCATCGAAAATCCAAACCTGAAGCTGATTAATGAGCTGAATCAGGCGGGAGTGAAAGTCTCGGTCTGCGATCAGTCCGTGGCATTCCATCACTATCCCAATAACTGGATTGATAAATCTGTAGTCCATGCGCTTTCCAGTCCAACCACCGTATCAACCCTGCAAAACCAGGGATACGCGTGGCTGGCAATGTAATTAATGTTTTAAACGATCGGGAGAAGAGTTAATGCGTCCAGCAGCTTTAGTGGTGATGGCAGCCGTAGCGGGATTTATCGGCGGCAATGTTTTACAGTTGCCGGAATTATTCGATAAGGTCAGCGGAAAAATGGCGGATAATAAATCCGAACCTGCTGATTTCTGGAGTACGCCAGCGATTGAAGGCTACGGCAAAATACATTATGTCGATACGCCTGCATTTAAACCCGGCACGACAGCGGGCCTGAGTAATAAAATAGTATTCCAGATCAACCGCAGTGAAGGGGATATTCGTAAGCCGAATCTCGGTCTGGAGCGCGTAGCGCGCGTCACCAACCTCTATTATGCGGCAGGTGTGCCCCTCGACCAGCTGAAATTTGTGGTGTCAATTAACGGCGACGCGGTTTCATCAGCGCTGAATAATGACCAGTTCAGCAAAGCCTACGGCGTCGATAACCCGAACCTGAAGCTGATCAGCGAGCTGAAAAAAGCGGGCGTTCAGGTCACTATCTGCGATCAGTCAGTGGCGTTTCATCAGCTTGAGCGCAACTGGATCGACCCGATGGTCACTCACACCATCTCCAGCGGCACTACCGTTGCGACCCTGGAAAACAGCGGTTACGCCTTCCTGATGCTTTAATTCCCCCACAGCGGCGTCACTGCCGCTGTCATCTGCCCGTCAAATTGCTGTGATGCCCCTGTCATATAACGCTGCTGGTGTCGGCGCAATGAGATCGATCTCATCGACAATAAACGACCTTTTGCCTCTGGCATTGCGCATATGGAGCAGCAACGGTTTCGCCATCCAGAGGCACTTGAGGCGATCATTGCCCGCCATCCGCAGGTTGAGCGGGTGCTCTGTGGTCATCTGCATCGCAGCCTGCAGACCCGCTTTGCCGGAACCCTGTCCTGTGTCGCGCCAGGCGTGTCGCATCAGGTGGCTCTGGATCTGCATCGGGAGGGGCCGGCTCACTTTATTCTGGAGCCGCCTGGCTTTTTGCTCCATTGCTGGCAGCCTGTGCAGGGAATGGTCACGCATCAGTGCGCGATAGGCCACTTTTCGGGACCCTGGCCATTTTACGATAGTCAGGGGTTAATCGATTAGTGCCAGCTAAATCTGTATTAAGCGGGGTGATATTTGTCTTAATGCTGCTCAAAAATGCCGACACAGTGTAGACTTAAGCCCGGCTATCAGGGCTTCTGGCACACATTAAAAAAATAATCAGGCATTCACGACATGACACTCTTCTCCAGGGCGGCGACGCCATGCTAAAGCTCTTTCGGCCCAAGGCCGACTTGCGCAATCTGATCGCCCTGCTGGTGATTGTCAGCATTGTTATCACGCTCGCGAATACGCTCTACGCCACCTGGCGGGTGCAGCGCCAGGTGCTGATTGACACCACGCTTGAGGCTAACCGGGCCTATGCCGCCAAGCTGGCCTCAACCAGTGAAATCTTTTTTCAGCTGGCGCAGTCACAGTTGCACTACAGCGCCAATCAGCTAAGCCGTGACTTTAATAATGAAGGGCTGCTGAATAGCGAAGTCAATCGTCTGCGTGAGCAGACCACCAGTTTCAACTCGGTGGCCGTGGTGGATGAGCAGGGCGCGATCAAAGCGATCTCGCCCGAATCCCTGACGCTGAAAGGGATGCGTGTCACCAGTGATGCCTCCCGCGAAGCGCTGACGCTGCGGCAGCCGATCATCAGTAAACCGACCCTTTCTGCAGCCAATAATCTGCTGGTGTTTGTCTCCTGGCCAATCTGGAGTCCCGATGGCGACTATCTGGGCTACATCGGCGGCACAATCTATCTGAAGAAAAAAAGCATTCTGAATGCGTTACTGGGTGAACAATTCTACCGTGATGGCACCACGGTCTATGTGCTCGACAGTAATAATGAGGTGTTGTATCACCAGAATCGTCAGCTGATTGGTAAAGTTCTGCCCGCCATCGTCAGTCCGCGTGACGAGAAGACCAATGGCTCGCTGATGCTTGCGGGTGCAGGTGAGTCCACGCAGCTGGCGGGCTATGCCGTCGTGCCGACCACCGGCTGGACGGTGGTGGCGCTGAAGCCGATTAACGTCACGCTGAACCCGCTCTCAGGCCTGTTAATGAAAGTCCTGAAAAACTCGGTGCCGTTCGCGCTGCTGACCCTGCTGGTTGCGTTAGGGCTGGCACGGCTGATTGCCCGACCACTGTTCCAGCTGGCCCGCAAAGCCAGCCGGATGGATGCGCAGGGCGTATCAAAAGAGATTGGCGGCATCAGTGCCTGGTATTTTGAGGCGGCGCAGGTCAAGCGCGCGCTGCTCACCGGCATCGGACTGGTGCAGGACAAAATCGGTCGTCTGAGTTCGGAAGCCCAGACCGACCCCCTGACTCAGTTGCTGAATAGGCGTGGTCTTAATGCGGTACTGGAGTATTACCGTACGCTACGTCAGCCTTTCTCGGTGCTGGCGCTGGATATCGATCACTTTAAAAACGTCAACGATAGCTGGGGCCACGATGTGGGTGACCGGGTGATTCAGCAGGTCGCTAGCACGCTGCGTGCCAGCGCCCGTCAGTCTGACGTGGTGTGCCGCAACGGCGGAGAGGAGTTTCTGATGCTGCTGCCGGGAACGGCGCTGGATGAGGCGCAGATTATCGCCGAGCGCGTGCGACTGGGTATTGCAGAAGCCTGGCTCACCGACGTGGGACGCATTACCTTGTCTATCGGCGTCGCGGCCTGGAATGGTTCGCAGGATGCCGGGCTTGAAGGCAGTTTAAAACAGGCGGATGCGGCGCTCTATGAAGCGAAAAAAGCCGGGCGCAACTGCGTTATCGTGGCCGACGCGTAATCGCGTGAACTCAGAGTATTTCGCAACGGCAGGATAAAAACGGGCGGGGAAGAGGCCGCTAAGCAGGGCGCGGCGTTAAGGCTACCGCGCCCCTCAACATCAGGCTGACTTGACGTAATCCAGCACCATGTCGTGGTGATTCGAGGTCTTAAAGTTATCAAACACTTTTTCGATCCTGCCCTCAGCATCTATCAGGAAGCTGATGCGATGAATGCCGTCATAGGTTTTCCCCATAAACGTTTTTTCACCCCAGACGCCAAACGCCTGGCAGACTTCATGGTTTTCATCGGAGAGCAGGGTAAAGTTCAGCAGCTCTTTTTCGACAAACTTTGACAGTTTTTCCGGTTTGTCGGTGCTGATGCCCAGCACTTCCACGCCCGCTTTTTTCAACTCATCCATGTTGTCACGCAGACCGCACGCCTGCACGGTGCAGCCTGGCGTCATCGCTTTCGGGTAAAAGTACACCAGAACGCGCTGTCCCTGGAAGTCGGTCAGATTCACGTGTTCGCCGTCCTGATCGGGCAGGCTAAATGCGGGTGCAGTATCTCCGGCTTTCAGTGGATTCATCACATCTCTCCATTTTCTTATTCAGGCTGTGGGTAATACACCATCCGGTCAGAAACGGCCAGAGGGAAAATTACCATCAGGGGGTATTTCACCACATAGCCGGTCACCTTTCAGTGGCAGTAATGTGGAGAAATAACTCCGGTTAATTGACCAAAGCTTAGCGTACCGCGCTGACAGATTCGCTGCTGTCGGCATCTGACACACTGTAAAGACGCAGCGTTCCCTGAGCATTCAGCTCCTGACACAGGGTATTAAACGCCTGCTCAAACGGGGTGCCACTGGTTCGCGTCGGACTGTGAGCGGTCATTTGAATATAGAGCGTAGGTGGCAAATTGTGTTGCGCTGGCGTGATACGCGACACCAGTTCGGCCACATTCATCTGATGCTTATCGATAAGATCGGTAAAGCGTTCAATAATGTGCGGCGAATCAGCCACCTCAACCTGAATGAACGCGGTGTCGGGCATCGGCGGACGGAGCCGGGCATTGGTGCGCTTCATGACGATCAGCAGTTCCAGTTCTGCCCCTTTCAGTGGCAGGGTCGATTCAATCAGCGTGATTGCGTTCCAGCTGCCCGACAGCAACATGATAAAGGTGAACTCATCCCCAAGCATGGCAAGACGGCTATCTTCAATATTGCAACCGCAGCTGCTGACGTGTCGGGTAATGGTGTTGACGATACCCGGACGGTCAACACCGAGCGCGGTAATGACCAGATGATGGGGCTGAGATTGCGGCAAAATGGCTTTTCCTCTGCTTTCGCTAATAACCATAAGGTAAACATAAAAAAAACTGCTGACAAGCGCGGGAATGGCGTGGCTGGCTTGCTTTTCCCTAAGTGTAAAACGTACCATGAAGCACTTGTTTGTCGAGGGGATCGCCAATGTTTACGGGAAGTATTGTTGCACTCGTTACGCCAATGGATGACAGCGGTAATGTCTGCCGGTCGAGTCTGAAAAAACTGATTGATTATCACGTCGCCAGCGGCACCGCGGCGATCGTTTCCGTCGGCACCACAGGCGAATCTGCTACCCTGAGCCATGAAGAACATGGTGATGTGGTGATGCTGACCCTGGAGCTGGCCGATGGCCGTATTCCGGTGATTGCCGGAACCGGGGCAAACGCCACCGCTGAAGGCATCTCTCTGACTAAGCGTTTTGAAAATTCCGGCGTTGTGGGTTGCCTGACCGTGACCCCGTATTACAACCGTCCGACGCAGGAAGGGCTGTTCCAGCACTTTAAAGCGATTGCGAATAGCACCAGCCTGCCACAGATGCTGTATAACGTTCCCTCGCGTACCGGTTGTGACATGCTGCCGGAAACCGTTGCCCGCCTGGCCGAAATCAAAAATATTATCGGAATCAAAGAGGCAACCGGGAACTTATCGCGGGTTAGTCAGATCCAAGAGCTGGTTAATGAAGATTTCATTCTGGTGAGTGGCGATGACGCGACGGCGCTGGACTTTATGCAACTGGGCGGCAAAGGCGTTATTTCGGTGACGGCCAATGTGGCTGCGCGCGAAATGGTCGAACTGTGTCAACTCGCACAGCAGGGCAATTTCGTCGAGGCACGCCGCCTGAATCAGCGTCTGATGCATCTGCACCAGACGCTTTTCTGTGAACCCAATCCTATCCCGGTGAAATGGGCTGCGAAACAGCTAGGATTAATCGCTAACGACACGCTGCGTCTGCCAATGACGCCACTGACTGCAGCCGGCCAGCCGAAAGTGGAGCAGGCGCTGGTGAAAGCGGGTTTGCGATAATTTAGGGAGTTTGAATGAATTACTCAGTAAAGCGGTCAACAGTAGCCACAGTGGTGGGGCTTTCTACCCTGATGCTGTTGTCGGCCTGTTCAAGCGATCAGCGTTATAAGCGCCAGGTCAGCGGTGACGAATCTTATCTTGAAGCCAGTCAGTTAAATGAACTGAAAGCGCCTGCCGGAATGATCCTGCCGGTGCAGCGTGGTGATTTCGACGTGCCGCGCACCACCAGTCAGGCCCCCACCGGCAAGCAGCTCGACATCCGTCCGCCAGCCCAGCCGTTGGCGCTGATGAACGGCACCCGCGCACAGTTCAGCAACAATACCGGCGCGCTGATGCTTGATAACAGCCGGGGTTCAGTCTGGCCGCAGGTCGTCAACGTGGTGCAGTCATACAAATTCCCGATTGCTTCCCGTAATGACGCAGGCCAGCAGCTGACGACGGACTGGGTTCAGTGGAACCGTGCTGATGAAGATCAGCAGTATCGTGGCCGCTACCAGATCAGCGTACAGTCGCAGAGTTATCAGCAGCAGTTAACCGTTCGTCTGCTGGAGCTGCAGCAGGATGGTAAAACCATTACCTCGCCTGTGCAGATCCAGCGTTACACCGCGCAGATGCTGAATGATATCAGCACCGGTATGGACAAGATTGAAACGGCGAGTGAAAACGCGGCCTCGGGTCGGGTGAATGGCGCCATTGATGTGCAGAGCGGTGCAGATGATACCGGTCTGCCACTGCTGATCCTGCGTACGCCATATAACGTGGCATGGCAGCGTCTGCCTGATGCGATGAAACGCGTCGGGATGGAAGTGACCGACACGACCCGCTCAACCGGCAGCATGAAGGTGACCTACAAGTCACTGAGCAGCAGCGACTGGGATTCAGTCGGTGCGAAAGATCCGGAATTACCAAACGGTGATTACAAAGTGCAGGTCGGCGATCTCGACAACCGAACCAGTCTGCAGTTCATCGACCCGAAAGGGCATGTGCTGACCCAGTCGCAGAACGATGCGCTGGTGGCCGTGTTCCAGGCGGCGCTGAACAAATAAAGTTGCCCCAGGCCGGAGATTCTCCGGCCTTTTTATTTTGTTTTTGGCATAATAGCGCGCGGCGAAGTAAACGATTGCGTCAAGGCAATCGCCGCAGCGGCACTGGCCGCTGAACACCCGTTATTTCAAGTCTGGAGTGAACAAGATGCAAAAGCGAGCTGAGTTGTATCGCGGTAAAGCGAAAACCGTATACAGCACCGATAACCCGGATCTGCTGATACTCGAATTCCGCAACGATACGTCAGCAGGTGATGGCGCCCGAATCGAGCAATTTGATCGCAAGGGAATGGTTAACAACAAGTTTAACCACTTCATCATGACCAAATTGCAGGAAGCAGGTATCCCGACCCAGATGGAAGCGCTGCTGTCAGATACTGAAGCGCTGGTGAAGAAGCTGGAGATGGTGCCGGTAGAGTGCGTGGTACGTAACCGCGCCGCAGGCTCGCTGGTAAAACGTCTGGGCGTGGAAGAGGGCATTGTGCTCAATCCGCCGCTGTTTGATCTTTTCCTGAAAGATGATGCAAAGCATGACCCGATGGTCAATGAATCCTACTGCGAAACCTTTGGCTGGGTCAGCAAACAGAACCTGGCGCGGATGCAGGAGCTGACTTTTAAAGCCAACGAGGTGCTGAGCAAACTGTTCGACGATGCGGGTCTGATTCTGGTCGACTTCAAACTGGAGTTTGGTCTGTTTAACGGCGAAGTGACGCTGGGCGATGAGTTTTCGCCAGACGGTGCGCGCCTGTGGGACAAAGAGACGCTGGATAAAATGGATAAAGACCGTTTCCGTCAGAGCCTTGGCGGCGTGGTGGAAGCCTATGAAGCCGTTGCTCAGCGGCTGGGCGTGAAGCTCGACTAAGCCACACCGCACAGCAGAGAAAGGAGAGCCCCGGCTCTCCTTTTTTCATTTCAGGGTAAAGCTGGTGATTGCTGCCTCACACAACTAAAATCATGCCATCTGAAAAAATGACTGAGGGAACACAGCATGCGCTGGCAAGGGCGTCGCGAAAGCGACAATGTAGAGGACCGTCGCGATCAATCGTCCGGTTTAGGCGGCGGAGGCCGCCAGATTCGTCTGCCGCGCGGTAAAGGCGGTATTGTGCTGCTGATTGTCGTGGCCATCGCGGGTTATTACGGTTACGACCTGACCGCACTGCTGACAGGTGGCGATGTTGCACCGACCAGCCAGCAGCAACAGCGCAGCGTCAGCGCCAATGATGATGAGGCTGCGAAATTCACGAAGGTGATCCTGGCTACCACGGAAGACACCTGGGGCAAACTGTTCAAGCAGATGAACAAACAGTATGTGGCACCGAAGCTGGTGATGTATCGCGGCGCAACCCGCACCGGCTGTGGTACCGGACAGTCAGTCATGGGGCCGTTCTATTGTCCTGCCGATCAGACTGTCTACATCGACCTCTCTTTTTATGACGAGATGAAAACCAAACTCGGCGCGGACGGTGACTTCGCCCAGGGCTACGTTGTCGCGCATGAAGTGGGCCACCATGTCCAGAAACTACTGGGTATTGAACCCAAAGTGCGTGAGATGCAGCAGGGCGCGAGCCAGACGCAGGTCAATCAGCTCTCCGTCAAAATGGAACTGCAGGCAGACTGTTTTGCCGGTGTCTGGGGACACTATATGCAGCAGGAAAATATCCTTGAAGCGGGCGATCTGCAGGAAGCGCTGAATGCCGCCGAGGCAATTGGCGATGACCGCCTGCAGCAGAAAGGTCAGGGCCGCGTGGTGCCGGACAGCTTCACCCACGGCACGTCTGAGCAGCGCTACACCTGGTTCAAGCGCGGGTTTGATGGTGGCAATCCAGGACAGTGCAACACCTTCGCCAGCAACTGATGCGTCTGCAGCATCTTACGCAGCTTATGCAGCAGGCCGGTGTGCGTCGTCTGGCGGTGATCAGCGGCGACCCGGCCTGGTGTTTAGTACGGGCTGCGGCGTGGCGTGAAACGCTGACCGGCGACTGGCTGGAGTTGAGCCCGGAACCGCTGTTCTCTGCTTCAGATAACGGGCCAGGTCAGTATAAAACGCCAGTCCTGCACAAACAGCCTGCTGCGGTGCGCACGCTGCTTGGCCGTGAATTTCGTCATGCCCTGTTTGACGCCCGTCAGGGCTTTCATGCCGACGCTTTCGCTGCGCTGGCTGGCACGCTCACCGCCGGTAGCTGGCTGTTACTGCTGGTGCCGCCCTGGGAACAGTGGGCGCAGCAGCCTGACAGCGACAGCCTGCGCTGGGCAGATGTCGCTGAACCCATCGCCACTCCTTATTTTGTTCACCACCTGCAACAGCTGATATTAGCGGATGACCAGGTACTGCTGGAGCGGCAGCATCAGCCATGCCGGTTTCCGGCGCAGCCGGACTGGCCGCAGTGGCACTGTCAGGCACCGCAGCAGCAGCAGGCGATACTCGATCAGCTGAGGAGGCTGCCATCGGGGGTTGCCGTGCTGACCGCGCCGCGCGGACGCGGTAAATCGGCGCTGGCGGGTATGCTGGCACGATTGAACGGCCATTGTCTGGTGACGGCTCCGGCCAAAGCCTCAACGGAGGTGCTGAGCACCTTCGCCGCTGACACTTTTCACTTTATGGCACCCGATGCGCTGCTGGCGCTGGAGACACCGCCGCAGGCGGAATGGCTGATTGTGGATGAAGCAGCGGCGATCCCGGCACCGCTGCTGCAGGCGCTGGTCAGTCGATATCCCCGCGTATTGCTCACCACCACCGTTCAGGGCTACGAAGGAAGCGGGCGCGGGTTTATCCTTAAATTCTGCGCCGGGCTTCCTGATGTACACTATTTCACGCTTGATGAGCCGCTGCGCTGGTCGCGTTTCGATCCGCTGGAGCAGTGGCTGAACCAGGCGTTGCTGTTTGACGATGCCGCCACGCCCGCGCCCGATTCGCCTGTAACACCACATCGTGTTGAACGCCACGATTTCAGCGCGCTGGAGGCCGCGTATCGTCTGCTGACCAGTGCGCACTATCGTACCTCGCCGCTTGATTTGCGCCGCCTGCTGGACGCACCCGGTATGCAACTGTGGCAGGCCGGCGATGCGGCGGCGTTACAGGGCGCGCTCTGGCTGGTGGAGGAGGGCGGTCTTGAAGCTGCACTGGCACAGGCGGTCTGGGCGGGCACCCGGCGACCCCGCGGAAATCTGGTGGCGCAGTCGCTGGCAGCCCACGCCGGTCTGGCTGAGGCGGCGACATTGCGCTCGCTGCGCATCAGCCGTATTGCCGTGGCGGCAGAGCGACGTCGTCTGGGAACCGGACAGCAGCTGGTTGCGGCAGCGGCCAGTGCGGCCGCCGGATATGACTACCTCTCCGTCAGCTTCGGCTACACTGAATCTCTCTGGGCGTTCTGGCGCGCCTGTGGCTTTACCCTGGTGCGGATTGGCAGTCAGCGCGAAGCCAGCAGCGGCTGCTACGCGGCGATGGCCATGTTGCCCTGTACTGCTGCAGGTGGGGCATTGCAGCACCGCGCGGCAGAACAGCTGGCGCGTGACTGGCCGCTGTTGCGCCAGCATATCGCGCTGGAACTCCAGTTTGATCAGGTCCCTGACGACGGATTGACCGCACAGGATATCCATCTGGCGGCGGGTTTTGCCTGGGCGCAGCGGCCACTGGAAGCGAGCCTGCCGGTGTTGCAGCGTCTGGTGGAGGCCAGTTCAGCTTCTGTACCGCTGCTGTCCGCGGCGGTTGCAGCACCCAATGCCCTAAGCGAACTGGCACAGCAGGCGGGAGTGAGCGGGCGCAAAGCGCTGATAGCTAAGCTGCGTCAGCAGGCAGCAGCGGCCCTCCAGACACTGGGCATTGATGCGGCCTTGCTGCATCTGCCGTTGAAATAATTCGACCAGCTGGTTCAAATTATCCTCATATCATTTTGTGTCAGGCGGCGTAGAGTGAACACAGGAGGTCATCATGACACTGAAATATGTAATCGTTCAACAACCTGCCACTACAGCACAGCTGTTTCTGCTCTACCATGGCGTAGGTGATAACCCGGATTCAATGGGTGAAATTGGCAACTGGTTTGCCCGAACGTTTCCCGACGCGCTGGTGGTCTCCGTCGGCTCGCCTGGTGCGGGGCGTCAGTGGTTCGGCGAAGCCGACCTGCACGATCAGACCGTGCAGCAGCGGGTTGATGCGGCGATGCCGCAGTTTGTTGAGTCTGTGCGCCACTGGCAAAAAAAGAGTGGCGTGCGGCCGGAAGCGACAGCCTTAATTGGCTTTTCGCAGGGCGGCAGTATGGTGCTGGAAGGGGTCAAAGCTCATGCCGATCTGGCGAGCCGCGCGGTGGTATTTAACGGCCGGTTTATTACCCTGCCGGAGAAGGCCAGCACCCGCACTACCATTCATCTGATCCACGGTGATTATGATGAGCAGATCCCGCTGCACCATGCGCAGCAGGCGGAGCAGCGGCTGACCGCCTGCGGTGGCGACGTTACCCTGGATATTGTTGACGATCTGGCGCACGCCATCGATCACCGCAGCATGGAGCTGGCGCTGAATCATCTGCGCTATACAGTGCCGAAACGCTACTTTGATGAGGCGTTAAGCGGCGCAAAACCGGGTGATGATGATGTCATCGTAATGATGTAAAAAGCATCTGCTGAGCGGCAATGCCGATCGTTCAAGAGGACCTGAATGATCCTGCCAGTGAGAGATAATCCGGAGTCAGCCCCCTGACTCCGGATTTTTTATGTCTGAACACGATACAGATTTCGTTGTTGATGCTTTCTCTCCTGAGCCTGATGCTGTTTCCCGCTCGCATGACCCTGCGTGGATCTACCTATCCGTTCTGTTTCAAATCACGAAAGACTTAAGTGAACGGTATTATCCCTTAGCGGCTGCTTCTTTATTGGCTGCAATATGCGGCGAGGCGATGTAAGGCCAGGCACGTAATCATGCCTGCACGACCTTGAGGCCTTCAGCGGGTTCCCAGACATTCCACATTTCCCAAAACACGCCGGAAACGGCGTCCTTCAGCATTTCAGGGCGGAACTGTACTCCGCGATAGACATCGCCGATCTTCGCATCTATGCGCGCGTCGCGCTCATTCGTGCCCATGTTCATCGCGAAGAAGTCGCAGTGCCTGGACAGCCAGACGATGCGCCCGCAAGTGCAGGATGAGGGGTTGTGAAGGGGGGTTTTCGAATCGGAGAAGGTATCAATAGCGTTCATGGCTGGTTTACCTCTGAAGAGAGAAAAGGAATTCAGGCCAGCGGTCTACTGGCCTGTTTGTATCTGCGTTAACGTGCTGCGGGCAGTCTGATATCTTTCAGCATCGGGAAAGCCATTTTCATATGATCTTCGCTGACCACGAAGGCGTGAAGCTCGCCCTGATCATCACAGCCTTTCGCTATAACACCAGCTGGAGAAAACACCATATTCCAGGTTAGCGCCGGGTTAGCGGGATCACCCGCAAGGTACAGCGGCATGTCCGGGGTTTTCACTTTGACCAGCATCGTCGGCAGCGTGAGTTTCGCGGCGTCGCCGGTGAGGTTTTTAGCCAGCGTCATAGCAGCCAGCGTAGCAGGCTGGAGATACGGCATCAGTTTTCCCTGGATTTCGGCGCAATCGCCCAGCGCGTAAACGTCTTCGGCAGACGTTGCGAGCGTGTCGCTTACGACGATACCGCGCCGGACTTCGATACCCGCTTCGCGTGCCAGCGCTACAGCAGGACACAGGCCGATCGCGCATACGACCGCATCAAAGCTCTGCCGGTGTCCATCGCTGAACGTCGCTATCAGCGAATCGTGATGCCGGGAAATTTCGATAATCTCTTTTTTGAACATGAAGTTAACGCCGTTATCCATCAGTCGTCGCTGTAGCCGCGCGCTGATCTCGGGTGGCAGCAGCGAGGCGAGTAAGCCCGCACTGCGGTCTGTTACCGTCACATCTTTACCCGCGCGGTTAAAGTCCATCGTGATTTCTGTACCGATTAACCCACCGCCGATCAGCAGTACGCGCTTAGCGTTCGCGAGTTCGGCTTCGCAGCGTTTGTACTCCTGCTGACTGTTCAGCGTGTACAGGAGTTCGCTACCCGGTACGGGCGGCAGGGTGGCCTCCGCTCCCGTTGCCAGGACCAGTTTTGCGTAGCCGAAATCCCCAGCGGTCGTGCGGACGATGCGCGCCGATGTATCTATGTTTTCGACCCGCGTATGGGGATGCAGCACAACATTATTACTTTCCGCCCACGCGGCGGCACTCTGGCGCGTTAAATCGTCTGCACGTTGCCCGAGGCTGAAAACGTGACTGAGTTCCGGCTTGTTGTATTCGTCGCAGCTATCCGCCGCAATGAGCCGCACAGGCACGCTTTTATCCTGGTGGCGAATGTTCTTCACCAGCTGGCGAGCGGCGAAGCCCGAACCAATTATTACGATTTCAGATGCCATCGAGTTAGCCCTCGAACGGATCAAATACGTCTTTACCTAATGCACAGCCCGGGCAAAGGAAGTCATCCGGCACATCGTCCCATTTGGTGCCCGGCGCAACGTCCTGATCCGGCTCGCCGACAGCAGGATCGTAAACCCACTGGCACACGGTGCAGATCATCTTCTGCGAGACGTCTTCGCCCGCTTCCACGACGCCCACACCCTCCGCGTTTACGGGCGCGGCAGGCTCGATAGTGGCGGCGGTATTGACGACGGGCGCAGCCGCAGGGATAGGGGAAAGCGCCCATTCACGTGCAATTTTACGCCCGTGCTCGCGGCATTCTTCCAGCGCGGACAGGTTGGGACGCCATTTCGCTTTAAGCGCGATAGTCATATCAAAACCGGCATCCTGAAGACGGGTCGCAACCCGGTCAACCGCGCCACCTGTCCAGCCGTAGGAACCGAACGCCGACGCGCGCTTATTGCGGAACTTCAGCCCGGTGATCTCTTCCAGCATCCCCGCAACTTTCGGCATCATCACGTTATTCATGGTTGAGGAACCGACCAGAATGCCTTTTGAGCGGAAACAGGAAGTAATGATTTCGTTTTTGTCGTGTCTGGATACGTTGTAAACCTTCACGGCCACACGCGGATCGGTTTCGCGGATACCTTCGGCGATGGCATCTGCCATCATTCGCGTATTGTTGGACATGGCATCGTAGAAGAGGGTGATCCGGTCTTCCTGGTAATCCGCCGCCCATTTCAGATACAGCTCTACAATCTGCGTAGGGTTATCACGCCAGACCACACCGTGCGAGGTGGCGATCATGCTGACCGGGAGGTTGAAGCCCAGGATTTCATTAATTTTCGGCGTCACCAGACGGGCGAACGGCGTAAGGATGTTTGAAAAGTAGCGCTGGCACTGGTCGAAGAGTTCATGCTGATCCACTTCATCATTAAACAGATGTTCATCGCAGTAATGCTGACCGAACGCGTCGTTACTGAACAGCACGGCATCTTCGGTCATGTAGGTCATCATGCTATCAGGCCAGTGCAGCATAGGCGTTTCAACAAATATCAGCTTTTTACCGTTGCCGATATCCAGTGAATCACCGGTTTTCACGACGTTGAAATTCCATTCAGGGTGGTGATGATGGCCGTTGATGGAGTCCACGCCGTTCGCGGTACAGTAAATCGGGGTGTTGGGGATGAGCGCCAGCAGTTCAGCGAGCGCGCCGCTGTGATCTTCTTCTGCGTGGTTGATGATAATGGCATCAATCTTTTTCAGGTCGATTTCTTCCGCCAGGTTTTTCACAAAATCGCTGCGGAATTTCAGATCGACGGTATCGATCAGGATGTTCTTTTCTTCGCGGATCAGATAGCTGTTGTAGCTGGTGCCGCGTTGCATTTTATATTCCTTACCGTGGAAGTGTTCTACCTCCCAGTCGCGTTTACCTACCCAGAAAATATTATTCTTAACGTGGATATTCATGTATCGCCCCTTAGCGTTCGTAAAATTCTTTCTCAGTCATTGCAAGGAGCATGCCAGTTTTTAACTCATTGATTTAAAACTTATTTTTTATTTATGGTGTTAAATATACAATGTCTGTTAATTGTGCTTATTACACTTAAATGTTAAAATGACAATGGCAGTAGCACTAAAAAACCCACCGAAGCGGGTTTGTTTGTGCCAGTAGATTACCTGACCGCGGATAGATGGATGACCTGCCCGATGCCGCTGCCTTCCAGCTCTTCATTCGGATTCGCGAAGAAGTCGATATTAAAATAGGTGTCGTCGGTAAGTAGCTCAATGTGGTGCCAGTATTGCGGCGGACTGATGCCGAACTGTCCGGCATTAATGACTACTTCAGCCTCCGGCGTTTTCTCCGTCTCGCTGGCGAAGCCATAGTATTTAACCGCGCCGCGCATGACGGAGAGACGACCAAACACGCCTTTTTTGGTGTTGTGGTGATTGAGCAGCGCTTTCGGCACGCTCTCTTTATCCCAGAACGGGGTAGAGCGGGTATGAACAAAGTTTGCGGGGATGGTATGGGCCATTGTGGGCCTCCTGTCAGCAGATGATGCCGCCTTGTGTAAGCCATTTGCGGCGTTGTTCAGCGAGTTCTTTTTTCTCGGTGCTATGGCGAAAAACCGCCAGGCGTAAACGATGCTGCTGTTCAAACCGGAATTGCCGCGTCAGGTTCGCGTCTTCGCTGAGTTCGTAAAGAAGAATATTCATTTCGCGGATGATGTTGCGCGCCAGGGCGTTCTCTACCGCTTCGATCACTTCATCTGTGTGCGCCATAAAATCACCTGTGATTATGAAAAAGAGTTCAGCTGTTGCAGAAGCAGCGCACCGGCAACGATTAACTCAACCGGCGTGTAGGGGATATTGAGGTCCACCCAGGCTTTCCGTCCGTTGTACTCGGTTTCGAACTGAACACGATCAGCGGAAACCTGTTTGTAAGTAACGCCCAGGCCGCGTCGTGCTCCGCCAAATGCCGCCCAGCGAAGAGCATCGGCGGCGGCGTCCATCTGGCCGGGGGATAAAGCATGGGCAGATTGATATGTGTCTGACATGATTTTGCACCTTTGCGAGAGTATGTAACTAACAAGGCATAATCCGTGCCACTTTGCAGGCCGTTGATTTTAGTCATATCGTTCTTTTATCGTTGTGATTACAACAATTGCTGACATTGTGATTTAAACAATAATTGTGGAAATGACGACATGACAATTTCAGTTGAATCTTTAGCAGCGCTCGCCGTGGATATTCAGAACGGGCTAAGAGGGCGAGACCGCTTTACTCGCCTGATTAAATCGATTCACAGCGCGCTTAAGTGCGACGCAACCGCGCTGCTGCGGTATGAAAATCAGCAGTTCCGCCCGCTGGCCACCGCAGGGCTTGCGCCTGATGTGATGGGACGCCGTTTCAGCCTGGACGCGCACCCCCGCCTTGAGGCCATCGCGCGCGCGGGCGACGTAGTGCGCTTTCCCGCAGACAGCGATTTGCCCGATCCTTATGACGGGCTGATCTCGGATCAGAAAGAACTTCATGTACACGCGTGCGTCGGAATGCCACTCTTCTCCGGGCAGACGCTAATCGGCGCGCTGACTCTGGACGGCATGAATGCGACACAGTTCGATGAATACAGTGATGAAGAGCTGCGCTTGCTGGCAAGCCTTACGGGCGGAGCGTTGAATAATGCACTGCTGCTTGAACAGCTGGAAAAGCCCGCCGCCACATTTACGCCACCCGCGCGCCGGCCGGATGAAAATGAAGAGGTCGAAATAATTGGCGAGTCTGCGCCAATGCTGCACCTGAAAAAAGAAATCAGCATGGTAGCCCCGTCCGACCTTAGTGTGCTGATTATGGGCGAAACCGGTACGGGTAAAGAGCTGGTCGCACAGGCGCTTCATCGCCAGTCGGCGCGCGCGGCAAAACCGCTTATCTATCTGAACTGCGCAGCGCTGCCGGAGGCCGTAGCGGAAAGCGAGCTATTCGGACACGTTAAAGGTGCGTTCACGGGCGCTATCCATGACCGTCCCGGTAAGTTTGAACTTGCGGATAAAGGTACGCTGTTTCTTGATGAGATCGGCGAGCTGCCGCTATCGCTTCAGGCGAAGTTACTGCGCGTCCTGCAATACGGTGATCTTCAGCGCGTGGGCGAAGATAAGGCGCTTACCGTTGACGTGCGGATAATCGCCGCGACTAATCTGGATATGCGGCAGGCGGTTACTGAAGGGAAGTTCAGAGCAGATCTGTATCACCGGCTAAGCGTGTTTCCGCTCTTTGTTCCGGCGCTGCGTGAACGGGGCGATGATGTCGTGCTGCTTGCCGGATACTTCTGCGAAAAATGCCGCGTTAAGTTTAGCCTGCAAAGCGTAGCGCTTAGCCCTGCGGCCAGAGCATTGCTTGAAGCTGCTACCTGGCCGGGTAACGTGCGCGAGCTGGAGCACGCGATCCACCGGGCGGCAATCGTTGCCCAGGCGGATAACCGTTCCGGCGATGTGCTGCTGTTACCGCAGCATTTCAGCTTTGGCGGTGTGCAGGCGGTTAAGAGCGAACCATCTTCTGTGGCGGCGGCAGAAATCCCGGATATGAGTCTGCACAATGCGACCCGACAGTTTCAGCGCGAATACATCCAGCGGGTGTATGAGGCGAGCGGCAGGGTTTGGGCGGAGACAGCGCGGCGGCTAGAAGTCGATCCCGGCAACCTGCATCGCCAGGCGCAGAAACTCAGGCTGAAGTGATACTGCTGAAAAAGAAAACCCCCGCCGAAGCGGCTATGCCGATCGTTTAAGAGTACCTGACCGATCCTGCCAGTGAGAGACAACCCGGAATCAGTTCCCTGATTCCGGTTTTTTATGTCTGAACACGATAGGGATTTCATTGTTGATGCTTTCTCCACTGAGCGGTCATCGGCAAAGGTGCGCCAGGAAACATACCTGACCATCTGAGAGGAATCAGAGAAAAGGTGAGGGCTTTTATTCTGTCGGAAAAAAGAGAGCACCGAAGATATGATCGTTCGGTGCTGTATATCCCGCCGGAATGTCCGTTCTGTTTAAAGTCACGAAAGGCTTAAGTGAACGGCATTACCCGCACAGCAGGTTTTTTTCGTTTACTTCTTCTTCGGCCAGTTGTCGTCGTCATCCCATTTATCGTTGAAATCACGATGCGGCGGCAGGTCAGGTTTGTTATCCATAAATTTTTTATGATCGATGCGTTTCAGATCTTTATAAACGTTCATCAGCACGCCAACCATCAGCAGGATCACCAGGATCCACCAGTAATCTTTAATAAATTCCATTTGCTGCTCCTTAAAACCGCCGTCAGGCGATCAGTTGTTCCATGATGCGTTGGTACATCCGGCTCAGCATCTGCAGGTCGGAGGCTTTCACACACTCATTGATTTTATGAATGGTGGCATTTACTGGCCCCAGTTCCACCACCTGTGCACCCATCCGGGCAATAAAGCGGCCATCGGAAGTTCCGCCCGTGGTCAGCAGCTGCGGCTTAATTTCATTATAGTGCGCTACAGCTTTCACGACGGCATCAACCAGCTTGCCGCGCGTGGTCAGGAAGGGCTGCCCGGAGAGTTTCCACTCAAGGGTGTAACGCAGCTGGTGGCGATCCAGCAGCTCTGCGACCCGCTGGCGAATCATCTCATCGGTCAGTTCGGTGCTGAAGCGGAAGTTAAACTGCACAAACAGCTCGCCGGGGATCACATTGTTACTGCCGGTACCCGCCTGGACGTTGGCAATCTGCATGCTGGTGGCCGGGAAGAACTCATTCCCCTGATCCCACTCGGTTGCGACCAGCTCGTTCAGTGCCGGCATCGCCCGGTGAACAGGATTATCCGCCAGATGCGGATAGGCGACGTGGCCCTGCACACCATGCACCATCAGGTTAGCGGTGATCGAACCGCGTCGGCCATTTTTCACCACATCACCCACCACTTCCGTGCTGGAGGGCTCGCCGACCAGGCAATAGTCGAGCCGTTCGCGGCGCGCCATCAGCCGTTCAACCACTTTCACCGTGCCGTTGGCCCCGCTGGCCTCTTCATCAGAGGTAATCATAAAGGCGAGTCGCCCTCGGTGATTGGGGCGCACCGCAACAAAACGTTCGGCAGCGACCACCATTGCCGCCAGCGAGCCTTTCATGTCGGCCGCGCCACGGCCAAACAGCATGCCGTCGCGGATGGTGGGTTCAAATGGCGGATTAATCCAGCGGCTGGCATCGCCAGGCGGTACCACATCGGTGTGACCGGCAAACGCCAGCGTTTCACCTTCGCCACGGGTGGCCCAGAAATTCAGGGTGTCGTCGATGTTCATCGTTTCAATCTTAAAGCCAATGGCTTCAAGACGGGCGATCAGCAGAGCCTGACATCCGGCATCATCGGGGCTGAGAGAGGGGCGACGAATAAGCTGCTGCGTCAGCTCAATGACCGGGCAAAACATATTATGACTTCTCCTGGATAGCATTCTGATAGGTGGCTTCGCTGAAACCGGCGAGCAGGGAGCCATCCGGGGCGCGCAACAGCGGACGCTTAATCATGGCGGGATGCGCCAGCATCAGCATTTTGGCGCTGGTGGCATCGGTAACCACTTCACGCTCAGACTCGGGCAATTTACGCCAGGTCGTGCCGCGGGTGTTAAGCAGGGCCTGATAGCCTAGTGCATCGATAAATTCCTGCAGCAGGGAATCGCTCAGGCCATCGGCACGGTAGTCGTGAAAGTGATAATCAACGCCAGCGTCTGTTAAAAAGCGCCGGGCTTTTTTTATGGTGTCGCAATTTTTAATTCCGAACATCACCCACTGCGTGCTCATTGCCCGATCCTTATTGTCCTGTGAGAAGAAAGCTGAAAAAAGCAGCCAAAGCGTAAGTTTACCATAGTGTGATCCGTTGCGGCATCTGCACGGGCGCGGGAACCGGTCCAGATAACCCTTACGCCTTGCCTTCGTTTCTCATGGGGTAAACGCTATCAATTTCGCAGGCAATCATTACCCTGCTCATCATTGGGTCGTTAAGAATTTCGCCATGTTGATAAAATAGTCTACCGCTGGGCTTAAAATAAATTATCTTCAATCGCGTTAAGGGTTTGCTGAAGTGTGCGTCAGCTTCCAGAATCAGCAACATTCATGTTTTTATGACGCTTGCCGATAGATATAACAGGTGTAAACGTATTCACCTGTATAAAAAAAACGCGTAATATTGCCAGCACAATAAGAGAGGGCATTATGATTGACACTGAAATGGGAACCTGGAAAGAATTTATCGAAGCGATGTTACGCAACAAGTAACGCGCGAAGAAAAAAGCAGGTTAATCCCGCTTGCTGGAATTCTTACCACACACAGAAATAAGGCGGCCACTGGTATCAGTGACCGCTTTTTATTTGTCCCCGCTTCTTAGTCGTGCGGCTTCTCTTTGAGCGGGAAGCGACGGCGAACCAGCACAAAGAACAGTGGCACAAAAAAGATCGCCAGCAGCGTGGCGGAGATCATTCCGCCCATTACACCGGTTCCCACGGCATGCTGACTGCCGGAGCCCGCGCCGCTGCTGATCGCCATCGGCAGCACCCCAAAGATAAAGGCCAGCGAGGTCATCAGAATCGGCCGCAGACGCTGACGTGACGCCTCCAGCGTGGACTCCACCAGCTCGCGTCCACGGCTGTTAATCTCATTAGCAAACTCTACAATCAGGATGGCATTTTTGGCGGATAAACCCACCACCGTCAGCAGGCCAACCTGGAAATAGACATCATTCTCCAGCCCGCGCATCCAGGTGGCGATCAACGCCCCGACCACGCCCAGCGGCACCACCAGCATCACCGAGAACGGGATCGACCAGCTTTCATACAGCGCGGCCAGGCAGAGGAACACCACCAGCAGGGAAATGGCATAAAGTGCCGGTGCCTGCGAACCGGAGAGCCGCTCCTGATAAGAGGCACCGGTCCACTGGAACCCGACGCCCAGCGGCAGGGCGTTTACCAGCTTTTCCATCTCATCCATTGCCGTGCCGCTGCTCACGCCATTGGCCGCTTCGCCAACAATCTCCAGCGACGAATAGCCGTTGTAGCGTTCAAGGCGCGGCGATCCGGTCTCCCAGCGGCTGGTGGCAAAGGCGGAGAAGGGCACCATTTTGCCGCTGCTGTTGCGCACATACCATTTGTTGATGTCGTCCGGCAGCATGCGGAATTCGGCGGCGGCCTGCACATAGACCTTTTTCACCCGGCCACGATCCAGGAAGTCATTCACGTAGCTGGAGCCCCACGCAGTGGTCAGGGTGTCGTTGATGGTATCCAGCGACACGCCCAGCGCCTGCGCTTTACGTGCATCAACATCGATCTGCAGCTGCGGACTGTCATCCAGTCCATTGTGTCGTACCCGTGACAGCGCGTTGTCATTGCCCGCCATCTCCAGCAGTTTGTCACGCATCGCCATCAGTTGAGAATGACCGACGCCCGCGTGATCCTGCAGTTGCAGGTCGAAGCCGGAGCTGCTGCCCATGCCGGTGATGGCTGGCGGACTGCTGGCAATCACCCGACCCTCTTTAATCTTCTGAAATGCCTTCGTCGCGCGATCGATAATCGCGAACGAGGTGCGATCGGCACCGGGCCGCGCTTCCCAGTCTTTCAGCCGCACAAACAGACGCGCCACGTTTTGTCCATTGCCGCCCGGGCCGGCGCCGATGGTGGAGAAGACCGACAGCACGTTGGCCTTCTCCTCGGTGAGATAATAGTGTTCGACTTTGGCGACGACGCTGGCCGTTTGCGCAAGCGTCGCGCCTGCCGGAAGCTGAACCTGCGTCAGGAATACGCCGCGATCTTCCAGCGGCAGAAACGACGTCGGCAGACGCAGAAACAGAAAGGCCATCAGGGCGATGATGCCGAGATAGAGCAGCAGCCAGCGACCGCCCTTGCGCAGGATACCCGCGACCCCGCGCTCGTAGCGGTCAGCATTGCGATTAAAGTGACGATTGAACCAGCCGAAGAAGCCGCGACGCTCAGGCTGCTCGCCCTGCGCCACAGGTTTGAGCAGCGTGGCACAAAGCGCCGGTGTCAGGATCATCGCCACCAGTACCGACAGCACCATCGCCGACACAATGGTAATTGAGAACTGACGATAAATGGCACCGACGGTGCCGCCGAAAAACGCCATCGGCACAAACACCGCAGAGAGCACCAGCGCGATACCCACCAGCGCGCCCTGAATCTGGCCCATCGATTTTCGGGTGGCGGCACGCGGCGAGAGTCCCTCTTCATGCATGATACGTTCAACGTTTTCCACCACCACGATGGCATCATCTACCAGCAGCCCGATCGCCAGCACCATGGCAAACATGGTCAGGGTATTAATGCTGAACCCGCAGGCATAGAGCACGCTGAAGGTGCCGAACAGCACCACCGGCACTGCAATAGTCGGAATTAAGGTGGCGCGGAAGTTCTGCATAAACAGGTACATCACGCCAAACACCAGCACAATCGCCTCCAGCAGCGTCTTCACTACATCGGTGATTGACGCTTTAACGAACGGGGAGGTTTCATAGGCGATTTTTGCTTCCAGACCGTGCGGGAAGTAGTGGGACAGCTCCTCAATGCGCGCCCGCACCAGCTTATCGGTGTTCATCTCGTTGGCACCGGACGCAAGCTTCACCCCCAGGCCTGACGCGGGCTGGCCGTTGTAACGGCTCAGATAATCATACTTCTCTGCGCCCAGCGCCACGCTGGCGACATCGCCCAGCGTCACCACCGAACCATCGGGATTGTTCTTCAGGGTAATCGCCCGGAACTGCTCGGGAGTCTGCAGCATCGACTGGGCGTTAACCGTAGCGTTGAGCGCCTGTTTATCCACCGACGGCAGGCCACCCACCTGACCCACAGCAACCTGGGTGTTCTGCGACTGGATCGCACTGACCACATCTTCCGTGGTCAGCGAGTAGGCGATCAGTTTATTGGGATCGAGCCAGATACGCATCGCATATTGCGAGCCGTACGCATCAACCTGGCCGACGCCATCAATACGGCTTAGCGGATCCTGAATGTTACTGGCGACATAGTCTGAAATATCCTGCTTATCCATGCTGCCGTCGGTTGAAACGAATGCCACCATCAGAATATTACTGTCACCGGTTTTATTGACCGTCACACCCTGCGACTGCACTGCCTGCGGCAATTTGCGCAGCGCGGATTGCAGCTGGTTCTGTACCTGCTGACGGGCTTCATCGGGATTGGTCCCGGCGGTAAAGGTGAGGGTGATTTGCGCCTGGCCGGTGTTGCTGCTGTTGGAGGACATGTACATCAGATTATCGATGCCGGTCATGTTCTGCTCGATCACCTGGGTCACGGTGTTTTCCAGCGTCTGGGCTGATGCGCCCGGATAGTTGGCGGTAATACGCACATTAGGCGGCGCCAGATCGGGGTACTGTTCAATAGGCAGCGAAATAATCGAAAGCGTGCCACACAGGCACAGCAGAATCGCCAGAACCCAGGCAAAGATAGGGCGGTCGATAAAGAAATTCGACATTAAATCGACACTCCTCACTACTTTTATCGTTGGTCAGGCCCACCAGCAGCGGGCGTTCTGGCAGGAAACTCGGCGGGTCTTTGCCACGATTCTCCGCCGCCGTTTACTCTACGTGCGGCAGCGGGGGAAATCGTGGAGAAATTGAGGAGAAAATGTAAATTCGTTGGCTATTTGCGGCTTTCAAGCCACATCACCGTGGCGGCGACGCGTGAGCGGACATCCAGTTTGCGCAGCAGGTTACGAATATGCACTTTTACGGTCTCTTCAGAGATATGCAGAATAGCGGCAATCTCTTTATTCGACAGGCCACGCGCCACCTCCTGCAGCACATCCCTTTCGCGCTCGGTGAGCTGACGCAGAGGATCGGCACTGTGCTGGCGATTAGCCAGATAGCGGGTGACGCCCTCGCTGAAGACCTTTTCACCCCTCGATGCCTGCAGGATATGCGCCAGCAGGACCTCCGGCTCGCTGTCCTTAAGCAGATAACCATCAGCACCGGCATCCACCATGGCAAAAATATCGCTGCGGGCGTCAGAAACGGTCAGCACCAGAATGCGCGAGCTGATCCCTTCATGGCGCAATGCCTTCAGCGTATCCAGTCCGGACATGCCTTTCATATTCAGGTCGAGCAGAATGATGTCCGGTTCCTGATGGCGGGCCTCAGCCAGCGCTTCAGTGCCGTTGCTGGCTTCGGCGATCACCTCCAGCCGGGGATCGAGCGCCAGCAGCTGACGGACACCGCGGCGCATCAGCGGGTGGTCATCCACAATCATCAATGTTAATACGGGCTGTTGCATATTTTCTCCGTTTTATCGGTTTCAGACGGCGGCAGATCAGACTGTATTGTTCACGGACAACACCCTGTTCTGTATCGAATAGCTCGCGGTCGAATACCGATAGATTATTTTAATGAATTAAGACCCGCTCTGACCTGCTATTCCAGCGGGCGCGCCGGTTGCGGTGGAAAGCGCAACTCCACCCGTGTACCTCCTGGCTGAGCATGGAGGGTCAGATGGCCGCTCAGGCGCTGCGCGCGCTCCGCCATAATCGTCAGACCGTAATGGCCCGGCGGTTCGTCAGTGCTGTTCATTCCTACGCCATCGTCCGTAATCGTCAGTAAGTGCTCACCTTTTTCACTGTGCTGATAATCCACCCGGATAACCTGCGCACTGGCGTGACGAATCGCATTCAGCAGCGCCTCACGGACGATCTGCAACACATGCACCTGCTGTTGTGCTTCCAGACTCTGCAGGCCGGTCTGATAGTTAAAGTGTATCTCTGCGCTGCTCTTCTCCTGCAGCGAGGCGATCATCGCCTGCATCGCCGCCACCAGATCCGCCTGCTCAATGGTCAGACGGAAGGTGGTCAGCAGCTCACGCAGCTGGCGATAGGCCTCGGCCAGCGCCTGATCGAAGTCAGCGATAATGGTATGGGCGGCGCTATCGTCTTTATCAACGGCGCGGCGCAGCAGGGTCAGCTGAATGCGTAAAAACGAGAGCGACTGCGCCAGCGAGTCATGTAATTCCCGGGCAATGGTTGTGCGCTCTTCAATCAGCAGCATCTGTTGATACTGCTGCTGTGCCTGCCAGATCCAGATAGCCCGTCCCAGCATCGCCGCCAGGCTGCGCATCAGTTCATCCGGAGGCGAGGCGCCCGCTGTCTGCCAGCGCAGCTCACCAATCTGCTGCTCGCCCTGCTGTAACGGCAGACGTTGCCACTGACCGTCTGCCTGATCATCTCCGGCGCGAAACTGAAACTGGTCACTGTCGAGCCGGATCGCCGTCAGTTTCTCGCGCGTCAGTACATTGGTTAACACGGTTTCAAACAGTGCCGGATGCAGCGGGCTGGCGGTCAGCATTTGTGAGCTGTCATAGAGTAGCGACAGCGTGCGATTCGCCTGGGTTAAATCTTCCGTTTTGGCGCGCACTGTGCTTTCCAGCAACTGGTAGTGCGAATGCAGACGTGCCGCCATGCCGCTGAAGGCATGTGACAGCACCCGCAGTTCATTCTGCTGCTCAACGTGCAGCGGCGGAAAAGCAAAGTTGCCGCTCTCAACATAGCGACTGGCGGTGACCAGCGCATTAAGCGGGCGCACCACCTGCAGTCGGGTAAAGCGAATCGTCATCAGAGCCAGCGCCACAATCGCAATAACCCCCACCAGGCTGCTGGCGGCCACCAGATGCATTTTCAACTCGGTATAGCGTTGCAGACCCAGCACAAAGCGATCGATTTCACCGACGTAGATCGGCACCTGCTGCTGATAGGCCACGGTATCACCCTGTTGCAACTGCTGCTGCAGCGAGGGCCATGTGGCACGCAGCCGTTGATAGCGAACACTTACTTCACGGGGTACCCAGGGACGATCAAGTTTTTGCAGCACCGGGGCATCCAGCGTTTGCTGATAGCGCGCCAGATGATGAGCCAGGTTTTGCGGCTGACGGCTGGCATCCCAGGCCATACGATAGCTCTGCATGCGCAGTGAACCTGCCAGATTGATCGCCTCCGCATCGCGCTGGCTACTCAGGAGCGTGACTAATGCCAGACCGGTGGTGAGCAGCGACAGCAGGACAATGGCGCTGAGCGCCTGAGCGATGCTTTGAGTTATGGAACGTTTAACAATCACATGAATGGCCCTGTTGAGAGTGCGGGAATTATAAGAGCGCATTAACGTAACGCAAATGATCCATCCCCTGTTTATCGCACAGGACGTTACACATCGCACATAAAATGACCGCAACTGACAGTTCCCAGGACGTGCTGCTGTTCCACGCTTAAAAAAGGAACAGGTTTACATCGTCCCGATGTTGCTTTTCATTGCAGCGCTAATAATTCATCCAGTCATCAACTCAACCTCGATCACAGATCAAGGAGCATCCAATGAAAAAGCTGAATGCTGTCCTGGCGGGCGCATTACTGGCTTCCGCCTCATTTGCCACTTTCGCCGCCGCGCCGGTCGATCAGTCGCAGGCGCAGCGTATGCAGAGCATCGGTAGCGTTTCGGTCTCTGGCGTTCGCGGCTCACTGGACGATGCGAATCGCCAGCTGTCGCAAAAAGCGGAAGAGATGGGCGCCAGTCATTACCGCGTTATCGGGGTCGATAACCCAGGCGACTCCAGCCTGTGGAGCGGCACCGCAGAGATTTATCGCTAACCCAACCCTCCTGTTCCATCCCTGTAGCTTTTACCGGCCTGAAAATGGCCGGTTTTTTTGTTTTTGTGCATCAGGATGGATTCTTACAAATCAGCCTGTGCATCTGCCCGGTATATTTTGCTTCGTTCTTGCAGAACGGGTAGGATTCATCGCCGTAAATTCCCGCGCTGCCTGGCACTCACTCACGGGCAAACGCACAGAGGAAAATACCCCATTTCACAGGGCATTACGCCTGAAATGGGGATGCGACGACTGATGGTCAGGACAAACAGGAATGCTATGAAATCTAAAAACAAAACCCCAGGCGAGATGCGCGCTGCGAAACGACGCTGGCTCAACTCTCATGACGCCGGCTACCAGAAGGCGATGGGTAACCGTCACGTACAGATGATTGCGATCGGCGGTGCCATTGGTACCGGTTTGTTCCTGGGCGCAGGTGGCCGTTTGCAGGCTGCTGGCCCCGCCTTAGCCATCATCTATCTGGTGTGTGGCATCTTCTCCTTCTTTATTCTGCGCGCGCTGGGCGAACTGGTGTTACACCGTCCCAGCAGCGGCAGCTTCGTCTCCTATGCCCGAGAATTCCTGGGTGAAAAAGCCTCCTACGTGGCGGGCTGGATGTACTTCGTCAACTGGGCGATGACCGGCATCGTCGATATCACCGCCGTCGCGCTCTACATGCACTACTGGGGCGCGTTTGGTGATGTGCCACAATGGGTGTTCGCTCTGGGCGCGCTGGCTATTGTCGGCACCATGAACATGATCGGCGTAAAGTGGTTTGCCGAGATGGAGTTCTGGTTCGCGCTGGTGAAAGTACTGGCGATTGTGATCTTCCTGGTGGTGGGCGTGGTGTTCCTTGGCACCGGCAAACCGCTGGATGGCAACAGCACCGGCTTCCATCTGATCACCGATAACGGTGGCATGTTCCCGCACGGCTTACTGCCTGCGCTGGTGCTGATTCAGGGTGTAGTGTTTGCCTTTGCCTCTATCGAGCTGGTAGGTACGGCAGCCGGCGAATGTAAAGACCCGAAAACCATGCTGCCGAAAGCGATCAACAGCGTGATCTGGCGTATTGGCCTGTTCTACGTTGGCTCTGTGGTTCTGCTGGTGCTGCTGCTGCCGTGGAACGCCTATCAGGCGGGTCAGAGTCCGTTTGTTACCTTCTTCTCGAAGCTGGGCGTGCCTTACGTTGGCAGCATCATGAATATCGTAGTGCTGAGTGCGGCGCTCTCCAGCCTGAACTCGGGCCTCTACTCAACCGGGCGTATTCTGCGCTCCATGTCGATGGGTGGCTCTGCACCGAAATTCATGTCCAGGATGAACGGTCAGCAGGTGCCTTATGCCGGTATTCTGGTGACCATCGCCGTCTATGTGATTGGTGTGGTGCTTAACTACTATGTGCCTTCTCAGGTGTTTGAGATCGTCCTGAACGTCGCCTCGCTGGGTATTATCTCCTCCTGGGCCTTTATCGTGGTTTGTCAGCTGCGTCTGCGCAAAGCGATTAAAGAGGGCAAGGCGGATGATGTCAGCTTCAAGCTGCCAGGCGCGCCGTTTACCTCATGGCTGACGCTGCTGTTCCTGTTCAGCGTGCTGGTGCTGATGGCGTTTGACTACCCGAACGGGACTTACACCATCGCCTCCATTCCGCTGATCGCGTTATTGCTGGTGCTGGGATGGTTTGGCGTGCGTAAGCGTGTTCACGCCATAGCTGAGACCGAACAGGATCATCACGAAGAGGAGCCTCAGCCGACCCGACTGGCTGACGACACCTCACGCTGATAAGCTCTGCAGCAATCAGGCCAGCCTCCGGGCTGGCTTTTTTTGTCCGCCAACCGCCCCTGTCACACCGCGAATTAAGATAGTTTTCCCGCAAGCTTGCCCCTATGATGAAAGGCTCCCTTTATGCGGTAGCGGAGTGCTCATGTCGTTTAAGATCAACATCATCAAAGATAAGCTTCTGTCTGAAAACTGGTTTGTGCTGCGTAACTACACCTATGAGATCACCGATCGTCGTGGCGAGGTTATCCGCCATAAACGCGAAGTCTACGATCGTGGAAACGGGGCGACCATCCTGCTCTATAACCGTGAAAAGAATAGCGTGGTCCTGACGCGCCAGTTCCGTATCGCCACTTACGTCAACGGTAACGAAGGCGGCATGTTAATCGAAGCCTGCGCTGGCTTGCTGGACGACGACTCCCCGGAAGATTGCATTCGCAAAGAGGCGATTGAAGAGACCGGGTATGCGGTGGGCGAGGTAGAGAAACTCTATGCCTGCTATATGTCGCCGGGCGGCGTCACTGAATTGATCCACTTTTTCGCGGCAGAATATAATGAATCGCTGCGTGACAATGCGGGTGGCGGCGTTGAAGATGAGTCGATCGACGTGCTGGAACTGCCTTTCCCTGATGCGCTGGCGATGGTCGCCGATGGCCGCATTCGCGACGGCAAAACCGTCATGCTGTTGCAGCATGCACAGATTGCTGGCTGGCTGATACCATAAAAAATCATGCAGTTAGCCTGTTGCGGCGTGACAGGGTTGATCGTGGAAAGTGAAGCATTACCCACTTCACATGCATGCTTTTTAAGCAGTTGACTGCGCTTTTTGCACAGGTTCACAGAATGGGAACCCTGGCAGGCCTGTTGATGCGCTATCCTCTCCACTCTGGGTATTCGGGGATCGATTTACTTAATGTCGTATTGGATGAAATCGCTGTGGCTGTTGCCGTCTCTGTGGGTTGCCTGTGTTCAGGCGGAACCGTTGCAAAAGTCATTCAACGACTGGCAAATCACCTGCAACAATGAAGCCTTTTGCGTAGCGCGCAATATTCCGGGCGACAAAGGACTAGTGATGACGATTTCGCGGCATGCGGGCGTCAACGATCGCCCCTTGCTGCGAATCGACTACGGCAGTGCCTACAGTGGCGCGCTGCCGGGCGGTTCGCTTCAGGATAACCTGCTACTGGATCAGCGCCGTCTGAAACCCGACCTCAAACACTGGACGGTTGAACCGCACCATCTCGCCACCAGCAATGCCATCGCAATCAATGAGTTTCTTGATCTGGTGATGGAGGCGAAAGCCCTTCAGCTCACTTTTGATCCCAACGCGCTGATCTCACTGCGCGGTATGAAGGCCGCGCTGTTGCTGATGGATGACACTCAGGGCCGCGTTAACAGCATGAGCGCGTGGATCAAACGTGGCGATCGCGCCAGCTGGGATGTTCCGCCGCCGCCTGCGCTGCCGCCATTGCCGCCTGCTGTCGAGCCTCCCCCCGCATTAACGCGCGACGAGACCAGCGGATTAATTGATTACGGCACCTGGCGGGTCAATACCGACTCCTGTTCACTCGATCCGTTGCGCCGTGAAGTCAGCGTGGCGCCACTCACCGATCAGCGTGCGCTGCTGCTGGTGAGTTGTGAAATGGGGGCTTATAACGTGATCGATCTGGCGTTTGAAGTGACGCGCAACCAGCCCTACGTGGCGCGCGGCATCACTTTAACTCTGCCGTTTACCCCACCCGGTGCCAGCGATCGGCAGCTTGAGCTGATTAACGCCGAATATGATGCGGCCAGCGGCCAGCTCTATACCTTTGGTAAAGGACGTGGATTGGGTGACTGCGGCAGTGCCACACGCTGGCAGTTTGATGGCACGCGTTTTGTGTTAGCGGAGTATGCGGAAGAGTCGACCTGTGACGCCTGGCACAGCAGTGATGACTGGCCAACCCTGTGGGTCAGCCAGTCTGACGGTGGCGTACAGCAGCGTTAACGAATCGCCTGCACCATCATCGGTGAGCCAAGCTGATTGCCGACCAGTTCGGCCAGCATATTATTCACGCCGTCGCTCATTGGCGTAAAGCGGGTCAGCGGCGAGCGTGTCACCACCACAAATACTCCCACGTTATGCTGCGGCACCATCGCCATATAGGTGATGAAACCGCCGCCGCCGCCGGTTTTCTGAATAATGCCAGGGCGACCATTTTTCGGCCCCATAAAGACCCAGCCCATCCCCAGCGCATCCGCTTTGCCCGGCACATCCATGCCTTCTACTTTGCTCAGCTGATCGCGACGATAGATCAACGTTTGCAGTCGATCGATCTGCGGCGTGCGGTGGTTAACCGAAGAGTTAAGGAACTGCTGCATCCAGCGGCCCATATCATCCGGCGTTGAGTAAACGCCGCCGCTGCCAATCGCCGCCAGGGTGTTATTGCACGGACTGGCCCCTTTTTCCGCCACCATCAGGCGTCCACACTGCTCAGGTGACGGCGTAAACGTCGTGTCCTTCATGCCGAGCGGGCGGGTAATCAGCTGCTGAAACAGCGCCGGATAGGGTTTGCCGGTGGCACGCGACAGCGCATCACCCAGCAGATCGTAGCCCAGGTTGGAGTAGGCGGCACTGCTGCCCGGTGCCGCTTTAAGGTTCGCGCGCGACAGCCACGCCCAGCGTTCACCCCGGGTCGGCCAGACAAATACCGGACGCTGCGCTTTGCCGCCAGGCTGTTCGCGCGGCAGTCCGCTGGTGTGGGTCGAGAGGTTGATCAGGCGAATGGGCTGACCATTGTAGGTGGGCACGCGTGAACCCGGTGGCGCATATTTACTCAGGGGATCGTCAAGGCGAATCTGTCCGCGCTCAGCCAGTTTCACCATCACTTCACTGGTCATCAGCTTACTCAGCGAGGCGATGCGAATCAGCGAATCTTTCTGCGGACGGACATTGTTGCCAGGACGGGTTTCCCCAAAGCTGGCGAACACCCGCTGATTGCCATCAATCGCCACCAGTGCCATGCCGGTTGCACCGCTGCCGTAAAAGATATGTTCCGCATAGCGATCAACAATCTGAGAGGCCAGCAGCGGATCGGGCGCGACCTGCGCCATGCTTTTTAATGGAAGCAGTGAAACCATCAGGGCCAGTAAATAGGGTGTGCGCATGTTCAACGGAAGTGGCTTCGCTATAAAATCGGAGGAAATCTGCCTTCATTCATCGGGATGCATCAGGTCAGAACCGCATTATCCCGACAGAACGACAGCAGGAAAAGACGGACAGCCAGCGCACAGGCAGCATTAAGTATGACGGCTCTATAGTAATGAGTTTGCGCAGGGCGGGAAGAGGGGAATGGAGTTTTTTTTATGTAGCAGGCTATAAGTGGAAATGGCCCTTCCCGGTGAGCCGGGAAGGGCATAAGCATTAAACTGGCTTGAGTAATGCTTCAGCATGGCTGACGATATTCTCAACCGTGAAGCCAAACTCCGGGAACAGCTGACTGGCCGGGGCCGATTCACCAAAGGTGGTCATACCGACAATCGCACCGTCCAGACCGACATACTTGAACCAGTAGTCAGCAATACCCGCTTCTACCGCCACACGCGCCTTCACGCCGCTCGGCAGTACGGATTCGCGGTAAGCGGCATCCTGCGCATCAAACAGGTCAGTAGAAGGCAGTGAAACCACCCGCACCTTGTGACCGCCTGAAGTGAGCTTGTCCGCTGCACCCAGGGTGATCTCAATCTCTGAACCGGTTGCGATCAGAATCACTTCTGGTGTGCCGTCGCAATCTTTCAGCACATAGCCGCCGCGTTTGATGTTTTCGATCTGCTCCGGAGTACGTTCCGGCTGCAGCAGATTCTGACGAGAGAGGATCAGCGCAGTCGGGCCGTGATGACGTTCGACGGCGGCTTTCCACGCTACAGCGGTTTCGACCTGATCGCACGGACGCCATACGCTCATATTTGGTGTCAGACGCAGGCTGGCGATCTGCTCAACCGGCTGGTGCGTCGGACCATCTTCGCCCAGACCGATGGAGTCATGGGTGTAGACCAGAATCTGTCGTGCCTTCATCAGTGCAGCCATGCGCGCGGCGTTTCGCGCATATTCGACAAACATCAGGAAGGTTGCGGTGTAGGGAACAAAACCGCCATGGTGCGCGATACCGTTACCAATCGCCGTCATACCAAATTCACGTACGCCGTAGTGAATGTAGTTACCGGCCGGATCTTCTTTGATCGATTTAGAACCAGACCAGATGGTGAGGTTACTCGGTGCCAGGTCAGCAGACCCCCCCAGGAACTCCGGCAGCATTTTGCCGTAGGCTTCCAGCGAGTTTTGTGACGCTTTACGGCTGGCGATTTTCTGCGGGTTAGCCTGCAACTCCTGAATGAACCGGGTCGCTTCGGTTTCCCAGTTCGCGGGCATTTCGCCATTCATCCGGCGCTCATACTCTTTCGCCAGCTCAGGATGGGCTTCTTTATAAGCCGCAAATTTTGCATCCCAGGCTTTTTCGCGTTCAGCACCCGCCGCTTTGGCATCCCACTGCTGGTAGATTTCAGCCGGGATCTCAAACGCCGGATAGTTCCAGCCGAGCTGTTTGCGGGTCAGGGCAACTTCTGCCTCACCCAGCGCCGCGCCGTGCGACTCCTCTTTACCGGCTTTGTTCGGCGAACCGAAACCGATAATGGTGCGGCAGATAATCAGTGAAGGCTTATCGGTGACGCTCTGCGCTTCTTTGATCGCCTCACGAATGGCATCAGCGTCATGGCCGTCAATGTCGCCAATCACATGCCAGTTGTAGGACTCAAAGCGTTTGTGGGTGTCGTCAGTAAACCAGCCTTCGGTCTCGCCATCGATCGAGATGCCGTTATGGTCATAGAAGCCAATCAGTTTGCCGAGACCCAGAGTCCCCGCCAGTGAACAGACTTCGTGCGAGATGCCTTCCATCAGACAGCCATCGCCCATAAACACATAGGTGTGGTGATCGACAATCTCATGATCCGGACGGTTAAACTGCGCGGCCAGCGTGCGTTCTGCAATCGCTAAGCCCACGGCGTTAGCCAGTCCCTGACCCAGCGGGCCGGTGGTGGTTTCAACGCCAGGGGTGTAGCCGATTTCCGGGTGACCTGGCGTTTTAGAGTGCAGCTGACGGAAATTTTTCAGCTCTTCAATCGGCAGGTCATAACCGCTCAGGTGCAGCAGGCTATAAAGCAGCATTGAGCCGTGGCCGTTGGAGAGGATAAAGCGGTCGCGATCAAGCCAGGCGGGATTGGTCGGATTATGCTGGAGGAAGTCGCGCCACAACACTTCGGCGATATCGGCCATTCCCATTGGCGCACCGGGGTGGCCTGAGTTTGCCTTCTGTACCGCATCCATGCTCAGTGCACGAATCGCGTTTGCCAACTCTCTGCGTGAGGACATAAAGTTCTCCCTTGTTATGCATCAGGGCGGGAAAGTCCCGCCCGACTAAAATAAAGACTACAGGCGTGCGGCGAGCACATCTTCCAGCTTCTGCTGGTCAACCGCGAACTGGCGGATGCCGTCAGAGAGTTTTTCAACTGCCATCGGATCCTGATTATGTTCCCAGCGGAACTCCGCTTCAGAGAGCGGCGACGGCTGGTGGAAACCTTCAGTTGAAGGCTCCAGTTTGCGCTCAAGCGGCGCATCACTGTTCTGCAACTCTTCCAGCAGGTTAGGTGACAGGGTCAGGCGGTCGCAGCCTGCCAGCGCGATAATCTGCTCCACTTTACGGAAGCTGGCGCCCATGATGATGGTGCTGTAACGGTGCTTTTTGTAGTAATCGTAGATGCGACGCACGGATTTCACGCCCGGATCTTCATCCGCCACGTAGGGGTCCATGGGTTTGCGCGAGTTATACCAGTCGTAGATGCGGCCAACGAACGGGGAGATCAGGAACACGCCCGCTTCGGCACAGGCACGCGCCTGAGCAAAGGAGAAGAGCAGTGTCAGGTTGCACTGAATGCCGTTTTTCTCCAGCTCTTCCGCAGCGCGGATGCCTTCCCAGGTCGAGGCCAGCTTAATCAGTACGCGTGAGCGATCGATACCGTGCTCTTCATACATCCGAATCAGTTTTTCTGCTTTGGTCACACACATGCCACGATCGAAGGAGAGGCGCGCATCCACTTCGGTCGAAACACGGCCCGGTATGCTTTTCAGGATTTCCATACCAAGGTTGATCGCCACTTTGTCGCTGGCGTTAATAATCTGCGTCTCTTTGCTGCCGCCCTGTTTTTTGGCGTACTCAATCGCGTCATCCATCAGGTGCTTATACCCTTCGAGACCGGACGCTTTCAGAATGAGTGAGGGGTTGGTGGTGGCGTCTTCCGGATGGTAATTACGAATCGATTCGATATCACCACTGTCCGCCACCACGGTGGTGAACTGTTTTAGGGCTTCTAGCTGGTTCATCTCTAAACTCCTTGAAAAGAAAAATGAAAGCGAACAGGGGGCACCTCAGGCCTCGCAGCCGGTCTGTGGCATGTTCTGCTACCGGGAACGCGAACCCATAACATTGCAACAGAGAGTTTCTGATGAACATGCGGTTTCTCTGATTGTTGCGCTGCGAGGCGGTGCGAAGGAGCCGTCATGCGGTGTTAACCGTGGGGTGCGCCATATTCCACCCATAAGCATAGCAGTCAGGAGGAATGACGCAGGCCACACTGTAGCAATCTTTGCCCTGTAAAAAAGAAGAGGCCGATCAGGCGAGAGGTAAGCGCAGCGCGGGTTGAGACCCGCGCTGCAGCGGCAGAAACGATCAGACTGGCAGGTTCAGCCAGTTCTTTACCGGCAGGAAATCGCGATAGAGGGCGGCTTCAGGTGAGTCGGCATCGGGCTGATAATCATATTCCCAGCGCACCAGCGGGGGCATCGACATCAGGATCGACTCAGTGCGACCGCCGGTCTGCAGACCAAACAGCGTGCCGCGGTCCCACACCAGATTAAACTCCACATAGCGACCACGGCGGTAGAGCTGGAACTGGCGCTCACGATCGCCCCACGGGTGATCTTTACGGCGCGCCACAATCGGCCGATAGGCATCCATAAAGCCGCGGCCAACCGCCTGCATAAAGCTGAAGCTTTGCTCAAAGTCGGGCGTGTTGAGATCGTCAAAAAACAGGCCGCCAATGCCGCGCTGCTCATCACGATGCTTCAGGTAGAAATAGTCATCACACCACTTTTTATAGCGCGGATAGACATCCTCGCCAAAAGGCTGGCAGAGGTCAGCGGCGGTCTGGTGCCAGTGCAGCGCATCTTCTTCGAAGCCATAAAAAGGGGTCAGGTCAAATCCGCCACCAAACCACCAGACGGGATCGGCACCCGGTTTCTCGGCGATAAAAAAGCGCACGTTGGCGTGGCTGGTGGGCACATAGGGATTGTTCGGATGGATCACCAGTGACACGCCCATCGCTTCAAAGCTCCGGCCCGCCAGTTCCGGCCGGTGTGCTGTGGCGGATGCCGGCATCTGATCGCCATGCACGTGCGAGAAGTTGACGCCCGCCTGCTCAAACACCGCGCCGTTGCGAAGGACGCGGCTCTGACCGCCGCCGCCGCCGGGACGCTGCCAGCTATCTTCGGCAAACGCTGCGCCGCCATCTTCAGCCGCCAGCTGGTTACAAATCTCATCCTGCAATGCGAGCAGGAACGCTTTTACGCGGGAAATATCAGCCATCTTTTCGCTTACCGTAGGTTTAGTCTGACGCGATTATACGCAAAACCGCGCCGCTTGCATGAGTGCGGCGAGTCGCACGGCGTAAACCGGCGACACGTATCAGGCGTTGCGGCGATCAAACTCATCAAAGTAATTGACGATGCCACTGGCAATAGCCGAGGCAATTTTCTGGCGAAACGCGGTGGTGCCGAGCAGCTGCTCTTCACGCGGATTGGTAATAAAGGAAGTCTCAACCAGCACCGAGGGTATCGACGGTGACTTGAGTACCGCGAAGGCCGCCTGCTCGGTGTGCTGGCTGTGAAGATGATGCACAGGGCGGATCTGATCCAGTACATGTTTGCCCAGCGTCAGGCTGTTCTTAATAGTGTCCGTCTGCACCAGATCGAACAGGATCTGCTGCAGATAGTGATCCTGCTGCTGCGCTTTCACGCCACCCAGCTTGTCCGCATCGTTCTCACGCTGTGACAGATAACGCGCCATCGAGCTGCTGGCACCGCGATTAGAAAGCGCAAACACCGAGGCACCGCTTGCATCGGGACTGGTAAAACCGTCGGCATGAATCGACATAAAGAGATCTGCGCCGTGCTGGTGGGCGATCTCCACCCGCTGATAGAGCGGAATAAAGTGGTCGCTGTCGCGGGTCAGACGCACTTCTATGCGCGGATGGCTCTGTAGCTGACGCTGCACGTTACCGGCAATCTCCAGCACGATGTGTTTCTCTTCGGAACCCTCTTCGCCAACGGCACCAGAGTCGATGCCGCCGTGACCGGGGTCGATCATCACGATACGTTTCCCGTTCTTTGCGGGCGGGGCAGGGCGCGAGTGACGATTTGCACCAGTAAGTGCAGACTGCTCTTTAGCCTGAACCGCGCGCGGCGATAAAATGGCCAGAGCCAGCCCGGAAAGCAGTAACTGACGGCGATGAATCAAACGTTTAAGCAGGTGCATGTGCGGGTCCGGTAACAGGAATCTTGCCGGTGTTATAGCCTAAGGGGCTGCTGCCTGCGATCACAGAAGCATTTCAGGGCATTACTTTGTATTGCAGGTCGCGAACAGTAAATTTGCGCTTTTTTATTTGTCGCCCGTCATGGAGGGTTGCGTGCGGCAGAGAATGCGTGATAATCAGCAAATTGTGCTTATTTGCAGGTAAAGAAGATGGAAATCCGCGCCTTCCGCCAGGAAGATTTTGAAGAAGTGATCACCTTATGGGAACGTTGCGATTTGTTACGGCCATGGAACGATCCGGAGCTGGATATCGAACGCAAAATGAATCACGACCCCGATCTCTTTATGGTCGCTGAAGTGGGCGGCGTGGTCGTTGGCACACTGATGGGCGGCTATGATGGCCATCGCGGCGCGGCTTACTATCTGGCCGTGCATCCCGACTATCAGGGACGCGGCTTTGCGAATGCGCTGATGAACCGTCTGGAGAAGAAGCTTATCGCGCGCGGCTGTCCGAAATTGCATCTGATGATCCGTGAAGAGAATGATCAGGTGGTGGCGTTCTATGAGAAGCTTGATTATGAGCCGGTCGATGCGCTGCTGTTTGGTAAACGTCTGATCGAAGATCGTGAATACTAAGCCGTCACCGGGCTATCTGCCGGACGAGTATGACGCCAGAGGGCAGCTACGGCTGCCGTTTCTTTTTTGGCTGATCCTGTTACTCCAGGCGCGGACCTGGCTGCTGCTGGTGATGGCCGGTGCGTCACGGCAGCAGGGCAACGATCTGCTGGCGCTGTTCTATCCCGATCGTCAGGCGTTCTGGATCGGTCTTGCGCTGGGTTTACCGGCGCTGGCGGGCCTGCTGTTGACCGGGTATCGCACGCGCCTGCCGCGACTCTGGCAGCACTGGCGCAGCGTGCTGGCGCTGTCACTGCTGGTGAATCTGCTCTGGCAGGGAATGCAGTTTGTGCAGGGCGATCTGCTCACCTCACCGCTGCCATTGCTGCTGACGCTCTTTGACCTGCTGGCGCTGATCTGGCTGCAATCCAGCCGCCGCTGTCGCGACTGCTTTCTGCCCGAACATCATCTTCACTAAACTTTTTGTCGCTTTGCGACTCCAATCAGTTCCGCCTTTCCGGCATCGCATTTACAGGAGTTCTCATGAAAGCTGTTCGTTCCACGCTACTGATCGCCGCTGTTGTACTGAGCGGCTGTGCCAGTTCGGGTTCCGGCGCTGACAGCAGCCAGCAGGCAAGCTGGTGGAATCCGCTGACGTATCACTGGTCTTCGGCGCTGCCGTGGAACTGGTTCGGTTCCTCGCTGAGCGCGACTGAACAGGGTGTGGGCGGGTTAACTGCCTCGACCGCCATGAAAGAGGACGCGATTAATGCCGGACTCAACGGTGACTATAGCCTGCGTCAGGGCATGCGCAGCCAGAATGGTCAGGTAGTCTCTTTCTGGCAGGCGCTGGATGATGGCAACGTTAAGCTGGTGATTTACGGGCAGTCGCAGGTCGAACGTATTGAGGTCATGGACAGCGCAATCGCCAGCAGCGATGGAAGCAAAGTGGGCGATGCCTTCAGTAATAAGTTCAGCAAAGCCTTCGACAACTGCACCTTAGCCAGCGGCACCGATGCGCGTGACGTGGCGTGCCGTGCGCCTGGCAGTCAGCATCTGACCTATGTTTATCAGGGTGACTGGCATGGACCGGAGGGATTAATGCCCTCTGACGATACGCTGAAAAGCTGGAAAATCAGCAAGATTGTCTGGCAGCGTTAATCCCTCGTCTTCAGCGCGCCGCCCGTCAGGCGGCCGCTGAGCCTTCCAGACCCTTGCCGCCGCCCGTGGCACGGGATTTCTCCTCCCCATCGGCTTTTGCTGATTTCTGCATAAATACTGCCGTTGTCTTATGCTTTTTTCGACTTTGAAATCATCAAACGATATATAAAACCGTTACTGGTTTTCACTGAGTTATAAATAAACTGGTGCCTCAGCGGGTGAGATCCGCATCAAACTTTTTCAGGGTGCCAAATGACATTACAAGCGATGAAAAAAATCGTGAGCGGTATCGCGTTGTCGCTGAGCCTGGCCGGCGCAGCCAATGCCACTGAACTTCTTAATAGCTCTTACGATGTTTCGCGGGAGCTGTTTGTCGCCCTGAATGCTCCCTTCGTTAAACAGTGGGATGCCAGCCATCCCGGCGATCCCCTGACCATTAAGATGTCGCACGCCGGTTCATCGAAGCAGGCGCTGGCTATCCTGCAGGGACTGCGCGCGGATGTCGTCACGTACAATCAGGTTACGGATGTGCAGGTGCTGCACGATAAAGGCAACCTGATTGCCGCAGACTGGAAAAGCCGTCTGCCGAATAACAGCTCGCCTTTCTACTCCACCATGGCGTTTCTGGTGCGCAAAGGGAATCCAAAACAGATTCACGACTGGTCAGATTTGACCCGCAGTGATGTGAAGCTGATTTTCCCGAATCCGAAAACCTCCGGTAATGGCCGCTATACCTATCTGGCCGCCTGGGGCGCAGCGGATAAAGCGGACGGGGGCGATCAGGCCAAAACCCGTGCCTTTATGACGCAATTCCTGAAAAACGTTGAAGTGTTCGACACCGGCGGTCGCGGTGCGACCACGACCTTTGCTGAGCGTGGCCTGGGCGACGTATTAATTAGCTTTGAGTCCGAAGTGAATAACATCCGCAACCAGTACGGCAAAGATGAGTATGAAGTGGTGGTGCCGAAAACCAATATTCTGGCGGAGTTTCCGGTGGCATGGGTGGATAAAAACGTCGCCACCAATAAAACCGCTGATGCGGCCAGCGCTTATCTGAACTATCTCTACACGCCTGAAGCGCAGAATATTATTACTCACTACTACTATCGCGTGAACAATCCACAGCTGATGGCGGAGCAGAAAGATCGCTTCCCGCAGACCAGTCTGTTCCGGGTGGAAGAGGCGTTTGGCGGCTGGGATAAAGTAATGAAGACGCACTTCGTCAGCGGCGGTGAGCTCGATAAGTTATTAGCGGCGGGGCGCGGATAATGTTTGCAGCCAGCCAGAAACGTGTGTTGCCCGGCTTTGGTCTCAGCCTCGGCACCAGCCTGCTCTTTACCTGTCTGATCCTGCTGCTGCCTATCAGCGCAGTGATCATGCAGCTGTCACAGATGACGCTGCAACAGTACTGGGATGTGGTGACCAATCCGCAGCTGATTGCCGCCTATAAAGTCACGCTGCTCTCTGCAGGCGTCGCCTCGCTGTTTAATGCGGTGTTCGGCATGCTGATGGCATGGATCCTGACCCGTTACCGTTTTCCGGGCCGGACGCTGCTGGATGGCCTGATGGATCTGCCATTTGCCCTGCCTACGGCGGTGGCAGGTCTGACCCTGGCCGGACTCTTTTCGGTCAACGGCTGGTATGGACAGTGGTTTGCTCAGTTCGACATCAAAATCTCTTACACCTGGCTTGGTATCGCCATCGCCATGGCCTTTACCAGCATTCCGTTTGTGGTGCGTACCGTACAGCCGGTGCTGGAAGAGTTAGGTCCGGAGTATGAAGAGGCGGCCGAAACGCTGGGTGCCACGCCGTGGCAGAGCTTCCGACGCGTCGTGTTGCCGGAAGTGGCACCGGCGCTGCTCGCCGGAACGGCGCTCTCCTTTACCCGCAGCCTGGGTGAATTTGGTGCGGTGATCTTTATTGCCGGTAACATCGCCTGGAAAACGGAAGTCACCTCGCTGATGATTTTTGTCCGGCTGCAGGAGTTTGACTATCCGGCGGCCAGCGCCATCGCCTCGGTGATCCTGGCGGCATCGCTGATTCTGTTATTTGCGATTAACACATTACAGAGCCGCTTTGGCCGTCGTCTGGGAGGTCACTAATGGCTGAGGTTTCACAAATTAATCACGTTGCCCGTCAGCCAGTGAACTGGGGCAAGTGGCTGCTGATTGGCATCGGCGCGCTGATCTCGATTCTGCTGCTGGTGGTGCCGATGGCCTCCATCTTCTGGGAAGCGCTGAATCAGGGGCTGATTGTCGCTCTCAGCAATCTGGCGGATCCGGACATGCTGCACGCCATCTGGCTGACCGTAATGGTGGCGCTGATCACCGTACCGGTTAACCTGGTGTTCGGCACGCTGCTCGCCTGGCTGGTGACGCGCTTTACCTTTCCGGGGCGTCAGTTGCTGCTGACCCTGTTTGATATTCCTTTTGCCGTGTCACCGGTCGTGGCCGGTCTGATGTATCTGCTGTTCTGGGGGGTTAATGGCCCGGCAGGCGGCTGGCTGGATGCGCATAACATCCAGATTATGTTTGCCTGGCCTGGCATGGTGCTGGCGACGGTGTTTGTGACCTGTCCGTTTGTGGTGCGCGAACTGGTCCCGGTGATGCTGAGTCAGGGCAGTCACGAAGATGAAGCGGCGGTGTTGCTGGGCGCCTCTGGCTGGCAGATGTTCCGCCGCGTTACGCTGCCGAACATTCGCTGGGCGCTGCTGTATGGCATCGTGCTGACCAACGCCCGTGCGATTGGTGAATTTGGTGCGGTCTCGGTGGTATCGGGATCGATTCGCGGTGAGACCTACACGTTACCGCTTCAGGTTGAATTATTGCATCAGGACTACAACACCGTTGGCGCGTTTACCGCGGCCGCCCTGTTAACCCTGATGGCAATTGTGACGCTGTTTCTGAAAAGTATTGTGCAGTGGCGTTTAGAGCAACAGCACAAACGCCTGCAACAGGAGGGAAATCATGAGCATTGAGATTAACAAGATCAACAAATCCTTTGGTCGCACATCGGTGCTGAACGATATCTCTCTGGATATTGCCTCGGGTGAAATGGTGGCGCTGCTTGGCCCATCAGGCTCGGGTAAAACCACGCTGCTGCGCATCATTGCCGGGCTGGAGCATCAGAACAGCGGTCAAATCCGTTTTCATGGTAACGATGTCAGCCGCCTGCATGCGCGCGATCGCCAGGTCGGTTTTGTCTTCCAGCACTACGCGCTGTTCCGTCATATGACGGTATTCGACAACATCGCCTTTGGCCTGACCGTGCTGCCACGTCGTGAGCGTCCTTCCACGGCGGAGATCAAACAGCGTGTTACCCGCCTGCTGGAGATGGTGCAGCTGGCCCATCTGGCGAATCGCTTCCCGGCACAGCTGTCGGGCGGCCAGAAACAGCGTGTGGCGCTGGCGCGTGCGTTAGCGGTTGAACCACAAATTCTGCTGCTGGATGAACCCTTTGGCGCGCTGGATGCTCAGGTGCGTAAAGAGCTGCGCCGCTGGCTGCGTCAGCTGCATGAAGAGCTGAAATTTACCAGCGTGTTCGTGACTCACGACCAGGAAGAGGCGATGGAAGTGGCGGATCGCGTGGTGGTGATGAGCCAGGGCAACATTGAACAGGTCGGCACGCCAGATGATGTGTGGCGCGATCCGGCGACCCGTTTTGTGCTGGAATTCCTGGGTGAAGTGAACCGCTTTGATGGCGAGATTCAGGGATCGCAGTTCCACGTCGGCGCGCACCACTGGCCGCTGGGCTATACCTCGGCCCACCAGGGCGCGGTTGAGTTGTTCCTGCGTCCTTGGGAAATCGACGTGTCACGCCGTAGCAGCCTCGAAACCCCGCTGCCGGTACAGGTACTGGAAGTCAGTCCACGCGGACACTTCTGGCAGCTTGTTGTCCAGCCTACTGGCTGGCAGAGCGAGCCGGTCTCAGTGGTGTTTGAAGGTGAGCAGACAGCGCCGATTCGCGGCGAGCGTCTGTTTGTTGGCTTGCAGCAGGCGCGTCTCTATAAGGGCGATACGCCACTGCGCGCAGTTGCCTTTGCACAAAGCGCCTGATATTTTCTCATCAACACCGGGCGGGAGTGTCACTTCCGCCTTTTTTTCGCATCTGGTTTTGTAAGATGCCAGGAATTGCACCGTGACAACTCTCGAAAATACCATCGGCAATACCCCGCTGATTAAGTTGCAGCGCCTGACGCCCGCCAACGGCAGTGAGGTCTGGCTCAAACTGGAAGGCAATAATCCGGCCGGTTCGGTAAAAGATCGCGCAGCCTGGTCGATGATCAATCAGGCGGAGCTGCGTGGTGATATTGCACCCGGCGATCAGCTGATTGAAGCCACCAGCGGCAACACCGGGATTGCGCTGGCGATGATCGCGGCGATGAAAGGCTACCGACTTCGCCTGCTGATGCCCGACAACATGAGTCAGGAGCGGCAGGACGCGATGCGCGCTTACGGCGCAGAGTTAATACTGGTGCCACGTGAACAGGGCATGGAGGGTGCACGCGATCTGGCGCAGGCGATGGCGGCGCGCGGTGAAGGCCGGGTGCTGGATCAGTTCAATAATCCCGACAACCCGCTGGGCCACTATCAGACCACCGGCCCGGAGCTGTGGCAGCAGTCGAATCAGCGCATGACCCATTTTGTCTCCAGCATGGGCACCACCGGCACCATTACCGGTGTGGGACGTTATCTGAAAGAGCACAACACGGGCGTTCAGGTGATCGGTTTACAGCCGAGTGAAGGCAGCAGCATTCCGGGCATTCGTCGCTGGCCGCTGGCTTATCTGCCGGGGATCTACCGTCCCGATCTGGTGGATGATGTGATAGATATGACGCAAAAGGAAGCGGAAGAGACGATGCGGGCGCTGGCACGCCGCGAAGGCATTTTCTGTGGCGTTAGCTCAGGCGGCGCAGTGGCGGGTGCGCTGCGTATTGCGCAGGCTCATCCGGGCAGCGTGGTGGTAGCGATCGCCTGCGATCGCGGCGATCGTTATCTCTCTACCGGACTCTATCATCAGTAATCTCTGCTGATGCTGACACCAGGCCTGTGCGCGCATTTGCTGCCCACAGGCCTTTTTTTCAGCCAGGATTTCCCGTGCCAGATAGACTGAATCTGTAAGGATCGCGTAAATCAGGCTGCGCGAATGCCCGGCACAGGCCAAAATAGCGCCAATTCTGTCGAGAGATAACCATGAAAATTTTGCTTGTTGATGATGATGTTGAATTAGGCACGATGTTAAGTCAGTACCTGATCGGGGAAGGGTTTGACGCCCAGCTGGTTCTGACCGGCAGCGCCGGCGTGCAGGGCGCGTTATCGGGAGAGTTCACCGCCATGATTCTGGACATTATGCTGCCCGACATGAGCGGCATTGATGTGTTGCGTCAGGTGCGCCAGAACAGCCGGATACCGGTGATTATGCTGACCGCCAAAGGCGATAATATTGATCGCGTGATCGGTCTGGAGATGGGCGCGGATGACTATATGCCCAAGCCCTGCTATCCCCGCGAACTGGTGGCGCGGCTGCGCGCCGTATTGCGGCGTTTTGAAGAGCAGGCGCCACAGCCAGATGCCAGAGAGCCGCTGCGCTGGGGGGAGCTGATGCTTAATCCCGCCACCCGCATCAGCGAATGGCAGGGTAGAACCTTCGATCTCACGGCATCAGAATTTAATCTTTTGGATCTGCTGCTGCGTGCGCCGGACCGGGTGGTATCAAAAGATGAACTCTCCGAAAAGGGACTTGGTCGCCCGCGTGAAGCCTATGACCGCAGCGTCGATGTGCATATCAGTAACATTCGTCAGAAGCTCAGTGCCTTAACCGCTGACAGCATTAACATCGAAACCGTTCGCAGCATCGGTTACCGTATTCGATGAAGCAGAGTTACCGTGGACGCATGTTCTGGAAGATCTTTATCGGCTTCTGGATCGTTTTTGTCATCATGAGCCAGCTGATCTGGCTCGGCTTTACGCTCTCCGGTAAACGGCATGAACCGCCTGAACTCGTGGCTATTCGTCGTATTGTGGATCTGCAGATGACCTCCGCCGCGTCAGTGCTGGAGCGGGGCGGGCCTGATGCGCTGAATGCGATGCTGTCGGACTGGGATAACAGCGACCGGCAGTTCTTCCACGTCACCCAACAGACAAAACCGTCACAATCAGAAAATAGCGGCAACCTGGATATCAAAGGGCGCTTTCCTGAAGAGGTGGTGCGCTGGGTTCGCGGTGCGGATGGCAAAGCCTATCAGCTGCGCTACGACCTGGATGGCATGCGTAAAGACAGCACGCTGAACATGATGCCGCGCAAATTTCTGAATATTCCTGAACCGATGTTTGTCTTCGCCGGCTCGGTGGGGTTGCTGTTCAGTCTGCTGCTGGCCTGGAATCTGACGCGACCTATGCGTCAGCTGCGGGAAGGATTTTCCCGCGTGGCTGAGGGTGATTTAAGCGTGCGGCTGTTTCCGATCATGCGTAAGCGCCACGACGAGATCTCAAACGTCGCTGAAGCCTTTGACGCCATGGTCGAGCGGCTCGACACCCTGGTGCGCGCCCGTGAAGAACTGTTGCATGATATCTCACATGAACTTCGTTCACCGCTGGCCCGACTGCAACTGGCGACCGGGCTGGCCAGACAGACGCCAGAAAGTGTGAACAGTTCGCTTGATCGCATTGATGAAGAGGCGCGTCGGCTGGACAAGATGATCGGTGAACTGCTCACCCTGTCGCGGGCTGAGCATGAAAGCATCCCGGATGAACAATATTTTGATCTGACCGGCTTGCTGCAGGCGGTCATCACTGATGTCCGTTATGAAGCGCAGATCCCTGGCGTGCAGGTAGAGTTGCAGGTCGACGATCGGGCCGATTACACCGTGCGGGGCAATGCAGAGCTGATACGGCGCGGAGTCGAGAATGTGTTACGCAACGCGCTGCGCTTCTCTCTGCCAGGGCAGCGGATTGAGGTTCATCTGTGCGCAGAACAGCAGTGGCTGGCGATTCAGGTGCGCGATCAGGGGCCGGGTGTCGATGAGGAGAAACTCTCCAGCATCTTTGACCCGTTTGTGCGGGTTAATTCGCCGCTGATGGGCAAAGGCTATGGTCTGGGACTGGCTATCGTGCGAAAGGTAGTGCTGGCGCATCATGGTGAGGTCGAGGCCCGGAACCGGCCAGAAGGCGGACTGGAACTGACGCTGCGTCTGCCGCACTGGCAGCCCTGACACGGCGCGCAACAGAAACGATAACGGCACCCGTGGGTGCCGTTATGTTATGAACGAATGCTTACTTTCTGATGCGAATCACCGGCGTTTCGCCGACGGTGACCTGGCCTGACAGCTTAATCAATTCCTTGATTTCATCCATGTTGGAGATGACAACCGGTGTCAGGGTTGATTTCGCTTTCTCTTCCAGCAACGGCAGGTCGAACTCGATAACCACGTCGCCTTTTTTGACCTTCTGGCCTTCTTCAGCGATGCGTTTGAAGCCTTCACCTTTCAGTTCAACCGTATCGATACCGAAGTGAACGAACAGTTCAATGCCATTGTCTGATTCGATCGAAAAAGCGTGATTGGTTTCAAAAATCTTGCCGATAGTGCCATCAACAGGGGCAACCATTTTGTTGCCGCTGGGCTTGATCGCAATACCGTCGCCCACGATTTTTTCTGCAAACACCACATCTGGTACGTCTTCAATGTTCACGATTTCGCCTGACAGAGGCGCTACGATGTCAATTGTCCCAGCGCTATCCGTTTTTTCGCCAAAAAGTTTAGAAAACAAACCCATGATCTTCTCCTAAGCAGTAATTTGGGGCCAGCATCATGCAGATTAGCAGAGCGTTTTTTCTTTAATGAACTTGTTAACCAGGTTCATTAAGTCTTCCGCTGTCGGTTGAGCCAGTGCCTGCTCTGCCAATGCCTTCGCATCTTCAAAATTAGTATTACGAATGATTTTCTTGATGCCAGGGATAGAAATGGCACTCATGCTGAACTCGTCCAGCCCCATTCCCAGTAACAGTAGTGTAGCACGTTCATCACCTGCCAGCTCACCACACATGCCGGTCCATTTACCTTCAGCGTGAGATGCATCAATGACTTGCTTGATTAAGTTAAGCACAGACGGCGTCATTGGGTTGTACAGGTGCGAGATCAAATCATTACCACGATCGACCGCCAGAGTATACTGCGTCAGATCGTTTGTCCCAATACTGAAGAAGTCGACTTCCTTCGCCAGATGATGAGCAATCACGGCTGAAGCCGGGGTTTCCACCATGATGCCGACTTCGATGCTCTCATCAAAGGCTTTACCTTCTTCACGCAACTGCGCTTTCAGCAGCTCCAGTTCCGCTTTCAGGCTGCGTACTTCTTCAACCGAAATAATCATCGGGAACATGATGCGCAGTTTACCGAAAGAGGAGGCGCGCAGGATGGCACGCAGCTGCGCATGCAGAATCTCTTTGCGGTCCATGGCGATACGGATAGCGCGCCAGCCGAGGAACGGGTTCTCTTCTTTTGGCAGGTTCATGTAAGGCAGATCTTTATCGCCGCCGATGTCCATGGTACGCACGATAACCGCCTGTGAACCCATGGCTTCAGCGACGGCTTTGTACGCCTGGAACTGCTCTTCTTCGCTTGGCAGGGAGTCACGATCCATGAACAGGAATTCGGTGCGGTAGAGACCCACGCCTTCAGCGCCGTTACGCTCAGCACCAGCGATATCGCGCACGGTACCGATGTTGGCGCAGACTTCAACCTGATGACCATCCAGCGTGACGGCTGGCAGATCTTTCAGCTTGGCTAATTCATGTTTTTCCGACAGATACTGGTTCTGTACGGCTTTCAGCTCTTCCTGAATCGCTTCTGAAGGATTGACGTGAATCGCATTGTTAACGCCATCCAGAATCAGGAAATCGCCATTTTTAACCGTGACGGTCACATTGCCGGTACCGACAATGGCTGGGATCTCCAGCGAGCGCGCCATAATTGAGGTATGTGAGGTACGGCCACCCAGATCGGTGATAAAGCCCAGCACCTTCTTCAGGTTCAGCTGTGCAGTTTCTGACGGCGTTAAATCTTTTGCCACCAGGATGGATTCGTCCGGAATAGCGCTCAGGTCAACGATATGCAGACCGAGGATGTTTTGCAGCAGACGCTTACCGATGTCGCGTACGTCAGCTGCACGCTCTTTCAGATATTCGTCATCTAACTCCTCCAGTGCTTTCGCCTGGCCATCAATGACCGAGTAGGCAGCAGCATCGGCAGAAGCGTGATCTTTTTTGATCAGGTCGATGATTTCCTGCTCCAGCTCTTCATCTTCCAGCAACATAATGTGGCCTTCGAAGATCGCTGCTTTCTCTTCACCGAGGGTTTCACCCGCTTTGACGCGAATCGCTTCCAGTTGTAATGCCGCTTTGCTGCGGCCATCGAGGAAGCGCTGGACTTCCTGCTCAACCTGGTCATCAGAAATTTTCTTGCGGTTGATGACGATCTCGTCTTCTTTCAGCAGCAGTGCTTTGCCGAAAGCGATACCTGGTGATGCTAAAATGCCTGAAATCATAACGCTACCTTTTAATCACGATGGCTGATGGGACTCTGTGCGGTGCCATTGTCGCGGGACACGTACTCTACGAAAGCAATAACGCGGACAGGTTGTCCGCGATCAAGATGTTTGCACTCAATGGCGCAGAGGAGTCGATTGGCTGGCGAACTGAGCGGAGATTACTCCAGTTCAGCCATCAGTTTGACCAGATGCTCAACTGCTTTCTGCTCGTCTTCACCTTCCGCGGAAAGGGTCACAACCGTTCCCTGGGTCAAACCCAGTGTCTGCAGCTTGAACAGGCTTTTCGCGCTTGCTGATTTACCGTTAGAGGTCACGGTAATTTCTGACTGGAAAGCTTTGGCTTCTTTAACGAATTGCGCAGCTGGGCGAGTATGCAGACCGTTTGGTGCAGTAATGGTAACTTCTTGCTGGAACATTCTATTTCCCCAACGTTATCAGGATGAGTGTTATGAATCTAAAGTCTAGCCTGGAGCCTTTACTTTAGCCTGTGTAGGTGCGCGGGTATAGCTTCATGCTGACCAAAGACGCGCATGCGTCAAATCTACAGTCCGTTGCGTCTCAAAACCGATTCTACACGTCACCGGTTAATTATGCCGTGATTCGCCGTTTCACTGAATCTGTAAATCGATTCAGCTTGATCCACTTCAAACGCGGATTAATTTCAGGCATCGAAATAATTGGCAGTCTAAATACCAGAGCGGCGTCACTGAAATCAATCTGCGGGGTAATGAAAGTGAGATCTGCACCACAAAAAAGCACCCGATTGGGTGCTTTTTTCTCCATTTTCGGACTATCGGCCTCTGCTACTGCAGCTCTTTTTCAGTGAAGAGATCGGCAAACAAGGCGGTGCTCAGATAGCGTTCGCCGGAAGAGGGGAGGATCACCACAATATTTTTGTTGGCGAAGGCTTCATCTTCCTGCAGCTTCAGCGCCGCAGCAACGGCAGCACCGGATGAGATCCCGGCCAGAATACCTTCCTCTTCCATCAGCTGACGCGCCGTACTGATCGCTTCTTCGTTGGAGATGGCTACAACGCGGTCAACCAGATTCAGCTCAAGGTTCCCCGGAATAAAGCCTGCGCCGATACCCTGAATTTTATGTGGGCCGGGCTTGATCTCCTCGCCCGCCAGCGCCTGAGCAATCACTGGCGAATCGGTCGGTTCAACCGCGACGGTAATCAGATCTTTCTTGCCTTTGGTATTTTTGATGTAGCGGCTCACGCCGGTCAGCGTACCGCCGGTGCCGACACCGGCAATAAAGACATCCACTTCGCCGTCCGTGTCTTCCCAGATTTCCGGGCCGGTGGTCTTTTCATGGATTTCCGGGTTGGCCGGGTTGCTGAACTGCTGCAGCAGCACATATTTATCCGGATTGCTGGCAACAACCTCTTCAGCTTTGCTGATGGCACCTTTCATGCCTTTGCTGCCTTCGGTCAGTATCAGCGTCGCGCCCAGCGCCTTCAGCAGCTTACGGCGTTCCACTGACATGGTTTCTGGCATCGTCAGCGTTAATTTATAACCGCGCGCTGCGGCGACATAGGCCAGAGCAATACCGGTATTGCCGCTGGTCGGTTCAACCAGTTCAACACCCGGTTTCAGAATACCGCGTTTTTCTGCGTCCCAAATCATATTGGCACCGATACGGCATTTTACGCTGAAGCTCGGGTTACGGGATTCAACTTTCGCAAGGATGCGGCCGTTACCGATGCGGTTCAGTCGAACCAATGGCGTATGACCAATTGTCAAAGAGTTGTCTTCATAGATCTTACTCATAGCCTGCCCTTAACTGTATGAATTATTGGGAACCCTATGAGCATACCTGTTCTGCCTGGGGGCGGAAGGAAAGAAATCGCATATCTATATGTCGCCCGGCAATAAGCCCTGCTGAAAAGAGCATAAGGCGCACTGATCATTCTAGCGCACTTCACTGCGTGCCAGCTGTGGCCGGTAGCGATCGACCCACATGGCGGTGGCACCGCAGACGGCAACCGGCATGATCACGAGGTTCAGAACCGGAATCATGGTGAACAGACTGATTAGTGCGCCAAACTGCATATTGGCCGTTTTGTGCTGACGCAGGGCGTTGCGCATCTGCTGAAAAGGCACTTTATGGTTATCGAACGGGTAGTCGCAATACTGGATGGACAACATCCAGGCGCTGAACAGAAACCACAGCACCGGCGCAACGGTCTGGCCAAAGCCAGGAATAAAATAGAGCAGCAGCAGACCCAGCGCGCGGGGCAGGTAATAACCCAGTTTTTGCAACTCTCGCTTCATGATGCGTGGCACATCTTTAATCATCCCAGCCCAGCCGCTGTCCGGCAGGGGCTTGCCTGTCAGACGGCCTTCGAGCTGTTCTGCCAGCAGGCCGCAAAACGGGGCGGCAATCAGGTTAGCCAGTGTCGAGAAGAAGTAGCTAAACACCAGTACAATCGCAATTACCGACAGCGGCCATAACAGATAGCTCAGCCACTGCAGCCAGTCTGGAATATGGGCCATCAGGCGCGGGATCCAGTCACCGAGACGATAGAAAAGCCAGATAAATGCGCCACCCAGCATCACGATATTAATCAGCAGCGGCATCACCACGAAGCGGCGAATGCCAGGCAGACGCACCAGTTTCCAGCCCTGGCTAAAGTAGTGCATGCCGTTAAAATTTGAGACGGAATTCTCAAGGGCCATAGAGCCAGTTCTCCTGAAGGTGTTAAGGCGCGCCCACTATAACCTGGCTTTTTCTCCAGGCCAGGTGCCGTTTGGGTAAAAAAACAGCGAAAAAGCGTGGGTTGCCTATCTTATTTGTCAGAAAATAGTGCACAGACTTGCACTTGTGTAGCAGGGCAAATACAGTTAGGGGATAAAGTTTGCCGCGGTGGCAAGGTATTGGAACAACAGAGAATACAATGATGCAGGATTTGCGTCTGATATTAATCGTTGTTGGCGCGATCGCCATTATAGCGCTCCTTCTTCACGGGCTGTGGACCAGCCGTAAAGAGCGTTCGTCAGTGTTCCGCGATCGCCCGCACAAACGTCTAAAACAACGTGATGAAAATGATGAGCAGGACCTGATTGACGACGAAGATGATGGCGTCGGCGAGGTTCGCGTTCGTTCTGATCGCAACGTACATCAGGAACCGCGTTTCGATGAGATTCGCGAGCCACAGCCAGAAGCGCCGCGTAAGCCAGCGCCCGCTGAGCCTGTGCGTCAGCCTGCGCCACGACCCGCACCGCAACCTGAAACTGAAAGCGATCCGCTTTTTAACACGGCACCGCAGCCTGCGCCGCAGCCACGCCCTGAACCGGTTCGTCAGCAGCCCGCACCCACTTTTGTTGCGCCGCCTGTTCAGGCTGACCCGTTGCTGGATCTCGATCCGCTGGAATCTGTACAGCCCGCACCGCAGTACCAGGCAGAACCTGAGCCGCAGCCTGAAGTGACATCCGCGCCGGCACAGCCTGCTGCTAAAGCGCCAGCGGAAAAACCGAAAGAAGCGGTACTGGTGCTGCATGTTGCCGCCCATTCTGGCGGTGAACTGAATGGTGAGGCACTACTGCAGGGTATTCTCCAGGCGGGCTTCCAGTTTGGTGAAATGAACATTTTCCATCGTCATCTCAGTCCGGCTGGCAGCGGCCCGGTATTGTTCAGTCTGGCCAATATGGTTAAGCCGGGCTCGTTCAATCCTGATCTGATGACCGATTTCAGCACGCCTGGCATCTCTATCTTTATGATGGTGCCTTCCTATGGCGATGCGAATCAGAACTTCAAGCTGATGCTGCAGTCGGCACAGCGTATCGCTGATGATGTGGGCGGCGTGGTGCTGGACGATGAGCGTCGCATGATGACGCCACAGAAGCTGGAAACTTACAAAGCGCGTATCCGCGATGTGGTTGGCGTCTGAGACCTGCGCTAACCGCTATCTGAATTGTTAAAACAAACCCCCGCCTGTCGGGGGTTTTTTATCTGATGGGGCTTTATGAAATCCGTCCAGGATCACATCACCGAACTGCGCACCACGTTGCGCCATCATGAATATCTCTATCACGTTATGGATGCGCCGGAAGTGCCGGATGCTGAATACGATCGTCTGATGCGTGAGCTGCGTCAGCTGGAAGAAGAACATCCCGATCTCATTACGCCGGACTCGCCCACACAACGCGTGGGTGCCGCGCCGCTGACGGTCTTCGAGCAGGTACGCCATGAAGTCCCGATGTTGTCGCTGGATAATGCCTTTGATGAAGCCACGTTTATGGCCTTCAACAAGCGGGTACAGGATCGGCTGAAAAGTAGTGAAGACATAACCTACTGCTGCGAACTCAAGCTTGATGGCGCTGCGGTCAGCCTGATGTATGAAAATGGCTTGCTGGTTCAGGCGGCAACGCGCGGTGACGGCACCACCGGCGAGAACATTACCGCCAATGTCCGCACCATTCGCGCTATCCCGCTGCGGCTTAAAGGCGACAACATTCCGGCACGGCTGGAAGTGCGTGGCGAAATATTTATGACGCAGCGCGGCTTTGAAAAGCTGAATGAAGAAGCTCGCCGGACTGATGGCAAAGTCTTTGCTAATCCGCGCAATGCAGCAGCAGGCTCTCTGCGTCAGCTGGATCCGCGCATTACCGCCAAACGTCCGCTGACCTTCTTCTGCTACGGTTTTGGTTTGCTGGAAGGCGGTGAGATGCCGCACAGTCACATGGGGCGTCTGCAACAGTTTAAAGCCTGGGGCCTGCCGGTCAGTGACCGTATCAAGCTGGTGCACAACGCAGAAGAAGCCCTGGCTTTCTATCGTGATATCGAACAACAGCGTCCGAATCTGGGTTTTGATATTGATGGCGTCGTGATCAAAGTCGATTCACAGGAACTGCAGGAAAAGCTGGGCTTTGTGGCGCGCGCGCCGCGCTGGGCGATTGCCTTTAAATTCCCGGCACAGGAACAACTGACCTGGGTGCGGGACGTCGAATTTCAGGTTGGTCGCACCGGGGCTATCACACCGGTGGCTCGCCTGGAGCCGGTGCAGGTCGCCGGCGTGATCGTCAGCAATGCCACGCTGCATAACGCGGATGAAATCGAGCGGCTGGGATTACGCATCGGCGATCGGGTGGTCATTCGCCGCGCCGGTGATGTGATCCCGCAGGTGGTCAACGTGGTGATGGCCGAGCGACCTGAACAGACGCGTGAAGTCCTGTTTCCGGCACACTGTCCGGTCTGTGGTTCCGAGGTAGAACGGGTCGAAGGGGAATCGGTCACGCGCTGCACAGGCGGTTTAATCTGCGGTGCTCAGCGCAAAGAGGCGCTGAAGCATTTTGTCTCGCGCCGGGCGCTGGATGTTGATGGCATGGGCGATAAGATTATCGACCAGCTGGTAGAGAAAGAGTACGTCAACACACCAGCGGATCTGTTCCGTCTCACGGCGGGCAAACTGACCGGACTGGATCGCATGGGGCCGAAATCGGCGCAAAACGTTGTCGACGCGCTGGAGAAAGCGAAATCGACTACGCTGGCGCGTTTCCTCTATGCGCTGGGTATCCGTGAAGTGGGTGAAGCCACCGCTGCCAATCTGGCTAACCATTTTGGTGAGTTGCAGAAGGTCATGGATGCCGATCTTGAGGCGCTGATTGCGGTGCCGGATGTCGGCAAAGTCGTTGCGGCTCACGTGCGCAACTTCATGGAAGAGGAGAGCAACCGTGAGGTTATCCGCCAGCTGGTCGAAGATATCGGCATTCACTGGCCGCAGGTGGTGGTGGTAAGAGCCGAAGAGATCGACAGTCCGTTCGCCGGTAAAACGGTGGTGCTGACCGGCTCACTGTCGCAGATGAACCGCGATGATGCCAAAGCGCAGCTGATCGCGCTGGGTGCAAAAGTCAGCGGAAGCGTCTCGAAGAAAACCGATTTGCTGATTGCCGGTGAAGCGGCCGGTTCAAAACTGGCGAAAGCAGAAGAGCTTGGCATTGAAGTGATTGATGAAGCGGAAATGATCCGCCTGCTGGGAGCCTCAGATGGATGAACATCAGCTGGTAGCGATAGCCAATACGCCTATGCCGTTTGGTAAATATAAGGGGCGGATGCTGATCGATCTGCCTGAGCCTTATCTGCTGTGGTTTGCCCGCAGTGGGGACTTTCCGTCTGGTCTGCTGGGTGATCTCATGCAACTCACCCTGACAATAAAAATTGAGGGTCTGGAAGGGTTAGTTAAACCGCTTCAGACCCGCAAGTAACGCTGCCCGCACTGGCGGGCAGCCGATCTATTTCTGAGACTCCATCACCGAATCTTTAACCTGCACAGCCTGCTGCTTCTCATTGGTCTTCTTATAACGCCCGGCAATAAATGAGCAGACCATTAGCTGTACCTGATGGAAAATCATCAGCGGCAGCACAATAATCCCCACGGTACTGGCCGGGAACAGAATATTCGCCATCGGTACGCCATTCGCCAGACTCTTCTTCGAACCACAAAACAGCACCACAATCTCATCGGCGCGTTTAAAGCGGAACAGGCGCGAGGCCAGCAGGTTGATAATCAGCACGGCGGTCAGCAGAATAATTGAGCCTGCCACAATCCACAGCAGCGTAATTAACCCAACGCGATGCCAGATGCCATTAACCACCGCTTCACTGAAGGCGGAGTAGACCACCAGCAGAATGGAGGTCTGGTCAGTTTTGCCAATCAGGCTGCGATGCTTCTCAACCCAGCCACCGATCCAGCGCCGTGAGAGATGTCCCAGCACAAAAGGTACCATCAGTTGCAGCATAATTTTACCGATCTGCTCCAGTCCATCGCTGGGTGCGGCGCTGCTGTGAATATCCATCACCAGGTTCACCAGCAACGGCGAAATAAACACACCCAGCAGGCTAGATGCAGAGGCGCTGCATACCGCTGCCGCAACGTTACCGCCCGCCATGGAGGTAAACGCGATAGCGGATTGCACGGTCGCAGGCAGGATACAGAGGTAGATAAAGCCGGTATAAATTTCCGGGCCGACATTAACCGGATGCCACCAGACCAGCAGCAGACCCAGCGCCGGAAACAGCACAAAGGTGCTGAACATAATCCACAGATGTAACTGCCAGTGACTGCTGCCTGAGATGATCTTTTCACGCGACAGTTTGGCACCATGCATAAAGAACAGCAGCGCTATCGCTGCCGTCGCGAGATAGCTGAAGATATCAACGTAGATCCCTCTGGCTGGCAGGAAAGAGGCCAGCAGCACGGTGATGATGAGTTTAATCATCATCGGATCGAGTTTTAAAAATCCCATTGTTAAATTCCGGTAAATTTTTCAATAGCGCGATTGTGCGTGAAACCTGTTTAGAAATAAAATTGATTTATTGAATTAATCTATGAGCAGAATCGATGAATTATACCCTGCGTCAGCTACGAACCTTTATTGCGGTGGCACACTATGGCGGATTCAGCCAGGCGGGGCAGGCGATAGGTCTGAGTCAGTCGGCGGTCAGCCACAGTATTAAAGAGCTGGAAGCGGAAACCGGCGTGCGGTTGCTGGATCGAACCACCCGTGAGGTGATGCTGACTGAAGCGGGAAAACAGCTGGCGTCACGCATGGAGCGACTGCTGGAGGAGATTCATACCACGCTGCTGGATATCCGCAGTTTTGGCGAACAGCGCAGTGGTACCGTCAGAGTGGCAGCCAGCCAGACCATTTCCGCTCATCTGATGCCGCAATGTCTGGCCGCCAGCCAGCAGCACTTTCCTGATATCAAAGTGATACTGCACGATCGCGCCCAGCAGTGGGTGCTGCAAAGTGTGCGTAACGCCGAAGTCGATTTCGGGATTGTCATTGGGCCACTCAGCGACAGCGATTTTGACAGCATCGCGATTCTGGATGAGCCTTTCCTGCTGCTATGCCGTGATGATGATCCGCTGGCGCAGGTGGAAAGGGCAGAATGGTCAATGCTGGATGGCCGCACCATGGTGCTTCAGGACTATGCTTCCGGCAGTCGGGTCCTCATTGATGCGGCGATGCAGCAGCAGAATATCAGGGCTGAAGTCGTTCAGGAGATTGGTCATCCCGCTACGCTATTTCCGATGGTACAGGTGGGGATCGGCATCAGTATTCTGCCCGCGCTGGCGTTACCGTTGCCGGCTGATCGCGCATTAACGGTGCGGCGTCTCTATCCGGAAATCAATCGCAGCCTGACGCTGATCAAGCGTAAAAACCGCTCGCTGACGCCTGCTGCCGAAGCAATCTGGCAGGAGGTGCGCCAGCAGGCGACGCTGCTGGCGCAACAACGCGAGGCCAGGCCCGCATTTTAGATGTAGACATCAATTTTGTTGGTGTCGGTAGGGCGGTTAATCCCGTCCGCTTTGCTCTCACTGACAGGCGAGCTGTCACTCTTTGGCTGATCCTGCTCGGCCTGCTTCTGTTCCAGCTGAGCAATCTGTGCCTGCAGCATGGTGATTTGTGACTGATACATCTGCTGCATTTCAGACTTCTGTTCGTCAGTCAGTTCTTTGTTGTCCGCCAGCTCCTTGACCTGCGTTAAGACATTCTGAATCTGTTTATTTAGTGCCGCGACCTGCGAGGCAACGCTGCCGCCACCGCTGTCACCGCCACTGACTGCACTGCTTAAAATTCCGGAAATTGAAGACATCATTTTCTCCCTGTAAGTTGTCAGATACGTTATCGGCACGCTGTGAAACGACTTGAGAGCTGAAATTGTTAAGGTTGCGAAACGGCGGGATTTTATCTTTTACGTCACTGTCAGTGCAGCAGGAACAAAACAGGCACCAAAAAGGACTAACAGACAACAGATAAGTTTAAAGCGAGGGGAGCACAGGCTTGTAGCAAAGCATCGTGGGACAGGGACAAAAACGCAAAGTGTTCGCCCGTCTGCGGGCGCACCTCAGGGATGAGGTACGTAATCGCCCACGCTGAGCCTGCCATGGATGGCGTTTTTGCGTCTTTGCGAAAGGCCTGTGCTCCCTGAGCCAGCACACTTTTTAAAGCCTGAAGTCGCAGAAAAGGTCAGTTCAGCAGAAACGAAAAAAGCGCCATAAAGGCGCTTTTTTCTGAATTGGTGGGTCGTGCAGGATAGCCTCGGCCCGTCGTGGGCCTCGCCCTGCGGGTGATGCTGTCGCATCAGCCTGAATCGCTCCTGGCGATTCAGTCGAACCTGCAGCAGGTTCTCACCCTGCACGGTAAAGTCCGTGCCCCGGAAACGAAAAAAGCGCCATAAAGGCGCTTTTTTCTGAATTGGTGGGTCGTGCAGGATTCGAACCTGCGACCAATTGATTAAAAGTCAACTGCTCTACCAACTGAGCTAACGACCCGAAGTGGTGGGTGATGACGGGTTCGAACCGCCGACCCCCTCCTTGTAAGGGAGATGCTCTACCAACTGAGCTAATCACCCACTTCGTACTTCAATACTACTAACAGGCAAGATATGGTGGGTGATGACGGGTTCGAACCGCCGACCCCCTCCTTGTAAGGGAGATGCTCTACCAACTGAGCTAATCACCCATATCTTCATACCTGTTCACTGCGGGCCACGCTGTTAAGAGTGGTGGGTGATGACGGGTTCGAACCGCCGACCCCCTCCTTGTAAGGGAGATGCTCTACCAACTGAGCTAATCACCCCCGCTGTGTGGAGTCGCATTATAGGGATAGTTGATTTTGAGTCAACGCTTTTTAAAACATAAATGTGCGTTCGGTTTATTTTTAAACACCCTGTCGCGCTTTTAGTCAATGTGCTGGTTTTACTGGCAGAAAAGCCGCTTTTCCCGGACGGCAACCGCCGGGCATGCATTGAGGATTCACCGTCAGATGCTAGAATATGCCCACTGTTTTTCGCGTCTAACCTGTTTTTTGTCATCCAGACAGAGAACCCGCGCATCTAAGGCAATACTCAATGAAAATCAAAACACGCTTCGCGCCCAGCCCGACTGGCTATCTGCATGTAGGTGGCGCCCGTACCGCACTTTACTCCTGGCTCTTTGCCCGTCACAACCAGGGCGAGTTTGTGCTGCGCATTGAAGATACCGATCTGGAGCGCTCCACGCCGGAAGCTATTGAAGCCATCATGGATGGCATGAACTGGCTCAGCCTTGACTGGAATGAAGGCCCTTACTACCAGACAAAACGTTTTGATCGCTACAATGCGGTCATTGATGAAATGCTGGCAGCGGGCACAGCCTATAAATGCTACTGCTCAAAAGAGCGTCTGGAAGCCCTGCGTGAAGAGCAGATGGCTAACAACGAAAAGCCGCGTTATGACGGCCGCTGCCGTGACAGCCATGAACACCATGCAGACGATGAGCCATGCGTTGTGCGTTTCCGTAATCCGCAGGAAGGTTCGGTCATCTTTGACGACCAGATCCGTGGCCCGATTGAGTTCAGCAACCAGGAACTGGATGATCTGATTATCCGCCGTACCGATGGTTCGCCAACCTACAACTTCTGCGTTGTTGTGGATGACTGGGATATGGGCATCACCCATGTGATTCGCGGCGAAGACCATATCAACAATACGCCACGTCAGATCAATATCCTCAAAGCGATTGGTGCGCAGGTTCCGGTCTATGCCCACGTTTCAATGATCCTGGGCGATGATGGCAAAAAGCTTTCCAAACGTCATGGCGCAGTCGGGGTGATGCAGTATCGTGATGATGGCTACCTGCCAGAAGCGCTGCTCAACTACCTGGTTCGTCTGGGCTGGTCACATGGCGATCAGGAAATCTTCAGCGTGGCCGAAATGGTTGAGCTGTTTACCCTGGATGCGGTCAGTAAGTCTGCCAGTGCGTTCAACACTGAGAAATTGCAGTGGCTGAACCATCACTATATCAATACGCTGCCGCCAGAATATGTGGCGACACATCTGCAGTGGCATATTGAAGAGCAGAAAATTGATACCCGCACGGGCCCGGAACTGGCGAAGCTGGTTGGTCTTTTAGGCGAGCGCTGCAAAACGCTGAAAGAGATGGCTGCATCCTGCCGCTACTTTTATGAAGACTTTGCAGAGTTTGATGCCGATGCCGCGAAGAAACATCTTCATCCGGTAGCGCGTCAGCCGCTGGAAGTGGTGCGCGATAAGCTGGCCGCCATTAACGAGTGGACAGCTGAAAATGTGCATCAGGCTATTCAGAGCACCGCAGATGAGCTGGAAGTCGGGATGGGTAAAGTGGGCATGCCGCTGCGTGTGGCCGTGACCGGTGCCGGTCAGTCACCCGGACTGGATGTCACCGTGGAAGCGATAGGCCGCAGCCGCAGCGTTGCCCGTATTGAGCAGGCGCTGGCCTTTATCAGTGAGCGTGAAGCGCAGGCTTAATAAACAGAGCCGGAAGCTTAACGCTTCCGGTTTTTACTCTTCAGTAATATTCAGACGCTGCAGAATGCCTTTAATACCTATCCGTAATATCAGCGCTGAAAGCTGCGCCTGTTCAGCCTGACTCATTTGCGGAACCGCATTCACCAATAGTGCCGTCAATGAATCTGCCGAAACCGTGTACATAGCAGTAGGTTCCTGCAGGCTACGCGTCGAATGGATAAATGTTTCTACGCGATCATCAACATGGATCAATCGCGCCTTGCCGCCCTGAATGCCGGGTCTGGGCTGGGTGGTCCAGTTTTCGCGCTTAATCCATTTGTTCACTGTCTGTCTGCTCAGGCCGGTCTCTGAGGCAAGCTCTTCGGGCGTTAGCCATTCCTTTTTCACAATACCTTCCCTGATAAATACACCTTACTCTTCGCTGATGCCCAGTCGCTGCAAAACGCCTTTTATCCCTTCGCGTAAGATTAGTGCAGTGAATTGATCCTGCTCGTCCTGAGTCATTTGCTGAATGGAACTTATTAATAATGCAGGTAATGAATTGGACGGAGTGCCGTAAGTTGCCGTCGGCTCGTTAAGGTTACGGGTCGACTGAATAAAACTTTTTACGCGCTCATCAATGTGAATCAGTCGGGCTTTACCGCCTTGCACACCGGGCTTCGGCGTGGTCGTCCAGTTTTCCCGCTTGATCCATTTATTCACCGTTTGCCGACTGTAACCCGTCTCTGCAGCCAACTCTTCGGGGGTAAGCCATTCCTTTTTCACGATGCAGTCCCTGATTAATACATTAGCAGGACATATTACAGCAAAACGTAACGGGGGAAAGTAACTGAAGCTGAAATTGCCTTTTGTCTCTCGACAAAAGGCAAAACATCATTACTGAGGATTACTGGCGGGTTCAGCGGCAGGACGGAATGCAAGGAAATAGGCCAGACCAACGAACACGGCACCACCGACGGCATTACCTGAGAAGACGGCAACAAAGTTAGGGAAGTACTCTGCCCAGCTCATCTGACCGGCAAAAATGGCGGCCGGAATAATAAACATGTTGGCGACGACGTGCTGGAAGCCAATGGCCACAAATGCCATCACCGGGAACCACATGCCGAAGATCTTGCCGACCACATCTTTACTGGCAAAGGCCAGCCATACCGCCAGGCAAACCAGCCAGTTACAGCCGATGCCGGAAATAAAGGCGTGCAGAAAATCAGCGTGGACTTTTGCAGAAGCGATAGCCACAGTCTTCTTCAGGTAATCGCCCTCGGTCATACCCAGCATATGACCAAAGAACCAGGCGACAGCCACGCTGCCGATAAAGTTAGCCAGGGTAACCCAGAACCAGTTGCGCGCCACGCTCATAAAGCTGATGCGACGGGCGAACCAGGCCACCGGTAAGGTCATCATATTGCCGGTCAGCAGCTCACCACCCGCCAGTACGGTCATGATGATCCCCACCGGGAAGACCGCGGCACCCAGAAGGCCGCCAAAAGAGCCCCATTCAGCGGGCAGGGTGTTGATCACGTGAAGATCCAGCAGGAAGCCGGTCGCAATAAATGCGCCCGCCATAAAGCCGAGAATCAGAAGGATGCTGACAGGTGCACGGCTTTTAGCCACGCCTGACTGGATCGCCAGTTGTGCGATTTCTTTAGGTGTATGCAGCGACATAGTATCTCAGTAGTTTTTTTATGATTAATGGGACGATAACGCCTGGTGGACGCGTGGTACGCGGGAGAGGGTCCCGGCGACCACTTAATTAGCGGGCTAAGTTTTGCATGCGAAAAAGACGATGACAAGAAAATTCCTATAACATATTTAACCGTGAATTAACCTGACGTCAGGCTGAATAACAGTTAAAAAACGGTCCTGTGTGAACAGACACGATTTTCCCCTGCAGCATGCTGCTGAAACTTCGCAGGTTGCCGCCTTTTTCAGCGATCAAACAGAGAATGTCATTTTGCCGTTGACACCCCGGAGGGGGTTTCATATTATGCCGTCCGTCGCTTAACGCGACAGTTTTTCGGTTCGGGGCTATAGCTCAGCTGGGAGAGCGCCTGCATGGCATGCAGGAGGTCAGCGGTTCGATCCCGCTTAGCTCCACCAAACTTCCTCCCAGAAGTTTGGCACTGAAAAACGATTCCAGATGTGGGGGTATAGCTCAGCTGGGAGAGCGCTTGCATGGCATGCAAGAGGTCAGCGGTTCGATCCCGCTTATCTCCACCATTTTCTGACACGCCGTTGTCAAAATCCTTTCTGATTAATCTCTTATTCGCCAGTTGCTGCGGATCCCAACGCTATTGCTTTGCCATTCACGCTGCTGCGCACGCTTAAATACGTTATTACCGGCATGACCCGCCATAACATCCGATGCTGTTTGCGGGACGCTGTGCCGCCTGTCGTGCACGGTCTGAAGGCAGATGTGACATGTGCCATGAAAGAGTTAACGCGGGAAAGGGAATTCAGCGGGAAGCAGAGCAGGAAGAGAAGGGCGAGACCTGCTCGCCCTTTGATGCTTAGAATCGTGCTTAGAACGCCAGAACCAGACCGGCGATAGCGGCGGAAAGCACGCTGACCAGCGTAGAGCCGTACAGCAGCTTCAGACCAAAGCGGGAAACTACGTTGCCCTGTTCTTCGTTCAGACCTTTAATCGCACCGGCCACGATGCCGATAGAAGAGAAGTTGGCGAACGAGACCAGGAACACAGACAGAATACCTTCTGAATGTGGCGACAACTGACCCGCGATTTTCTGCAGATCCATCATGGCAACAAACTCATTCGACACCAGCTTGGTCGCCATAATACTGCCGACCTGCAACGCTTCGCCAGCAGGCACGCCCATCACCCAGGCAAACGGATAGAAGACAAAGCCGAGAACGCCCTGGAAGGAGATGCCGAAGATCAAATCAAACAGCGCATTCAGACCTGAAATCAGCGCGATAAAACCAATCAGCATGGCGGCAACGATAATCGCGACGCGGAAACCGGCCAGGATATATTCGCCCAGCATCTCAAAGAAGCTCTGGCCTTTGTGCAGATCCTGCAACTGCAAATCTTCTTCGTTCTCTACACGATAAGGGTTGATCAGCGACAGCACGATAAAGGTGCTGAACATGTTAAGCACCAGCGCGGCGACCACATACTTTGGCTGCAGCATGGTCATGTAGGCCCCGACGATCGACATCGATACGGTCGACATCGCGGTCGCGGCCATGGTGTACATGCGGCGCTGTGACATTTTGCCCAGGATATCTTTATAGGCGATGAAGTTTTCTGATTGTCCCAGTATCAGAGAACTCACGGCGTTGAAAGATTCCAGTTTTCCCATGCCATTCACTTTCGACAGTACGGTACCGATGCCGCGAATTACCCATGGCAGGATACGGAAATGCTGCAGAATACCGATCAATGCAGAGATAAAGACGATAGGGCACAATACGTTAAGGAAGAAGAAGGCCAGGCCTTTGTCGCTCATGTTGCCGAAGACGAAGTTGGTACCCTCTGCGGCATACTTCAGCAGATGGTCAAAGAAGCCCGCGAATCCTTTGACGAAACCGAGTCCCGCTTCTGAGTTGAGGAAGAACCAGGCGAGCACAATTTCAATCACCAGTAGCTGTATAATGTAGCGAATGCGAATACTTTTACGATCGTGACTGACCAGCAAGGCGAGTATCCCGACCACCACCAGTGCTAAAAGAAATTGCAAAATATGGGACATGGTTGCTCCAAATTTGAGGAGGGTTGTATTTTGTTGCGTATTCTATGTAACGCGTTACTTAAAAACGAGATCTGAACCACAATATAAGTATTCGCTATCGCTATATTTTCCAGAAAAGTTCCAGAGATCACGTCCTGTTTACAAATCCTTCACTCCAGATAACCACATAATTATTGTCTGAATTTTACACCGGGCGTAAAGTGACACTATCGCTCACATTTTTAGCAATCACATCCTTTACTGTAATGTATAGCAATGGCTATACTTTATAGCAGCATCTATTACACCGATAACAATAAACGAATTTCACTTGCACCTGCTAACCCCTAAGCTGCCGGGGCAGGCAAATGTTCAGACAGGGTACCGGATATGTTTGAAAGTCGTACCGCCGAGCGCGCCGCTCGCGGAGTCAGAAAAGTTAAACTCGCACTGCTCGGGCCCGCTTTTATCGCCGCTATCGGCTATATCGATCCGGGCAACTTTGCGACCAACATCCAGGCTGGCGCTGCTTACGGCTACAAATTGCTGTGGGTGGTGGTATGGGCCAACATTATGGCTATGCTGATTCAGCTGATGTCAGCCAAGCTGGGTATCGCTACCGGCAAAAACCTCGCTGAGCACATTCGCGATCGTTTTCCCCGGCCCGCCGTCTGGTTTTACTGGGTGCAGGCGGAAATTATCGCGATGGCCACTGACCTGGCGGAATTTATCGGTGCCGCGCTGGGGTTCAAACTGCTGCTCGGCATTTCATTGATGCAGGGCGCAGTGCTGACCGGCATCGCCACGTTCCTGATATTGATGTTACAGAGCCGGGGGCAAAAGCCGCTGGAGCTGGTGATTGGCGGACTGCTGCTGTTTGTGGCAGCGGCCTATATCGTCGAACTGTTCTTCTCCCAGCCCAATGTCAAAGAGCTGGTGATCGGCATGGCGCTGCCTGCGTTACCGACGTCGGATGCTGTATTCCTGGCGGCGGGTGTGCTGGGTGCGACCATTATGCCGCATGTCATTTATCTGCACTCGGCACTGACGCAGGGCAAAAGTGAGGACAGCAAAGGTCAGCGTTACTCCTCAACCAAACTGGATGTGGCGATTGCCATGACCATCGCCGGATTTGTTAACCTGGCAATGATGGCGACTGCCGCAGCGGCGTTTCACTTCAGCGGCCACAGTAAAATCGCTGAACTCGATCAAGCCTATCTGACGCTGCAACCGCTGTTAGGCCAGGCGGCGGCAATAGTGTTTGGTCTGAGCCTGGTGGCCGCCGGATTATCCTCAACGGTAGTCGGTACGCTGGCGGGGCAGGTGGTGATGCAGGGCTTTATCCACTTCCATATTCCCCTCTGGGTGCGCCGAACCGTCACCATGCTGCCCTCCTTTATTGTCATCTGGGCAGGCTGGGACCCGACAAGGGTTCTGGTAATGAGTCAGGTGCTGCTGAGTTTCGGTATTGCGCTGGCGTTGATTCCGCTGCTCTCCTTTACCGGCAACCGCGAGCTGATGGGCGATGATATGGTTAACTCGCGTCTGATGCAGAACACCGGACGACTGATCGTACTGCTGGTGATTGCGCTGAATCTTTACCTGCTGGTGGGTGAAGCGCTGGGGCTGTAACGGTTGTGGTAAACAAGAAAACGCCCGGTTCTGCCGGGCATTTTCTCGTTGGCAACGTCTGGCCAGGTTCGCTGTGATACCGAGCCAGCGCAGGAAACACGGTCAGATCGGAAAGACGCAAAATCCGTCATCCATGACATGCTCGGCCCGCGCCGTCCTGGCGCGGGACGCTTTCCTCTTCTGACCGTGTTCCCTGCGCGTTGAGTTTATGCGTTGCGGCCAGAATCACACTGATTGAAGTCTTTGTGTTGTCTGAAACGCCCGGTTCTGCCGGGCGTTTTTTATTAATGGCGATCGTGTCCGTGATGGTCTGGGCCGCGATGGTCAGGACCACGACGGTCATGATGATCCCAGCCACGATCACGATCGCGGCGATACTGATGTTCCCAGCGACGCTCGCGGTCGCGCTCATGCCAGCGGCGTTCGCGCTCCCACTGCTGCTGACGACGCCACTCTTCGTGTCGCCACCAGCGGCGTTCATTGTAAGAATAGCGGTCGTTCCACCAGCGCGGTTCACGCCAGCGACCACCATCCCAGTAATAGCCACGGCGATCGCGATCGCCAAGATTCAGAGTGACGCCGGGGGCCAGAGTAATAGAGGCACTGGAGGCCTGGGCTGTGTGGTGTGCCAGCGGCGACAACAGGGCCAGCAGGGCAGCAAAAATAAGGGCTCTTTTCATTTTCTTCTCCTCATCAACAGTCTGATGCTGTTGCGGCGCAGCGAGTATGCCTGCGTATTGCTGTTGTTACCGCATCATTGTGTCGGAAGATTGTGAGGAAATTGGGGAGAGAAAGGGGTTTGAGACTATTCTGGCGCAGAGACGCCCGGCCTCAGCCGGGCGCTAAAACCGTTACAGTAGCGCCGCGTCAATCGCAGCTAACTCGCTGTCGCTGAACTGACGGCGAGCGAGCATCGCCACCGCGTCATCGATCTGGGCCGTTTTACTGGCCCCAATCAGCACTGAAGTCACACGCTCATCGCGCAGCACCCATGCCAGCGCCATCTGCGCCAGCTTCTGTTCGCGCTGCTGCGCAATAGCATTAAGCTTGCGGACCTTCTCCATCTTCTCGTCCGTCAGCTGGTTCTCATTCAGGAACTTGCTGCCGCTGGCCGCGCGCGAATCTTCCGGGATGCCCTGCAGATAACGATCGGTGAGCACGCCGCCTGCCAGCGGAGAGAAGGCGATACAGCCGACACCCGCATCGCCCAGCGTCTGAATCAAGCCCTGCTCAGGTGTGCGTTCAAACATCGAATAGCGCGGCTGGTGAATCAGACAAGGGGTGCCGAGATCGCGCAGGATAGCTATCGCTTCGGCGGCGAGATCGGTCGGATAGTTAGAAAGGGCAGCGTAAAGCGCTTTGCCCTGGCGCACCACATGATCCAGCGCGCGCATCGTCTCTTCCAGCGGTGTGTCCGGATCGGGACGGTGATGATAGAAAATGTCCACATATTCCAGCCCCATTCGCTTCAGGCTCTGATCCAGACTGGCGACCAGATATTTACGCGAGCCCCAATCCCCATAAGGCCCCTGCCACATGGTATAGCCCGCTTTAGTGGAGATAATCAGTTCATCACGATGGGCACGAAAATCTTCCCGCAGAATACGCCCGAAGTTCTCTTCTGCTGAGCCAAGCGGGGGGCCGTAATTGTTGGCTAAGTCGAAGTGCGTGATGCCAAGGTCAAACGCATGACGCAGCAGCTCACGGCTGTTATCGACCCGGGTACTGTCACCAAAGTTATGCCACAGTCCCAGCGAAATGGCGGGCAGTTTGATGCCGCTGCGGCCGCTGCGGCGATATTCCATCTGTTGATAGCGATCGGGATGAGGGAAAAGGGACATTCAGCGCTCCTGGGTAAAAACGGGGATATGTGCCAAAAGTCTATCAGTGTATACGGTTACACTTAGTGACAGCGCGCTGCAATTCGCATTTTTACAGAATATTCCGCCAGCGTAACGTCGACTTTCCAGCCATTGCGGCTGGCGAAAATAGCGGTACTCCTCGCTAATTTCACCCGCTGTCAGATACTTAACCCGACTCTTCCCTGAAAGGAACACGCAATGTCCACGTTCACTGTTGGAGATTACCTGCTGACCCGTCTGCAGGAGATTGGTGTAAAGCATCTGTTTGGCGTGCCGGGCGACTATAACCTGCAATTTCTTGACCACGTCATTGCCCATCCGGCCATCAGCTGGGTAGGCTGCGCTAATGAGCTTAACGCAGCCTATGCGGCAGACGGTTATGCACGCTGCAACGGTGCGGGAGCGCTATTGACCACGTTTGGTGTGGGCGAGCTCAGCGCGATTAATGGCATTGCGGGCAGTTATGCCGAGTATCTGCCGGTGATCCATATCGTTGGCGCGCCTGCGACGCAGGCTCAGTTGCAGGGGGATTGTGTTCATCATTCGCTGGGCGATGGCGATTTCCAGCATTTTATTCGCATGGCCACAGAAGTCAGTGCGGCAACGGCACAGCTTACCGCCGACAACGCCACGGCTGAAATCGATCGGGTTATTATCAGTGCGCTGCAGGCTCGTCGTCCCGGCTATTTGTCGCTGGCTGTCGACGTGGCGGTCATGGAGGTGCAGCCACCCGCGCAACCCCTGAACAGTCATCAACTCTCTTCGCCCGCTGCGCGCCGCGCTTTCAGTGAAGCGGCAGAACGTTTGCTGGCACCGGCACAGCGGGTTTCGCTGCTGGCCGATTTTCTTGCGCTGCGCTGGCAGCAACAGTCCGCCCTGGCCGCGCTGCGTGAACAGCGTGCGATTCCCTGTGCCAGCCTGCTGATGGGCAAAGGGGTACTGGATGAACAGCAGCCGGGTTACGTCGGTACCTATGCCGGTGAGGCCAGCGCAGGGCAGGTGTGCGAACAGATTGAGCAGGTGGATGTGGCGATCTGCGTCGGGGTGCGATTCACCGACACCATTACTGCAGGCTTCACGCAGCAGTTTACCCCTGAGCGACTAATTGATCTGCAACCCTTCAGCGCCAGCGTGGGCGGTGAAAATTTTGCGCAGTTGTCGATGGCGGATGCGCTGAGCGAGCTGCTGCCGCTGTTTGAACGCTATGGCCGGCAGTGGCAGCCTGCCGCCACGCCGCCCGCCGCGCAATCTGCAGAACCGGCGGCAGTGATCAGTCAGCAGGCGTTCTGGCAGGCGATGCAGGCATTTCTGCAACCCGGTGACCTTATTCTGGCCGAGCAGGGGACTGCCGCCTTTGGCGCCGCTGCGTTAAGATTGCCCTCGCAGGCGCAACTGGTGGTTCAGCCATTATGGGGATCAATCGGCTATACTCTTCCGGCAGCGTTCGGCGCGCAGACCGCCGATCCTGATCGCCGGGTTATCCTGATCATCGGGGACGGTTCGGCGCAGCTGACAATTCAGGAACTGGGTTCGATGCTGCGCGACCAGCAGCGGCTGATACTCTTTTTGCTGAATAATGAAGGCTATACCGTCGAACGGGCGATTCATGGCGCAACACAACGTTACAATGATATTGCCCAGTGGAACTGGACGGCCCTACCGCACGCTCTTAGCCTGCAGGGCCAGGCGCAGAGCTGGCGTATCAGTGAAACGGTGCAGTTAGAGGACGTGATGGTGCGACTCTCAGAGCCGAAATGGCTCTCTCTGGTTGAAGTCGTCATGCAGAAAGAGGATTTGCCGCCACTGCTGCGAAAAGTCACCGCCTGCCTGAATCAACGCAACGGCGGCTAAGATTCAGATAGTTGCCGCTGTGCAGGGTGGACTATCGCGGTTAGGCTGTAGCACACCTGAGTAAGACGCTCACCAATCGCACCGGTGAGCGTTGTTGTTTTATGGGCAGAATTTTATAGTGTCCTCCAACTCTTAAGACCCCAAGCGGAGCAACAGAAGAATGACAACCTATGCCTTGGTCGGCGATGTCGGCGGTACTAACGCACGCCTCGCCCTGTGTGAGGTGGAAAGCGGCAGCATCACCCAGGCCAAAACATTCTCAACATCAGAATACGACAGCCTCGAAGCCGTCATCCGCCACTATCTTGATGAACAACAGCAGGACGTTAAAGATGGCTGTATTGCCATTGCCTGCCCGATTACCGATGACTGGGTTGAAATGACCAACCATGACTGGGCGTTTTCTACGCGCAAGCTCAAAGAGAACATCGGTTTTGAACACCTGGAAATCATTAACGACTTCACTGCGGTATCTATGGCGATCCCGATGCTGACTGCCGAAAACGTGATTCAGTTTGGCGGTGCAGAGCCGGTCAAAGATAAACCTATCGCGATTTATGGTGCCGGCACCGGATTAGGCGTCAGCCATCTGGTGCATGTGGACAAGCGCTGGGTCAGCCTGCCAGGTGAGGGCGGTCATGTTGATTTCGCTGCCAACAGCGAAGAAGAAGATCAGATCCTGGAAGTGCTGCGCGAAGAACTGGGCCATGTTTCAGCGGAACGTGTGCTGTCAGGTGCCGGTCTGGTTAACCTCTATCGTGCGATTGTTAAAGTGGATAATCGCGTGCCGGAAAATCTGAAGCCCAAAGATGTCAGCCAGCGTGCGCTGGATGACAGCTGTACCGACTGCCGTCGTGCGCTGTCAATGTTCTGCGTCATCATGGGCCGTTTCGGCGGCAACCTGGCGCTGAATCTCGGCACCTTTGGTGGTGTCTATATTGCCGGCGGCATCGTGCCACGCTTCCTGGAGTTCTTTAAGTCGTCGGGTTTCCGTGCGGCGTTTGAAGATAAAGGCCGCTTCCGCGACTATGTTGCCAGCATCCCGGTTTATATGATTACGCACGACCAGCCTGGCCTGCTGGGCGCGGGCGCGCATCTGCGCCAGACGCTGGGTCGCGAAATCTGATTCTGCTTTACCTCGCGCGCACTGCCATTCTGTGCGCGAGCGATTTTCCCGATCTGCCTGCTTCAGTGGGGCAGGATCGGGAAAACCCATCCGGACTTTTTGCCGCGACTCTCCTGCTTCGCTACACCCTTGCCTGAACCGGTCTTTAACCGTACTGGGCTACAGGCGCATCAGCTGTCGAAACTGCTTTACCTTACTGCGGCTGACCGGCACCTGAAACTCCAGATCGCGCAGCTTCAGCAGATAGGTGTTGTTAAACCACGGCTCGATTTCACGAATCTTGCTGAGGCTGACGCAGAAAGAGCGGTGGCAGCGGAAAAATTGCTGCTCCGGCAGGCGTGAACAGAACTCGGTAATATTCATCGACATTACGTAGGATTCGCGCCGGGTATACACAAACGTCAGCTTCTCATGCGCCTCAATGTAATAAATATCATTCACGTCAGTGACGATAATGCGCTCATCTTTGATCAGGTTGACCGTCTGCGGCGCGGGCGTGGCAGTGAGATGGCTGATCGCCTGCTGCGCCTGCGCTGTGGCTTCAAGCTTGTTCAGCATGGTGACAATTCGCGACTCCTGATAGGGCTTGAGAATGTAGTCAAACGCTTCCAGCTCAAACGCTTCCACCGCATGCTCTTTCCACGCGGTAATAAACACAATCAGTGGCTTATGGGCAAACTGATGGATATTCTGTGCCAGCAGCATGCCATCCAGTGAGGGGATGTTGATGTCGAGGAAAATCACATCAACCCGATGCTGTTGCAGGTACTTCAGCACGTCCAGACCATCGTCAAAACAGGCTTCAATCTCGATTTTGCTGTGATGCTGAATCATCCAGCTCAGCTCCTGCTGCGCCAGGAATTCATCTTCCACAATAATGGCTTTCATAACAGATTCTCCGCCAGGCGCTGGCCATTCTTACTCAGCGTAAAGGAAATCTCGGTGCCCGGCTGATGCCGCACGATATTCAATCCCTGACCCGACAAAAGTTTTACCCGATGATGCACATTGAGCAGGCCGATTTTATTACCGGGCATCTCATTGCGCGCCACCCGTGCTATCACTTCGTCACTGATGCCCTGGCCGGTATCCCGCACCGAGATCCGCACCTGATCGCCCAGATCCCGGACGCTCAGCGTCACCACGCCTTTGCCTTTACAGGGCTGGATGCCATGGACAATGGCATTCTCCACCAGAGGCTGGATCAGCAGACTCGGCAGCAGAAAATGGAGATCCTCATCGACGTCATAGATCATCGTCAGCTTATCGCCAAACCGGGCCTGCTCGATGGCGATGTAATCTTTCACCTGCCACAGCTCTTTACGGATGTCGATTAGCTCATCGTCGTTCAGTTCCAGGTTATAGCGCAGATAGCGTGACAGGTTGATCACCAGCTGGCGGGCGGTATCGGGATTGAGCCGGATAGAAGAGGAGATAGCATTCAGGGCGTTGAACAGGAAATGAGGATTTATTTTACTTTGCAGCGCGCGGAGTTCCGCTTTATTAGCCATCTCGCGCAGCTGCTCGGCACGCGACACTTCAAGCTGGGTTGAGATGATTTGTGACAGGCCAATCGCCATCTCCTTCAGCGAGCCGGTAATACGGTGTGCGCGCCGATAGTAGATTTTCAGCGTGCCGGTGACTTTGCCTTTCTCCCACAGCGGGATCACGATCATGGAGTGAATATCTTTGGTGCGGTGCGCTTCATCGTTGTTCTTAATGATAATTTTACCACTGGCGATCGACTGCGCCGTGGTGGGGCTGATGCCATCATCCCCATGTTTATAGTTGTGTTCGCCATAGCCGACGTAGGCCAGAATCTGTTTTTTATCGGTCATCGCCACTGCATCGGCTTTGATCTCCCGCCGGATAATGTCACAGATGTTGCGCAGCGAGTCGCTGTTCACCTGACGAAACAGCGGCAGAGTTTTATTGGCGATCTCCAGCGCCAGCTTGGCCTGGCGGGCGGCAATCGCCTCTTTCTCCCCCTCGACGCTCTGCACCAGCAGCACAATGATACCGATACTGGAGGCACCAAGGATCATCGGCAGGGCAATTTCCGACACAATCGCCAGTCCGAGTGAGGTGGGGCGCGCCCACACAACAATCAACACCATCGTCAGGGCTTCACAGAGCATGCCGCCGACGATTCCGGCACGCCAGCGGTGCTCTTTCAGTACCCGGCGATTAATACCGCCCGCGACGATACCGGCAATGATGCTGGTAATCAGGCAGGGCACGGAGGTTACGCCGTGAATATCGATCAGAAAACGGTGCAGACCGGCAATAACCCCGGTGGCGATACCGACCCACGGACCAAACAGTATGCCACCCGCCATCACGGCGATGACCCGCACATTCAGCAGTGAACCATCGACATCGACACCCGACCAGGTACTGAACAGCGCAAACAGGGAAAAGATGGCAGTTACCGCCACTTTCTCCGCACGGGTGTGTTCATCTTTTTGCAGCAGCTGACGAAACGGGTGAGTACGCGTCAGGAAGAACAGGCAGATCAGCATCAGGGCGGCGCGGTCAAATACTGCCAGTAACATCGTGAAGTGGGAGGACACAGGCGACTCGTCGGCAATGGAAAGTGCCTCTATGATAAAAAATGTGATCGCGAACCGCTAGCGTCCCGATCAATCACGGCGGGAGTGAGTGTTTCAGATCAATTTTTACGACATATCTGCAAAAAGAGGAAAGGTTGAGTGCATTAAAGGGGAACAGTTTTTCGCCCTGCCAGGGCTGGTCGCTAAGGTGCCGTTTTGCTATGTTGCGCGATGGGGTGCGCCAGTGACTGCTGGAAAACCGCACCCATCGGGAGCAGCAGATGCAACTTGTCACCGCCAGATTAACCCTGAGTAAATTACAGCCAGAAGACTGGCAACTGTTTCGTGCCGTCCATGAAGATCGCGACACCATGACCTGGGTGAGCGAAGTCCCCGATGAAGCGGATATCCGCCAGCGCTTCACCGAGCGTCTGGCCCCCTGGCAGGCGAGCAGTTTTCATATGCTCTGCCTGGTGGCGCGACGTCGTGACAGCGGAGAGCCGATTGGCCTGTTTGGCTGCAGCCCCGAATGGGAGCCATACCGTCAGGCGGAGGTGGGCTATATGCTACTGCATCGCCACTGCGGTCAGGGATATGGCAGCGAAGCCCTGGCGGCGCTGTGTCAGTTTTTGCTTGAGGCCGATTTCCACAAACTCAAAGCGATGGTGATTGAAGGTAACTGGGCGTCACGCCATATTCTGGAGAAAAACGGCTTTCAGCTGGAGGGCACGCTACGGGATAATTATCTGCTGAACGGCTGCTGGGTGAACGATTGGCTGCTGGGCCGGCTGAATCCGCAAAAATAAAAATATTTTCCGCCACCCTCGACAAATTGATCCTCGCCACGTTATGTTCGTAACGGGTCACCACAGTGACCCGCGTCGCTCGGACGGTCCGGGCGCTTACGTAATCCAGAGGACATCATGGCTGATAACAGCATACCCCGTCGTTTCTCACGTATCGAACGCTTACCCCCTTACGTTTTCAACATCACCGCTGAACTGAAGATGGCTGCGCGACGGCGCGGCGAAGATATCATCGACTTTTCGATGGGCAACCCGGATGGCCCGACTCCGCCGCACATCGTCGAAAAGTTATGCCAGGTGGCACAGCGTGACGATACCCACGGTTATTCCACCTCGCGCGGTATTCCGCGCCTGCGCCGGGCGATCTCGCGCTGGTACGCCGATCGCTATCAGGTTGAGATCGATCCTGAATCAGAGGCGATTGTCACCATCGGTTCCAAAGAAGGCCTGGCGCACCTGATGCTGGCGACGCTGGATCACGGTGATACCGTGCTGGTGCCCAATCCCAGCTATCCGATTCATATCTACGGTGCGGTAATTGCCGGGGCGCAGGTGCGCTCGGTGCCGCTGGTGGCGGGTGTCGACTTCTTCAATGAGCTGGAACGCGCCATCCGTGAGAGCTATCCCAAGCCAAAAATGATGATCCTCGGCTTCCCGTCCAACCCCACCGCACAGTGTGTGGAGCTCGACTTTTTCGAACGGGTGATTGCGCTGGCGAAGCAGTACAACGTGCTGGTGATCCACGATCTGGCCTATGCCGATATCGTCTACGATGGCTGGAAAGCGCCATCGATTATGCAGGTGCCGGGCGCGCGTGATGTCGCCGTGGAATTCTTTACCCTGTCAAAAAGCTACAACATGGCGGGCTGGCGCATCGGTTTCATGGTGGGCAACAAAGAGCTGGTCGCCGCGCTGGCGCGAATCAAAAGTTATCATGACTACGGCACCTTTACGCCACTGCAGGTGGCGGCGATTGCGGCGCTGGAAGGGGATCAACAGTGCGTGCGCGATATCGCAGAGCAGTACAAACGCCGCCGTGATGTGCTGGTCAAAGGATTGCATGAAGCGGGCTGGATGGTGGATAACCCGAAAGCCTCGATGTACGTCTGGGCAAAAATACCGGACCATTACGCACATCTGGGATCGCTGGAGTTCGCTAAGCAACTGTTGCAGGAGGCGAAAGTCTGTGTCTCGCCCGGTATCGGGTTTGGCGACTATGGTGACACGCACGTGCGTTTTGCGCTGATAGAGAACAGCGATCGTATTCGTCAGGCGGTACGGGGAATCAAAGCGATGTTTCGTGCCGATGGCATATTGCCAGGCAGCATGAAAATGGAAGAAGAGAGATAATAGCCAACAGGGGCGACTCAAGGGTCGCCCCGTGGCGGCACTGTCACGCCATTACTTCAGCAGCAGAACAAAGGTTCCGAACCAAAGTAACGCGAAAAAAGATATTCCCATCAAGGCATATTTCACAAAGCAACTCCTCTGAGCGGTTACGATGATGGCGATCCCAAACCAGTGCAACGCGAACAGATGTGGAAAAGAGATCGCCAATTACAATAATGGTCTGCTCTTTTCCGGGTTGATCTGAATAACTCAGAACAGGATCGAGCGCTAATTTACGCGTAATCTTCCCCAAATGAAATAGGTCCGTTCTGAGATATTGCTCACAATTTTACGGCACTTCGATTTCAGGGATCGCCGACATGCCTACACGTAATTGAGCCAGATGCTGTTGGTCGCCATCCAGCACAATTTTCACCGGCAGACGTTGAACGACTTTAGTGTAGTTGCCGGTGGCGTTATCGGGAGAGATCGCCGAAAAAGTTGCGCCGGTGGCCGGTGCGATGCTGTCCACATGACCGGTAAAGGTCTCGCCCGGCAGGGCGTCCACCCGGATCCGCACCCGCTGGCCGGGACGCACATCGCTTAACTGCGTCTCAAGATAGTTAGCGGTTATGTAGGTTTGCTGCAGTGGCACCACCGCCAGCAGACGCGTGCCGGCTGATACGTACGCGCCGGTCCGCACCGAGCGCTGACCCACCATGCCGTCAACAGGCGCAGTAATGCGGGTGTAGGAGAGATTCAGCCTGGCCTGATCGACGCTGGCCTTCGCCGCTGCAACGTCCGCTTCTGCTGAACGCACCGCCGCCTGTAGCACTCCCACCTGTTTTACTGCTGACGCCAGCGCGGCCTGACTCTGATGCACGGCTGCCAGCGCCGAGCGCTGGTTTGAGCTGGCTTTCTGCTGATCGTCGGCTGCCACGGTACCGCTTTTATAGAGACGGTTATAACGATCGGCGCTCTGACCGGCATACTGTGCAGAGGCTTCGCTGGCCGCGACGCTGGCTTTCTGCTGATCAATCACTGACTGCTGCTGCTCCAGCTGTGCCTGGCTGCTCAGCAGTTTCGCCTGGCTCACCTGCAGGTCAGCCTCCGCACTCTCCAGCGCCACACGATAGTCACGATCGTCCAGCGTCGCCAGCAGCTGACCCGCTTTGACATGCTGATTATCCTGCACCTGTACGTGGCTGATGTAGCCCGAGACTTTCGGTGCCACAAGGGTGTAGTCCGCATTGACGTAAGCGTCGTTGGTGCGGTGATCGTTGCCGGTTATCAGTGACCAGACCACAAAAGCGATGGCCAGTAACACCAGCAGCAACAGACTCAGCAGCAGGGTTCTTTTCATTTCGAAAGCACGCATATTCAGTTATTCCGGGAAGGGTTTTGAATCAAAGTTTGAGGCGGCCACACCCGTTTTGGCAGGATGGCGGTAAGCAGTAACAGGCAGGCGGCAAAGCCGGTCAGCATCAGCCAGCTGTCGCTCAGGCCAAGGATCGTGGCCTGATGCCTGACCAGAGTGGCGAATCCGCTGAGATTATCGGCGGCGCTGATGCTGCCATCCGGCAACAGCGGCAAGCTGCTGCTGGCCTGACTGGCTGTCGGCGCTGTCATCAGCCAGCTGCGACTGGATGCCTGATTAATCAGCACACTGGAGTGAAACTGCTCACGGTGCGAAAGGAAAACCTCAACCAGCGTAGAGGCAGCGATGCTGGAAAAGCCGCGCACCGTATTAAACATCGCCGAGGCAAACGGGCCTTCTGGTGGGGCCACAACGCTGGTGGCGCTCATCAGTATCGGCAGAATGATCATCGGTTGTCCGAACGCCTGCAGGATCTGCAGCAGCCAGAAATTCTGTCTTGCCCAGTCACTGGTGATCTGTGTGCCCAGCAGGCAGGAGGTCACCAGCAGGCCAACGCCCGCCGTCAGCATCCAGCGGCAGTCGATCCAGCGGATATTCAGCAGGGCCGCAATCAGCGGCGCGATCAGCAGTTGCGGCAAGCCTACTGCCAGCGCCAGCGGGGCAAACTCAAGGGTGCGAAAGCCGCTGACCTGAGCAAAATAGGCCGAAGGCAGCGCGGAGCCTGAAAGCCCAAGGATGAGTACGCAGGCCAGCCCCAGCAAGCCGTGCGCCAGATTTGGCCGTCGGAGCATCTGCAATTTAAACAGCGGCAGCGGGTGAAACCACTCATTAATCAGGAAAACCAGCAGCAGCGGCAGCGCGGTGAGCAACATACCGGTAATCAGTGGCGAGTTCAGCCAGTCGAGGCGCTCACCCTGGGTCAGCACCAGAATCAGCAGCGCAACACCACTGCAGCCGGTCACCATGCCGAACAGGTCGATCTGCTGAAAGCGTTCCGGGCGCAGCGGATCCTGGGGCAATCCCCATCCTGTCAGCAGCATAGCGATCAGCATCAACGGCACGACCTGCCAGAACACCATCATCCAGCTGACGTGATCGGTCCACAACGAGGCCAGCGAGGCCGCCATATTGGCGCCAAACGTCGCGGTCAGGGCATAGCCCGCCAGGCCAAAAAGTTTAAAGGGCGGAGGCAGAAAGCGCAGGGCGACCGTCATCAGCATTGGCGGTAAGGCGCCGCCAAACAGGCCCTGCAATACGCGCAGGCTGATAAACAGCGTCGGATCCCGCACCAGCGGCAGCAGAATGCCGGTCAGCATAAACCCCGCCGACACGCCTAGCGTAAAACGCCGTAGCGACAGGGTGACGGCAAACCAGGGCGCAATCATCATGGCGGCTACTTCTGCCGCCTGATAGCCAGAGATAATCCAGCTACCCTGATCGTAACTGATGCCGATCGCGGCACGGATATCGGCCAGCGCGATATCACTGACGCGATCGTTCAGCCCGGAGGTCAGGGCGGCGATAAGCACGCCGACTAATCCCAGTGCCAGTCGCAGTGTAAAAGGATGAGGGGCCGGCGCGGTGGCAGGCTTAGCGTTCATTGCAGGCGATCTCGTTATTATGATGCAGTGTACTGCGATGTGATACAGGTCGTAATATTACATCCCGGTATACTGTATTGCAATGTGGTACAGGCTGTAAAAAGTGCGGCATTCGCGCTACAGTAAGGCAGCTCAAACAGGACGACGCTATGGCACATCAACCCTCCAGCCGCGAGGATGAAAAAACGGGCGGTATACAGGTCATCGCCCGTGCGGCAAAAATTCTTAATGCGCTTGGCGAACAGCCCGGCGGCATGAGCCTCGGTGAGATCGCTCAGGCGGTAGAACTGCCGCGCTCAACGGTGCAGCGTATTGTTGCCGCGCTCGACAGTGCAGAGCTGGTGCGCAGCAGTGGGGCGGGCGGACTGCGTCTGGGGCCGGCGCTGTTAAAACTGATCTCCAGCGTACATACCGATGTGGTCGATCTGGTCAGTCCGCTGCTGGAAAAACTCTCTTCCGATACCAATGAAACCGTCTCGCTGGCGCGCGCCAGCGGCAGCCAGCTGGCGATTATTCACCACGTGGTGGCGTCGCGTGAGCTTCGGGTGGTTCCGCATATGGGACTCAATCTGCCGCTCTACAGCACCTCCGGGGGACGGGCGTTGCTGGCGCTGGAGTGTGAAAAAGATGTACGGACGATCGTCGGCGACGCCTGGCAGGAGTTAACCGATATGACGGTGAAAACGCTGCCTCAGTTGCTGCAACTTATCAGGGAAGTGCGCGAAACCGGTATCGCCGTGGATCGTGGTGAAACGCTGGAAGGTATCTCTACTATGGCGTTTGCGCTGGATACGCTGTTTGGTCGCTTTTCTGTCTCTTTGCTGGTGCCCTCTGCACGTTTTCTGCGACACGAAGCCCGTTTTCGTGACGAGATGCTGAAGTGTAAAGAGGCACTGGTGCGTGAAATCGGCAAAGTCGCCGCGATAGAAGGATAAGCATTCGATGAAAACCCTGCTGATGGCCATTGATCACTCTCCGGTAGCGGAAAAAGTGGTTGCCTTAACCATTGAAGAAGCGCTGGCGCATCGCGCCGAGGTGGTCGTGCTGTGCTGCGTCGATCCCGCTTACTCCTCCTGTAATCAGCCAATGGAAATCGATGCGGGTGAAGATCCGGCCGATTTTGTGGCAGCGCAGGATGAGCAGAATACGGCGGAAATGGTGGTGCGCCATGCACTGGCTCCGTTACTGCGCGCGGGCATTAATGCGCGGGGCATGATTCTGGCGGGTGATGCGGCAGAGACTATCGTTGCCCAGTCGCAACAGCTTAAGGCCAGCATGATTATTATGGGACGTCGCCATCTCTCCTCTTTGAATCGGCTGTTAAAAGGCTCGGTCAGCGCATCCGTTATTGAGCGCGCTCACTGTCCTGTGCTGATCGATGTGCGTAAGGATTAATCCCGCCGCATGAATGCTCTGCTTTTTATTACGCTGGCCGCGTTTGCGCTGCTGGCACTGATTGTAATTGTACTGATCAAAACCACCCGGCTGCGTTTGTGGCAGGGGCTGATCATCTTTCTGCTGCCCCTGATACTGGCGAACCTGCTCTGGTTCAGCTGGGTTGCGCCGCATCAGTTGCAGGCCAGTCAGCGTGAGCAGGCGGTAAATCAACTGGCAAAGATGCCCGGTTATCGGGTGCTGCAGACTCAGGAACCGGCGTTATGGCTGTTGCTGACCCAGGAGCTGACCCGGCGCATCCGTGCGGGGGAGCCAGCTGAGAAGGCGACGGGGGAGTTACGTGGCTGGCTGATTGAGGTGATTAATCAGCGGCTGATGCGCGGAACGGACGCGGCGGTCGTCAACTATATCAGCGTCTCGGTTGAAGAGATGCGGGCGCTGAACCAAATCGATCCGGGCCTCTGCTTCCGTTATCTCTATCCGCAGGTGAGTGGTGGCATCAATTTGCTGACCACGCTGCCGCCGTCGCTGAATCGCAAAGAGGCGGATGCCATGGAGCAGCTGCTGCTGAACAGTCCATTTCCGGATCAGCCACTGGATAAGACGCAGGCGCAGGATGATCTGCAAAAGATTGTCGCCCGGCTCTATCAGCAGTGGGGGGATAAGCTGCAGCAGCTGAATATGCCTGCCGACACGGCGGTTGATCGCTCATCGTTGTGTGCCATGTCGATTGACCTCTACAGTGCGATTCTGGCATTACCTGACAAGCGCGCCGCTAACCTGTTACGTAGAATGATTGCACTGACGGGCCAGTAAGCGGCAGCGGAGCAGCGGAATGGCGGGCGAAAAAAAGCCCGCTAAGCGCGGGCAGGGAAGAGAGGAACAGATTTTTATTTTTGGCATTTCTTGGTGTGGTGCAGTCTTCGTTTTGTCTGAATGCATCTTGTCACGCCGTGCATGATAGTGATAGCCGTTTAATCGTATTACATTAATCGGTAAAAGCTTCTCAAGTTTTGAACTTTCGCGCATTAATCCTATGGATGCGCGGCATGCTGCGTCATAAACTGCGCGGCAACGTGAGGATAACTAAATGAAAAAACTAATGACCAGCGCACTGGCGCTGATTTTGCTGAGTGGATGTACTGCCAGCAAACCCGGGGCATTTGAACGTGTAGATGAAGATCCAGGCTCAAATACCGTGCAGTACCGTTTTGACCCGGTAAAGGTCAATCGTGATGCAATGAATATTGATCTGGCGAATTACTGCCGTAATAAAGGCTTTGATAAAGTCGAGGCGCTGCCAGCGCAGGAGAGTCATATTCCGGGACTGCAGAAAGCGTGGTTCCAGTGTAATTATGCTGTGAAAAGCTAAATAAAACGGGCGGGATAATTATCCCGCCCTTAAAGTGTAATGCTTTTATTTTATGCTGTGTGACATCTTTGCCCGTTAGCGGCGATGGTGATCGCCATGATACCCACCGTGATAACCTCCATAATAGCCTCCATGATATCCGCCGCCACCCCCGCGGTGCCAGCCATTGTCGTGTCTGGGGCTGATGATACAACCACTTAATAAGGTCATCAGCGCAACCACCGAAGCGACTTTAATTAATCTCTTCATCGGAAGCTTCTCCTCTTTTCCAATGACTATGACACTACGCTGGAAAAGTGGAGTGAAGATGCAGCCTTTGTAGAGTTATTTAAGAAGATATGACGGAATATTTCAGAGTGCTGCGTTTTGCAGCGGAGAATAATAAAGAAATAAGAATGAACTGAATAGTAAATACTATCAAAGAGAATAGTCTCAAAATCAAGCGAAAATAATTCTCATTTGAAAGTTTTTACAACTACATTATTAGCATGTCAGTTCAATGGGAGAAAAACATGGCGCATGACGTTAAAAATATTCTGGCTTTACAGGCTGAACTGGGCGAATGCCCGCTCTGGTCAGTGGAAGAACAGGTGCTGTACTGTGTCGATATTCTGGCACCCGCCATTCACCGTTTTGATCCGGTCAGCGGTGAACTGCAAACCTTCCCGCAGGCGGAAGAGGTGGGATGTATCGGTCTGCGTGAGCAGGGTGGTCTGATAGCGGCATTGCGGGGCGGTGTCTGGCTGCTGGATGCGCAGGGTAAGCCAGAGAAAAAGATCGCAGAGAATCCCGGTGTGGCTGCGCAAAGCCGATTTAATGATGGCCGCGTCGATCCCTGGGGGAATTTCTGGTGCGGCAGCCTGTGGGAACCGCAGGACAAAAATGGCGGGCTGTTGTGCCGCGTGACGCCTGACCTGAAGCTGGAGGTCAAAGCGCGCGACATTAAAATATCCAACGGTCTGGCCTTTTCTCCCGACCGGCGCTGGATGTATCACAGTGACACGCCGAATGAAGCGCTCTATCGCTATCCATTAAATGCGCAGGGCGAACCGGGCGAACGCACTCTGTTCCGCCGTTTCGACGCGAAAGGGGGATTGCCGGATGGTGCCGCAGTGGATAGCGAAGGATTTTACTGGTCCGCACAGTTTGATGGCGGACGCGTAGTTCGCATCGATCCCCAGAGCAGCGAAATCGTCGATGAGATCCTGCTGCCGGTGAAGTGGCCAACCATGGTGGCCTTTGGTGGCGCCGATCTTAAAACGCTGTTTATTACCAGTTCACGGGAAGATCGCACTGAAGAGGAGCTGGCGCGCTATCCGCAGTCAGGCGATATCTTTGCGGTGAACGTCTCTGTGGCGGGCATGGCAGAGCCGCAATTTCGCGGCTAAACGTGAACGGGCCGCTCTGGCGCGGCCCGTCGTGATGGTTAATGACGTTGCAATACAGGTGTTGCTGTAACAGAACGCTGTGGTAAGCGGATGGTGAGTGACAGGAACAGGGAGATGACCAGCAGCGTCATAATCAGGCTGAAGGTGACGGTGAACCCGCCAAACAGCGAGGCGACCAGTGAGCCCAGCACGCTACCGATACCAAAGCCGAGATAGAGCAGACCATAGTTTTTTGTCAGGTTGTTGAGGCCGAAAAAGTCACTGACCAGCGACGGGAATACCGTGATGGTACCGCCAAAGCTGAAGGCTACACAGGCGAGTGACAGGAAGAAGGTGATCTCATTCATCCGGGTAAACAGCAGCACGCTCATCCCGATCAGCGACACGATTTGCGCCAGTGAAATCACCCGGATGCGCATCATTTTGTCAGACAGTATACCCAGCACCAGACGGCCACTCAGGTTGGCAATGGCAATCACCGTTACCGCACTGGCAGCAGTCTGCGTAGTCAGATGCACCAGCCCTTCGCCGATATCTTTGGCAACGCCTATCACATAGAGACCGCTCATGCAGGCTGTCAGAAACATCAGCGCCAGCATCCAGTACTGTGGCAGACGCACCGACTGTGCCAGCGTGTAATCCCGCGCATGTTGCTGACCATTCGTGCTGCTCCCGGTATCCTGAAGGGGGGCTTCACGCATCAGCAGTGCACCGAGGATAATCATCGACATCGCGAGCACGCCCCAGATCATAAAGGTCTGCTCCAGACCCACCGTCGCCAGCAGCGCCCCGCAGATAAATTTGAATCCCAGACTGCCAAGACCGTAAGCGCCAATCGCACAGGCAGAGATCATCCCTTTGCGCTCCGGAAACCACTTCACGCAGTTTGAGAGCGTCATCAGGTAACCTGCGCCATCGGCCAGACCCACCAGCAGCCCGGCGCTGAAATAGAGCATCATCAGATTATTAGCCTGCGCGGTAAGCCAGAAACCCAGCGCCATCAGCACACCCGCCCCGATAGTGACGCGGCGTACGCCAAAACGTTCCTGTAATTTACCGGCCAGCGAGGAGGCAATAGCCAGCCCCAGGCTCAGCAGACCAAACGAAAAAGCGACCTGACTGACCGTCGCATCCAGCTTCTGTGACAGCTGGCCGTTGAACAAACTCCATGTGTAGACTGACCCCAGTGCGAACTGAGTGATTACCGTTCCGAACAATGTAAGCCAGCGAGCACGCTGGTAAGAAGCCTGTTGAGTCTGGTTCATTATTTTTCTCTCCCGTCCGGGAATCTGGAAACTGCGGTCAGAATAAAGCAGTAATTCGCGCGCGTGAGCAGTAAAGGCATGAACGGAACGGATCGGGGAATGAAATGCCATTCAGGCGGTATGAATGGCATCGGGAAGGGTTGGCGACGTCGCGTCAAAAGTAAGCAAAGCGGCAACTTAATAAGTAAGCGTAATTAGCCGTAAGATAATGTTTCAATAAGATGATTCTGTGAGCAGGTTTCCAGATTATTTGCCAGGCTGAGAGTTCACTTATCAGGAGGAAATATGAAAGACCGGACATATGAATCCAACACCAGTGAGGATGAAGTTTGCTGCATCATCGGTCAGGCCGTGATTGAACTCAGTACAGAACAACAGCCTGTGACCAAATCGACGCTGGCATTAAAACTGCTGTCGATGGCCGATCGTGATAGTGACGATGAGCGTGTTCTGCTTTACTGGATTGCGCGTAAAGCGATCAATAAACCACAGAAACTGCTTCAGCAGCAGTGGGCTTAACGCCCATCCGGACGCGGGCCTCAGCCCGCCTCCGCGTCAGATGATTATCCGGCGACGAGTTGCCGGCCAACGGGCAAACATCACGATATTGCCAAATAAAATCATGACAAGGCCAGGGATGGCGCTGGCATGCCACTCATCTCCTTCGTAACGGGCAGAGAGTGCCAGCGACACCAGCGGAAACAGTACTGTAGTATAGGCAGCCCGACGGGCTCCGATACGTCCCACCAGTGTAAACAGGCCCCAAATCCGATCACCGATCCCACGATAGCAGATAGATTAATGCCCCAAACCACTGTGTATTCCATGTCGGCGGCAGCGAAACACCCTGCAGCAGCGAGACCAGTTCATGATGCACCGTCGTATGGATCGTGCAGGGATGTTGCTTGAGCAGCCCGAACTGACGCTGACCGATATTGCCCTTCAGTGTGGTTACCACTCTTCAGTCCACTTCAGCCATCGTTTCCGTCAGGTCTATGGCATGACGCCCTCAGCATGTCGTCGGGAAAATCGCTGAACTTCTTAACGGTAACAGGCACATTAGCAGTGATAAAAATCATTAACATAACTTATCATGAAAACCAACCTGTTTAGGTTGGTTCTCGTTTTCATTTTCTGACGCTAACCTGTAAAAAAAACCACTAACCGCACTTTTTAGCATTGGGTGATTTTTCTGCTCAATCCTGCAATGAACAAATCACTGAAACATTTGATAGTCCCAGTCATCATGCGCCTCACAGCAGGAAGCTTAAGAAAAGTCTTATGTATCAGATCAGTATCTGATTATGGCTGGTGATCTCGCTATGCTACATTTAGTTACATATTATCATTTCCTTTAGCTGACCCACCATTTCTAAACTCTCGCCATGGGTGTTTATCTGAAAAATGAATTTTGATTTACACTCTTTCATCGCGTCATATCGCCAGTAAATGGAATGTACTCGCTTCTGACCGCAGGTTCTGCTTTTCACGGAATGTTTAATAGCAGGAATGTTTATGGCAGGGTAAGCCGTTCTTAATATTTGACACTGGCTGTGGCGGTTTCTATCACTCCATAGAACAGGGACAGCCATGTCTAACTCTTCCTTTCAGTCCGAAATACCCAAGGCACGTATCAATTTAAAACTTGATTTGCATACGGGTGGGGCGAGCAAGAAAACCGAACTCCCCCTGAAATTACTGGTGGCGGGCGATTTCAGTAATGGTCAGGAGTCTGCTCCACTCTCTGAACGCAAAAAAGTTAATCTGAACAAAAATAACTTTGACTCAGTGCTTTCCGAATATTCCCCAAAAGTAAATCTGACCGTTAAAAACACGCTTGCCGGTGACGGTAGCGAAGACAATATCAATCTGACATTCCAGAGTATCAAGGATTTCACCCCTGAGCAGGTTTCCCGGCAGATCCCTCAGCTGAAGGCGATGCTTTCCATGCGCAATCTGCTTCGCGATTTAAAAGCTAACCTGCTGGACAATCAGGCTTTCCGGAAAGAGCTTGAAAAAATTCTGCTCGACCCGGCATTAAGCGCAGAACTCAGATCTGAGTTGTCTGCTCTGGCCCCTAAACAGCCATAACAATCAGGATGTTTTAACGGATTAATAAGGAAGATGGTGATGTCTGTAAAAAATGAGAATGCCGCGGTTGACGAGAGTGTGGTGCTGGAACGTCCGGCGGCGGGTGGGGTTTATGCGTCTCTGTTTAAAAAAATCAATCTGAACCCGGTCTCCGAACTCAGTGCACTGGACATCTGGCAGGATGCGCAGGCGATGTCGGATGCGACTGCGGATGAGCGTTTAACGGCCGGGATGCAGGTGTTTCTGGAATGCCTGACAAAAGCGGGCTCAAAAGTTGAAAAACTCGACAAAAACCTGATTGACCATCATATCGCTGAGCTGGACTACCAGATTAGTCGTCAGCTTGATGCTGTCATGCACCATGAGGACTTCCAGGCGGTAGAAAGTCTGTGGCGTGGGGTGAAATCACTTGTCGACAAAACAGATTTCCGCCAGAACGTGAAAGTTGAGCTGCTGGATATGTCCAAAGATGACCTGCGTCAGGACTTCGAAGACTGCCCGGAAATCATCCAGAGCGGACTGTATAAACATACCTATATTGATGAGTATGACACCCCTGGCGGTGAGCCGATTGCCGCGCTGATTTCTGCCTATGAATTTGATGCGTCTGCGCAGGATGTTGCTCTGCTGCGGAACATCTCTAAAGTGTCTGCCGCAGCACATATGCCGTTTATCGGCTCCGCCAGCCCGAAATTTTTCCTCAAGGATTCGATGGAAGACGTGGCGGCTATAAAAGATATCGGTAACTACTTTGACCGCGCTGAATACATCAAGTGGAAATCGTTCCGCGAGACAGATGATTCCCGTTATATCGGTCTGGTGATGCCGCGTGTCCTGGGCCGCCTGCCGTATGGTCCGGATACCGTGCCCGTGCGCAGCTTCAACTATGTTGAAGAAGTGAAAGGCCCGGATCACGACAAATACCTCTGGGCCAACGCATCCTTCGCCTTTGCATCCAACATGGTGCGCAGCTTTGTCAATAACGGCTGGTGTGTGCAAATCCGTGGCCCGCAGGCCGGTGGTGCCGTTCAGGACCTGCCTATCCACCTGTATGACCTCGGCACCGGCAACCAGGTGAAAATTCCGAGTGAGGTAATGATTCCGGAAACCCGCGAATTTGAATTCGCCAACCTCGGCTTCATCCCACTGTCGTACTACAAAAACCGCGACTACGCCTGCTTCTTCTCTGCGAACTCCACGCAGAAACCAGCGCTGTACGACACCGCGGATGCCACGGCCAACAGCCGTATCAACGCGCGTCTGCCGTACATCTTCCTGCTGTCGCGTATCGCCCACTACCTGAAGCTTATACAGCGGGAAAATATCGGGACCACCAAAGACCGTCGTCTGCTGGAGCTTGAGCTCAATACCTGGGTACGCAGTCTGGTCACCGAAATGACCGATCCGGGCGACGAGTTGCAGGCTTCTCACCCGCTGCGCGACGCGAAAGTGACGGTGGAGGATATTGAGGACAACCCGGGTTTCTTCCGCGTCCGACTGTTCGCTATTCCGCACTTCCAGGTGGAAGGGATGGACGTCAATCTGTCGCTGGTTTCCCAAATGCCGAAAGCCAAATCGTAAGGCGAGGGGAAATCAGGGATGAAAATTTACCGCCCGTTATGGAATGAAGGGGCGCTTCTGGCCCCTCAACAGTTTCAGCAGCAGTCTGAATGGGATGCATTTTCCCGGGCCGGTATTGCGGCCCGCGGAAATACCTTTCCCTGGGGCGTTGGTCGGGTTGAGCTGGATGACGCGATGCTGGCCTCCGGCCGAGTCCAGGCGCAGTTACTTCGTCTCTGGCTTCCGGATGACACGCTGGTTGATACCCGGTTCAGCGACCTGCCACCGGAGCCGCGTGAAATTGTGGCACCGGATTCTGCCAGCAATGCTCCAGTGACGGTGTATGTGGCGTTACCGGTGATGCAAGCCGGGATCGTGAATGTGCAGGCGGACGCGGTCCCGGCTGAGCGCCCGCTGCGTTATCGGGAAGCCTGGGAGACGATTGCCGATTGTTTCGGTCAGGAAGAAGAGTCGATGGCGGTGGCCCGCTTTAATCTGGCATTCCGTTTCGGACATGAAGACAACGCCGCCTGGGATACCTGCGCCATTGCCCGTCTGTTGCAGGACGGTCAGGGGGGCTGGCGTCAGGATCCTGACTTTATCTCGCCGATGGCGCTGTTCTCGGCAAGCCGTAATCTGTGTGAGCGCCTGGCACTGCTCAATCGTCAGCTGCGTTCCCGCCGCCAGCGTCTGATGTCCATGCGTCGTGAGAGCAACGACAGGATGGCTGATTTTGCGGTCGCTGATGTCTCGCTTTTCTGGCTGCTGAATGCCCTTAACTCGCATGCCCGGGTTCTCTCTGAGTATGAGCATTTACCTGACAGGCATCCTGAGCAGGTCTGGGTCGAGCTGGCACGTCTTGCCGGCAGTATGCTGACTTTCTCGCTTGAGCACGATCTGGATGCCATTCCGGGTTATGACCATCGCGCGCCGGAGAATACTTTCCCGCCACTCTTCGACCTTATCAGCGAACTGCTGGAAACCAGCCTGCCATCACGCGTGGTGGCCGTTCGTATGGAACGAATGGATCCGGAAACCTGGAAAGCGGTGCTGCACGATATTCGTCTGCGCGATGAAGCCGATTTCTATCTCTCCGTTCGGGCAAATCAGCCAGCCTGGCAGATTGCTGAACGCTTCGCCGAAGTCTGTATTGCTGGTGCCCCGGCAAGTGTCGGCGAAGTGTCCGGTCTGGCCGTCAAAGGTATTGGCCTCATTGCACTGAGTCGCGTGCCTGCTGCGCTGCCGGTGCGTCTGGAAAACCAGTACTTTGTGCTGGATATGGAATGTGATGCTGCTCGTGAAATGCTGGATCAGGGTGTCTGCGTCTTCTATGTCCCGTCCGTGCTCGGCGAACTTGAACTGGAACTGTTTGCGGTGCTGCGCTCATGATAAAGGACTTCGACATTGATGCCCTGTTGGCAGAAACCTGGCTCACCGTAGCGCAACTGCGTCACGGCGGGCAGGTAACGGACGGCCCGGCACTGTATGCCGCATGTAAAGCGCAGGTGGAGAGTGCGCGCGAGACGCTGGACAGGGCCGGGTTTGATGCAGAAAGTATCGATCACATTACCTACGCCCAGTGTGCCCTGCTGGATGAAAGCGTTCTGAACCGCAGGCCGGCGCTGAAAACCGCGGTAGCGGAGGCCAGTGGAACAAACGCCAGAGAAAGTCTTTCCACTGAAGAAACGTCCCGTGACGCGCTGAACATGACCACGCTGGACGCGGGGCAAAAAGCCTGGCGTTCAGCCCCGTTACAGGCGGTGTACTTTGGCTCACTGCGTGCTGGTGAGGCGCTGTATGACCGCATCGCGGAGATATTGCGACACCCCGCACCTGAGCCTGCCGTGCTGACCTGTTACCAGCGGGTGCTGGCACTCGGTTTCCAGGGGCAGTACCGGTTGTCCGGCGTGGGGCAGTCCCGTCGTGATGAGGTTATCGCAGCACTGAATGCGCGCGTGCCGCCGCTTGAAACCGGCACCTCCCTGGTGGTGAAGAAGACCGGACGACGTCGTTACAACCTGCTGCGTTCCGTCTGGTTCTGGATTGTACTGGCGGCGATCCTGACCGGTGCTGTGTGGCTGGGTGGTCATCTGTGGCTGCAGGACCTGTTGCACCAGCAACTACCGGAGCAGCCCTGATGCGTGGACAAACACTTGCCCAGGCTGCCCTGCCGGTATTGCTATGCCTTATCGCCGTGTTGTGGCTGGCCTGGGGATATGCCGCATGGACGGTCGCAGGTAAATCGGTCCTGGCGCTGTCCGTTCTGCTGGTTGCCGCTGTCCTTATCCATCGGCGTTACCGTCAACAATGTCCTGCACAGCAGGTCGATGAAGCCGGCCACTTTCCGCCGGAAAGCCATACCGGACCGGTGGTGCTGGTTTGTGGGGATGTGGATGATGCCATGTTTGCGGCAGGCCCGAGCCGGGGCACGGCACAGGGCTGGTATCTCCGGATAACGGAACTGACCGGACTTACGTCCTTTGCAGAGCATTTGGTGGCCCGCACCCCAACGATGGCAGGCCAGCTCGCCGTGATGTATCGCTGCTTGCCGGACCGGCATGAGGATGAGGCGTTGTTACGCGCCTCTCTGAAAGCGCTGCGCCTGCAGATGAAAAAGTTGCGGGAACTGACCGGCTATAGCGTGCCGATGATCCTGAATACCGAATTCAGCGGTCCGGAAACGCCCTGGATAGTGGTGCGGGACAATACGGCCCTTGTGTGTCCGGAAGATGAGCCTGCCATCATTCTTAGCGAATGGCAGCAGTCCTCGCAGACGGCTTTTATTCAGCCGTACCTGACTCAGGCAACATCGCTGATTCACTCCATGATGCTGGATCAACTGAGCAAAGCGGACAGGCTGTGTCCGGCGGTACGACCGTTTGCTGTCACCCTGCGTCTCGGGTCGGTATCCACCTCGACAGCCGCGCTGTGGCCACAATTATTGTTCCGTCAGACCCACATTGCACCTGCTGGTCGTGTCACGGCGTATGAGACGCGCTGGCATTTTGCCGATTCGGTACTCCCTCTGCTGGCCCCTTATACCACCCCGTTGCAGGGTGGAAAAACCGTGCGTCGGGTGGTGATGGTTCTGCTGTTATGTGCCCTGGGTGCCATTGCCCTGTCCGTGCGACACAACCAGTCGCTTATCCGTAAGGTCAGCGCCGACCTTCAGCGCTGGCAGGCCATCCCGATGAACCACTATGCCTCGAAAGCGCAGGCTCTGCTTACCCTGCAGCAGGATGCGTTGTTGCTGGAGCGCTGGCAGCGTCAGGGAGAACCCCATCGCTACGGACTCGGGCTGTATCCGGGCAACCGCCTGTGGCTGGCGGTGCAGCAGGCCATTGATACCTGGGTACCTCCACCGCCGCCACCAAAACCGAGGCCAAAGCCGGTCCCGAAAATTGTCCGTCTCGACAGTATGTCGCTGTTCGATTCCGGCAAATCCGTGCTGAAAACCGGCTCCACCAAAATGCTGGTTAATTCTCTGGTTGGCATTAAGGCCAGACCGGGCTGGCTGATTGTGGTCGCGGGTCACACGGATAACACCGGTAATGCACAACTGAACCAGACGCTGTCGCTCGAGCGAGCTGCAGCGGTACGCGACTGGATGCGTGACACCGGTGACGTGCCGGAAAGTTGTTTTGCGGTGCAGGGCTATGGCGAAAGCCGTCCGATCGCAACCAATGACACCCCGGAGGGCCGTGCGCTCAACCGCCGTGTCGAAATCAGTCTGGTACCGCAGGCGAACGCCTGTCAGATACCGGGCCACACCCAGGCGTCATCGCAGGATGATGACGTTTCTCAACATTAATGGAGTAAATCCGATGGCAATTCCTGTTTATCTCTGGCTGAAAGACGACGGCGGCGCGGACATCAAAGGGTCTGTGGACGTTCAGGATCGTGACGGCAGCATCGAAGTAGTGGCTCAGGAACATAACCTGTATATCCCGACCGACAACAACACCGGCAAGCTGACCGGTACTCGTATCCACACCCCATTCCTGTTCACCAAGGAAATCGACTCGTCCAGCCCGTACCTGTACAAGGCGGTGACCACCGGTCAGACCCTCAAGTCTGCGGAATTCAGGTGGTACAAAATCAACGATGCGGGCCAGGAAGTGGAGTACTTCAACACCAAACTTGAGAACGTGAAAGTGGTGAAAGTGAATCCTGAAATGTATGACATCAAGGACTCTTCCAAAGAGAAGCACAACCACCTTGAGCGCATTGAACTGCGTTACGAAAAAATCACCTGGACCTACAAAGACGGCAACATCATCCATTCCGATAGCTGGAACGAACGCGCCACCGCGTAAGTCACAAGCGGACAGTCCCCTCTGTCCGCTTTTTCATTTTTGCTGAGCGTCTGCCTGTGCGGGCGTTGAGCAAAAAACATCACATCCCGGAAACAGACCTTATGGGCCTCGGTAACGGCCAGGGGCGGTAGCGTGCCTGAACGGTCCTCAACAGTGAGCAAGCAAACATGGAAAACCCGGCAATCCTTCTTCGACGTCTGAACCCTTACTGCGCCCGCGCGATGGAAGGCGCAGCCTCGTTGTGTCAGACCCGCGCCCATGCAGAAATCCTGCCAGAGCACTGGCTGCTTAAACTGCTGGAGCAGGGCGAGGGAGACCTGACTGTACTGGCCCGTCGTTACGAGTGGGATATGGATATGCTTTGGCAGGATATGCTGAGCTGGCTGGATAATCTCCCTCGCTCTGTTCGCGCTCGACCGCAACTGTCAGACAGTATTCAGATCCTGATGCAGGAAGCCTGGCTGATTGCCTCCCTTAACAGCGAAGAGCAGATTCGCAGTGTGCATCTGCTGATGGCGCTGGTCGATAAGTCTAAACTGGTGCGATGCGATGGTCTTTGGCCGCTGCTGACGCTCGGGATGAGTCAGCTTTCCCGGCTGCGTCCGCTGCTTGATGCCCAGTCGGACGAACGCGCGGAACTGCAGCAGGAAGCGGAACTTGCGCAGAATCACGGTGGTGAGATGGAGTTTGTTGGCCGCCCGGTTGGTGCAGAGCTGAAAGAGGGTGAACTGAACCCGGCGCTACAGAACGCGCTGGATAAATTCACCCTTGATGTCACCGCCAAAGCCAAAGAGGGCAGGATTGACCCGGTGTTCGGCCGTGACACCGAAATCCGCCAGATGGTGGATATCCTCTCGCGCCGTCGTAAGAACAACCCGATTTTGGTCGGTGAACCGGGCGTCGGTAAAACGGCTCTGGTCGAAGGTCTGGCGCTGCGTATTGCCGAGGGCAACGTACCTGAATCCCTCAAACCGGTCATCCTGCGCACCCTTGACCTCGGTTTGTTGCAGGCGGGCGCAGGCGTGAAAGGAGAATTTGAACAGCGCCTGAAAAACGTCATCGATGCGGTTCAGCAGTCGCCGGTGCCGGTTCTGTTGTTTATCGATGAAGCGCATACCATTATCGGTGCCGGTAACCAGGCGGGTGGGTCAGATGCGGCCAACCTGCTAAAACCAGCGCTGGCTCGCGGCGAACTGCGCACCATTGCTGCGACAACCTGGTCCGAATACAAGCAGTACTTCGAGCGCGATGCCGCACTGGAGCGTCGATTCCAGCGAGTGTTGGTGGACGAGCCGGACGATGAGACGGCGTGTCTGATGCTGCGTGGTCTGAAATCCCGCTATGCCGAACACCATAACGTACACATCACCGATGATGCGGTGCGTGCTGCGGTCACGCTATCCCGTCGTTACCTGACAGGCCGCCAGCTGCCGGACAAGGCCGTTGACCTGCTGGATACCGCCGCTGCGCGCGTGCGCATGAGCCTCGACACCGTGCCGGAACAGCTGACCCGCATTCGCTCGCAGATTACCTCTCTTGAAATGGAGAAGCAGGCGCTGCTGGAAGACATCGCCGTCGGCAATCAGAGTCATGGTGAACGCCTGACCGCCATTGAGCAGGAAGAGAACGATCTCATCGTTGCACTTGATGAGCTTCAAACCCAGTACGGTCAGGAACTGAAACTCACCGGACAACTGCTGGAAAGCCGGCAGGACATCTCCCGTCGGAGCGAGACCCACAGGCTGCAACAGGAGCTGAAGGGCATGCAGCACAGCAACCCGTTGCTTTCCATTGATGTGGACGTGCGCACCGTTGCCACCGTGATTGCCGACTGGACCGGCGTGCCGCTGTCTTCCCTGATGAAGGACGAACAGACCGAGCTGCTGACCCTGGAAAATGAAATTGGCCAGCGAGTAGTAGGCCAGAATGTTCCTCTGACCGCCATCGCTCAGCGCCTGCGTGCGGCGAAGACGGGGCTGACGTCAGAGAACGGCCCACAGGGCGTGTTCCTGCTGGTAGGTCCGAGCGGCGTCGGTAAAACGGAAACCGCGCTGGCGCTGGCGGATGTGCTGTACGGCGGTGAAAAATCGCTGATTACCCTCAACCTGTCGGAGTACCAGGAGCCGCATACCGTTTCTCAGCTGAAAGGTTCACCGCCGGGTTATGTCGGCTACGGTCAGGGCGGGATACTCACCGAAGCGGTGCGCAAGCGCCCGTACAGCGTGGTGCTGCTGGATGAAGTGGAAAAGGCGCACCGTGACGTGATGAACCTGTTCTATCAGGTGTTTGACCGTGGCTTTATGCGCGACGGTGAAGGGCGTGAAATCGATTTCCGCAACACCGTCATCCTGATGACCTCCAACCTCGGCAGCGACCACATTATGCAGCTGCTGGATGAAAAGCCCGATGCCACCGAAGGCGACCTGCACGAACTGCTGCGCCCGATCCTGCGCGACCACTTCCAGCCCGCACTGCTGGCCCGTTTCCAGACCGTGATTTACCGTCCGCTGACAGAACCTGCCATGCGCACCATAGTGGAAATGAAGCTCGCACAGGTCAGTAAGCGCCTGAACCGTCACTACGGCCTGACCACGCAGATTGATGAGAGCCTGTATGACGCACTGACCGTCGCCTGTCTGCTGCCGGACACCGGCGCGCGTAATGTCGACAGTCTGCTCAATCAACAAATTCTGCTGGTGCTGAGTCAGCAGCTGTTGACCCATATGGCCGCGAAGCAAAAGCCACACAGCCTGACGCTCAACTGGGATGAAGAAGAAGGCATCGTGCTGGAGTTTGATGCCGTGCAGAAAACACAGCCGGAGGTGAACGATGAATGAAAGCTTAAGCAGCCTGGAACAAAAGGCGATGGATGAGGCCCTGGGCCTGTCACGCTACCGGATGGATGTCCATGACTGTTCACACTTTCTGGACGTGCTGCGCTTTAGCGCCAGTGAAACGCTGAGCCAGCCGTGGCACTACGATGTCACCTTCACCTGTGCGGCGAGCATTGCCAGCAATGACGTGATGCTGAAACCGGCTTCCTTTACCTTCCAGACTCCATTGTTTGATGACACACCCGCTGTGCCGGTGCGCACGATCTACGGCGTGGTGGATACGTTCCGTCGGATCTCCGTGTCAGGAGATGAAATCACCTACGCCCTGCGCATCGTACCGCGTATTGCCCTGATGCAGCATACCGAGCGCTGTGCGGTATATCTGAACCAGTCGGTGCTGGAAGTGGTGGAGCAAATTCTGCGTTCCCATGGGCTGGAAGGGGCGGATTTTGAATTCCGCCTGTCGCAGGCGTATCCGGTTCACGAGCTGATTACCCAGTGGCGTGAAACGGATCTAGCCTTTGTTCAGCGCCTGCTGGCAGAGGTGGGTATCTTCTGGCGTTTTGAAATGGATAGTCGCATTGAACAGGATGTGGTGATTTTCCAGGACAGCCAGATGCAGTATCAGTTTGGCGTGAAGATGCCCATTATTCCGCCATCACGCACCAGCGATAACGGTCAGGAAAGCGTCTGGGATATTCGGCCGACAGACCGCGTGGTCACCGGTGGTATGGTCACCCGCGATTATAACTACCGCGACGCGCTGACCCCACAGGACAGCTCCGTAAGCGTCCGCCAGGAAGGCGGGGCGACCACCGGTGAGGTGTATCACTACGCTGAGCCGTTCCTGAGTCAGGGGGATGCGGAAATTCCGGAGAGCGGTGCCTGGTATGCCCGCCTGCGTCATGAGCGCTACCTCAATGCTCAGCAGACAGTAATAGGGCGTGCCAGCAGCCCTGTTCTGGCCCCCGGCGAAGTGCTGGAGCCACAGGGCAGTATTCCAGAGTCGCTGAAAGACGGCATTGTGATCACTGGTGTTCAGACTTCGGGCGCGCGTGATAAAGGTTTTCAGTTGCACTTCACGGGGATCCCTTACAGTGAAAACGTCTGCTATCGTCCGGCACTGCGGAAACGCCCGGTCATCGCCGGTACATTACCGGCCCGGGTGGAAAGCGATGAGAAGCATGACACCTATGCCTATCTCGATAATCAGGGGCGGTATCGCGTTCGGCTCGATTTTGACCGCAACAGCACCGAACAGGGCTATGCCTATCTCTGGCTGCGCATGGCGAAACCTTATGCCGGGGATACCTATGGCTTCCACTCCCCGCTGCTCGACGGCACCGAAGTCTCGGTGATGTTCGACGGTGGTGACCCTGACCGCCCGTACATCGCCCATGCGCAGCACGATTCCGAACACCCTGACCACGTGACCCGTGATAACCACACCCGCAACATCTGGCGCACGGCCGGGGGTAACAAATTCCGCCTGGAAGACAAACGTCAGGAAGAGCATTTCAAGCTCGCGACGCCGTTTGGCAAGACGCAACTCAACGGCGGTCATGTTGTAGACAGTGAGCGTGAGCCCCGTGGTACCGGATTTGAACTGCGTACCGATGAATACGGGTCGCTGCGTGCCGGGCGGGGAATGTTCCTTACCGCGGATGCGCAGGCAAAAGGCGAGGGGGCCATGCTTGAAATGGCACCGGCGGTGAACCGGATCAAACAGGCTAACCGCGAGATGCAGGCACTGAACAATGCGGCCGAAGCAGCGAAAGCTCTGGTCAGTGATATTCAGGCACAAAGCAACCTGGTGACACAGTGCATTGCTGACTTACAGGCCGCAGTCCTGCTGGCGTCAGCTCCGCAGGGAATCGCCTTTACCTCAGGTGAGCACCTGCAGCTCACAAGTACGGAAAATACGATGCTGACGGCCGGTAAGAACATCGACATGGGGGCGACGAAAAACATCTCCATGAGTGCTGAGAATGAACTGGGGCTGTTCGCACACAAAGCGGGCGCGCAGATGATCGCCAACCTTGGTGATGTGGAAATGCATTCCCGTCACAACACACTGGACATGAGCGCGCAAAAAGCGCTGACCATCACCAGTACTGACGATGAAATCGTTATAAGCACACCAAAAACGCTGACCGTGAATGGTGGCGGCTCATACCTTAAGCTCAGCGACAGCGGTATCGAGCATGGCTCGAAAGGCGACCTGACCATGAAGGTGGGGGAATACCTGGTGCCTGGAAGTGGTGGTGATCTGCCTGTCTCTGCCCCGGATTTTGATAGCACCGAGATAGCCGAGATTAAACGCGTCATCAGCAAACCACTGAGCAACTGAGGGAACAGACATGCCGGTATTACCAAAATTCAGCTGGCCTGTGCCATCCAACAATCGCGGCAGCGACTTTGCCAGTCAGGATGATGTGATGTCACACCTGGAGGGTGAAGCGACCGGCTGGTTCATGCTGGGAAGTAACGGCATGTGGCACGGGGGAATTCACATAACGAGTACCACTACGCCATGGTGCGCGCTGAGCAGTAAGGCAGCTTCCGAACTGCTGGATTTTCCTGGTCCTTACAAAGGTGAGCAGAGCGTTCGCTGTATGGCGGACGGGGAAGTGGTGGCGTACCGGATTTGCCGTGATTACCTGACAGTGCCGTGGGAAACGGGCCCGCTGAATTTCTCCGGCTCCTTTGTTCTGGTACGGCACTACCTTCAGCCGGGAGTAAAGAAAGAAAGCGGCCTGCATTTTTATACGCTGTACATGCACCTGGCGCCTTACACAGCCTACGCGTCTAGTGAACACGAAACGCAGTGGATTGTGAATGATAAGCTGCCGGTCTTTCGCCGCGAGTGGGTTCCTGATGCCAACTCCGGGAACAGAAACACATATCGTATAACCACAATCCCGAAAGGTTCACAGATTGAATGGGATGCTTCAGATTCAGGCTGTAGCGCTACGGGGCCCAGGGCGCGCCGCTATGGCCTGGTCACGTTCAGAGGACTGTCCGACGAAGCGAAATTCAAAGGTACGAAAACCCGTCTGGAGGAAGGACAACAGTACTGGATCCTGACGGACAGAGATAATCTTGTCCCGTCATCAGGTGCGGCTGCGCGTCCGTCGTGGTGGGCGTGTCTGCTGCCGCCTTATGCGGAGCCGATGCAGTTTGATAAGGTCGTTTGCCCCACACCGTACCCGATAAGTGCCGGTGACAGCGTCGGGCACCTGGGATATTTTCAGGTACCCAAAGATGGCGGATATGATGTCCGCTATCAGGTACACATCGAATGCCTGAGTGCAGATGACAGTTTGCCGACTTTCCTGACGAATCCGGAGAAAGTCGGGATGAGTACGCCGCTGTACCTGAAGTGCCCGTCCGGCCTGCCGTTGTTCTCGAAAGATCTGAAGACAAAAGCCATGGTCAGCAACGGGAGAGTTTCGCAGGGCGAGGCGATCCTTAAGCTGGGTCAGGTGAAAACAGAAAAAGATGCACAGGAGCAGGACTACTGGTTTTTGCCCTATGCGAACGGCTACGTGCCAAAAAGTAACGCCTCAGTGGAAACGCTGTCGCAATACGATCTCGACAAGCTGGGGTTCACCACCACAGTGGACGAGGCGCCGGGCTTTGATCATCTTGATGGCACAACGCCACCTGCAGGCCTGGTTCGCACGCTTTATGATCGTCTCTTAAAGGCCTCCAGCAATGATACGCGCGTGAGTCACCGAGCTGTTCCCCATAACTATCAGCGGTTGTTAAACCGAATCGACAGTCGTGTCAGCCCATATTCATCCCAGGAGTATCTGAGCGCTATCCACAATCCGTCTTATCGTGATGTTAAGAATAAGATGATCGTGAAACACCCCAGCGAGTGGTATCACAAAAAGGATACGTCTATCTGGCAGTCGTTTTTGAACAAACTGACGAGTGATGCGCCAGAGTGGCGAGAATACTGTGAAGACTATCTTGATAAGATGGTGTGGATGCAGGATGCCAGTAAATTAAAACTGGATTCATCTTTTTGGCATATGCATCCGGTGGTTTTTCTTGGTGCTCTATTATCCAAAAACGAGATTATTACACTTGAAATGCTCTTAGCAAGTAACTTAGGTCAAAACAAAATCCAATGTGAGACAGTTCTACCTTACATAAATAAATATGCTAAGGCGTATGGTATGAGCGACTGCAAAGAAATAGCTCACTTCCTTTCACAAATAGGACACGAGAGTGGTTTTTCAATTACAGAGGAAAATTTGAATTACAGTGCCAAAGGAATGCGGAGAATATTTGGGTGCATTAAAGGCCCTTCGCAATATAATAACTCTACTGATGATTGTAATCTGGGTAGACTTAGAACTAAATTATGGTCAAACGAGTCAACGTATGCACACAATCCCGAAAATCTTGCCAACTACGTATATGCAAGTCGTATGGGCAACGATAATGAATTTTCTGGAGATGGGTACAAATATCGCGGTCGTGGTATGATTCAACTAACAGGGAAAGAAGGTTATAAGTATTTTACAACAAAACACAATGAAATGAGCCCAGACGATTCGAAGGATTTTGTATCCTCTCCAGGTTTAGTGATCTCGGAAATTGAGTACGGTGTAGAATCTGCCTTTTCATTTTGGCTAAGTAAAAAGCTTAATGTCAAAGCAAAAAACTCAACAGTATATGAAGTTACAGGTATAGTTAACGGTGGCCAGAATGGCTATGATGATCGGCTAGCGAGATTTAATGCAGTCGCACCATTGCTAGGGGTTAATAAGGAGTGAGCTGAATGAAAGTATTATCAGTATTTTTTTGTTTTTTGTTTTTTAGTGCTATTTCTATAGCTCAAGTAAATAACATGGTACAAGGACCATTTAAAGTAGATGAAGGGAAAAATATCTATTTTAAAAAAGAAAGCAATGAAGATTACCCTTTAGGTTTATATTTTGATGTGAATGGTCAATCTTTTAAGGTTGATACTTATGAAACAGATGGTTCTTCACCTAATATTGATTCTGTATTTCTTTATAAAATAAAGAGCGACGAAAATGTGATTGTTTTGGTGTCATGGCGTCAACAGCATTTAGCAGAGGGAATTAACGGTTACTTATATCAAGTTTTTGGCTATAAATATAATGGTTCACAGTTAATAGTTAATGAAGAAATTACAAAAGACTCAGAGTTGAATGGTCTTGATGGAGAGTTTAATGGGGAGGATAAGTCATTCAAATTTAAGAGTGCTGCATCTATAAAAAAATATTTAAAAGAAAAATATGGGAAGTAAAAGAATAGGTGTGATCCCAATAATTATCAGCGGTTGTTAAATCGGATCGACAGTCGTGTCAGCCCATATTCATCCCAGGAATATCTGAGCGCTATCCACAATCCGTCTTATCGCAATGTTAAGAATAAGATGGTAGTGAAGCACCCCAGTGAGTGGTATCACAAAAAAGAATCGTCTATCTGGCAGTCTTTTTTGAACAAACTGACGAGTGATGCGCCAGAGTGGCGAGAATACTGTGAAGACTATCTTGATAAGATGGTGTGGATGCAGGATGCCAGTAAATTAAAACTGGATTCATCTTTGTGGCATATGCATCCGGTGATGTTTTTGGGGGCATTTAACCGTGAGTCAAAAATTACAAAAGAGATGCTACGAAAAATCTGGACTGATTCTGCTAGAGTTCCTGATGTATTACTAAGTGCTGTAGCAGAAGAACTCAGTTCCAGTTTTGAACGATGCAGAATTAATACTAGCAATAGATTAAATCATTTTATGGCTCAAGTACTTCAAGAGGTTGGTCCTGGATTTAACCTTAACGAGAATTTTAACTATAGACCCAACGTACTTGTCGCAAAATTTGCATATTATGCTAATCATGTTGCTGAAGCAGAGGGCGATGGATATATTCCCGGGCGTCAGGCAGCAAACGCTGAAAACATCGCCAATAAAGCTTATGCCAAAAGGGTTAATAATGGTGACTATGCAAGTGGGGATGGTTGGAGATATCGTGGCCGTGGAATGAAACAATTGACGTTTAGAGGAAACTATAGATCGTTCACAAGATATCATGAGAGCAAATGGGGGCAAAGAGTTGATTTCGAAGCTGATCCTGATTTGTTGCTCAAAACTGTTTATGCCGTTCGATCCGCACTTTATTTTTGGGATTTTAATAATCTACCGACTCGAGCTGACCAGGGGGTTACGAAAGATGTATCTTATTCAATAACTAGGGTAGTTAATCAGTATGATGATCACTACGATGATCGGTTTGAAAATTTAAATAGATTATTATGTGACGGAGTCTTTAATGAAGTGTTTTAGCTCATTAATTTTTATTTTTATCTCTATGAATGTTTGTGCTGCGGACTTTTATTTAAAACCAGGTGCGGAAAATCTTGATGGTACTAAATATTACACACTGACGGCAAAAAACTCACATGAACAAAAAAATATTGATATTGCTTTGGAGGGAAATGCAAATATGGCAGCTATCAGAGACCGTTTGACATTTTCTTGTGAGTGGGGAACGGCTGAGGGTGTAAGTGTTGGAATGTCGTCACAAACAGGTGATGGTGTAATGACTATTTATTCTTATTATTTTTTTGATGAGAAATTATCTAATATTTTCGCCAAATCATATGCAGTAATGAATGCAAAAACACCTTACATGCCACTTTCACTTAATCACTCGGTTTGTGGGCATGAGGGGGAAGGTGTAAGAAAAGATAACCGTACGGGTAAAGATTATGTAGAGAATTATGAAGTTATTGCTGATGGTCCATTTGCTTTGAAAGATGTTCCGAATGTACATATAAAATACGTTACAGATAAGGGGCTAAACCTTGTTAAAGAAAGCGAGTTGGGTGATGCTATTGTTGATACTTATAAAAATAAAGGCAATCTTTCCCCTGTGAATTTATCTGTTTTTTTCATAGATCTTTCTTCTGAAATGAATATTGTAAACTTGATATCATGGGGCGGAGCTGATGCTCGTGATATGGTTTGCTATAAAGTCTATGCTTATACTTATGATAATAAAGGAAATGCATCGAAAAATATAGCTATAAATGATGATGTGAATTTATCCGGGTGTGAAGGGAAAGGGACTAAGTTCAACTACAAAAATGCTGCTTTGATTAAACAATATTTAAATAAAAAATTTAAAGAGTGAAGCTTTGAGGTAGTCATAATCCGTATTGATGAGATATTAAAAGCAGGGGGGCGGGGCTTAAAATGATGGCACTAAATAAAATGAGTTTGATAGCCTTGCTGAGTCTTTCAACTTTCAGTTTTTGCTAAATCAGCAGGAAGAGTGCCTACAACATACGATGCACTGACATTGCCTGAAGCTGCGAGGGATTTTTTATCTAAAGGTTACTCGAATGTTTCCATGAACCTTTTTGAATAATACTAAATATCTCTATCTGAGTAGTGAGAACGATGTCAATAAATGCTCGGTGGTTTTTTAAGGTGAATAATGTTCGTATAGAAAACACTCCGTCTGCGGGCGCGGATGGGAAACTATGTAATATAAATAAGGATGAAGGTCGCGTAATTAGCTCCAGAAGGGTTCAAGGCGTTTGGTACAATGATGTTTATCGGGTTTCCTCTGATGAGGAGTGGTCATTGATTTTTACAGATTATTGTGCTGAATGGCAGCAAGTAAAAATAATATACTATGAAAATGGCGTTAAAGATTATGAGGATTTAATGACTGGATATGATGATTATAAAAACAGAAAGCCGTCAAATGGTGAGGTCTCAGTTGATAAATCATTTTTACATTCCGTTCCTGATGAATCAAAAAAATTAAAGCATATCTAATTTGAGGGAATATCTTCTCACTTATTGATATGTCCGAGGATGGCTCTTTTTTTATAAAGTCAATTACAAGTCAACCGGCGGGAAGAGTAAAATATATTGGGTGAAATCTGATGATTTCGAACTTAAATAATCACGGGTTAAGGCGCGGTCGTTATTCTCTGCGCGAGGTTGTAAAAATTAATTGCTGAGTAAAAATTGGAGCGGAAATGCTAAAAATTATTCGTAAAGGCGACAAGACAACGCACGGAGGTTCAGTGTTAACTGGCTCCGCCACTATGAAATTTGGTGGCATTGGCGTTGCCCGTAAAGGGGATAAAGTCTCCTGCCCTGAACACGGGGAAACGACCATTGTTGAGGGTAACCCAAACTATCTGGATGAGGATGGTCTCCCGGTGGCTTTTGAAGGCCATAAATGCGGGTGCGGTTGTACGCTGATTAGCTCCTTTTCTGCGGCGAAGGTTGGCTGAATATGCCGATTTATCTGGATGAAGTCCCTGAAGATGAAGACAACATTCCGCGTCCGGTGACATTACGTTGGGTTGTTTTGCTGATTGTCATCCTGGTCGCGGGCGTGGCGTTGACGTCATGGCAATGGAATGGGGATCGGCGCGGGGTTTCATTCTGGTTAACCGCTCTGGGCTTACCCTTTATCCTTTGGGGGCTCTTGGTGGTCTTTCGTCATATTGGCTATCGACTGGAACTTAATGGTGAAGCGGGCTGGAATTATGAATGTGAAAGCCTGAAAGAAGAGGAGATCGCGCGCGGCCAGCGCTTTGCCTGGGTACTGGATACATATGTTCAGACCGCTGCCGGAAGGGGAACCGGTAGTCAGGTTGCTGCAATGGCACTTGCGACTCCGTTACTGAAAACCAGCATACCGCGTGGCGGTGGCCTTCCTGTCAGGCATGCCCGGATGACGGATTTTGATGCGTATCCGGATGCGGTAAAGAAGGCCATTGAGAAAATAGCCGTTCGCCTGAAGAACACACTGGAGCGGCTTCCTGACACACTTCCCTGCTGGCTGATGTTTGACAGTGACATAAGTCTGTCAGCTGAATATGAAACTGAACTTCTTGAACTCCTGACGCTGAAATCGGGAAGGGAGCTGCGTCAGCTATCCGCGAAGGGAATGAATGCACTGGAGTACTGGCTGGACAACCGCTGGAATAAGCCTTCGGCGTTAATTGTTCTGATTCTAGTGCTACGGCCGTTCCCGGCGGAAAATGATGCTGAAGCGATCACCTCACTGGTGCTGTGTAACCGTAAAAGCCATCAATTTACTGATGCAGTCCGGTTGCACCGCCCTCAGCAAAGCAACCCCGACACACTGACCCGAGATATGGCCCATTCACTGCGCTGGGCAAAATTACCCCCGAACGGAATCAGGACGATATGGATCAGTGGCGAAGCTGTTACCGACAAGCCGGGGCTAAACAAGTCCTGTGAAGACAACATGCTTACACTCAGCCTGACAGACGATATCAAGAGCATCGATGCAACACTGGGGTATACCGGTGTCGCATCACCCTGGATAGCGGTCACTCTGGCGACGGCAGTTGTTCAGGAGGAGGGGCCGCAGTTAATTGCCGCTCAGCCGGATCCGGTGAGTGATGATATTTGGCTTACGGCTATTACGACAGAAGAACGATAAAAGGACCTTATCAGGGAATGAGCAGCGCAAAAAAAGAAAAGGCAAAAACAAAAAACAAATCCCTCCTGGGGCCCGCTGTCCTGGCGATGATTTTTGTCTCTGTGATCATTGTCTTCGCTCTGACAACGGGCGGTAATTTCATTGCTGCCAGTCTGGGGCTCGGTCCATACCCTGTTGAACGGATTGTGACGATCTGCGCGATTGTCAGCGTCGTGTTGCTGGCCCTGATTTGGGGACTGGAAAAGATTTTTTTCTATTCAGGCAGGAAGGGAGCACGCCGGACATGGGGGCGCAATAAACACAATACCAATAACGCCCCTGAAGATAACGCCGCAAACACCTTCGTTGATGAAAAAGAACGCGCTGAGAACAGTTTCAGTGCCGGGCCTCTGATTGATCACCTGCGTCTGCGCTACCGCCGTCGCTGGGAAGCTAAAGTGCGCCTGCTACTGGTACAGGGTACCGACAGCGATATCGAAAAAGTGGTGCCGTGTCTTAAGCGCGATCACTGGCAGGAAAGTAACGGGATTGTGCTTATTTACGGCGGTCTTGCGGAAAGCGTGCCGGATGATGAGTTCCTGTCCGTCCTGAAAGCGGTGCGACCACATCGTCCGCTGGATGGCGTGGTGCAGGTGATGAACGCGGCTGCACTGCCCGATACGGCGAAGCAGGACACACTAGTGCGTGTGCGCCAGAAGACCGATACATTGCTGGACTGGCAACAGCCGGTCTGGCTGTTGCTTGTCCGGGAAGGCAACTGGGCCCATGACGGGGAAGGTGTGCCCCCAACCGGCGCGTTATTTGGTTCTGGCGCAACAACGGAAGAGACCCGCGAGACACTCACCACTCTGTCTTCCGAATTGCAGACGCCCGGCATAGCAGCGCTGCTTGAGAATTCACAGCACCACTGGCTGCTGAGCCTGTCAAAAGCCCTGCGCGGCTCGTTACGACGCTCTCTGGTGCCGTTGCTGACCACGCTGATGTCAGGGCCGGCCCCGTATCGTCTGCGCGGAGTGATGTTCAGCCCGGCGTTGCCGGGAACCGAAACAGTACCGCATGCGCGCCTGTCACCGGCAGTCTGGCTGGAACTTGAGAATGACAGCCTGCAGGTGCATGCCCGTAAAATCGGCTTCCACTGGCAAAAGGTGCTGCGCCTGGTGCTGCTGGGAGTGGTTCTGCTCTGGGGGGCGGGCACACTGCTGTCGCTTTCCGTTAACCGCGCCCAAATCTGGCTGGCGCAGAATACCGCCCGTGTTGCCGCTGACACAAAACAGCCTTTGCCTGAACGTCTGCGTAACCAGCTGGCGCTGCAACAGACTATTGCCCGCCTGCAGAACCGCGAAGTACACGGTGCGCCGTGGTACACACGCTTTGGCCTGAACCAGGACAGCGACACGCTGAAGATGCTCTGGCCACTGTATGCCCGAAACAACCAGCAACTGATGCGCGACGCACTGGCCGATGAACTTCATCGTCAGTTAAATGCTTTTGTACAACTGCCACCGGCAAGCGATGCACGTACCTCTGCCACCCAGAAGACTTACAGTCTGCTCAAAGGTTACCTGATGCTGGGTCGCCCCGATAAAGCGGACGCGAACTGGCTTGCCGCTAACATGCTGAAGGCCTGGCCGCACCGCAACGGCGTGCCTGACAACGTGTGGCAGACCCAGGCGCCGAAGCTGCTCGGCTTCTGGGCGCAGAACTTACCGGAACACCCGGAGTGGAAAATCTCTCCTGACCGCGAACTGGTGGGCACAGTACGTCAGATCCTGCTCAAACAGATTGGTCAGCGTAATGCCGAATCCGGTCTGTATCAGGAAATGCTCGGGCGCATTGCCCGAAACTGGCCGGATTTAACCCTGGCGGATATGACCGGCGATACGGATGCGTCAACCCTGTTCTCCTCGGAAGAAGTGGTGCCGGGGATGTTCACCCGTCAGGCGTGGGAAGAGCAGGTTGAAGACGCGATTGATGAAGTAGTGAAGACCCGCCGCGATGAAATCGACTGGGTGCTCACTGATAAAACCCATCAGCCAGGCAGTGATGTGTCACCGGAAGCGCTTAAAGAGCGCCTGACAGAACGCTATTTCACCGATTTTGGTAACGCCTGGCTCAATATGGCCAACAGCACTCAGTGGCACGAAGCTGCGTCGCTTTCGGAGGCTATTGCACAGCTGAATCTGCTGGCGGATGTACGTCAGTCACCTCTGGTGGCGCTCATGAATACGCTTGCCTGGCAGGGACAGACCGGTGCCAAAGGGGTGGCCCTTGCTGATTCCCTGGTGGATTCGGCAAAAAAACTGGTGGGACGTAAGAAGAAGGCAAAACAGTTTATTGAGCAGGCACAGGGACCAAAAGGGCCGCTGGACGGCGTGTTTGGTCCGCTTACGGGCCTGATGGCCGGCAAGGACGGTACCGGCTCGAACGGTAACCTTAGCTTCCAGTCCTGGCTTGCCCGTGTGACCCAGGTGCGTCTCAAGCTACAGCAGGTGACCAGCGCCCCTGATCCGCAGGCGATGGCGCAGATGCTGGCTCAGACAGTCTTCCAGGGAAAAGCCATCGATCTGACCGACACCCGTGACTATGGCTCTCTGGTGGCAGCAAGCCTCGGTCAGGAGTGGAATGGCTTCGGGCAGGCGCTGTTTGTGCAGCCGCTCGACCTGGCCTGGCGTCAGGTGCTGGCCCCGGCGGCAGGCAGCCTGAATGCCCGCTGGCAGAGCACTATTGTCTCGCAGTGGAATACCGCCTTTGCCGGACGCTATCCATTTAAGGCCACCGGCAGCGATGCCTCACTGCCACTGCTCACTCAGTTCCTGCGAAGCGATTCCGGGCGTATCGCTACATTTATCAAAACCAACCTCGGCGGCATGCTGCATCAGGACGGCAGCCACTGGGTGGTGGATCCGGCTGCCAGTCAGGGAATGAGCATCAGTCCGGCGTTTCTTGCCGCCATCAACAAGCTTGCCGATATCTCCGATATCGTCTTTGCCCAGGGCGATGCCGGCGTGCATTTCGAACTGATGGTCCGACCGTCACGCGATGTGGCCCGCATCCAGCTGACGCTCGATGGTCAGAAACTGGATTACTTCAACCAGATGGAAAGCTGGCAGAGCTTCACCTGGCCGGGCAATACGTATTACCCCGGTGTGGATCTGAGCTGGCGCTCAGTCAATACAGAAATGCGCCTGTATGCCAGTAATCAGGGAAACTGGGGCTTTATCCGTCTGCTGGATAAGGCGCTTATCACACCGCTCGACAGCAGCCGGACACAACTGGTGTGGATCACTCCGGACGGCAATCCGCTGAAATTCATCATGCGCAGTGAGCTCGGTGACGGGCCACTGGCACTGCTCAAACTGCAGGGCTTCAGCCTGCCGCAGACTATTTTTTCCGTGGGCGCGACTGATAGCTCACTCACCCTTTCCGGAGACGAATAAATGGCGACAGCAGAAACGCTCCTGACCCTGTGTCTTCCGAATGCGGGCCAGCGTACCACATTGCTCGCTAAGAGCCGGGAAAGCCTCTCTCTGTGGTCGCCGTGGCTGACACCACTCCCGACTGGTAATGGGGCCGGGGATGACCCGACCTATGAGGATGATTTCCAGCTGATGCGTGAGGAAATCAACAAACTCTCCGGTACCGATACCGATACGCTTTGCCGCCTTGCGGAAAGTATTCTGACCCACCAGGCCCGTGATATCCGTGTGGTCACCTGGTATGTCTTTGCCCGTCTGCAGCGCGATGGCGATACCGGGCTGACGGATGGCATCATGCTGCTGGCAGCCATGCTGAAGCAGGCGGGGCAGCACTGTCACCCACAGCGCAGCACCGCAAGACTGGCCGCACTCGACTGGTTGAACAGTGAGAAAGTGCTCGATACATTCTCGCGCTGGCCGGACGTGATGCGTGAGGAGACAGCCAGAACAGCAGCCGCGCTGTGTTTGCTGGAAACGGCCCTGGAACAGCTGCCGGAGGCGGAACGCCCTGACTTTGCCGGTTTGCTGCGCAGGCTGGAAACCCGCCTGGCTGGTAGCGGCGGGCTGGATACACCGGTGGCTTCATCAGGACCGGACGGCTCAGGTGAAAGCACCCACTGCACACCGACGTCAGGCACTGCTGTACCCGAAACCGTGGCTGTCAAATCGGAAGTGGAACTGGTCCGTCAGCTGCGGGTGCTGTCCGGCTGGGTGGTTGAGCAGCCGCAGGGCTGGCTTGCCGCTCACAGGATGATGAAGGCCGCCCGCTGGGACCTGGTGACGCAGCTGCCGACGCTGGATGCGAGCGGCAGGACGCGTTTGCTGTCTCCGAAGGCTGACTACCGCGCTCAGCTTAAACGTCTGTACCTGCAGCAGAGCTGGACTGAACTGGTTGAGCAGGTGGATGTGATGTTCTCTGAGGGCGGTAACCGATTCTGGCTCGATTTGCAGTGGTATCTGTGGCAGGGGCTGAGCCGGGCTGGTGGGCCGTGGGAGCACTGGGCGGAGTACATACTCAGCGACCTGAGGCTGTTACTGAAACGCCTGCCAGGCCTGGAGACGCTTGCCTGGAACGATGGCACGCCGCTGGCCGATGAGGTGACACTGAACTGGATAGCCGAAAAGGTCAACGATGACATGCCCGGGTTTGCAGATGCGCCTGCGGTGGCAAATGGAGGCCAGACGGATGACATATTTGCGCTGGAAGCGGAAGCGATGGAAAAAGGTGACCGCGATGGCCCGGAGGCAGCGCTGACCTGGCTTCAGAATCGTCCGGACATGGCCTCACCCCGGAGCCGCTGGTTAATTCGTTTACTCATGGCGCGGGTGGCAGAGCAGTACGGCCGCAACGAGCTTGCCCTGCACCTGCTCGGTGAACTCACCGCCAGTGCACCGCAGCTGACCCTCAGTGACTGGGAGCCTGGATTGTTGTTTGACGTGCTTGCCCGCCGTCTTCGGCTGTTGCGCCTGAAAGCCGGGCGCAGCGAAAGTGACAAAGCCCGACTCACCCCGGTAATGGATACACTTTTGGCAGGGCTGATTGCGCTCGATCCGGCGCGTGCGATGGTGCTGTGTGGGTAATTTCTGCATTTACTGGTCATTGTACTGATGACGTCTCTTTTCTTTTTAATGATTTCTACACTCAGGATCGCCCTGCATGGATGATTTAACCCTGCGATATTACGAAGCCGAGATGCGTTACCTGCGCGAAGCCGGTAAAGAATTTGCCCGTGCTCACCCGGACCGGGCTGCCATGCTCAATCTGGACAAAACCGGGGCGCACGACCCTTATGTGGAGCGTTTGTTTGAGGGTTTTGCCTTCCTGATGGGCCGTCTGCGTGAAAAGCTCGATGATGACCTGCCGGAACTGACCGAAGGGCTGGTCAGTCTGCTGTGGCCGCATTACATGCGCACCATACCGTCGCTCTCCGTTGTGGCGTTCACACCGGACTGGCGTCAGCTGCGTAAAATGGAAGTGCTGGAAAACGGCTTCTCCGTGCTGTCACGCCCGGTCGGTCCCGATAATACGGTCTGTCAGTATCGCACCACCCGTGACGTATCGCTGCAGCCGCTGCATTTGAGTGAGGCGCGCCTGCAGACTGAACCCGATGGACGTGCCGCCATTCGTCTGCGCTTTGAGTGCCCGGACAAGGTGGACTGGTCGAAAGCCGGGATCGATAAGGTGGCCATTTACCTTGATGCTGACAGCCCGGTTGCGTCTGCCCTGCATCTGGCGCTGACCCGTCGGGTGCACGCGATGTATATCCGCCATGCTGAAACTCGCACCGAGCGGGTGCGTTTTGAGGGCTGGTGTAAAGCGATGGGTTTTGATGACAATGACCGCCTGTGGCCGAAAGGCGACTCGGCATTCAGTGGCTACCAGCTGCTGCTAGAGTATTTCAGCTTCCGTGAGAAGTTTATGTTCTTGGAGCTCAGAGGCCTGGAGCTGGCAGGCCTGAGTCAGAAAACCACCTGGTTTGAGACCGATATCGTGCTCGATGGCGGCTGGCCGACAGACATGCCGTTTGAGACCGATAATTTCCGCCTGCACTGTGCGCCGGTCATTAACCTGTTCTCACTGGAAGCGGATCCGCTGACGCCTGACCCGCTGCAGAACGAATACCTGCTGCGCCCGATGCGCGTGCAGGACGGGCATACGGAAATCTACAGTGTGGATTCCATTCACGGCGCGGTGAAGAATGGCAAACATCCCTACGTACCGTTCACCAGCTTCCGCCACCGCGGCGGTATGATGCGCCATGACGCGCCGGAGCGTTACTTCCATACCCGCGTGAAGCGCGGACCCTCGGGCCTGTATGACACGTGGCTTATCCTTGGCGGTAAATCCTTCGAACTGGAGCAGCTGTCGCAGGCCCCGGAATCGCTCTCAATCCGTATTACCGGTACTAACGGACAGCTGCCGCGCCGGTCACTCGAGAGCACGCTGCTGGACAGAGTGGTGAAGGCGGGCAAGGTGCCGGTTCGTGTCATGAACGTGAAGGTACCGACCCTGCCGCTCTATCCACCGGCAAATGACCGCTTCCACTGGCGGGTGATGAGCCACCTGGGCTCCAGTTTCCTCAGCATGATGGATAACCCGGAAGTGCTGCGCGGCACCCTGGCACTGTACGACTGGACCGATGATGAGATGAACCGCCGTCGCCTGGAGGCGATTGTGGCGGTGAAGCACACCCTCATCCGCCGCTTTGAGAAGGGTTTTATGCTGCGCGGGGTGGACATTGAAATCACCCTCAATGCCGATAATTTTGCCGGAGAGGGCGATGTCACCCTGTTCGGAGAAATGCTGCACCGCTTCTTTGCTCTCTATGCTGATGTCCACCTCTTTAATCAGCTCACACTGGTACTGCAACCCACAGGGAAACGACTGCGATGGAAAGAGAATCACAGCCAGCACATTCCGGGCTGACGGAGCGGCTTGCCGACGACATCTGGCGGGTTAATTTCTACCGCTTCTGTCAGTTGCTGGAGCAGGAAAATCCGGATGCGCCGAAGCTCGGCAGTACCGAAAAACTCTCTGCCGACCCGGTGCGTTTTCGCCCGTGGCCGGGCATGGGTTTCCCGGTCAGCGAGCTGAAGACGGTCGAAACCGATGAAGACCACCCGGACCTGTCGCCAACTGTGCGCACCACCTTCCTCGGAATGTACGGTGTGGACTCCCCGCTACCGACGGCGTACCTCGATGATATTGCGCAGCGTCGGGAAGGATATGAAGCCACCACCGCGTTTCTCGATATCTTCAGCCACCGTATCCACACTCAGTACTACCGTATCTGGCGCAAATACGCTTATCCGGCAACCTTCAAAGCCGGCGGCGTGGATGACACTTCTCAGTGCCTGCTGGGACTGGTCGGTCTTGGCATCCCGGGTACGGCGGAGCAGATTGCCACGCCGGTCTCCCGCTTCCTGGCGCTACTGGGGACCATGCGGCTGCCAACCCGAAACGCCGAAGGCATCCGCCAGCTCTTGAGCCTGCTGGCCCCGGAAACCCGTGCCACGGTTATCGGCCCGGACCCGGTGAAAGTCCCCGTGGAGAACCGCAGTGGACTCGGCAAAGCCAACCGCGTGTCGCTGTCACAGCGTGCCACGCTCGGCAGGACCGGCAAAGAGGCCTGTAGCCGTATCCTGCTGATGCTGGCGACCGACAACCCGGACGAGGCGCAGGGCTGGCTGCCCGGTGGCCAGATACACACCGACCTGATAGTTCTGCTGCGGGTGTACATGGGTTATCGCTCCGATGTACGCCTTCGCCTCACAGTGCCGGTGACCTGTCTGCCTGAACCCCGTCTGGGCAAAACACACCGGGTACAACTAAGTCGTACAGGCGTGCTGGGCCTGAAGCGGGACTGTCCCGCGACCCGCACGCACCTGACCGTGAGCCTTGGCACCTATGAGGGGCTCACCTGTAAGACTCTGCGGCCGACAGAGCCCAGTGGCTATCGTTTCGACTGATATTCCTAAATACAACACATTCAACATGCCTCTGTTTCTGAACGCTGAAAAGGACTTCCTGAATGACTTTCGCTTCCCTGTCGCGCAGTGCCGCACTGATGCTGCTCTGTTCCCTGTTGACCGCATGTGGCCTGACTCAGGCCGTGTCGGATGGCACGGTCAGCGCTACCAAAGCCATCTTCTACAAAAAAATAAAGGTGCTGCATCTCGATTTTGAGCCCCGTGCGGCCATCAACGCCGATGAAAGCCAGACGCCGCTGGCCACCATGGTGCAGGTTTACCAGCTCCGGGACCGCCAGAAGGTGGACGCCGCCGACTACCAGAAACTGCTGCGCGATGCGGACACCACGCTGAAAGAAGACATAGTGGGCAGCAAGTCGCTGCTGGTAATGCCCAAAGGCAGCGTGACCCTCAATATCCCGATGAATGAGGAGGCGAAATTCGTGGCGGTGGTGGGGCTGTTTAATCGCCCGGATATCCGTAACAACACCTGGAAACTGGTGCTGAGCCGCGACGACCTCGACCCGGACAAGCCGCGCACCATCCAGCTCAACAGCACCGGGCTGACCCTGGTCCCGGTGAAGGAGTAAGTACATGGACATAACCCTGGATAACTGGCTGGCGCTGTTTGACGGGCAGACCCGCTATCGTCTTGAGATTAACGACAGCATCCTGAAGACGGATGTGCTGAACTTCCACGGGCGCGAAGCGCTGAATGCTCCGTTCGAATGGCGGATTGAGTTCACCACACCACAGAAAGGCATTACCCGACAGGATACGATGCTGAAGTATGCCACGCTCAGTATGCTCTCTGGCCGTGTGGTACAGGGCATCATCACCGGCTTTGAGATTCTCAAAGAGACTGTGGACCAGATGCATTTAGCCGTGACGCTCTCTTCGCGCCTGGCACTGCTCAGCCACACCCGCCGCTGTGCGGTCTGGCAGAATGTTTCGGTGCCGGAACTGGTGGAGCAGATCCTGCGCAGCCACGGGCTGGAAGGGGAGGATTTTGAGTTCCGCCTGGAACGGACCTATCCTGTACGGGAACTGATTACCCAGTGGCGGGAGACCGACCTGCAATTTATCCAGCGCATCCTCGCTGAAGACGGTATCTGGTTCCGCACCGGGGTCAACACCACCACCGGGCTGGATACGGTGACCCTGGCTGACAGCCAGCTGCACTATGAGTTTAATGTACAGCTTCCGTATCGCGAGCCGTCGGCGCTGTATGACGGCGCGATCGAAGCAGTATGGGATGCGCGGGTCTTGCACCACACGGTCACAGGCAGTGTGGCCACCCGGGATTACAACTACCGCACGGCCGGCACGCCGATGGATGCGACCGTCAGTGTCAGAAGTGAAGCGGCCACCACCGGTGAACACTACCGCTACCTGGTCCCGTACCGTGAAGTGGGGGATGACACTACCTCGGAGCCGGAAACCGAAAGCGGAGCCTTTTACACCCACATTCAGCATGAACACGCCCTCAACAACGCGATTCGCCTGCACCTGTTCAGTAATGCCAGTCACCTGACGCCGGGGATGGTGCTGGAGACCGGCGACAGTGACGTGCCGGAGCTGAAAGAAGGCATGGTCATCACGCTCGCCACCTTCCGCGCGGCCCGTGACTCCCGTCTGCATGTCTCGGTGTGGGGAATGCCCTACAGTGAGCAGTTCTGCTTCAGACCAGAACCGGTACCGCGGCCGCTGATTGCCGGGACACTGACGGCCCGCGTCGAGAGCGATGAGAAAAATGCGCCCTATGCGCATCTCGATGAAACGGGCCGCTACCGGGTGAAGCTGGACTTCAGCCGTGAAGACGCAGAGCCCGGTTACAGCTTCCTGTGGATACGTCAGGCGAAACTGTATGCCGGTGAAACGTATGGCTGGCACACGCCGCTCATCGACGGCACGGAAGTGGGGATTGCCTTTGATGGCGGCGACCCCGACCGGCCGTACATCGCCCATGCCTTTCATGATTCCGAACATCCGGATGTGGTCACCCGGGATAACCGCACCCAGAACATCCTTCGTACCGCAGGTCAGAACGAACTGCGGATGGAAGACCAGCGCCAGAATGAGCATATCGCACTCAGCACGCCGTTCGGGGCCACGGCACTGACCCAGGGCCACATCGTGGACGCGGAGAACGCGCTACGGGGTACCGGCTTTGAGCTGCGCACCGATGAGTTCGGGGTTATCCGTGTGGCAAAAGGGCTGCTGGTGACGGCGACGGGTCAGACTAAAGCTGAAGGCGATGTGCTGAGCATGGAAGAAGCTCTGCGAGAAATTGATATGGGCCGTCAACGGCTGGGCCTGCTGGCGGATGCAGAGCGACAAGCGCTGGCGCTGGAAGCGGATGTGGCCAGTCAGATAGCCATGTTTAATGAACGCCTGAAGCCACTGAACGAGGTGGTTCACTTCACCGCCCCTGAAGGGATGGTGTTTACCAGCGGTGAACACCTGCAACTGACCGCTACCAACAATATCGCCATCAATGCTGGTGGGGTTATCAGTACCGGTTCGCTGGGCAATACAGCAATGCTGGCAGGACAGACCCTCGGATTGTTTGCACAGAGCGGTAAGCTAAGCCTGATTTCCGACCAGGGACCTGTACAGGTGCAGGCACAGAACGGCGCCCTGCACCTGAGTGCAGCGCAGAAACTCAGCATTAGCAGCATGAGCGACATCCTGTTTGCCGGTAAAAAGAGGGTGACACTGATTGGCGGGGGCAGCTACGTCAGGATTGAGGCGGGAGGGATTGAGTACGGTACGCCGCACACCTACACCCGTAATATCAAGCGTACGCAGAAGCTGCGCCCGGTTAATAAACCTGTTGAGATGCCTGGGCTATTCCCGCCGATTGAAAACAAAATTTGTATTCCGTGTCTGCTTAAAGCTATTCAGGCCAATGATGCGATAGTGCAGGGAGCATAACAATGGACAGTACAGAACTCATTACAACGTTATCCTGCAGTCCAGACGAGAATATCTGCCTTCTGTTTGAAGCGGGTGCGCAGCCGCAAGCCGATTTTCTGGCTTTTAAAGAGCAGTATAAAGACAGGCTGCATTCTTTGTATGTCCATCCTCAATTGACTGAGTTTCAGAACTATGGTCCCTGGTTGTTGGAAATTGAGAGTGCAGAGCAGCTACCTGGATGGCTGTCGACAGTACCGGGATGTGCTGCTGTTATTGTTTCCACACGCTTTCCGTCTTTGCTGGCACTGCAGCTATCCCACGGTTGCACCATTGTGCAGCCTGATGGGTCCACAGAGTTGACGCGCTTTTATGCCAGCCATGTCATGAAAATGCTGGCGCAGCGTGCTGGCTGTGACTGGCATGCGTTTCTGTTCAATGACATCACGCAGTGGTGGTTCCCCGGAGAAAGGCAGTGGCAGGCGCTTACCATAAAACCCTCTGAAGTAGATAAGCCCACTAAACATATTATCAGGCTTGATAAAGCGACCTGGCAGCAGATTACGGATAAAGCCGAAGTGGCCAGTATTCTAAAAGAATGGCAAAAAATGCCGACCAGCAAAGCATTCCCACCATGTGCTCAGCGACTGATGGTCGTAAAGGCTCTGAATAAAGCTGAACGCGTAGGATTAAGCCGCATCGAAGATCGGGGGCTTTATGCACTTTGTTACCTGAACGGGAGAAAAGATATATTGGAATCAGAGATGTTAAGGGAACAATTATCCAATGTTATTCAGGGAGCTAAATCACTCTCAGATATAGTGATAAATATCTCCTCAGAAAATTAAATATAAGGAATGAGAAGTATGGATATCGAACGGAAGCAAACAGTTACTGATAAAAAATCGTTCTCAATAAAGAGAGTGTAACCGCGAGCCTGAGTGGATGATTGGTGCTTATCGCATTTCACTTGATTATCATGGCTAAAGTATATGGGGTTTCATTATTGGTTCTTTTTTTCGCTCCGAACTATATTTTCGACTCCGGCACACATCAGAAAAACTGTTTTTAATATTGTCCTGTATTGTTAGTGTAGTTTCCATTCTGATAATCATTTTAGCGCTTATTGCGTTTTTTAGAAAGAAATCTATTTTCATGAGTTGCTACAGATTTTTTGTTTATTCAATTGTATTAGATTCGATTGTGGGCTGTGCCAGTTTGTTGTGGTTTCACGCTTTAGGCTATGATTCCAGCTACGGATACTATGGAGATGGTATTTTTCTCAAGAAAATAATAGTGGCATTTATTCATCCTATTTTTCTGATGTGCGTATGCATACCTTATCTGGAGAAATCAAAAAGGGTAAGGGAATATTTATACGTTATTTTTTTTATTCGGATTCAGGAGGCCGTAAATGACTTTCTTTAATGCTTTGGAGGTAATGGATAAAGCCATTAATAAAGGTTATGCCCGCTGGGGAAAATGGATCTGGGGCAGTTTGTTGGCAGTGGTTCTGACATACGGTGGCTGGTTAATCTGGGCATCCATCTGGGGGCCACCGACTGGAGGAGTAACGCTAATTATCCACAGTGAAATTGACAGACCCATTTTGGGATTCAGTGTTAACGGAGTGGCGGGACCAAATGCGTCTGCATATAAAAAAAATCCTTTCTCAGGTGGCGGTGGTGCAGCTACTTGTTGCGGTAATATCAGTGGGAAAAGAGCAGAAATAATATGGACATTAAGCACCACGCGGGCGCAGTACGATGCGGGACTTCGCAAAGAAACTCGCCGTGTTGAAATGCCTTTACCAGAACGAAAGTGGGGAGAAAATGATTTGCATGTTCACTTTTTGCCCGGGGATAAGGTTTTACTGGGCTGGAGCGATAATGCCTGGTCGCCTTATGAAAAAGGTCCTGATACTCCAGGTAAGACTGCAAAGCAGAGGCAAAATTGATGGATATCGAAAGTATTGTTGCGGCTGCCAGTCGTGCGCAGCAAGCTGATGATGCCGGGCTGGGAAACTATTCACGTGTTTGGCATGTAGGTTTCTTTTTTGATGGGATCCATCGAAATATTCTGCAAGATGCATCGGAGCAACGTCTCACTAATGTAGCTAAACTCTTCAGGGTATTCCCTGGTCCTCAGGAAAACATGCCTGATGTGAGTTATGATAAATTTTATCTATCAGGTCTCGGTACACCATTCAATGAAGAACTGATTGAGAAACTGCATACCATTATGGACAGTGCACAAGGATCTGCACTGGGTGATTTGAAAGATCAACCGAAAGAAATGGTGAAAGATGCTGGCTTGGATTATTTGAAAGGTGGTAACTGGTGGGAGGTTTTAAAGGACTCAGGGAAAAAACTGATAAATCCTTCGGAATGGAAATCGCTGGTGGGCGATGTGGCTAAAAACGCCACAAAGAAATCAGGTATCGAGGCAACCCCTTGGTTGCGTGATAATTCCGCTATTGCAGATATGTTAGTCACCGCTGTCGATACGCGAATAAATTCGGCTAAATTACGCTTTAAGCGGGTTTTTGAACAAGCCAAAACCAATAGCCCTGTACCGATCAAACTAATCTCTATTTCACTCTTTGGATACGATGTCGGAGCAACTCTTGCACGTAAATTTATTGATACGCTGCGTGATGATATTTGTCAGAAGCAGGGTGATAAACATAGATACCAGGGTATCCCAGTAGAGATTGTTTTTACAGGCTTGTTTGATTGTGCCCGTCATACTCCCGCAAGCAATAATAATGGCGTGGATTGGTTTATTTCTACTTTTGGTGGGCCAGTAAAAGGCATTAGCGTGCTGATGGGCGATAAGTCTGTTGATCAGGAATCCGCATTGCCGGATATGGTTAAAAGTGCACTGCATCTGGTCGCAGCCCATGAAAACCGACCATGGCGTAGCGTCTATTGTCTTGGTGGAAGTAATAATAAACATAAGGAAGCGCTGTTACCCGGTTGCGCGGAGGATGTAGGGGGAGGTCTGAAGCCAAATGAACAAAAACCGAGTGCAGAACTTTGTCGAGTTGCCCTTCACCGGATGTACCGGACCGCGACGATGGCTGGTGTTCCATTTCCAGATTTACAAACACTAGATCAGACGGATACTGATGTTGCTGCCTATTTCATCATGCAGGATAAGGTTAAGAACAAGTCTGTCGCTCAATGGACAAAGCTGTATCAGCAAGCAGTTCCTTTTAACGCCGTCAGTATCGGAGCGCAGAACCGTCATCTGGACAGCTATATTGAGTGGCTTGGGCGACAATACTATCAATACCGCTGTGAGTGCATGAAGTATGAAAAACAACGCGGCGATATTTTAGTCTCTGCTGGTGCTTCTGTCGGGCTGTTGGGAATATCATCTCAGGCAGAAGAAACTTCAAGGCACTACCAGAATGAACTTGATGTGTTGCATAAAAATTGGGGATGGCTGGACGATGTCCATGACGCCGCAATAAGAATGAAGAACAGTATGGAGAATGATCCCAATGATAAGCGTATCCAAATCGTGCCTGATATTTATAGGCCTGCATTGAGGCGTGCGAGACGTTTTCTCGATTATGCGCATGCAGCTTATCTTGGTCAGCCTCAACCTTTCCCAGAAGATAACGCGCCCTCAGATATGTATGCCTGGTTTATTCATAACAGACAAGCAACGGGAAAAGATGTTGGCATCTCCCAGGATTTTCTGGTTATTCGTTCACTGGAAAAGCCTGAAGTTTAATCATCTGGTATCTGGTTCCGGACAGGTGTGAACACTCCCGCAATCTGGCACCTTACCGCGATGCCGGAGATGACACTACCTCTGAGCCGGAGACTGAGAGTCGGGTCTTTTACGCCCACATTCAGCATGAGCACGCCCTCAATATTGCCATCCGCCTGCATCTGTTCAGCAATGCCAGTCACCTGACGCCGGGGATGGTGCCGGAAACCGGCGACAGTGAGGTACCGGAGCTCAAAGAAGGGACGGTCATCACGCTTGTCACCTTCCGCGCGGTCCGCGACACCCGCCTGCATGTCTCGGTATTGGGCATGCCTTACAGCGAGCAATTCTGTTATCGCCCTGAGCCCACACCGCGCCTGTGTATCGCCGGGACACTGACGGCCCGCGTGGAGAGCAATGAACAGAATGCGCCGTACGCGCATCTCGATGAAACGGGCCGCTACCGGGTGAAGCTGGACTTCAGCCGTAAAGACGCAGAGCCCGGTTACAGCTACCTGTGGATACGCCAGGCAAAACCGTATGCCGGTGAAACGTATGGCTGACACACGCCGCTCATCGACGGCACGGAAGTGGGGATTGCATTTGATGGCGGCGGCGATTTGCTGTGTGGAAGAGTTGGAATGAAAACGGAGAATTCGTCACCTATTCCATTCCTCCCGGCCAGCCGCTGAAAGTCTGGGAAGGCCGGGCGGGTACGCAGATAAATGAAAATACCCCAGAGTTCACACTGGAAGGTGGAGCGCAGATAGTGCTTGATCCGTCACAACTAAAAATAGTACACCGGGCCACGGCAGAATACGGGCTGGGGCTACGGTGATGCCGCGAATGACCCGGCTTATCCCTATCGTGCCTTCCCAAACTGAAAAACACCCATAACTGGTATGAACCAAAGGATTAAAAATAATGGCTGTTCAGCATCCTCAGGAATGTTATCTGCTGGAGAAGTTTATTCCGCCTGAACATTACGCTGCAACCCGCGATGCAATTATTGCCTACATTAACGCTCATGAAGCCGCTTTTGCCCGTTATCTGCGGGAAATGCCGTTAAATAACCGTAAACTTCCGCACTGGCAACAGACTGATATGGTGTGGGGAAACAGGGTACTACCCAACATTCGTCCAATGAAAGAACGGTATATGCGGGCGTATGCTCTACGCATCCATAATGATATCCAGGCATTTAACATCGGTCATGCCATGAGCAATATTGGTAAGGGCATTACAGAATGCTGGGATGGCTGGATGACGAAACAAGAAGTCGAAACGATATCTGAACTTCAAGGAATTGCATCCAAATTAGATCAACAACAATCAACCACAATTTGTGGCGGTTGGGAAGAAGGGCGTCTGACTTATCGCGCTAAAAGTATTATCAGCGCTAACCCATTGCCTGCTGAGATCTCTCGCTATGAACTTGACCATTCAATTCGTATAGAAGCAGACGAAAAACCAGTCCAAACGGGTATATATTTACCAGACATAGATTTTGCTCCAGCCTGTTTTATCCCAGCTAGCTATGATCTTCCTCCAGAGGCAAACATGGGGATTGAACGAAGTGATTATGTTGGAATCGATGGAAAGCCTGATTATAGCTGGAAAGAGTCTGAGTGGGCCAAAACAGGCTGGACGCTGATCCGTCGTGTTGAAGGTAAATATATCGATGTGCCGCCAGGTGGTTTTTTTCCGGAGGGGAAACCGGGAGAACTTTATAACTGGCCGCTGCGTGAAATTGAACTCTCGCATGAAGAAAGGGAACGTATTACCTGCTGGAGCGGCGCTTTTGCACCACTCGATGGCCGCTGGGCAACTATCGTTAACGGCACAACGCAATATATTCGAATCCACACCGGGCAGATTATACCGAAGTTTGAAGAAAAGCATGGCCAGAAGCATCCGGCCCGTTGGTCGCTACTGGAAAGAGATGATGGCGGCAACGTGTTTGCAATCACTCTGATTGAGAGGAGTTGAGCATGTCGCGCAATTCGCCCTCATTATGCGAGATGCTTTACGGTAATTTTGTCGGTGATCTCGACCTTCAGCAGGTTAGTGAAGAGAATCAGGTCATCCTGTCCGTGCTAGACAATATGCAGCGTATCCTCAACAGCCGTGCGGGAACGCTGGCGCATCTGCCGGACTATGGTTTGCCCGATATGACGAAAATACTGCAGGGCATGCCGGGTACCGCCCATGAGCTGATGGGCACCCTGTCTGCTGTCCTGCTCAAATATGAGCCGCGTCTGAAAAAAATTACTGTCGTCCTGCTGGAGCAGAACGTCCCCGGCGAGTTGCGTTATGCCACTGATGCTGAGCTTAAGGGGATTGGCCTCGTACGCTACGGTACAGAGTTTATGCCAGAAGGGCGGGTTCTTCTGCGACACCTGAAGCAACAGCAGTATCTCGACACGACAACTCGTCTGTAAGGCCAGGTAACACAATGTCAGTAAAATCACAGTTTCTCAAAAAACTGCAGGCCAGACAGCTCGCTCCGGCCTCGCCTGTCGGTAAGTGTCAGGCTGATATTGCAGAATTTCGTCTACGAATGGCGCAGCTTCAGGAGCAGATGGACGCGTGGATGTTGGATACCGGCCTTCAGGCGGAAATATTAACTGTTTCTGTTACCGATCTGCTGGTTGAGGGTGGGGCTTTTGATATTCCCGGCATCATTCTGCGTTACGACAACCGGTCTGTAAAATTTGTGCCGGCGTTCCTTTATGCTCAGGGCGTAACAGGATGCGTGGAAGTGACCCTTCATGCAGAAGACAGTGTGACGTCTGTGGGGCGCCTTTTCATGCGGGCAGGTCATTTCAGTGACTGGTCCTTTACTCCGCCGGGTGCATTATCCTGTCCCGGACAGAGTTTTGATGAAAGCACCTTTTTTAGTCTGATTCTGGCGCTTCTGCCATAACTGCCGGTATTGCAGTACCTGTTTCTCTGAATATGCCGAAAGCGAAGCCGCATAAGCGTTAATCCTCCATATTTCCGAACGCGTCAAAATGGACAACTGGTCATGAATGACATCCCCCCACGTAAAATCAAAACCGGTGGTGACCCGCGCACCTTGCCGGATTATGCCATCCTGCGCGATGAACTGAATAAGCTGACACATCCGGCTCGCCCGGATATGAACTGGCAACATGTGGAAAAACGCTGTCTCTCACTGTTTGAACAAAATGGTGTGGAGCTTCAGACGGCGGCCTGGTACACGCTGGCCCGTACGCAACTGGCTGGTTTATTCGGGCTCAATGAAGGACTGGCGATAATCGAGTCATTGATAAGCTATCAGTGGGGCGCACTCTGGCCGCAGCCTGTCCATGCCCGCATCAAAATCCTCAGCAGTCTGAGTCAGCGTTTACAACAACTGATTCGCTCGCTCCCGCTAAATCACAGCGACCTCAGCCAGCTGTATCGGGCGGAGCAACTACTTACCGCTCTGGGGGGAGTGCTGCAGGACCTGGAGCTTAAGCATCTGAGCCAACTCGATACGTTACGTATCCTGATGCACAACAGTGCTGCCAGGCTGGAAAACAGCGATGGCATAACCAGCACCGGGCCGAACATTCCGCCAGGTATCAGGTTGCCTGCTACCGCGATGAATTGTGCGGCAACCTCCACGAGAGACCTTGCTGGTAGTCCGCCTGAAGATACGCCAGCAAGCGTAGTGAAGTGGGTGTATGCGGCGCTACCGGAACACCAGGCAAATGCAGAAGCAGTGGCGGCTATGCCCGATGTGGTCAAAAAATGGAAATCCTTCGTCGCCGGGATGTGTACCATGCTGGTGATAAGCACAGTCACACTATGGATCTGGCAGTTTCTTCACCGGCCAGTCCCGTTGCAGACTCAGCTTGCAGCCTCACTGGCTCCATTGCCTGCACCTTTCACGCCTGAACAACTAAATAAGTTGCGTCAGCAAGCTCTGTTACCAGAGGTTTTAATAACACAAACACAGCAGCAGCTTGCCCGGCTGGATAAATTGCCTCCTGACTGGAATATTGACTACAGTCGACAGTTGCTGGAACAGGTTCGGGTACTTTGGCCGGAGCAGGCTAAGCCACTAATCCAGCAGTGGCAGCAACAGCTTAATGCTGCCGCATTGCCAACAGAACAGCTGAATGGCTGGTCTCAGGGAATGGCGACACTACAAAAACTGAGTGACAGGCTGAACGAACTGGATGGGCAGAAAGGAAAATACATGACGGTCAGTGAGCTGAAGTCAGTCGTTTTTTCCGCTCTTCAGTCCTTTAATCAATCCATACCGGCTGAAGAGCAGCTAAGGGTATTGTCACAAAATCCAGCAGGCGAACCTTTGCCTGCAGCTGCCAGAGCTCAGCTGGAGATGCATCTGAAGCAACTGATTACCCGTTATGCAGAAATAAAACAGGATGTTTTAAAATAAAAAAGATATTCGAAGCACAGGCATCCAGCCAATAATCCAGACCTGGCAGGTAATAATCATAACTCATTCACTGGTGTTCATTGATTTGTCTGAAGAACATAGCCAGGGCCGTCAAATGATGATTAATTCTGAGAGGAAAAAGGGCGAAGGGGATAGCCGTCAGTAATGGCTTGTTGTTGATTATCAGGAGTTTTAATTGATATGTCAGGGTTAAGTACAGGGCAGGCCTGGTGTCCCCTGCAGGAATCGAACTTACAGTTAAGTGACTTATTTTAAGCGAAAAATATGATTTAGAATCATTTGTACCAACAAAGATACCAACAAAAGCTTCTTTCCTCAAAACAGCTTTATAACGTTGATTGAACAGTGTTGATTATACTCTTTTCATGGAGAAATCGTGAAGGAGTTAGCTTTGAAAAACTGGTCAACAGAAGATACCAAAGCAGTCAAATCCTGGCTGAACATTTCTAGCTATAGAAAGTTCGAAGAGACCACGCTTAACTGTCTCTATCATGAGCTGTGGGCAAGGGCCTTGCTCTTTAAACCCTGGCCCACAGAAGAAGAAAAGATCGGCCTCGGTGGGTATATGAGACAGATCTTCAATGGGAAGCCTTTCCTCTTCGATCCCGAGCAGCTTAACTACATGCAAGATGATCAAACTCTTCAAAGCCCACCGCATATCTTCATCACAGACATAAGCCGACTTGCTCAACTTAGTGTAACGGGTCTCCGGGTCAATCTGTTCTCCTGGGAGCAAGGTAGTGACGAGTACTGCGTAAACCTTCCCCACCATGAAGCCTATGTATCTACGGTTATGTCAGCGGTATGTGAGAGAACCGTCCTTTTAGAAATAGACCTTGCCAGTGGTACAGACGATGAGATTGCAGAGTCTATCAAGTCAGCTCTTCCGCAATGGAGACGCGTGAAGGGGATTGAAGCTGACGAGTCAGGGGCTGTGCGCTTCGGCTACGGCACAATCAAGAAGATTATCTCTTATCGTCTCATCGCAATGCTCGATGTTCTTTTATGGGCAAAGATGTATGACCTGCGCGTTTCAGACGAGCGGCTTTCCAGACTGCTGTACACAGACGAAGACGATGAGGCAGTTATCCGTCTTAACTACCATATCAAAGACGCTGATAGACCACTGGCTATGAAAGCAGCAACCATTGATTTCGTTCGCCAATTCAACTTCTTCATAAATCGAAACCCCCACCTTAAAAATATGAGAGTTTCAGACGTCATGAAACTCTCGGATTCCAACTGACCCAGCCTCCAGTGGCTCCGTTGTCACGAGCCACACTTACCCTCCTAATCTTACACCTAGTAATGTAGCTCTCATCGAAACAGAAGAGAGAGCGTCAGCATGAACATTTCAAATATAAAACTCATTCGCTTAAGTGCGGTAATAAATAAAACAGGTTATAGCAAGTCATGGATTTATAAGCTTATTAAGAACAAGCAGTTTCCTCAACCTATCAAGATTGGCTCTCGTGCGGTGGCGTTTATTGAGGGGGAGATTGATGAATGGATTGAGGTGTTAATTTCTAAATCACGAAACGAAACCATTTAAGAGGAATTTAATATGAAGCTAAACGATTTTATTAGTACTAATAAATATTTTAAGTCTATGAAAAAACAATCATTTGATAAAAAATTCGATCATGATGCAGTTACAGCCATGTGTAATGATGAATTTTCTAAAAGCATTGCTTTCTGGTTGGGAGAATATCTCTCAGGAAATATAAAGGGTGCAGTATCTACTATTTTTGAATTTGAGTTTAAATTACAGTACGCAGTCTTTTCAATATGGATGACTTTGTTTAAGCAGAAAGAAGATGTTGAGAATCTGGCCAAAATGATCCTTTTGTTTAAATCTGAACATGAATTCAAGGATTTTAAATTGTGAAATTATTTTAAATAAATCGTATTTTTAGAGGGTTAATTTAGCAGTGATAGGAATGGGGCCATGTATCATATGCATGGCCCTTCAAATAAATGAATTACAACCTATCTTGCTTTTTTATAGTTTCTGATAGTGGTTCAATCTTCGAACCTAATCCTTTCTGTTCATTTTTAATTCTTTGAGTTAAATGTTCGCTTCTAAGATCGGCAACACGTGATTGAATAGACTGGAAGTTTTCGAATTTTGGTTCTCGGTCGAGAATAGATTTCTGACCAAAGCCATAGCTGATGAGTTGAGATATTGAATGTTTATCATCAAGATTATTATCGATTTTGTAGTCTAATAAATATTGGAAGAAATCAATGAATTCCCTTGCTGATAACTCCAATAGGTAGCGTTCGTAGAACTCGAAGGAAGATGATTCATGTAGTTCATGCAAGATTTCATTTTCATTTGCAGGAAAGTATATCCACATAATTTCAAGGTTGTTTTTAATATCGATCATAGACTCTCCTTAGTTTTTATTTCTATATAAGCATTTTTTAAAATTAAAGCAACTATTGACTAATTAAAAAGTTGTGTTATTTAAAGTGAATGCTGTGAAAGTTGTCGATAAAAATGGAAAGAATTAAGCGTCAAAATAATATAAAATTTGCAAAATTCTTTACGGTAATAATGCGAAGTCAGTTATATCAAGCTGCGCAGAGTGTTTTTAAGATATCAGGTAAATAGAATGAGCCTAATATATAACTTATTAACATTTGGAAAGAATATTTAGTGCCATCCTTTATTGACAGTTATTAAGCGGTATATTAATAGAATATTTTTGCAAAATTATTGTAGGTCATTGTTTTTGAATATTTAACCTATACCTGTTTTGCAAAGAATCTAACTGAAAAATAAGGAGAGTTTATGGAAAGATTTGGCATTAAAACGTTTAAAATGAAAAATGGTGAACGCTATTGCATTATAAAAAACAAGAAAACAGGTATTCCGGTATTTTATCCATGTCTATTTATTACAACACAATTGAGAAACAGTAATGAATCGATAAAAACAATTGAGACTCAGGCTGGGTGTATCGCACTTTTTTATCGGTTTCTTTTTTTACGCAACATAGACATTGAAGAGCGAATTCAAACAGCCAGATTTCTAGATAATAATGAAATTGATCTTCTGCGGGATTTTGTCGGGAAGAGGATGAGAACTGCTAAAGTGATTAATATCAAAGAACATTATCCTGGAGTATGCAGTGCGACAAAGTACATACGGCTTACGACAATAGCAAAATATCTCGAATGGTTGTGTCAGCTAACTATCAAAAATATAGACGATGGCTACAGGAAAGTTTCCTACTTTGTGAAAAAAATAAAAGCCAGAAGGCCGAAGATAAAATACAGGAATTCAGAAGGCAATGTCTATAAAACAATTGAAGAAGAAGACCTGGTAATCCTTCTTTCAGTTATTGATCCTCAATGTGAATTCAATCCATTCGACAAAAAAGTTCGCCTAAGAAATCAGCTTATAGTCATGATATTACATTCGCTAGGAATAAGATGTGGCGAGTTATTGAACCTGAGAGTAGAAGATATTGATTTTGCGGCGCAAATGCTTTTCATAAGAAGGAGGGCTGACAGTATTGAGGACACAAGAGTCAATCAGCCTCTCGTAAAAACGCTTGAAAGAAATTTACCCATGTCTGACGAACTTACCAGACTTCTCCATTCTTATATTACAGGGGAAAGAAAAGCCAACATCAAAAAGAAAAAGCATGGATACCTTTTTATTACGCACAAAGAAGGAGAGACACGCGGCGATCCTTTGTCTGTTCCTTCATACCATAAGATAATTTACAGACTCAGAGGCATTGACTCAGGTTTAAGCCAGTTGACTGGGCATAAGTTCAGACATACCTGGAACTATTTATTTTCGAAACTGATGGATGAAAGTACCGAGTATGTGAGTGAAGAGATGCAAGAGAAAATGCGTTCCAACCATATGGGTTGGGAGCCGGGTTCTGGAACAGCACAAACCTACAACAGACGGTTTATCGTTTCAAAATCAGAGGAAGCAGCCCTGGCAGTTCAGAAAGTTATTTTCCAAAAGCGCAGTGGGGTGTCTTATGAATAAATTAAATTTTCTGGACGCGCATCGAGATATCTTTCATGCAAAAAATGAAAGTTACACATTTGGATTGGATGATGAATTCTGGGAGTTAAGTAGAAATATAAAACTGAATGTGGGTGAGATCACTAAAAGGTTGTCAGGTAACCTCAGGTTCGGCTATGTGAATACACTGAAATATTTCGCAGAAGAAATCAGCCCCGGTTCTGTTAAGCAAATTAACAGGGTTTTCATGAAATTCATTTCGTTTATGAGTTTTGATTCAATTGACGAAGCTGTAATGCTAACAACAAAATCAAGTGATAAGTTCTCGAATCAGGATCTCATTTGCCTCAGGATCCTAATCAAAAAATGGTATGAACTAGGTTTTGAGGGGATTACCAAAAATTGTGTAGACCTCGTTGATAACTGGACGATAAAAGACAACAAAAAGGGGGAAGTTGTTAAAAGACGAGACCCTTATCAGGGCCCTTTGACAGACATGGAATTTGATAACTTTTACGATGCTGTCTCACGTGCATACCAGAAGGGTACGATATCCTATTCTGATCTGGCAATGGCCTTAATTACCATTCATACGGGAAGAAGAAGTTTACAAATTACACAGATAAAAACTAAAGACATCATAAACGAAAGAGCTATAAACGAATGCTATATAAATATCCCCAGAATAAAGCAAGGTGAAAAGTATAGAGCCTCATTCAGGCGATTCAGGATCACACATGAACTATTCGATATATTTAAAAAGCAGGCACGTATTGTCTCTGAGGCTTTTAGCAAGCAGCTCGGCAGAAAACTCTCTGAGAAAGAAATGTTTGAATTACCATTGTTTGTCTGTCAGGAAAGGCTTGAAGCGATTGTTGATTGCGAGAATTTACATGAGATTCTTTCTTCAGACAGACTTCATGCTTATGCAATAAAGTGTACTCAAACGCTCAAAAAAATAGCTACAACAGAGAACGTGATCTCGGAAAGGACGGGTGAAGTAATAAATATGAATGCCAGGCGGTTTCGCTATACTTTGGGTACCCGGCTTGCAAGAGAGGGGTATGGTGAAGTCGTCATAGGTGAATTACTTGATCATTCTACTTTAATGTATACAGGCGTTTATGTTCAGTCAGGTCCAGATAGTTTGAATAAAATCGAAGATGCCGTTTCAGCTGAGCTTGGCTACTACTCAAAGCTGTTTCAGGGAGTGCTGATTAACAATAGTGAGGATAAATATCCCGGTGGCAGTATCAGAAATAATACTGGTGAAAAAACAGGACAATGCGCCAGTTGTAAATCCTGCACTGCATGTGTGCCCATCCCCTGTTACACCTGCATGCATTTCAGACCTTTTGTTGAAGGGCCACATGAAAAACTACTCGAATATTTACTCGATGAGCGTAACAGGATTCAGTGCATAGTGGCTGATCCTATGACTACACAAATACTGGACAGAACAATTATTGCAGTATCAGAAGTGATAAATAAGTGCAAAGAATTTAAATCAAACCCGGAGGTGTTAAATGGATAATATCAAAAATGATAAAGTTAAAATACTCGAAACGCGCAGGGAAAAATATTGCGCGCAGAAAATAGATGATTTTATAAGCTACTGTCGGTTCACTCTTAACAAAAACGACCTTGTGAGCTGGGAGGAGATTAACTGGTCTAAAATTTTCCTTTTCACAAAAAAACCTGTTAAAGGTGTTAAAAAAAATTCAGTTATTGCAAATCAACCATTAGACATGAATTTTATTGAGTTCGCTAAAAGCTATGTTCTTTTCCAGTACATGAATGGGGGCAAGAAAATCAATCAGCGTCTGAATATCGTTTTCAGAACACTTGAGGCAGCCCTCTTGCAGGTCAATGGCCGAAGTCATGTTCAATACCTTAACCTCACAGTTCTGGACCAGTGCGTTGTCACCTTAAAAAGCACATACACCAAAGCAGTAGCGCACGCCTGCGGCAAAGTACTGGAAGGACTAGTTTCATTTCTCAGAGAAAAAGAATTCTTGATCACGCAGTCACTGCTCTGGAAGAGCCCGCTTAAAGCGCCGGAAGCAAGCCACAGGCTCACTAAAACTGCACAAGAGGCTCGTGAGGCAAAGTTACCTGACGAAGAGTCATTGAATGCTATCGCTGAAATCTTCGCACTTCCAGACGATCAGCTTTCAGAAATGGACGTGTTCATAAGCTCTGTCTTTGCGTTGCTTATGTGTGCGCCTTCCAGAGTAACTGAAATCCTGACGCTCCCTGCGGATTGTGAAATCCGTGAGGCGGACAGGGAAGGAAAGCTGAGGTATGGGCTGAGATTCTATTCTGAAAAAGGCTTTGGTGGAAATGTGAAATGGATACCTGAAGTCATGGTCCCGGTTGCTGAGATAGCTATCAGGAGGCTGAGAACTCTTTCAGAAAACGCCCGGACATATGCCAGAGAGATTGAGATTTCTGGTGAGGGCCGTGAGCTTTACCCAGACTTCCCCTGGTACGATAAAGAAAAGAACATTCGATACAGCAACGCACTATGTCTTCTGCTCCGGTATCAGCTCAGTGCAAGTTTAACGACGCAAAGATCTCTTTTCAGACCAACCGCCAATCTGGTCAGCGCCAATCTGGGAAGCACTGAGTATCGCAGGACGCACTCCATTTCTACGATTTTTGACAGGCACGGCTACAAAGGGTCAAAGGGGAATAACCTTTCACTCAGAAGTCATCAGGCAAGACACTTACTTAATACGATTGCACAACGTGGTGGGCTTGGAGATTTTGAACTAGCCAAGTGGTCAGGACGAGTGAGGGAGACACAAAACAGGACCTATAACCACGTCAGCCAGGAAGAGAAGGTCCAGGAGTCAGTTAAGCGTGGTGTGCAGAATATTGGCATTAAACCAGAAAACACCACCCCAAGAGCTATAGCAAACCCTTCATGGCGTATTGATGTCAAAGATACAGGCCACGCAGCCATTCACGTGACAGAGTTTGGCTACTGCACTCATGACTACGTAATCTCTCCGTGTACGAAGTTCAGGGACTGTATCAATTGCAGCAATCATGTGTGCGTGAAAGGGGACAAAGCCTCGCTAGGCAGGCTGGAAGCTACTGCGGCCTACACAGAGCAACTTCTTGAAAAGGCAAAGGTTGATATGGAAGAGGAATACGGGGCTGACAAGTGGGCGGCCTATCACGAAAAAACTCAAGCAAGACTTCTGGATTTGATAGCGTTACTCAAAAGCAAAAATCTTGAGGACGGGGCGCTGGTAAGACTGGAGGGTGATGATTTTACACATATGAAAAATCTCACAGGCGCGAGCAGAAATGAACTGATTGGAAATGAAAGGATAAATCATAATTAAAAACACAATAGCAGGTTGGGACATTGAGAAGTCAGGTAAGCTTTCATGGGAATATCTTTGTGACAGGCTTGAACCTCTGATTGGTAAGCGACCAACCCGTCAGTCACTGGGGCTTCACAAAGATATTGTCATGGCTTTCAATATTAAGAAGGAAAATATTAAGTCTGGAAACAATGAAGAAAAACGGCCAGCTAATTTAAAAATGGCCTCACAGCGTATCAGTAATCTCGAATTCAAAAATAAAGTATTGGCAGAAGAGCTAAGGAGTCTGGAAGAGAGGTTTGTTGTATGGCAGTTTAATGCTATAAATCACGGAATCAGTTTTGAACAACTTAATAATGGATTGCCCAGGATAGACAGGGAAACGAATGCTGATTAAATATTTAGTTGCGCAGATATTGCGCAATTTAAATTATATGTTATCTTGTATATACAACCAAGGAGTGGTTGATCAATTTTGCAAGGACGCAATCTATGAAAAATACAGACGCTCTTTCAAGGGAAGAAAAATTACTTTTGCTTTTGCAAATGTTTATTGAGAGATTAAAAAAATCAGGTTTTGCTCCGGACAAGATAATTAGATATATCTGGCTATTCTGTGTCGGCTACTACATTAAGTACTACCTTCCACAATCTAAAACAGATCTCGCTGATCGTTTTACTATCATATCTATGCTATCAAACGCTCTAAAATCAAGTTCTCCAAGAATCATTCAGCACCTTGGCTATGAACATGAGATTACGTTTTTCTTTCGCTTTATGATTCATTATGCCATTGATAATGAAGAAGAGGCGGAAAATATTTATCGTGAGGAAAGGGTAAAATATGAGAAAGCTGTACTCCTGAATCAGGTTGTTGCTGCCAGAAGAAAGAGAAAAAAAAGGAGAATTTAAAGACAAGGGTATTAAAAATTAATACCCTAGGATGTTTAAAATTATCAGTTTTTTATTAAATTCCAATTATTCTAATGTTATTTGTTTGATTGTTAGCTTTTGCCCAATGAGATAATTCAGAAAGGATTTGTGCGCTAAAGTCAGAGTCTGGTTGATGTCCAACAGGATCGTGGTCTTCTCCCTGAAAAAGCGATGAAATTAATTTTTGTACTTTAAGTTTTAAAATTTCATCTGCAGAAATTCGGGTGAAAGCGGAATAAGGCTTATCTTTTCCAAGCTCAGCCCCTCCTAAGAAACGTTCAAAATCAGGTATGCTCCAGCGATGATAGACGGTATGACCATGGTTTCTGCATTTAACTATCTCTTCTCGAATTACACTATTAATAGTCCACATTCCATTGTTAGAACCATCTTTGCGATAAGGCCAATCGATATCATGAATAATGCCAAAGTTAGTTTTGAAATGGCGAAGCATTTTTATTAATGGAATTAAGACGGCTTTACCACGAGCTCTTATGATACTTACTTTCCCAGACATTTCGTGCTGTGTTTTTACAATAGCTGAAATGAAAGCTGCATGTTCAGTATCTCCCTCAACTATAATAGGATAACTACCAAAGAAAATTTCAGCAAACCCAATATCTGTCAATTGTAAAGCTTGAAGGTTATCTTTTTCAGTTGTTGAGAAATCTGCTTCATCTGCTATATATAATCGTGGAGACAATGACTTTCCATCTGCCGAACGCTGCATACGTGCAATGGTAGTATGATCTTCTAATGGATTAATAAAATAAGGAGAATGTGTAGTTATTAATACTTGCCAGTCAGGATGTTTACCGAGAGCATAAAGGTGTGCCTGAGCAGCTCTTGCAGCCATTGGATGTAACGCATTTTCAGGTTCGTCCATTAAAAGTATATACCCAGGTAATGCGGGGTCCTCAGCGTCCTCAGGAATAGTATCGCCATTATTTATAGCTTCAATTTGCTGATTAAGTAGTTTTACAGTTTCGCTTTCTGAATTTTTTTTAAGTTCTTTTTTTAGCTGTTCTTTTAAAGGTTTGAGAAGAGCATCACGTTTCTCTGTTTGACGGCTAATTTCATTGTGTACTTGTAACATTGCCCAAAATAATGCTCTCCTTGCTCCAGTGCCTTGTTGCCCGATTCGAGATTTTCCAGCAGCTTCCTCAACGAGTAATCCTGAACCTTGTTTGAGTAAGTTTTCAATTTTAAGCTCTGGAGGTGTCATTTCGACATGAAGTTGTACCCCTAGACCAGGAAAAATATTTTGAAAACCATGCTGTATTTGTTGAGATATATGAGACAATCTTTGCTTATGCGGACCAGCTAGTGCATTTACAGTAGCAGCTAAAGCAGCTTTATCTTTTGATATTTGTGAGTCGCAGTCACTCTCTAATGTTTTAAGCTCTTTAACAAGAGGACTCAAAGCTAACGTTAGCAAAATATCTTCTGTTGTTACAGCATCGTCTAATGATTTAATCCGCATAGGCCTTGGAAGTCGGGACTTAAATACATTATCAGCACCACCAGCTTTACCATCAGCCGCCCAGTCATTTAATTGAGGATCCCATGTTTTCCTGGTAGATTTACCATCCTCGTCCCAGAACCATGAACTCCTGACTATTCTTTTATCATCGTCGACTATTTTCCACTTCTCATCTACGTTGCCCATCCCTTCAGGAATATGAACATCAAGTATAACTTCGGATATTTGATCTCCTTTAGACCAATTACACCTGTCACTATTTATATTAAATATATTAGGGTTAAATGCAAGTTCATAAGCTCTCAGTATTGTTGTTTTACCAGAGTTATTTGGCCCAACAAGACAGAGAATATCGTCGAGTTTAACACTAACACCCTCTGGCCCAATACAGCCTATGTTCTTGACGGTGATATTTAATAGCTTAGATCTCATTTCTTCTATCCTTTGAAGTTGATTAATCATTTCGGAAAATATAAAGATGTCAATATATATGGAAGAAACATTATGTGACAATTTTTTATATAAAACTGTGACGGAAGTAAAGTAACTTTTTTTAAAAGTGCAATTAAGTTGCAGACCTCTGGTGTTATTAGAAGGTTGGACTGAGGTCACAGTGAAGTGAATAAATCGAGAATGTTTAAAAACTGGTTGGGTAACAGTATTGGTTAGTTGTATTGTTAATTTTGTTTATTTTTGGCTAATCTGCTATTCGTTTGCTTTTGTTAGTTATTTGTTCTTCATTCCGGTTATCTCAGCTTCAGTGGGTAGTTTGTGATGTTAAGTAATCACCAATTCAAGGATGATGATAAAAAATGGCAAATTTTTGAAAAAAAGAGTTAATCTATAAACCTTTAACATTAGTTGAGGATGAAGCATGGATGTCATTCCTAACGATATACAGTCAAGGCTACAACTAATCATCTCGAAAGCGGCAGTGCTCTTACCATCTGACGTAGGTCAACAGCTTCTTGCTATGGTCACCCCCTCAGCATTAGCAACTATGGCGGGGGTAATCGTGGTTTGGGCTGGTGCGCACTTTTTTGGAATTGGAGAAATCGCTGATTTAGTGCTTCTCATTGTAGGTTGGGTAGCAGTAGGGGGCGTAGCGGTTGAAGCGGCTAAGAAGTTGTTTGATTTTGCAACGAAGACTAACGCAGCTCGTAGCGAAGGAGATCTTGACGTTGCTGCTAAGGATTTAGCAGATGCGATCACTCTGATAGGCGTTAATACTGTCCTCGCACTTCTTTTAAAGAAGAAGCCTGGTGATACATTTAAAACTCCTTTCAGGGGAGTAAAAATGCCTAGATACAGCAGCGATATTGGAAGGAAAATGAACCTACCTCGTAATGGAGGCTGGCGTTATACTCCTAAGATAAAAATTACAAAGCATAGTGACGTCGTTCAGGGGCGCACAAAACCCTGGGGGGACGTAGAAGTAGGACGCAACTACTATCCTGGTGCAATGTCGAAAGATGACGCATATCTGCAGATGCTTTCAACTCTTTATCATGAACAGGTACACATGGCGATTGCGCCTAAGTTCTATTTATTAAGAGAACTTAGGGTTTTCATGAGACAAAGCGCATATAATAAATCTTATATATTACGATACCTGGAAGAGTCACTTGCTGAAACTATTGGCTTGTTAAGAGCAAGAGGGATGAGTAGGGAATATATCATTGAAGGCTTTAAATTCCCTCTTGGAAATACTTATGAAATCACCTATACAATATTGCGGCATGAAACCGCAGGTATTCTTTTGGGGCCAGTAGTGGTTGGAGGGTTGATGTATAATGTTTGGTATGGAGTTCAGCAATGATATCGGAAAATAAAGCTGTTGAGATTGCCAAAGAATATGCAAGGGAAACCGGTCATGGTTGGGACGAACGTTTTCATGAGGCTGTGAGATCGTCTTTTGATGGTAAATCTGTTTGGGTTATTTCAACCTCAGATTTGAAATTTTCTGAAGATCTTCCATGGATGATGGAAAGTATGCCTAATCCAATTAAATATTATATAGATGCCTCCAGTGGTGAATGTATTGCAGTAGGGGGAAGAGGTAGTGCGATTCTTCGATTGAATAAATGAAAATGTCCATTAATGACTTTATAAAACATGACAGTGTTTTCTCAAAAATTTAAATGCTTTGTATGCAGGTTTCAAAGGAATAAAGTTATACAGAATCGTGAAGCCTGCTAACAGCGTTATCGAATAAGATATAAGGTTTTCTTGTGTACCACTGCGAATGGTATAGATGAGTCCTGCGAAAAGGATTGCTATTAATATCATTGCAACTATGAACCTTTTCTTTAACTGTGAAAGGAGCCAGGGATAAGGATAACCTTCTTTCTCAGCATGCTGACGTATCACAGAGACTTCTTTTGGAGTAAATCCCTCTTTTACAAGCATTTCTTCGATTTGCATTTTGTTCATAATGAGTGTCATTCATTTGTCTTACGATAGGCTGATTGTAACTCATTACCCAAGTCCTATACAAACCGGGCAGGCCCCTGAAAGGCTTCTGTTTTTTTAGAATGGTTCCCTGGTGCTGACACTTGCTCATAAAATATGTGCTTTGAAATTTCGTTGAAAATGAGCTTGTTAATTATTGGATTCAATTAAGGTGATACTTTCCAGTTTCCATCACTCTTCGTAAATTTGAATTCAGCTACGGTTTGCTTTTCGCCCATGAAGGGTAGTGTTATATCGGTATTTACTTTGCAGAGGTATGTACCTTTGGCCTCTGATTCCTTACAGGAAACCTTCTCAGCTTTATTCAGAGTCGTGAGCATGTCTTTGCTGTTCTCACCGAACCGCTGTCTGGCTTGCTGGTTTGTGTGCTCAATGTTGTCCTGCATAGCTTTCTGGATTTCGGAAGAGGAGGGTTCGCTATCGCAGCCAGTGAGCAAAACTGACAAAGACAAGACTGCAACTGTTGAAAGTTTATTCATTTCTTAATCCCTTATTTGATATTGATAATTAATGTGTTGCTGTGGTTTTGTTGAGTGTCTGGTCAAAAATTTCACACCACCGCTTTAACTGCATTTCTGTATCGCGGATCCCTTGTTCATGGTGGAACCGGCCTTTACGGGGATGAAATTTTATCTGCCACTCCGGGCATTCAATGTCTCTCACCTGGATAAAGAATCCAGAGTTCTCGAAGTTTTTAAGGCGGGTAAGGTTGTTGTGACCCTTCGCTCCCGCCATACCAACTAAATCAAAAGCTACGATTTCACCTCCAACGGCTAAGTGATATCGCCAGCCTTTGAAGTCACTGAACCTGTAAGCTTTCTTGCGCTTACCAGCTTCCAGGGTCAGCAACTCGCGATTCGTATCAATGGTCATTTTGCTGTCCTGGAACTCATGGCTCCACAATCCGTTGTCATTAACGTTCTGCAGGTCAATAGTGGAGGCGTTTGCCCTTTTATGCGTGTATGACACATATGCCGTAAGGAGTAAGAAGAAGGCAGGTAATGTCCACATGAACAGGAACCCTGCAGTGTCTTTTGGATTTGAATCAGTCAGAATCCAGAAAATCACTACAACAACAATCCAGAACCTAATCGAACGAAAGAACGATGGTTTACGCACTTTCTGTCCGCTCAAAGCCGCTGTATCCATTTTATGCACCTTTAATTTAAAGTCGCTCATAACTAGCTGATTGGTAACTGCTTTTACGACGCATTTTTGAACGAGTTCAAAACTTAAGCAAATCACTTGTACCGATCGATGATCTCCTTTTGATAGTTAATGGCTATCATATATAGTTTATCGATCTGTGAAAACGATCAATTATTTGTGCAAATAAGAACTTAGGTTGAAAAATTGCGTTGAGACAGGAGGTTATCGAAAGGGTACTGCGGTACGTTCAGCCACTATTTTGCTGCTGCCTGGTAGGTCAGATAACTCAGGCTCAGCTGAGAGGACTCTATGAATTGTCGAAAATGAGGATTTTTGGTGGAGAAACGTCTTACCTGCCTTTTTGAGCAGGTTTGTGAAAGCGGCCAGGTAAGGAATGCTCATCAGCCATTTCAATACCCTTGTCATGAAAAAGTCAGCGCTTCTGGTTTGCTCACTTGGCATACGCGTAGTGTTAAGGAGTGTTTGCGCTTCAGTTCCTTGTTCATGTGTTTGAGAATGTGTAATTGCCTCGGCCTCTACCTCTAAAGCAGCCGGTGAGGAGAGCGCAGGCTCTCCTAAGGTCACCTGAATAACTGATTCACTCGTCTCGTTACTTTCCATAGCAGAGGCTTTTAAAGCAAACAGTAGGGGATTGTCACGTTCGGGTTTGTAGCGAAGCTTCTCTTGCAGTGTTGCCCACGAATACCCTTTACCGAGTTGCGAAGCTTTGAAAGCTATACCTGAGTATTCGAAGGAGAAACCATTCATACGACCCGTGGAGGAAATGTTTGGTAAGGGCGTTATGCCGTGCTCGCGAAGTGCTTCAACGAAGCTCTGAATGTCATTGTGAGTACTGAGGAGTGTATCTATTGTGTTCTGCAGGAACGTCTTGGACGTTGGCTGACCTTCGCGTTTCTCTTTCTGTTCCTCGTTGCGAGACAGCTTCTTGCGCATTCTGGTAGGGGAAGAGCTATGCGAAGGAGAGGGGCCTTTAGTTCTTGTCAGGCAATAATCTTTTTCAAGTTCATGGATTAGACGTGTACTGATCAAGTTTTCATTCCTTCCCAGATAAAGCTTTCCACCAATGAGGTCTACTCTGCTGGCAATGATATGAATGTGCTGACCTGCTTCGTCGTCATGTATGACATAGCAGCGCAGGTGCGTCTCACTGAACCCCATTTGATTCATATAGTCGTCAGCAAATGAAACCCATTGCTTTGTCGTGAGTGATTCACCGATGGGTAGGCGGAGCGAGTTGTGCCACACCGGTTTTGCCACGTCTGTGCGTAATGAAGCCGAAGCAGTGAACTCAGCTATCAACTCAGCTGCTGAGTCTCCCAGCATGTTCCCCCCTATGACCACCGGGTCAGTTTTATGGTGCGTTCCATGCTTTAAAGCGTATAGAACAACTCCGGCGAAGCTCTTACCGCGTTTGATCTTCTGCATGCCCTTCATCAGAGGGGATACTCCATAGATCAGCGGTAAGGAGGTGAGAGCGAAGTTCAGTGATCTGTCGCTTAACGGCGAACAGTTCAGTCTTGGTAAGTGGGTTACATGACTGCTTTGCGTTCAGGTGGTTAACAATGTCATTGAGCCTGTGATTTATCTCGCCAAACATTTTCCATGCTGCTCTGTTGATCTCAGGAACAACAACAGGTTGGTTTTTCATGAAGCACATGCGAAGCCATTCGCCTTTGGCGTATTGCTTACGTTCATGATCTAAAGTATTTAGCTCTGAGTTATTAAGTCTGACGCTGACGCAATGAATACGTAGATTCTCTGCGAGGGGAGGGGGATAAATATTATTCATAGGAACTCCTTTCCTCAATATAAGCACTTTCCTTGTGCTAAAAATAAAATACCCCAAAAGTATAATATGTCAAGAGTTTAAAAATTAGGGTAAAAGTCGAAGTAAATTAAGGGAATGTTAAAAATTTTCAAAGCGCAATGTAAGATTTAAAACGATAAATAAGGAGATATAAATTCTTTAACTTCATGCTCACATAAGCCTAAATTAACGGGGATTGCGTTTTGGGTTAAAATATCGATTCCCTTGCCATCATTTTTGTTATGAGGATCAATTATAGAAACATATACATGTCCAACTTTTCTATTGACTATTTCCCATGCACAAGATGGAGTGCGACCAATAAATGAACATGGTTCCAAGGTAACATACATTTCACAATCCTCAAGAGAACCGGATAACTTTGACATTGCATCAATTTCAGCATGATTTGAGCCTGGCTGTCTTGTATAACCAGTAGCGATGACATGGCCATTTCGAACGATTACACATCCGACAGGTGGATTAGGTAAGCAAGAAGGTAAAGCATTTTGTGATAAACTCAGTGCCAGCAACATATATTTTTGATCTTTCATACAAACCTCATAATAGTTTAGAACTAATATATTTTAAAATCGCTTCTATTATAGATAAAGGGAATGATTCCGACTAATATTAATGATGAACCAAATAATAATGCCGAACTTTCACCATACATCGATGATAAAATACCTGCTAGTGGCAAAGTAATTGTTATCGAAAGCTTGAAAAGAGCACTTGTTAGACCAGTTACTTGTCCTAACGTTTCTTTAGATACAACTCTTTGGCGTAATGTCCAGACGGCAATCACTAAACTTGAGGTAAAAAAACCCTCTAAACATGATGAAAGGATAATCGAAAATAAGTTTTTAGAAATTAACGGTAAAACTCCAGCTAAAAATATGGCCAAAGAACAAAAAATAGAAAAATTAGAAAGACTGTATCGAGGAAGCAATTTCACTGTGTATAGGCCAGCTAGTATTGCTGAACACGCAGATGGAATCATTATAAAAGGAGAAAGTATGTTACTTGTAATGTTGTGTTTACTTATAAAAATAATTAAATAAAGTGTGTAGATTGCCAAAAAAGCATTGCTTGCCATAATTAATAAGCAAAGGTGTAATAGTTGCTTGTTGGACTTTAAAATCCCCCATGTTTTAAAAATGGAGTTATCATTAGAATTGGAAGGCTTGTTATTTTCAATTTGTCTAAGACCAAAAAAATAAGCAATGGCAGAAACAAAAAAAAGAAACGTGGTAAGATAAAAACCAAATTGAGGTTTTCCAAAATAAAGTAAGAGTGAACATATACCAGGAGAAACAAGTGTGACTGTGTTTTCAATAACTACAAAAAAACCATTAGCTTTATTTAAAGACGAGTCTTGAATCAACATAGGCATGACAGATGAGCGAATATTGATAAGGAAATATGAAAAAATAGAAAGAAAAATCATATAAAATATCAATGAATTATAATTGAAGTTTTTAAAAGTTAACGCAAAAAAACCGCTAACTAAAGCTATTGTCAATGCTATTGATGCACCCAAAATTCTTTTGTTGAATATATCAGTAAGCTTGCCGATATAATATCCAAACAAAACAGGTCCAATAAAACCCGCAGAGCGAGATATAGATGAATTAATTTCACCGCCACCGCTATAAAAAACAACTAATGGTATAAATATTAGCAATAGCTGTAGGCAAAAAATTTCAGCAGTGAATGAAAAAAAGATCAGAAATATATTAACTTTCCTCATGTACGCCTCAAGGTTGTAAAGATTGGTTAAAAGCTTCAAGCCACAAATAACAAGTTTCTTCATCATTTTTTTCGCAAGATAACTCACCCAACGAACTAAATAAAGGGTGATAAATAGATAGAGCCCTACAAACAGAATAATATTTGTAAGCATCTTTTGATGAAGAAATAAAAACATTTAGTAAATCGAAATCTATTTTTTCTATATGGTTGTTTTTAAGTGCACAAGCCGTATCAATTAAAAGCCTAATTCTTTTTTCACCACCTAAAACTCCATTGTATAAACGCACAAGGTTAAAATATAAAGTTGCGGTTATGTTTAGTCTGTCACAACCCATTTCAGGCCAGTGCTCTCTATTGCTTTCCAAAATATTAATATCATTTGGGTCAGAATAATAGTGATGAATCTCGATGGCTGTTAAAAATAAACATTCATTATTTCTAAGTAGATAAGGGAGGTAAGCATCTTCTATTGTGATGGGGATTGAATCGGATAATTCAACATGGCCTACATGTGTAAGAGTATAATCCTTATTTGCCCAAAACTGTTCTTTAGTTTTATCTATAGATTCATCATCAGCTAAAAATAAGGAATTTTCATCGTAAGCATATTCAAAAAATTTTGATTTGTTCGCTTTTGCTTCAAAGACCTTTACTGTATTGTGAGGAATATAAATGTCTATATCACTTCTCAAACCCTGAGAATATAAATCAGCCAACGTACTGTAACGGGAAAAACCTTGCAGAAAAATAGCCTTAGCTTCACATAATGAAACCGATAAAAGCGACCTTACAGTTTCCAGTTGCTTTAAATAAGTGTCATCATAAAAGCGGCTCATTTCTGAAAAAGAATCAAGTGTGTTAAATGCAATGCCTTCAATTCTATGCGATATAAAAAAAGGAAGTGAATCTAGTATTTGAGTATCACTCAGTTTTTTAAATTTTAGCTTTTCACCTTTTTCTATTGAATTAAAAATTTCCAAAATTACATCATTCATATTATTCATTTTTATCTTCTCTTTTGCTTGAAAATCTTCTATAAGAACCAGGTCTTTGTGTGTTACGACGATCTGAAGTTTCAATCATTCTCTGTATGTATTGATCTGGCAAACCATCTTCAAAATCTGTAACCGAAAGGCTATTACTTCTTTCTAAATCTTTTCGTGGAAGCATTATGACTTGCAAAAATGGTTGATCTTTTTTAAAGCTAATGGGAATGTCTGTTTTAAGAATTTCTATATTTGTAAATAATGGACCTGCCCACCAATCATTTTCAACAACACCTTCAATAACTTTATACGAAGCTGAATGGTTTCTATTAATAGGTGATCTTATCCAGAGGTTATAACCTGGTAAAGTATCTACAAAATAGCCAGTCCAAAGTTGTAAGACGGCACGTTCAGGAAAAGCCTCCAAAAATACAGGTGCTGAAGTTTTTAGTTCTTCAGGAATGTTTTTTTTCCAAATATCAATGAAGTCAGGGAGGAAAATTTTATCAAGTATTATCCACTCATCCATACCTTCTAACTGCACGTACGTAGTAACACCATCAAATAGTATATTAAAATCAATTGGAGGATAAATCAAATAACCCATTGAGTTTGCAACTAAAAATGGAGTGCAAAATTGATGTGCACGACTAGATATTTCTCCGCTCAATGATACACTCGCTTTAACCGGCAATGGTGCTTCTTGCCAAATTCGGTAAAATCTTATTCTATCCATTAATTTTTCACTTAATGCTGACGTTATAAGAAGTTATGTTAGAAAGTGGGCATTAATGCCCACTTGTTAATCTATATCTTATTAAGCTTTTGCAGCAGATGATCCGCCACCAAATCCACGGACTTTAACGCCTTTACTTGTTACTGCACGATAGTTACTTGAAACGATAACTTTCATAATAAATCCTCATTTAGAATTTAGATGGTTTTTTAAAGCCATTAATGAATGGCCGTTTGATATTCGCATTTATCTTCTATTCCATACAATATTAAAAAAAATGCAAATGTCATAAGTGTGATGAGGTTCACAAAAACAAAACTGCAAAAGAAAGAGGGTGTCTTGACATTTCTTAATCCGTTGATTCTTCGATAGATAACTGAATAAGTGTAATTTTAAGTTAAAAGTGTAAATAATAAAATTAAAGTATGTTATTGATTTTTTTGATTTTGTTTAAAAAATGTGGCGTTTATCGTTAAATCCCTGATGATGAATTAACCAATTGTATGAGAAAAAGATTGTAAATCTGAAAAAAAGCGAACCGGTAAAATTTGCTGCTTAAAGCGGATTCAAGAACAGATAAAAATCTTTTATATATTAAAAAATTATATTTTATAAGAAAAAGGTTGTCATGCGTTTAAAGGAGAATTGAACAATAAACATACAGAAAAAACCTAGGATTATAATTAGAAAGGGAATAATAAAAATTTATTTGGTTGACTTGATAACGAGGGTTATCTATTTTCGTTTTTTTAATTAATAAAAATTTATGGATTTTTGTATATGGTAGATTTAAAGCATTCAAAAAATTTAAGTGCTAAAAGATTAGGTGTAACTGTCGGCGATGGATGTCAAACCGTAGAGCACTTTGAGAGATGCATTGAGTATGGTGTTAGCTTGGTAAGATTTAACTTAGCAAATAATACTATTTTAAATTCCTTAGATTATATTTATCAAAACTTAATGACGGCAATTAATAAGTATGCGAATCCATCAAGTGTAGAAGTTTTATTTGACATACCATATCCAAGATCCAAGGTCAGATACAATACGTTTGAAGGATTACAATATGACGTTAAAAAAGACACAATTTTAAAATTGGTTAACTCAACTGAGAAAATGCTCAACTCCCGATGCTTATATGTCGAAAGTAAAGTTTTTGAAGTTGTCTCTGCCGGAGATACTTTATGTATAGGTGATGGCGAGTTGACTTTAAATGTAGAAAGAGTTGAGAGAGATTTTATTGAAGTAAAAGCTAATAATGATTGGTTTGTTTCAGACTCCAAATCACTACTGATTTTCGGTAAAGAGATATTACAGATTTCTGAAGAAAATGAAAATATAAAATCGATAGCTAAAAGATATAATGGAAAAAAAATAAGCATCGCTCTTTCATTTGTTGAACATGAGTCGGATATTTTAAAAGCAAAAGAAATAGGATTTGAAAATTTCAAAAGCTTTTATGCGAAAGTTGAAACGCAAAAGGGAGTGGATAATATAGACGATATTACTAGAGCCTTTGACGCAGTTATTGTGGCGCGTGGTGATTTGGCACTTTACGCAGGAATTGAAGAACTCGGAGAAAATCAGAATAAGATAATTGAAGCTTCGAACAAGAAAAATAAACCAGTTTTTGTAGCTACAGAAATTTTCTCAAGCTTGAAATATCGAGATATACCAACTCGGGCTGAAATAAGCGATGTATATAACTTATCTTTAAATATAATTTCGGGTGGTTTCCTTATGACCAAAGAGTCATCAATGAACGATGCATTACAAAAGACACTTGAAATAACTAGAAAATTAAAAATATAGAATTTAAGCTTTGAAATAGTGCTAAAGTAAAAAGGATGTATAAATGGTAACTATAAGAAATGTTTGCAGTTTACCAATCAGAGACTGCGAGAAGGCAGGTAAATTAGTAAGCTTTAATAATTTACCTGATGGAAAAGAGCATGTGGCTTTGATATTAGGTGAGTTTAGTCATGAAAAAATACCGCTGGTAAGGATACATTCTGAATGCCTTACAGGAGATGTCTTTCATTCACTAAAATGCGATTGCGGTAATCAACTTGATGAGGCAGTTGAAAAAATAAATAAACATGGTGGTGTTATTTTTTACTTGAGGCAAGAAGGTAGAGGTATAGGTTTGTATAACAAAATCGATGCTTACAGGCTTCAGGAGAACGGTTTCGATACATTTGAGGCAAATCTTCATTTGGGTTTTGATAAAGACAGCAGAAGGTATGATGTCGTCGCAGATATGCTTAAGGCTTTAGATATTAGAGAAATATTATTACTTACAAATAATAATGATAAGCGGGAGGCATTGTTACGAAATGGTATTTTCGTCAAGGAAATACTAAATACCAAAGCATTTGTTAATGCGCACAATAAAAACTATCTCCAGTCTAAAGTAGCTATCACAGGGCATAATATTACAATTTGAGGTATAAAATGATTACTCACAAATCACCAATTAGTTGCGTAAGTAGTTTATATAAGAAATACATAATTACGGCTGGCTATGACAACCAAGTAATCCTATGGGATATAAAAAATGGAAAGTCTGTAAGTCGTGGATTTCATGATCACTTAGCTAATCAATGTGAATTTAGCCCTTGCGGAAAATATGCTGTTTCAACAAGTAGTGATTATAGTAGTAGAATTTGGCATGTGCCCAGTATGAAATTAGCTGCAGTCTTATTTGGGCACACCGATGATGTTGAAGGGGTTGCATTTCACCCGTACAAGCAATTAATAGCAACATGCTCAAGGGATAAAACTATATGTATATTCGATTATAATGGTTCACTACTGAGTAGACTACAAGGTCACACAGCTGATGTCATATCTATAACATGGGAGAAGAATGATGATGTTGTGATAAGTTCCAGTGATGATGGCACTATAAAAAAATGGGATGTCGAGACAGGGGCTATACTAAGGAATATAGACTTAGGCGGGGCAGAAACTGATACAGTTGTAGTACTAGATAATGGAGTGATACTAGCAGGCAATGATAATGGTGAAATAATAATCATTGAAGAAGGTTCAATTAAACCGATAAAAGCTCACGAGGCAGGTATTAAACGTTTAGTTTATGACAGGAAGACTGATGTAGTTATTAGTCTTAGCTACGATAGGAGAGTAAATATATGGATGTTATCTAATGCCAATTTGGAGCTAATAGTAAGTAGTTCTCTGCCGGAAACTGTTTGGCCACGCTCCTGTACGGTGTACGATGAAGGAAAAATTGCCTTTTCAACCTTTGGCGACCGATATGCTACTTTTGATTATAAATTAAATAATTGGGAATTTAACAAAGTAGAGAATACTTTTGGCCTTAACGCATCATATTCTGTAGGAGATATTATTTACAGAGTAGGCGATTCTGGAATTGTTAGTGATAGTTTAGGAGAAAAATATGCTTTAGGGAGTTTGTGTAACTTTATTATAGAGTATGAAGGACTTATCGTTACTGGAGGCCAGACTGGTGTGATTTTTGATGCATTGAATAAGCTAAGTGTGTATCAACACCGCTCTCCCCTTAACTGTGCAGCTATTTTCGAAACGAATGAGGGAAAACGTCTGATTGTAGGTAGTTATACTGGTGAGGGAATAATATTATCGAAAGACATCAACGGTTTTTTGAAATTTGAAAACACTGTAAAATTACATGATAATGCAATTAAGGGATTAGCTGCATTTGGAAAGGAGGTTTTTTCAGTATGTGCTGATACTTCAGTAACATTCTATAATGCTGAAAAAAAAGAAATAGTAAAATCTATTAAAAATGCGCATGATAAAATTGCGAATGGTTGCGCCTATGATGGTAGGGGGGGGTTCGTTAGTATTAGCAGGGATCTTAATCTCTATATATGGACTGATATGACAGCTGAAAAGATTAGAACTCCTAGTGAGAACTCAATAAAGTGTATTTCAGTATCTTTTTGTTCAAATTATATATGTATTGGGAATTATACAGGTTGGGTAGGGGTATACGATAGAACCGAAAGAAAATGGATTTTATGGTGCCGTGAAAGTGCATCAGGAATATCTTCACTACATTATAATAAGTATTTAGGATTTGTAGCAACATCTTATGATGGTTCAATTAATTACATTTCAATCTGATTATGTCTATATTTAGGAGTAAATATGTGGCCGCCTCCAGTCGATAAAGAAAAGAATGCAGAATGGTGGAGTAATTATTGGAATCAGAACTTTACAAAAGGTTTTGGTGAACCATCAATGTCCTTAATAAATTCCATCCCCGTGCCTAAACATAATGCTAAGGCAATCGATATAGCAAGTGGAAATGGGCGATATGCATTTGTGCTTGAAAAAATGGGGTATAAAACCACAGCGATTGAATTATCAGCCAGTGGAGCTGAAAGAATTAAAAATAAAGCTAGAGTGCTTTCTTCAAATATGGAGGTTATACAAGCAGATTTTATTGAGCGGCATGAAGAGATAAATAATTTCGATATCACATTCTGTAGTGGTCTTCTTGAGGAAATTCCAGTGAATTACCATAAAGCAGTAATAACTGGATTGTCTAATTGGACAATAAAGGGTGGTATATCAATTAATAGATACTGTTTGGAAATTGAAGGGAGAGGTGTACTTGTAATGGATGACACAATATTAAAACTTTATGAATCAGACCGTTGGGAAATTATTGAATTTACAGAGAATAAAAATCTTAAAATGTCTAAAGGCGGCTTCAATCTTCGTCATGGCACAATTGTAGCTAGAAAAAAATAATATGGGGGTTTGTAAATGATTTCTACATATGTAAAGTCAATTGGTGAAATAGCAATTAGAGTTAAAAACATGGATCGTATGGTTGATTTCTATGTTGAGTTATTAGGGTTCGAGCTTCGTAGGCGTTTTGAAAATGACGTTGCTGCCATAAAGTTAGCAGATGGATATCACAATCAAATTCATACTTTAACTCTTTTCAATGAAAATTTGCCTGGTAACTTCAAGAAATATAATTGGCCTGGATTGGATAATAAATTTACAAACCTTCATCATTTTGCTTTAACTATTGTTGCTGATGATTATGATGAATTTATACATTTGCTTAATGAGAAAAATATTCCATATGATACTGCAACCCACCGATGGACAGGTTGGAAAGGTATTTATTTACAAGATCCTGAATTAAATATCTTAGAGTTTGTTTGCTATGATGAACGGTTTGATGAAGGGAAAACAGGAGCTTATGATTTCAATAAACTTCATGGTTCAACAACAGGTAAAGAATTTTTATAGAGGTAAAAACTTAAATGAGTCAGCTAATATCTGAGTTTGATCTAATTTCTAATATGTCTTGGTGGAAAGAAAAATCAGATTATGAATCTGCAGTATTGCTATTAAAAAAAACATCACAATATACTCACATCAGTAAATTGTTTGAGAATTTAGTTAATAGTGAAGAACTCATTTCTCTATGTGAGAAACTTGTAAGTTTGGATAAGTTAGTTCTCTATAATAATGCTAATAATAAAACAAGATTGAGACTTCATGCTTTTAAGGAAGGAAGATATGAATTACTACATAACCATAAATGGCCTTTTATTAGCATTGTGTTAAAAGGCAGTCTAGAACATAAAATATCAAGAGAGCTAAACACAGATTTTGCTTCATTTATATGCTCACATAAAGCTGGAGATGTATATTTTTTATCACCATATTTATATCATACGTTAGAGGCTGCTAAAGACACTATTACTTTAGTACTCAGAGGACCTGATTTACTCGAAAGATCAGAATGGCTGGATATTAATAGAAATGAGTTTTGGGAACATGTTGGTGGTAAAAATGACAGTAACATGAAAAACTTAAATAAGATTCAAGTCACTAAAATAATTGATGATTTAATCAAGGACTTAGGTGTTAATGATGTATAAATTGATAATTATTACTGGTCAGAGTGGGGCTGGAAAAACTGAACTAGCATTGAAATTTAAATCTTCTTTAGATGAATGGAGAATTGTAAGCCAAGATAACTTCTGTAATGATAGAAATAATTTATTAAATTCGAATGATTTTTTTTCATTAAATCATGAATTACCTAATATAATTAATCATGATAAAGCGTATCAAGCAATTATGATGCTTTTGAATGGATGTAGAGCTGATGTACCTAAATATATTCATAGGCTGCTAAGATCTGAGGGATTGACTAGTGTACCGGGCGGAAGCGTTTTATACGAAGGTTTACACGCTTTCTACGACAAAAGAATCAGGGACTTAAGTAGTTTAAATGTATTTTTAGACACTCCTTTTGAACTCGCATTAGAGCGTCGACTAAAAAGAGATCTCAATAATTCAATTGATAATGAATCAAAGATGATGAATTATATTAAAAATACAGTATATTCTAATTATTTAGAGTATGTGGAACCTCTCAAAATTCATGCTGATATCATCTTAGATGGTAGAATGACAGTTAATGAAACATGTGACTACCTAGTTAATTATTTCAATGATCATCAAGAGTTTTTAAAATGTTAGTAGCTATATCCGGCATAGATGGCTCAGGAAAAACCACTTTAGCTAATGCGATTGCCAATGAATTGAATTCTCGAGGTATAAATGCGTTATACTCCCGGCCTAAATATAAGGTTTGTAAGCAATTTGAACATAGTATTGGTTCTGTCTACGGCGACCCTACGTTATTTAGAAAGGAAGAAATTAATCAAAGCTATTTTCATGGTTTATTAATAGATTGGTTTGCGCATTATTCTGATTTTATTTGCAATATTAAAAATACTGTCGTAATAATGGATAGGTTCGTATTGGATTTACTGGCTCAAGGGATACATATAGGAGCTAATATTAATTCGGCCAATTGGCTATTAAAACTACTTCCAAAACCTCAGCTATCGTTCTTCCTAAATTATAGTTTTCAAGAATGTAGTCGGAGAATTATTTTGAGAGATGGAGGTAATAATAGGTTTTTCGAAACACCTAATGAACTCAAAAAACTAAGTACCATATATAATGAGCTCCTTTCAAAATTTGATGATTACAGGATTCTAAGTAACACACATACTCAAGATGATCTTTTTGTTATCGTTGAAGAAATTTCGGAAAATATAAAATTAACAGGTTTTAATAACGCTCATTTTCTGCCGAATACTGTTTGTGAATTATGTTCTAAATGCCATAGTTATCAGTATCCATGAAGGGAAAATTTTAGATGATCCTAAATAAAATAGATATAGTTGAAGTTTTTGAATCTCTTCACGAAAAAGGTGAGTGCTCGCAGCTTTCTATAATTAATGGAGATGAAGTTTTAGAAATTAACACACCTAATTTTGAAAGTGATTCATTAGTTAATGTTTACTCTTTAAGTAAAATGATGGTGAACCTCTGTTTGTATAAGTTACTGGCAGACTATCAGATATCTATTTTCACCCCATTAAATCAGTTGTGGCCATCTTTTGCAAAAAAAGGAAAAGATAATATATGCTTAAACCACATTTTATCACATAATTCAGGTATACCACATTTCAGTAATAAAATTGTTACTAAAGATCTTTATAAATGGGAAAGTATCATCGAGGTAATTGAAAATACTACGCCTCTACATTTACCAAGTGAGAATGTAGCATATCATGCCCGGAATTATGGATACATAATTGGTGAAATAATAAAGATTGTTTCTGGCGTCGATTTTAGCACTTACTTCCGAAATGAAATAGCAGTTAAGCTTGGTCTGGAATTTCACTTCGGTGTTTCTGAGGAAAAAGTGTTATCACGCGTAATCCCATTGTATCGTTCAAATAATGAGATTTCTTCTTCAGGATTGAGTCAACTTGATTCAATTAGCGAAAGTGTGGGGGAGTTGATTGATAAACGAAATATGGTTTATTCAGAGCAGGTTTTTATGAACCCTTATAATGACATTCTAAGTCCTAACGACGGCCAATGGCTTAAATCATGTATTCCATCTTCTGGTGGGGTTTCTAATGCTTTTAATATTAATAAAATTATGTTTTGGGCAATAAAGTATTTTAATGAGGTGTTCTCAAAAGTTAAGGTTCGCCAGCCACTAACTATGGATTTAGCTTTAGGATTTAATAATAGATGGTCTTTAGGGTTTGTGCAAAATAGCGGAGAATTTGGTATTTCTGCGAATAGGATTGGAATGAGAGCAATTGGTGGAGGCATTTATTTTTACGACTATGATTCCGACTTTCACTTTTGCTATACACCAGCTCGAATGATACCACAGGTTGGTCGTTTTCCCGCTCATGATCCTAGAGTTAAACCCTTATTAGACTTGTTATGAGGTTGTATGAAAACTGATTTTTCGAAACTTGAATGTTTTCTAAAAGATTTTAACAATAATCTTTCTCTTAATAAAGATATTAATTCTTCAACAGAACGAGAGGCGATGGGACTTCCGACTAAACTAGTTGATTTATATAGTGACTTGTTCAGTAAAATAGCAATCAATTTCAGAGGCTTTAATGAGAAGAGATTAATTGAAATTATAAAATCGAGTTCAAGTCATTATTGTGAAAGAATTGTTGCTTGTGATATAATGTCATTGCTACATTTAAATCGTATAGAAAAAATCCCTACTTTCAATAAGATTACGGGTGGTAAAACCACGATAGGAACTCCATCTTCTGAAGTTGATAAAATTTATAATAAATATAAGAGTATAGGTGTTAAGCGCAATTGGATAGAAAAAGAAATTCCATTACATAATACTTATGTTGAAGATTTCCATGCCGCAATTTTTCCAGTGACAAATAATCAGTATCGTTTTTTTTTACTTGATTCTAATTTTGATGAACTCCCTACATCATGGCGCTATGGCAGCTATCCATATCATCTGAGTGATCATCCTGTATATACCGTTTCCTTAAAAGCCGTTGATGCTTACTGTCGTTGGCTGAGTCAAAAAATAGGTCATGATGTCAGAATTCCTTCAGAGGTAGAATGGGAATATTTAGCAACTGGAGGCGCTTACAAACAATATACTTGGGGTAACGATTTTTCTCATTTTTATTCTAATACTAATGAGATTTTATTGCAAAATACCACCCCCGTTGGAGTTTTTCTTGAGAGTAAATCCAATTTTGGTATTTACGATTTAATAGGTAATGTAGAGGAATATGTTTCTAATGAGTATTTCCCTTATCCTGGTGGGGATTTCATTGAAGACGATCTTTACAAAAAACTTGGCAATTATAGAGTTGCTAAAGGTGGCGCTTTTAATCGTTTTTCTGACCTTGCAAGAATTCAGCGTAGACACGGAGCTTATCCGAGTTCTCTCTATGCGATTGGATTTAGAGTTTGTTTTTCATCCTGAAATCTTGCGCTTAAATATATGATTGGTGTTTTTAATAAAAAAAAGATGCTACTAAATAAAATTTTTTGGTTAGTTTCAATTTATAACTTATGCATTTCTTGTTAAGGATATTTTAGACATTCATTCTAGGACTATCCTTTTTAAACTGTAAGGCATAAAAAGCAAGGCTACTCAGCTTCGCTGAGTTAGCCCTTGCTTTTTATGTTGACTTTAATGAACAGTTGACAACCTTTACAAAATGGGTTTTATTAAAATTAAAAAAAGGTGTGAAATGATTAATGTGATAAAATTTTTCTTTAGGAATAAAACGATGTTAATACCATTGATGATTATTATTTATGGTATAGCTAAGTTGATAGCGTATGCTTTTCCTTTCTAAGGTTAACTATAAATATTGTATGTAGCTATGATGAAAACAACAGGTTATATGAATGAATTTTCGATTCGCTGTTCCATTCGTTAACAAAATAAATGACGTTAAGAATAAGAAGAATAATTAAAGCGCCGGTTAATAAAATTCTTATGGCATCGATATCGCCTAATTTCCTTGATATATAAAAATCATTAAACCAAGCGCGATAACAATAGAAAGATAATATTATAAGCAATGCTAATATTAACCAATGATCGAGGATGTAAATCTTAAAAACATAAAACAAAAAATTATCTTCTTTGTTAACTGCCACTATTTATCTCCTTAAAGTACGAGATGCAAGGTAAGTTTGAAACCTTCTAAGTTCTTGAGAGATTCATAAGATAGTCTACTACATTGTTAAGTTGTGTTAAAGTTTTTAGAGTAATCCAAATAACTGACTGATATTGCTGGTTATTTTTTCGATACTAATAAAGATAGTTAAAACATGAAGTTACATACGTGATGAACGATGCTTGACACTTAGTAAGTTACGTAGTGTTAGTTATAGATTGTAAAAAAAATGGATTATTAGTTTAAAACTTGGCAAAAATAGTGTAATTTTATCTATTTAATACCATTATAACTTCATTCTGCTAGTAGGTAGAAGACTTTGATAGGGAATCAATCACTATGCCTCGTAACCTAATCAATAACAATAGCAATAATCCTGGCTTAGGATATCCAAGTTATTTCCCTAGACATGTTCCGCCGTCAAAAGCAGTCGATGCAAACGGCACCTTCTTTAGAATTGTCAAGACTGATCCTCCTTCTTCTGAGTGCTTTAAAAATATGTATGAATCAGATTATGAAAGATTGAAGAAGTTTAAAGGGTTAGAGTTAAAGTGTTGTTATGGTGTTTCAGTATATCGGGATGAAGAACCAATAGTTAACGCTTTCGCTAAATTCCCAGAAGGTTCGGATTTTCAATATTTAGCTAAAGGTGAAGTTAAGCATACCGATGGCAAAATGTTGAAGACAGGAGAATCAAACCATAATCACTATACAGTATGGTTAGTAGAAGGTTGCGAGATATATAATCGTTTTAATTGCATCAGGAGCCTGATAGATGAGTAATATATTTCTTGAAGGTACTATTTTAGGGGATCTGCTCATGAAGAATATTTATGAGTACTTTGAAGGCCCCAAGTTTTTTTCTGTCACTAATGAAGTCGGAAGCGTTTTTCTCATTTACTGGATTGGTGATGAAGAAATATTTGATAAATGGTTAATAATTCCAGTTTCCCAAGAAAGGTTAGAAGATCTAGAACGTAAAAAAATTGATATAAATTCCGTTCTTTCGTTTCAGGAACAGAAAAAATACTATCAAGTAAATATATTTTATAATGAGAAATTAACACCTCAGTTTTCTGTTGAAGACTCATTAAAGATTCAAGAGAAAATAAAACTACCTAAACCTTCTCTTTTTATCAGTAGTGTAACACCTGTATTAAACACTGGGAAGCTAGGACGGTCTATAGAGTTTTCAACACACGAGATACATATTGAGAAAAGCTCAAAAGGAAGCAGACCATTAGTATTAAGCGGTGTGTCTAGAGTATTTGAATGTTTTAACGAATTATACAATTCTATATTAAATTACTCCAATACTAGCGATTTAATGACACCTGTTTCTGGAAGACCTGGATCCTTTGCATTATCTTTTCAAGCTGAAAAAATGGAACAGTTCGAACCACTATTCATTTCGTTAAATGAAGTTATAAATATTAAAGGAGACTTAGTTAATTTTTTAAGTGGAAAAGGAATTGATATTCAAGTTGTTAACGAACTATTTTTAAGCGTAGTTGATACAAGTACAGACTTTGAGTTAAAAAGCAAGTTCGATGAAAGATTGATCCTGAAAATTAGAAAAAGTGATGCTGATTTTTATGTAAGCTCATTATCTAGAGTAGCTACCCAATTAGTTAGTAGTATTCAGGTTCCTCAAGCTAACATAATTGAGAAAGTTTTTGAAGTAGTCGACCTGAAGTGGAACAATATAATTGTTTGTCCAGAGACAATTTCTCTTGAAGAACGTCATGTACTTTATTATATCCACGCAGCCAAGACATTAGGTTTTCTCAGTAATTCTGGTGCTATCACTGCGCTTGGTCAGCAAATTGCTATGGCAAAAAAAGATGAAAATAAACGGCTTAGAATTGCGGCAAGAGCTTTTGAGTCAAGTCATTGCGGCTGGGCTTGGGTTATGTGGAATAATGTCGATAATATCAAAGAAATCGATCCTGCTAGTGCAGAAAACTTCCTTATGGATAAATGTCATTCACTTAGTAAAAAGACAATAAAACGTCGTGCTTCAACATTACGTAAGTGGTGGGAGAAATTAGAAAACTATTACAGTCCTATTTAATTATGATGTATGTGTAGAGGGTCAGCTGTTTAAGATGCAGCTGACATCTATAATGAGTAACTAAGATATATTATTTCTGTGAGATATGGCTTGACATTTTTTGTAGTTTGGCAATAAAAATATCCCAATTATAAGAACAAATTGCGCCTAGTGAAATATAACCAATTTTTACCGTTGTTTCATCATGATTCCCTCCTGAGCCTCCATTTAATATAAGTAAACCACTATGTAAAAAACAAAATATTAATATTCCAATGATGATTGATAACATTGGTGTCATTAAATATCCCCATAAGTGATCAATATCTAGATTTTTCTTTACTCCAACATATCTGTGTAAAGATGTTATATTTAAGGTAAGTCCACCAAAAACAGAGCCAAATATTGTAAACAACATTAAACTAAAAAGAGGGTGAGAGTCTGCATAAGTTTCAAAATTATTTGGCAGGAATTTATAATCATCAATCCATGATTGAAAGAAAATCCATGTGAAATATAAGAAAAAAATTGATGTGTATAAAAAAATAAAAGCTGCTAATAAAAAACTGTTGGCATTACTATTTGTGATGTTTTTCATAAAGTCTCGATTTATTGGTTTTTTTAAAATTAAAGTTTGACTTATATAAAATCTTCAATTATTTTCTGATTGTAATCGTCTAAATAATTCTGCAGTTCGTTTCTATCAATTAAGCGAACCCCTGCTGATACTGCAAGTTCTTTTGCAGATTTCGTAAAGTATGAATTTGTAACCACCATTGCTTCGTCACATGAGTAAAAAGTTTTTGCAGAAATAGCTTGTTGTACTGCTGAGTTACCAACTGAGCCAGAATAGTTTTTTGCCTGTATAACAATGTTTTTATCGAAACGAGTGACGAATAAATCTGCACCCTGATCTTGGGTTCTCTTTGTTTCTTTAACATCATATCCGAGAGTCTGGAATATTTTGACTAAAAAGTCTTCAAATTCAAATCCATTCATCGAATCTACTGAGTACATATTAACATATTTATCGGGATTGAAGTGCTCAAGACGTGTAGCCAATCTTTCGACTAAAATATCAAAGTATATAGTTTCACAGATTGATATATATTGTCTAACATTATCAATCGTTATTAATGGTGTGCCTGGATTGTTTTGGGCATTCTCATTGAAATCTAATGCAGGGAAGGTTATTTTATTGTTCCAGGCAAAATATAGAAATAAAGATAGATCCGCTCTAAAGGTTGTTCCTGCTTCTTCAATCCATGATTTTAAAGATTCTGTGAATGTAGGTTTGATATGCCTTTTGATCTCATTCGCAAATCCACTATATAAAGCGTTGAATGATGTGGTAAGTAAAAGCTTGTCCAAAAGCATTGGCAGCTCTTCCAATTCATTAAAGCCCTTTCGAACAAGTACCTCACGAAACAATACAAAATCAGAATAAGTGCTTTTGTCTTCCGTTAAATCACTTTCTGACCGCTTATCATGTGAAAATTTTGTCGTGTAGATGAAATTGGTGAAGTAAGGATTCTTAAATGTTGCATATTTGTCTAGGACATTTTGCAGGAGACTATTGAGTTGAGATTGCTCTTTCTTTTTCCCGAACAGGTCTTTTATAACTCCTTTAGACTGATATTGAAATTCTGGATAAAAAGAAGGGTTAAGAGGTATCATTTCTTCCGAGGTTATGGGTGTGTATGTTTTTGTACCCCATGAATTTGTTGCCGTTGGAACTCCGCCAGAACACCATGGGCATATAATTTCGAAAGATGTCTTGCTGCATGAATAACATTGATAAATCATAAAGTGTTGTCCATTTTTTTAAAAAAGTAAGTCAAAGAGAGCTATTTATGAAGTGAGACACGAGAGTAATATTCTTGTGTCTCAAGTTTCTGCGCATTTAGCGGCCTTAGAGTGCAAACCATTAAATTAGTATCATATGATATAGTACATTGGTTCTTTAAAAACGATTTTATTATCACTTTCCATTTTTTGAATTATGGAAGTGATGATGCCTTTTAAAGTACCACTTGTAACTTTGAAGCCCATGGCCCTTGATACAGAATTGACCAACTCGTCTTGGGTAGCACCGAAGCTTTTATTGATAATCTCAATAATTCCTGCCTCCATTTCCTTATAGGATATGTTTTCCGACTTTCTTAAACCTGCTGATTTAACATTCGTTCTGTCTCTCAATGTGATGGAAAGACTATCGTTGTATAAAAAGTCATCTTCCAGGGAAAATGAAGAGTTTGAGGTTGTGATTTTTATTGCATCTTTAACAATGGCTTCAATACGAGCCCCTGCACGTTGTAGACCCCATGCTGACCTGACACGTGTAATCACTTCATTCACATGTATTGGGGCTTCCACAAGAACAATTTGCTCAACTACCTTGGCGAGCACGCCAACTGGGGTCTCATGAATTTGGAATCTTGTGTCAACGTCAGGAACCGCCTCAACATACGGCATGACTTCATTGAAACTGCCTTCAATTGCCTCTAGACCAATCTCTGTGACAGTCTCTCTTTCTACTGTCACTATCTCGACAGGTACAGCTCTTGACCGAGATAGAGAAGTTTCAGAACGATTCTCGAGCTCTTTCTTAGCCGCCTGAATAGCAGAGAGAGTTTTCTGTAGTTGCTCTTCGGGGCGCTGGAACCAATCTGTGCTCCAGATCCTGTGAATGATCCAACCGTGGTCCTCAAGCACTGCCTGACGTAGGCGATCTCTTTCTCTTGAGGAACGGGAAGAGTGGTAAGTCATACCATCGCATTCAATACCGATAAGGTAGCGGCCCGGCATATCAGGGTCAGCAATGGCTAAATCAATAAAGAAACCTGCAATGCCAACTTGAGGGTGGACCTGGAAGCCTTCTTTTTGCAGAGCATTTGCAACCTGTTCTTCGAAAACACTATCCATTGAACGGCCACTTTGTTCTGCAACTGACAAGCGTCCTGTTCTTGCATATTGCAGGAAAAGTTTAAAAGCGAAAACACCTCTACCCTTAGCCCTTTCAAGATCGATATCTTCGTCAGTGATTGAGGCATAAACTTCGCAACGCCTTTTGGCTCGACTGATGAGAACGTTCAGGCGTCTTTCACCACCCTCTGCTCCAAGAGGACCAAATCTCATTGCCATGTAGTTTTGTGGATTTCGGGCATATCCAACAGAAATGATAATGACGTCGCGTTCGTCACCCTGAATGTTTTCAAGGTTTTTAACAAAAAACGGTTCGCTTGGGTGCGCATAGAAAAAATCCTCGAACTCAGGATTCAGCCTGCGAAGCACTTCAACCTCATCCTGAATACGCTTTCTCTGGGTAACAGAAAAGGTAGCAACACCTAAAGATAAATGAGGGTGGCTTCTTGCATGTTCGAGAATTGCAGTTGCTACGCGTTTTGCTTCGTTTGCATTGCTTCCAGATTCGAATACGCCATCTTCAACTTTATGGAAACGTAGGCCCATACCTGCTTCTTGTGTATAGGGGCTGGGAACTATAAAAAGCTTGTTTTCATAAAACTGGCTATTCGACACAGCAATCAATGACTGGTGACGACTTCTGTAATGCCAGCGAAGCATTTTTTGAGGCAACCCTCTGGCAACAAAAAGTCCAAGTATGCTCTCAATGTCTGCCACTTGTGCTGACTCGTCGTCATCCTGCTCATCTGCTGAACCTGTCATTTTGGCGAAGAAAGAAGTTGGAGGTAACTGACGTTCGTCTCCGACAACGACCATCTGCTTACTTCGTGCAATTGCTCCTAATGCATCTACAGGTTGGATCTGACTGGCTTCATCCATTACCAGTAAATCAAACGACTGCTTACCTGGTACTAAAAACTGGGCAACTGACAGAGGGCTCATCATCATAACTGGCTTTAAGGCCTGAATAGCTGCACCAGCTTTTGTCATGAGCTGTCGAATCGCCATATGGCCACGTTTGCGTGCCATCTCACCCCGCAGTACACCCACAGGGCCTACGCCAACTTTAGAGGGAATTGCTCTATGGTGAGCTCTTACAACTTCAAAACTCGAAGCTTTAATTCTTCGCAGATCCATTTCAGCGAAGCTTGCTACTCTTCTTGAATGCAAATCACCATCAAAACGAGCCAGTTCTGGCTCATCTTCGACCATTAAAGACAGAATTGAGTCGAAATAAGTTCTGTCAAAAGTACCTAGTAAACGTTCGGAGGAAAGAACTCCACTACTCAAATCGGAGATTAATGGATAAATACCAAATTTTTTCGCCAGCTCTACACGGTTTTGCCAAGCAACCCATTTTGAAAGTTGTTCAGAATTATCTATCCAAAGAGTAATCTTGTCATAGACTAGATTAAATGGTATTTCATGAACATTTTCATTTTTGAAAATTGATTCATAGGAAGATTTAAGAGAAGTAATCACTGATGTGAGTTTGGCAAACTGCGCTTGAATAGACTCACTCAAACTTCTCGATTTATGAACTAAACCCTGTCTGTCATCTATTTTAGACGCTAAGATTCTTAAGTCGTCATTTGATTCAATCCAGGAATGAGATTGAAGTAACAGATCCCAGTCACTGTTTTCTTTCAACCATAATGGATACATGGTTGACTGAGCCAAATTATCGAAAGTATGAATGATATTCATTTTTTGCTGGGCGCTTGATAACAAACTCAACAATTCAATACGATCAGAAACAGAGGATTCATTTTTGACGAAAACATCTTTATACGCGGAGTCCATAGTGCTTAGCACATCAGACTTTACAAGGAGTGATTCCAGTGGAATGCTTTTAACGGAATAATAGTTATCAAAATACTCTTCTGGCGTAGCTCCCAATGAATCCCAAAGAATACGGCTTTCATCTAAAACTTCATGGGTGAGTTTTTTAAGCTGACTCACTTGATATGCTAAGGCGTCTTTGTTGGAGAGGCGACTTGCAATTATTCGGGCTTCAGAGTTAATACCACGTAAGGTACGCATCCATTCGACAAGTGATTTCAGCAATTCACTATCGCTATTCTCACCTCGCCAGTCTGAACCAAATGCAGACTGTCCGAACTCATTCAAATCAATGATGGATTTTCTCAACTTCTGTGCTTTTATCAACAGATCGAGGTACTCAACCTGCTGAGGGATCGTCAAACCTTTATCATTTATCAATGAAAGGGTAAGCTTTTTCGACTTTCGCCATTCGCTATTAAGGAATTTAAAAGCGCCAGTGTTGTTTTCAAGGCTATTCCGTGTGTTTTCTACATCTGTTTCCCATGCCTTTTCAACGAAGATAAGATTGATTTTTTGTTTATAAATACTAAGTTGTTTAATGTCTGCAACCAGACTTGCCGCTTTTTCAATACCACCTTCCCAGACAGTGGCGATGAATGCTTCTGGACTTACATTTGGAGCTTGAGTAATACTTTCTCCTAACTCAATAAGACTCTCAATCTCATTTAAATTAGAGAATCCTATTTTTGAACCCAACTCCTGTTGTAATCTTGAAGACTCTTTTAAGATCTTAGGTGTAAGTTTCTTCAGTTTATACGCAGCAGTAAAAGCATTTATATTAATATCTTTGGGTAGCTTTCGATAGCCTTCTGAAAGGCTGGCGACCTCAGTATTGAATTTATCTGCATGTAATTCTTTTTCAAGCTTGGTGTAAAGCTCTTTGAATGAGAATCCGGTTTCAATTAACGCTTTTGTCTCATCATTAGAAGTGGTCCATAACGGCGAGCTTAACGATTCAGGTGATAAATTAGGCGCTGAGTTGATTAATTCAGCTATTCGAATGAATTCCTGTAACTCTTTTAATGAGCCTATATGATAGACTTCATTTGTTAGTCTGGAAAGATTGATAGACTCTTCAATAGAATCTGAAAGTTCAGACTTTAGGTTCGTCAATGAAGCAGTGAGTCTTTCAACTTCACTGGGAAGTATTTCAGTTCTATCGATACCATTCCATGGGTGCGAATCAGGAATGCCAATATCACTTATCCTTTCAATTAATTCATCAATAAGTGCATGTCTTTTGGATAAATCGTCGTTACTCCAAGATTCATACCCGCTAAGCTTATAATCGTTAGGATCAAAACCTGATTGTCTGAGACGTACCAGTTGCGCCATAACCTTATATGGTGTTAACCCAGATGGCATGTACGTTTTATGAATTCTTGCGGGGTGATTGTTGAGGATATCTCTGCTTTCTGTGAGATTATTGACTAATGTATCTGGAAATTCTCCCCGAGGTGAACCAAGTTCCCAGACTCGCTTCAGTTCTTCAAGGAATGCTCTTTTGTTGGTTTTGTTGCTATGTAACTCCAAACAAGCATCTCCGACACCCGCCTGATCAAGTCTGCGCTTGACTACTTCAAGGGCCGCCATTTTTTCAGCTACAAACAATACTTTTTTACCGTCTGCGACAGCTGAAGCTATGATGTTTGCGATTGTCTGAGATTTACCAGTTCCTGGAGGACCCTGAATAACCAAGCTTTTACCATTACGTACTTCGTGAATGGCAAGAGTCTGTGAGCTATCACTGTCCAAAATATGAAGCATTTCTCTGGGGGGAATGACTGAGTCAATTACAATGTCGTCAGAGATTAACTCACCACCAGAGAAGCCTGTTTCTAAAAGACTCTTTATTGATTCCTGATCTGTGATTTTTGAATCTGAAGGCCAGTTATCAGGATCTAAATCAGTGTACATCATAAATTTAGCGTAAGAAAAAAGTCCTAAATTCACTTCATTGTCTAATACTTCCCAGCCTTCTTTCAATGAAATGGTTTTCTTGATTTCAGAAAAATAATCCGTTAAAGAAAACTCTTCATCAATATTTAGTGAGGGTAGAGTTATTTGGTGAACGCGGCTGAGGAATGTCTCAAGCGACAGGTTGCTAATGATGTCCTCATCCCTGACTTTAATTTTAAAGCGTTCTCCTGCTTTAGCTCGCATTAATTCTACTGGCAATAATAAAAGAGGAGCATAGCGTATGTTTGTTTTCTTATTAGGATCCACCCATTTAAGCGATCCTAGCGAAAGAAACAGGATGTTTACGCCTTGCTCTTCTTCAAGGGTTTTTGAATCATAATATAAATCTAATAACTTTTTTTGTAATGTCTTTGGCGTGAGCTTGGTCTGGAGTTTTGTATCATTGTGGTTGGTTTCGGAGTCATCTAAGAAAATAATATCTTCGGGCTCTGAGTCTGTCTCACTGTTCCCACTGTTCTCATCGCTTTCATCTGCTTTTTTATCTTCTCGACCATGAAGAAAAGTAAACGGCTTGCCTTCTTCAAAAAGCATCTTGAACAAAATGTCAGATCTTTCATTAACTACTTCCAAAAATTTTGTAGTCTTTGATTTTGGTATGTTAAGTAAACGATTTCTAGCTGTCAGATCGAGTAACTCTGCTCGCGACTTTTCAAGTTTCTGGCTGAGTGACAGATTGGAGTTTTTGTAAAGCGAGCCTTCAATTTCGTCCATTACGCATAACCTTGAATTGAAAATATATCAGTTAATCAGTGAGTTATGCTAATAGCTTTAAATCACTGCAATTTTTCTGTACATATTAGAATGTTTCAGCGTGAAAATTAAGAATTTTCTAATTAATCTTAATCTTATTTTATTTATCTATATAATTCAGTTAGTTGCATGACGGCACGGATTTTTCTTTCTAATTTTCAAGATTAACTATAAGTTAACATGATATTTTTGTATAAAAAATAGACTATTTTGGTTTGGTGCACCCTCAATTATTCTTTCCGTATGAAGTGGTCCGATAGTTTACGGTCGCGTGCAGTTGCGTTACTGAGATTTTGAAAAATTTGGCATGAGGAAACGAATTGAAGCTTTTTGATTATCTGATGATGACATTCCCAGATCTAACACCTGAATCTACGAAAGTCCATTTGGCACAAGTGAATGACTATAATGAGGATCCACTGATTAAATTTCGAGAAGAGACATTCGATGATTGGCAGTGCTGGCAGAAGAGACTTGAGTTCAATCGTAAATATGTTGTTTCACTAATCAGGATTGTAGGGTCTGAAACTTGGTTGTTTGCGGGCGCATTTCAACAAGTGGGCAATGCGGGAAAAAATGCCTATGCTAACCGGGAGGATATGTACTATCAGTACTATCTTAAAAAAATAGTTGAGACTGAAGAATATGCGGGACGTATGTATGTCACGTTTAAAAATCCTGCGAGAAGTTTTATCCGGGTTGGTGAAAGTATTCAAAACCAATTGTATGTAACTGCTATAACTCCAACGCGACTTAGTTTTGGAGAGTTTCCAGGTTACCGTAACATTATACTTGATTATAGCAGTATAGGGGCAATTCTTAGGCTTAATTTAAAATCTTGGCGAACCGCATTATCAATAGTTAAAGGAATTTATGTTTTAACTGATCAACTTGAAGGGAAGCTTTATGTTGGAAAGGCTGACGGCAGTGAAGGAATATGGGGACGATGGGAACATTATTTTGGTTCCGGGCATGGCGGTAATTTGGGGCTTAAGGAGGCTTTTGGTACAGGCGACGAAAGCCGTTTGCAACATATAACTTTTGCGATACTTGAAGTGATTGACAATAATGCCGAGGTGAATGAAATTAACCTCCGTGAAAAGCACTGGAAAACTATACTTCTCTCTAGAAAGTTTGGGTATAACAGAAATTAATCAATTGTTGAAGTTTAAAGATATCGTTAGGGTAAAATTAAGATGGCAGGTTCTGGTTTTAAAATTATTTAACAGTGATTTTTTCTGAAAACTTTTTAAAAGTTAGACTGCTTAAGTTTGTGAATGTCATTTTTAATAAAAATAAGTATGTTTGAAGGTTTTTTTGATCTATCTGAAAATTGCAGTAAGACCGCTATAGAAAATGCTTTAAGCGGTCTTTATTGATTATTTAAGGAGGTTGTTATTTATCTAACCCCTTAATATTATGAATTAAACTGGCGACATCACCATGTTTAGTATTTGCCGGTAGATTATCTTTGAGTAGTTTCCTGTTCACGGCTGTTTCTCTGTAGCCATGTTTACTGAGTAGGTCGTTGAGTTCGTATTCTTGAGAGGTATTAACATAGTCCCAATCTGACTTAGGCATTACTCTATCTCCATTTTTTTGTCTGTAAATGCACAGTAACTCTTGGCTAAAAAACAAACAAGAAGTGTTTTGTGTTTTGGTTAATTTTTTGATTCCGATCAAAAAGTTTAAGATAAGCATCGGTTCAATAAAAAAATATTTTTAAGGTTTTTAGCAAGATAAGTGGCGAAGTACAGTTTAACGGTGAAAATCTAAAATGTTGGACTCATATGCAGAATAATCGATTTTTTTAGTTTATTATGATTTCTACTAATAGATAGATATATGAAGTGCCGGGGAAAAAACTTGAATGATTTCATAAAGTATACTAAATCTTTGGATTTAGCTAAGTATTATGTTTATGCCTTTTATGACATAGATGATGGTTCAAAAAAACCCTTTTACATTGGGAAAGGGAGGTCTGGTCGTTGTCTTGATCACATAAAACGTCCTGATAGCTCTCAAAAATCTGAACGCATTAAAGAGCTACTTGCAAAAAATAAATTGGGTATTGATATTCTTCGTCATGGCATGGACGAGCCAACAGCGAAACTTGTAGAGGCAACTTGTATTGATCTCTTAGGTGTTGGAGAGTTAACAAACAAAGTACGTGGTAGCAGTTCAATGATGGGGCGTATTACTCTTAATGAGCTTCAACATTTGCTCCTAAATGAAGAGACTGAGGTTTTACCTGAGCATGCGGGACTCGCTTTTCTTCTCAACAGTACATATAAATCTGGTATGACTTCTCTGGAACTATATGAGGCTACACGTGGCATATGGGCTAACATTCCTAAAGATAAACAACTTAGATTTGCCTACGCAACATATGGCGGACTTATAATGGAAGTATACGAAATAGATTGTTGGATCAAAGCTGGTTCGCAACAGTATTTCACTCGCGATCTGAATATTGCTGATAATTCCAATCGTTTCGAATTCGTTGGACGTATTGCTTCTAAAGAAGTAAGGGATTTATATGTTGGGAAATTAATAAAAAAGCCGAGAAGCCATGGAAGTCCATTTGTTAGAGTTGGGTTAATATGATTTTTTTCTGGGCTCTAACGATATTCGTGAGTGATGCCACGAGTGTAAAATTAAAAAATATGAGTTAATAATTTATGATGTGCGATTTTTTATTTCATTTAAAAGTTTTTTTTATACACTTTCCATTTGAAGATGTTCTTGTTAATGCTATCGGTAGCTTTTTAGGTTGGGCTGCGCTTTTCTGGTTGGCAATAAGTAAACGTGGAGTCAGATTATTAAGACAAAAGTTCAATCGTCCAAGCTTAAGGATTGAACTGCGAAAAACTCCAGAAAATATTTTTTCGGGAATAGAGTTGGGTGCACCAGCACGATGGATTGAACAACAACTAGGGGCACCTACTAAGATAGGAAAAAAATGGTGGGGATATAGATTTTCTGACTCCATGGTATCGTTATGTTTTGATTCTAATGATTCAGTAGCTACTATCAGCGTAGCATTAATAAATAATAAAACAAATTTCAAATTTCCTGCTGAGCATTTTGATTGTCCTAATCTTGGTAAGTTAAGACTAAGCAATCTCTTAACCGTTCATGAACTCTCCCTTGAGTATAAGAGTTCCTATCGACACAGTGAACTACTAATAACTGGAAGGGAAGGGCCAAAAGGAGCCTGGCACTACATTGCTTTTGGTGCCTTATCGCCTCAAATCCCTGGTCCTCTTTTAGAGGTGGAGTTTACTTGGGATAGTGATCAAGATGTTCTCACCAGCCAACCTGTTAATACCAAAATTAATTGGGCTGCAATATCAAATACGTCTGAAATCGATACATTCCCTTGGGGTTTCGGAATAATATCTAAGTCATAGATTGTGAAATTTTTGAGGACCTATTCGATCAATGCACTGCAAGCAATAGTGCAATGCCAAAAAAGCCAGTCAATAGTGACTGGCTTTTATTAAAAAATGAAATTTATTGGCCTAAATCACGGAGCTTCTTACCAGACATCAGATTCTTTTCAATATGCTCAAGAGTGACCCCTTTGGTTTCAGGGATCAGAAGAAAAGTTATCACGATAAAGACCAGGTTGAAGCCGGTATACAGCCAGAATGTTCCTGCTGGCCCAATACTACCCAGAAGTGACAGGAAGGTTGCTCCGATAATCATGTTGGCAACCCAGTTTGTAGTTGTCGAACAGGTAATTCCGAAGTCCCGACATTTTAGAGGCTGAATCTCAGAACACAGTATCCAGACCACCGGAGCGGCGCTCATTGCATAGCCGCCTATGCACAACATTGTCATACCGACTGACACCCATGACAGACCAGTACTGATATCTCCCTGACCCGCTTTCATGAGACAGTAGCCCAAAACCATAGTGGCGAATGCCATTACACTAAATCCAATTTTAAGGATTGGCTTCCTTCCTGTTTTATCAACTGTGAAAACCGCAATGAAGGTAGCAAACATGAAGGTCAGGCCAACTACTATGGTTGCAACCATCTGCTCCTGTGTGCTCTTGAAACCGGCCATTTTGAAAATCTGAGGAGCGTAATACATGATGATGTTCATACCCGTGAACTGTTGCATGCCCTGAAGCAACATTCCAAGGTAGACGGCGCGTCTCACATTCCCGTTTTGCCTGAAAAGAGCAAACCCTCCCTGCTTCATACGAAGGCTTTCCCTTATCTCGTTAAGTTCCTGTCTGGCTTTCTCTGAGGTATCACGAAGCATTCGCAGAACTTCTTCGGCCTCAACGTGCAGACCCTTGGAAGCCAGCCAGCGGGGGCTGTTTGGCAGGAAAATGACCATGACGAAAAGTACCACCGCTGGTATAGCGAGAACACCCAGCATTGCCCGCCAGTTACCACTGTAACTGAACGCTGTATCCGACAGGAAAGCTAAGACAATACCAAAGGTGATCATGAGCTGGTAAAGACTAATCATTTTTCCACGAACATTCTCTGTTGCCATCTCTGACAGGTAGAGTGGGGCGGTATAAGAAGCAATACCAACGGCCAGTCCGAGCAGAACCCTGAATGTAAGCAGAACTTCAACACTTGTGGCAAAAGCCGATCCAAGGGAACCTACGATGAAGAGTATGGCTCCAGCCATAAGGCTGTACTTTCTTCCCAGCCGATGTGAAACCCAGCCGTTACAAATTGCTCCAATCGCGGCTCCCAGCATCATACTGCTGACAACCCATTCCTGTTCATGACTGGTTAACTGAAAGTGTTTTGTTATGAAAAGCAGGGCACCTGAGATAACCCCGATATCCAATCCGAACAGTAGCCCGGCTAGTGCAGCTGATATGGATACAAAGAGGTTCATTCTTCTGACTTTTGACTTATGGTCAATATCATACGTGACGGTCTGGTTTACATGAGACATCATTAAGCTCCGCTCATACAGCATGTAATAGTGCTTCAGCTTAAGCAGCGAATGCAGCCAGGATTAGAGCGCCTCTCTCTTAAGATATGGACTTTACAGCTAAATCTGTTGTTAATGTGATGAGGATCTCAAAGCTTATCCTCACCCTGATTAAAGCTAATTACGGTTAGATATTATTCAAAAGACTGTTCCAGTTATATGGAGAAAGTATCAGTTTTTTTTCCTCAATTTCACCATGCTTCATATCAGAATTCGAAAGGAAATGTTCCCTGATAAGCGGTGGCAGTTACATTGATTAAATGCCCCCCTCTAAAAATCTAGTTTTTAGATAGATTTAACCCTCATTGATTAATAATTAAAAAAACGCTTAACTAAATTAGTCGATTCTTATCTTTACATCGCAATTATGATGTTGACACACTTATGATTTGTGTTAAAAGAAGATAACAATTAAAAAGGAGAATCAAATGAAAGGTGAAAGTATATTAGGTGAGGAAGCTCTAGCTTTAAACGATGCTAAAGAATTCTTAGCTGAGGTTCATAGTAATTTACAAGCTTTTCTGGAGGATAGAAACATATTTGAAGATTATGAAATGTATCCATCTAAAGATGTTGTCTATATAATGTTTAGAGGTTTTTTTAATTCTAAAGAATGTTTAAAACTGTTAACTATTGTTCAAATTTTTGAATTGACCGATATTGCTGAATACCAAAGTTTAAACTGGTGGTTCTTATCTGGTTTGGTATTCGGTGCAGATGTGGATTTAGTGAAAGAAATTATTGATACAAAGATTGCTGAAGAGGAAAAGAGTAAAATTAGCCCACTCATTACTACTGGAGAAGATAAATATATTATAAAGAGAATCTGAAAACTAATCTGTATTGATATGATTTTAGAAGGGTGAATATTTAAAAGTTATTTTGAAGTAAGGGGCGTTATGATAAGTGTATTAAACTAGCTGGAGTAAATCATTCATGAATTTTTAACAAGAAATTCCTATTATCAAGATAAGAAAAAATGTTTATGTGGCACTGAATATGTGCATGAAAAATTTGAAGGCATTATGAACTATATCACTCATTTTTTGGTATTGACTCCTGCCTTAGTAACGTTGAAATGCGAAGGTACAAGCGAAATCGATTATGTTGAAACATCATTTTTATTTGCATAACCTTATGCTCACTCGTGGGGCGTTTATTTGAGTTAAGCATATTTTATTGCAATTTAAAAAATATAATAAAAAATATCATTGTATATGCATGGTAAAAATGACATCTAATTGACTTTTAAAGATTTTTTTTAGAAAAGCTATAAGGCGTCAACGTTCTCAGCTTACAGGCTTCCAGATAGTCAGCCCACCACTGCAGCATAAGTTTCCGTTCTTCTAAATGCTCGGCTTTATGGATGTATGCTGCCCTAACGCTGTTACGCTCTTGGTGGCTCATTTGTCTCTCTACGGCGTCTCTTGACCAAAGCCCGGATTCAATCAATGCACTGCAAGCCATAGTCCTGAAACCATGCCCACAAACTTCAGTTTGGGTATTGTATCCCATGGTTCTAAGGGCTTTGTTGACGGTGTTTTCACTGATCGGTTTGTCGTCATTACTAAATCCGATGAACATGAGGTCTTTGCCACCACTGATTGCATGTAGCTGTAACAACAATTTTTTAGCTTGTTTACTTAAAGGCACCAGATGAGGGCTTTTCATTTTTGCACCTCTTGCTGAATATCTAACCCCAGTGAGTGCTTCTCGCTCTGCGGGTATAGTCCATAGTGAGTTTTTGAAATCTACTTCTGACCAACGTGCAAATCTTAATTCACTCGAACGTACAAATGTCAGGAGTGTAAGCTGGGTCGCAATCTGTGTTATGCCTTTGCCTCTGTAAGCTTCAATGCGTTGCATGAGCTCTGGTAGCCGTTCTAAAGGAAGGGCAGGGCGGTGAATACTTTTTTTAGAAATTACAGCACCAGCGAGGTCATAGGCAGGATTTTGCTCAATCAATGCATTGTGGACAGCATATCTCATGATCGCAGTTATGCGTTGTTGAAGACGTGAAGCGAGTTCGAGGTGACCTGTTGCTTCAGCCCTTTTTAGTGGAATCAGTAAGTCACGGGTTTTGAGTTCTGTGATATTACGATTGCCAATAATAGGGAATAAATGACTTTCAAGACTGCTTAACACAGTAGTTCTGTGGTTTTCCGACCAGGTTCTGTTACTGGAATGCCAGTCTCGTGCAACCTTTTCAAATGTCAGCAGCCCTTTGATCTCGACCTTATCAGCTTTGCGTTTTTCACTTGGATCAACGCCATTTGCCACGAGTTGCCTGGCTTCGTCTCTTCTGCGCCGGGCTTCCGATAACGTGACCTCAGGATAAACACCGAGAGCAAGAATCTTTTGTTTGCTACCAAAGCGATACTGAAAACGCCAGTATTTGGAACCGTGTGGGGTAATCAAAAGATGCATACCATTACCGTCTGTCATTTTGACCGGCTTCACAGCAGCCTTAGCATTTCTTACCTTTAACTCAGTGAGCGGCATAGTAAAAATCCCCGGCTGATGGTATCTGCATTATCGAACCAAACATACCAACAATTGTACCAACATAACACTCTGGATTTTGTGAGCCCGCTGGAGACGCAGGTGGACTATAAAGATGAGTTAAGTGACTGAATGAAATGGGTAAAGTAGACTTTGAGATACGTTGAGAGACTGGCATTTGGTGTCCCCTGCAGGAATCGAACCTGCAACTAGCCCTTAGGAGGGGCTCGTTATATCCATTTAACTAAGAGGACAGCGGAGCGCAGTATAGCGCAAACAGGCCAGGAGATTCACTACGTCGCCGTCCGTTTGCTCATTCCGTCAGCAATCCCGGTATTCTGCGCGCGCTAACGTTACGTGCAGAAAGCGGAAACAGCTGTGCTGAAGTCCGGAATGTCATCCAGACTGAAGCGGCACCCCGACTCTAATATCTTCACAGCAGACACTTCAGGTAAACGTTTTTCAGACGCCCGCCTGGCAAATCGCCTTCAGCAAACAGACCAGAAAGGCAGACAGGGTATCCTGTCTGCCTTTGCCGTTTACTCAGCGCCTTCCTTCTCTTCACGCTGACGACGTTTCTCCTGCTTCTTCTTCTCAGCCTTCGCTTTAGCCACGGCCGCTTCACTCATGTCGTTGCGGATCTGCGCGTGGCTGATCAGGGCAAAAATCAGCGTGCCGCCGGTAATGTTGCCGAGCAGCGTCGGCAGGGCAAACGGCCAGAAGAATTCATGCCAGCTGATGCTGCCATTAAAGACCAGATAGAGTACTTCCACCGATCCCACCACGATATGCGCCAGATCACCCAGCGCAACCAGCCAGGTCATCATCACAATTACCAGCAGTTTGGCGCCGCCCGCCGAGGGGAACATCCAGACCATGGTGGCGATAATCCAGCCGGAGATCACCGCATTGGCAAACATCTCACCGGGCGTATTTTCCATCACCTTCATACTGATGTTGGTAAATGCCTGACGGGTAGCTTCGTCAAATATCGGCATCTCATTAAACGCCAGCGCACCCAGCGCCGTCCCGATCAGGTTACCCAGCAAGACGATGCCCCATAAACGTAATAGCAGAGCGCCATTACTCCAGGTCGGTTTGTGCATCACCGGCAGGACTGCCGTGACGGTATTTTCGGTAAACAGCTGCTGACGCGCCATGATGACGATAACGAAACCAAAGGTATAACCCAGGTTTTCAAGCAGGAACGCCCCTGGAACGCCATCCAGATGTACCTGAAATATCCCCTTCGCCATCAGCGAGGCGCCCATGGATAAGCCTGCCGCAATGGCTGACCAGAGCAGCGCCATACCATCGCGCTCCAGCTCCTTTTCCCCATCCTGGCGGATCTCTTCATGGATGGCGGCGGCGCGGGAGGGTAAAGCCTCCTCATCGACTTCGATGTCAGTGCCCTTATCCTTCTCTTCACTCTCTACGTCGTTAGGACCCTGTTCATTACCTGATGAAGGCTTCATATTTTCTCCTGGTGATAGTGCTGTCGCGTAATAAGCGTAGCCGTTTTTTATTTGCCGATAATGTAACGATCGATGCGAATAAGCGTAACAACGTTTTTCGGAACTGCATTTTTATTCAGACTGCGGGCGATACCGCACGAATAAACCCATAGCATCGAAACTGAGCGGTGGCTCACACTTCGGCCCACAGCAACATTGTGGTAATATCCCGGCCACTTTTAGCTGGTGCGATTCCCCCCTCGATGTTGGAAATCATTACACTCACTTGTGCATATGACGAACGTGCGCTGTTCCGGCAGCTCTCATTTCGCGTTTCTGCAGGCGACATTGTGCAGATTGAAGGCCCCAATGGTGCCGGTAAGACCTCACTCTTGCGCCTGCTGGCAGGCCTGAGCCGTCCTGAACAGGGTGAAATACGCTGGCAGCAGCAGCCAATCCTGCGGCAGCGCGAAGCCTGGCATCGGGCAATGCTCTATCTGGGCCATCATCCCGGTGTTAAAGGCGTGCTTACGCCGCTGGAAAACCTGCGTTTCTACCATCCTGATTGCAGTGATGTGCAGATCTTTGCTGCGCTGGAAAGTGTCGATCTCACGGGCGACGAAGAGGTGCCGGTTAGCCGGTTATCGGCGGGTCAGCAGCGTCGGGTAGCGCTGGCGCGGCTATGGCTCAGCCAGGCCCGCATATGGATTCTCGACGAGCCGCTGACCGCCATCGACAAAGTGGGTGTTAAAAAATTAATGGCGAAATTCGCCCGGCATGCCGATAACGGTGGCGCAGTGATCCTGACAACCCATCAGGATTTGCCCGCGGATGCTGCGCGGGTGCGTAAAATTCGCCTCGGCGACGGGGAGGCAGGCTGATGCTGTTTCGCCTCATCCAGCGTGAATTGCGCATCGCTTTTCGCGGCGGGGCGGATGTGGTCAATCCGCTCTGGTTTTTCCTGATTGTTATTACCCTGTTTCCGCTGGGCATCGGACCTGATCCGCAACAGCTGGCGCGCATTGCACCGGGCGTAGCCTGGGTTGCCGCGCTGCTGGCGTCGCTGCTGGCGCTGGAGCGGCTGTTTCGCGATGACTTCAGCGATGGTTCGCTGGAGCAACTGGTACTGCTACCGACGCCGCTCCCGGTAACGGTTATCGGCAAAGTAGTGGCGCACTGGCTGGTCACAGGCGTGCCGCTGATAATCCTGTCGCCGCTGGCCGCGCTGCTACTGTCACTGGATTTTAATGGCTGGCGGGCGATGGCCCTGACACTGCTGCTCGGCACGCCAACCCTGAGTTTTCTCGGTGCCATTGGTGTAGGTCTCACGGTGGGTTTACGGCGTGGGGGCGTACTGCTTAGCCTGCTGGTGCTGCCGCTGGCCATTCCGGTCTTGATCTTCGCCAGTGCGGCGATGGAGGCGGCCAGTCAGGGGTTGCCGATTAATGGCTATCTGGCGATTCTCGGCGCGATGCTGCTGGGCAGCGCCACGCTCTCCCCGTTTGCCACGGCGGCAGCGCTAAGAATTACTTTGCAATAACAGCCGTTGAAATAACCGCGCGTAAAAGACGCGGCAACACTCTTTTATCGTTAATGTGAGCATTTGATATGTGGAAAGCGTTACATCAGCTGGCCAGGCCCGAACGGCTCTATCAGTTTTCGGGGCGACTGGTGCCGTGGTTCGCCATCTCAGGGCTGGCGGCGTTGCTGCTGGGCTGGGCCTGGGGCTTTGGATTTGCTCCCGCTGACTATCAGCAGGGCGACAGTTTCCGCATCATGTACATTCATGTGCCCGCCGCGATGTGGTCGATGGGCATTTATGCCTCGATGGCCATCGCCGCCTTTATCGGCCTGGTGTGGCAGATGAAAATGGCCGATCTGGTTTCCGCCGCCATGGCACCGGTGGGCGCGGTCTTTACCTTTATTGCGCTGGTCACCGGATCCGCTTGGGGTAAGCCGATGTGGGGGACCTGGTGGATCTGGGATGCGCGCCTCACTTCGGAGTTGGTGCTGCTGTTCCTCTATATGGGCGTAATTGCGCTCTGGCACGCTTTTGATGACCGCCGCACCGCAGGGCGGGCCGCGGGTGTTCTCATTCTGGTCGGCGTAGTTAATCTGCCGATCATTCACTTCTCAGTGCAGTGGTGGAATACCCTGCATCAGGGTTCGTCGGGCATTCTCCAGCAGGCGATTGCGCCGGTGATGCGAACGCCGCTGCGCTGGGCAATCATCGGCTATCTGCTGGTGTTTATCACGCTGACCCTGATGCGGCTGCGCAACCTGATTCTGTTAACCGAACGTCATCGTCCCTGGGCGAGTGATGTGGCGAAGCGGGGAGAGCAGGCATGACACCCGCCTTTTCCTCCTGGCACGCCTTCTTTGAGATGGGAGGCTACGCCTTCTATGTCTGGCTGGCGGTTGCCTGCACGCTGATTCCGCTTGTCGGGCTGACGCTGCATACCCTGTTGCTGCGCCGCCGCCTGCTGGCTGAGATCCGCCAGCGCGACGCACGGGAACGCCGCATCCGGGCAGCGAAATCTAAAAAAGCCGCGGCTGAAGCGGCAGGAGAAACCTTGTGAATACCCGTCGACGCAACCGCCTCTATGCGGCAGTGGCGATTCTGCTCGGCCTCGGCCTGGCCACCGCGCTGGTGATGTATGCGCTGCGCTCAAACATCGATCTGTTCTATACCCCAGGTGAAATCCTCTACGGCAAAGGCGAGGCGCACGAAAAGCCCGAAGCGGGCCAGCGGCTGCGCGTCGGCGGCATAGTCATGCCCGGCAGTGTCCGGCGCGATCCGAATACGCTTGCCGTGTCGTTCAAACTTTATGATGCCCGCGGCGTGGTCAGCGTCAGTTTTGAAGGCATCCTGCCGGATCTGTTCCGTGAAGGGCAGGGCGTCGTCGCACAGGGTGTGCTGGCGGCGGGCAACCAGGTGATCGCCAAAGAAGTCCTGGCGAAACATGATGAGAAATATACGCCGCCGGAGATTGAAGACGCGATGAAGAGTAATCACACCGGCCCGCAGTCGCTGTATCAGGCGGGAAATAAATCATCATGATGCCCGAGATTGGTACTTTTCTGCTCTGCCTGGCGCTGGGGCTCTCCCTGCTGCTGAGCAGCTATCCGCTGTGGGGCGCAGTGTGCCAGGATGCCCGCCTGATGGCGATGGCACGTCCGCTGGCTTGCGGTCTGTTTATCTGCATCGCGGCGGCGTTTGCGCTGCTGGTCTGGGCCTTTATCAGCAACGATTTTACCGTTGCCTATGTCGTCACAAACTCCAACAGTCTGCTGCCGGTTTACTATCGTATCGCCGCCACCTGGGGCGCGCATGAAGGATCGCTGCTGCTGTGGGTGTTGCTGCTCAGCACCTGGACATTAGCGGTGGCAATATTCAGTCGCGGTATGCCGCAGGATGCGCTGGCACGCGTGCTGGCGGTCATGGGGATGATCAATCTCGGCTTCCTGCTGTTTATCCTGCTGACCTCGAATCCATTTGGCCGCACGCTGCCGGACTTTCCGATAGACGGACACGACCTGAATCCGATGCTGCAGGATATCGGCCTGATCTTCCATCCGCCGCTGCTCTATATGGGCTATGTCGGCTTTTCGGTGGCGTTTGCCTTTGCTATCGCCTCGCTGATGGCCGGACGGCTGGATACGGCCTGGGCGCGCTGGTCGCGTCCCTGGACCACGGCGGCCTGGGTCTTTCTGACGATTGGTATCGTCCTTGGCTCGGCCTGGGCCTATTACGAGCTGGGCTGGGGCGGCTGGTGGTTCTGGGACCCGGTTGAAAATGCGTCGTTTATGCCGTGGCTGGCAGGCACCGCTCTGATGCACTCGCTGGCGGTCACGGAAAAGCGAGGTACTTTTAAGGCCTGGACCGTGCTGCTGGCGATTACCGCGTTTTCGCTGAGCCTGCTGGGGACGTTCCTGGTGCGATCCGGGGTGCTGGTGTCGGTGCATTCCTTCGCCTCCGATCCGGCACGCGGGATGTTTATCCTCGCGTTTCTGGTGATTGTTATCGGCAGTTCGCTCCTGCTCTACGCGATTAAAGGCGGGCAGGTACGTGGCCGGGTGCAGAATGAAACCTGGTCGCGCGAATCGTTTTTGCTGGGTAATAACGTGCTGCTGATTGCCGCGATGCTGGTGGTTCTGCTCGGCACGCTGTTGCCGCTGGTGCACAAGCAACTGGGCCTGGGCAGCATTTCGGTCGGTGAGCCGTTCTTCAACACCATGTTCAGCTGGCTGATGGCGCCGTTTGCGCTGCTGATGGGGATCGGACCGCTGGTGCGCTGGCGTCGCGATGAGCCGCAGAAGCTGGCAAAACGGCTGGCGCTGGCGCTGATCGTGACCCTGGCCTGTTCTGTCATCATTCCCTGGTGGCTTCAGGATCGCATTGAGGCGATGACCGTGGTTGGCCTGCTGATGTCACTCTGGATTATTGTGCTGACGCTGCTGGAACTGCATGAACGCGCCACTCACCGCCATCCGTTCTTTGCCGGTTTACGTCACCTGTCGCGCAGTCACTGGGGCATGGTACTGGGCCATCTTGGTGTCGGTGTGACGGTGATTGGTATTGCATTCAGCACCCAGTACAGCGTGGAACGCGATGTGCGGATGAAGGCGGGTGATAGCATCGATATTCATCACTATCACTTTGTCTTCCGCGGCGTGCAGAATCTGCAGGGGCCTAACTACAGCGGCGGCATGGGCATCATCGATGTCACGCGCAACGGCAAACACGAAGCGACGCTGCAGGCAGAGAAACGCTTTTATACGGCCGCCCGCACCATGATGACCGAAGCGGCGATTGATGGGGGGTTCAGCCGCGATCTCTATGCGGCGCTGGGCGAAGAGCTGGAGGATGGCGGCTGGGCCGTGCGCATCTACTACAAACCCTTCGTTCGCTGGATCTGGTTCGGTGGCGCGCTGATGGCGCTGGGTGGGCTGTTCTGCCTGTTTGATCCCCGTTACCGTTCGCGCAAAAAAGCGGGAATTGAGGAGCGGACATGAACAAGAAAATCCTGTTTATTCCCCTGATGCTGTTTCTGTTGCTGGCGGCGGCGCTGCTGTGGCAGCTGACACGTAATGCCGATGGCGACGATCCGACCCGTCTCGAATCCGCTCTGATCGGCAAGCCGGTGCCGCTGTTCCGGCTGGAAGCACTCGATCAGCCAGGCAAAACCTACGACCAGCGCGTGCTGACAGATGGCAAACCGATATTGCTGAACGTCTGGGCGACCTGGTGTCCGACCTGTCGCGCCGAGCATCAGTATCTGAATACGCTGGCGGAGCAGGGCATTCGCGTCGTCGGGCTGAACTACAAAGACGATCGTCATAAGGCGGTTAACTGGCTGAATACGCTGGGCAATCCCTACGCGCTGAGCCTCTATGATGGCAACGGCATGCTGGGACTGGATCTCGGCGTCTATGGCGCGCCGGAAACCTTTCTGATCGACGGTAAAGGGATCATCCGTTATCGCCACGCGGGCGACCTCAATGCGCGCGTCTGGGATCAGGAAGTGAAACCCTTGTGGATGAAATACAGTGCGGAGGCGGGATCATGAGAACGCTGTTACTGCTCTGCGGCCTGCTGTTCAGCATCAACCTGTGGGCAAGCATCGACACGCTGCAATTTGACTCGGTGGTCCAGGAAGAACAATACCGCGACCTGACCGCTTCACTGCGCTGTCCGAAGTGCCAGAACAACAGCATCGCCGACTCTAACGCCATGATTGCCGCCGATATGCGGCTGAAAGTCTATCAGCTGATGAAGCAGGGCCAGAGTCGCCAGCAGATCATCGACTATATGGTGGCGCGTTACGGCAACTTCGTCAGCTATTCGCCACCGGTCACACCCTCAACCCTGGTTTTGTGGGCTGGTCCGGCGCTGTTTGCGCTGCTGGGTGGCGCGGTGATTATCCTGCGCAGCCGTCAGCGAAAAACCCGCAGTGAGCTGGATGAAGATGAGCAACAGCGTCTTAATGCGCTACTGAAGTCAGACAGGAAGCCGTAATGAGTGCATTTTGGATCACCCTTTTTCTGTTACTGCTGGCGGCCTGTACGCTGTTTATGGCGGCGGGCTGGCGGCAACGTCAGGCCAGCACAGGCGATCGCGATCGCCTTAATCAGCGCTTCTACCATCAGCGGATAGATGAGCTGGCACAGGATGAAGATCAGGGCGTCGTCGCTGAGCGTCCGCTGATGGAGCGGGAGTTACAGCAGACACTGCTGGCGGATATTCCACCGGCACAGACGATGACGTCACACAGCAGCAGTCGCTGGATTTTGCTGCCAGGGCTGATCGTGCTGATTGGGGTATCGCTGGGGACTTACCTGAAAACCGGTGGACTGGCACAGCTCACGGGCTGGAAGCAGGTGCAGCAGGCGTATCCTGAGCTGCGTGCCCGACTGATGGACCCTGGCGCTAAACCGCTGAGCATGGAGGAGCTGGCGCGTTTACAGCTCGGATTGCGTACCGCGTTGCAAACGGAACCGGATAATCTGGCCGACTGGACGATGCTGGGACGGCTCGGCATGGTGCTGAATAATGCCGATACGGCCAGCCAGGCATATGAGCATGCGCTACAGCTTGCGCCCAACGATCTGGCGCTAAAACAGGATTATGCCGAAGTCCTGACGCGATCTCCTGATCCGCAGGATAACCGTCAGGCGTCACTGCTGCTGCAGGCATTGCTAAAAGCGGATCCGCAAAACCTGCGTACGCTGAGCCTGCTGGCATTTAATGCTTACGGACAGCAGCAATATGATCAGGCTATCGACGCATGGCAGACCCTGCTGGGTCTGTTGCCGGCCGGTGATTCGCGACACGCGATGATCGCCCGCAGCATCGAAAAGGCCAGAAGTGCCGCCGGGCAACAGAGTCGTCAACTGGCGCTGACCGTGACGCTGGCACCGAAGGCAGAAAAAATGTTACCGCAGGACGGAGTGTTGTATATTTCGGTTTCTGACGGTGCTTCACCGGTGCCGGTGGCTGTTAAGCGGCTGCCGCTCAGCCACTTCCCGCTGTCGCTGACGCTGGATGACAGCAACGCCATGATGCCGGATCGCCTGCTTTCGGCGCAGCATCAGGTTGAGGTCCGGGTGCGAATCTCCCGCGACGGCAGTGCCAATCCCCGGCCGGGTGACTGGCTGGGTCTGAGCGCAGTGACGCCCTGGGATGGGCATCAGCCGATCGCGGTAGAGATTAATCAGCAGCTTCCCTGAACGCATCAACTGACCGCGTTCAGGATGATGCGTGCCATTGCCTGCTGCCTCTGGCACAAAGTCAGCTATGCTCATCGGGTAAGTCGATACGATACCGGGCTGTGACCTGAACGATGGGTAGACCTTTTTCATCCGCACAGGGAGATTGGAATGAATTATCGCCTGACCAGCCTGGCTGTCGCCAGCGTCCTTCTGGTAGGTTGTGCCAGTTCAAAGCCGGCGAATAGCGATCCTGCTCAGCGCAGCGATCCGTTCGAAGGCTTTAACCGCACGATGTTTAACTTTAACTACAACGTGCTGGATCCGTATGTATTGCGTCCGGTCGCTGTGGCCTGGCGTGATTATGTGCCGGTGCCGGCACGTACCGGCCTGAGCAATTTCCTCGGCAACCTGGAAGAACCTGCCAGCATGGTCAACGCCATCCTGATCGGTAACGGACGTGATGCAGGTATTCACTTCACCCGTTTCTTCCTGAACAGCGTGCTGGGACTGGGCGGCTTCATTGACGTTGCCGGTAAGGCGAACCCGGAACTGGCGCGTGAAGAGCCGCACCGTTTCGGTACCACGCTGGGTCACTATGGCGTCGGCTACGGGCCTTACGTTGAATTGCCTGCATACGGCAGCTTCACGGTGCGTCAGGATGGCGGCGACTACGTTGATACGCTTTATCCGATCCTTGGCTGGCTGACCTGGCCAATGTCGATTGGTAAATGGACGCTTGAAGGAATTGAGACCCGCGCGCAGCTGCTGGACTCTGATGCAATCCTGAAACAGCAGAGCGATCCGTACGCCTTTATCCGTAACGCTTACTTCCAGCGTCACGACTTCCTGGCGCGCGGCGGCAAGCTCAAGCCGGAAGATAATCCTAACGCAGCCGCGATTCAGGATGACCTGAAGGATATTGACGCCGAGTAATCGCCCGCGCTGCGCCGCCAGGGATGGCGGTTTATGCCTCTTTGGGCAGGGCGTATGCTCCCTGAGCCATTAAGCAATCCACGGCCACAAAAAAGGGCGACTCACCAGAGTCGCCCTTTTTGTTCGTACCAGCCAGTCAGAACTTATAGTTAAAGTTCGCGCCGTAGAGCCAGGCCTTGCCTTCAGAGGTAAAGGTATAAGGACCTTCTTTCACCGTGACTTTCTGTCCGTGCATATAAGAGATGCCTAAATCCACCGAGGCATCATCGTTAAAGGCGTAAGAAGTACCGGCACTCAGCCATAAACGATCCTGGTCCGGGATTGAGATAGAGCGCTTATCGGCCGGAACCGGGCTGTCATCAAATGCAATACCGGTACGGAACGTCCAGTTCTTGTCGTAGGAATAGGTTGTGCCCAGTGCAATACGGTAGGCGTCGTGGAAGCTTTCATCTTTATAGAACAGCGTCTGGCCGTTAGAGCCAGTGGCTTTCAGCTCCTGGAACTGGCTCCAGCTGGTGTACGCCATGCTGTAGTGAACTGCCCACTGCGGTGCCACTTTATGCCAGCCTGACACTTCCCACATCTCTGGCAGATTCAGCGTTAACGCGCCCGGAACGGTGGTGCCGTTGGTGCCAAAAGGTACGCCTGACACTTCCGGATTATTCACCGCATTCAGCCGGGATGAGAGATTACTTTTGTAATCGCCATCGAAATCAATTTTAACTTCTGAACGATAGGTAAAGCCGAAGCGGTTATTTTCATCCACTTCATACAGGATGCCGGCATTCCAGCCGTAGCCCCACTCATCGCCTTTCAGATGGGCAACCTGGGTATCAGCCGGAACCCCCAGCCTTGCGCCTGACTCACCGGCATAACGCTCAATTTTGGCTTTAGCGTAAACCGCATCAAAACCGATGCCTGCACTAAAATGTTCATTAAACCGATAAGCGGTGCTGAGATTTAAATTGCCGGTCATCAGGTCAGTTTTACCGCCGTAACCGCCAGCGGTGTAGCCATTATTAAATTCTGTTGCTAAGCCGTAGTTTGACGTTGCAGATGCGCCAATCCACCACTGATCGTTGATGGGCTGGACGTAATGAATATTAGGTACCCACTGATTAGGGGCAATATTATTGGCATCCAGGCTGCGGCCGCTGGGACTGCGACCACTGATATCCACATCCGGCGCAATATAAACCGCCCCGATTGAAAATTCCGGGCGATCCATTAACGCCATTGTCGCCGGGTTACGGCTGGCAGACGCCGCGGTATCACCCATTGCTCCTTCGCCTGAATATGCGCGACCTAAACCAATCGAAGAGAATTCATTTAACTGAAACCCAGCAGCGTAAACGTGGGAAGAAACAAGCGCCACTGCAGCCGCCACGGCTGACTTTGCAAACAGGTTTTTATGGTTCATGACCACAACCTCATGTGAATTATTATTTAACGCTATAACGTCGCGTAACAAAGGACGGCGGATTGTAGGGACTGATGTAAAGCGCACATATCAGACCAGTGCGGAGAGTATAGGTCCGACCTGTGTGCATGTTGCAATATTGTTTTTAAAATATTTCAGGTTTGATCGCTTAAAATTCGATCTGCATAACAAAAAGCCCCTGATCCTGGACAGCATACCCATTCCAGTTTGTTCTGGATCAATTTTTATTGTGATATTCGTCACTTAGCAACAGGTGCGTGGCGCATCTTTCAGCGAGCAGGTAAAATTTCGTCCATAAAATTGCTCAACCTATGCCATTGCTGGTCTGGAGAAAGAAATGACTGATGCCATTAAAAAATGCAGTGCGACCGAAACCGCAGCCTGTTGTTGTGTTGATGTCGGCACGGTAATGGATAACACCGATTGCACCGCCAGCTGGTCAGAATGGTTTGCTCAGCGTGCCGATGCGGAAGCGAAATTAGCGCAACTCACCGAACGTGCCCGCGAAGTTGAATCGGAACCCTGTCTGATTGAATCGCGCTTCAGCGAAGTGGATCAGGGAGTGCAGCTGGATATCGATTTCACCTTCAGCTGCCAGGCTGAAACCATGATTTTTCAGCTCGGTTTGCGTTAAGTATCATTACGCCGCGTCACTGCGGCGTTTTTCATTTTCGTGTTTCCCTTCGCACTTTTTCCCTTCCGATATTGGCGGCTCACCCGCTTGTGGTTAACACTGATCAGGTCAGACCTCTTCAGGCAATGATGCCACAGTCCCAGCCACAGGTGAGAACAATGAGCAAAGCGCAGCCGCTGCTGACGCGTGATGGTGAACGCATCGCAATAACCCACGGATTACGCACCCCTTTCTTACGCCAGGCGACCGGCTTCCATGGCATTCCCGCCATTGAGCTGGGACGCATGGTGGTCAACGAATTAATGGCGCGCAGTGAACTGCCGGCTGAGGTGATCGAGCAACTGGTCTTTGGGCAGGTGGTGCAGATGCCGGAAGCGCCGAATATTGCGCGTGAAATTGTTTTAAGCAGCGGGTTGAGTGTGGATACCGACGCCTACAGCGTCAGCCGTGCCTGCGCCACCAGCTTTCAGGCGGTAGCGAATGTGGCAGAAAGCCTGCTGGCGGGCACCATCTCTGCCGGTATCGCCGGAGGTGCAGACTCCTCGTCGGTGTTGCCGATTGGGGTCAGTAAAACGCTGGCCCGCGCGCTGGTGGATCTCAACAAAGCCCGCAGCGTCGGTCAAAAACTGCAAATCCTGCGGCGTCTGCGCCCGCGTGATCTGCTGCCGGTCCCGCCCGCCGTGGCGGAGTATTCGACCGGCCTGCGCATGGGCGACACCGCAGAGCAGATGGCTAAGAGTCACGGCATCACTCGCGAAGCACAGGATGCGCTGGCGCTGCGATCCCATCAGCATGCCGCCAGGGCCTGGCAATCCGGGGTACTGAATCAGGAAGTCATGGCTGCCTTTGTGCCACCGTGGAAAAGCGCCATCGATCAGGACAATAACGTGCGGATGAAAGCCAAAGCGGAGGATTACGCCCGGCTGCGTCCGGCATTTGATCGCCAGCACGGCAGCGTTACCGCAGCCAACAGCACGCCTCTCACCGACGGCGCGGCGGCAGTGATTCTGATGCGCGAGGGCCGCGCCCGCGAACTGGGCATCAGGCCGCTGGGCTATCTGCGCAGCTACGCCTTTACCGCCATTGGTGTGCAGCAGGATATGCTGCTGGGCCCGGCTTACGCTTCACCACTGGCACTGGATCGCGCCGGCATAACCCTTGCCGATCTGACGCTGATCGATATGCATGAAGCTTTTGCTGCCCAGACGCTGAGCAACCTGCACATGTTTCGCGACGAGCGCTTTGCTCGTGAGGTGCTGAATCGGCCACACGCGCTGGGCGACGTGAATGAAGAGCGCTTTAACGTGCTGGGCGGATCGATCGCCTATGGTCATCCTTTTGCCGCCACGGGCGCGCGCATGATCACCCAGACGCTGAATGAATTACGCCGTCGCGGTGGCGGATTAGGACTGGTCACGGCCTGTGCGGCAGGCGGCCTGGGTACGGCAATGGTTCTGGAGGCCGAATAATGGAGCAGAATGCGTTTCATCTGAAGATGCGACTGGATCACGTCGGCATCATTACAATCGATGTCCCTGGTGAGAAGATGAACACCCTGAAAGCGGAATTTGCCGGGCAGATCACCGCCATCATTGCGGAGGCGCGGCGCGATCCGCAACTGGCTGGCCTGGTGCTGATTTCCGGCAAAGCGGACAACTTCATCGCGGGCGCAGACATCAGCATGATTGACCGCTGTAAGAGCGCGCAGGAAGCCGAAGCGCTGGCAAAACAGGGCCAGGAAGTGATGGCTGCGCTTGACGCGCTGCCGTTCCCGGTGGTCGCGGCGATCCACGGCGCCTGCCTCGGCGGCGGACTGGAACTGGCCCTGGCCTGTGATGCCCGTATCTGCTCGCTGGATGATAAAACCCGCCTCGGTTTGCCGGAGGTGCAGCTCGGCTTACTGCCAGGCTCTGGCGGCACTCAGCGGCTGCCACGCTTAATCGGCGTGCAGCAGGCGCTGCCACTGATTCTGACCGGCAAAGCCCTGCGGGCGAAACAGGCTCGTAAGCTGGGCGTGGTCGATGACGCGGTGCCGCAGGCGATTCTGCTGGAGACCGCCATCGCCCGGGTGAAAAAGGGCAAGGTTAGCGGACGAATACTGCCGCTGCGTGACCGTCTGTTGCACGGACCTGTTGGCCGTCAGGCGCTGTTTGCACTGGCGACCCGACAGACCGCCGCCAAAACGCAGGGTAACTATCCGGCGGCAAAACGCATTATTGAGGTGGTGCGCATCGGGCTGGAGCAGGGCAGTCGGGCCGGGCATGAGGCTGAAGCACGCGCTTTTGGTGAGCTGGCGATGACGCCAGAATCTGTTGCGCTGCGCGGGATCTTTTTCGCGACTACGGCCATGAAAAAGGAGCGGGGCGGTGAAGCGGAACCCGGCACCGTTAAGCGTGTTGGTCTCCTCGGCGGCGGCCTGATGGGCGGCGGTATCGCCAGCGTCACCGCAATCAACGCCGGGTTGCCGGTACGCATTAAAGATATCAGCCTGGAAGGGGTTAACCATGCGCTGAAAACTAGCTGGGAACTGCTGAGCAAAAAAGTTAAACGACGCCAGCTCACTCCGGCACAGCGTCAGCAGCAGATGGCACGTATCACGGGCGGCATCGATTATCAGGGCTTCTCACAGCGCGACGTGGTGATTGAAGCCGTATTCGAAGATTTAGCCCTGAAGCAGCAGATGGTCAGCGAAGTAGAGGCACACTGTCAGCCCCACACGCTGTTTGCCTCAAATACCTCTTCGCTGCCGATTGAGGCGATCGCCGCCGGCGCCCAGCGTCCTGAGAACGTCATCGGGCTGCACTATTTCAGTCCGGTAGAGAAAATGCCGCTGGTGGAGGTGATTCCTCATCTGAATACCTCTACCGCGACGCTGGTGACGATTGTGGCGCTGGCGCGCAGCCAGGGTAAAACCCCGATTGTGGTGGCGGACAAGCCTGGCTTCTATGTTAACCGCATCCTGACGCCCTATATAAATGAAGCGATGCGCTGCCTGCTGGAGGGCGAACCGATTGACCATATTGATCGGGCGCTGGTGAAGTTTGGTTTCCCGGTCGGCCCGATTCAGTTGCTGGATGAGGTCGGTATCGACGTTGGCAGCAAAATCAGCCCCATCCTGCATCAGGCTTATGGTGAACGCTTTGCCGCACCAGCCGCTTTTGATGCGGTGCTGAAAGATGGCCGCAAGGGACGTAAAAACGGCAAGGGCTTTTATCGCTATGACCAGCCGCGCTGGCAGCGTAAAAAACCGGACGCCTCGCTGTATACGTTGCTGAACGTCTCACCGCAGATCAGGCAAAGTGACGCGCAGATTGCTGAACGCTGCGTGATGATGATGCTGAACGAAGCGGCCCGCTGTCTTGATGAGCAGGTGATTCGTTGCGCCCGCGATGGGGATATCGGTGCGGTGTTTGGCATCGGCTTCCCGCCTTTCTTAGGCGGCCCGTTCCACTACATGGACAAAGTGGGCGCGGCAGACGTGGTCAACAGATTAACCCGGCTTGCGCAGCAGCATGGCGAACGATTCACACCCTGTGAGGCGCTGATTCAGGCGGCTGCAAAATAGACGAAATTTTACATTTCTGCTGAAAATGGAATAACCAATCCGATTCAGCGGCTTAGAAAAGCGTCGCCAGAGTGTGCGGCGCAGCATGATTCTGAGAAGTGCTTATTTAATAAACAACCGGTTGACTATACTGAAGCCATTAGGGTAAAACACAGCGTTCATTCGCAGAGTGAAGAGTCAGGCGCTACGCGTCGGGCGATGTCGACAAACAACAGCGGTGCTTTATGCAAGTTTTTATCATGCGTCACGGCGATGCGGCTCTGGAAGCAGCCAGTGATTCAGTCAGGCCTTTAACCTTATGTGGCTGCAATGAATCACGTCAGATGGCCAACTGGCTTAACAGTCAGACGCCGGACATTGAGCGTGTCCTGGTGAGTCCCTATTTACGCGCGCAGCAAACGCTCGCGACCGTGCGTGAAGCCTTTCCCCTGCCGGAAAGCCAGGATGTTCTGCCGGAATTAACGCCGGGCGGCGATCCGGAGATGGTCGGGTGCTATCTGCAGGCCCTGGCGAATGAAGGCGTGAAATCGGCTCTGGTGATCTCACATTTACCGTTGGTGGGGTATTTAGTCTCTGAACTGTGCCCGCAGGAAGCACCGCCAATGTTTGCCACTTCCGCTATTGCCTGCGTGGAATTCGATCCCGCGGCGAGTGCCGGTAAACTGCTGTGGCAGGTCAGCCCCAAAAAGCTGGCGAAAGCAATCTGACGTCTGTGGGCCGATCATTCCGGCCCTTCTCTTATGGCAATTCAGGCGGTTGCCACTCCTCAATCTCAATCAATACCAGCAGCGCGGCGTCACCGCCGAACATTTTGGGTGCCTGATGAAAAGCCATCACCCACGGATGCTGGGCCAGCCACAGCGGCGTCTGCTGCTTCAGAATATGCTTTCCATGACCGGTCATGACGCTGGCGCAGAACAGATGTTCACGGCGGCAGGCGGCGATCAGTGCCCCCAGCTCCTGCTTGGCCTGCTGCTGCGTTAAGCCGTGCAGATCGAGGAAAATCTCTGGCGTATAGTCGCCGCGACGTAATTTTTTTAGCTCAAAATGGCTGACATCGGCGCGCACATACCGGGTGGCACCTTCCGTTGAGAGCAGCGGCTGAAACTCATCCGAAAAGTAATGACTGTTGTCCGCCTGCTCTGAAAGCAGACGCTTTACCGGGATCTGGCGGGTTTTAACCGGCGCTTTGTGGACAAACGTGTCCTGTTTTAACTGGCGCGTCCCCGTCATTAACTGGCGAAACAGCGCCTGGTCATCCGGGCTTAATGGTGTTTTTTTACTCATGGCAGGTCAGTCATTTCAGAAAAGGCTGTCACACAGCAGAGCCGATACCTTACCGTTAAGCGTCATTAAATGTCAGCTTTTTCACCTCGCTGCGCTGAATTCTCCCCGGCTTCATGGCACACTACTGGCCGATTTAGCAAAAGGCCTGCGGAGGGCTACGTGGACAAAATTTTCGTCGATGAGGCAGTGAACGAACTGCACACCATTCAGGACATGCTGCGCTGGGCGGTCAGCCGCTTTTCCGCTGCCGGAATCTGGTACGGACATGGCACAGACAATCCCTGGGACGAAGCCGTTCAACTGGTCCTGCCGTCACTCTGGCTGCCGCTGGATATTCCTGAAGATATGCGCAATGCGCGTCTGACCGCCAGCGAACGTCTTCTGATCGTCGAGCGCGTCATTCGTCGCGTCAACGAGCGCATTCCGGTCGCTTATCTGACCAATAAAGCCTGGTTCTGCGGCCACGAGTTCTTTGTTGATGAGCGCGTGCTGGTGCCGCGTTCACCGATTGGCGAACTGATTGAGAACCGCTTTGCCGGTCTGGTCAGCACACCACCCCATCATATTCTGGATATGTGTACCGGCAGCGGCTGTATCGCGATTGCCTGCGCCTATGCCTTCCCGGAAGCGGAAGTGGATGCGGTGGATATCTCCACCGGTGCGCTGGCGGTTGCCGAGCAGAACATTGAAGAACATGGCCTGATTCATCAGGTTACGCCGATTCGCGCTGACCTGTTCCGCGAATTGCCACCGCTGAAATATGATCTTATCGTCACCAATCCACCGTATGTTGATGCGGAAGATATGGATGATCTGCCGAACGAATATCGCCACGAACCAGAGCTGGGGCTGGCGGCAGGCAGCGACGGCCTGAAGCTGGTGCGTCGCATTCTGGCCTGTGCACCTGACTATCTCAGCGAGCAGGGCGTTCTGGTCTGCGAAGTGGGCAACAGCATGGTGCACATGATCGAGCAGTATCCCGATGTGCCCTTTACCTGGCTGGAGTTCGACAACGGCGGTGACGGCGTCTTTACGCTGACGCGCCAGCAGATTGTCGACGCACAACACCATTTCTCTTTTTACAAAGACTAAAAGTGGGGCGAAGCCTCGCCCGCCGAACCCTGAGAAGGAAACAGCATGGCCGGAAACAGCATCGGGCAATTTTTTCGAGTAACGACCTTTGGCGAGTCCCACGGGCTTGCGCTGGGCTGTATCGTTGACGGCGTGCCGCCAGGCATTCCGCTGACCGAAGCGGATATTCAGCATGACCTCGATCGCCGCCGTCCTGGCACATCGCGCTATACCACGCAGCGCCGCGAGCCGGATCAGGTGAAAATTTTGTCCGGTGTGTTTGAGGGTGTGACCACCGGCACCTCGATTGGCCTGCTGATTGAAAACACCGATCAGCGTTCGCAGGATTACGGCGCTATCAAAGATCTCTTCCGTCCGGGCCATGCTGATTACACCTACGAGCAGAAATATGGTCAGCGTGACTATCGTGGCGGTGGACGCTCGTCGGCGCGCGAAACCGCGATGCGCGTGGCAGCCGGTGCCATTGCCAAGAAATACCTGCAGATGAAACACGGTGTGGTGGTGCGTGGCTATCTGTCACAGATTGGTGACATCGCCTGTGAACTGAAAGACTGGAGCATCGTGGAAGAGAATCCGTTCTTCTGCCCGGATGCCGACAAGCTGGAGGCGCTGGATGAACTGATGCGCGGCCTGAAAAAAGAGGGCGACTCCATTGGCGCTAAAGTTACGGTCATGGCAGATAACGTGCCGCCAGGCCTGGGCGAGCCGGTCTTTGACCGACTGGATGCCGATCTGGCACATGCGCTGATGAGCATCAATGCCGTTAAAGGCGTTGAAATCGGTGACGGCTTTGCGGTGGTTAACCAGCGCGGCAGCCAGCACCGTGACGAGATCCGCCACGATGGTTTCCAGAGCAACCACGCCGGGGGCATTCTGGGCGGCATTAGCAGCGGCCAGACCATCAGCGCCAATCTGGCGATGAAACCGACCTCCAGCATCACCGTGCCGGGTAAAACCATTACCCGCGACGGCGAAGAAGTGGAGATGATCACTAAAGGCCGCCACGATCCCTGCGTCGGGATCCGCGCAGTGCCGATCGCCGAGGCGATGATGGCGATCGTCCTGATGGATCATCTGCTGCGCCAGCGGGCGCAGAACGGTGACGTTAACAGCTCCGTACCGCGCTGGTGATGCCATGAAGGCTCTTCTGCTTACTCTGAGTGCGCTGTTGATCAGCGCCTCCAGCCTGGCGGCGACGCCGTGGCAACGCATCCAGCAGCCGATCACCGGCGCACCGCAGTCAATCGGTGGCTTTGCCAACGGCTGTATTGTTGGCGCCGAGGCGCTGCCGCTGAATTCACCGCACTATCAGGTGATGCGTCAGGATCAGCGGCGCTACTTCGGTCATCCCGATCTGATTCAGTTTATTCAGCGGCTCAGTACGCAGGTGCATAACCTGCAACTGGGCAACGTGCTGATTGGCGACATGGGCATGGCAGCAGGCGGACGTTTCAGCAGCGGTCACGCCAGCCATCAGACCGGGCTGGATGTCGATATCTGGCTACAACTGCCGAAAACCCGCTGGAGCGCGCAGCAACTGCTGAAGCCGCAGCCGCTGGATCTGGTCGGGCCGGGTGACAAAAATGTGATTGCGCGTCACTGGCAGCCGGAAATTGATAGCCTGATTAAACTGGCCGCGAAAGATGATGATGTGACACGGATCTTCGTCAATCCGGCGATTAAAAAGCAGCTTTGTGCCGATGCAGGTAACGATCGTGACTGGCTGCGTAAAGTGCGCCCGTGGTTTGCTCACCGCGCGCATATGCATGTGCGCCTGCGCTGCCCGGCGGGCAGTATCGGCTGTGAAGATCAGCCTGCACCGCCTGCTGGCGATGGCTGTGGCGCAGAGTTGCAGAGCTGGTTCCTGCCGAAACAGCCTGGTTCGGGCGCGCCGGTGAAACGTGAGCCGCCGCCATTACCGCCTGCCTGTCAGGCCCTGCTGGATAAACATCTACTGTAAGGGATTCCATGGATTGGTTTGTGGTCAGCCCGCTGCTTGTCGGGCTACTGTTTTTAATCGCCATGCTTGCCGGTTTTATTGATTCAATCGCGGGTGGCGGGGGATTACTTACGGTACCTTCGCTGCTGGCGGCGGGCCTCTCTCCTGCACAGGCGCTGGCGACCAATAAACTGCAATCGGTGGGCGGCTCGTTTTCCGCCAGTCTCTACTTTGTCCGGCGTGGTGCGGTCAAGCTGAATGAACAGTGGCTGAACATCGCCATGACGCTGCTGGGTTCCGTGCTGGGCGCGATACTGATTCAGCGCCTGCAGGCGGATTTCCTGCGCCAGATGCTGCCGCTGTTTTTAATCGCTATCGGTCTGTGGTTCCTGCTGATGCCGCGCCTCGGCGAAGTGGATCAGGCGCGTCGCCTGCATGGTGTGGCCTATGCACTGGTCGGCGGCGGGGCGGTGGGATTCTATGACGGCTTTTTCGGGCCGGGCGCAGGATCTTTTTATGCGCTGGCTTTCGTCACGCTCTGCGGCTACAACCTTGCCAAAGCGACCGCCCATGCCAAGGTCCTCAATTTCACCTCGAACCTCGGCAGCCTGCTGTTCTTTATGTTCGGCGGCAAAGTGGTGTGGGGAACCGGCCTGATCATGATGCTCGGGGCTTTCTGCGGCGCGCGTCTGGGCGCACGACTGGTGCTGAGCCGCGGACAGAAGCTGATCCGCCCGATGGTGGTGATTGTGTCTGCCGTCATGAGCATTAAATTACTGTGGGACAGCCATGGCAGCGCCGTTATGACCTGGCTTGCCACGCTGCAATCGTAACCTGAAACCTGATACCGTCATGAACCCGACACATCATTATGAACAGCTGATCACGCTGTTTGATCGCTGTTTCAGCGATGAATTTCAGACCCGTCTAATTAAAGGCGATGATGAACCGATCTATCTTCCTGCTGATGCCGAATCGCCGTGGAATCGTGTGGTCTTTGCTCACGGCTTCTACGCCAGCGCCCTGCATGAGATCTCTCACTGGTGCATCGCCGGTGAAGCGCGCCGCAAACTGGTCGATTTTGGCTACTGGTACTGTCCGGATGGCCGCGATGCGCTTACCCAGAGTCAGTTTGAAGCGGTGGAAGTGAAGCCACAGGCGCTGGAATGGATGTTTTGTACGGCGGCAGGCTTTCCCTTCAACGTGAGTTGTGACAATCTCGACGGAGATTGTGAGCCGGATCGCATTGCGTTCCAGCGTAAAGTGCATGCTCAGGTCATGAGCTATCTGACGTCGGGCATTCCCGACCGTCCCGCGCGTTTTATTACCGCCCTGGCGGAATTTTATGGCAGGCCTTCATTAACCGCATCGCAGTTTCCCTGGCCGGACGATCTGTGATGCAGAAAGGCATTATTAAAAGAGGAATTGAGATGATCGCAGAATTTGAAGCGCGTATTCTGGCCCTGATTGACGACATGGTCGAGCATGCCAGTGACGATGAGCTGTTCGCCAGCGGTTATCTGCGCGGGCATCTGACACTGGCCGTCGCTGAAGTGGAGCAACTGGGCGAACATACGCCAGAAGCGCTGCAGATTCAGGTGAGCCGCAGTCTGCAAAATGCCATAGCTGCCGGAGAACTCTCGCCGCGCGATCAGGCATTAGTGGTCGGGATGTGGGATAACCTGTTTGTTCAGGCACGCCAGCTCTCCGCGTAATGGTGCAGGGCGGCATGCCGCCCTTAGCGTCCGCTAAACGGCTTTTCCCTTCAGTAATTTCCTTACCCAGTAACGATTCGGATTGAGTGCTGCCAGGGTACTGGCATCCAGAGGCTGAGGCTCGCCCGCCAGCTGAGCTGCCAGCACTTCGGCCGCCAGCGGCGCACTGCACAGGCCGCGCGATCCCAGCGCCCCAAACAGATACAAGCCCGCAAGATCGGGCGCGTCAGCGATATCGCCGCCTGCTGCCTGCTGTGCCGGCAAATCAGCATACTGCGCCAGCGTAGCAGCATAATCCGGCACGCCGCCCACCATCGGCAGGTGATCCCGGGTAGCGCAGCGCACCCCCATTCTTGCCTTTCCATCACTGACATCCACCGTTTCGGCCCAGCAGCTGTCAGGCAGGCAATGCAGCAGGCGGCTGCGGTTCTCCTGCTGATCCTCTTCCCGATACGCGGTTGCAGTATCGCCACGGTGATAGCTGGCCCCGATGCAGTGCGTACCAAACTGCGGGCTGACAGGCGTCAGATAGCCGTCGTAACAGAGCACCGTTTGCAGCGCGTTGAGGCCGGGCGTGGAGGGAACATGGCTTACCTGACCGGCCACCGGATAGGTCGGCAGTGGGGCGCTTTGCGCAAAGTCGGCAATCGCATGACCGTTTGCCAGTACGACGGTCGGATGACGCACCGCCGGACGATCGCTGAACGTCAGCGTCCAGTGATCCTCCTCCCGGGAAAGCGCGCTCACCCGGTGCAGCCACTGAATACGCAATCCCCGGGTCTCGCCATGCGCCAGCATCGCGGTGGTCAGCTCTGCCGGTGAGAGCCAGCCGCCTTGCGGATAGAAAATGCCGCCACAGCCATGTTCAACATTCGCCAGTTTCTCTGCCTCTGCCACATCAACACCACAGGCGATGGTTTCAGGCAGATCCATCGCCAGCATCTGATCGATCTTCTTACGGCTTTTCTCATCCCAGCCCAGCTGCAGCACCCCGCTCCAGTGATGCTCATAGGTGACGGTTAGTTGATCATAGAGCCGCCGGGCAAAGCTGAAGGCCGAGGGAAAAAAGGTGGCAAGCGCCGGGTCGTGCTGGTTGAGCAGCGGATAGAGTGCTCCCTGACGATTGCCGGACGCGCCCAGCGCGGGCGCCTCATCGGCGCAATAAAGCGTTACCCGCCAGCCGCGACGCAGCAGCGCCAGCGCCAGGGTGGCACTGGCGACGCCGCCGCCAATCAGGGCCACATCACGCTGCTCCGCAGCTTGACGATGATACCAGGGCTGTGCGGCGGGCAGCGGAGGCGCATCCTGCAACGGCCCGCATAGCATTTCGCGCTTCGGGCCAAATCCTTTGCGGCGGATGACCGCAAAGCCCGCCTGCTGCAGACCGCGCCGGACAATACCTGCAGCCGTAAAAGTCGCGAAGGTCCCCTGCGGCCGCGCCAGTTTTGCCATCATGCCGAACAGCTCCGGCGTCCACATATCCGGGTTCTTTGAGGGCGCGAATCCATCCAGGAACCAGGCATCAACCTGACGATTCAGGCTCTCATCCAGCTCACCCATCAGCAGGTTAATATCGCCCAGCCACAGGTCGAGCGTGATGCGGCCGCCATCAAACAGCAAACGCTGACAGCCGGGCAGGGCAGCGGGCCACTGCGCCTGCAGCGCCTCCGCCCAGGGGGCCAGTTCGGGCCAGTGCTGCTGCGCCGCGGTTAAATCTTCACGGGTTAACGGAAATTTCTCAAAGCTGATGAAATGCAGACGTTTTAAAGTGGCGTCGGGCTGTTCGCGCTGAAACGCATCGAACGCCTGCCACAGCGTCAGGAAATTAAGACCGGTACCAAAACCGCTCTCCGCCACGATCAGCAGATCGCGCGGATGCTCAGCGAAACGCTGGGGAAAACCGTTGCCGCCAAGGAAGACATAGCGTGTCTCTTCCAGACCGTTGTCATTAGAGAAATAGACATCGCCAAACGCTCGGGAAACAGGTGTACCCTGTTCATTCCAGTTTAGCTTTGCATGTTCAACCGGGGTCAATTTCACGGTAAAGGCTCGTTTTTCAGGCAGTGGCGCGATTCTAGCGACCCGCGTGACATGACGCAAATTTACAAAAGGAAATAGCTGATCGGACTTGTTCGGCGTACAAGTGTACGCTAGAGTGCATGCCAATTAAGAAGAAGTGGATGAGGAAGATTGAATGAAACGTGCTGTGATTACTGGCTTAGGGATCGTTTCCAGTATTGGTAATAACCAGCAGGAGGTGCTGTCATCTCTGCGTGAAGGACGCTCTGGCATCACCTTTTCTGAAGAGATGAAAGATTCCGGCATGCGTAGTCACGTCTGGGGTAACGTTAAATTAGATACCACCGGCCTCATCGATCGCAAAGTTGTGCGCTTTATGAGTGATGCGTCCATCTATGCTTATCTTTCCATGGAAGAAGCGATTAAAGATTCTGGCCTCAGCGCTGAAGCGTATCAGAGTAACCCACGTGTGGGTCTGATTGCGGGTTCAGGCGGCGGCTCCCCTCGTTTCCAGGTATTTGGTGCTGATGCAATGCGCAGCCCACGCGGCCTGAAAGCGGTTGGCCCTTATGTGGTCACCAAAGCGATGGCCTCTGGCGTCTCTGCCTGCCTCGCAACGCCATTCAAAATTCATGGCGTAAACTACTCGATTAGCTCCGCTTGTGCCACCTCTGCGCACTGTATCGGTAACGCCGTTGAGCAGATCCAGCTTGGCAAACAGGATATCGTTTTCGCAGGCGGCGGCGAAGAGCTGTGCTGGGAAATGGCCTGTGAGTTCGACGCCATGGGCGCACTCTCTACCCGTTATAACGACACGCCAGAAAAAGCGTCACGCACTTATGACAATGAGCGCGACGGCTTTGTTATCGCCGGTGGCGGTGGCATGGTCGTGGTTGAAGAGCTGGAGCATGCGCTGGCACGTGGTGCGCATATCTATGCCGAAATCGTCGGTTATGGTGCCACTTCAGACGGTGCAGACATGGTTGCTCCATCAGGTGAAGGCGCAGTGCGCTGCATGAAGATGGCGATGCACGGTGTCGATACACCTATCGACTATCTGAACAGCCACGGAACCTCTACCCCGGTGGGTGATGTGAAAGAGCTGGGTGCGATTCGTGAAGTGTTTGGCGATAACACGCCATACATCTCAGCAACGAAAGCGATGACCGGCCACTCTCTGGGTGCGGCTGGCGTGCAGGAAGCGATCTACTCGCTGCTGATGCTGGAGCATGGCTTTATCGCGCCAAGCATCAACATCACCTCGCTTGACGCGGCAGCAACCGGTATGAACATCGTCACTGAGCCGATGGAAAAAGAGCTGACTACCGTGATGTCTAACAGCTTTGGTTTTGGCGGCACCAACGCCACGCTGACCATGCGTAAATATCAGGCGTAATTATTACGTCAGCACTCTGAAGGGCCGGCTTGCCGGCCCTTTTGTTTTTTGTGAACATGCTTCGCTGCAACTCATGGTGTGCTCAGGGAACACGGGCAGATCGGAAAGACGCTAAAGCCAATCCCTGGCCGCTCGGCCCGCGCCGTCCATGGCGCGGGACGCTTTCCTCCTCTGCCCCTGTTCCCTGCGCGTTGTGCTACTGTGTGGCGGTAAGATACATCCTGAATGGGGTTGGTCAGTCGTCTGACGTTTTACAGCCCATCCGCTTTACCTCGTTAAAACCTCCGTTCTAGCCCTCCCGCTGCAGCAGCCGCAGCAATGTATCGCATCCTGCCACAATCTCGTCAGGCGTCAGTGCGGCAAAGCCCAGCATCCAGCCCTGCTGAGGCGAAGACCCGGCATAGAGCGGACTCAGACGCGGCAGCAGCAGACCCTGTTGAGCCGCCAGTGCGGTTAACCGTGCTTCATCCTGTTGCAGTCTGACAGTGACCTGTAACCCGCCGCCGCTGGCAATTGGCGTGAGCCACGGCGACAGTTGCTGAGCAATTAGCGTCAGCAGCAGATCGCGACGGCTGCGATAGAGCTGACGCATCAGCCGCAGATGGCTGGCGAAATGCCCCTGTTGCAGAAAGGCGGCGGTGACAGCCTGCGGCAGCAGGGCGCTGTGTCCATCCAGCACGCTGCGAGCCTGGCCTATGGGGGTAATCAGCGCGGGCGGGACCACCATCCAGGCCAGCCGCAGGGAGGGAAACAGCGACTTCGAAAAGGTGCCCAGCGTAATTACCCGCTGATGGCGATCCAGTCCCTGCAGCGCAGGGATAGGACGTTCGTCGTAGTGAAATTCGCTGTCATAATCGTCTTCGATCAGCCAGCACCGGTTGTACTGCGCCCAGTCCAGCCACGCCAGGCGTCGCGCCAGGCTCAGCGTCACGCCGCAAGGATAATGATGCGATGGCGTCAGATACATCAGCTTTGCACTGCCGCTGGCGGGGATGGCACCTTCGGCATCGACCCCAATCCCGCGCACCTGTGCGCCGGCAGCCAGAAAGGCGTTACGCGCACCAGGATAGCCCGGCTCCTCCATCCATACCTCATCACCGGGATCGACGAACATCATTGCCAGTAACTGCAGTGCCTGTTGTGAACTGGTCAGAATAATCACCTGTTCCGGCTGGCATACCACGCCCCGGGAAAGCGCCAGATAATCCGCGAGTGCGCTGCGTAACGGCAGGTAGCCGCAGGGATCGCCATATCCCATTGCAATGCTGCCCAGTGAACGCTGCACGCTGCTGCCGAGGCGTCGCCAGGTGTCGTGGGGAAAAGCGCGTAACTCCGGTGAACCGGCGGCGAACGCATGAGGAAAAGGGGGATCCTGACAGCCACCGGTTGCCAGTACCTGCTGGCCCCGCGCCGAGAAACGGACGGGCTGAGGCCGGGCAGGTAATGATGATGAGTGGGTGGGGATGATGATGGCAACAAAAGTACCGCGACCGGTCTCGCGTCGCAGATAGCCTTCACTCTCCAGCTGCCCGTAGGCCGCTTCCACCGTCACACGTGACAGATGCAGATCCTGCGCCAGCTGCCGACTGGACGGCAACTGCTGACCAGCATGCAGATGGTGCCGGTTGATCGCCAGTCGCAGGGTAGAGCAGAGCCGCTCTCGCACGCCACCGCTGGTCTGATGCTGGAAAAGTTGTAGTAACGGTGCAGACATATGGGTCTTATACCTGATGGAGAATGGGTATCAGTAAGCAGTCCACTTTGCCGTAAACTGCAGACTCACCACAACAGGAGAATCGCTATGTCATCGGTTTTACGCATTCCGGCCGCCACACCGCAGCTAAGCCTCGACTATTTGCAGGCAAAACTCGCTTTTTACACCGATGCCTGGGATCTGGCGGAAGATCTGGGGCGGCAAATCCCGGATATTGTGGTGATCGATGCTCGCGCGCCGGAGGCTTATCGCGCCGGGCATATTTGCGGCGCGATCAACTTTCCGCATCGCGAGATGGATGCCACTACGACGGCCCGGCTCGATCGCAGCAAAGTTTATGTCACGTATTGTGACGGCATTGGCTGTAACGGCTCGACGAAAGCGGCCTGGAAACTGGCCTCGCTGGGATTTCAGGTGAAGGAGTTGATTGGCGGGCTGGATTTCTGGAAACGTGACGGTCATCCGCTGACCTGGGGTGATGCTCCGGGTGAATGGCCAGTCGCCGCGCCCAAAGCATTCTGTGGCTGTTAACTCAGAGAACCAGCCAGAGTAAAAGGGTGATGACGACCAGTGCGACAAAGAAACCCAGCAGGGGGCGCTCTGCCAGAGGCTGAATCGCGGGCGGCAGTGACGCCACAAAGGGCGACCAGATCGGCTGCGGTTTAATCTCGCTGGCAGCCAGCGGCTGTTCGAGAAGTTTTTCTGCCCGGTCGGCGCGACGGCTGAACAGGAAGTTCAGCAGATCCTGGGTCTGCGTTACGGTAAGCACCGTCTGCGGCGTGGCCTGGAAACGCTGCTGGCTGTAGTCCTCCAGTTGCTGCCGCTCCTGCTGATCAAGCGGCTGTTTCAGGGAGGCTTCCAGCAATTGCAGCGTCGGTGCGCTGTGCTGACTCAGCGTCTGACGCACCTGCAGATACTGAGTCAGCAGCGGGAAGTGGCGCGACGGGATGGGATCACCGCTGGTCAGATTCACCAGTTTCAGCGCAGCCGTCCACAGCTTACCGGTGGATTCGCCAGTGGCAGCGGCCAGGCGTACCACCTGCTGATTCAGCGTATGGTGCTCGGCAGGCAGCAGCGTGCGATCGCTGACGCGAATCTGCTGCGGCTGAGGAATGGTCATCTGCCCGTTCTGCAGCATCGTCAGCACCTGGCGCAGCTGATCCTGGCTCAGCGCGCTCAGTACGGTCTGACCAAACTGCTGACGGATAAAATCGCTGACGGCCTGACGGTTATTGCCTTTCGGCAGCAGATCGGTGAGCTGGGTCATCAGCTGGCGTGTGGCATGCCCATTCTGCGTCTGCGTAAGGCGGCCATTAAGGTACTGTTCCGCTGCCGGAAAATGACGCGACTGCAACTCCGCTTCACTCTTTACGCCCACTTCATGGCGTACGCCCGCCCACAGTTCAGGCGCTTTAAGATTGCTGAGCGATGAGATACGCACGATCAGGCGCTCTAACGTCGTGCGCTGTGCTGGTGAGAGGGGCTGTTCACCGGCCACTGAACCGTGACGCGTTACGCCAGTTTGCGGATTGACAGATGAACGATCGCCGACCGGCACACCGGGGCCGCTGAGTGGTTGCATGGCGGATTCCTTGGGAAAACAGAACAGCGTGGGGTGCGCCGGAAAATGAATAGGCCATGATAGCAAAAGCCCCCGGGAAATCCCACGGGGGCGCACGCGTTTCGGCGGGAGATTTACTCTTCTGCCAGCTTCAGACGATGACGACGCCAGCGTTTCCAGATTGGCGGCACGACCAGCACGGCAATCGCCAGCACCAGCAGGACTTTGCAAATCAGGCTTTCCCACAGGATGACCATATTCCCGTTGCTGATCGACAGCGCACGACGCAGGTTCTGCTCCAGCATTTCACCCAGCACAAAGCCCAGAATCAATGGCGACATCGGAAAATCCATCTTACGCAGGATATAGCCGAAGATCCCCAGCCCGACCATCAGCAACAGATCGAAGGTGGTGCTGTGTACCGCGTAAACACCCACGGCCGAGATGGCGGCGATTGCCGGAACCAGGAACCAGAGTGGAATGGTCAGCATACGGGCGAAAACGTTGATCATCGGGATATTCATGATCAACAGCATCACGTTGCCGATTAACAGAGCGGCAATCAGACCCCAGACGATATCTGGCTGTTCAACAAACATCGCCGGTCCCGGCGTGATGTTATACAGCGTCAACGCGCCGACCATCACCGCAGTCGTGCCCGAGCCGGGGATCCCCAGCGTCAGCATCGGGATAAAGGAGCCGCAGGCCGAAGCGTTGTTTGCCGCTTCCGGCGCAGCCACACCGCGAATATCCCCTTTGCCAAACTGATCGCTGCCGCTGATCTTCTTCTCGGTCATATAGGCGATGGCGCTGGCAATGGTTGCACCGGCACCCGGCAGCACCCCAACGAAGAAACCAATGAAAGAGGAACGCAGCGTGGCGCCAGTCGCCATTGCCGCTTCTTTCATATTGAACATCATGCGTCCGCTGGCCCGAACCGCTTTCTGCCCGCCGCTGGTCGACTCCAGCATCAGCAGAATTTCGCTGACCGAGAACAGGCCAATCACCACGACCACAAACTGAATGCCGTCAGAAAGATGAACGCTGTCAAAGGTAAAGCGGTAGACGCCGGTATTGGCATCAACGCCCACCGTGGCCATTCCCAGCCCAATCAGTGCGGCGAGGAACGATTTCAGCGGATTGTGACTCATCATGCTGCCAAGGCAGGCGATAGCGAACACCATCAGGGCAAAATATTCCGCCGGACCAAAGGCCAGCGACCAGCTTGCCAGCAGCGGAGCGAACAGAATAATGCCGATAATGGCAATGGTAGAACCGATAAAGGAGCTGACCGCCGAAATCGACAGGGCGACGCCCGCCTTGCCCTGTTGCGCCATCGGATAGCCATCCAGCGCGGTCATGATCGCGCCGGCATCACCGGGTACGTTAAGCAGGATAGAGGAGATACGTCCGCCATATTCGCAACCGATATAGACCGTTGCCAGCAGAATCAGCGCCGATTCCGCTGGTAAGTGCAGCGCAAAGGCCAGCGGCATCAGAATCGCCACGCCATTAATCGGGCCAAGACCCGGCAGCAGGCCGACAATGGTGCCGATAAAGCAGCCAATCAGGGCAATGAGCAGGTTCTCTGGCGTCATGGCGACGGCAAAGCCCTGCATTAAAAAGGACCAGGTATCCATGATGCTCTCCTTAACTCAGCCAGCTGCCGACCGGAAGGGTCACTTCCAGCAGGCGATCAAAGGCATAAAACAGCGTACTGCCCATCACCAGCCCGGCCAGCGCCGCTGCCCACCAGCGCGCGCCAAACAGCAGACCGATGCCGAAAGTCAGCAGGGTGGTACAGATGGCAAAGCCCAGCGTTTCAAACAGCCAGCCATAGAGCATCATCATCAGCGCCAGCGCCACCAGTCGTTTCAGCGTGCTGCGTGAAGGCCAGTGAATGGTATCGGGTTTGCGAAACAGCATCAGCAGGGCACAGATCGCCATCAGGCCGAGGATCGCCATCGGGAAGGGCCGCGGCCCCACCGGTTCATAGCTGTATTCGCTCTGGATTTGCCAGGCCACTACCATGCCGCCAAGGCACAGCGCCAGCCACAGGCCTGCAAAAATACGATCGCTCATCATTCGCTCCTGTTATTTGGCCAGGCCAAATGATTTCGCCTGCTCACGGTAATCCGACACCTGCTTTTTCACGTAGCTGTCGAGCTCCTGGCCAAACATATTGAATTCGAACAGGCCACGCATATCACGCTGCTTTTTGAATTCCGGGGTATCCACCATTTTTTTGAACGCCTGCTCCCACCACTGGTAATCGGCGTCGCTGACTTTAGGGCCGAGGTAGTAACCGCGGATGACCGGCCAGACAATGTTGAAACCTTGCTCTTTGGCGGTAGGCACCTGCGCCAGCTGGCCCGGCAGGCGCTGATCGGACATCACCGCCAGTACCCGCATTTTGCCACTCTGCAGATGCGGCACCATTTCACTCATGTCGCCGGAGACCACCTGAATATGATTGCCTAGCAGTGCCGTCACCGGCTCGCCGCCGCCTTCAAAGGCGACATAGCGCATCTTGCGTGGATCGATCCCGGCTTCGCGCGCCAGAAGCGCGGTTTTCATCCAGTCCTGGCTGCCGATGGACGCTCCGGCTCCGACTACCACTTTGGTCGGATCCGCTTTCATCGCCGCCATCAGTTCGCCGAGGTTTTTCCACGGCGCATCGTCACGCACCGCCACCATGCCGTAATCCGTGCCCACCGCTGCCAGCCACTTCACATCGTCCACCGAGTAGCGGCCAAATTTGCCCTGCGACAGATTCAGCAGCGAGCCGCCCGAGAAGGCGACTACCGTGCCGGCTTCAGCCGGGCGCTGAGCAATAATTGCGTTGTAGGCCACCGCGCCGACGCCGCCGGGCATATAGGTGACGCGCATCGGTGTCTCAATCTGTTTGGTTTCCTGCAGCGAAACCTGCAACAACTTACAGGTGAGGTCAAAACCGCCACCCGGTTTGGCCGGTGCAATACATTCAGTACGGCCTGGACCGTCGGCGGCGGTTGCAGCAGGCACCATCAGTGCCAGCAGAGCGGTGGTCAGGGCGGTATGGATTATTTTTTTCATCGTAGGCTCCATTCATTCTTCCAGAGTGTGATTGCTGCCGAACTATTGGCGTTGCTGAATTGTTAAAACAATTACCTTTCATTTACCTTTCACTACCCGGATTTAATGACAGGATGTGATATGCGTCTCTTACTGGTGGAAGATACGGCTGACCTGGCGCGCTGGCTGCAGAAAGCGCTGACGCAAAAAGGCTTTGCCGTTGACTGGGTGGCAGAGGGTGTCGCCGCCGATCACGCCTTGCAGTGTGAAGCCTATGCGCTGGTGGTGCTGGACGTCTCACTGCCGCGCATCGACGGGCTGGAAGTGCTGACGCGGTTGCGGCGGCGCGGACAGAGCGTGCCCGTTTTGCTGCTGACGGCACGCAGTGCGCTGGACGATCGGGTTCGCGGCCTGAACCTCGGGGCGGATGACTACCTGACCAAACCTTTTGAACTGGATGAACTGGAAGCGCGGCTGCGGGCGCTGCTGCGGCGCAGCCAGAACCAGGCTGCGCAAACGCAGTCGCTGGGCCAGCTGGTGCTGGACGGCGAAGGCTATTTCATGCTGGGCGACCGGTCGCTGGCGCTGACGCCGCGTGAATCGAGCATTCTGACTACGCTGATGCAACGCCACGGCCGGCCGGTTTCCCGTCAGCATCTGTATGAACAGACGTTTAACCTGGCGGATGAGGCCAGCCCGGAGAGCATTGAGCTCTATGTCCATCGGGTACGGAAAAAACTGGCGGGCAGTGATGTCGCCATCGTGACGCTACGCGGACTCGGTTACAGCCTGGAAACGCTGCCGTGCGGTTGATCCATTCGCTGCGCGGCGAACTGCTCGCCTGGCTCGGCCTGCCGCTGCTGCTGCTGTGGGCGCTGTCGGTTTACACCCATTATCAAAGCGGGCTGGCGGCCGCTAATCAGGCGTACGATCGCTCGCTGCTGGCCTCGGCGCGCACCGTGGCAGAACGGCTGGTAGTGCGCCAGCATCATCTGGAGATCGATGTTCCCTGGGTGGTGCTGGACAGTTTCGAACGCAACATGAATGACCAGTTGTTTTATCAGGTGATCTCCCCACAGGGAAAGACGCTGTCCGGCTACGATGACCTGCCGCCGATTCCCCCCGCCAGTGAAATGTCGACCGCTTACCCGGCGCTGGTGCACTTTTATGACGGGCGTTATCACCAGCATCGCATTCGGGTAGCGGCACTGTGGCAACCGGTGAGCGAGGCGGGCGTTGACGGCATGGCGCTGGTACTGGTGGCGGAAACGGTCAATTCACGCCAGGAGTTTGCCCGCGGGCTGATGCGTACCGCGCTGATCAGCCAGAGCGGGCTGGTGCTGATGACGTTGCTGCTGGCCAGCCTGATGCTGCGTCGGGTGTTACGCCCGCTGCGGCGTCTGTCACGGATTGTATTACAGCGCGACGGCGGAGAATTAACGCCGTTGCCCTCGCTGCCGTGGTCTGAACTGCAACCACTGATCATCGCCTTTAACCGCTATCTGGAGCGTCTGCGCGGCCTGCTGGCGCGTCAGGATCGCTTCAGCGCAGACGCAGCACATCAGTTGCGCACACCGCTCACTATCCTCAAAACCCAGGTGAGCGTGGCGCTCAGCAGTGAACGCCCCGAGCAGTGGCAGGAGAGTCTTCATGGTATGCGTCATACACTGGATGAGACCATCTTACTCACCGATCGGCTGCTGCAGCTGGCGCGTATCAAGGCACGTCACGGTGAAGATAAGCCGATGATGCGGGTCGATCTGGCGGTCATCGTGCGTGAAGCCTGTCTCAGCCGTTACACGGCAGCGCGCACCCGGCAAATCGATCTTGGCTATGAGGGCGATGAGAGCAGTGAGGTGATCGGGGACAGCGTGCTGCTCGGCGAGCTGTGTGCCAACCTGCTGGACAACGCCATTAAATATACTCCGCATCACGGTATCGTTACCGCGCGGGTGGTGGCGGGAAAGCTGGAAATCGAGGACAACGGGCCAGGCATTTCCGGGGCAGAGCAGTTGAAGGCGTTACAGCCCTTTCAGCGGCTGGATAATGTCGGCGTGCAGCCGGGTGCCGGGATTGGGCTGGCGCTGGTACAGGATATCTGTGCCTGGCATGGTGCCCGTATGCAGCTGGATCGCAGCCCGCAACTGGGCGGGCTGCGCGTGACGATACGGTTTACAGCCGACGCAGGTTGACCGGTTTTGTTCGGGTGAGCGGTGTGCGCAGCCGCTGCGCCAGTATTACCCCGCTAAGCGTCAGACCGCCGCCAATCCAGTGGTAACTGTGTAGCTGCTCATGCAGGAAAATCACCGCGATCACCGCGGTAAAGACCGGGATCAGATTCATAAAGATACTGGTGGTGCTGGCACCCAGACGCTGTACGCCGTGGATCCACAGGAACGGCGCGATGATCGAAGCAAACAGACCGGCAAAGGCCACCAGCGGCAGGTTGTGCCGGTTAAGCGCCACCTCGGGAGCCAGCAGAAAACCAGGCAGCAGCAGCACGACACCGAATAATATCTGCACATACAGGCTTTGCCAGATCGGCAGCGGCAGCGCCCAGCGGCGTGTCAGCACGCCATACAACGCATAGGCGGCAGAGGCGGCCAGCATCAGCAGTTCACCTTTTCCCAGACCGTGATTCAGCAGCTGCATCACGTTGCCCTCACTGACCAGCCATACCAGACCGGTAAAGGAGATGATGCTGCCGAGCAGGATGCCGAGCGTCGGCGCAATCCGCAGGATTACCACGCTCAGCAGCACAGTGAGCAGCGGAATAAGGGCGCCGATAATGCCCATAAAGAGTGCGCTGACACTGTGTGCTGCGTAGTAGGCGAGACTCTGATAGAGCACCATGCCGAGCAGGCCAAGGATCGCCAGCCGCCAGAGGTGCGGTTTAATGACCTGACGCGTGCGCCAGACGCCGGGCAGCACAAAGGGCGTCAGCACCAGCAGCGCCAGTAACCAGCGGTAGAATGAGATCGCCGCCGGATCGATCGCATCCGCCGAGAGTTTGCTCACAATTGAGTTGATCGACCAGATTATTACCGCAAAGAGCGGGTACAGGAAAAACATGCTGACTCTCCACACGCCATAACACGCCATAATGAGGCGCAGTGTACGCTTGTCCGGATTTATTCAGATAGTTAATATCGGACAAAATTAGTTGTGGAGCGGACAGAATGACCCTGAAAGTGATCTACCAGCCGCCCCTGGACGCGCCGCAGTTGCGCTACTTTATGCGTTACGAACAGGCCAATGCCCGCACTGAATATCTGCCGCATGCGCATGCCTGGGGTCAGCTGATTATAGTGAAAAGCCACGTACTGGAGATGCAGGTCGAGGGGGAACGATTGCTGACGCCGGCCGATATTCCGGTCTGGATCCCTCCGGGCCAGCTTCACAGCAGCTATAACCATCGTCAGGCACAGTTCCGAACCTTTAATCTGGCGGCCCCGTTATGCGGCGATCTGCCGCAGCGCGCCTGCCTGATGCTGGTCGATCCGATAGCACACGCCATTATGGATGAGTTTGCTGAGCAGCAAATTGAGCAACCCGAAACGGAGGCGCAGTGGCGGCTGTGCGAGGTGCTGCGTGATCGCCTGCAGCTGGCGCAGGTTCAGGAGAGTTATCTGCCCACCTCTGACGATAAGTTTCTCGCGCCAGTGCTACATGCGCTGGAAGCGCATCCGGGCGATAACACCACGCTGGCGGGCTGGGCCGCGCGGGTCTTTACCACCGAACGGACGCTGGCGCGTCGCTGCCAGCAGCAGCTTCATATGACCTTTGGCGAGTGGCGGCAGCGGCTGCGGTTTCTGCGCGCCATTGTGCTGCTGGAGCAGGGGGAAAGCGTGCAGAGCATCGCCCATGAGCTGGGATACAGTTCAGCTTCGGCGCTGATTGTGATGTTCCAGCAACAGGCGGGAACCACGCCAGAACGCTACCGTGCACGGTTAGGCTAACGCGTCGCTTTGTGCCAGAATAATTGCCTGATATGTAACTGACAGGAAAGCCGTGGTGAAAATTCTGGTCGATGAAAATATGCCTTATGCCCGTGAGCTATTCAGCCGTACCGGCGACGTGGTCGCAGTGCCGGGGCGTCCGCTGCCAGTGGCTGAACTGGCCGATGCCGATGGCCTGATGGTGCGCTCAGTCACCCAGGTGAATGAGGCCCTGCTGGCAGGAAAGCCGGTGAAATTTGTCGGCACCGCCACGGCGGGCACCGATCATATCGACGAGAACTGGCTGCAGCAGGCGGGCATTGCGTTCTCTGCCGCACCCGGCTGTAACGCCATTGCGGTGGTGGAATATGTTTTCTCTGCGCTGCTGCTGCTGGCGGAACGCGATGGTTTCCAGCTGCGTGACCGCACTGTCGGTATTGTTGGCGTCGGTAACGTCGGTGGGCGACTGCAAAAGCGTCTTGAGGCCTGGGGCATTAAAACCCTGCTGTGCGATCCGCCGCGTGCCGATCGCGGTGACGAGGGCGACTTCCTGTCGCTGGAGGCGGTGACGGAGCAGGCTGATATTCTGACGTTCCATACGCCGCTGTTTAAAGACGGCCCGTATAAAAGCTGGCATCTGGCGGATGCGGCGCTGTTGATGGCGCTGAAGCCCAACACTATTTTGATCAATGCCTGTCGCGGCCCGGTGGTGGACAACAGCGCGCTGCTGGAGGTGCTGAAAATGCGGCACGATCTCAGCGTGGTGCTGGATGTCTGGGAGCCGGAGCCGGATCTCTCGCTGGCGCTGCTGGATAAGGTCGATATCGCCACCCCGCACATCGCGGGCTACACCCTGGAAGGCAAAGCGCGCGGCACCACTCAGGTATTTGAAGCCTGGTGCGACTTTATTGGTCAGCCGCAACAGGTGCCGCTCAGCACCTTACTGCCGGTGCCGGAATTCAGTGAAATTACCCTGAATGGCCCGCTGGATCAGCCAACGCTGAAACGCCTGGCGCATCTGGTGTATGATGTGCGCCGCGATGATGCCCCTCTGCGTAAAGTGGCGGCGAAACCCGGCGAGTTTGATCGCCTGCGCAAGCAGTATCAGGAGCGCCGCGAGTGGTCATCGCTGCAGGTGAACTGCGATGACGCCACAACCGCTGAGCTGCTGAACCAGCTGGGCTTTAACGCAATCATCTCCCCGGAATAGCGGGCGCTGCAGGTCAGGCGCCCTGGCGCGGTTTCCGCACTGAATTAATCAGTGAACGGAAGGTACGCGCTGCTGGCATGTCTGCATGACGGCGGGTTCTGGGGGGATATACCCAATGGATTTCGGGTTGCATTGAGGCGGCAAGAGAACGCATCCCGATGAGCTTACTCAGGTAAGTGATTCGGGTGAGTGAACGCAGCCAACAAAGATGCAACGTGAAAGACGACGGGGATAAATCTGAATCCCTGGGCGGTGAATATCACCGCCTTCTGTTTTTATGTCATTGTCTGGAGTAAACCAACATGTCTGACGGCTGGAATATTGCGCTACTTGGCGCGACAGGCGCAGTAGGGAACGCTGTACTGGAACTGCTGGCGGAACGCCAGTTCCCGGTTGGTGAATTATATTTGCTGGCCAGCGAAAACAGCGCGGGCGAAATCAAACGTTTCGAAGGCCGCTCGGTGCGGGTCGAAAATGCGGAGACGTTCGACTGGTCACAGGCGCAACTGGCCTTTTTCGTGGCGGGACGTGACGCCTCGGCGCGCTTTGCCGATGAAGCGGCCAATGCCGGTTGTCTGGTGATCGACAGCAGCGAGCTGTTTGCGCTGGAACCTGATGTGCCGTTGGTGGTGCCGGATGTGAATCCGCAGGTGCTGGCAGATTATCGCAATCGCAACATCATCAGCGTGGCGGACAACCTGGTGAGCCAGCTGCTGACCGCCATTAAACCACTGGTCGATGCGGCCGGATTGAGTCGTTTACAGGTGACTAACCTGATCTCGGTTTCCAGCTACGGCAAAGTGGCTGTTGATGCGCTGGCCGGGGAAAGTGCTCGCCTGCTGAACGGTATTCCGGCCGATGAACACCATTTTGGTCGTCAGCTGGCGTTTAACCTGATGCCACAACAGGCCGACGCAGAAGGCAGCGTGGAAAGTGAGCGTCGTCTGATTGATCAGGTGCGTAAGGTATTGCAGGACGAAGGCTTACCGATTGCGGTCAGCAGCGTACAGGCTCCGGTGTTCTACGGTAATGCGCAGATTGTGCATATCGAAAACCTGCGTCCGCTCTCTGCTGAAGAAGCGCGTGCCGAACTGGCGCTGGCGTCAGATATTCGTCTCAGCGAAGAGGATGAAGTGCCGACGCCGGTCACGGATGCCTCAGGTAACGGCGAACTGAGCATCGGCGCTGTGCGCAACGACTACGGTATCCCTGAGCTGCTGCAGTTCTGGTCAGTGGCGGACAACATTCGTTTTGGCGGCGCGCTGATGGCGGTGAAAACCGCTGAGAAACTGGTTCAGGAGTATCTGTAACCATGTCCGATGGTCAGACGCAAAAACTGGCGCTCGGCATCGAGTATGACGGCAGCCGTTACTACGGCTGGCAGCGTCAGAATGAAGTGCGCAGCGTGCAGGAAAAGGTAGAGCGCGCGCTGTCGAAAGTCGCCGATCATCCGGTCAGCATTTTTTGTGCTGGCCGCACCGATGCAGGCGTACACGGGACGGGGCAGGTGGTCCATTTCGAAACCACCTCGCAGCGGCCTGATGGGGCCTGGACGCTGGGCGTCAACGCCAATCTGCCGCCGGATATTGCGGTGCGCTGGGTGAAAGCGGTGCCGGATGAATTTCATGCTCGCTTCAGCGCCACGGCCCGACGCTATCGCTACCTGATTTACAACCAGCGTCTGCGTCCGGCGGTGCTGGCGCAGGGCGTGACGCACTTTTACCATCCACTGGATGCGGAGAAGATGCAGCGCGCCGGACAGTGTTTGTTAGGCGAGAATGATTTCACCTCATTCCGCGCGGTGCAGTGCCAGTCGCGTACACCGTGGCGCAACGTGATTCACCTCAACGTGACGCGTCAGGGTTCGTACGTGATTGTGGATATCAAAGCCAACGCCTTTGTGCATCACATGGTGCGCAATATCGTGGGCAGCCTGATGGAGATAGGCTGCGGCAATAAGCCGGAGTCATGGATGGCAACGCTGCTGGCGGCGAAGGATCGGACATTAGCCGCAGCCACAGCCCGGGCAGAAGGGTTGTATCTGGTGGCGGTGGATTACCCATCCCACTTTGCGTTACCACAGCCGTCGATGGGACCGTTGTTCCTCGCGGATTAATTCACTTTCAGGACTTAAAAGGGCGCGCCATGGAGTTTCTCCATTTTCTGGTTGATTTTATTCTGCACATTGATGTGCATCTTGCCGAACTGGTTGCACAGTACGGTGTCTGGATTTACGCTATTTTGTTCCTGATTTTGTTTTGCGAAACCGGTCTGGTGGTGACGCCCTTCCTGCCGGGTGACTCGTTGCTGTTTGTCGCGGGCGCACTGGCGGCGTTGCCGGGTAACGATCTTAATGTGCATGTGATGGTGGCATTATTAGTGGTGGCGGCGGTTCTGGGCGATGCAGTGAACTACACCATTGGCCGCCTGTTTGGCGAACGGTTGTTCAGTAACCCGAACTCGAAGATTTTCCGTCGCAGCCATCTGGATAAAACCCATGCGTTTTATGCCCGTCACGGCGGAAAAACCATTATCCTGGCGCGCTTTGTGCCGATCGTCCGTACGTTTGCGCCGTTTGTAGCGGGTATGGGCCATATGTCCTATCGCCACTTCGCGCTGTTCAATGTAACGGGTGCGCTGTTGTGGGTGCTGCTGTTCTCCTATGCCGGCTACCTGTTTGGCGATCTGCCTGTGGTGCAGGAAAACCTGAAGCTGCTGATTGTGGGCATTATCCTGGTCTCGATTCTGCCAGGTGTGATTGAAGTCTGGCGTCATCGCCGTCAGGCTAAGCAGCAGAAGCAGCCGTAAAGCTTCGCTCAGGGGTAAGACCAGATTTTTATCCACAGTCTGAACAGGTTGTGGTTTAATGAGCGACATTTACCGTCTGCTGAAGCGGTTTTCAGCAGTATCAAGACGACTGGACCAGGTCAGTTTTAAACAGAAAGGTCATCAATGAGCTGGATTGAACGCATTCTTAATAAAAGCACCGGAACGCCTGTGCGCAAAGCCAGTATCCCGGAAGGGGTCTGGACCAAGTGTGACAGCTGTGGTCAGGTTCTCTACCGCGCCGAGCTGGAGCGTAATCTTGAGGTCTGCCCGAAGTGTGACCATCACATGCGTATGCACGCCCGTGAGCGCCTCGGCAGTGTCCTCGATCAGGGCACGATGGTTGAGCTGGGCAGTGAACTTGAACCTAAAGATCTGCTCAAGTTCCGTGACTCCAAAAAGTATAAAGATCGTCTGGTAGCGGCCCAGAAAGACACCGGTGAGAAAGATGCGCTGGTGGTCATGAAAGGTCAGTTGCACAGCATGCCGGTAGTTGCGGCAGCCTTTGAATTTGCCTTTATGGGCGGTTCAATGGGCTCTGTAGTCGGTGCGCGCTTTGTGCGTGCGGTTGAGCAGGCGTTAGAAGATAACTGCCCGCTGATCTGCTTCTCCGCCAGCGGCGGGGCGCGTATGCAGGAAGCGCTGCAGTCGCTGATGCAGATGGCGAAAACCAGTGCGGCACTGGCCAAAATGCGGGAACGTGGTCTGCCTTACATTTCCGTGCTGACTGACCCGACCATGGGTGGCGTTTCGGCCAGTTTTGCGATGCTGGGTGACCTCAACATCGCGGAACCTAAAGCGCTGATCGGCTTTGCCGGCCCACGCGTGATTGAGCAGACCGTGCGTGAAAAACTGCCGCCGGGCTTCCAGCGCAGTGAGTTCCTGATTGAAAAGGGCGCGATTGATATGATCATTCGCCGTCCGGAAATGCGCTACAAACTGGCAAGCCTGCTGGCAAAAATGATGAACCTGCCGGCACCGCTGCATGACGGTGAACAGTCCGCTCCTGCGACGACTGAATCGGAAAGCAACGAGGCCTGACAGGAGATAGAGAGGCGCGGCCGCCGCGCCTCTTACCAATGCACCGTATACCGCAGCACCAGTCTGCCAGGTATAAATAAGCAAAACGGGACATATGGACAATCTTCACCTTCCCCAAGCCACGTCGCCTTTGGCCACGTGGCTTTATTATCTTGAGCACCTGCATACTCAGGCCATCGAACTGGGTCTGGACCGTATTCGTCAGGTTGCGCTTCGTCTTGACCTGCTGAAACCCGCTCCTTTTGTCTTTACCGTGGCCGGTACCAACGGTAAAGGCACCACCTGTCGCACCCTGGAAACACTGCTGATCGCTGCGGGCTATCGCGTTGGCGTGTACAGTTCACCGCATCTGGTGCGCTATACCGAGCGCGTTCGGGTTCAGGGAGAGGAGCTGAGTGAAGCACAGCACTGTGCCAGCTTTGCGGAGATTGAAGCCGGACGTGCCGATATTTCGCTGACCTATTTTGAATTTGGCACGCTCTCCGCGTTGAATCTGTTCCGCCAGGCGCAGCTGGATGTGGTGATCCTCGAAGTCGGCCTCGGCGGACGGCTGGATGCGACAAACATCGTGGATGCCGATGTCGCGGTGGTCACCAGCATTGCGCTCGATCACACCGACTGGCTTGGCCCGGATCGCGAAAGCATCGGGCGTGAGAAAGCCGGGGTGTTCCGGTCAGGGAAACCTGCGGTAGTGGGTGAACCGGATATGCCGCAGAGTATTGCCGTGGTCGCACAGGAAAAAGGTGCGCAGCTGTTGCAGCGCAACCGTGACTGGTCGTGGCATGCGCAGGCAGAAAGCTGGTCACTGCGTGATGCGACGGGTGAGCTGAACTATCTGCCGCTGCCACAGGTGCCGCTGCCTAACGCGGCGACCGCGCTGGTGGCGCTGCGGGTCTCAGGGCTTGAAGTCAGTGAGGCGCAGATTCGCGCCAGCCTGCCGCTGGCAATGCTGCCAGGCCGTTTTCAGACCCTCAGCGAATCACCACGCGTTATTCTGGATGTTGCCCATAACCCGCATGCGGCAGCCTATCTGGCGTCGCGGCTGGCGGCACTGCCGAAACGTGGCAAAGTGCATGCCGTGGTAGGCATGCTGCATGATAAAGATATCACCGGTACGCTGGCGGCGCTGGCCCCGGTGGTCGATGCCTGGTACTGCGCGCCCCTTGACGGACCGCGCGGGGCCAGTGCTGAGCAACTGCTGAACGCCCTGCCGCAGGGCGAGGCATTTAGTTCGGTTGCGCTCGCCTGGCAGCAGGCACGCCAGCGGGCAGCGCCACAGGACATTGTGCTGGTCTGTGGTTCATTCCACACTGTTGCACAGGTCATGGAATCGATTGAAACGGAGAAAGGACGTGGCAAGTAAGTTTCAGAACCGTTTAGTCGGCACCGTTATTCTGGTCGCCATTGGCGTGATTGTGCTGCCAGGGCTGCTGGATGGTCAGAAAAAGCATTACAAAGAGGAGTTCGCGGCCATTCCGCTGGTGCCAAAACCTGACGATCAGCAGGACAGCGAAATGGTGCCGCCGGTAACCCAGTCGCTGCCGGCACAGCCGCCGGAAGGTGCGGGCAATGCGGTCAGCAGCAGCAATGGCAATGGCAAAACCAACGTCACGGCGGAGCAGGGGCGGACTCAACCGGAAGACGAGAGCGATCCGGTAGTGGTTTCGCCGCCGCCGGTTCATCAGTCTGTGCCCGCACAGACGGTGACGAAGCCGAAGGTCGTTGAGCAGCAGAAACCGAAAGCGGCAGAGCAGCCTAAGCAGAAGCCGGTCGAACAGCCGAAGCCAAAAGCCGTCGTGCAGCCTAAACCTAAGCCGGTTGAACAGCCTAAAGTGGCCGAACAGCCGAAGCAGGAAGAGGCGCCAAAATCAGCAGAGACGACGGCACCGGCAGGACAGGCTTATGTAGTGCAGTTAGGTGCGCTGAAAAACGCCAGCAAAGTGAATGAGATTGTCGCGCAGCTGCGGCTGTCGGGCTACCGCGCCTTTACCGTGCCTTCAACGCCGGTACAGGGTCAGATCACCCGCATTTACGTTGGGCCGGATGCGTCGAAAACCAAAATGCAGAGTGCGGTTGGCGAGCTGAAAAGCATCTCCGGACTGGGCGGTGTCGTGAAGCCATACAGCGCCCGCTAAAACGGGCGATTGGCGCTGCCGATGGCAGTGACAGGCAGCATCTTTTGCCCCTCAGGCAGCGCGTTGGAAGCGCGCTGCCGCGCAAAATAATCACGATTATCAATGGCCTGTCCGGCTGAGAATCACACAGGCGATAGCGTTTTTTTTCATCGCCTTTTTTATGGATGCAGAAAAAGAAAACCGCTACGCAAACGTTTTCTTTTTCTGTTAGAATGCGCCCCGAACTGGATGCAGGGGTGCAATTGCACTGGCGCTGGAAGAGTTCATGATCTGGATTGATTACGTCATTATTGCGGTAGTTGGTTTTTCGGCTCTGGTCAGCCTGGTCCGTGGGTTTGTCCGGGAAGCCTTATCTCTTGTTACCTGGGGATGCGCGTTTTTTGTCGCCAGTCATTACTACGCCTACCTTGCAGTCTGGTTTACAGGTTTTGACGACGAACTGGTTCGTAACGGTATCGCCATCGGTGTGCTGTTTGTGGCGACCCTGATTGTGGGGGCCATTGTGAACTACGTTATCGGCACGCTGGTGGAAAAAACCGGCCTGTCGGGAACCGACCGGGTGTTGGGCGTCTGTTTCGGGGCGTTGCGTGGTGTGCTGATCGTAGCCGCTTTGCTGTTCTTCCTCGATACATTCACTGGCTTTTCCAAAAGTCCGGACTGGCAACAGTCTCAACTCATTCCCGAGTTCAGTTATATAATCAGGTGGTTTTTTGATTACCTGAAAAGCACGTCGAGTTTTTTACCCCGGTGATGTGACCGGGAGTGCGGCTTAATGAGGAAATGACAACATGTGCGGTATTGTCGGTATCACCGGTTTCATGCCGGTCAACCAGTCGATCTATGACGCGTTAACGGTGCTCCAGCACCGCGGGCAGGATGCCGCAGGCATTTGTACTATCGATGCGCTGAAATGTTTTCGCCTGCGAAAGGCAAACGGCCTGGTCAGCGACGTTTTCGAAGCACGCCACATGCAGCGTCTGCAGGGCAATATGGGGATCGGTCACGCACGTTATCCAACCGCGGGAAGCTCCAGTGCCTCTGAAGCGCAGCCATTCTATGTAAACTCCCCGTATGGCATCACCCTGGCGCACAACGGTAACCTGACCAACGCCCACGTGCTGCGTAAGCACCTGTTTGAAAAGGGCCGCCGTCACGTTAATACCACCTCAGATTCTGAAATCCTGCTGAACATCTTTGCGCAGGAATTAGATCGTTTTCAAAACGATCCGCTGACAGCCGACAACATCTTTGCTGCGGTTGCTGCCGTGCATCAGCAGGTGCGCGGTGCCTATGCGGTTGTGTCGATGATTATCGGCCACGGTATGGTCGCCTTCCGTGATCCTAACGGTATCCGTCCGCTGGTACTGGGCAAGCGCGTTATCGCTGATGGTCGCACCGAGTATATGGTCGCCTCCGAGAGCGTGGCGCTGGATACGCTGGGCTTTGAATTCATCCGTGACGTTGCACCGGGTGAAGCGGTTTATGTCACTGAAGCGGGCCAGCTGTCTACCCGCCAGTGCGCTGAAAATCCGAAAAGCAATCCGTGCCTGTTCGAGTATGTCTATTTTGCGCGTCCCGACTCCTTCCTCGACAAAATCTCGGTCTACAGTGCCCGTGTCCGCATGGGCACCAAGCTGGGTGAGAAAATTGCGCGCGAGTGGGAAGATCTCGATATCGACGTGGTGATTCCGATTCCTGAAACCTCCACCGATATCGCGCTGGAAATTGCACGTATTCTCGACAAACCCTATCGTCAGGGCTTTGTGAAGAACCGGTACGTTGGCCGTACTTTTATCATGCCGGGCCAGCAGTTACGTCGCAGCGCTGTGCGCCGCAAGCTCAACGCTAACCGCGCCGAATTCCGTGATAAAAATGTGCTGCTGGTGGATGACTCTATTGTTCGCGGTACCACCTCAGAGCAGATCATTGAGATGGCGCGTGAAGCGGGCGCAAAACGGGTTTATCTGGCGTCAGCGGCGCCGGAAATTCGTTTCCCGAACGTCTACGGTATCGATATGCCAAGCGCCACGGAACTGATTGCGCATGGCCGTGAAGTGGAAGAGATTCGCCAGCTGATTAAAGCCGATGCTCTGATCTTCCAGGATCTGGACGATCTGATCGAAGCGGTACGCGAAGAGAATCCGGACATTGCACAATTTGAGTGCTCAGTGTTCAACGGCATTTACGTGACGAAAGATGTCGATCAGCAATATCTGGAGTATCTTGAGTCGCTGCGTAATGATGATGCCAAAGCACTTCAGCGGCAGAACGAAGTCGAAAACCTCGAGCTGCACAACGAAGGCTGATATCTTCAGCAGGCGGGCAGCATAAAACAGGGCGGGAGCAATCCCGCCCTGTTTGTTTTCAGAAACCCGCAGGCCGCGTATGATGCCCCATTAGCTGACATAAGGTTGGAATATGAAACGACTCATCATTGGCATCTCTGGCGCAAGCGGGGTGATCTATGGCGTGCGCATGCTGCAGGTGTTGCAGCAGGTGGAAGAAGTAGAAACGCATCTGGTTATGAGTCAGGCGGCGCGTCAGACGCTGGGACTGGAGAGTGATTATTCGCTGCGTGACGTGCAGGCGCTGGCCGATGTGGTGCATGACGTGCGCGATATTGCAGCAAATATTTCGTCCGGCTCGTTTAAAACGCTGGGCATGGCGATTTTACCCTGCTCAATGAAAACGCTCTCTGGCATCGTCCACAGTTACAGTGACTCGTTGCTGACCCGTGCGGCTGACGTGGTGTTAAAAGAGCAGCGTAAGCTGGTATTGTGTGTGCGTGAAACCCCGCTGCATGTTGGCCACCTGCGAATGATGACCACTGCCGCAGAGCTGGGGGCCATTATCATGCCACCCGTGCCGGCATTTTATCATCGGCCTGAAACTATTGATCAGCTGATCGATCAGACCGTTAACCGGGTTATCGACCAGTTTGATATCGAATTACCGGAAGATCTCTTTATGCGCTGGCAGGGTGCATAAAGTTCCGCTGGCGCACTTATTTAGTGCATAAGCGCGCCTCGGATCACTCTTCGTGCATTTGACGCACCAAAAGTTAACAACGTCGCTTTTTCTCTTTTACTTCACTGCTATATTCCCCTCACAAACACAGCGTTTTCGCCTGTCTGACATCACGCTAACAGCGTGGTTAACTTGCAGAACTGGCATGAAACATGCAAATTACTTTGCGCAAACACATCACGAACCACATAACAAAAAGCACTTCACTTGAGGGTAATCTATGAAAAAGCGTGTTCTGGCTCTTTCCCTGATGCTGGGCTTATCCAGTGCTGCCAGCGTCTTCGCGGCGGTTCCGGGTTCAATCCGTATCGGCACAGATCCAACTTACCCACCGTTTGAGTCGAAAAACGCGCAAGGCAAGTTAGTGGGCTTCGATATCGACCTCGCTAACGAAATCTGTAAACGTATTCATACTCAATGTACCTATGTTGAGAGCGACTTTGATGCGCTGATCCCTTCACTGAAAGCGAAGAAAATTGATGCCATCATCTCCTCACTTTCCATCACCGCTAAACGTCAGGAAGAGATCGCCTTTTCAGAAAAACTCTACGCCGCTAACGCGCGTTTAGTCGCGCCGAAGGGATCGAAAATTGAGCCGACCATTGAGTCGCTGAAAGGCAAAAACATCGGTCTGCTGCAGGGCACCACGCAGGAAACTTACGCCAATCAGAACTGGCGGCCAAAAGGGGTGAACGTCACGCCTTATGCTAACCAGGATCTGGTCTATCAGGATCTGAATGCCGGTCGTATTGATGCTGCCTTCCAGGATGAAGTGCAGGCCAGCGAAGGATTCCTGAAGCAGCCGGTCGGTAAAAATTACGCCTTCGCCGGTCCGGCTGTGAAAGATGACAAGATTTTTGGCGTCGGTACCGGCATGGGACTGCGTAAAGATGACAGCGAACTGAAAGCCGCCATCGACAAAGCCTTTGCTGACATGCGTAAAGATGGCACCTACGACAAGATTGCGAAGAAATACTTCGATTTCAACGTGTACGGCGACTAACCATCCTGTCGCTTTACCCTCTGTATCCGTTTTGCCGGGTCTGAGCCGGTTCTGCCAGGTGCAGAATCGGATTCTTGTCCGCTGATGGCGGATGGCATCTGCAACAGAGAGGTAAAGCTAAACTGCCCGTCTCGCTTGCGGGCAGCGTTTCGTTTTCACCCCACGACAGGACCCTTTCGATGCTGTATGGCTATTCTGATGTAATTCTTCGGGGCACGCTGGTGACGCTGGAGCTGGCGCTCACTTCCGTCGTGCTGGCAGTGCTGCTGGGCCTGATTGGCGCAGGCGCGAAACTGTCGCGCAGCCGGCCACTGGCGATGATTTTTGAAGGCTACACCACGCTGATTCGTGGCGTGCCAGACCTCGTACTGATGCTGCTGATCTTCTACGGTCTGCAGATTGTCCTCAATCAGATAACCGATGCGCTGGGGATGGCGCAGTTTGATATCGACCCGATGGTCGCCGGTATCATCACGCTCGGCTTTATCTATGGTGCCTACTTCACCGAAACGTTCCGCGGTGCCTTTATGGCCGTGCCTCAGGGGCAGATTGAAGCAGCAACCGCGTTTGGCTTTACCGGCGCGCAGGTGTTCCGCCGCATTCTGTTTCCGGCCATGATGCGCTACGCGCTGCCAGGCATCGGCAACAACTGGCAGGTGATTCTGAAAGCCACCGCGCTGGTCTCGCTGCTGGGGCTGGAAGATGTGGTGAAGGCGACGCAGCTGGCAGGAAAAAGTACCTGGCAGCCGTTCTACTTCGCCATTGTAGCCGGTGTGATTTATCTGGTATTCACCACGCTATCAAACGGTGTGCTGTGGTGGCTCAACCGGCGCTATACGGTAGGTGTGAAGAGGGCGAGTTATGATTGATATTATTCAGGAATACTGGAAATCGCTGCTCTGGACTGACGGTTATCGTTTTACCGGTGTGGCTATCACCCTGTGGCTGCTGATCCTCTCGGTCACCATTGGTGGATGTCTGGCAATCCTGCTGGCGATAGCGCGGGTTTCCCCTAACCGGTTTATCAGCTTTCCGGTCTGGCTCTTCACCTATGTGTTTCGTGGCACGCCGCTCTATGTGCAGCTGCTGGTGTTCTACTCCGGCATGTACACGCTGGAGATTGTGAAAGGCACCGAACTGCTAAATGCATTTTTCCGCAGCGGTCTGAACTGTACGTTGCTCGCCTTCACCCTCAACACCTGCGCCTACACCACGGAAATTTTTGCCGGTGCGATTCGCTCGGTGCCACACGGTGAAATTGAGGCGGCACGGGCATACGGCTTCTCCACCTTTAAACTCTATCGCTGCATTATCCTGCCCTCGGCGCTGCGTACGGCACTGCCGGCCTACAGCAATGAAGTGATTCTGATGCTGCACTCCACGGCGCTGGCCTTCACCGCCACCGTACCGGATCTGCTGAAAATCGCGCGGGATATTAACTCGGCGACCTATCAGCCGTTTACCGCCTTTGGTCTGGCGGCTGTGTTGTACCTGATTATCTCTTACGTGTTGATCAGCCTGTTCCGCCTGGCGGAACGTCGCTGGCTGGCCCACGTGAAACCCTCTTCATCGCATTGAGTAGAACTATGGCTGACAATAAATTAAGCGTCACCGAATTGCATAAGCGTTACGGTGAACATGAAGTGCTGAAAGGGGTCTCGTTAACTGCTAAAGCGGGCGATGTGATCAGTATCATTGGATCGTCCGGCTCAGGGAAAAGTACCTTTTTACGCTGCATCAACTTCCTCGAAAAACCGAGTGAAGGCAGCATCATGGTGAATAACCAACAAATCACCTTAGTCCGTGACAAAGATGGTCAGCTCAAAGTGGCTGACAAAGAGCAGCTGCGCGCGTTACGTACCAGCCTGACCATGGTGTTCCAGCACTTTAATCTGTGGAGTCACATGACCGTGCTGGAAAACGTGATGGAAGCCCCGATTCAGGTGCTGGGGCTGACTAAAGCAGCAGCGCGTGAGCGTGCTATAAAATACCTCGATAAAGTCGGGATTGATGCGCGGGCGCAGGCAAAATATCCGGTTCACCTCTCCGGCGGTCAGCAGCAGCGTGTGTCGATTGCGCGCGCGCTGGCGATGGAGCCTGAGGTGCTGCTGTTTGACGAACCCACTTCAGCGCTTGATCCGGAGCTGGTCGGGGAAGTACTGCGTATCATGCAGAAGCTGGCGGAGGAGGGCAAAACCATGGTGGTCGTGACCCACGAGATGGAATTTGCCCGCCACGTCTCCAGCCATGTCATTTTCCTGCATCAGGGCAAAATCGAAGAGCAGGGGCCGCCTGCGGAGCTGTTCGGCAGCCCGAAAAGCCCGCGTTTACAGCAGTTCCTCAAGGGATCGCTGAAGTAATCCCGCGCCCGCGTCTCGCTGGCGCGGGCCAGGATTAATGCTTCACAACATCCTGCAGGGCTTCCTGCAAATCGTACCAGCGGAAGCCAAAGCCTGAGGCTTCCAGCCGCTTTGGCAGCACATGCTGTCCTCCCAGCACCAGTACCGACGATTCGCCCATCATCAGTTTAATGGCGCTGGCCGGCGTGCGCATAAAGGCCGGACGATGCATAACCCGGCCCAGGGTGGCGGCAAACTGCTCGTTACGCACCGCGTAGGGAGCGACCATATTGAACGGCCCCCGCAGATCGTCATGCTCCAGCAGCCAGATAATGGCGTTTAGCATGTCATCAATGTGAATCCACGGCATGTACTGTTTACCACTGCCAATCGGCCCGCCGATGCCGAGTTTAAAGGGCAGCTTCATTTTGCTGAGTGCGCCGCCCTCAGGCGCCAGCACCACGCCGGTTCGCAGCAGGCAGACGCGGGTGCGTTCGCTTTCAGCCGCGAGCGCCAGCTGCTCCCAACGGGCACAAAGCTGATGAGTAAACTCATCCTGACCCTGATCCTCTTCAGTCAGCACCAGATCGCCGGTATTGCCATAAAAGCCGGTTGCCGAACCTGAAATCAACACGGACGGTGGCGTGGCGCTGGCGTTGATCAGTGAGGCGATCTGCTCGGTTATCTGCCAGCGGCTTTCGCATAGCTGCTGTTTATGCGGCTCCGTCCAGCGTTTGTCGGCAATAGGTTCTCCCGCCAGATTAATCACCGCATCGATGGTATCCAGGTTCGACTGTTGCGCCAGCCCTGACCAGAGCGCGACCTCTTCGCCCAGTTTTTCACGCGCGCTGACCACGTCACGCGTCACCACGCTAATCTGATGCCCCAACTGTTGCAGGCGCGGAATCAGGTGACGGCCAATCAGTCCCGTACCACCGGTAATAAGAATATGCATGTTGCGGCTCCCTTGATGTTTTTGTTATTTGCACCTTTCAGCATAGAAGAGTCGAGCCACTCTATCGTGAGTCGCGTCGCGCTTTCTTATTCCGGAGGAAGAGATCGGATCAGCTCAGCGTTGCCTTCCCAAAAAAAAATCGGTAAACATGATGCAACCCGGACAGCCAATTGAGGTAACAGATGAATTATCCGTCCATCACCCTGTGGTCAGATTCATCATTTTTCAGTCCTTACGCCATGTCGGCCTATGTTGCTCTTACCGAAAAAGGGATCCCTTTCCAGCTGAAACGCGTCGATTTGTCGCAGAATCAGCAATACGCCGCGGCATACCGTGAGCTGTCGCTGACCTGCCGGGTACCGACCCTGCAGATTGATGCGTTCCTGTTAAGCGAATCTTCGGCGATTACCGAATATCTTGAAGAGCGTTTTCCGGCGCCCGAGTTTGAGCGGCTTTATCCCCGCGACCGCGAGAAGCGCGCCCGCGCCAGAGAGATTCAGGCATGGCTTCGCAGTGACTTCCTGTGGATCCGTCAGGAGCGTCCGACAGAGGTGTTGTTTGCCGGTGAACGCTTTGCGCCGCTGACTGCCTCAGCGCAGCAGGCGGTGGATAAACTCGTTATGGCCGTCGATCGCCTGCTGCCGGACGGGCAACAGAATCTGTTTGGTGAGTGGTCAATTGCGGATACCGACCTGGCGGTCATGCTTAACCGGCTGGTATTGCATGGCGATCCCTTGCCTGCACGTCTGCGGGATTATGCTGAGTTTCAGTGGCAGCGAGCCTCAGTACAGCTGTGGTTAGCAGAAAGTGGTAAAAATCGGTAACAGCCAGGGCTTGCTCAGGCTGGTGGAAGTGATTACCTTACGCCACATAAAAATAACGACGTGGCAAACTGCGTACCCAAGTGTACGCCAAACAGGAAAGGGTTACGGATGGTGGATCAAACTGCGGGTGACGGCATCGAGTGGGTCGATATCGTAAACGAAGAGAATGAAGTTGTTGCTCAGGCGACACGTGCGCAGATGCGCGCTGAGTGCCTGCGTCACCGCGCTACCTATATTGTGGTTCATGACGGTATGGGCAAGATTCTGGTGCAGCGTCGCACGGAGATAAAAGATTTTATGCCGGGCAAACTGGACGCAACCGCAGGCGGCGTGGTGCAGAGCGGTGAAGATATGCTGGAGTCTGCGCGACGTGAAGCGGAAGAGGAATTAGGCATTGCTGCGGTGCCGTTTGCTGAGCATGGCAAATTTTACTTCGAAGATCAGCACTGTCGCGTCTGGGGCGGACTGTTCAGTTGTGTGTCACACGGGCCATTCGCCATGCAGGAATCGGAAGTCGATGAGATTATCTGGATGACGCCCGATGAGATCACCGCACGTTGTGATGAGTTCACTGACGATTCGCTGAAAGCGCTCTCTCTGTGGATGAGCCGCAACGGCGATAACCGGGCCTGAAAACGGACGCTTTAACGTGTGTCAGTGATATGCGTTAAAGCCTCCGGCTCTGTTACCGGCGAAAAAAAGGCATGCCCTGGGGCATGCCTTTTTCGTTCTTACCTGACGCTTAGCCTTGTTCAGCCTGCTGAGACTGAATGGCGGTTAAGGCGATGGTATAGACGATGTCATCAACCAGCGCACCGCGCGACAGGTCGTTAACCGGCTTACGCATACCCTGCAGCATCGGCCCGATTGAGATCAGATCGGCTGAACGCTGTACCGCTTTATATGTGGTGTTACCGGTGTTCAGATCCGGGAAGATAAACACGGTGGCGCGACCGGCAACCTGTGAATCTGGCGCTTTCGACTTCGCCACATCTTCCATGATCGCGGCGTCATACTGCAGCGGACCATCGATGACCAGATCAGGACGTTTTTCCTGCGCGATACGTGTTGCTTCACGCACTTTTTCAACGTCGCTGCCTGCACCTGACGTGCCGGTCGAGTAGGAGATCATCGCAACACGTGGGTCGATACCAAAGGCTTTTGCAGAATCGGCTGACTGAATAGCGATCTCAGCCAGTTGCTCAGCGGTTGGATCCGGGTTAATCGCGCAGTCACCGTAAACCAGCACCTGCTCCGGCAGCAGCATAAAGAACACCGATGAAACCAGTGAGCTGTTAGGCGCAGTTTTGATCAGCTGCAGAGGCGGACGAATGGTATTGGCGGTGGTGTGAACCGCACCTGAAACCAGGCCATCCACTTCGCCGCTCTCCAGCATCATAGTGCCCAGCACCACGTTATCTTCCAGTTGTTCCTGAGCGACCACTTCGGTCATGCCTTTGCTTTTACGCAGCTCAACCAGACGCGGCACGTAGTTTTCACGCACCTGTTCCTGATCAACAATCTCAACCCCTTTGCCCAGTTCGACACCCTGGGCCGCAGCAACACGCTGAATCTCATCCGGGTTGCCTAACAGTACGCAGGTGGCGATACCGCGTTCAGCACAGATAGCGGCCGCTTTAACCGTACGCGGCTCATCACCCTCTGGCAGCACGACGCGTTTGCCCGCTTTACGTGCCAGCTCAGTCAACTGATAGCGGAAGGCCGGTGGCGACAGGCGACGGCTGCGCTCTGACGTGGCGGTCAGTGACTCAATCCAGTCAGCATTAATGTAGCTGGCAACATATTCCTGCACTTTCTCGATGCGCTGCGTATCGTCAGCGGGCACTTCAAGATTAAAGCTCTGCAGGCTCAGAGAGGTCTGCCAGGTATTGGTCTTCACCATAAACACCGGCAGGCCGGTCTGGAAGGCACGGTCGCAGAGACGCGCGATGCGATCGTCAATCTCGTAGTTACCGGTCAGCAGGATAGCGCCAATCTCAATGCCGTTCATGGCGGCCAGGCAGGCGGCGACCAGCACATCCGGGCGGTCTGCGGACGTCACCAGCAGTGAGCCTGGGCGGAAATGCTCCAGCATGTGCGGGATACTACGGGCGCAGAAGGTGACCGATTTAACCCGGCGGGTCTGAATCTCACCTTCGTTGATGATGCGCGCGTCCAGGTGGCGGCACATATCGATTGCGCGGGTGGCGATCAGATCAAAGCTCCACGGCACGCAGCCCAGTACCGGCAGCGGGCTGTCTGAGAACAGCTGCTTAGGATCGATATTGGCGATGCTGGCTTTTGACGAGTCATCAAAAATTTCTGACAGGTCAGGGCGGGTACGCCCCTGATCATCGACCGGCGCGTTGAGTTTATTGATGATCACGCCGGTGATATTTTTGTTCTTCTGACCGCCGAAGCTGCTCTGCGTCAGTTCAATGCGCTCTTTCAGCTGTGCCGGAGAGTCATTGCCCAGCGCCATCACGAAAACGATTTCCGCATTCAGGGTTTTCGCGATTTCATAGTTCAGCGCGTTGGCGAACTGGTGCTTACGGGTAGGGACCAGACCTTCAACCAGTACCACTTCAGCATTCTGCGTGTTGGCATGGTAACGGGAGATGATCTCTTCCATCAGCACATCCTGCTGATTCGATCCCAGCAGTGATTCAACACGTGACATCTGCAGCGGTTCAGCAGCAGGAATCGAGGAGTTCTTACGAATAATAGTGGTGGTTTGATCCGGCGTATCGCCGCCAGCACGCGGCTGAGCAATCGGCTTAAAGACGCTGAGTCGAACGCCTTTGCGCTCCATCGCGCGGATAACGCCGAGGCTGACGCTGGTCAGGCCGACGCTGGTGCCGGTCGGAATGAGCATAATTGTACGTGACACGTTTGAACCTCTCAGTAATGGCAGGGTGTCATAAACAACTCCGTCAGCCTGAGCTGACGGAGAGAAGTGTTTACGCAGTCAGACGCGCTGCGTCCTGGGCGATGACCAGCTCTTCGTTGGTCGGGATAACCAGCGCCGGGCGGGTGCCTTCTTTATTGATGTAACCAGACTTGCCGAAACGGGCCGCCAGGTTGCGATCGTGATCGACGTCAAAGCCCAGCAGCGCCAGTTTTTTCAGTGAGAGTTCACGAACCATCGCGGCGTTTTCACCGATGCCGCCAGTAAAGACCACGGCATCAAGGCGGCCATCCATCAGCGCGGTGTAGCTGCCGATATATTTCGCCAGGCGATGACAGAAGACATCCATTGCGCGCTTCGCATCTTCTTTGGTGGTGTAGTTATCTTCTACGTAGCGGCAGTCGCTGGTGACTTCGGTCAGGCCTAACAGGCCAGACTCTTTGGTCAGCAGTTTATTGATGGCATCAACGCTCATACCCAGCGTATCGTGCAGGAAGAAGATAATTGCCGGGTCGATGTCGCCACTGCGGGTACCCATCACCAGACCTTCCAGTGGGGTCAGGCCCATTGAGGTGTCCACACACTCGCCGTTGCGAATGGCAGAGACAGAGCCGCCGTTGCCGAGGTGGCAGGTAATAATGTTCAGTGATTCAAGCGGCTTGTTGAGCATTTTGGCCGCTTCGTGGGTCACATAGAAGTGGCTGGTGCCATGCGCGCCATAGCGACGAACGCCATGCTCTTTATACAATTTGTACGGCAGCGCATAGAGATAAGACTCTTCCGGCATTGTCTGATGGAAAGCGGTGTCAAATACCGCGACATTCTTATCTGACAGGTGAGGGAAGTTTTTCATCGCCTCATCAATACCGATCAGATGAGCCGGATTGTGTAGCGGTGCAAAAGAAGAGGCGTCTTTGATGCCCTGTACCACTTCCTCAGTAATGATGACTGACTGAGTCAGCTTCTCACCGCCATGAACGATACGATGGCCGATTGCAGCAATTTGTGCCGAAAGCTCAGGTTTTTGTGCCAGAATGGTTTTAACGATAAAGTTCAGCGCTTCACTATGCGCTGCGCCAGCACCCAGAGGCGCTTCCTGTTTTTCGCCTTCCAGTTTCCATTTAATGCGAGCTTCAGGAAGGTGGAAACATTCCGCCAGGCCAGACAGGAATTCTTCACCGCTGGCAGGATTGAGGATGGCAAACTTAAGGGAAGAGCTGCCACAGTTCAGAACCAGAACTAACTTACTCGACATGGAAGTACCTATTTTTTTTGAGAGTGGCTAAATAAAACGCAATCAGACTAACAGCGTAGCCCATGAAAGCTGGTAGATTAATGACAAACATCATGCGGTAGACAATATTCTGCATTCCCGCAAAAATTTTCGGTAATCTTACGCGAAAATTTGAAGATTGCCTTGTCAAACCTGGCTCAGGCCTCTTCCCAAAGGCGCATTCCGCTTCCGGAAAGGTGGTAAAACGGCGTCAGAATAGCTGGAGTGACCTGTAAAGACAAAAATAATTGAAGGATGTCACGTAAAGTTGTGTAGTTATAACTTTTTTTTAATTTTTACAGTATTAGTTGAGGTGAGCCATGGCGAATGAATCTGGCAGTACCAATTGGTTTCGGATGTTTCAGCGCGGCCAGCACTATATGAAGACCTGGCCCGCTGATAAGCGCCTGGCACCTGTGTTCCCGGAAAACCGTGTTTCATCGGCAACGCGCTTTGCCATTCGCTTTATGCCACCTTTGGCGATTTTTACGCTAACCTGGCAGATCGCGATGGGCGGTCAGTTAGGCCCGGCCGTGGCGACCGCGCTGTTTGCCTGTACCCTGCCGATGCAGGGATTATGGTGGCTGGGAAAGCGTTCAGTGACGCCGCTTCCGCCAACGCTGCTTAACTGGTTTCATGAAGTACGTGCCCGGCTGGAAGAAGCGGGGCAGGCGACAGCGCCAGTAGAAGGCAAGCCGACCTATCAGGCGCTGGCCGATCTGTTAAAGCGAGCGTTCAAACAACTCGATCGCACTTTCCTCGACGATCTCTGACCCATCCCAGGTTAGCGGTAAAATATTTACCGCTAACCTGCGGCTAAATCAAAGAATGGCGATACGGCGATTTCCGTGTCGCTAACGCTGTGCAATCATTTCTCCATTGTCGATTAACTGAGCGGTCTCTGACCGGGAGTGAATAATGGAAATGACCCATGCACAGCGTTTGATTCTCACCAACCAGTATAAAATGATGGCCATGCTTGAGCCGGAAAATGCGGAACGTTTTCGCCGTTACCAGACCATCATCGAGCGCGGCTATGCGCTGCAGATGCGTGAGCTGGACAAAGAGTTTGGCGAACTTAGCGAGGCGATCTGCCGGACGGTCATCGACATTATGGAAATGCATCACGCTCTCCACGTCTCCTGGTCGAACCTGAAAGATAAAGGTCAGCTTGAAGAACGCCGTCTTGCCTTTCTGGGCTTTGATGCGGCAACAGAAGCGCGCCTGCTGGGTTACGTCCGTTTCATGGTCAACACTGAAGGGCGTTATACCCACTTCGATTCCGGCACCCATGGTTTTAATGCGCAGACCCCGATGTGGGAAAAGTATCAACGGATGTTAGCTTTATGGCAGACTTGTCCGCGCCAGTACCATTTAAGTGCAAACGAAATTGCGCAAGTGATTAATGCCTGATGAGGAGGAGTGCGTGACCTACAGAGGTTTTCTATTTGATTTAGACGGCACGCTGGTGGATTCACTGCCAGCGGTTGAACGAGCCTGGAGCCAGTGGGGTGCCCGTCATGGCATCGCGGCTGATGAGATTCTGGATTTCATTCATGGCAAACAGGCGATTACCTCTCTGCGTCATTTCATGGCAGGCCAGTCGGAAGAGGCTATTCAGGCGGAGTTTGTCGCGCTGGAGCAGGCTGAGGCGGCGGACACCGACGGTGTGCAGGCGCTGCCAGGTGCTAACGCACTGTTAAACCGGCTGAATGAACTGCAGATTCCCTGGGCGATTGTCACTTCCGGTTCGGTGCCCGTCGCTCATGCACGTCATAAAGCCGCAGGATTACCGAAGCCCGCCGTGTTTATTACCGCTGAACAGGTGGCTAACGGCAAACCGGAGCCCGATCCCTACCTGCTTGGCGCGGAGAAGCTGGGATTAGCGGCGACATCGTGTGTGGTGGCAGAAGATGCCCCTGCCGGCATCTTATCCGGTCTGAATGCTGGCTGTGCGGTGATTGCCATCAATGCGCCGGCGGAGACACCCCGGCTGGATGAGGTGGCGCTGCAGCTCGAAACACTGGCGTCACTGGTGATAACCCGCGAGTCTGACGGCAGCTTTACCTTTCATCAGCAGGCTTAAGGGCTGGCCCGGCGGCCAGACCGCCGGGCTTAGAGTGGCGTATCCTGCGAGATTTCATCCAGTGACAGGCTGAAGCTCGGAATAAACACCTCAACGAAGTAATCCATCTCCGGCGAACGCCGAAGTGCCAGGGTCTTTTCCAGCCGCGCTTTGGCCAGTAAAAATTCGTTGTTCCCGGCAGACAACTCTTCAAGACATTTTACATATGCACAGAGCGCATCCGCCTGTTTCACAACCGCCTGCTCCTCTTCGCTGTGCAAATGCTCATCGATCAGCGGGCGATAGATCGCCTGAAACTCTTCAGGCAGCATCTCAATCAGCTTCTGCTGAGCAATCTTCTCGATTTTTTTATATTCGTGGGCGATCTGCGCATTGTAATACTTTACCGGGGTCGGTAAATCGCCGGTGAGCACTTCACTGGCATCGTGGTAAAGCGCCAGCATGGCGATGTGATCGGCATTAAGCGATCCGTTGAATTTAAGGTTTTTGATCACGGCCAGGGCATGCGCCACCATGGCGACCTGCAGACTGTGTTCGGAGACATTTTCGGTGCGCACATTGCGCATCAGCGGCCAGCGATTGATCAGCTTAAGACGGGAGAGATGAGCAAAGAAGTGGCTTTGTGTCATGAGCGTTCCTGTTGGCTGGCGGGGGAGAGACAGGTTCTGGCTCTCCCCAAATAGCGTCAGTATACGCGGGCCCGATTATTGACGATAGCCTTGCAGGAAGCGGCCAAATTTATTGATCGCCATCTCAAGATCATCCACACGAGGCAGCGTAACAATGCGCAGGTGATCGGGCCATGGCCAGTTAAAGGCACTGCCCTGAACCAGCAACACCTTCTCCTGTAACAGAAAATCCAGCACCATCTTCTGATCGTCGAAAATGTTGAATTTTTTGGCATCAATTTTCGGGAACATATAAAGCGCGCCCTGTGGCTTCACACAGCTGACGCCAGGGATATCGTTGATCAACTCCCAGGCGCGCTGCCGCTGCTCGTAGAGACGACCGCCCGGCATGATAAATTCGCTAATGCTCTGGTAGCCGCCCAGCGCCGTCTGAATCGCATGCTGCGCCGGTACGTTGGCACACAGGCGCATCGAGGCGAGCATTTCCAGTCCTTCTATATAGCCTTTAGCATGTTTCTTCGGCCCGTTCAGTACCATCCAGCCCTGACGGAAACCGGCCACGCGATAGGTTTTGGAGAGGCCATTAAAGGTGACAGTCAGCAGATCGGGTGCCAGCGCTGCGATGCAGTGATGCTGGGCATCGTCATAGAGGATCTTGTCGTAGATCTCATCGGCGAAAATAATCAGGTTATGCTGACGCGCAATTTCAACCACCTCTAACAGCAGCTCTTTGCTGTAGACCGCGCCAGTGGGGTTATTCGGGTTGATGATCACGATGCCGCGGGTACGAGGCGTTATCTTGCTGCGGATATCACCGAGGTCAGGGAACCAGCCTGCTGATTCGTCACAGAGATAGTGCACCGCTTTACCGCTGGAGAGGGAAACCGCAGCCGTCCATAACGGATAGTCGGGGGCCGGCACCAGCATTTCGTCACCGCTGTTCAGTAACGCCTGCATCGCCTGCACGATCAGTTCTGAAACACCGTTGCCAATGTAGATATCTTCTACCGTGACATCGCGCATGTCACGCGCCTGATAGTGCTGCATGATCGCTTTACGGGCGGAATAGAGACCCTTGGAGTCACAATAGCCCTGAGAGCTGGGAAGGTTACGAATAACATCGACCAGAATCTCATCCGGTGCTTCAAAACCAAACGGCGCCGGATTGCCGATGTTCAGCTTCAGAACTTTGTTACCTTCTTCTTCGAGGCGCTTAGCCTCTTTCAGTACCGGGCCACGGATGTCATAACAGACGTTATCGAGTTTTCCGGATTTATCAATTTGAAAAGTCATTGTTACCGCCTTAATGGGCAGAATCCTTTTGGCTGCCACAGAAATCGAACCAGCACAATGTACTCTCCTCACGGTCACAAAAGAAGGGTGCCGCCCCGTTTTGGCGGGTTCAACAACTTTTTGCAGAGTGGGCAGCGTAAAAAATATTTGTTGTCGATGAAAGTAGTTATTAAAACCATAAATTATGGTTAAAGCAGTATTTTAACTTGCCCAAAGCGCTGCTGAGCCAACATCTGGCTCTGACATTGTGAACGCTATCTGGAAGTTATCGAAATGGAACTTTTCTGTACTCCTGAAATATACACTTAGAGAAATAGTTAAAGGATATTTTATAAATGCTCATTTTATGGACGATTTTATCACGTGCGTAAAGATTTCGCCTTAACGCTGCTTAAGAGTGTCTTGTTTAAGGCCTTGTGATCGCCGGAAAAGTACCAAAAGAAGCGCTTCGTTTTGCATCCCGATCACAGGATAGTGAGCACCACTTAACACTTCTTCACTAAATTTCAGAACGTTGAAGGCTTAAAAAGTGATCAATAATGTGGCATAAGAGTCTGGAAATGCCTTTAGCACAAAATTTACAGCGCTTTTCACAAAATCATTTCCATTTTGAAGTCAAAAATGATTAAGTATAATTTATTATTTAGTGCACTTTGCCGCTTCGCCTTGATTGCCCGTAAAGTGCGCTTTCTATCCCGCACGATTCTTTCTGGTGGGAATAAGACAACTACGCAGCTTCCTGCATTTGCGCACCCAGCGCCATCGGTTCAGAAGTTGTATCTGTCTTGACGAGCACTGTGACCCTTTCAGGTGAGTCAACAGTGCAGGATCCACATAAACTTTTTTTTGTGTCAGTCTTCACACAGGACTGTCATTGAGCACCATTACTGCTTATCACTTTGATAAGCTTGTGATAACACCAGGGTAGTAGTTCGTAAAAATCTTATAAGTGAAGAAAAAACATGACTAATGCAAATCGTCCGATACTGAATCTCGACCTCGATCTGCTGAGAACCTTCGTTGCCGTTGCGGATTTGAATACCTTTGCAGCAGCCGCTGCAGCGGTCTGCAGAACCCAGTCAGCAGTCAGTCAGCAGATGCAGCGTCTGGAACAATTGGTAGGTAAAGAGCTGTTTGCCAGACATGGACGTAATAAGCTTCTGACAGAGCACGGTATCCAGCTTTTAGGCTATGCGAGAAAAATCCTTCGTTTTAACGACGAAGCCTGCACATCTCTGATGTACAGCAACATTCAGGGCGTGCTGACTATTGGTGCCTCTGATGACACCTCTGACACTATTCTGCCGTTCCTGCTAAACCGGGTGACCTCGGTTTATCCGAAACTGGCAATCGATGTGCGGGTTAAACGTAATCCGTTTATGATGGAGATGCTCAATCAGGGTGAAGTGGACCTGGTTGTGACGACCTCCAGCCCGGGCAATTTTACCTATCAGGTCCTGCGTACTTCACCAACTTTGTGGTACTGCGCAGCGGATTATATCTTCCAGCGTGGCGAAGCCATTCCATTGGTGTTGCTGGATGAACCAAGCCCTTATCGTGATATGGCCATCGATCATCTCAACGAAGCCGGTATTCCGTGGCGTATCTCTTATGTCGCTTCCACACTGGCTGCAGTGCGCGCTGCGGTGAAAGCGGGACTTGGCGTGACGGCACGTCCGGTTGAGATGATGAGCCCTGAACTGCGTGTTATGGGTGCGGCTGAAGGCCTGCCGGTGCTGCCGGATACGCAATATCTGCTGTGCCGTAATCCTGACAGCGATAATGAACTGGCGCTGGCTATCTTCAATGCCATGCAGTCCACCAATGATCCGTACAACCTGAGCAATAATCCCGACGGTTCACTGTTGCTGGATGACGAAGAGTAATTTCGCTAACGTGTTGTCCTCAATACTGGCGCGACTGCCTTAATGAACGCTTATAAATAAGCCTCTCTTTCCCTGAAAAGAACGAGAGGCTTTTTTATGTCTGACCCCCGCCTTATCTCCCTTACTGACTCATTTGCCTCTCCTTGTTCGCCTCAATAAATTTCACTGCTTATGAAAGTGAAACTTCCAGACCAAAAAACCGAACGATTTGTTCTGAATTGCCGGTTCATGTGGGGGAAATTAACGCAAAAAGGGCAAAAGTGTGTTCTGGATCAAAAAAATAGCCCTGGAAAGGGGAGGGAAAATCCAGTGATACCTGTCAAAATATGTTTGTTAAATGCACGATCCATGCATGTGAATACCCGCTACACTAAAATTAACCCTACAGACTGAAGCGATTTAGCTGGAAAGCGGGGCATCATTTGTTAATAATATGATGCAGGTGTGAAATAATGTTTGGATACTTTTGTCAAAGTTGACAAAAGGTTATAGAAAGGAGTAAAAAACCCCATAAAATAGCTGCTTATTACGTAATAACAGCGAAGTTTAAAAGGTTTTTATCCTTCCCTTGAATCGATGTGGTCAGTTTGCTGCGGGAAACGCGTGCAGGATGCCAGCGCCACTTTTGATGAGTAAGCAATGAGTATGTCAACTACCACCGAAATCATCGCTCAGCACTGGGCGTTTATCGTATTTATCGTTATTGCCTTTGGCCTGTGTGCTTTCATGCTGACCGGAGGATGGCTGCTAGGCGGCAGAGCACGCGCCCGCTACAAAGACACGCCATTCGAATCGGGCATTGAATCCGTTGGTGATACCCATATCCGCCTGTCGGCGAAATTTTATCTGGTTGCGATGTTTTTCGTCATCTTCGACGTCGAAGCCCTCTTTTTATACGCATGGGCGACTTCAATCCGTGAAAGCGGTTGGATCGGCTTTGTGGAAGCCGCAATTTTCATTTTGGTGCTCCTGGCGGGTCTGGTCTATCTGGTACGCATTGGCGCACTGGACTGGGCTCCAGCTCGCCGTCGCGTAGTGGTCAAAACCACTACGGTCAGCCACACCAATCCTCATAAGCAGTAAAAGAGAGGCAATAAGATGGACTATACGCTCACCCGCATAGACCCGAACGGTGGTGAGAACGACCGTTATCCTCTGCAAAAGCAGGAAATCGTCAGCGATCCGCTGGAGCAGCATGTTCATCGCAGCGTTTATATGGGCAAACTCGAAAATGCCCTGCATGACATGGTGAACTGGGGGCGTAAAAACTCCCTCTGGCCTTACAACTTTGGCCTGTCCTGTTGTTACGTTGAGATGACAACATCGTTCACCGCGGTCCACGACGTGGCACGTTTTGGTGCCGAAGTTATGCGCGCTTCGCCGCGTCAGGCCGATTTCATGGTTATTGCCGGTACGCCATTCACCAAAATGGCTCCGGTAATTCAGCGTTTGTACGATCAGATGCTGGAACCAAAATGGGTGATTTCCATGGGGGCCTGCGCCAACTCTGGCGGCATGTATGACATCTATTCCGTGGTGCAGGGTGTCGATAAATTCCTGCCGGTTGATGTCTATATTCCTGGCTGCCCACCACGTCCTGAAGCGTATATGCAGGCACTGCTGCTGTTGCAGGAGTCGATTGGCAAAGAGCGCCGTCCGCTCTCGTGGGTGGTTGGCGATCAGGGCGTTTATAGCGCCAACATGCCATCAGAGCGTGAAAGAAAACGCGGCGAGCGCATCGCAGTCACAAACCTGCGCAGCCCGGACGAAGTTTAAAACCGTATGGATGGAAAACAGCGCCTGCAGCAGAACATCACAATTTAATGCATGGCCCCATCCTGACGCCTTCATTTGAGTGCCTGAGACCAGGCCGGAATGGTGAGTAACGTATGACAGATTTGACCACGCAAGATCTCGCTCAGCCTTCATGGCAAACCCGTGATCACCTGGATGACCCGGTGATCGGCGAGTTGCGTAACCGTTTTGGGCCGGATGCCTTCACTGTTCAGCCAACCCGTACCGGTATTCCGGTGGTATGGGTGAAGCGTGAACAGATACTGGAAATTATCGAGTTCCTGCGTAAATTACCTAAGCCTTACGTCATGCTGTATGACCTGCATGGCGTGGATGAGCGTTTACGTACCCACCGTGCAGGCCTGCCTGCGGCGGATTTTTCCGTTTTCTACCACCTGCTGTCGATTGAACGCAACCGCGACATTATGCTCAAGGTGGCACTCTCTGAAAACGATATGCATCTGCCGACCATCACCCGTCTTTTCCCGAATGCCAACTGGTATGAGCGTGAAACCTGGGAGATGTTTGGTATCACCTTTGATGGTCACCCGCATCTGACGCGCATCATGATGCCGTCGACCTGGGAAGGCCATCCGCTGCGTAAAGATTACCCGGCGCGCGCCACCGAATTCGATCCGTTTACGCTGACCAAACAGAAAGAAGATCTGGAGATGGAAGCGCTGACCTTTAAGCCTGAAGACTGGGGGATGAAGCGCAGCACCACCAACGAAGACTTCATGTTTCTAAACCTCGGGCCTAACCACCCGTCGGCGCACGGTGCGTTCCGCATCATTCTGCAGCTGGATGGTGAAGAGATTGTCGACTGCGTGCCTGACATCGGGTATCACCATCGTGGTGCCGAAAAGATGGGCGAGCGTCAGTCGTGGCACAGCTACATTCCTTACACTGACCGCATCGAGTACCTCGGCGGCTGCGTAAATGAAATGCCGTACGTACTGGCGGTGGAAAAACTGGCCGGTATCGTGGTGCCCGATCGCGTTAATGTGATCCGCGTGATGCTCTCAGAGCTATTCCGCATTAACAGCCACCTGCTCTACATCTCCACTTTTATCCAGGACGTTGGTGCCATGACACCGGTGTTCTTTGCCTTTACCGATCGCCAGAAAATCTATGACGTGGTTGAAGCCATCACTGGTTTCCGTATGCACCCGGCGTGGTTCCGTATCGGTGGCGTTGCGCATGATCTGCCGCGAGGCTGGGAACGTCTGCTGCGTGACTTCCTCGACTGGATGCCAAAACGTCTTAAAGAGTATGACAAAGCGGCACTGCGCAACAGCGTACTGGTCGGTCGTTCCAAAGGCGTTGCCGCTTACAACATGGAAGAGGCGCTGGCGTGGGGCACCACCGGTGCCGGTCTGCGTGCCACCGGTCTTGACTTTGATGTGCGCAAATGGCGTCCATACTCTGGCTACGAAAACTTCGATTTCGAAATCCCGGTCGGCGACGGCATCAGCGATGCTTACAGCCGCGTCATGCTGAAAATGGAAGAGATGTGGCAGTCGCTGCGTATTCTTGAGCAGTGTCTCAACAATATGCCAGAGGGGCCGTTTAAAGCAGATCACCCGCTGACCACGCCGCCACCGAAAGAGCGCACGCTGCAGCACATTGAAACGCTGATCACGCACTTCCTGCAGGTATCGTGGGGCCCGGTGATGCCAGCTAATGAGTCGTTCCAGATGATTGAAGCGACGAAAGGGATCAACAGCTACTACCTGACCAGCGATGGCAGCACCATGAGCTACCGCACCCGCGTGCGTACGCCGAGCTTCCCGCATCTGCAGCAGATTCCTTCAGTAATCCGTGGCAGCCTGGTATCCGACCTGATCGTATATCTGGGTAGTATCGATTTTGTTATGTCAGACGTGGACCGCTAATTATGCACGATCAACACATTGCCATTAAAACGATCGACCCTAACGAGGTCTTCGTGCTGAGCGCGGAAGAGCATCACGCCATTGAGCACGAAAAACACCACTACGAAGATGCGCGTGCAGCCTCGATTGAAGCGCTGAAGATCGTGCAGAAACAGCGCGGATGGGTGCCGGACGGCGCCATCCATGCGATTGCCGAGGTACTGGGTATCCCGGCGAGTGATGTTGAAGGTGTGGCGACATTTTACAGCCAGATCTTCCGTCAGCCGGTTGGCCGTCATGTGATCCGTTACTGTGACAGCGTGGTCTGTCATATCACCGGTTATCAGGGCATCCAGTCAGCACTGGAACAGCAACTGAATATCAAACCGGGTCAGACCACTGCCGATGGCCGCTTCACACTGCTGCCAACCTGCTGTCTGGGTAACTGCGATAAGGGGCCAACGATGATGGTGGATGAAGACACGCATGTGCATCTGACGCCGGAAGGCATCCCTGGTTTGCTGGAGCAGTATCAATGACAATTAAACAGATCATTCGCACTGCAGAAACCCATCCGTTGACCTGGCGGATGCGTGATGACAAGCAACCTGTCTGGCTTGACGAATACCGCAGTAAAAACGGCTATGCCGGTGCGGAAAAAGCGCTGAAAAGCATGTCGCAGGATGAAATCGTCGCGGCAGTCAAAGATTCAGGCCTGAAAGGGCGCGGCGGTGCGGGCTTCTCCACCGGGCTGAAGTGGAGCCTGATGCCGAAAGATGAGTCGATGAACATCCGTTACCTGCTGTGTAACGCCGATGAGATGGAGCCGGGCACCTATAAAGACCGCCTGCTGATGGAGCAGATGCCTCACCAGCTGGTGGAAGGAATGCTGATCAGCGCCTTTGCGCTGAAGGCTTACCGTGGCTATATCTTCTTACGTGGTGAATACATTGAAGCCGCGGTGCATCTGCGTCGTGCGATTGCTGAAGCGACGGAAGCAGGCTATCTCGGTAAAAATATACTCGGTACCGGCTTCGACTTTGAGTTGATTGTCCACACCGGCGCAGGTCGTTATATCTGCGGCGAAGAGACGGCATTGATTAACTCACTGGAAGGCCGTCGTGCCAATCCGCGTTCGAAACCGCCATTCCCGGCGAGTGCGGGCGCGTGGGGCAAACCGACCTGCGTGAACAACGTGGAAACCCTCTCCAACGTTCCGGCGATTCTGGCCAACGGCGTGGAGTGGTACAAAAACATCTCTAAAAGCGACGATGCCGGTACCAAAATGATGGGCTTCTCCGGCCGGGTTAAAAATCCCGGCGTCTGGGAGCTGCCCTTTGGTATCACCGCACGTGAAATCCTTGAAGATTATGCGGGCGGTATGCGTGACGGACTGAAGTTCAAAGCCTGGCAGCCCGGCGGGGCAGGGACTGACTTCCTGACCGACCAGCACCTGGATCTGCCTATGGAATTTGCCAGCATCGGCAAAGCGGGCAGTCGTCTGGGTACGGCGCTGGCGATGGCGGTCGATCACGAGATCAACATGGTCTCGCTGGTGCGTAACCTGGAAGAGTTTTTTGCTCGTGAGTCGTGCGGCTGGTGTACACCGTGTCGCGATGGCCTGCCGTGGAGCGTAAAAATTCTGCGTGCGTTGGAGCAGAAGCAGGGTCAGCCAGGCGATATCGAAACTTTACTGCAACTCTGCCGTCAGCTTGGCCCGGGTAAAACCTTCTGTGCGCATGCGCCGGGTGCGGTTGAGCCACTGCAGAGTGCGATTAAATATTTCCGTGAAGAGTTTGAAGCTGGCATGGCACCGCAGGTGTTTGGTAATACCCGCGCCATTGGCGGGATCCAGCCAAACCTGCTGAAAGCGCGCTGGTAATTCGCCGAAGAACACGGAACAGGCCTGGTGCCGCCGCCCCGACAATGTCGTGCGTCGGGGCAAGAATATGATTAACGCTCGTCTCTGACGAGCCTTACGGAAGCATGTCACTATGGCTACAATTCATGTAGACGGTAAAGAGTATGATGTGAACGGAGCGGACAACCTGCTACAGGCATGTCTTTCTCTGGGCCTTGATATTCCTTACTTTTGCTGGCATCCGGCGCTGGGAAGCGTTGGGGCCTGCCGCCAGTGTGCGGTAAAGCAATTCCAGAATGCCGAAGATACCCGCGGCCGTCTTGTCATGTCCTGCATGACACCGGCCTCTGACGGCACATTCATCTCCATCGATGATGGCGAAGCGAAAGAGTTCCGCGAAAGCGTGGTGGAGTGGCTGATGACCAACCACCCGCACGACTGTCCGGTGTGTGAAGAGGGCGGTAACTGTCACCTGCAGGATATGACAGTGATGACCGGCCACAGCTTCCGCCGCTATCGTTTCACCAAACGTACCCACCGTAATCAGGATCTCGGCCCATTCATCTCCCACGAAATGAACCGCTGTATCGCCTGTTACCGCTGCGTGCGTTACTACAAAGATTATGCCGATGGCAAGGATCTGGGTGTCTACGGCGCACACGACAACGTCTACTTCGGTCGCCCGGAAGATGGCACGCTGGAGAGCGAATTCTCCGGTAACCTGGTTGAAATCTGCCCGACCGGCGTCTTCACCGATAAAACGCACTCCGAACGCTATAACCGTAAATGGGATATGCAGTTTGCGCCGAGCATCTGCCAGCAGTGCAGTGTGGGCTGTAACACCAGCCCGGGTGAGCGTTATGGTGAGTTACGCCGTATCGAAAACCGTTATAACGGCACCGTAAACCACTATTTCCTGTGTGACCGTGGCCGCTTTGGCTATGGCTACGTGAACCGCAAAGATCGCCCACGCCAGCCGATGCTGCTGCGCGGCAACGACTGGGTGACACTGAACGCAGAGCAGGCGGTCAATGCCGGTGCAGATTTGCTGCGTCAGGCGAAAAAAGTGATTGGTATCGGCTCGCCGCGCGCCAGCATTGAAAGTAACTTCGCGCTGCGTGAACTGGTCGGTGCAGAGAACTTCTCTACCGGCATGCCAGCGGGCGAGCAGGCCCGGCTTGAACTGATGCTGAAAATCCTGCGTGAGGGCGGTATCTATACGCCATCGCTGCGTGAAATTGAAAGCTACGATGCGGTGCTGGTGCTGGGCGAAGATCTGACCCAGGTTGGCGCACGCGTGGCGCTGTCAGTGCGTCAGGCTGTAAAAGGCAAAGCGCGCGATATGGCTGCCGCTCAGAAAGTGGCAGACTGGCAGATCGCCGCGATCCTGAACATCGGTCAGAATGCGAAACATCCGCTGTTTATCACCAACGTCGATGAAACCCGTCTGGATGATATCGCGGCATGGAGCTATCGCGCACCGGTTGAAGATCAGGCGCGTCTCGGTTTCGCTATCGCCAGTGCGCTGGATGAAACCGCCCCGGCGGTGACCGATTTCGACAGCAAACTGAACGGCAAGATGGATGTCATCGTGCAGGCGCTGGCCGGCGCGAAAAAACCGTTAATTATTTCCGGGACCCATTCCGGCAGCAGCGCGATGATCGAAGCGGCTGCCAACGTGGCCAAAGCGCTGAAAGCGCGCGGTGCCGACGTCGGGATTACGCTGCTGGCGGGACATGCTAACAGTGTGGGGCTTGGTCTGATGGGCGGCAATCCTCTGGAGAGCGCGCTGGAACAGCTGAGCAACGGTGAAGCCGATGCACTGGTGGTACTGGAAAATGACCTCTATCGCCACGCACCAAAAGCGCTGGTGGATGCGGCGCTGGCTCAGACCACTAACGTGATTGTGGTTGATCATCAGCGCACTGCGACGCTGGAGAAAGCGGGTCTGGTGTTATCAACCGCCAGCTTCGCCGAAAGTGATGGCACCTCGATCAACCACGAAGGCCGCGCACAACGCTTCTTCCAGGTTTACGATCCTTCTTACTATGACAACAACGTTGTGATGCTGGAGAGCTGGCGCTGGCTGCATTCGCTTCACAGCACGCTGGAAAGCCGTCACGTCGACTGGACGCAGCTGGACCACGTGATCGATGCGGTGGTGAGTGATCTGCCACAGCTGGCCGGAATCAAAGATGCGGCACCGGATGCCAGCTTCCGTATTCGCGGACAGAAACTGTCGCGTTCACCGCACCGTGCCAGTGGCCGTACCGCGGCGCGCGCCAATATCAGTGTGCACGAACCGCGTCAGCCGCAGGATCAGGACACCATGTTCGCCTTCTCAATGGAAGGGAACAACCAGCCAGGCGCACCGCGTTCGCAGATTCCGTTTGCCTGGGCTCCGGGCTGGAACTCACCGCAGGCGTGGAACAAGTTCCAGGTTGAAGTCGGCGGCAAACTGCGCAATGGCGATCCGGGTGTACGTCTGTTTGAAGCCAGCGCAGCCGATCTGCCCTGGTTCAGCAACGTTCCGGCGGCATTCGTCAGTGAAGCGCAGTGGCGCGTGGCCCCTCTCTACCAGCTGTTTGGCAGTGAAGAGATGTCACAGCGTTCACCGGTCTTCCAGCAGCGTATGGCACCGCCTGCACTGGTGATTAACCCGGAAGATGCAGCGAAGCTGGGCGTCAACAATGGCGCGGCGGTTGAGTTCATCTGTGCCGGTGAGACAGTGCGTCTGCCGGTCCGTTTCTCGGCGTCACTGCAGGCGGGACAGATTGGTCTGCCGCTGGGCATGCCGGGCGTTCCACCATTCCTGGCGAACGGTAAAATCGACACTCTGCAGGAGGCGGCGCAATGAGCTGGTTAACACCGGACGTTATCGACATTCTGCTGGCCATTGTTAAAGCCATCGTGATTCTGCTGGTGGTTGTGGCCTGCGGCGCGTTTATGAGCTTCGCCGAGCGTCGTCTGCTCGGCCTGTTCCAGAACCGTTACGGACCAAACCGCGTAGGCTGGGGCGGCTCGCTCCAGCTGGTAGCGGACATGATCAAAATGTTCTTTAAAGAGGACTGGGTCCCGCCGTTTACCGACCGCTTTATCTTTACCCTTGCGCCGGTTATCGCCTTTGTTTCACTGTTGCTGGCCTTTGCTATCGTGCCGGTTTCGCCAACCTGGATGGTGACAGACCTGAATATCGGTCTGCTGTTCTTCCTGATGATGGCGGGCCTTGCGGTCTACGCGGTGCTGTTTGCCGGCTGGTCGAGTAATAACAAATACTCGCTGCTGGGTGCGATGCGCGCCTCGGCGCAGACCCTGAGCTACGAAGTGTTCCTGGGGCTGTCGCTGATGGGTGTGGTGGCGCAGGCGGGCTCGTTCAACATGAACGATATCGTCAACAGCCAGACGCACCTGTGGAACATCATTCCGCAGTTCTTCGGTTTCGTGACCTTCTGTATTGCTGGCGTGGCGGTGTGTCACCGTCATCCATTTGACCAGCCAGAAGCGGAGCAGGAACTGGCGGACGGTTATCACATCGAATATGCCGGTATGAAGTTCGGCCTGTTCTTTGTCGGCGAATATGTGGCGATTACCACCGTTTCAGCGCTGATTGTGACGCTGTTCTTTGGTGGCTGGCACGGCCCATTCCTGCCGCCGTTCATCTGGTTCGCCCTGAAAACGGCGTTCTTTATGATGATGTTCATCCTGATTCGTGCTGCGCTTCCGCGTCCACGCTACGACCAGGTGCTGTCATTCGGCTGGAAAGTGTGTCTGCCGTTGACGCTGTTGAACCTGCTGGCGACTGCCGCAGTGATTCTCTACACAGCGCCGTAAGGGGTTAACAAATGACTTTGAAAGATATTGTCACAGGCTTTGGCACGACAGTTCGCAGTATCTGGCTGATCGGGCTGCACGCCTTCGCCAAACGTGAAACTCAGATGTATCCGGAAGAGCCGGTTTATCTGCCACCGCGCTATCGTGGCCGTATCGTGTTAACCCGCGATCCGGATGGTCAGGAGCGTTGCGTCGCCTGTAACCTGTGTGCGGTTGCCTGTCCGGTTGGCTGTATCTCGCTGCAGAAAGCTGAAACCAAAGATGGCCGCTGGTACCCGGAGTTCTTCCGTATCAACTTCTCACGCTGCATCTTCTGCGGCATGTGTGAGGAAGCCTGTCCGACCACGGCGATTCAGCTGACCCCCGATTTCGAACTGGGTGAGTTTAAGCGTCAGGATCTGGTGTATGAGAAGGACGATCTGCTGATTTCGGGGCCGGGTAAATATCCGGAGTACAACTTCTACCGCATGGCAGGTATGGCGATTGACGGTAAAGATAAGGGCGAAGCGGAAAACGAAGCGAAGCCTATCGACGTCAAAGGCTTATTACCTTAAGGAGCAAGGCATGGAATTTGCGTTTTATCTTTGCGGACTGGTGGCGGTGCTGACGACGTTGCGCGTCATTACCCACACTAATCCGGTACATGCGTTGCTGTACCTGATCGTTTCGCTGTTATCGATCGCGGGCGTCTTCTTTTCCATGGGTGCCTATTTTGCTGGTGCGCTGGAGATCATCGTCTACGCCGGTGCCATTATGGTGCTGTTCGTCTTCGTGGTCATGATGCTGAACTTAGGCAAACAGACCGAGAAGCAGGAGCGTGAGTGGCTCAGCCCGTCACTGTGGATTGGCCCGGGTATCGTCTCGTTGCTGCTGCTGGTCGTAATGGTCTATGCCATCCTGACCGCCAATGACCAGGGCATTAATGGCACCATCATCGACGCCAAAGCGGTCGGCATCAGTCTTTTTGGCCCTTACGTACTGGCGGTTGAACTGGCCTCAATGCTGCTGCTGGCGGGTCTGGTCGTGGCGTTCCATATCGGTCGTGAAGAGCGTCAGGGCGAAGTCCTGAGTAACCGTAATGCTGACGCCGCTCAGGTGAAAAAGGAGAACGCATGATCCCGTTACAACATGGATTGATTCTTGCTGCCGTGCTGTTTGTCCTTGGACTGACGTCGCTGGTAATACGCCGCAATCTGCTGTTTATGCTGATCGGCCTTGAAATCATGATCAACGCCGCCGCCTTAGCTCTGGTCGTTGCCGGAAGCTATTGGGGTCAGGCTGATGGACAGGTGATGTATATCCTGGCGATCAGCCTGGCGGCAGCGGAAGCCAGTATTGGTCTGGCACTGCTGCTTCAGCTCTATCGTCGTCGTCAGACGCTGAACATTGATACTGTGAGCGAGATGCGCGGATGAATCTTCTCTATTTAACTGTCTTGTTTCCGCTGATCGGCTTTCTGCTGTTAGCGTTTTCGCGCGGTCGCTGGTCAGAGAACCTGTCGGCCACGATTGGTATGGGATCCGTGGGTCTGGCGGCCCTGACGACGGCGATGGTCGGTTTTGACTTCTTCGCCAACGGCCAGCAAGCCTACACCCAGCCGCTCTGGACCTGGATGCATGTCGGCAACTTCGACATGAAGGTGAACCTGACGCTGGATGGCCTGTCGCTGACCATGCTGTCGGTTGTGACCGGTGTCGGCTTCTTCATTCATATGTTCGCCTCCTGGTATATGCGCGGAGAAGAGGGTTACTCCCGCTTCTTCGCCTATACCAACCTGTTTATCGCCAGCATGGTTGTTCTGGTGCTGGCCGATAACCTGATGCTGATGTATCTGGGCTGGGAAGGGGTAGGGCTCTGCTCTTATCTGCTGATCGGTTTCTACTACAGCAATCCGGAAAACGGCAAAGCGGCGATGAAAGCCTTCATCATCACCCGCGTAGGCGACGTCTTCCTGGCATTCGGCCTGTTCATTCTCTACAACGAGCTGGGCACGCTGAACTTCCGCGAGATGATGGAACTGGCACCTGCGCACTTTGCCGCAGATAACCATATGCTGCAGTGGGCAACGCTGATGCTGCTGGGTGGCGCGGTCGGTAAATCGGCCCAGCTGCCGTTACAGACCTGGCTGGCAGATGCGATGGCCGGTCCGACACCGGTTTCGGCATTGATCCACGCCGCGACCATGGTGACAGCAGGTGTCTACCTGATTGCCCGCAGCCACGGTCTCTTCCTGCTGACGCCGGAAGTGCTGCATCTGGTCGGAATCATCGGGGCGATTACCCTGGTGCTGGCAGGCTTTGCCGCGCTGGTGCAGACCGACATTAAACGTGTGCTCGCGTACTCCACCATGAGCCAGATTGGCTACATGTTCCTGGCGCTGGGTGTTCAGGCGTGGGATGCGGCGATTTTCCATCTGATGACGCACGCCTTCTTTAAAGCGTTGCTGTTCCTCTCCTCCGGTTCAGTGATTCTGGCCTGCCATCACGAGCAGAATATTTTCAAAATGGGTGGCCTGCGTAAGAGCATTCCGCTGGTCTACACCTGCTTCCTGGTGGGCGGCGCGGCGCTGGCGGCACTGCCGCTGATTACGGCGGGCTTCTACAGTAAAGATGAGATCCTGTTTGGCGCACTGGCTAACGGTCACATCAACCTGATGGTTGCAGGTCTGGTGGGGGCGTTCCTTACCTCTATCTATACCTTCCGCATGATCTTCATCGTGTTCCACGGCGAAGAGAAAATTCATGCGCACGCCGGTAAGGGTATTACCCATCATCTGCCGCTGATTGTGCTGCTGCTGCTCTCCACCTTTATTGGTGCGCTGATCACGCCGCCGCTGGCGGGCGTACTGCCAGCCAATGAGTTCGGTGAAGCGGGCAAAGTAGGACTGGAAATCACCTCGGGCGTTGTAGCAATCGTCGGCATTCTGATTGCTGCCGCGCTGTGGCTGGGCAAACGTGAGCTGGTTACCCGTATCGCAAACAGTGCACCAGGCCGTTTCTTCGGCACCTGGTGGTTTGCGGCCTGGGGCTTCGACTGGCTCTACGATAAAGTGTTCGTCAAACCTTATCTGGGTATTGCGTGGCTGCTGAAGCGCGACCCACTGAATGGCCTGATGAACCTGCCTGCGCTGCTGTCACGTATAGCCAACAAAGGTCTGGTCGTTAGTGAGAATGGCTACCTGCGCTGGTACGTTGCGTCGATGAGCCTGGGTGCCGTGCTGGTGCTGGCTCTGCTGCTGGTGATTTAAAGATTGATGAGCGGGGCAGGTTAGCTAATCTGCCCATTGAGAATGTCAAAAATTGTCCTGAGCAAGGGCGTTATCGTCGCGGCCAGTTTGGTTACCGCCAGCGCACAGCAACCGGAGCATACCGAGGTATGTGAGGATTGCGAGCACTGCCGGGAGCCAAAATGGCAAGTAAGATAGCCCGAACCAAGACAAAGAAAAGGGAAGTGTGCCGTGTTATTACCTTGGCTAATTATCATACCCTTCGTCGGTGGTCTGATCTGCTGGCTCACTGAGCGCCTCGGCGCAAAGGTGCCACGCTGGATCGCACTGATCACTATGGGGCTGACGTTGGCGCTTTCGCTGCAACTCTGGTTGCAGGGAGGCTATTCACTGACGCAGGCAGCGGGCATTCCGCAGTGGCAGTCAAGTTTCTCCGTTCCGTGGATCCCACGCTTCGGCATCAGCTTCCATTTAGCCATCGATGGCCTGTCGCTGCTGATGGTGGTGCTGACCGGCCTGCTGGGTCTGATGGCGGTGCTCTGTTCCTGGAATGAGATTTCAAAGTATCAGGGCTTCTTCCACCTGAACCTGATGTGGATCCTGGGCGGCGTGATCGGTGTGTTCCTCTCCATCGACCTGTTCCTGTTCTTCTTCTTCTGGGAAATGATGCTGGTGCCGATGTACTTCCTCATCGCGCTCTGGGGTCATAAAGCATCGGACGGCAAAACCCGTATTTCCGCCGCGACCAAATTCTTCATCTACACCCAGGCTTCAGGTCTGGTGATGCTGATTGCGATTCTGGGCCTGGTGTTTGTCCACTACAACGCCACTGGCGTCTGGACATTCAACTACGAACAGCTGCTGCAGACGCCAATGTCGAGCGGTGTTGAATATCTGCTGATGCTGGGCTTCTTTATCGCCTTTGCGGTGAAGATGCCGGTGGTACCGTTGCACGGCTGGCTGCCGGATGCGCACAGTCAGGCGCCAACTGCCGGTTCTGTCGACCTGGCGGGTATCCTGCTGAAAACGGCAGCTTACGGCTTGCTGCGTTTCAGCTTGCCGCTGTTCCCGAATGCGTCAGCCGAGTTTGCGCCGATTGCCATGTGGTTAGGCATCATCGGTATCTTCTACGGTGCCTGGATGGCCTTCTCGCAGACCGATATCAAACGTCTGATTGCTTACACCTCGATTTCGCACATGGGCTTTGTGCTGATTGCCATCTACACCGGCAGCCAGCTGGCGCTGCAGGGCGCGGTGATTCAGATGATTGCGCACGGTCTGTCCGCTGCAGCACTCTTCATTCTGTGTGGTCAGCTGTATGAGCGTCTGCATACCCGCGATATGCGTCAGATGGGTGGCCTGTGGTCGCGCATCAAATGGATTCCGGGTCTGTCGCTGTTCTTTGCTGTTGCCAACCTCGGTATGCCAGGCACCGGTAACTTCGTCGGCGAATTTATGATTCTGACCGGCAGCTTCCAGGTCGTGCCGATGATTATCATCATCGCGACCTTTGGTCTGGTGTTCGCCTCGATTTACTCGCTGGTGATGATGCAGCGCGCTTACTACGGCGAAGCGAAATCGAAAGATCCGCTGCCAGGCATGTCACCGCGTGAGTTCATGACCATCGGTGTTCTGGTGGTGCTGCTGGTGCTGCTGGGCGTCTATCCACAGCCGATTCTGGATACTTCGCACGCTGCCATGAGCAATATTCAGCAGTGGTTTACCGCTTCAATTTCAACTACAAGGCCGTAATTCGCCATGACAATAACTCCTCACCAATTGATTGCGTTGCTACCGCTGTTAATCGTCGGATTGACGGTGGTGGTTGTGATGCTGTCCATTGCCTGGCGACGCAACCACTTCGTTAACGCCACGCTAACGGTAGTTGGCCTGAACCTGGCGCTGCTCTCTCTATACTTTGTCGGTCAGGTCGGCGCGATGGATGTCACGCCGCTGCTGCGCGTCGATGGCTATTCGATGTTCTATACCGCGCTGGTCATGCTGGCGAGTCTGGCGACCTGCACCTTTGCTTATCCATGGCTGGCCGGCTTCCCGGACAACAAAGATGAGTTCTACCTGCTGGTGCTGATTGCGGCACTCGGTGGCATCGTGCTGGCCAGTGCTAATCATCTGGCCTCGCTGTTCATCGGTATTGAACTGCTGTCGCTGCCGCTGTTTGGTCTGATTGGCTACGCCTTCCGCCAGAAACGTTCGCTTGAAGCCGCGCTGAAGTACACCATTCTTTCGGCGGCGGCCTCGTCGTTCCTGCTGTTTGGTATTGCGCTGATTTACGCCGACTCCGGTAACCTGAGTTTTGTGGCGTTGGGCCAGAGCCTGACTGACAGCATGATCCACGAGCCACTGCTGCTGGTGGGTCTGGGTATGATGATCATCGGTCTGGGCTTTAAGCTCTCACTGGTTCCGTTCCACCTCTGGACCCCCGATGTTTATCAGGGTGCACCTGCGCCGGTTTCAACCTTCCTGGCTACCGCCAGCAAGATTGCTATCTTCGGTGTCATCATGCGTCTGTTTATGTATGCGCCGGTGACCGACAGCGAAGCGGTGCGCACAGTGCTGGCTATGATCGCCTTTGTGTCGATTCTGTTCGGTAACCTGATGGCGATTTCGCAGAGCAACATCAAGCGTCTGCTGGGTTACTCCTCTATCGCCCACCTCGGTTATCTGCTGGTGGCGCTGATTGCGGTAAAAGATCATCAGCTGTCGCTGGAAACCTCGGGTGTTTACCTGGCCGGTTATCTGTTCAGCAGCCTGGGTGCCTTTGGTGTGGTGAGTCTGATGTCCAGCCCGTATCGTGGCCCGGATGCTGACTCGCTCTACTCCTATCGCGGCCTGTTCTGGCATCGTCCGATCCTGTCAGCGGTAATGACGGTGATGATGCTGTCACTGGCCGGTATCCCGATGACGCTGGGCTTTATCGGTAAATTCTACGTTATCGCTTCAGGCGTCAGTGCGCACCTGTGGTGGCTGACCGGTGCTGTAGTCGCGGGTAGTGCGATTGGCCTCTACTACTATCTGCGCGTGACGGTGAGTCTCTACCTCAGCCCGCCGGAACTGCATACCCGTGATACCCCCGCTAACTGGGCATTTACGGCCGGTGGTGTGGTGGTACTGATCTCTGCCATTCTGGTGCTGCTGTTAGGGGTTTACCCGCAGCCGCTAATCAGACTGGTGCAGATGGCTCAGCCGCTGATGTAAGCGCGTTGCTGCGACTGACGAATCAGGCCTCCGGGCCTGATTTTTTTTGCCTGCAAGAGGATGTCACCAGCAGGTGCTGGCGACACCGCGCTGATGTAGAGTGTGTGGTTTAAAGGAGAAACCATGGACATTAACTGGCAGGATAAACATCATAGCGAACTGACGCCCTCACAGCTCTATGCACTGCTGGCGTTGCGCAGTGCCGTGTTTGTGGTGGAACAGCAGTGCGCTTACCTTGATGTGGATGGCAAAGATTTGCAGGCGGAAAACCGGCATCTGCTGGGAATGGCGGATGACCAGCTGGTGGCCTATGCGCGATTGCTCTCCCCGGCGGATGAGACCAGCCCGGTGAAAATCGGCCGGGTGATTGTTTCAGATCGGGTTCGTGGCGCGCGGCTGGGGAATCGTCTGATGGAGCAGGCGATCAGCAGTTGTCAGCAGCACTGGCCGGGCCGCGATCTGTTTCTCTCCGCGCAGGCGCATCTGGAAAGTTTCTATGGGCAGCATGGCTTTGTCGCGGTGGGGGAGAACTACCTGGAAGATGGGATCCCTCACGTCGATATGCTGAAGAACGCGCCATAAAAAAGGCGAGACCTGAGCCTCGCCTGTTTACATTAACCCACCGTCATCTGGCGGTCATCGACATATTTACGTTGATCCGGCGCAGGCGGGAAATATTGATAGAGCCAGGTTTCGCTCAGCGTCTCATCCTTGCTACGCAGGAACAGACGCATCTCTACCGGCTGGGTGGAGTCGCTGTTCGGATACCAGTCAAACAGGATGCGATAGCCCTTAAGCGGATCGACATACAGAATCTCAACCTGCTTCACGCTACCGGATGAAACGGTAATCACCGGCTCAATACCTTTCGGCGCAGCAGCCTGCAGATCACCACCGATAAAATCGATGGCGAAGCGGCGGCACCAGGTTTCCGGGAAGTGTTCGCCAGGCGCCCAGCCTTCCGGGAAGCCACCAATACCGGTACGGGTTGCATCCACGCGCGCCAGACCGCTACGCACCGGCGGCAGACCACTCCAGTAAAGCTTGTAGGAGAAGCTCAGCTCGCTGCCCGCTTTGACCGGCTCAGCCGGTTGCCAGAAGCAGACTACGTTATCCAGCGTTTCTCCCGTAGTCGGGATCTCCATCAGGTTGATCGCGCCTTTACCCCACTTGCCGACCGGCTCAACCCACAGGCTCGGACGTTTGTCATACCAGCCAATCACATCCTGATAATCTTTGAAGTCGTGATTAAGCTGCAGCAGGCCAAATCCACGCGGATTCTCATCTTCATAGGCGTTGAACTGCAGACGCTGAGGATTATTCAGCGGGCGGGCAATCCATTCGCCTTTACCGGTCCACATCGCCAGGCGATCGGAGTCATGGATCTGCGGATGGTAAGTGTTGCACATACGGCGTTCGTTGGTGCCACAGCTGAACATACTGGTCATTGGCGAGATGCCAATCTGACGGATCTCTTTACGGGCAAACAGGTGGTTTTCCACCTCCATCACCACACGTTTCTCTTCGCAATGGATGATGAATTTGTAAGCGCCGGTGAGGCTGGCGCCATCCAGCAGGGCATAGCAGGTAAAGGTGGTATCTTCCGCTTTTGGCGTTTCAAACCAGAAGGCGGTGAAATCGGGAAACTCCTCCTGGCCATTGCTGAAGGTGTTGATCGCTACGCCACGCGCCGAGAGGCCGTACTGGAAAGTATCGTCAACCGCACGGAAGTAGCTTGCGCCGAGGAAGGAGACGATGTCGCGACGGGCCAGTTCCGGTTTTTTAAAGGCGCGGAAACCGGCGAAGCCGAGGTCAGTTTTGCCCTCCAGCTGCTTCGTATCGACTTTGGCATCGTTGTAGTTGAACAATTCGGGACGGAAGTGAATTTCACGCGCTTCGCGACTCTCGCCGTCAACAGAGAACATGCGGATGCGCCGCTTGAAGCCCATACCGACATGGAAGAACTGAACGTCCAGTTGACGGTCGGGCAGGTTGTTCCAGAGTGAGTGGTTAGCGTCATACTGAATTTCGTTGTACGCCTGCGGGGTCAGTGTGGCCAGCGTCTCCGGCAGCGCGCCCGGTGCTCCGCCCCAGGGTTTTTTCGCCAGCGCAGCCGCGTTTTTCTTCAATACGTCGAAATCGAAGCGTACGGCGGTTCCGTCAGCAATGCCATCTTCTGCCCATGCGGATTGCGCAAACAGCGTTGACAGGCCGGTCATGCCGCTGACGGCGGAGAAGGCCATTGACGCTTTCATAAACATTCTTCGATTCATGCCAGAGATTATTCCTTAGCTGTTCGAGGGTGTCGTGACTGTCGTGCAAAATGCACTTTCATGGCCCGATAATCACAGGCAACAGAGGGGTACGACAGTAGGGTTACTGGAAAATTCAGTCACGACAAAATTTATCAGATTAATCAAAGAAGCGAAGCGAAATTCCGCGGTTGCCGGTGCGTCTTACACTTCTTTGCGTAGCGAAACGGCGCACAGCCTGCACTGAGCAACTTTAACAGATGAAAAATCAGGTGATTCCTGGAGCAGGAAATCAGCAGAGCGCCAGATTATGACTATAGTTAATGAACTGCTTTGCAATTCACACGGAGGAAACGATGGTAAATCAGACAAATCAATTCGAAACGGGCCTCGATGACGATATTGCGTTACTGACTGAAACGCTGGAAGAAGTCCTTAAGGCATCAGGTGATCCGGCCGATCAGAAGTACATTGAGCTTAAAAGCAAAGCCGAACAGGCGCTGAACGATGTGAAATCCCGTGTCAGCCAGGCGTCCGATAGCTACTACTATCGCGCTAAACAAGCGGCTTACCGTGCAGACGACTATGTACACGAAAAACCGTGGCAGGGTGTCGGTATCGGTGCAACAGCCGGTCTGGTACTCGGTCTGCTGCTGGCGCGTCGTTAATCGCGATTCGCTGACGCTGCTGTTGTAAACAATTGCAGTCACTAAACGGCGGGGCTAACCCGCCGTTTTTGTTGTTTTCTCAACGCTCTGAACATGCCCGCCTCAGCCATTCAACCCTGCTTCACCCTCGCTTTCGTTTATCCTCAACGTGCTGCCTTAGTCACCAGGGTCACAATCGCGGGTGATGCCGATTGTTTTTCGCGGGTGGACTTCATACAGTTTAGTAAACGTGAAAAGGAGAACTCAACGTGATTAGAGTAGAGATGCTGTCAACCGGGGATGAGGTGCTGCATGGCCAAATCGTCGATACCAACGCCGCCTGGCTGGCGGATATTCTGTTCCAGCAGGGTTTACCCATGACAAGCCGTACCACGGTAGGGGATTCCCTCGAATCGCTAATCGCCACGCTACAGGCGCGCAGCCATGAGGCAGATGTGCTGATAGTCAACGGCGGTCTGGGGCCGACCAGTGACGATCTCAGTGCGCTGGCAGCAGCACGGGCCTGTGGCGTTGAACTCAGGATGCAGCAGGAGTGGCTGGAACAGATGGAAGCCTGGTTCGCCAGTCGCGGACGCGTGATGGCGGCCAGTAATCGCAAGCAGGCGGAAATCCCGGCCAACGCGGAACTGATTGATAACCCGGTCGGCACTGCCTGTGGTTTTGCCCTGCAACTCAATCGCTGCTGGATGTTCTTCACGCCTGGTGTGCCGTCTGAATTTAAAGTGATGGTGGAGCAGCAGATCATTCCCCGTCTGAAAGCGAAATTTTCGCCGCCCGAGCCACCGATTTGTCTGCGGCTGACTACCTTCGGTCGTGGTGAAAGCGATATTGCCGCCGAACTGGAGCCGCTGGCGCTGCCGGAAGGCGTGGTTATGGGATATCGCTCGTCCATGCCGATTATCGAGATCAAGCTCACCGGCCCGGCCAGTCAGCGGGTGGCGATGGAGCAGGTGTGGCAGCAGGTGCGCCTGCAACTGGCGGAGTGCACCATTTTCGAAGGTACCGAAGGCTTACCGGCGCTGCTGGCACGTGAGCTGGAGCAGCGCGGTGAGCAGCTGGCAGTCAGTGAGCAATACACCGCCGGACTGCTCTACTGGCAGTTGGCTGGCGCCAGCGTGCCGCTGCGTGGCGCTGACATCCTGCCATCCGGGCAGGAGACGCTGGAGCAGCAGGTGACCCGCACCCGCGAACTTGCTGCACAGCAGCAGGCCGCGCTGGCGCTCTCTGTAGGCAGCCTGGAGCAGGAAGAGATTTCGGTGGCGCTGCATACGCCGGATGGCAGCTTTGGTCAGCGCGTGAAGTTCAGTACCGGTCGCCATAATCTGGAGACGCGGCAGAAGGTGGTGGCGATGATGGCGATGAACATGCTGCGCCGCTGGTTACACGGCAGCGAAGTGAGCACCGGTCACGGCTGGATTGACGTGGTCGAAACTGTCAGACAGTAATGTTAGTGAAAACGAAACGGGCGCCTGAGGCGCCCGTTTTATATGTGACTGCGAATTAACCCCATACAGCGTCATTCTCGCAGCAATAAATTAGCTCAAAGCGCAGGGAACAAGGGCAGAGGAGGAAAGCGTCCCGCGCCTGGGACAAAAACGCCGGGAGCGTTTTTGAACAACGCAACGCGTTGGCCCGGCTACGGGCGCACCTCAGGGATGAGGTGCGTAATCGCGCGGGCCGAGCTGTCAGGGATGACGCTTTTTGCGTCTTTCCGATCTGATCGTGTTCCCTAAGCTGACTCGATCTCACAGCAAATCAAGCCAGACTTATTCCACCTCAGTTATAACTCAAGCTCAATCTCGCCTTTGGCTTTGCAGCAGCAGGGCAGGATCTCATCCTGCTGCACAAAGGCCAGCGGCCGCTGTGGGTAATGCACTTCGCCTTTCAGCAGCCGCATCCGGCAGGAGCCGCAGTAACCTTCGCGGCACTGAAACTCCACGCAGAGATTGTTGGCTTCCAGCAGCGTCAGCAGATTGGTATGTTCGTCTGTGCATTCCAGCCGGGTGCCGGAACTGCGCAGAATAACAACGTCGCGGCTCATCATTAAAGCTGGAAGTCGTCGAAGTCGTTAGCGCCCACTTCAGAATCGATCTGACCCACCAGATAGGAGCTCACTTCCACTTCCTGCGGCGCAACCTGAACGTTGTCAGAGACCAGCCAGGAGTTAATCCATGGGATTGGGTTTGAGCGCGTCTGGAACGGCAAATCAAGGCCAACAGCCTGCATACGGATATTGGTGATGTACTCAATGTACTGGCAGAGTATATCTTTGTTCAGGCCGATCATTGAGCCGCCGCTGAACAGATATTCTGCCCACTCTTTCTCCTGCAGCGCTGCTTTCTTAAACAGCTCGAAGCACTCTTCACGGCACTCTGCCGCAATCTCTTTCATCTCCGGATCGTCTTCACCGCTGCGCAGCAGGTTCAGCATGTGCTGAGTGCCGGTCAGGTGCAGCGCTTCATCGCGGGCAATCAGCTTGATGATTTTGGCATTGCCTTCCATCAGCTCGCGCTCAGCGAACGCAAATGAACAGGCGAAGCTGACATAGAAACGAATCGCTTCCAGCGCATTGACGCTCATCAGACAGATATAGAGCTGCTTCTTCAGGGCGCGCAGGCTGACGACAACCGGTTTGCCATTGACCTGATGCGTGCCTTCACCCAGCTGATGCCAGTAGTTGGTCATCTCAATCAGATCGTCGTAATAGCGTGAGATATCCTGAGCACGCGCCAGAATCTGCTCATTGGTGACGATATCGTCAAACACCACCGCCGGATCGTTAACGATGTTACGGATGATGTGGGTGTAAGAACGGGAGTGAATCGTCTCTGAGAACGCCCAGGTTTCAATCCAGGTTTCCAGTTCAGGAATCGAAATCAGCGGCAGCAGCGCGACGTTCGGGCTGCGGCCCTGAATCGAATCCAGCAGCGTCTGATATTTCAGGTTGCTGATAAAGATATGTTTTTCGTGGTCCGGCAGCGCCTGGTAATCGATGCGATCGCGGGAAACGTCGACCTCTTCCGGACGCCAGAAGAAGGAGAGCTGCTTTTCGATCAGCTTTTCAAAGATGTCATATTTTTGCTGGTCGAAGCGCGCCACGTTTACGGACTGACCGAAAAACATCGGCTCTTTCAGCTGATCATTTTTGTTCTGTGAGAAAGTGGAGTAAGCCATAAAAGTTGTCCAAAAGTAGACGAAGCCAGGCCTCGTGAAATGAATGAGGCGGGAGATTCTCCCGCCTGACCATTAGATCTTACAGGCGCCGCTCTCGCAGCCATCATCCTGGATGGAAGGTGCCAGGTCATCCTGCGCATCTTCAGCACCGTCACGGGTGTTTTGATAGTAGAGCGTTTTCACGCCGAACTTATACGCCGTCAGCAGATCTTTCAGCAGCTGTTTCATCGGCACTTTACCGTTGGTGAAGCGCGACGGATCGTAGTTGGTGTTGGACGAAATCGCCTGGTCGATGAATTTCTGCATCAGACCCACCAGTTGCAGGTAGCCGTCGTTGTTCGGCATTTCCCACAGCAGCTCATACTGATCTTTCAGACGCTCATACTCCGGCACGACCTGACGCAGGATGCCATCTTTCGACGCTTTGATACTGATGTGGCCGCGTGGAGGCTCAATGCCGTTGGTGGCATTGGAGATCTGCGACGAGGTTTCAGACGGCATCAGCGCGGACAGGGTCGAGTTGCGCAGGCCGTGCGTTTTAATCTCTTCACGCAGGCTTTCCCAGTCGAGATGCAGCGGTTCATTACTGATCGCGTCCAGATCTTTCTTGTAGGTGTCGATCGGCAGAATGCCCTGCGCATAGGTGGTTTCATTGAACCACGGGCAGGCACCTTGCTCTTTCGCCAGCGCGTTTGAGGCTTTCAGCAGGTAATACTGAATGGCTTCAAAGGTTTTGTGTGTCAGGCCATTGGCGCTGCCATCGGAGTAGCGCACACCATGCTTCGCCAGATAGTAGGCGTAGTTAATGACGCCAATACCCAGGGTACGACGACCCATCGCGCCACGCTGGGCTGCCGGAATCGGGTAATCCTGATAGTCGAGCAGCGCATCAAGCGCACGTACTGCCAGGGTAGCCAGCTCTTCCAGATCGTCGAGGCTTTCGATGGCGCCGAGGTTGAACGCAGAGAGCGTACACAGGGCAATCTCACCGTTTTCGTCGTTCACATCTTCCAGCGGTTTGGTCGGCAGGGCGATTTCCAGGCAGAGGTTAGACTGGCGAACCGGCGCGATGCTCGGGTCAAACGGGCTGTGAGTGTTGCAGTGGTCGACGTTCTGAATGTAGATACGGCCAGTAGAGGCGCGTTCCTGCATCATCAGTGAGAAGAGATCGACCGCTTTGACACGCTGCTTACGGATGCTCTGATCCTGCTCATATTTGGTGTAGAGGCGTTCAAACTCATCCTGATCGGCAAAGAATGCGTCATACAGGCCAGGCACGTCAGACGGACTGAACAGAGTGATATCTTCGCCTTTCAGCAGGCGCTGATACATCAGCTTGTTGAGCTGTACGCCATAGTCCATGTGACGCACGCGGTTACCTTCAACACCACGGTTGTTCTTCAGCACCAGCAGGCTTTCGATTTCCAGATGCCACATCGGGTAGAACAGCGTGGCTGCGCCGCCACGAACGCCGCCCTGAGAACAGGATTTCACTGCGGTCTGGAAATGCTTGTAGAACGGGATACAGCCGGTATGGAACGCTTCACCGCCGCGAATCGGGCTGCCCAGCGCACGGATACGACCGGCGTTGATACCGATGCCGGCACGCTGAGAGACATATTTCACAATCGCGCTGGAGGTGGCGTTGATGGAGTCCAGGCTGTCGCCGCACTCAATCAGCACACAGGAGCTGAACTGACGCGTCGGGGTGCGTACGCCAGACATGATTGGTGTCGGCAGGGAGATTTTAAACGTCGAGATCGCATCATAGAAACGCTTGATGTAATCCATACGCGTGTCGCGCGGGTAGCCCGAGAAGAGGCAGGCGGCGACCAGAATGTAGAGGAACTGCGCGCTTTCGTAGATTTCACCCGAAACGCGGTTCTGCACCAGATATTTGCCTTCCAGCTGCTTCACAGCGGCATAGGAGAAGTTCATGTCACGCCAGTGGTCGAGGAACTCGTCCATCTGCGCAAACTCTTCCTGGCTGTAATCTTCCAGCAGGTGACGATCATATTTGCCCATGCCGACCATCTTAACGACCTGGTCATAGAGCTTCGGTGGCTCAAACTGACCATACGCTTTTTTGCGCAGGTGGAAAATTGCCAGGCGGGCAGCCAGGTACTGATAGTCAGGGGCATCGCGGGAGATGAGGTCTGCTGCGGCCTTAATAATGGTCTCATGAATGTCAGAGGTTCTGATGCCATCATAGAACTGAATGTGGGAACGCAGCTCAACCTGTGAAACTGAGACGTTGTTCAGCCCTTCAGCTGCCCAGTCCAGCACACGGTGAATTTTGTCGAGATCAATGCGCTCCTGGCGGCCATCGCGTTTAGTAACGAGCAGACTCTGGTTCATGTCGCGTATTTACCTTTGCGTGAGTATCCAAAAATTAAAAGAAATCCCGGTTTATACACAGCCTATTCATTGTGAATAATATGTGGATAAACACTACATCTAGGGGGTGATGAGAAAAGTCATAACTACATGGGGGCATATTTTAGTATTTTACGGCCGCTTAACAAGAGCAAAAAATGATGGCTGGAGGGGTTGTAATTCTTGCGAAATTTTTTAGCCCACGCCTTGTAAGGCCTGGCATCATGTCAACCAGATCACACTTTTTTTTCTTATTATGATCGGGCGCGTGTTTCTTATTCAATCCTCAGGATTCAGCAGGAAAAGGGATGAAAAATGGCTAAAAGCCGCTAGCGGGTTGCTGCGAGCGGGTCAGGCCATTGCCGCTGCTTCTGATGGCTCACCGCCAGAAACGCGTAACTCTCTGGCACATAACGGAATGCCTCCGTGTGCGCTCTCCTGCAGCAATCTCTCTTTGGCACGGAAGGGAGTAAAGTGAATTGCCTCTGACGTGAATCCTGTACGGCAGAGGCGGAAAAACTAAATAAGCTGGTTAATCAGGATGACCATGCCCAGACCCACGACCGAGTTGATCAACTCCAGCAGCCCCCAGGTTTTGAAGGTGTCTTTCATGGAGATACCAAAGGTCTCTTTGAACAGTAAAAAGCCACCGTCATACATCAGCGTGATGGTGTTGCTGCCGCAAGCTACGGCAAGCACCATCAGCGCCGGATTAAGATGAAAGGCTTCGATCATCGGGGCCACGATGCCCGCTGAGGTAATGGCGGCTACCGCGCCCTGGCCGGTAAGAATGCGGATCACTGCCGTGATTAACCAGGCAATGATAAAAGGTGAGAAGGGCACATGACTCATGAGCTGGACAATGCTGTCACCCACATCAGAATCGATGATCACCTGTTTAAGGATACCGCCGGCGCTGATGACAAACAGCACATTGGAAATTTGCGAAATCGAGTGGGTGACGTGCTCTGTTATGCCTTCGGAAGTCATCCCCCGTTTAACCCCCAGAAACCACATCGCAGCCAGCGTGGCGAACAGCATGCTGACCTCCGCGCTGCCCAGCAGTTTAAAGACGCGTGTCAGCTCAGCGCCATCACCGGCCAGGGGTTTGACCACTGACGCCATAATCATCAGCACTGCCGGGATCAGCGGGATCAGAATACTGATTCTGAAAGAAGGAAGATCTTCAGGTGCCAGCTCTTTTATCGGTTTGATCATTGAATTAAGCGGAATACGGCTGATTCCCGGCAGGAAACGAGGCAGTAAAACGCCCGCGCAAAACAGGGCAGGGATAATCACCACGACGCCGTAAAGATAGACCTGAACGATATCCGCGTTAAATGCGCTGATGAGGGCAACCGGCCCCGGCTGTGGCGGAAACAGGCTGTGTCCCATGGTGGCGCCGGCCACCGTCGGGATGACCAGCTTCATGTAAGGGATATCCGCTTTTTTAGCTATGTTCATCACCAGCGGCATGGCAATCAGAAAGGCGACCTCGTAGAACATCGCAATACCGAATATGACGCCGATAAACATCAGCCCGGTCGAGAGGAAGCGAGTGCCACAATGGCGGATGACCGTATCCGCTATCTGCTGGCTTGCACCCGATTCGGTCATGAACTTGCCAATAATCGCGCCAAATATGATGATCAGCGCAAGGTGACCCATGATGCTGCCGATCCCCATCTGGACTACGCCGACAATTTTATCTGACGGAATGCCCACCATGATGGCAACAAACATGCCCGCAATCAGCAGAGAGAAGACGTTGTGGAATTTATATTTCATATTGAGTACGACTAATATCGCGATACCTGCCAGTACCCAAAAAAGCGATAAAAAGGGCGTCATGATTATCCTTAACAGTGATGAAGTTAATCTTATCCAGGCATAAACGACTGCCCGTTATTATTCTGGCTGGTAACTTATTCAGCACCGTTTGCCCTGTTCAGAATTAAAATCGCTGTTTGTCTGGCCGGAGGCTTTCGCCTTAATCGCCATTTATAGCGCTCACTGTAGCGACGTTTACAGATTGATTGCCGGGCTATACAGGCTTCAGCCCTCTTTATCTAAGGCTTAAAAAGCAATGTCACTGAGTATCAGGCGATGCTACCATTCTAGTATATTGAGTTGCGGCTGGAAGTTTTTTGAAGCGTGTCACAGTGTGTTAAAACCATCACTTCAGAGCGATATGAGCGCATTGACAGGACAAGTTCTTTACCTGATGAATAATTAAATCTGGGGCTTTATCAACGTGATTTTTATTTTTTTATTTTTAATATCAATAAGTTTTAAAGGGCAGGGTTGAGTCAGTAATCCGGTTTAATGAATTTAAGCCAATCGGCTATTAAGGCCTGATTTTAATTATTCTCATGCACTGAACGTGGTTTTATTCAGTTTTGGTGAAGGTGTTATTTTAATGTGCCAGGGAAGATTATCAGGCAGGGATGGGCTATGAAAAGCGCGCCTCTATTTAGCGTGATTCGTAACTGAATACTGTAATGGTTACTGTTAATGCGCGGACAGTTTTATTTGAACTGTTAATGCAAGTCAGACTTCAATATTACCCGCCTGCTTTCAGGCGGGTAATATCACTCAGACAGCGCGGTGGGTATGCACCATATAATTCACGTCAGTACCGGGAGCCAGTTTGAAGCGGTTGGTCACCGGGTTGTAGTGCAGGCCAATGATGTGGCGTTCACGCAGGGCCGTTTCATCGACCCAGCCCAGCAGTTCGGAAGGACGGATAAATTTCTTCACGTCGTGGGTGCCGCGCGGCAGCATGCGCAACACATATTCCGCGCCAAATATCGCCAGCAGCCAGGCTTTTGGATTGCGGTTCAGCGTAGAGAAAAAGACTTCGCCGCCGGGTTTGACCAGCTTCGCACAGGCGTGAATCACTGAGCGCGGATCCGGCACGTGTTCCAGCATCTCCATGCAGGTCACCACATCATATTTTCCGGCGTGCTGCTCCGCATGCTCTTCTACGGTCTGCTGCACGTAGTCCAGCGTCACGCCGCTCTCCAGAGCATGCAGGCGCGCCACGGCCAGCGGTTCCGCGCCCATGTCCAGACCCGTGACCACGGCACCTTCGCGCGCCATGCTTTCGGCTAAGATGCCGCCGCCGCATCCGACGTCGAGCACGGTTTTACCGAACAGACCGTTGCTGTGCTGCGCGATATAGCCCAGGCGCAGCGGGTTAATGCGGTGCAACGGTTTAAATTCACCCTCCAGATCCCACCAGCGCGAGGCAACGGCCTCAAACTTGGCAATTTCCTGCGCATCGACGTTCTGCTGATGATTCTGCGGTTGTGCATTCATTGAATCGTAACTCCTGACAAAATGTGTCCACAGTATAAACGCTTAACCGCGGATGGCACACCTTTCAGGCGCAAGGAAAAGCGGGTGAAATCGGTGGTTAACGTTCACCAGAGCATTGCAGTGTGATATACTTTCGCACCTTTAAAATCCGGGATTAAGTAGAGGGATAGCGGCTCCATGAGCGACCTTGCGAGAGAAATTACACCGGTCAATATCGAAGAAGAATTAAAAAATTCTTACCTCGGTTACGCCATGTCGGTCATCGTTGGCCGAGCTTTACCCGATGTGCGTGATGGCCTGAAGCCGGTTCATCGCCGCGTACTTTTTGCGATGAGCGTACTGGGTAACGACTGGAACAAACCCTATAAAAAATCTGCCCGCGTCGTCGGTGACGTTATCGGTAAATATCACCCGCATGGTGATTCCGCCGTTTACGACACCATTGTACGTATGGCCCAGCCTTTCTCCCTGCGTTACATGCTGGTGGACGGACAAGGCAACTTCGGTTCCATCGACGGCGATTCTGCCGCGGCGATGCGTTATACCGAAATTCGCATGTCGAAAATCGCCCACGACCTGCTAGCTGACCTGGAAAAAGAGACCGTCGATTTCGTACCGAACTACGACGGCACTGAGCAGATCCCTGAAGTTCTGCCGACCAAAATTCCTAACCTGCTGGTGAACGGCTCTTCCGGTATCGCCGTGGGTATGGCAACCAACATTCCGCCGCATAACCTGCGTGAAGTGATTAACGGCTGCCTGGCTTATATTGAAAATGAAGACATCAGCATTGAAGAGCTGATGGAGCACATTCCGGGGCCTGATTTCCCGACCGCCGCTATTATCAATGGTCGCCGTGGCATCGAAGAAGCGTACCGCACCGGACGCGGTAAAATTTATATTCGTGCGCGTGGCGAAGTGGAAGCTGATGCTAAAACGGGCCGCGAGACCATCATCATTCATGAGCTGCCGTATCAGGTTAACAAGGCACGCCTGATTGAGAAGATTGCGGAGCTGGTGAAAGAGAAGCGTGTCGAAGGCATCAGCGCACTGCGCGATGAGTCTGATAAAGACGGCATGCGTATCGTGATTGAGATCAAGCGCGATGCGGTCGGCGAAGTCGTGCTGAATAATCTCTATTCACTGACTCAGTTGCAGACCTCGTTTGGTATCAACATGGTCGCCCTGCATCAGGGTCAGCCGAAGATCATGGCGCTGAAGGAAATTCTGGACGCCTTTGTTCGCCATCGTCGTGAAGTCGTAACGCGTCGTACTATCTTTGAACTGCGTAAAGCGCGCGATCGTGCGCATATCCTGGAAGGTCTGGCGATTGCGCTGGCGAATATCGATCCTATTATCGAGCTGATTCGTCGTGCACCAAACCCGGCAGAAGCGAAAGCGGGTCTGATTGCGCAGGCGTGGGATCTCGGTAACGTGTCAGCGATGCTGGAACGTGCTGGTGATGACGCCGCCCGTCCGGAGTGGCTGGATCCACAGTACGGTATCCGTGATGGTCAATACTATCTGACCGAGCAGCAGGCTCAGGCGATTCTGGATCTGCGTCTGCAGAAACTGACCGGCCTTGAGCACGAGAAGCTGCTGGATGAGTATAAATCACTGCTGGAGCAGATCGCTGAGTTGCTGCGCATTCTGTCAAACGCAGACCGTCTGATGGAAGTGATCCGCGAAGAGCTGGAGCTGATGCGTGATCAGTTTGGTGATGAGCGTCGCACAGAGATTACCGCCAACACGGCTGACATTAATATCGAAGACCTGATCAATCAGGAAGATGTTGTGGTGACATTGTCGCATCAGGGCTATGTGAAGTATCAGCCGCTGACCGACTATGAAGCGCAGCGTCGTGGTGGTAAGGGCAAGTCAGCCGCACGTATCAAAGAAGAGGACTTCATTGATCGTCTGCTGGTCGCCAATACGCATGACACGATTCTTTGCTTCTCAAGCCGTGGCCGTCTCTACTGGATGAAGGTTTATCAGTTGCCGGAAGCAAGCCGTGGCGCACGTGGACGTCCAATCGTCAACCTGCTGCCGCTGGAAGCCAACGAACGTATTACGGCGATTCTGCCGGTACGTGAGTATACCGAAGGCTTTAATATCTTTATGGCGACCGCGCTCGGTACCGTGAAGAAGACCGCCCTGAAAGAGTTCAGCCGCCCACGCAGCGCGGGCATTATTGCCGTGAATCTGCGTGACGACGATGAGCTGATCGGTGTGGCGCTGACCAACGGTAATGATGAAGCGATGCTGTTCTCAGCGGCCGGTAAAGTGGTGCGCTTTGCAGAAACCGCAGTCCGCGCGATGGGTCGTACCGCCTCTGGCGTACGCGGCATCAGGCTGGCTGAAGGCGATCGCGTTGTGTCATTGATTGTGCCGCGTGAAGAGGGTGCAATTATGACCGTGACGCAGAATGGTTACGGCAAGCGTACTGCCAACAGCGAATACCCGACCAAGTCGCGTGCGACTCAGGGTGTTATTTCAATCAAAGTGACCGAACGTAATGGTCCGGTGATTGGCGCCGTTCAGGTCGTTGATGGCGATCAGATTATGATGATCACCGATGCCGGTACGCTGGTGCGTACCCGCGTTTCAGAAGTCAGCGTCGTGGGGCGTAATACCCAGGGTGTGATTCTGATTCGTACCGCAGAGGATGAGAACGTCGTGGGTCTGCAGCGTGTTGCCGAGCCGGTTGAAGAAGAAGAGCTGGATTCAATCGACGGTAGCGTGGCGGAAGGCGAGGAAGATATCGCGCCGGAAGCAGAGCTCGACGATGAAGAGATTGCGCCGGAAGCGGATGCAGAAGACGAAGACGACGCGGCTGAAGACGAAGAGTAATTTGTCTGGCATGAGCTGAGGGTCGTTGCAGAAACGGCAGGTCAGGGGAAACCCGGCCTGCCGTTTTTTTATGTGTCTGGTTGGGATTTGGGTGTCGCTTTGAGGGGATGAGCGTGTTGTTTCAGGTGTGAGAGGCGGGTCGGGAAAGTGGCTGGCTGGTGACTGGTGACTGGTGGCTGGTGGCTGGTGGCTGGCGGCTGATGGCTGTGAGTCGGGAGCCGCCGAAAGGCCTGCTGTGCCCGATCGCAAAGGATTCCCGCATCCGTGCGGATCGGCCACGCCATCCCTGGCGTGGACGCTTTGCTCTTCGGGCACAGCAGGCCTTTCTTGTTGGGATTTGGATGTCGCTTTGAGGGGATGGGCGTGGTGTTTGAGGTGTAGAGGCAGGCCTTTCTTATTGGAATGGTGGAACCGCTTTGAGCAGATGCAGATGTTGCTTTGGCTGTCTTAAAAGATTCCCAAACCGCCCGCTAAGCCTGCGGCTGGCTGGCTTTTTACGCCCGATAAAGCTAGTGTATGGGCATTAAAAATCAATGATGCGACTAACCTTGCCAACTGCGAGTCACCTTTGAAATATCCTGTCTCTTTCCGCACTACGCTTCGCATCTCGCGCTATCTTTTCCGCGCGCTGGCGCTGCTAATCTGGACGCTGGGCGCCGTACTTACTGCGTTTTACATTATCAGCGTGCTGCACAATAAAGAGACGCAGGTTCGGCAGGAGTTTGCCAGTAACTACGGCACGATACAGTGGTATGTGCGCCATTCGGCGGACATGATGCGTGAGTTAAAATATATCACCGAGAACCGCTTAACCAATGCCAGCAGCGGTCTGGATGTGCTGACTGGCATGATGCCAGGCAAAACATCCCAGCCCCAGTTTACGCCGCTGTTTTCGGATGGCGACTGTACCTCGATGAGCAATACCTGGCGCAACTCGCTCGATTCACTCAGTTACTACATCAATTACTGGAAAAGTAACTTCGCCTCATCGTATGAGCTGAATCGGGTGTTCTTTATCGGTGGCGAGAGCCAGTGTCTGGCCGACTTCACGATTGGCAGCAGCAATGCTGACCGGGAACGCAGCCTGAAATCGCTGCGTGAGAATGTGCTGCGCTATCGCAATAGCAGCGAAGAGGATCGCCGCAATCCGATGTACTGGATTAACAGTAGTGCTCAGCCAGGCGTCGGAACCTTCTTTATGGTGGTGCCCGTCTACGTTGCTAATAAGTTACAGGCGCTGCTGGGCGTCGAACAGAATATCCGGCTGGATGAGTTTATTCAGCCGGGTAGCCTGCCGGTTATCGCCTCCATAACCGATGAAAATTATCGTCCACTGCTAAATTCGCGGCGCGGCGGGCTGGGCTTCTCGCTCGACAGTCTGCCCGATGATAAAACCTGGTTCGGATACCTGAATGGTTATCGTCAGCTGGTCCTGAAAAAGCCGCTGCCGCCCTCCGATCTTAACGTGGTGTGGTCGATATCTACCGATGTGATGGTGGATCAGCTCAAGCTGATGATCATTAATGCGCTGCTGCTCAATATTTTCAGCGGAGTTATTCTGTTTACCCTCGCCTGGCTGTTTGAGCGCCGGATGTTCCTGCCGGCGGAGGAGAATGCGCACCGGCTGGAAGAACATGAGCAGTTTAACCGTAAGATTGTCGCCTCTGCACCGGTCGGGATCTGTATTTTGCGCACCAGCGACGGCACCAATATTCTGAGTAACGAGCTGGCGCACAATTATCTGACGTTGCTGACGCAGGAAGATCGCCTGCGATTGAATGAGATTATTGGCGGGCAGCAGGTCAACTTTGTCGATGTACTCACCGGCAGCAATACCAACCTGCAAATCAGCTTTGTGCATTCGCGCTATCGTAATGAAAATGTGGCGATTTGCGTGCTGGTGGATGTCTCGGCGCGTGTGCGGATGGAGCAATCTCTGCAGGAGATGGCCCACGCGGCAGAGCAGGCGAGCCAGTCAAAATCGATGTTCCTTGCCACGGTCAGTCACGAACTGCGCACGCCGCTGTATGGCATTATCGGTAATCTCGATCTGCTGCAGACCAAAGAGCTGCCCAGCGGTATCGACTCGCTGGTGACGGCGATGAACAACTCTTCCAGCCTGCTGCTGAAAATCATCAGCGATATTCTCGACTTCTCAAAAATCGAATCAGAGCAGCTGAAAATTGAGCCGCGTCCGTTTGCTCCACGTGAAATCGTGACCCACATCGTCGGCAACTATCTGTCGCTGGTGGTGAAAAAGCGGCTTACGCTCTACTGCTTTATCGAACATGACGTTCCGCAGGTTCTTGACGGTGATCCGCTCCGCCTGCAGCAGGTGATCTCGAACCTGCTGAATAACGCGATTAAATTCACGCACACGGGCTGTATTATCCTCCACGCTTACGTTGCGCAGGGTTATCTGGCATTCCGCGTCCGTGATACTGGCGTCGGCATTCCGGCGAAAGAACTGCCACGCCTGTTTGATCCCTTCTTCCAGGTAGGAAATGGGGTGCAGCGCAATTTCCAGGGAACGGGGCTGGGGCTGGCGATCTGTGAAAAGCTGATCAATATGATGGACGGCGACATTGAGGTCGATTCAGAGCCAGGTATGGGCAGCCAGTTTATCGTGCGCATTCCGATCTACAAAGGCCAGAAGCCGTCACTGATGCTGCTGGAAGATTTACAGGATAAGAGAATCTGGCTGGCGATGCGTAATGAGTATCTCGCGGAATTTATCACGCGTCAGATTCAGCAGCAGGGTATTCAGGTCGCGGAATATAACGGTAAGCCTGGCCATGACGATGTGGTGATGACCGATTACGAACTGGAGATAGATGTCCCGCTGCGCGCGCTGGTCACTTTTGATGGATCGCATGTGGATATGCCGCGTGAACGTCAGCCCGGCCGCTGGATCCACTCTACCGCCACGCTGCACGAGGTTCCGGCACTGCTGGCGCGCATCTATCGGATCGCACTGGGCCACGACGCCGCAGATGCGCTGTTGCTGGCCGCGCCGGTAGAAGAGAAAGTGCATAACGATGACATTATGGTGTTGATTGTCGATGACCATCCGATTAACCGTATGCTGCTGTCAGAACAGCTCGGCACGCTGGGCTATCAGGTGAAAACTGCGCAGGATGGCGTTGATGCGCTTAACGTACTGAGTCGTAATGAGATCGACATTGTGCTCACGGACGTGAACATGCCGAACATGGATGGATATCGCCTGACGCAGCGACTGCGTCAGCTGGGTCATCTCTTCCCGGTCGTTGGCGTGACGGCGAATGCACTGGCAGAAGAAAAGCAGCGTTGTATGGATGCGGGCATGGATAACTGCCTGTCGAAACCGGTGACGTTAGATGTGCTGAAAGTGACGCTGGCAATCTATGCTGAGCGGGTGCGTAAAACGCGGAGGGGATAGGGCAGGAGAGGGCAGAGGCGAGGCGGTGCAGGCTGCACCGCCTCAGAAGTAACTTAGTCTCTTTCGACCTGACTCTGGCTGACAGACGACAGGTAGTTGAGCAGTGCGATATCATTATCCACGCCCAGTTTCATCATCGCTGATTTCTTCTGGCTACTGATGGTTTTGATACTGCGGTTCAGCTTCTTGGCGATTTCAGTCACCAGGAAACCTTCTGCAAACAGACGGAGCACTTCGCTCTCTTTCGGTGACAGGCGCTTGTCGCCATAACCACCCGCGCTGATCTTCTCCAGCAGTTTCGCAACGCTTTCCGGCGTATATTTCTTGCCTTTCTGCAGTGCAGCCAGCGCTTTTGGTAAATCGGTAGGCGCGCCCTGTTTCAGGACAATCCCTTCGATATCGAGATCAAGCACGGAACTCAGAATCGCCGGGTTATTGTTCATGGTCAGAACAATAATCGAGAGATCCGGATAGTGGCGCTTAATATATTTAATCAGCGTAATACCATCGCCATACTTCTCACCTGGCATAGAGAGGTCGGTGATCAGGACGTTGGCGTCAAGCTTGGACAGATTATTGATCAGTGCTGTTGAGTCTTCGAACTCACCTACAACGTTGACCCATTCAATTTGTTCCAGAGACTTTCGGATACCGAAAAGGACAATTGGATGGTCATCGGCAATAATTACGTTTAAGTTATTCATCTTATTGGTTACCTTGCTGCAGCAGTTGATTGACGTAAGCGTCAATATCACTGGTGGTATTTGTAATGTTTGAATCGTCACACGCTTTAATGTGGTGTTCTAACTCTTCACAAAGCTGTTTGCCGGGAGTCAGATTGAGCATGGCAAACACGCCCTTTAGGCGATGCGCTGTCTGAGCAAGCGAGGCGTAGTCCTTTTCCGCCGACTCAGTATACAGTCTCTTCACATCAACCGGTACTGTCTCCGTAAACAGCTGGAAATAGCCGCCGCTCATCAATGGCGTGGCCGCGTCGTCTTCCATGTCGTTATCCATCACATCATGTGACAGTTGCTTCTCTATCAGTGCCAGCAATGCATCCAGCAGCGCATTACTGAGATTGAAATTGACCCGATACTGCTGGTCGTTCAGTGCATGGTGCCCCAGTTCATCTTCCGCCAGCAGCAGTGCCCAGCCGCTAAGCTTCGAGGGATCGTCGGTCACCAGCACATCGTGATCCTGACCGGAAATGCGTTCGTCCGGTGTCAGACAACGCGCTCCCCAGTTTTCCAGATGGCGGCAGACAATTTTATGCACGTCCTCCACGGTGATCTCCACCAGCGCGGTAACGCCATCCAGAATTTTTTCCTCTTCTTCTTCGCGCTTCTGCTCCAGCACCAGCGGCAACTGCATGTTGTAGCGCGTGCCGATATCCGCTTTTGCCACGATATCGAGGCTGCCGCCCATCTGCTTGCAGAGCTGCTTACAGAGGAAGAACGCCATGCCAGAAGCCTGTCCGTAGCGATCCTGACTGGTATCGCCCAGGAACGGGAAGTCGACATTAGCCAGTTCATCCACCGTCAGGCCCGCACCGGTATCTACCAGTTCGATAATCAATCTATCGGCCTGCTTGTCCGCAGCCTTAACTTCCAGGGTAATTTTACCCCAGCGGGTGGTGGTCAGGGCATAGTGCATCAGCGTGATCAGCACTTTGCGCAGGGCGCGACGGTCGCCAAATCGCGTCTCATCATTAGCCAGGTGATTATTCACCACCAGCGACAGCCCTTTGCGGCGCATCAGCGGCAGGCTTTCCAGCGCGATCTCATCCAGCAGTTCCTGCAGGTTAAAGACGGTCGCATCGGGTGACCAGTCGTGCGCCTCAAGCCGGTTCAGCAGCACGATATCATCCACCAGCCGCGCTAGCCCCTGACTCTCATCGAGCAGGTCCAGCACGGTCTCATCGGCATCACGCTGACTGAGCTGAACCAGCTGCGTCACCATCTTCTCCAGTGGCTGATTCAGCGCATGGCCCAGATTGTGCAGCAGTTGCTGTCGCATCTGATGGTTGCGATCCAGCACCTGTTGCGCTTTTTGTAGCTTCTTATTCACCAGCAGCTCGCGATCCTGGTCACGCATCATAAACAGCTGCGTATGCGGCGACAGCACGCTGCGGGCGTGGCGAATCTCATATACTTCGTTATTGATGGTGGCCTGCAACACGCCCTGATGCTGGTCGGACATGTTAATGATCTTCTGCAGATTGAGGTGAGGCAAAAGATGTTCAGCAATCTTATTGCTCAGCAGAGTACGGTTGCTGGCAAAGTCATACACCAGCAGACCGACCGGCAGACTGGCCACAATCTCTTCATTCAATACCCGCAGCGAATCGAGTTCCGCGCTCTGGTTCTCGCTGGGACGCAGCGACTGCTGGCGCAGCAGCACGATACCCGCCAGTGAGAGCAGGAACAGCAGCAGATTAATCAGCAGTGGCCACAGCAGATTGTGCAGCGTGTCGATAATCAGACGGCTAACCGGCACCTGATAGACCAGCTGCAGCGAGGTGCTGGGCAGGGTAGCCGTAATCTCGACATTGGGATTAACCAGTGAAATGCGGGTATTTTCCACCTCCTGCTGTTCACTGCTGCTGGCAGGCATTGTGCTGTCCTGACGCAGCTGGAAGTTTTCCAGCGGCATGTTCTGCGGAACAATATCGTTAACCGGCAGATCAAAGGCGACCACCGTGGCCAGATGGCCTGGCTGGTTGAAGGTGGTACGCAGCGTGAAATAGTGATCGTTCTGGAAAGCGAGGTGGCGCAGCGGTGAGAAACTCTCACGCTCATCCAGCGCATTCGCCTGCTGTAACATCTCAGCACGACGTCCATCAACCATTGAACTGATGGCGCTCTCTTTATAACGCGTCGCCATATCTTTCAGCGGCAGGGTCGAGATCATAATCAGGCTATTGTCCTGACCATTTAAAAAGTACATCGACCAGGTGGGATTTTCCGCACCCCACAGCGTGTCGAGATAGTTCGACATCCGCATGGTCATGTCCAGCGTACTGCTGTCATGTGAGCCGAAAATCAGCGCTTCCGTTTTACGCCGGGTTTTTTCCAGGTAATAGACATCAGGACGCAGTCGCGTCTCCTGCAGGTTACTGCCGGGTGTTGCACCTGCCGCACTGGTGGAGAGATTTTCATAGATCTGCCAGGTGGCAAAGCGATAGGCATCGATACGCTTCTGCACGTCACGTGCCAGATCGTCCATGGCATAGCGTTTGGCGGTCAGCCAGGCATTGACCGAGTTATGCACCATAAAGCCCAGCGCCAGCAGGAGCACCAGATTGAAAACCACAAAAAAGCGGGTGACATTGCCGGAGGTCAGTGGAAACTTATACAACATAGCGTGTCAGGTACCTGAATTATCGCGCAACTTTTCGCGCACTGGCGGCTACCGCTAACAGCAACAGGGCGATCACTAAAAATGCGCCGCTGAGGCTGATCCATTGCGAAATGAATCCGATTAAAGCCGGACCTGAGAGAATACCCGCATATCCCAGCGTTGTCATGGCAGAAATCGCCAGGTTCGCAGGCATATCCTGTTGATTCCCGGCAGCATTGAACAACATCGGCACCGTGTTAGACAAACCAAAGCCGACCAGCAGGAAAGCGAGCAGGGCGATCTCCGGCCACGGCAGCCAGACGGCCAGACTCATGCCCGCGGCGGCGGTCAGCGCGCCGGTCAGCATCACCGGGTAGCGACCAAAACGCTGGATGATCTTATCGCCGCTAAAACGGCCCAGCGTCATAGCTATGGAAAAGACCGCATAGCCCAGCCCGGCCCAGGCGGGTGACATATCCGGGTTCTGCAGCAGCAACAGCGCGCCCCAGTCCAGCACGGCCCCTTCCGCCAGGAACAGGATAAAGCAGAGCAGGCCAAGAAACGCGACCCAGCCACGGGGGATTACCAGCCAGGGTTGATCGGGCTGATGCAGGCGTTCATTCATTAATACTGGCAGACGCCACAGCAACAGCATCACCATCACTGCCATCACCACCAGTATGGCGGCCAGAGGGGTAAAAGACTGGCTCAGCAACAGGCTGACCGTGCCCGCACCCAGAATCCCGCCAAGACTGAAGAAACCATGGAAGCCGGACATCATCGGTTTATCCGCCGCCTGCTCAACCTGAACCGCCTGATAATTCATCGCCACATCCAGCATGCCCAGCCCGGCGCCAAACAGCATCAGCGCTGCCGCCATGACCAGATGAGAATCAGCCGTGGCCAGCAGCGGCATCATCATCAGTACTAACAGGGTAGAGAAGCACATCACCCGACGGCAGCCAAATCGCGCCACCAGTGTGCCGGTCACCGGCATCGCGGCCAGCGAACCAATACCCAGACAGAGCAGTAACGCGCCCAGGGATGCGCCGCTGAGCTGCAGACGATCGCGCGCAAACGGCACCAGCGGAGCCCAGGCTGACATCCCTAAGCCATTGATCAAAAAGATGGTGCGCGTGCCCCAGTTCAGGCGGCTCTGATGTTTGTTTTGTTGTGCAGCGTCCAGTGCGGTCATAGGTCAGATTCATCAATGGTAAAGCGGAAAAGTGTAGCACTGGCCGAGAGTCAGTGGCCGTTGCGCCTCTGATAAGGAAGGGGGCAGCAACATGGCATAAATGACAAAACCGGGAGTTTACCGACTTTTGTCGCACTGCGAATTTTTTCCAGAACTTTCCTGGCATGACCGCCGCCTCGCAGAATGACTTAACTCAAATTTCACTGGCGGTTTTCAACGACTTGCTGCTGAAAAACCGGATCAGGACCACGCATAAATGATGGCTGAATCGCTTAATGAACAAATTTTTTTTAGCGCCCTAATGTTCCGGTAGTGGTGGTTATTTAACCTTTCCGCATCATTTTTGGAAATAGTCAGCAATAAATTGACATGTAAAAACAAAGGCAAAGCGGGTTTTATGATAGCCATACTTCAAGCATGGCTTATGTAATGAAGATTGAATCATAATGAAATCTGTACATTGAAATTGTTTTTTAACACGGCTACGCTAAACGTTAATCTGTCAGAAACGTTACATTCTGCGTGAGTCTGTACAATTAAAACTAACAATAATAGCGTCATTCTTCACTCTGATTAGGGGCGTGTGACCAGCTTTGGCTTTGCCGTTTCGACATACACCAGGTTAAGACATCTTCTGATCTTCAGAAGGTGAAATTATGTGTGAATGCTGTAAGCATAAAATAATTTTATGTTTATGGATTCAGTATATTAGCCAATCTGGTGGAGTAGAGGTTACAAATGGCAGAACTCACGCAAGCCCGTGTAGACATTATCTCGCGCGAAAACGGCACACTCATCTCGCAGTCCGTCGGCGGTTCGTCACAATCCATTAACCTCACAGAGCCCAGCGTCGTGCGCATCAGCGGCACCCGCGCCATGGTGACCCAGTATGAGCGCCAGGGTAACGATCTGGTGCTGCATATGCGTGACGGCAGCACTGTCCGCTATCAGAAATTCTTCCTCGACGACGCCGACGGCCAGCACAGCGAACTGGTGTTCGATGATGGCGTCAATCCACCGGAACACGCACTCTTCCCGCAGACTGCAGAAGGCGCTGAACTCGCTTCCACGTCGGTTACGCCAACCTATGAATCACTCGACAGCGTAGAGCCGCTGCTGCTGGCAGATAACGCCAACACCTCCATGGGTGTGATAACGGCGGGCGGTCTGGGTGTGCTCGGCTTAGCCGGCCTGGCCGTTGGCGTCGGCGGTGGTGGTGGTGGTGGCGGTGGGGGTAACGATGGCGGCAATGACGGTGGCACCGATCCCGGAACACCGGTCACACCGGGGACGCCTGCCATCACGCTCAATGCGTTCGCTGGCGATGATGTCCTGGATAACGCAGAAAAAAGCAGCGATCAGGTATTGAGCGGCACCACCAGCAATGTCGAAGCGGGTCAGATTGTCACTGTCACGCTGGGCGGCCAGACCTACAACGCCACCGTCGGTGCTGACGGCGGCTGGAGCGTCACGATCCCTGCTGCTGCGCTGGCGGGGCTCGCCGCAGGCACCACGTCCATCGACGTCAGCGTCACTAACGCGGCGGGCACGACGACCACCGGCAGCCTGCCCCTTACTGTCGCGGCCGCCGATCCCGGCACACCGGCTGCGCCGTCCATTAGCCTGAACCCGTTTGCGGGTGATAACCTGCTGGATAACAGCGAAAAAACCACGCCACAAACGTTTTCCGGCAGCACCAGCAATGTCGAAGCGGGCCAGCAGGTCAGCGTGACAGTGGGCGGACAGAGCTATAACGCCACTGTGGGGGCGGATGGCAGCTGGAGCGTCTCAATTCCGGCCGCCGCACTCTCGGCGCTGGCTGCAGGCAGCAGCACCATTTCGGTCAGTGTGACCAGCGCCGCGGGCACGGCGGCTTCCGCCAGCCTGGGTATCCAGGTGCAGGCACCTGACACCACCCCTGGCGTGCCAGCCCTGACGATCGCCCCGTTTACCGGCGACGACGTGCTGAGCAACGCAGAAAAAACCAGCGATCAGATTCTTAGCGGCAGCACCACCAACGTTGAAGCCGGGCAGATCGTCACGGTTACACTGGGCGGCCAGAGCTACAGCGGCAGCGTGGCAGGCGACGGTAGCTGGAGCATTACCGTGCCTGCTGATGCGCTGACCGCGCTGGCATCCGGCACCACCACGGTGACTGCCACCGTTGCTGACCAGGCAGGAACCGCCGCCAGCGGTAGCCTGACCGTAAACGTAGAGCCGCCACTGACTCAGCCGGGTACGCCTGTTATCACCATCGATCAGTTTGCCGGTGATGACATTCTCAGCAATGCCGAGAAAAGCAGCGATCAGGTTCTTAGCGGCACCACCACCAATGTGGAAGCGGGCCAGCTTGTCACTATCACGCTGGGCGATCAGACCTACAGCGCAGTAGTGGATGCGCAGGGCAACTGGAACTTCACGCTCTCGCCTGCGGCACTGAATGCGCTGGCAGCCGGTTCGGTGGCGATTTCCGCGGTCGTCACCAGCCAGGCTGGCATTGAAGCCAGTGAAAATCGCGCGATCAGCATCGATACGCCGGTCGTTCCGGGCCCGCCATCCGTCACGCTGGATGATTTTGCCGGGGACAACGTGTTGAGTAACGTGGAGAAAGCCACCGATCAGACACTCACCGGCAGCACCAGCAATGTTGAACCCGGTCAGCTCGTAACCGTCACCCTGGGCGGCCAGACTTACAGCGGCAGCGTTGATGCGCAGGGCAACTGGAGCGTTACTTTGCCATCGGCGGCTCTGAGCGCCCTGGCTGCAGGTGAAACGACGCTGACGGTTTCAGTCAGCAATGTGGCCGGAGATAACGTAACCGGCACGCTGCCCATCACCGTGGAAGCCCCTGTCACACTGCCGGGCGAACCCACAGTCACCATTGGTCAGTTTGCCGGGGATGACATCCTCAGCAACGATGAAAAAGGGACGGCCCAGACGCTCTCCGGCTCCACCACCAACATCGACGCGGGCCAGACGATCACCGTCACCTTTGGAGGCCAGACTTACCTCGGCATCGTCGATGGCAGTGGTAACTGGAGTGTAATTGTTCCGGCAGCCGCGCTGGGTAATCTGCCAGCGGGAGCCAATGCCATCAGCGTCACCGTCAACAATGCCGATGGCGTGAGCACGACCGAAATCCGCGATATTGCGGTTGAGACGCCAGTAACGGAACCGGGCGTGCCGGCTCTGACCCTGAATGATTTCGCCGGCGACAACCTTCTGAGCAACGACGAAAAAACGGTCGATCAGCTTGTCAGCGGTAGCACCAGTGATATCGAAACCGGCCAGATCGTGACGGTCATCCTGGGCGGTCAGACCTACAGTGCCAGCGTGCAGGGTGATGGCAGCTGGAGCGTCGCCGTGCCGTCAGGCGCGCTGAACACGCTGGCAGCAGGCACCACCACACTGACCGTCTCGGTCAGTAATGCGGCGGGCGACACAGTCACTGCAACGCAGCCAGTCACTGTCGAAGCTCCGGCAACGCAGCCGGGTGAAGCCACCGTAATCATCGACGCCTTTGCCGGTGATGACATCCTCAGCAACAGCGAGAAAGCCAGTGATCAGCTGCTGAGCGGCACCACCACCAACATCGGTGAAGGCCAGCAGGTCACTGTCACTCTGAACGGAGAGACTTTTACCGCCACGGTCGGCGCGGATGGCCGCTGGAGTGTGTCGATTCCTGCCAGTTCGCTGGCGGCGCTGACCGCCGGTAGCGCCGCCCTGAATGTGACAGTGACAGATCAGTTCGGCGCGCAGGTCACTGAAACGCGTGATTTCCTGGTGGAGTCCTCGGGCACCGGGCCAGGCATCCCGACGCTAACCCTCAATGCCTTTGCTGACGACAACATCCTGAGCAACGATGAGAAGCTGGACGCGCAGGCGGTTTCCGGGACCACCACCAACGTCGAGGCGGGCCAGATTGTCACGGTGACGCTCGGCGGCCAGAGCTACAGCGGAACGGTTGGCGCCGACGGCAGCTGGAACATTGCGATTCCGGCCGATGCACTCGGTGCGCTGGCAGCAGGTTCTGCCTCGCTGGTGGTCGCGGTCAGCAATGCGGCAGGCACCACCGTCAGCGAGACCCTGCCGATCACGGTAGAGCCGCCGATTACCGAGCCGGGCCAGCCCACTATCACGCTCGATCAGTTCGCCGTGGATGACGTGCTGAGCAACGATGAGAAAACCAGCGATCAGCTATTGAGCGGCAGCTCAACCAATGTCGAGGCGGGTCAGGTCGTGACCGTCACGCTGGGCGACCAGACCTATAGCGCCACGGTCGGCGCGGATGGCAGCTGGAGCCTGAGCGTCCCGGCCAGCGCGCTGGCGGCACTGACGGCGGGCAACGCGACTATCGCGGCCACAGTCACCAGTCAGGCGGGCGTAACAGTCAGCGAAGATCGGGTGATTGCGGTGGAAGCGCCAGCGGAACCGGGTACGCCGACAGTGACGATCGCCCTGTTTGCCGGTGACGATCTGCTGGATAACAGCGAAAAAGCGCTGGACCAGACGCTGTCCGGCAGCACCAGCAACGTGGAGCCGGGCCAGACGGTCACCCTTACCCTGGGCGGCCAAACTTACAATGCGCTGGTCAACGCGGATGGCAGCTGGAGCACGCAGATCCCCTCTGCGGCGCTCAGCGCACTGGCGGCGGGCAGCAGCACCATCGCGGTCAGCGTCACAACGGCGGCAGGCGCCTCAGCCACCGACACCCGCGATATTAACGTCGCCCCGGCGGCAGGCGAACCTGGCGTGGTCTCCATTAGTGAACCTGTCAGCCTTGATGGTTTCCTGAACCAGCAGGAGCTGAGCAGCGATCTGATCATCAGCGGCTCTGCGGTGGGCGTTAACCCGGGCCAGGCGGTGCAGGTTAACTTTAACGGCAGTAATTACAGCGCGGTGGTGAACAGCAATGGCTTCTGGAGCGTCACCGTTCCGGCAGGCGATCTCACCACTATCACCGACGGCGTAAAACTGATTTCAGTCACCACCACCGACGCCACCGGCGCACTGCTGACCGACTCAGCGCAGCTGAATGTGGTCGCGACCACATTGCCACAGGTCAGCCTGGAGCAGAGCGCGATCAGCGATGGCCTTCTCAACCAGGTTGATGCGGGCAGCGATCTGCTGATCGGCGGCAGCACCGGCAAAGCCGTGCCGGGCCAGCAGGTTGAACTGGAACTTAACGGTAAAACCTACAGCACCACGGTCAATACAGACGGCAACTGGAGCCTGGCGCTGCCGGCCGCCGACCTCGCCTTACTGCCGCAGGGCGCTAACAGCCTGATCATTACCGCGATTGATGAAGCGGGCAACCGCGTGGACGAGACGCTCAACTTCAGCGTCGACACGTTGCCACCGAATCTGATTGTGGCAGAGGTCGCAGGCGGCGATGGCATTCTCAACAGCAGCGACGTGGCTGCCGGTCTGCCGGTCAGCGGTTCAGGTGCGTTGCCGGGCGAAGTGGTGTCTGTCTCGCTGAACAACGGGATTTACAGCGCCACCGTAGATGGGCAGGGCAACTGGACGGTGGATCTGCCGCCAGCGGCGCTGCAGGCCCTGTCAGATGGCAGCAGCTATACGCTGGTGGTTACGCTGACCGATGCCAGCGGTAACATCACCACGCAGACGCAGCCCCTGACGGTCAGCACGCAGCCTCCGGTTGCGACCGTTACCGCACCGGGCGGTGATGGCGTCCTGACCAACAACGAACTGACTGTGCCGCTGCAAATCAGCGGAACCGGCACCCCGGGCGACAGCGTGACGGTGGAGTTAAATGGCAAGTCCTACACCGCCATTGTTGACGAAAACAGTAGCTGGAGTGCATCCGTCCCGGTGGCCGATCTCGGCACGCTGACCAATCAGATCTATCCGGTGACCGTCACCGTGACCGATCCGGCCGGTAACATCAGCACTGAGAATACGGAACTGCGGGTGGCTACCGCAGTGCCCGCTCTGACGCTCAACGATCTCAGCGATGATGGCGTGATCAACGTCAGCGACGCGCAGCAGCCGCTGATCGTCAGCGGAACCGGAGACGAAGGCGACACCATCCGCGTCACGCTGAATAACGTGGCCTACAGCGCCGTGGTGGCGCAGGGTGGCAGCTGGAGTGTCACCGTTCCGGCATCCGACCTGGCAAATGTGCCCAACGGTACCCAACCGGTATCGGTAGTGGCGACAGACGCCGATGGCAATACCACGCCAGCCAGCAGTTCACTGATTTTCGCCACCACACCGCCGCTGCTGGAAGTCTCCACGCCGGGCAGTGATGGTTATATCAATATCGCTGAACACACGCAGGATCTCACACTCGACGGACGCGGGGGGGCTCAGGGCGACACCGTCACGGTGAGTTTCAATGGCGAGACCTACACCGCCATCGTGGACACCGATGGCGCGTGGAGTGTTACGGTGCCCGCCGCGATTATCAGCCAGCTGGGCGACGCGATCTATCCGGTTGATGTGGTGCTCAGCGATGCTTATGGCAACAGCAGCACCGTACCGGCCAGCGTCACTGTGCTGGCGGCAACGTCGCCGGCGCTGACGATGAATCCCGTGACCGGTGATAATCAGGTCGACAGTGCTGAACAGCTCACCGACATTCTGGTCACCGGTAACGTCACCGGCGTACCGGCGGGTCAGCCGGTATTACTGACCATCAATGGCCAGTCTTACGATGGCGTAGTACAGGCGAACGGTAGCTGGAGTGTGTCGCTGCCAGCCGGATCGCTGGGCGGCGCAGGCGATAAAACCTTCACCGTGGCGATTACCGATGTGGCCGGTAACCCGGCGCTGCCTGCGGAAGGGCAGTTCAGCGTGGTGACTTCACCTGTACCGTCGCTGTCGATTGCCCCAGTCAGTGACGACAATGCGCTGAATGCTCTGGAGGCGCAGAGCGATCTTATCCTCAGCGGCGGTTCAGCGAACCTGCCGGCGAACAGCCCGATCAGCGTGACGCTGGTGACTGGCGGCACCGTCTACAGCACAACGACCGATGAAACCGGTGCGTGGACCCTGACCGTGCCGGCTGCCGACCTGGCGACGCTGCCGCAGGGCACGACCACCGTTACCGTCTCTTCGGGTGATGTGCAGAACAGCCTGCCGTTGCTGGTGGCGACCGCGCCGCTGGCAGATCCGCAAATCAACACGCCATTCACTGACAACATACTCAATACCGATGAAGCCAGCGCGGCGCAGACGCTGACCGGCACAGTCCTGCCAGGCCAGGCCGTCAGCGTGACCCTGGGCGGTATCAGCTATCCGGCCACTGTAGACGCGAATGGTGAATGGAGCGTGACGATACCCGCAGACAGGCTGCAGGCACTTGCGCAGGGCAGCAATCCGATTTCCGTGACGGTGAGTGATGAAGCGGGTAACAGCACCAGCATCAGCGAGCCGCTGACTGTTGATACCGGCATACCGGTGCTGACCGTTAACCCGATTGCCACCGATGGTGTGATCAATGCGGCCGAAGCCGCCACCGATCTGACCCTCAGCGGCACCGTTACGCCGGGCAGCAGCGTCAGCCTTGCGCTGAATGGCCAGACCTATGACGCAGTGGTTGCCGCCGATGGCAGCTGGACCGCCACCGTGCCTGCTGCGAATCTGCAACAGTTGCCAGATGGCCGTTACGATCTCAACGTGACCGTCACCACCGTCAGCGGCAACGTCGCCACTACGCCATTCCCGGTTACCGTGGATACCACGGCACCAGACTTCAGCATTGATAATCCGGCGGGTGATGGCGTGCTGAATATCGCTGAGCAGGCCGCAGGGTTCAGCTTCAGCGGCGCAGGCAGTGAAGGCGACCGCGTCAGTGTGACGCTGAATGGCGTGACCTACACCGGCACCGTTGATGGTGACGGAAACTGGGCGCTGGCTGTTCCGCCAGCGGCGCTTGCCGGTCTGACCAATGGCAGCAGCTATCCGGTGGTGGTCACCGTCACCGACGCGGCCGGTAACAGCAGCAGCCAGGACAGTGCCCTGACGGTTGCCACCACGCCGCCTCCGCTGGTCGTCGCGCCGGTCAGCGGTGATAACGCGCTGAACGTCGGAGAAGTGGCAGAGCCGCTGGTGGTGAGTGGCAGTGGTCAGAATGGCGACGTGGTCACGGTCCAGCTCAATGACCAGCTCTACAGCACCACCGTTGGCGTTAACGGCCAGTGGACGCTGCAAATCGCCCCTGAAGCGCTGGCGGTACTGCCTCCTGGCAGTAATCGGGTGACGGTGACGGAAACCAGTGCTAACGGGAATCAGAGCAGCCAGGTGGTTGATCTGAATGTGGCAACCGCGCCGGACGTGCAGCCTGTTCTGACCATTGACAGCAGCACCTTCGCCGGTGACGGCATCGTCACGGCAGCGGAGCAGCTGCAGCCGATAACGGTGCGCGGCAGCAGCACGAATGTCGAACCGGGCCAGCAGGTGATCATCTCCCTGAATGGCCTCGAATACAGCGGTGTGGTCGAGGCCAGCGGCAACTGGAGCATTATTCTGCCTGCGGGCGCCCTGGCTGAGCTGGGAGAAGGCAACCAGACGCTGAACGTCAGCGTGATCAACGCCGTGGGTAACACCGCCAGCAGCCCGCTTGACTTCAGTGTGGACAACACCCTGCCGTCGATCGCGCTGGCACCTGTCAGCGACGACAACTACCTCAATGCACAGGAATTGGGGGGCGCCGTCGTAGTCAGCGGCAGCACCAGCGGTCTGCCTGACGGCAGCATTGTCACCGTGCTGGCCAACGGCACCACGGTCAGCACCACCGTGACGGCAGATGGAAGCTGGAGCCTGACCTTACCGGCAGGCACCTTTACCGGAACGGCAGACGGCCCGCAGATCATCACCGCCACCGCCAGCGACGCTAACGGACAGCCGCTGGCGACCAGCGACGCTACCCTCACGGTGGTAGCCAGCGCATTGCCGGTGGCGACCCCGGGCGTGGCCTTTGATGATGGCATTCTGAGCGGCGAGGAAGCCGCCGCTGGTGGCACGATCACCGGTAATACGGGCGTGACCGGCGACGGTCAGACCGTCGTCGTGACGCTGGGCGGTAACAACTACAGCGGCACGGTCGATGCCGCAGGCAACTGGCAGGTCGCGGTTCCGGCCGATGTCTTGTCTGCGCTGCCGCAGGGCAATAGTGGCTACACCGTGCTCGTCAGTGATGTGGCGGGCAACAGCAGCCAGGCGGATGGCAACCTGGTGGTGGATACACTGCCTCCGGTGCTGAACTTCATTACGCCATCCGATGGCATCATTAACGCCGCTGAAAGTCAGCAGCCGCTGACGCTGACCGGCAGCAGCGAAGCTAACGCCCTGATTGTGGCCAGCTTCAACGGCACCACCCTGAGCACCACCGCTGACGTCAACGGCGTCTGGTCGCTGGAACTGCCCGCCACGGTTTACACCGGGCTGGGCAACGGCAGCTATCCGCTGACCGTGACCGCCAGCGATGCGGCCGGAAATGCCACCACCACCAGCCGCGACCTGGCGCTGAAAGTGGAGCCAGGCACACTGCCGACCCTGACGCTGGATGCCTTTGCCGGTAACAATGTGGTCGATGGCGCGGAGCGCCTCACCGATCAACGTCTCTCCGGCACCACCACCAACGTTGAAGCGGGGCAGCTGATCACACTCACCCTTGAAGGTACAGTTTACAGCGCCGCCGTGCAGGCGAGCGGGGCATGGAGCCTGATCGTGCCAGCCGGTGCGCTGGCCGCGATTAATGATGGCAGCGCCAGTTTTACCGTGGCGGTCAGCGATGTGGCGGGCAACACCTCCACCAGCAATCTCACCTTTGACGTCAACAGCAACGCCTCTGGCCTGGCGATGGATGCCATCAGCGAAGACAACTACCTGAATGCGCAGGAGCTGGGTCAGGCCCTGGTCGTCACCGGCACCTCAGTGAATGTGACAGAGGGCAGCACGGTCACGTTGCTGTTTAACAACATCAGCTACAGCGCGCAGGTCTCGGCCAGCGGCCGCTGGACAGTGATCGTTCCGGCTGAGGCACTGACGGCGCTCGCCGACGGGCCTTACGCCCTGACGGTCACCGCAACGGACAGCGGCGGGGCGACCCTCAGCAGCGAGGCAGCGCTCAGCGTGCTGGCGACGCTGCCAGCACCGCAGATCGTCTCGGCCTTTGGCGATGGCCTGCTCAACAGCAGCGAGATCACCTCGGCACAAACCCTGAGCGGCACCACCGGCATAACCGGTGACGGCCAGACGGTGAGCGTGCTGCTGAATGGCGAAACCTACAATGGCACCGTCGACGGCAACGGCAACTGGCTGGTCAGCGTGCCCGCCACGGCGCTGGTCGGCCTGCCGGAAGATCGCCTGAGCTATACCGTCACCGTCCAGGATGCGGCGGGTAACACCGGCAGCAGCCTGGGTAGCGTGACGGTGGATCTGACGCCACCGACCCTGACACTGAATACGGTTGCGGGCGATAACAGTATCAATATTGCCGAAAGCACCGCGCCGATTGTTCTCACCGGCAATAGCAATGCCGAAGCCGGACAGCAGGTCACCCTTACCCTGAACAACCAGACCTGGAGCACCACGGTTGACCAGAACGGCGAGTGGAATCTGACGCTGCCTGCGGGTTCGCTGGCCGGTATTCCGGCCGGGGCGTACATTCTGACCGTGACGGTCAGCGATGCGGCGGGTAACCCGGTAACCGAAACCCGTGAAATCACCGTGGCGACGGCGTCGCTGGCCGTCAGCATAGACACCCCGTTTGGCGATGGTTATCTGAACCTGGCGGAACAGGGGGTCGGTCAGACGCTGAGCGGCAGCACCGGGTTAGCGGGCAACGGCCAGACCGTCAGCGTGACGCTGGGCGGGAATGATTATTCCGCTACGGTGGATGCGCAGGGTAACTGGACGCTGACCTTAACAGCGGATCAGGTGCAGTCGCTGGGCGAGGGAGTCACGACGCTGGTGGTCAATGCCAGCGATGCCGCAGGTAACAGTGGTTCGCTGACCCGCGCCGTCACGGTCGATCTCACGCCGCCTGTGCTGAGCGTCAACCCCATCGGCGGTGACAACATCATCAATTCGGTGGAGGTGCTGGAGGCGCTCGCCATCAGCGGCACGGCGACGGAAGCGGATGCCGGACAGACAGTCACCGTCAGCTTCCAGAACGTCGATTACACCACCCAGGTGCTCTCTGATGGCACCTGGCAGGTGACACTGCCCGCCAGCATCGTGCAGGGGCTGGCAGACGGCAGCTACACCGTTGCTGTCTCGATGACCGATGTTGCGGGCAACCCGGCCACGGCCACTCAGACCCTGACACGTGATGCTGACAATCTGAACCTGCCGACCCTGACCATCGGGACCATCAGTGATGATAACTTCCTTAACCAGGCGGAGTCGTTGCAGGATCTGAGCATCGGCGGCACCAGTAACAATCTGGCGGAAGGCCAGCTGGTGACGGTGACGCTGAATAACATTCAGTACAGCGGCACGGTGGCAGCCGATGGCCGCTGGACGGTAACCGTTCCGGCCGCCGATCTGGGTAATCTGCCGGATGGCGATCAGCTGCTGGTCGTGGTCTCAGCGGATACGTCTGGCAATCCGGCCAGCGCCAGCACCAGCCTGGTCGTGCTGGCCAGCGCGCAGGCTCAGCCGACGCTGACCATGAACGTGGTAGCGGGCGATGATGTGATCAATGCCACCGAGGCCACAGCGGATGTCGCGGTCAGCGGCAGCAGCAACCTGCTGGCAGCGGGTACGCTGGTGACGGTGTCGTTTAACGGCACTGGCTACAGCACCACGATCGATGCTGACGGCAACTGGACGGTGAATGTGCCGTCAACGGCGTTTACCTCAGTGGATACGGGCAGCACGCAAACCTTTACCGTGACCGCCACTGATGTTGCAGGCAATCCGGCGAGCGCCACGCAGGAGGTCAGTTTCAATACCACACCGCCAGTGCTGACGAATATCACGGTTGACGCGGGTGATACCCTTAATCTGGCAGAGTCGCTGCAGGATCTCACTATCAGCGGCAGCACCTCTGACGCATTGCCGGTAACAGTGACGCTGAATAACGTCAGCTATACCACCACGGCAGATGAAAACGGTAACTGGTCACTTACCATTCCGACCACTGACCTGCAGCAGCTGGCTGACGGCCCCAATGCGATCACCGTTTCGGTCACCGATGCGGCGGGCAATACCATCACCGATAGCACCACATCACTGGACGTAGCGGTTAATACCCTGCCAGCGCTGACCCTGAATACGCCGTTTGGCGATGCGCTGGTCAGTGCGGCAGATGCTGAAGGGGCGTTAACGCTGAGTGGTGACAGTACCAATCTGCCGGAAGGCAGCGTGGTGAATATCTCTGTAGGCGGGCAGAACTTCAGCACCACCACCGATGCCAGCGGCAACTGGACGCTGAACCTGGCACCGGGCGCGCTGACAGGCCTGGCCGATGGACTGACACAGGTGGTGGTCAGCGCCGTGGATGGTGCCGGTAATCCGGCGCAGGTTACCACAGGTGTTGAGATCCTGCAGACTGCGCCTGTTTCAGCCGCCTTCGACACGACATTGTTCGGCGATAACATCATTAATATCAGCGAAGCAGGCTCCGCTCAGCTGGTGACCGGCACCTCCACCGTCTTGCCGGGCCAGACCCTGATCGTCACGGTGGGCAATGATAATATCCCACTGTCGGTGACGGTCGATGCCAATGGCAACTGGACTGCCAGCCTGCCCCCAGAGTACATCGCCAACCTGGGAACCGGTGAACACACGCTGACCCTGATCACCACCGATCGGGCCGGTAACAGCATAGAAACGACCAAAACGTTCGTCGCTGCGATTACGCCAATTGCTGATCCAACGCTGGATACGCCTTTTATTGATGGCCGTATCAATGCCGAAGAGGCCGCCGCAGGCGGATCCCTGACCGGTGCGGTGAACATTAATAACGCCGCGTCGGTCACGGTGACCGTTAATGGCACCCTCTATTCTGCGACGCTGACTGAGGGTGGTTCGCGCTGGTCACTGGATCTGCCGGCTGATGTATTGCAGTCACTGCCGGATGGCAACCTGCCTGTCAGCGTGACGGTTACCGACGCGAACGGCAACATCGGCAGCACCAGCGGCACGATACTGGTCGCCGTTAACGCGCGGCCGGATGTCACGCTGAATCTGCCGTTTGGAGACGGTGCGCTGAACGCAGCAGAGGCGGCCGGTGAACAGATCCTCAGTGGCACCACCGGCATTACCGGTGCCGGACAGACGGTTACGGTGCTGATCTCCGGCTTTAACAACGGTCAGCCGCTGGCAGCCACGGTTCAGACCGATGGCAGCTGGTCACTGGCCCTGTCGCCGGCGCAGTTAGCCACTTTCACCAGCGGCACCCACACCATTACCGTGACGGCGACCGATATCGCGGGTAACAGCGACGCGACGGCGCAGAGCGTGGTGACAGAGGTGGCGCTGCCCGTGCCGACCTTCAACCCAGGCGCATTTGGCGGCGACAACCTGCTGAACATCAGTGAAGCCGCTGCAGGGGTGACCCTGACCGGCACCACCGGCAGTGTCGGGGCGAACCAGGCGGTCAGCATTACCGTGGATGTCAACGGCAGCCTCTATTCTGGCACCGTGGCGAGCAACGGTAACTGGACTGTTAACATTCCTGCCAACGCCCTGAGTTCACTGGGTGACGGTGCGCAATCGCTGACGGTTAACGTCGTGGATGCGGCGGGCAACAGCGCGTCGGCGCAACTGCCGTTCACCGCGGATCTCAGCGCGCCGCAGCCTGCGGTCAATCCGGAATTCCTCGGCAGTTATGTGAATGGCGGCGATGTTACCGCGGGCGTGACGCTGAGCGGAACCACCGGTGAGGCGGGCGCGAATCAGACTGTGCAGCTTACGCTTGGCGGCACAACCTATTCTGCGACAGTGGATGCCAATGGGAACTGGACGGTGCCACTGACAACGGTGGAGCTTTCACAGCTGCCGGATGCCACCTATCCGGTTACCGTGACGGCAACCGATGCGGCGGGCAACAGCACCACCATTAATAGCTCGCTGGTGTTCGACACCACACCACCGGTGCTTAGCTTCACAGCCTTTACCGGTGACAATGCGCTGAACTACGCCGAGAGCATTCAGCCGCAGAGTCTCAGCGGCGCCGCGACTGGCGCAGAGACGGGCGACGTGGTTACGGTCTCGCTGAATAACACGACCCTCGGCACAGCCGTGGTTGACGGTAACGGCAACTGGAGTGTGACGCTGACGCCAGAACAGATGGCCACCTTTACACCATCAACAACGCTGACGCTGACAGTGACCGATCTGGCTGGCAATATCGCAACCGTACCGGTCGCGCTGACCGTGGATCTGACGCCACCGCCAGGGCCGCGGGTCACGCTGGGCACAGTCTCGGGCGACAACATTATCAGCACCCAGGATGTAGCGGGTGGTGTGGTAGTGAGTGGCACTTCCGCTAACCTCGGTGCGGGTGGGGTAGTGACGGTGTCGATCGGTGATCAGGAGTACGCGACTACGCTGGATGGGGCGGGCAACTGGTCAACGGCGGCATTGCCGGTCAGCGCCTTTGGCAATGCGGACGGCAGCGTCGCCATCACGGTGGATGCTACCGGCGGCACTAGCCCTGTAACCACCAGCGGTAACGTGCTGATCGACCTTACGCCACCGGCACTGACTCTCAATCCGTTTACCGGTGATAACCAGATCAATGGCAATGAAAGTGCCACCAGCCAGAGCATCAGCGGCACCGCCGATCTCAGCGAAGCAGGCCGCACGGTGGTGGTGACCTTCAATAATCAGACCTACAACGCCGTGGTACAGAGCAACGGCACCTGGTCCACAACCGTTCCTGCCAGCGCGATGCAGGCGCTTCCCGATGGCAGCTCGCCGGTGATCTCCGCGCAACTGGCGGATGTGGCCGGTAACGTGACGACGACTACCCAGACGGTGACGGTGGATACCGCCGCGCCGCTGGTCCAGGTCGACGCGTTCCTCGGCGACAACGTGATCAACGCCGCTGACCTGGTGCTAAGCCAGGTGCTGACCGGCAACGCGCAGGGAGCCGAAGGCCAGACCATCGGTCTCTATCTGGGCGATGCCGCGCCGATCGCCACCGCGACGGTGGGTGCTGACGGACGCTGGAGCATCGATCTCGCGCCGGATGTCCTGGCGAGCCTCACTGAAGGCGCGCTGGTGTTTGGCGTGCGGGTCAATGATGTAGCCGGGAACCAGACCGACGCCACGCTGACGGTCAACAAAGTGGTCAACAGTGCGCTGACGCTGGTGGTCGATTCGGTGTTCGGCGACGGCACGCTCAGCGCACTGGATACCACGGTGGCACAGACCATTTCCGGGGTTGCGACCTCGGCGGGTGTGGGTGCCACGGTATCGGTGGTGCTGGGCGGCACAACGCTCTCTGCGTCAGTGGGCCAGGAGGGTAAATGGGCCATCGTGGTGCCGCCTTCGGTGCTGGGCCTGTTAAGCGATGGCAATCTTGCGCTTGACGTCACCCTGACCGATGCCGCGGGCAACACCCGCACCGTCGGTGAAACCGTCACGGCGATTGTCGATGCGGTGCCGGTGGTTGGTGCGCTCACCGGGCTGTTTGGCGGTGATAACCTGCTGAACATTGCGGAAGCCGCTGCCGGACAGCTGGTCAGTGGCGTGATAGAAAATGCGGCAGTGGGTTCCCAGGTAACGGTCACCTTTGGCAGCAAGAGTTACAGCACGACGGTGCAGGCGGGTGGAGTGTGGAGCGTTAGCCTGCCGGGCAGCGATCTGACCTCTCTGCTGGATGGCAATCTGACGCTGGGCGTCAGCGTCAGAGACGTGGCGGGTAACGTCGCCTCCAGCAGCGCATCCATCGGCATCTTTACTCAGACGCCATCTATCTCGCTGACCTCACTGTTTGGTGATGGGGTGCTGAACCTGGCCGATATCGCCACCGGACAGGTGATCAGCGGGGTGGTGAACAACGTTGCGCAGGGCAGTGTGGTGACGCTCTCGGTTGGCAACAGCCAGGTGACCGCCACCGTGGGTGCGGGCGGGGCGTTCAGTGCCACGGTGACACCAGATATTCTGGGCACGCTGGCGCAGGGCAACCTGACGGTGGACGCGTCGGTAACGGATGCGGCGGGCAATACCGCCAGCACCAGCGCCGGTATCCGGGTCGATACGCTGCTGCCGACCATCACCGTGAATCCGCTGTTTGGCGACGGTCTGCTGAACGTGGCGGATGCGCTGGTCACCCAGGTGATCGGTGGGGTGATTGGCGGCGCGGAAGCGGGATCGCGCGTGGTGGTGTCGGTAGGTTCACAGCAGTTGGTGACGGCGACCGATGCCAATGGCAACTTTAACGTCTCGCTGACGCCAGCGCTGTTGCAGGGGATTGCAGATGGCAATCTGACCGTGGGCATCAGCGTCACCGACAGCGCGGGTAACACCAGCAGCATCACGGCCGGGGCACTGGTCGGTATTCACAACCTGCCGAAAGTCACCCTCAATCCGCTGTTTGGCGACGGCGTGCTGAACCTGGCGGAGTCACTGGTCACTCAGACCATCAGTGGTACCGTCTCCGGGCTGGCTGCGGGCAGCAGCGTCAGGCTGGCGATTGGCAACACCACCGTCAACGCGCAGGTCAACGCGGATGGCAGTTTCTCAACCGCCGTCTCGCCAGCGATTTTGTCAACGCTGCTGAACGGTAACTTCACCGTCAGCGCGGCCGTTACCGATCCGGTCGGTAACGTCAGCAGCACCAGCGCGGGCGTGTCACTGGGACTGTTCCAGCCGACGCTGTCGGTGAATACGGTGTTTGGCGATGGCGTGCTGAGCGCCGCGGATCTGGCCTCTAACCAGACCCTGAGCGGGACGTCCAGCCTCTCAGCCGGTTCAACCGTCAGCGCCACGCTGAATGGCCTGACCTACACCACCAAAGTGGTCAGCGGCGGCAACTGGAGTATTACCGTCCCGAAAGCGGATCTTGTTGCTATCACTGACGGCAGTAAAACCGTCACGGTCACCGGCACCGATGCCTATGGAAACGTGGCAAACAGCAGCGGAACGCTGAGCGTCATCAGTCAGTCGACGCCGGTGGTCGCCATTACCTCGCTGTTTGGTGACAGTGCGCTGAGTGCGGCAGATGTCAAAACGGCGCAGACTATCAGCGGTACCGCCAGCAACGCCGAGGGATCGGTCGTGCGCGTCACGCTGGGTGGTCAGACTTACAGCACGACGGTAAGCAGCAACGGCAACTGGAGCCTCTCTGTGCCGGCGGCTAACCTTGCTGCCATTACTGACGGCCTGCAGACCGTCACCGCCAGCGTTACCAACGGTGCGGGCAGCATTGGCAACACCTCGGCGTCGCTGGGTGTGGTCAGTCACACCACGCCGACGCTCAGCGTCAACAGCTTCTTTGGCGGCGATGGCTACCTCAACATTGCGGAAGCCAATAGTGCTGAAACCATCAGAGGGACCAGCACCAACGCGGCGGGCGGCACGGTGACGGTGAACGTGGCGGGCAATATCTTTACCACCACCATTGGTGCGAATGGCGCCTGGAGCATCAGCGTGCCGTCAGCGACGCTGAAAGGGATCGCTGATGGCAGCCATCCACTGACCGTCACGGTGGCGGACATTGGCGGCAACACCGCAACCAGTACCAGCAGCTTTACCGCGCTGTCGCACAATCAGCCGCTGGTCGGAGTCGATCCGGTGCTGAGCATCGTCGGTTCCTTACTGGCGGGTCTGGTGGTGCAGGGGGGATCGCTGAATGCCGCACAGGGCTCGAAAGTGAGCGTTACGCTGCTGCTCTCCAACGGCAACAACGGCCCGACGCTGAACACCACGACCGATGCGCTGGGGCGTTACGCGGTTAACTTCTCGCCTTCACTGCTGTCGGTGGGTGGCCTGCTGCTGTCGCTGGGAACGCGGGCGAAAGTCTCGATTACCGACGCGGCCGGTAACAGCTATTCCACCACCAATACCCTGTTACTGGGTTCGCTGCTGCCGGTCACGCTGGCGGCAAACGAATCGGTTGCGCTGTTCTCGGTGGCGGATGACAGCGCCACTGTCGCCAGCGCGGAGACGCAGCATAACAGCAGCACCAGCAGCGACGAGAGCAGTGCCCATGTGGCGGTGGCGTCCACGCTGATTACTGAAGCGGATACCGTGACGCCAGTCGGCAGCAGTGAAAACGCGGCGGCAAATGACGCCGCAATTGCAGCGGCACCGGCAGAGGAGGCGGGTTACACCATCGGCGGCGTCGTGATTACGCTGGCCGATGGCAGCACCATTGAGGGGGCTACAGTGACCGGCAGCAGCGGGGCGGATATCGTGACGGTCAGTGACCTTGACTTTACCCATATTGATGGCGGCGCAGGCACCGATACCCTGGTGCTGAACGGGGAGTATCTCAGTCTGGATCTCACCGCGCTGGGCCTGAAGGTCGAACACATTGAGGTGCTCGATTTGGGTAAAACCGGCACCAACTCCGTGAAGCTCGATCTCAATGAAGCACTCAATATCACGGATAAACAGAGTGACGATTTGCTGATCAAAGGCGCAGATGGCAGCCAGGTGACACTGGCTAACAGCAACGGCGGAATCTGGGAAGTGACCGGCGAGCGTACCGTTGAGGGCAGAGTGTTTGAGATCTACCACAACTCGGCGCTGACCAGTGATAACACCCTGGGCGATGTGCTGGTGCAGCAGAACCTGCAGGTCCATGTTGTGTAGTGACTGAAAGGTCAGTTCAGAAGATGAATAGAGCGGGTGCGAAAGCACCCGCTTTTTTTGTTTTAGTCACGTGATAATTCTATTTTCCAGATTATCGCCACTATTCATTAGCAGAATGAAAGATTAGGGTAGGCGCAACAAACGGCGTCACGCCGTAAAATCAGCATTCTGGCTCTATTTGTCGCTTTTATTAGCGTCCTGTTTATCAATCCTTGTTACCTGCGGGTAACCGGTTCCGACCAGCGGAAACGGGCAGCTTCAGCTGTCCCACTATCATGTCGTCAGGCTTAACGATCGGTTTATCCGATGGTTTTTGTCTGCGTTTCTGTTCTGAACTGAGGTTACCTATGACATCACGCGATACGCTTCGTACCATCCGGCTCGAATCCATTTTCCAGACGGCAGTCAGCGACTTTGCCGTTGCCGATAGTGCTGTGCCCGCCATTGCGCCAGCCGCCACGCAAAGTCTGAGCCTTCCCTTCGCCACGCCGGGTCAGAGCCTGCCTGACACCCTGCTCTCCACGGCCTCACTGCATAGCAGCCCGCTCAACGACAACACTCTGGCTACGGTGAAGAGTTCACCGCCCGCCGCGCTGCGGCCCTATGAAGCGATCGCCAGTGATGGTGTGATCGCCGGCTGGGAAGCGGAAAAACCGGTGCATCTGCGCGGCCGTGCGGAAGGAGAAGCGGGTTCCACCGTCACGCTGACCTTCAACGATCAAAGCTGGCACAGCACCGTTAATCAGTGGGGCTACTGGAATGCTTCTATGCCGGCCGACGCGCTGAAAGGCGTACCGGATGGCAATCACACGCTCACGCTGACCATTACCGATAAAGCAGGGCAAAGCACGGCAACGACCGTTGATTTTGGCCTCTATGTCGACCGCACGATCAAACCTACCCTGAGCGTGGACAAGGTCAGTGGCGATAACGCGGTGAGTATTGCTGAGAGCATTTATGGCGTTGAGATCAGCGGCAGCGCAACGCACTTGCCGGTGGGGTCGAAGCTGACACTGACGCTGGGGACGCAAACCACCACCGCCAGCATGGGAAACGACGGTAAGTGGTATGGCACATTTAATGAAAGCGATATGCAGGCGCTGAAAGACGGGGTCTACAGCCTGAAAGTCACGGCAACCGATCCCAATGGAAACAGCGCCACCGAATATCACGATCTGACGCTGATCACCCATCTGAGTAGCCTGCCAAAAATTACCTTCGACAAGGTCACTGCGGACGATGTGATAAACCTGGCAGAAAGCCAGCAGGATCTGCTACTGAGCGGCACGCTCTCCACCGTGATGCCGGGCCATCGGCTGGTGATCAACGGTGCCAATCAGAAAGATTATGCCACCACGATAGCCGAAGATGGACACTGGCAGGTGGTGATCCCGGCAGCGGATGTGCACGCTTTTATCAACGTTGGGGAAATCCGCGCCTGGTCGATCGACGGGGCCAACAACTACACCAACGTCACGCATGAGCTGAATATCCACACCGGTTTTATTCCGATCTACACTGAAATGGATATCGGCGGTGACATGACGCTTAACTATCAGGAGGCGCAGCACGATCTGAGCTTCTACGTTGAAGGCGCCAACACCCTGGAGATCAACGGTAAAACCTACCAGCCCGATGCCAAAGGTATGGTAACACTGACCTCCAGCGAGCTGCTGGCACTGCCGGATGGCCCGGTCGCCGCCACCTTTCACCGCTGGGATGAATATGGCAACAGCGACACCCAGACCAGTGATCAACTGTTTACCGTAGCCGTGCATCAGCGACCGACGCTGACCCTGGACACGGCTTTTGGTGATAACAAAATTGATGCTGCCGATGTCAACAGCTGGCATCTGATACAGGGCAGCTCCAGTCATCTGCAACCGGGCAGCCTTGTCGAATTAACGCTGGGCGATCAGCACTACAGCGCCAGTGTCAAAGCCGATGGCGGCTGGGCGCTGACCATTCTGGCCGGGCAACTGGCACCGCTGGACGATGGTGAGTACCAGATGACAGTCAGCGGCAAAGACAGCGCCGGTAATCTGGCCAGTGCCAGCCAGACGGTGCAGGTGGCATCACATACGGACAGTGCCACCCCGCTGGAGGGGCACACAGTGGATCAACTGCTGGAGACGGTCAGCCTGACACAGCAGGCCGAAACCGCGCACGTGGCGCAGGCATCCACTGCCGCCGCTACACCGCAGGAAAGCCATCTGTTCTCTGATAGTCCTTATACGCTTGCCGATCACCTGCTGCAGCATCCTGCAGCACATCCCCTGGTCTGACGCTGACACATTAGTAAACGTACTGCCTTCCGGACAGGTCTGTTAAGTCTGTCTGGATTGGCGTGGATACATTTAGTGTTTTTTTTTGTCCTCTCAGGAGAAATATTAACGATTTCATCTGTTTTTAGCAGGAATAAGCCCGGGATATGTTCTAATAATGTTAAAGGTCGTTTAGCGTCTCGCTTGCGAACCATAAATAAAATAATGCAATAAATGCGTCAGACGCTGAGTGGCACCCCTTTTTGCTCGCTTTGTTCACCAGGAAAAACACCATGATGATAAGAACCCCTGTTGGTATGGATAATGAACAAAGCGCGATTAACTTTTTTGTTGTGCGCCCTGAGTGGCGTTGCAGTACACGCGGCCTTTGCCGCCCCGTTACCTAAAGCCGAATTTAACTGGCGCGCCGCGCCCACCGAAGAGCAGATTGCCAGCTTAACGCTGCGCGACGCCATTCTTCGGGCCTTCGCCCGCAATCCGAAAATCTCGGAAGCGGCGGCACAGATCCACATCGGTGAGGGGGATCTTGATGCCGCCCGCAGTGCCTGGTATCCGCAGATCTCACTGCAGGGCGCCGCGGGACGCTCGCATCAGACTGACTCTGCCGGGAGCCTCAACAATAACGGCTCCGGTGGCATCACGCTCAGCCAGCTGCTCTACGACTTTGGTCGTACCGGCAGCGCCATCGATGAGCAGCACGCGCTGTCGGATGCTTATCGTTACAGCCTGTTCGACTCGATGACCACCGTGGCGGAAGATACGCTGCAGGCCTACCTCGAAGTCAAACGTTACCAGGCGCTGGCAGAAACGGCGCACACCAATATCGCCTCGCTGAAGCGCGTGCGGGATATCGCGAAGCTGCGCGCCGATGCCGGCCTTAATTCCCAGTCCGACGTGCTGCAGGCGGAAACCCGCATCGCCGCGATGCAGGCCACGCTGGAGCAATATCGCGCCCAGCACCGTTCCGCCACCGCGCAGCTGACCGTACTGACCGGCGTAGTTCCCGCCACGCTGCCAGAACTGCCACAGGCGCTGCTTAAACAGCAGATCACCCTCGACAAAATCGCCTATGAAAGCAGCGCGGCGGTGCGCAGCGCGCAGTCGAAACAGGAAGCCGCCCGGGAACGGGTGCGCCAGGCGGAGTCCGGACACTGGCCGACGATTAAAGTACAGGCGGGCCGGACACGCTATGAAAACGATCGTCAATCTTACTGGGATGATGAAGTGCAGTTGCAGGTGGAAGCGCCGCTGTACCAGGGCGGCCTGGTGAATGCGAAAACCCAGTCAGCGGAGGGCGATCGTGAAGCGGCGCAGGCCGCTATTCAGCAGGCCAAGCTCGCCATCAATCAAAACGCCTCTACCGCCTATGCCGACATGATTGGCGCGCAGCAGCGGCAGGCTGCCGGGGAAGTGCAGCTGGCCAGCGCCGACCATACCCGTCATGTCTACGCCGATGAATATCGCCTGAGTAAGCGCAGCCTGAACGATCTGCTTAGCGTGGAACAGGATGTGTTTCAGGCTGACAGCTCACGCATCACCGCGCTTTACGATGGCTGGGACGCCACCGTCCGTTATGCCGCCGCGGTAGACAATCTGCTCGATATCATGGGTATCGATCGCCAGCAAAGCAGCGGCGATCTCCTTCCTTCGCTGCAATAGCGATAAGGCATTAATAATGAGTACATCAACCCTGAATACCGATAACTGGATTGCCGCCATGCTGCGCGTGGCCGCGCGATTCGGTAAACCTGCCGATGGCAAAACCCTGCGTCAGCAGATGCGCTGGTTTGAACATCTGCCGGTGTCACAGCAGCTGGAACGGCTCTCCGGCCTGCTGGGACTGCATCTGACCATGGTGCCGCAAAACAAACTGCGCTGGCGTCAGGAGATCACCCCGGTGGTGCTGGTGCTGGAAAATGCCAGCGTGGCGGTGCTGGAGAGCATCGATTCAGACAACAGCGCGCGTTACTGGCTCAGTGAGGGCGGCGATGTGGTACGTGAAACCGCCCTGGCAGAACTGCTGGCACGCGCCCAGGGCGATGTCGGCGTGATTGGCGTAGCGGCGCGTGGTCGTGATGCGCGCATCGACGAATTCGTTCAGCCTTATGAGCCACACTGGTTCTGGAAAAATTTTCGCGGTATGGGCCGCCGTATCACGGAAATTTCGCTGGCCTCGGTGATCAGTAATGTGCTGGCACTGGCCGGTATTCTCTTTTCGATGCAGGTCTACGATCGGGTTATTCCGGCCCAGTCGCAGTCCACACTGTGGGTACTGTTTGTCGGCGTGCTGATCGCTGCGGCCATTGAGTATCTGATCCGGCTGATGCGGACCCAGGTGTCAGACCTCATGGGCAAACGCATCGACCTGAAAGTCTCGGCCATGCTGTTTGCCCGGGCGATGAGCATACGTAATGAGGCGCGTCCGAAATCGACCGGCTCGTTTATCTCGCAGCTGCGTGAAATCGACCAGGTGCGTGAGCTGCTCACCTCGACCACGGTAGGCGCAGCGGCCGATCTGCCATTTGTCATCCTGTTCCTGTTTATCATGTCGTTTGTTGGCGGCTGGCTGGTGCTAATTCCGCTGGCGGCGATCCCGCTGATCGTCATTCCCGGTCTGCTGGTGCAGATCCCGATGGCGCGGCTGGCCAAAGAGGGGCTGCGGGAAGGAGCGCTGCGCAATGCGGTGCTGGTGGAGACCATTGAAGGGATTGAGGATATTAAGGCGCTGCAGGCGGAACCCTATTTTCAGCGTCAGTGGGAGCAGACGCACGAAGTCAGCGCCTCAATCAGTAATCAGCAGCGGTTGTGGGGGGCGCGTCTCACCGGCTGGGCCGCGACTGTGCAGCAGCTCACCTATGCGGGCATGCTGGTATTTGGTGTCTATCTGGTGCTCGATTCGCAAATCACCACCGGTACGCTGGTTGCCTGCAGCCTGCTCTCATCACGTACCATCGCCCCGCTGATGCAGTTGACCATGGTCTTCTCGCGCTGGCAGCACGCCAAAATGGCGATGAAAGGGCTGGATGAGTTACTGAAAAAGCCGCTTGATCAGCCTGAAGCGACCACGCTGGCACACTGCCCGACGCTCACCGGCCAGTACGATCTGCGCAATGTGCATTACAGCTATGACGAAGAGAATGAGAAGAATGTGCTCAACGTTCAGCAACTGCAGATTAAGCCCGGCGAGAAGATTGCCATTCTGGGCAAAGTCGGGGCAGGGAAATCGACGCTGCTGAAGATCCTCGCCGGTCAGGCGCAGGCCAGTCAGGGCAAAGTGATTGTCGATGGCGTCGATATTGAGCGTATCGATCCCACCGATTTACGTCGTCAGCTCGGCTGGCTGTCGCACGACTCCCGCCTCTTTTTTGGCACGCTGCGGCAGAATCTGATGCTGGGCAATCCCCATGCCAGCGAACAGGAGATGCTGCAGGCGCTGCGCATCAGCGGCGCACTGTCGCTGGTGCAACAGGATGCCGCCAGTCTGGATCGCATTATTAACGAAGGCGGACGCGGACTTTCGGGCGGTCAGCGTCAGATGGTGATGCTGAGCCGCTTGATCCTGCGTCAGCCGCAGGTGGTGTTGCTGGATGAACCCACCGCGGCGATGGATGAACAGCTGGAGGAGCATGTGATCCGTCAGCTACAGGGCTGGATTAGCGGCCGGACGCTGGTGCTGGTGACGCACCGTCCGGCGCTGTTGAAGATGGTCGATCGTATTGTGGTGATGGATAACGGCCGGATTGTGGCCGATGGCCCGCGCGACGAGATCCTGCGCCGCGCGACGACACCCGCGCCATCGACTGGTAAAGGAGAGACCGCATGAGTCTGGTTATTGTTGATAAAGATCTTGCCCGTCATGAACGCCGGACATCGGCGATTATCTGGCTCTGCACCGCCGCGCTGGCGATATTTCTCATCTGGGCACACTTTGCCATTCTGGATGAGGTCACGGTCGGCACCGGTAAAGTCACCCCTTCCAGCCGCGCGCAGGTGATCGACAGCCTGGATGGCGGCATCGTCAAGCAGCTTAACGTGCATGAGGGCGACATTGTCGAAAAAGGGCAGGTGCTGGCGACCCTCGATCCGACGCGCTTCCAGTCGAACTTCGGCGAGGCGCAGGCCAAAGTGCGCACGCTGCGCGCCTCGTCCGAGCGGCTGGAGGCTGAACTGTCGGGCACGCCGCTGACATTCAGCGCCGAAACGCTGAAGGAGCCGAACCTGGTGACACGCGAACGGCAGCTCTACGAGTCGCGACGCCGTAATCTCACCGAAACCATCAGTAATCTGCAGCAGTCGCTGCGGCTGGTGCAGGATGAACTGCGGCTGACGGAACCGCTGGTTGCCAAAGGCGCGGCAGGGCAGGTTGAGGTGATTCGTCTGCGTCGTCAGGTCAGCGATCTGCGCGGCAAAATCGATGAGGCGCGCAATGACTATCTGGTGCGCGCCCACGAAGAGCAGGTGAAAAACAATGCCGAACTGGATGCGCAACTGCAGGTTGCCGCAGGCAAAGAGGATCAGCTGACGCGTGCCACACTCTATTCGCCGGTGCGCGGCATCGTTAAAGATATTCAGGTCACCACGGTCGGTGGCGTACTGGAGCCTGGCGGCAAACTGATGGAAATCGTCCCGCTGGAGGATCAACTGCTGATTGAGACGCGCATCAATCCTCGCGATATCGCCTATATCCGGCCCGGTCTGGCGGCTACTGTGAAAGTGACCGCTTACGACTCCTCCATCTATGGTGATCTGCACGGCGAAGTTGAAACGGTCTCGCCAGATACCCTGCAGGATGAGGTAAAACGTGATCAATATTACTATCGTGTTTATGTCCGAACCCAGAAAGCCGAGCTGACTAACCGCGCCGGACGGAAATTCCCGATTGTGCCTGGTATGGTGGCCAATGTAGAGATTAAAACCGGTCAGAAATCGGTCATGGATTATCTGATTAAGCCCCTGAATAAAGTCAAAGAATCGATGCGCGAGCGCTGAAAATCCGCACCAGCTAAAATATCTGCCTGCTTAATTACGGTGATAAATTAACATGGCGGATATTTGGGCTATCAGGGCGCAAAGCGTGCGTATTTTAACAATATGTGCGGAGACGGGCTGTAGTTAATTTAACCCGCTCAAGAAAGTTTACGAAGATATAACGGAACGGCAGACAGCAGGCAAAAAAATGCCGGACAAATTGTCCGGCGGGAAATAATAAGTTGTACATCTCATTCGGGGAGAATGAAGGTAATAATGGAATAAATGATGATAGCGGGGTCTATTCTATTACCAGACGTCGTAGAAGTTTTATCATTCAGTGCTTAGGAATGCTCTTATGTAACCTGTTGATAACAATGCCTCCAAAATGGGTTTATCTATTTGTGCGCCATTTTTTATCGATCTGTGCTGGTTATTAGTTCCCCGCAATTTACATTATGAAATAACTGTTTCGATGTATGAAACAGTTTTGGAAATTTAGTAGCATTTTCCTGGTGGATTATTACCCGTTATAAAACAACAATGGCCTGCCGGCTGAATTTTTAATCATTCAGTTAGCAGTGGCAAATAATAAAGGCACATAACAGAGGGTAATAAAATGAAACGTCGCGTTCTCTCCCTGATGATCCCTGCATTGCTGGTTGCAGCAGGATCAGCAAACGCAGCTGAAATCTACAACAAAGACGGCAACAAATTAGATCTGTTTGGTAAAGTTGACGGTCTGCACTACTTCTCTGATAACGATGGTTCTGATGGCGATCAGTCTTACGTTCGCTTCGGCTTTAAGGGCGAAACCGAAATCAGCAATGAGCTGACCGGTTACGGCCAGTGGGAATACCAGGCGGCGCTGAACAACGCCGAGTCTGAAGGTACGGCTGACAGCTACACCCGTGTGGGTTTTGCCGGTGTGAAATTTGGTGATGCAGGTTCGTTCGACTACGGTCGTAACTACGGCGTAGCCTACGATATCGGCGCATGGACCGACGTGCTGCCAGAGTTCGGCGGCGATACCTACGGCGCAGATAACTTTATGTATCAGCGCGGTAACGGCATGGCGACCTACCGTAACAATAACTTCTTCGGTCTGGTGGATGGCTGGAACTTTGCAGTCCAGTATCAGGGCAAGAATGGCAACAGCACAGAGTCTCCGAATGGCCGTGACGTACTGGGTCAGAATGGCGACGGCTGGGGTCTGAGCACAACTTACGATCTGGGTTCAGGCTTCGGCATTGGTGCGGCTGCTTTCCAGTCTGACCGTACCAACGACCAGAACAGCGCAACATCCGGCATCCTCGGGAGTGGCGATAAAGCGGAAGTCTATACTGGCGGTCTGAAATATGACGCGAACAATGTCTATCTGGCGGCTATGTACTCACGCTCGTACAATGCGACCCGCTTCGGCGACAGCACCAACGACTCTTCAGCTTATGGCTATGCGGATAAAGCGGACAACTGGGAACTGGTTGCGCAGTATCAGTTCGACTTTGGCCTGCGTCCATCCCTGGCGTACGTCACCTCACGCGGCACCGATGTTCAGAACTGGGGTAAACAGAATCTGAAAAAATATATCGATGTTGGCGCGACCTACTACTTCAACAAAAACATGTCCACCTACGTTGATTACCAGATCAACCTGCTGGACGACAACGCTTTCACCGACGCAGCCGGTATCAATACCGACGACGTGGTGGCACTGGGTCTGGTTTACCAGTTCTGAGTTGTACGGGAGCGCAGTTACCGCTGCGCTCCTGCGTCACCTTTCGGGCTGAGCGCTTCAGCCTTTCGCCACTTCGTGGCTTCCGGCGCGGTTGTCACTGATGACACCACGCTGCCGAATCGCGCGCCTTCAAATGCCACGCCTGCCAGGGTGAAGGCTGAAAAGCTCAGCCAGTGATGCCATGCTGACTGCCACTTCTGTGAATTTTTCATTCTGCACCTCTCAGATATAAACACTGTTTCAACAGTGCAGAATTCATGCCAGCTTTACCGCTCTCACAGCCACAGACCTCGCGCGCACTTTGGTACACTTGCCGCGCGCGTCAGGGCGATCTTGCCCCAATCAGGTGCAGTTAAGCCTGTTACTGGCGCGGGCGTGAGGGTGTCATGTGACGATGACGACGCTGGTGCAAAACTTTATAGCTACTGAAGATAAACAGCCCCAGGGCAATGACGAGAATCAGATAGATCATCTGCCGCTCCTTACTTTGATTAACGTTAGTCGCCTGATAAAAGGCGGATACAGGTAGATGACCGGTGAATACTGATAGGTTTCAGAGAAATATTCAACTCTCTTTAAACGTCTTTACCCGAAGTTTATGCTTTGTAGCAGAGCTGAATAAAGTGTTACAAGTGAGGAAAGATGCGTTCTCAGATTAATCTGCTGTTTATAGCGATGTTAACGTTAATGTTAACGGCCTGTGATAAGCCAGCGACCACATCCGCGCTGGTGCTGGAAGGAAAAACCATGGGAACCGTCTGGCGGGTGAGCCTGGCCGGTGTAGAGAGTGAGCGCAGAGCGGAACTGCAACAGCGTATTCAGCAGCAGCTGGACGCAGACGATGCGGAACTCTCTACCTGGAAGCCAGACTCCGCCTTATCGCGCTTCAACCAAAGCCGTGACCTGTCACCGCAGCCAGTGAGTGAAAACATGGCAGATATTGTCACCACCTCACTGCGGATTGGCCGTAAAACCGGCGGGGCGATGGATATTACCGTTGGGCCACTGGTCAACTTATGGGGCTTTGGCCCGACGAAACAGCCCGGCCATACGCCGGATGCGGCACAAATCGCCGCTGCCCGGGCGCAGACCGGATTGCAGCATCTGCGGGTGGTGCAGGGCGCAGACGGACAGTGGCTGCAGAAAGATCTGCCGGGTCTCTATGTCGATCTCTCGACGGTGGGCGAGGGCTTTGCCACCGATCATCTGGCGCGACTGATGGAGCAGCTTGGCATCAATAACTATCTGGTGTCAGTGGGCGGCGCCGTACTGAGCCGTGGCCTTAATGCGCAGCAGCAGCCGTGGCGGGTAGCGATTCAGAAACCGACCGATCGTGAGAATGCGGTTCAGGCGCGCGTTAGTCTGCAGGGACACGGCATCAGCACCTCCGGCAGCTATCGCAACTATTATGAACTGGACGGCAAACGCATTTCTCATGTGATCGATCCCGTTACCGGACGGCCAATTGAGCATAAACTGGTTTCCGCCACGGTGATCGCCACCACGGCGCTGGAAGCCGATGGCTGGGATACCGGACTGATGGTACTTGGCACAGAAAAAGCCCAGGCGCTGGCGATCGAACAGCATCTGGCGGTCTATCTGATCAGCAAGCAGGGCGATAAATTTGTCAGCTGGATGTCGCCGCAGTTCGCTGCTTTCCTGATCCCCGCTGAATCCGGAGAACCCTGATGTTAGATCTGTTTAGTGAAGAGCAACCCTGGCAGGAGACGCTGGCTGAGGGCGCGGTGATCCTGCGGCGTCGCGCACGTGAGGATGCAGAGGCGCTTTATCAGCAAATAATGGCCATTGCGGAGCAGAATCCGTTTGCCCATCGCATTACGCCCGGCGGCCATCGCATGTCGGTGGCGATGACTAACTGTGGCGATTTTGGCTGGTCGGTGGATTCACGCGGCTACCAGTATCAGCAGCAGGACAACCTGAACGGGCGCAAATGGCCGGCTATGCCGCCGCTGTTTCGTACTCTGGCGCAGCAGGCGGCGTCTGAGGCGGGATTCCCTGGCTTTAATCCGGATGCCTGCCTGCTTAATCGCTATGAGCCGGGCGCGAAGCTGACGCTGCATCAGGATAAAGATGAGAAAGATCTGCGTCAGCCTATCGTTTCGGTGTCGCTGGGTTTACCGGCGGTTTTTCAGTTTGGCGGCTTCGAACGGGGCGACACGACTCAGCGTGTGCTGCTGGAACATGGCGACATTGTGGTGTGGGGCGGGCCGTCGCGCCTGCGTTACCACGGCATCCTGCCACTTAAGGCAGGCGTTCATCCGCTGGCAGGTGCCTGGCGTTATAACCTGACGTTTCGACGCGCTTTCTGACCCACCACGCCGGTTACGGCGTGGTGCGAATAACTATTGCTATCATTTTGCATCCCATTACACTGCAGGCTGTTTTTTGACTGCTGGATTGCCTGCATGACGTTGCTAAGCGTTGTTTTTCGCCAGTTCCGCTGGCCTTTTATCGGGGTGATTGCGCTCACGTTGTTAAGCGCCGTGCTGGGTATCGGCATGATTGCCTTTATCAATCGCGAAATGATTGTCGCCATTAACACCTCATTTGCGGTACTGCCGCAGTTTCTGTTGCTGCTGGTGGTGCTGATGGCGGTGACGCTGGCCTCGCAGCTGGCGCTGACCATGCTTGGCCATCAGTTTGTCTGGCGACTGCGCGGCGAATTTATCAAGCGTATCCTCGATACCCGTATTGAACGCATCGAGCAACTCGGTAGTGCGCAACTGCTGGCGGGACTGACCAGCGACGTGCGGGCCATTACTCTGGCCTTTGTGCGCCTGCCGGAGCTCTTTCAGGGCGTTATTATTACGCTTGGCTCAGCGATCTATCTCGCATGGCTGTCGCCTAAAATGCTGCTGGTAACCAGTGTCTGGCTGGGTGTCACGCTGGTTGGTGGCTGGCTGCTGGTCTCGCGGGTTTACCAGCACATGGCAAAGCTGCGAGAAATCGAAGATAACCTCTATCGTGATTATCAGACGGTGATTGAAGGGCGCAAAGAGCTACAGCTTAACCGCTCACGCGCTCAGCAGGTTTACGACACGGTTTATCAGGAAGATGCCCGCGCCTGGCGACACCACATTGTGCGCGCCGATACATACCATCTCAGTGCGGTCAACTGGTCGAATATCATGACGCTAGGCGCTATCGGTATGGTCTTTTTTATGGCCAACAGCCTGGGCTGGGCCAATACCGCCGTCGCCGCCACCTTTTCCCTGACGCTGCTGTTTTTACGCACGCCGCTGCTCTCCGCGGTGGGCGCGTTACCGACTTTGCTCAGCGCCCAGGTCGCATTCCGTAAGCTCAACGCCTTTGACCTCGCTCCTTATCAGCCAGGATTCCACGCCGCCTCCACGTCCTCAGACTGGCAAACGCTGGAGTTGCGCGACGTCTCTTTTCACTATGGTGATAACGGCTTCCAGGTCGGGCCGGTTAACCTGACGCTGCGCCGGGGCGAACTGGTCTTTCTGATTGGCGGCAACGGCAGCGGGAAATCGACGCTGGCGATGCTGCTGACCGGGCTGTATCAGCCTCAGTCCGGCACGCTGCTGCTGGATGGCAAGCCGATAACGGCGGATGAGCTTAACGTGTGGCGCAGTCAGTTCTCGGCGGTCTTTACCGACTTACATCTGTTTGACCGATTAATCGGGCGGGAAGGCGTTGCGGCCAGTCCGGCGCTGGTTCAGCTCTGGCTTGAGAGGCTGAAGATGCAGGATAAGCTGAAGATTGAAGGCAATAAAGTGCTGAACCTGCAGCTTTCTAAAGGACAGAGTAAGCGACTGGCGCTACTGCTGGCAGTTGCAGAAGAGCGCGATGTGCTGCTACTGGATGAGTGGGCGGCGGATCAGGATCCTCACTTCCGACGTATCTTCTATCGCGAGTTACTGCCATGGCTGCAGCAGGCGGGTAAAACGGTGTTTGCTATCAGCCATGACGATCACTACTTCATTCATGCCGATCGGCTGCTGGAGATGCGTGAAGGCCAGTTAACAGAGCTGACCGGTAATGAGCGCGATCTTGCCACGCTCGACTCGGTGAAACGCACCGACACCGGACTTTAACGGCAGCTGGCAAAGCTTAGCAAAAAAGCGTACTGGCGTGCTTCGCCTGAACCAGGCTACGTTAGCGATCAGCAGAAACGCCGGTTTCTGCCATTCTGAATCTTTTCTTTCGTCTGTGTTACCCCCGGCTAAACCGCATTGTTTTAACGCGTATTGTTTAGCCGGTTTTTTTAAAGCCGATGTGTGATTAGCGTCATTACCTGCGTATCCCGCCACATAAAGCTCGCCTCCAGTAACGTCCCCATCGAAAAATGCCTGCTGAAGTCCTGAGTCAGCCGCAACGTCGCGCGCTGCTGCACGAAATCTACCGACACCAGTTCCGCATCCGGAAAGTCCATCGGCTGAAGCAGTTGCGGCCACATTGCTTTATAAACGCTCTCTTTAAGTGAGAAGAGCAGGGTAGCGGCAGCGCGGAAAGAGACGGGCAGCGTCCGTAACAGGTGCTGTTCCTGCTCGTTCATCAGCAACTCAGCCGTTTCATGCGCTGTCGTCTCCGACATGAACTGCTCGACATCCACCCCAACAGCGCAGGGCTGACGGGTTGCCGCTACCACAACGATGCCTGCACTGTGCGACAGTGACGCCTGAATGCCAGCGGGCCAGCAGGGGGATCGATCGGCTGCATTGGTCAGAATGAAATCAGCAATACCCAGTTCTGCCATCACTGACCGTACCAGCAGACGGCTGGCGAGGTATTCAGCACGCCGTTTACTGACAGCCTGCTGCAGTCGGGCAGGCAGCGGAATATCCCATTCGACAGCCAGCTCATCATGATACTTTTGCGGATCGAAGTGACCCACCGCCAGCAAAGGATCGCGGCGGTTAAGGTGTCGGGAAAGGATAAAGCCGCCTGCAACAGGCGGCAACGGCAGGTCGGGATAGCGCATGCGGGACCATCATCAAAACCAAAAAGGCATTAAATCAGGCGCGATGGATCAGGGCAAGCAGCCTGCCGGAATCAGTCGTTGGGAGGAATGGCAAAACTCTTCAGAGAAACAACGAAATGGTGGTGACCCCTGCTGATGCGTGCACCTCGGTCGCACCAGTGGCTTGCCAGACGAAAGAAGTCGTCGCTGCCAATGTCATACGCCAGTTCCACTTTGCTAATGCCTGAGTGCAGCAACGCTTCTGCATCTTTCAGGCTTTTCGCTTTGATCGCCATAAAAATTATCCGTCAATTTCTGGGGATTTCAGGGTAGGCATTTTCTGTGACATTTTTGTTTCAGTTTGATGAATAAGCGCAGCCGGTAGCCGGTTTTGTGAAGCAGATCAGATTATTATGCAGCTGTTAACCTGCTGATTGTAAGAGGAATGTTAACTGCCACACGGGATTATTCTGAATGTTAAACGGAGGGGTAAGCTGACATAGAAAGGCCGCGTCAGACGCGGCCCCGTGGGTTACTTCTGGTCTGGCGGGGAAGGTTGCTTATCGCCTGACTCGGGTGCTTCTGTTGGATCGTCTTTTTCAATATATGTCATGAACTCTCCTCTTGTTACCCACACGCAGTTAAGTATAGAACGGATTGCGGGGTGCGCGAGGAAAGTTAACGTTTGATGACAGAAACGAAAAAAGCAGCCTTCAGGGCTGCTTTTCAGGGAATTTGGTCGGCACGAGAGGATTTGAAAAGTTAAACTAACATTATGCATTTAAAGGTATTTAAAACTGATATATAAGTTAAATATGCCTATGCATATGCCTAAAACATGTGCTTATGAAATTTACTTACTTTTCCATTGTCGTCGTAAGAGGGCTATGAAATCTTCGACATATAAAAGCTTATCTAAGGTAAATGCCTGTCTTCCAACATGAGCAGGGTTCAAGAAGACCGGAGCTTTATCTTGTCCCATTGAGAATGATGAATACATAGTATTGGGACTAGCCAGGTACTCAGCCTGAGTTTTCCATGAGGCTGAGGAGAAACCTGATATGCTTAGTGCAGGCACGAGATGAGTTAATCGTTGTGTAGGATCGATGTCAGAGTAGATCCATAAAGCATAATCTAAAGCTTTTGAGAGCTGCTCAGTTACCTGTTCTTCGATGATGGCGGGAAGGCCTCCTGAAGGTGAAGACAAAGGTAATGAGATCAGTAGATCGCCATTAGAATGTAGCTTTACAAGATTCTTAAGATCCCGGTTTAGCGTCTGACATATACACAGCGCTCCATTTTCAAGCGATACATTTGTGCCAAATTGCTTGTCGAAGATAGCATGCCTGCCGAAAAGAGCTTCTTTTGATAACTTATCCTCGAGCTCTTTAGAGTCCATTTGAGCAGGACGGATAATGGTTGAATCAGGGCCGGCAGCAATTGAGATATCCAGATTGATTGCGCTTTGTGAAAAAGTTTGGTTACTGCGCGGCAGATTCTCAACTGCTCTAGTTTTAAGGCCCACAGGATCAAGAGGTGCTACTGCACGGGCAAGTACAAGGTCATGAATTGCTTTAAGAGCTTTAGCTTTTAGATCTTCAGCTGAAGAAAATTCCCCTCTAAAAAGGCCTTTTTCCCAAGTACTTACTTCCTTTATCAGTTTATCCTGTGAAGTGGTTTACTGAATTTGGCCACCTGAACAGAGGTGATATGCTCACCTCAGAACAATACAGGTGCACCAATGAAACGAAGAAATTTTAGTCCTGAATTCAAACGCGAATCCGCTCAGCTGGTTGTCGATCAAAACTACACCGTCTCTGATGCCGCTAAGGCTATGGATGTCGGTCTTTCCACGATGACAAAATGGGTCAAGCAACTGCGTGAAGAGCGTCAGGGCAAAACACCAAAAGCCTCTCCGATAACACCAGAACAAATCGAAATACGTGAGCTAAAGAAAAAGCTACAACGTATTGAAATGGAAAACGAAATATTAAAAAAGGCTACCGCGCTCTTGATGTCAGACTCCCTGAACAGTTCTCGTTAATCGGGAAACTCAGGGCGCGTTATCCAGTGGCCTCTCTCTGCCACGTGTTCGGGGTTCATCGTAGCAGCTACAAATACTGGCAAAACCGTCCTGAAAAACCAGACGGCATGCGGGCTGTATTACGAAGCCAGGTGCTGGAGCTGCATAACATCAGCCACGGTTCAGCCGGAGCAAGGAGTATCGCGACAATGGCAACCCAGAGAGGCCACCAGATGGGACGCTGGCTTGCTGGCAGACTCATGAAAGAGCTGGGGCTGGTCAGCTGCCAGCAACCCACTCACCGCTATAAACGTGGTGGCCATGAACACGTTGCTATCCCTAATCACCTTGAGCGGCAGTTCGCAGTGACAGAGCCGAATCAGGTGTGGTGTGGCGACGTGACGTATATCTGGACAGGCAAACGCTGGGCGTATCTCGCCGTTGTTCTCGATCTGTTTGCGAGAAAGCCAGTGGGCTGGGCAATGTCGTTCTCACCAGACAGCAGACTCACCATGAAAGCGCTGGAAATGGCATGGGAAACGCGCGGCAAGCCAGCCGGAGTGATGTTCCACAGCGATCAGGGCAGTCATTATACGAGCAGGCAGTACCGGCAGTTGCTGTGGCGATACCGGATCAAGCAGAGTATGAGCCGGCGTGGAAACTGCTGGGATAATAGCCCAATGGAACGCTTCTTCCGGAGCCTGAAGAATGAGTGGGTACCAGTGACGGGTTACATAAACTTCAGCGATGCAGCTCACGCAATAACGGACTATATCGTTGGATATTACAGCACGCTCAGGCCACATGAATATAACGGTGGCTTACCCCCAAACGAATCGGAAAAACGATACTGGAAAAACTCTAACGCGGTGGCCAGTTTTTGTTGACCACTTCACTCGCTGATCGTTTTACGATCATATCTATGCTATCAAACGCTCTTAAATCGAGTTCCCCAAGAATCATTCAGCACCTCGGCTATGAACATGAAATCACGTTTTTCTTTCGCTTTATGATTCATTACGTCATTGATAATGAAGAGGAAGCCGAGGGTGTCTATCTTGAAGAGCGTGTGAAATATGAGAAAGCTATACTATTGGACCAAGTAATAGCTACTAGGAGGAAGAAGGGAACACGAATCTAATCTATATTGAGGAAAACTAAGTAAATGATTAAATAAAAACCTAGCTTTCCTGTTTTTCGTCATAGGGTGCAATGAAAACTATTTGTACCACTCGCTCTTAATATTTTTTATATCTAAGTCTTTCCATTCTTCTTTCCATAGCTGCCAGTAAGGTATGTCGTTTGAAGATGGAGCATGGATACATTGTTCAATTTGTACGATGGATGGTAGTATAATAGATTCACCTACAAGTAAGGCTTCACCTTGACGAAAAGAAGTCATTTTATCAATTAATGAACCGAGAGAATCAGGTAATAATTTTTTTACATAACCTTGGTCAGATGGATTTGTAAGACGCATAGCTATGAAATTGCTACATTGAGAAAAAATAGTTTCAGAAATCTCAGATGGTCGTTGACTTGCCAATAAAAGTGTGACGCCATATTTACGACCTTCTTTTGCAATTCGTTCGATAGCGATTTTAGATGAACGATATTTAGAAAGTTCACTATTAGGAACATACTTATGAGCTTCTTCATAAACTAGAAGAATTGGAATGTCATTATTAATCTTTTCATTTGGTTTTTTTAAGCATCGTATACGTTTATAAATATATCCATATTCAAATACGAGTCGAGATATTAGTGAGACTGTGATACTTAAAACTTCGAATGGCACACCACTAAGGTCTATTATAGTAACGTTGGATTTTTTTTTAGAACTGTAGCCTAACAAACTTTCGAGGGTTTCTTCGAACGTTATACCCTTTGACTTTTCACCTAAGAAAAAGCTAAGCCGGTTATCGTTTAACTTATTTTCTAGCCGGTTAACAAAATTGGTCAGCTTGCCATGCAGGCTACCTTGTGTGAATTTAGGCTGACCGGCCTTTTCTTTATTGCTTTGGGCATACACTTCACCCGTGTCGACCATTTCTTCATTCTTTGCAATAGTGTATTTAAGCACTTCTTGAATATCAAATACAATAGGTGTATCTAAATGAATGTTTTTTCGCTCAGCTTCTGAACCATTAAATTTAGCCAGGCGATCCTTTATTATGGCTTCTTTAAATATATTTCTTTGATTGTGATCGTTAGCTTCTGTATCAAGAAAAAATTCGTCCAATTCTTCACTGTTCAACATCCAATATGGCAAAGTCAAATTTGTAATATCAATGAGATTCGCTTCCGGAAAAGCGGACTTATATTCAGAATGAATATCGAAAATGATAACATGAGAGTTATTCAAAGAGAATTTCTCGTCCTTTTCATTGACCGCTTTTTGAATAATAGTTGCTAATGTATGTGATTTACCCGAACCAGTCGAGCCGACAACAGCAATATGCTTATTGAAAAATTTATCTCCATTAACAGGAACCGGAACGCTCAGGTTTGAAGATAAAGTAGAGAAAAGAAAAGCTGCCTCTCTGGGGACCGAGTCTTCATAAATTTTTTTGATATCGTCAATGCTTGCTGGAAACACATTCTTTGGTGGTATTGCAAGAGAATCTCCACCACGTTCGAATTTTCCATCTCTTAATATACCCAATGGGAAAGCCTCGATGATGTGATCCCGCTTACCATCTATGTTGACTGCTATTTGAAAGTTCTCAATAATAGCGATGAGGATTGCATTTTCATTATCAGCTATCTTAACATAAGAACCCACTTTTAGAGTTTCCTCTGCCAGTTTGAAATTCTCTAAATCGTCAACAACTATTCGTACTTTATCAGGGAATACAGCAATAACTTGAGCGTTAATTTTATCATCTTGCTGAGTGTGTTTCATTTTTCACCTTCATTAAATTATTGAATTAATATCTGAGGTTTTTTTTAATTGAATTTTAATATGCTGAACTGAAGGATTGTTGTAATCGAAGTAATAATCATTAATGTGGAATTGATAAATTCGTCTTGTCTTGTTAATATTCCCTATAACTTGTTGTAAATTATCAAGAGTGTTGATGAGTTTTAACTTTATTCCATTTCCATATGTGGCACTTGAAATCATAGATTGAATGCTAAACTGTGCACCATTGAAGTCATGGCCATCTATGATTTTGAAATTTTCTATTGCCAATTCTCCCTTGAGTGAAACTAACTCATCATGAGCTAAACCATGTATATAAACATAAGGACAAAATGGATTGGGCTCACGCCTGGATAATTTTGACCATTTCCGTGAGATTTCAAACAAAATGTTTTTTATTTCATATCGCATGTAGGATGAGTTTTCAATTTCAATCAAAAAGAATCGTTCAAACGGAGAGATATTAAGTTCTGTGAAGTACTCTTTACGTAATCTTGAAAAGTGAGCTTCCATTCCTTTCTTTTGTATAAACCATTCATTGAATAAAATGCTTGATGTGTTTATTTTTTCGAGAAAGTCTTTTTTAGTTATCAAGCGTTTTTCTTTAATTTCTTGAATGGCAAGAGAACGTATAATGGATAAAGCATTATTATAAAAGAAATACTCTGCTGTGAATTTTGTTGTTTCAAACTGATTTTGAAGGGATTCAATGACATTTTGAAACTGTACATCAAACGCTTCGGCATTAATATTAATTGTCAGTCGTCTTAAAAATTCTGAAAGATCGGAGTCTGACAGTTTTAAATCTTTATGATGATAATATTTTACATCTTTAAGTGTGTAAGTTAAAAAGTTCTTTTTGAGAAATTCAATATCAATTTCAAGGTTTAGTTTTTCATGTCCTGAAAGATAATACCCATAAATTGAGTATAAAACTTTCGGCTTTGAACCCAATAAAGTTTCTTTAAAGTGAGATAACATATGCTTTATAGCATCTTTAATAATCGAGTGGTTGTATTCTGTTTTTGCATAATATTTACATTGAGTTGCAGTTATATCGTCAGCAGTGTGGATGTCGATATCCTCGACACACTCAACTTCAATAGCATGGTCTAAAGACTCAAGTTTTAAAATACTTAATATAGTAAGATCAAATTGATAAAAATAACCTCTTATCGTATTCACTGCACTTCTATCAGTCATAAAATATCCTTAATTAACAGATAATGTGTTTAAATCAGCTAACCGACTCCAGATTTAAAGGTTTATGAATAACATAAATACCGCATTTTATAATTTTAATATTCCTATGCTGCGTTTTAGCTATAGATAACAAATTTTTTAAAATATCTAACGAAATGAAATTATAATTCTCTATTTGATTTAATGTCCCAACCAGACTGTGTTTCTGCACCTTTTCCGCCGGTTGAAGATTGTTCCCAATACTGTGTTTTAACTTTTGAGGCTTGGAATTGATATGAAACCCCAATTAGGTCACGGCTTGTAGTGCCATTGAAAATCACATTAGTGATAAGTACGTCTTCAAGAGTAATGCGGCAATATTCGATTTGGCTCCCTCCGGCCTTGCATATCGAAAGCTCTACCTTACCAATATGCTTGCCATTTGATACATAGCGCATTACTGCTGGGGTTGCTTTGTCTATCAGGGCCTGAACAGAGAGATCGCGGTACTGAACTTTTCCAGCACCACCTCCGCCTCCAACTGACATGTTCCCTGGCTGGTTCGCGCCCCATGTGAAAGATTCAATAGCAATCCAGCCTTTATGGTTACTGTCCTGTGATTCACCTGTAATACCATCAATTTTTAAGAAGAGATCTGTACTCATAGCTGGTCCTTTTGCTTTCCCTGTGATGGGTAATCTGATTAAATAAACTTAACGATACGTATAATGACATAAAGGCACAGCCATGGACTACTGGAAACCAGACCGATTCAAGGATTACTTTCTGACTATGGCTCATGCTGAGGCAAATCAGCTACTTAGTACTGCAAATCACCTCTCCTTGATTCACCTGTCTGATGGTTACAACAGGATTCAGTTTCAGGATGAAGTGAAGATTTTCGTTAATGCACAAATGGATACTATCCGTTCAGGTGCCTCAGATGAAGAATGCCAGCAATGTATACAAAATCTGAAAGAAGAACATCGTAATCTCATGAGACAAGATCAGCTTCTTAGGACAGGTCAGGCGGCATTACATGCTTCAGTACAATTCATTCAGCAAAGTGATATCTGGGGATATGTTATCAATGGTGTAGGGGTAGTACTAAGTGGGCTACAGGTGGTGGCTGGGTTTGGAGTCATGGCGGCTTCAGCTGCAACCGGGAATATTATAGGTGTTGGATTTGGTGCAATGCTCACACTACATGGCGTGAATGGCGTTCAGGAGGGCGTGATGAATGTTATTACTGGAAAAAACGACGCCCAGGGTTTCTTGAAAGACGGTTACATCGGAGCAGCGAAATTTTTAGGGTTCGATCAAAAGACAGGTGAAATTGCTTACAGCAGTATGGATCTTGCTCTCTCTGCGTACGGCATGTTCAGGCTGATAAGAAAACCTGAAGCATTTCGTCTTTTTTACTACATTAACTCCGATTTTGTTCGGGGTGTCAAAGATATGAGCCGTTTTGAATTAGGCGTAGAAATATATAATGACTATTCGGCTCTGAAATCAATATACGATAATAAAAAATAAATCACTTTTTTCTTGTGTAACGGAATGATTTGTAGCCTAACTTCATCGGCGTGAAAATGTAGAAAATTGGAGCTATGATTAGCATTGTTATTGAGTATGAGGTAATAGCGAGGCTATCCTTGTACATAATCGTGTAAATCCAGACAATAGCGAGAATGACTACCAGGAACATTGAAGCAGTAAAACGAATGCTGAGCTCTTTAAGTAACGCCGGGTATGTCGTTCCACTTTTTTCGGCTTGCATTCTTAAAGCAGCAATATCTTTCGCATTGAAACCGTTTTCAGCAAGATTTTTTTCAATTTCAAAAGTATTCATATCGTCACCATAGCTGTAAGTTCAGACCGATCATAACTCATGTGGGCTAGAGGTTGCCAGAAAAAATGATATTGCATTTCAATAAGATGGCTCTAAATGGTAAGGGTGAGTGAGCGAAACACAAAACAGAAGTTATAACCACGTAAGCCAGGAAGAGAAAGTTCGGGAGTCAGTTAAGCATGGTGTGCAGAATATTGGCATTGAACCAGAAATGTTTGGTTGGCATTTACATAGATTGCTCATTGCCAGGTTAGTCTCCAATGAAGAATTCTATCCTGGCAGAAAAATGTCAGCCTTTTATCAAACTGGATATCAATCGTGAGCCTTCTGCGATATCTGCTAATTTTATATTATCATGTACAGGGAGTATAAGCAGACTACGAATAAATTTCATCGCTTTAGACAGTTTATCATTTCCAGGATGATACTCTGCGAAAACCGGGTAGCAGGTGATTGGTTTCAGTTCATAGCGATAAGGATCTGTAAGTAGACCACGGTCAGCTAATTCAGCCGCAAAGCGCAGCCCGTCAGTATTATCATTGAACTGCATAGCACATGCATAGGGCGCTACTTTACCGTTCTCTGCAACTGGCAAAGATTTAAGCTGGGGAAGCAAAGAGAGTGAATCGAGCCATGATGAGCATAGTGCCTCACGGGACGATAGGTAATTATCCAGCCCCGTCAGCGAATGCAGACCCGCGATAGCCTGATAACCTGACAGTTTATAGTTCACACCGAACTGATTGCCATATCCATTCCCGTCAAAGCCCAGGCGTATAAAGGCGCGAAGACGCTCAGCAAGATCCGTATCATTTGTTGATACGAAACCGCCTTCTCCTGTTGAGAGCAGCTTATATTCATGGGTACTAAAGCAACCTACACGGCCCTTCAGACCTTCCTGACCGTAAGGAGTAGAGGCTCCGAAAGACTGTGCTGCATCCTCTAGCAACGGGACATCGAAACGTCTGGAGAGTAAAAGCATAGTTTCTGACGTACCTGGATTACCCCACATACCACAGGCAATGATGGCTGCCAGTCCATTATTAAGTTCGGATTCCAGTTGTTCGGGATCAAGGCAGAAGGAGTCGCCATCTGTGTCAATCACAACAGGCGTAGCGGCAAGCTGAAGGACTGGTAATACGGTCATGACCGCACAGACTGCTGGTACAGCGACACGGCTACCTTTACCCACGCCAAGAGCTACCAGCCCTGCGTGGATTGCTGCTGTACCTGAGGAGACGGCGATGACATGTTTAACATTAAGCCTGGCTTCCAGTTTTAGCTCGTAGTCTCTTACAGCAGCTGCGGTACCTGAGTAGTCCCGATAGTTCATAAGGCTGTTCTGGTATGCTTCCGCCATGCGCCCAGAAATGAATTTAGGCCCTGTCGACTTAATCATTATTATTGCCCCAGCCCCATTCAAGATAATTTTCAACCACATTTTCTGACAATGAATGAAACACGGGGGTTATGTAATCCACTAGTTCAATGCAGGCGTTGGCAGGTGAAATGAACTCCAGCGCACTGCATTTGTAGGGTTCAGTATTTACAGGCTGACCCTGCCAGTTCGTTGCCTCCATAAATACGTCTATGATTCGGCGGTCAGCCGTGCGTCTATGCATAATAGTGCGGAAAATCCAATCTGATTGCTCCAGATCCAGTCCTGTCTCTTCTTTCAGCTCACGACTCGCAGCGCATGTCAGGGACTCACCTTCATCAACGTGCCCGGCAGGGAAAGACCACTTGCCATCTGCATATCCTGTATTAGAGCGCTGAAGCATAAGTACTTTATCGCCGTCGCGGACGATACAATAAATGGCCAGGTAGGGGCGTTCACGTTCAATTTTCATTTCACTCTCCTGTTGATAGTTTGTGTCAATCCCATCGCAATAATCGAAACGATGACGAGCAGTTCTCCAGTCAGCTTGAACTGGCCAAACTGATAGCCGTAAAACGGTAGTGAAATCAGCGTAACAACCACGGGCGATAGCGCACGTAAAGCAGTGGCGACATGAAAGTCGACAGATCCAGCTGTTTTGATATATGAAAACATCGAATAAAAAATGAATGCTGCACTCAATACGCTGCAGGTCGTTCCCTGAACATCCAGGCCGTTAAATATCTTCTGAACCTGACCAGCACCAAGGAAAATCGCCAGTGCAAACAGGAACAGTCCGTTTATGCCAAGTGGCACGCAGGGGTGTATATCCTGAGTCTTCTTTTTAAGCACCGCATAGTTGAGCGCGAAAAGCAGGGATGAGAGCAGGGTTAAAATAACCGCCTGTAAGGTAACTGTACCCTCTTTGTCTGGCAGCGATGATAGAGCTACACCTGTAATACAGGTAACAAGCACAAGTACCTTAGCTTTAGTCAGTTTTTCCCGGAACCACAGAACAGATATGATCATGCCAAAGATTATGTAGCTGCGAGCGATGAAAGAGTGCGTACTGGGTGTCAGTTTCTCCAGACCCATGTAGAAACACCAGGTACCTAGCGTGTTAAGAACGGCAGAGGCTATTCCGTTTCGTGTTGTCAGATACCTGACCATGTCAGACATTCGAGCGTGAATCAGCGCCAGCAACATAAAAGTGACTGCATAAATCAAGAGGAAGGCGTTTTCACTGATCCAGCCGAAACTGAACTTAGCCAGTAAAATGGAAATAGCATTCAGAAATACAGACAGAAATTGATAAAACATGATTCACCACAGATAGTTTTTAATGATTCCAGCGATTCTGCTGATGATTATTTTCTTCTTATGCAGGGAAGAGGGAGATCTGCCTCGCGCAAGGTCATGGCGGACCTGAAGGGACCAGTCGTGCATGTCGCGCAGATAATCCGTTGCATAATGAATCGGCGAATATCTGACACGGGAACCTGTTCGGGTGTTAAACCGATGAATTTCACGAGCAATGAAGGCAATTTCATTGTCAATAGACTCAACGCCGTTCATGGCAAGACGTTGACGTTGAGAGAACGTTTCCTCCATGATCGTTGGAACGGATGCGTGTATGCCTCTACGTTGGCTTGGATTGAAAGCGGTAAAACTATTCTCCATTTTTATAGTGGGACCCAGTTGGGTCAGACCGCTAAACATCTGATAATGTGAGGGTGTGAAAATTTCCTGATAGATATCTGCCGGTGCCGTGAGCGTTCCCAGCTTTCCAAAATAAATGATTTCTGATGGCTGAAATTGCTCGCAGAGAAAGCGGGCAATACTGCCCGAAAGCCTACCCCAGAAGCTAAACTTGCAGCCCAGGAAAATTACATTGTTCTGGGCTTTCCAGCATGCATAGAAGTCATTCTCTTCAAAAGAAAAAACCTGATCTTTCATATACTCAATGAGTAAATCACAGCTACCAATCACAACCTGAGCGCCCGGTTTAATATCAAGCGTGTTAAGCCCAGTGAGCGCGGGGTATCGGCGGTCATTAAGCAGATCATAATCAATTGTCATTAAATCCTGTGGGTGTGATATGCGAGCTTTCAGGTAATGCAAAACCAGTGATGAAAAATGCCGAATGTAGTCATAGCCAGATGGGATGCGAAGGACGACAGATTCCTTATGTTCCTCGTCAATGTGCGTGTGCCATGTTGGCCTAAAGCTATTAACTACTCTGCGAGTATGACGGTAACTGAAATCGATCAGATCTGGTGAAAAGTCTGTACCGGCATGGTTTTCAACACGAATGGGTATTCGATTTGCTGCGACGTGTTCCAGCAAATCTGCTGGCAGTTTTTGCTCTACGTATTGTTCGAGGCTGTGGGACATGGTGTGCTCAAGTGAGTAAGACACCGGGATAATCTTTAATGATATTTTTCCTGTCCGCATTTCAATCAATAAATTCCATTTACTTATCATTTTGTGGTGTGGAAGTATTCAGTAGAAATGTTGCATTATTATGTCAATATCATTAATAAAAAATGACGAGGGTTATGTTTAAAATTCAAGTCTTACACAGTTGTGCAATAGGGTGATTTCCTTAAAATATGCAGTAAAAAAGCTGATTAACTGAGTTATGATTACGATCATTTCTATGCTTTCAAACGCTCTAAAATCGAATTCTCCAAGAATCATTCAGTACCTTGGCTATGAGCACGAGATCACTTTTTTCTTTCGCTTTTTGATCCACTATGCAATCGACAATGAAGAGGAAGCCGAGGGAGTGTATCGTGAGGAGCGGGTTAAGTATGAGAAAGCGATACTTTTTAAGCCAAATAGTAGCCATGAAGAATAAACGCAAGGGAAAACGCATCTAAAATACTTGGCTGATTAAAAATTAAAATTTTTGAAAATGAACTTTAAAGCCAAATTTATTTGAAAATTTGGCTTTGTTTTATCACGTTACGACCAATTTATGTATTGTGAAGATAAATTTTTAAACTCACTATCTAAAACACTTTTTCCATTATGAACTATTCTACCTATTAAATAATCCAGACACTCAATTATTCTTTCATTTACAACACTTTGTTTAACAATTTCCAAGGCTTTTTTTGCTTCGAGTCTACATATACTAATTTCCAATTTCCTTTGCAGTTCGTAATGGGTCAGAATGGCCATTGCATGAGGAGCATATTTATCTCCTAATTTTGAGAGTATGTTGTCGTAGTAATCCTTCCCCCTTGGTGATACGCCATTACAATATGTGACCCCTCGGCCTATCCTACACATAAATATTACTTTGATAAGTTTCAAGGCATTGTTGGGTAGAATGTCATTTTGCTCTTGTATATACGACGCCAATGAATCAGCAACTGGCGCTTCATTATGGAAATTATCCCAACCGTCGTGTTTTTCAAGAAGTTGGTCCAATAAGTTATCAATAATAATAGTTTTTTCATTTTGCGAACGGAAGGGATTACCATTAACAACTTGGAAAAACTGTGCGCCTAATTCATACTTCTCTTGGTACAGATTGGTGTTATATCCTTCTAACGTAATACCAAGCTTATATTTTGGCTCATCGATGCAGTTTTGCCATAGAGCAGGTGCAATAATTGAAATATTTTTTCTTACCTGAGGATCGGTTTGTGGTGATACATAAATTCCAAATGTGGTACGAAGTATACTTGCAACATGATGACTGGGGAGTTCTGAAATTTTTGTTTCGATATTTTGTTGAGTGCTCGAATCTATAGGTAATGTATAGGATTTTAAATTAGTAATAAATGCCTGTACCTGTAGGGCTGCTTCAGTTGGACGGTCGTTTAAGACATCCTGAATACATGTTTGAAGCCAACCTAATAGTTCAAAAGCATTTATAGTGTAATTGGTCGGGTGAGAAATACCAATGTCGTTTCTCATATCTAAAATATGCTTCAATTTTTTATAAGTTGTATCAGATATTAGTTCTAGTTTGCGACAAGTATCCAATAACACAGCGTCCTTTAAAGAAGCAAGGTCATCTTCATTTTTATAAAATTCTCGATTTTTGTTCCCACCTACTGCTGAATCAAAGAAAATTTCAATGCCATATGCTATCGCCTTTTTCCTGAGATCGATAACAACCTCATTCCAGATTGCGTTTAAAGAATAATCAAAAAGGCCAAAACCTGCACCTACGACAAACTTTGATAAATAACGAGCGTCTCTTTTAATCTCTGCAGGCAACGAGTGAATGTAGTTTGGCAGGTTCTGGCCTATAATGGCACGTTCAGATTGCTCTGCTATTATGTTATCTGAAGGAAGTCCAATCTGTTGTAAAAAATCCACAACTCGCTGTGCTTGTGGATCAATGAGTTCAGTGTGGATATTTTGCGGCAATATTCCGGTCATAATTGTTCCTTTTACAAAGAATTACTTTTAGAAGAAATGATTACTACCACTATTAAAAGTAAACTCTAAGCTTCTTTATTCGCTTTAATATCCCACGCAGATTGACTCTCCGCACCTTTACCACCACTTGCTGACTGTTCCCAATACTGTGTTTTAACTTTTGAGGCTTGGAATTGATATGAAACCCCAATTAGGTCACGGCTTGTAGTGCCATTGAAAATCACATTAGTGATAAGTACGTCTTCAAGAGTAATGCGGCAATATTCGATTTGGCTCCCTCCGGCCTTGCATATCGAAAGCTCTACCTTACCAATATGCTTGCCATTTGATACATAGCGCATTACTGCTGGGGTTGCTTTGTCTATCAGGGCCTGAACAGAGAGATCGCGGTACTGAACTTTTCCAGCACCACCTCCGCCTCCAACTGACATGTTCCCTGGCTGGTTCGCGCCCCATGTGAAAGATTCAATAGCAATCCAGCCCTTATGGTTACTGTCCGGTGATTCACCTGTAATTCCATCAATTTTTAAGAAGAGATCTGTACTCATAGCTGGTCCTTTTGCTTTCCCTGTGATGGGTAATCTGATTAAATAAACTTAACGATACGTATAATGACATAAAGGTACAGTCATGGACTACTGGAAACCAGACCGATTAAAGGATTACTTTCTGACTATGGCTCATGCTGAGGCAAATCAGCTGCTTAGCAATGCTAATCACCTTTCTCACATCTATCTTAAAGACGGATTTAATAGGTTACAGTTCCAGGATAACGTTAAAGCTTTCGTTAACGCTCAGCTTAACGTTATCCGTTCTGGCTCCACTGATGATCAATGCCAAGAATCCATCCAAAACCTCAAAAAGGAAAATGAGTATCTTACGATTCAGGACAGAATGCTTAGAGCAGGAACAGCTGCCGTTCATGCTTCGGTGCAGTTGGTCAAGAATGGAGATTTTTGGGGCTATGTGATTAATGGCGTTGGGGTAGTGCTGAGCGGTATGCAGGTAATAGCCGGTGTATCAGTGATCGGTGCTTCCCTTGCGTCAGGGACAATCATAGGTTCTGCCTTTGGGGGAATGTTGGTTCTGCATGGACTCAACGGCTTTCAGGAGTCTGTTGAGAACCTGGTGTATGGCAAAACTGATAGTGTTGGGTTACTCAAACAGGGTTATGTAGCAACAGCTGAGTTTTTGGGGTTCGATCAGAGGGTTGGGCAGTTAGCATACAGTTCAATGGACCTGGCACTGTCTCTCTATGGCATCGTGCGTCTGGTACAAAAACCTGAGGCCTGGCGGCTCTACTATTTTCTTAATACCGACTACGTTCGCGGGATTAAGGAAATGAGCAGAAAAGAGCTATTCATTGAAGTCTATAATGACGCTTCAGCCATAAAGTCAATCTCTGACACTTACAAAGAGTGACCATGCTTTTTCATGAATCTGTAGGCTTTAAATGCAGGTTTCAAAGGTACGAATATATATAAAATAACGAAACCTGCTACAAGCGTGATCGAATACGAAACAAGGTTTTCTTGTGTACCACTGCGAATAGTATAAATGAGTCCTGCGAGAAGGATTGCTATTAATATCATTGCAACTATGAATCTTTTCTTTAACTGTGAAAGGAGCCAGGGATAAGGATAACCGTCTTTCTCAGCATGCTGACGTATCACAGAGACTTCTTTTGGCGTAAACCCCTCTTTTACAAGCATTTCTTCGATTTGCATTTTGTTCATAATAAGCGTCATTCATTTGTCTTAAGATAGTCTGATTGTAACTCAATACCTAAGCCCTATACAAACCGGAAAGACCTTTGAAAGGCTTCTGGTTTTTTATTTTTTTGAATGGTTCCCTGGTGCTAACACTTGCGCATAAAATATGTGCTTTGAAATTTCGTTGGAAAATGAGCTTGTTAATTATTGGATTCAATTAAGGTGATACTTTCCAGTTACCTTCATTTTTCGTGAATTTGAATTCAGCTACGGTTTGTTTCTCGCCCATCATTGGTAGTGTTATATCAGTATCCACTTTGCAAAGATATGTCCCTTTTGCCTCAGACTCTTTACAGGAAACCTTCTCAGCTTTGTTCAGAGTCGTGAGCATGTCTTTGCTGTTTTCACCGAACCGCTGTCTGGCTTGCTGGTTTGTGTGCTCAATGTTTTCCTGTATAGCTTTCTGGATTTCGGAAGAGGAGGGTTCGCTGTCGCAACCAGTGAGCAAAACTGACAAAGACAGGACTACAACTGTTGAAATTTTATTCATTTCTTAATCCCTTATTTGATATTGATAATTATTGTGTTGCTGTGGTTTTGTTGAGTGTCTGATCAAAAATTTCACACCACTGTTTTAATTGCATTTCCGTATCACGGATCCCGCGTTCATGGTGAAACCGGCCTTTACGGGGGTGAAATTTGATCTGCCATTCCGGGCATTCAATGTCTCTCACCTGGATAAAGAACCCTGAGTTTTCGAAATTTTTAAGGCGGGTAAGGTTGTTTTGACCTTTAGCTCCTGCCATACCGACTAAATCAAAAGCTACGATTTCACCTCCAACGGCTAAATGATATCGCCAGCCTTTGACGTCACTAAACCTGTAAGCTTTCTTGCGCTTACCTGCTTCGAGAGTTAGCAACTTCCGATTCGTATCAATGGTCATTTTGCTGTCCTGGAACTCATGGATCCACAGACCGTTGTCATTGACGTTCAGCAGGTCGATAGTCGACGCGTTTGCTCTTTTATGTGTGTATGACACATATGCCGTAAGGAGTAAGAAGAAGGCAGGTAATGTCCACATGAACAGGAACCCTGCAGTGTCTTTGGGATTTGAATCAGTCAGAATCCAGAAAATCACTACCACAACAATCCAGAATCTAATCGAACGAAAGAACGAAGGTTTACGTACTTTCTGACCGCTCAAAGCCGCTGTGTCCATTTTATGCACCTTTAATTTAAAGTCGCTCATAACTAGCTGATTGGTAACTGCTTTTACGACGCATTTTTGAACGAGTTCAAAACTTAAGCAAATCACTTGTACCGATCGATGATCCCTTTTTGATAGGTATTGACTATCATATATGATTTATCGATCTGTAAAAGCGATCAATTATTTGTTCAAATAAGGACTTAGGCTTGAAAATTGTGTTGAGGCAGGCGGTTATCGAAAGGGCACTGCTATGCGTTCAGTCAGTATTTCGCTGCTGACTAGTGGCTCAGATAACTCAGGCTCAGCTGAGAGGACTTTATGAATTGTCGAAAATGAGGACTTTTGGTGGAGAAACGTCTTACCTGCCTTTTTGAGCAGGTCTGTGAAAGCGGCCAGGTAAGGGATACACAAGAGCTACTCCAATACCCTTGTCATGAAGAAGTCAGCGCTTCTGTTTTGCTCGCTTGGCATACGCGTCATGTCGAGCAATGTCTGCACTTCAGTTGTCTCTGGCGCTTCAACTCTATGTTCATACACAGGAGGAGGCGTAAGTTCGGATTCTAAAGCAGCTGGTAATGGCAGTGTAATAGCTACCTTAGTAACTTCTATATCTGAATCACTCGTCTCATTACCTCCCATAGCTGAAGCTTTCAAAGCAAAGAGCAGAGGATTGTCACGTTCGGGTTCGTAGCTAAGCTTCTCTTGCAGTGTTGCCCACGAATGCCCTTTACCGAGTTGCGAAGCTTTGAAAGCTATACCTGAGTATTCGAAGGAGAAACCATTCATACGGCCCGTGGAGGAAATGTTTGGTAAGGGCGTTATGTCGTGCTCGCGAAGTGCTTCAATGAAGCGAGGAATATCATTGGCAGTTACAAGAAGCTCATCGATAGTGTTCTGCAGGAACGTCTTGGGCGTTGGCTGACCTTCGCGCTTCTCTTTCTGTTCCTCGTTACGAGACAGCTTCTTGCGCATTCTGTTAGGGGAAGAGCTATGCGAAGGAGAGGGGCCTTTAGTTCTTGTCAGGCAATGGTCTTTTTCAAGTTCATGGATTAGACGTGTACTGATCAAGTTTTCATTCCTTCCCAGATAAAGCTTTCCTCCAATGATATCTACTCTACTGGCAATGATATGAATGTGCTGGCCGGCCTCATCGTCATGCATGACATAGCAACGGAGGTGCGTGTCATTGAACCCCATGCGATTCATATAATCTTCAGCAAATGACACCCATTGCTTTGTCGTGAGTGATTCACCGTGGGGTAGACGAAGTGAGTTATGCCATACAGGTTTCAGTATGTCTGTACGAAGTGAAGCAGAAGCGCAGAACTCAGCGATCAACTCAGCTGCTGAAGCGCTCAGCATGTTCCCCCCTATGACCACCGGGTCAGTTTTATGGTGAGTTCCAGGTTTCAACGCGTATAGAACAACTCCAGCGAAGCTCTTACCTCTTCTGATCTTCTGCATGCCCTTCATGGGAATGACTACTCCAAAGATCGGTTGTGAGGAGGCGCGAGCGAAGCTCACTGATTTGCCGCTTTACGGCGAACAGTTCGGTTTTAGTAAGCGGGTTGCATGATTGTTTAGCATTCAGGTGGTTTAGGATCTCGTTAAGCCTGTGATTAATCTCACCGAACATTTTCCATGCCGCTCTGTTGATCTCAGGAACGACAGGAGGTTGGGTCTTTAAAAGGCACATGCGAAGCCACTCGCCCTTAGCGTGTTGCTTACGCTCTTGATCCAAAATATTTAGCTCTGAGTTATTTAGTCTGACGCTGATGCAATGAATACGTAGATTTTCTGCAAGGGGAGGGCGGTATATTTTATTCACAGGAACTCCTTTCCTATATATAAGCATATTCCTTATGCCTAAATCATTTATATCCGATAGCTAAATTATGTCAACAGTTAGGGTTTGACTTACCTTTTACAATCGAAGAGCAGAAAAAGCAAGGCTACTCAGCTTCGCTGAGTAGCCTTGCTTTCTAAATGATTTACTTAATATAATCAGGCACTTCATTCTAAAAAATTTTGTGATAAAATCTTCCCGCCTAATATGCCAGCGGAGGGGCCAATTTTGATCTCGTAATCAGCGAGGTCAATAATTTCTTGTCTATGCTCAATAATAATAACTGAATTAAATAATGGGGTTTTTTTATAAATGTATTCAGCAACTTTGCTTGCAGTTTCCGGATCTAATCCAGCTACAGGCTCATCTATAATAAGTATTTTTTTTGTTTCTTTTTGTCTGGACAGATGCTCGCAAAGTTTTATCCTACGTAATTCACCACCAGATAATGTTTGAGTTTTGCGATTTAATTTCAAGTGTCCTAAGCCTAGAGAAACCATGGTTTCAATGTTTTTATGAAACGGTATGTCGGACTTTTCCAATAAGGAATCTAACTCTTTTATTTCTTTATTGTAAAAATCAACAATATTCAAACCGTTTACTTTTAATTCAACACCTTCGCTTTTTTTATCAAACAAACTGCCTTCACAAGTTGGGCAAGTCAAATAAATGTCTTTATCATATCCTCTTTCATACCTGATGATCCCTGTGCCATCGCAGGATTTACAACCAGCTTCTTTTGAAAGTAAAAAGTTTTTTGGTTCCAAATTTGTCTCTTTGGAGTAATATTCAGCTATAAGAGTATTTATTTTTATCGTAGACGCTAAAACAGAACGTCCGCTGAAGTTTGAGGTCTTCTGTGAAACATAAATAGCATTTTCATTTTCTTCTATCACTTTTGCAATAGATGATTTTCCAGAACCAGATGGGCCAGTTAGGACAGTTAAGCAACCTCTAGGGATTTTAAATTCCTGGTTAATGACATTATTTCTAGTTATTTCCTTAAATTCAATAAAATCATTTGTTTTGCGCCTCTGCAAGTCCATTTTAATTGGTGAAATGTCTTCACACGGACAAATGTACCCACCTTTATCACCTGCTTCGATTCCTATATGTATTTTGTAATCTGCATTATCAATGAAATACGATGAATGTTCGATTAAAATAATGGTGTTATTTAAAGAAAGTTTAATTATTTCTTCATATATTTTTGGGAAGTCTTCCCTATTTATTTGAGCCGATATTTCATCTATGACTAATAAGATGCCAGATATGTTTGAAATGAGTAATCGACTAAATCTAAGCTTTTGTAATTCGCCGCCTGATAAACTAGGAATTGAACGTGAAAAATTAAGGTACCCTAAGTCCATTTCACAGATTGATTGAAGGATCTTTTTGATTTCATCAGTTTCAGGAATGCTAGATATTCTCTCTAAGATGTCTGAAAAAGAGAGCGTCAGAAACTCCAGCATATCAAATCCTAGAACACGGATATTATTTTTACTATAATAGTTAAGATTAACTCTTGATCCGTGACATTCTGTACAGGTATTTTTTATAGTTGAATTTACGAGTGATTTTTGGCCTACTAACCTTTGAGCAAAGATCATCACACCTTCATAATATGCTCGTCTTTGTCTTGTTGAACCTTTATATTTAAATTTAAAAGCTAATCTGGATTCCGATACACCATAGAGAATTTTTCTCTTTACAGTTTCAGAAAGATTCTTGTAAGGGATTGATATGTTGATATTTTCAAGTTGGCAATAAGATAGTAACAAATTATGATATAAACCTGAAAAAGTCCCTGTCCTCCAAATAGAAAAGGGTTTTTCTTCAATACTTAGATTTTCATTAATAATTGCATTTGAATTAATAGAGGATATTTCACCTAGGCCTTTGCAAACAGGGCACTCATTATCAGGCTTGTTAATTTTTAGGAATTTAAAGCTTGGGATATGCTTACTGTTTTTCTTTGCAAGAAACGATAATGTTTGCGGAATGTTCAAATATGAATACAAAGTAGATCTAGGGTTGTTATTATTATTCGATTGCGCAATGGCTATTGCCGGTATAATACCTGAGTAACTTTCTATTTCGTATTCATGATTTTCTCCATAACCATTTTCTAATGCGTCAAATTCATCACTACATAGTTTATATAGGCTAGAAAATGCGAGTGAACTTTTTCCAGCTCCTGACCGACCATAAATTGCTGTTATTTTGTTTTTATATATTTCAATATCTATATTTTTTAAATTATGTGTAGAAACGCCATTAAGTCGGATACTATTCATTAGATCACTCTCCGCACCATTCACATTTAGGATTTCTAGTTATATCCATAATCTGCATACTAAAATCTACTGAATTGAATTCTATCCTTTTGTTCGTTTGCTGTAACATATCATATCTGTTGATAAGAATCTTGAATGCATCTAGAGAAGCCAAGCTTGCTGCTATTCCAGATAGAGGTGAGAAAGAACCAAGCTTGCGATTATTTCTATTTAAAGCTTTTACGTTTTTCAAATCATCGTCGTTAATTGAATTTAAAGCTGTTTTAAAACAATCGAAGCAAGCACTTTGGAATGGAATTATAGTCTGGCCAATTAATGTAAGGTGCAAATTATAACCACCACCAACAATATGCGGGATATTATGATGCATGGCATATTTAGCGATAATTCTACTTGTTGCATCAACACTTGGCTCATCAGAACAGTTTATTATCAAATCTATGTTATTTGGTAATTGAGTTACTTCAAAAAAATCGGAAGTTAAAAACTTCGAAATAATAATGGTATTAATGTCTGGATTAATACCTTTCAATTCTTTTTTTAAAACCGTGGCTTTATCTAAACCAACATAATTTTCAAAGTAATATTGCCTATGAAGGTTGCTCAAGTCAACGATGTCACTATCAACCAATATTAAATTACTTACATGATTTTTAGCTAAATAAGCAGAAATGATACTACCTACGGCACCTAATCCAATGATCATTACTGTCGAATTTTTTAGCCTCTCTACTGCTTTAACAACGTCACTTGTAGAATGGAAGTAATCCTCTAGTAAATTAATTAGGCGGTAATCATTTTCCAAAAGTTCGATAGGGTAAGCCATGTCTTGTTGAATGAGAATAAACTGTTCTTTCAAATAGGAAGCTAATTTATTCAATTGTTTTACATCAATAAACCCATGCTTTTCTGAAACTGTTTGAATGGATGTCTTACCATCAAACTGATTTAAAAGATTAACAATGTCAGGGAAATTAATTTTTAATGAAAGATTTTCACGAGTATTTGATTTAAAGAAATCTATGCCAGATTCATGAGATATTATCCCAATGCTTTCTCTTAATCTTAGCTTATCTATTACACACATTACAATCACCTTGCTTTGATAATATAAAGCTTGTTAGGTCACCGCTATTTGGAAGATATTCATAACGGATGGTTGAATAATTATATTGAGAGTCTTCCGACAAGAAGTGAATTATTTTGAAAGTGCTTAAAAATGCTGAGTACCCACTCATCGAAGCTATGCCGCCAGGACCACCGATGACATAATCCGTAAGTATATTATTTTTATTGTTAAAGTCGCTCACTAAAGGTTCAATATTATCGGTCTTGCTATATATTGGTTTCCAGTCACTTAATGCATTACTGAATGTCTTTTGAATGCAATCTATACAGGGGGTATTGGGAGGATAGACTAACTCTCCAGAACTCATCAGGTGAGCATCAAATCCGCCCGAAACGTATAAAGCAATATTTTTCTTTTGAAGAAATCGTCCTAACTTTACTGATGTGTGACCTATATAAGGTTCATCGCAACCATTAATTACAAGATTAACGTCCTGATCAATCCATTTAGATAAATTGGAATTAGGTAAAAGTTTTTCATGGTAAAATTCTATTGTAATTCTTGAGTCTATTTTCTTTAAATAATTAGCTAAGACTTCAGCTTTATTTTTACCTATATCTGAGACTCTTGAAAAAATATGCCTGCTTAAATTAGACTTTTTGAAATTTTTAAAGTCAACAAGAATGAAGTTTAGGATGCCAGCTCTTGCTAAGTTTTCTGCTATATTCCCCGTAACGGCTCCGCAACCTATTATTGCGACTTTTTTCGACCCTAATATTTCTTGTGTTTCATGCCCTTTTCTGTCTAATATCATATCATCAAGGTAGGCAATTTGCCGAGCATACCGAGACTTTGAATCAACGTTTTCATTGTCTTCAGTAATCAAATGTTGACCTAAAAGAAATTCAATTAGATTTTTAGCTGAATATTGTTCGAATGCCCCTAACATAGTTAGTATTTCTCGGACTGATTTTCTTCCATCTAACAAAGCTAAAAATTCAGCAATTATTTTCGATGTGACGATTTCTACTTTTTCACGAGTAGTCATTCTATGAAAAGTAATTTTAACTTTTTCATCTTTCAGTTCAGTAACGTATACATCCACTGTGTGTTGTAAATAAAATTTTTTATTTAACATAATGTATCAATTTAAGTGTGATTAAAAGTTCAGCCCATTTATGACTGCAAAATGGGCTGGAGTGATTAGTATTGTAATACACCTGCATTCATTTGTAAGTATTGATCCCAAGCATCCATTCCAGATTCAGTTTCCGACCCGTTTTCAATACCCCGACAATTTTTTGCTGTGCAGTATGTTGAACAGCAAGTACTAGTACCGTTAGTCTTACAACCCGCACTGTTTTGAGCTATAACATTTTTTTTTATTACTTCAAAGGTAAGATCTAAAAGCTGGCTCATTTTGAATATCCTTCAATGAATATTAAAGTGTAAAAGAAAATATAGAATAAACTCAACGCTAATCTTGGTCAACTATATTTATCTAAGTAATCATGATTGCAAAGGATTGTTCATAGGTTATTGTCATGAGATTACAGGGAATTTATCAAAAGATTATTTGATAAATATTATATGGTAGTAATTTATAGCCAGTAAACTATATAATAGAGTGCGATATTTTCCCTGTGTGCTTATGTATGGTGTTCTCTAAGGACGGCACGAACAGCAATAAAACATATCTGTAAACATTTAGACCACCAATAAAATTCATGAATTTTTAGCTGTAATTCTCTTCCATGAAATAAAAATTGATATTAACTATAACTTATTGCATTGAAAAATATACGGCAATTCATTGACTCAAAATGTCCGGAATCTCTCAGGTTATAGTTGTTAAAAATAGCTTCAAAGAAATAAAGAAGCCTGACTCATGTATGTTTCAAATGCGTTTAGGTTGAAATCTACAGGGTATTTAAATGGCGTCTGATAAGATATAACTATTAATTTGATGTAATGACGGAGGTGCTTTTAATATTTACGGGGTAGTAGAAGGTCTGCCGATTTTACCTTTAATATTTCCTTGGTATTGGGTTGGCTAACCAAGTTTTTTATTAACGTGTCAAAATTTTCGTTTTATAGGGGAATTTTTACGGTTTGGCATGATTTTATTTAAAGTGTATAATGGTCACCAATAAAGGAGAGCGTGTTTTTATGTAATGAAGGGTTTGAATAATGATTTTTAAAGCATTGCAGTCCCCATTTTGCTTTGTTTTTTGTGACTATAAATACAATTGCACTATTTTCTTATTTTTTGTTGACAGTTTTAAATTTGATGCTATCTATTAATCAATCATTTTATTAAATGATTGATTATCAATAAAGCTTAGGCGCTCTTCTACAGGAGGATTTATGAAAATTTTTTGTATTTTTATTAAAAGTGAATTTTATAGATTGATTTTTTTATTGTTTATCTCTCTTTTTTTGTTTCGGGTCTTGCTGGATATAATAAAAGTGTATCTGTTATCAGTATAATTGCATCTTGTTTACTTGCTGCTACAGTTATGCTTTTTCCTTTTTTTATAATTTATTGCTTCGTTCCACTTTACCAAAAGTTTGAAGAAATTGTTTTTTTTAAAATGTATTAAATTTTCCAAGTCATGAAGGTACGTACCTTTCTTTGAAGTCTAAGGTATTTAGTTTTCATATTTCTGAGAAAAGTTTTTCTTTTTTTAGGTGCTGAAAATTGTGATAAGTAAATTTTTCTTGCTTTAAATGTTTCATCAGCAGAGATGAAGAATTTGATGCTTGCAAAAAAAGCAAAGAAAACTAAAAAAAATATTAATATGCCATTAATAAAAGGGCTGTGTATAGTTGAGGCTGGGTTTTCGGTGGCAACATTAAATTTTATTACTGCAAGACAAGCCGTAACTGTACCGCTAAAAAAAGATACTGTATCAGCGATTTTTTTTAGATAATCCTTCAGTTCAATATAACTCATTGCATATGTCATAAATCCAAATACTACAGGAAAAATCAACATAACAACTATACTAAGATCTGAAAAATAAAAAGAAAGTAAGCTCAAAGCACAAAAAATAATAAAAGGAGTAAATATTCTCCATAAAATTGAATTCATTAACTTTTTCTTAAAATCATTTTTTTGACCTAGAATAACTTCGCTACCCTCTTTCAATACTAATTTATATGCCTTTTTACTGTTAAGTAATGGCAATACTAGAATTGTATAAGGTCTTCCATAGATAGTTTCTTCTTTGATGATAATTTTATTAGTATTAATGTTGACTGCATTTTTCCCGAAAAAACAAATTCCCTTGTTTTTCAATGAGTTGCTGGCATTTGCCACATTATACTCCTTTTAGCGATTCCCTTTAAACATTAACTTTACTCATGAAAATAGGAAAATTCAAAGCTTTTTTGAAGAAGGGGAGGAAAAAGTATTGTAACTATGCTTAATTTTTGGATTTTAAGAAAAATATCTATTAATTTTAATACGTTACATTTCTAACAATGTTACTACATGATTTGTGAAGGGGATTTAATTCAATAACCTCTTTAAACTTTTGAGATTGCACATAATCACTCCACCACTGCATAAGTGCATCTCGTTGTGAGATACTCTGCGCGAGTATACGCAGGTACAATTTCGTCTTTCTTGGAGTGAGCAAGTGCTGCTTCGAGAACTTCAATTCTAAACTTGCCGGATTCTTCTGCGGCTGTCCTCGCTATTGAGCGCATACCGTGGGCTACAAGCTCACCTCCGAATCCCATTCGAATGATAGCGGCATTGGAATTGGCTGTTTGTTCATGCAAATTATTGAGAGTTTGTTAAAGTTATCTTAGATACTCTCCTACTATTAAATTTTAATTGAGGCTTAAAGATATAATAATTCATTATTCAGACCGATGTATTTTTTTAGGAGAACTCTTTTTTTCGCTGTTTTGCCAGTGCTAGAATGTTTTTTAAGTATTCAAAATGGTTGATGATATTTTTCATTACAATGGCTCCAAGGGAAATGCCAAGAAGAAAAAACAAACCTAATATCGAAATTATATTGGCAACGTCAGTGTCGAATAATCCTTTAAATAAAATACTGCCTATTTTTTCAAATCCACCTAGAGATTGTACAGCAGAGTATGATAATCCTAAAATAGATATAATGGCAGTTTTAGTACCAAAGAAACCTGATATACGTGCTTTAAATCGTTCAATTTTAAGATTTAACCAATATGTTGCATATTCCAACTCGGGAATAGAATAGTGATCGAGTTGTTCAACATTCTTCTCATCGTGATTGATTTCTATTTGAAAGTCGTTTAATACTTCCTTTCGCATATTAAAGAAGAATTTCATATCAGCGACTATAGGTGTTGATAAGCATATAATTCCAAAGATATGATTCATTATAAGTAGCAATAAAGCGTAAATTTCTACGCTCTTTTTATCAATATTAAAAGTTAAGCATAGAATAATTAGTGCCCCCAACAGCAGAAGACATAGAAAGCATCCAAGCAAAGAGTAGTTTTGTATTTTTATTGAGGTTTTTTTCTTGGATTTTATCAACGCAAATGGAGTGTGTGATTCCATTTTACTAAGAATGCTAACTATCTGATTAACTCTATTCATTTTGTTCTCGTACGTCTAAATTTAAATGTTATTGATCTAGTCAATCTATTTTCGTGATTTAAATCAGAACACAATACACAATTAACAGTAGCGACTTTTTAATATTTGAAGATTTAAAATCATTTAAATTCTTCTATTATTTTTTGATTGTAGTCTTCTAAGTATTTTTGTAATTCATTTCTGTCAATCAAACGTACTTTTGCTGATTCAGCAAGTTCTTTAGCCGAATTAGTGAAATATGAATTTGTAATAACCATTGCTTCGTCACATGAGTAAAATGCTTTAGCGGAGATAGCTTGTTGTACTGCTGAATTACCAACTGAGCCAGAGTAGTTTTTTGCCTGGATAACAATATTTTTGTCAAAGCGAGTGACAAATAGATCTGCACCTTGATCTTGGGTTCTCTTGGTTTCTTTAACATCATACCCAAGAGTCTGGAAAATTTTGACTAAGAAGTCTTCAAATTCAAAACCATTCATTGAGTCCACTGAGTACATATTAACATATTTCTCGGGATTGAAGTGCTCAAGGCGTGTAGCCAATCTTTCGACTAAAATGTCAAAGTATATAGTTTCACAGATTGATATATATTTTCTAACATTATCAATCGATATTGATGGTGTGCCTGGAGTGTTTTGAGCATTTTCATTGAAATCTAATGCAGGGAAGGTTATTTTATTTTTCCAGACAAAATATAGAAATAAAGATAGATCCGCTCTAAAGGTTGTTCCTGCTTCTTCAATCCATGATTTTAAAGATTCTGTGAGTGTAGGTTTGATATGCCTTTTGATCTCATTCGAAAATCCACTATATAAAGCGTTGAATGATGTGGTAAGTAAAAGCTTGTCCAAAAGCATTGGCAGCTCTTCTAACTCATCAAAGCCCTTCCGAACAAGTACTTCGCGAAACAAAACAAAATCAGAGTAGGTACTTTTATCTTCAGTCAGATTATTCTCTGACCGCTTATCATGTGAAAATTTTGTCGTGTAGATGAAATTGGTGAAGTAAGGATCCTTAAATGTTGCATATTTATCTAGGACATTTTGCAGGAGACTATTGAGTTGGGATTGCTCTTTCTTTTTTCCGAATAAGTCTTTTATGATTCCTTTTGACTGATATTGAAACTCTGGATAAAAAGAGGGATTAAGAGGAATCATTTGTTCTGAGGTGATAGGGGGAGGCGTTTTTGTGCCCCATGAATTCGTTGCAGTTGGTACTCCGCCAGAACACCAGGGACAAATAATTTCGAAAGATGTCTTGCTGCATGAGTAACACTGATAAATCATTAGGCTATTTCCTTTTGAAATTATTAGGCTTAGTCACGGTCTTTGGATCTTAAGGTTTAGTTGCTACTCTTTTAGTTGAGTATAATAGTAGATGCAAATACTTTTCATACTTTCACATCATGGTAATGATTTACTGAATCATTTTCCAATCCTGATGAAAAGCTATAGTTGCCACTTGCTGATTGTTCAACATGCCTACCCCACCAAGCCATCATATCTCTTCGTTGTTCGAGATACTGAGAACGGTTATAAGCTCTCCTGACCTCATTGGTATCAATGTGAGCCAGTGCTGCTTCAATGACGTCAGGTTGAAATCCCTTCTCGTTGAGAACAGTTGAGGCTATGGATCTCATACCATGCGCAACAAGGATATCTTTGAAGCCCATACGTTTCAGCGCCATGTTTGCCGTCTGACTGTTCATTGGTTCCAGGGGATTGCGGTAACCGGGAAAAACGTGTGGTCTATGCTGGCTGATTGGCTTCATAACTTCTAGCACAGCAAGTGCCTGTTCAGACAGCGGTACAATATGCATACGTTTCATTTTCATGCGCCCGGCAGGAATGTGCCATTCCTTTGTCTCGAAGTTGATCTCATCCCAGCGTGTCATCGCCGCTTCTGCCGGTCGTGTCATTGTAAGGAGCTGCCATTCGATGAGACAGCGCGTCTGTTTGCCAATACTCGCAAAGGCGAGATTCTTCATAAGCAGAGGTAGCTGTTCAGGTAAGAGGGCGGGGCGGTGTTTTACTTTTGGCTTATGGAATGTCTTACCGATTTTTGCCGCTGGGTTTGAAGTCACTAAGCCAGAGTTCAAAGCGTAATCCATAACCTCATTAATACGCTGACTCAACCTTTTAACAGTTTCGAGTCTGCCTGCCGCATGAGTTGGGCTAAGGGATCCAATGAACTGTTGGGCTGTAATGCTGGAAATGGGCATAGAGCCAATGTGTGGGAACACATATTTACTCATTGAGCGCCAGATATCGTTAAGAGTATGGGTTGTTAATCCGGCTGCCTCTTTGGTTTTAAACCACTCAGCTGCAACTTTTTCAAACGTACTTTCACTCACACTCTTCTGATGGAGTTGCTCTGCTTTTTTGTGCTCTTGAGGGTCGACATCTTTGCTGAGAAGAGCGCGGGCTGATTCACGATTCTGGCGGGCTTCAGAAAGCGAAACGGAAGGGTATGAACCAAAGCTGATCATGGCCCGTTTACGAGTGAAGGGTTTGTAATAACGAAACCGCCAGAGTTTAGAGCCTCCGGGAGTTACCTGCAGTTCCAGACCATCCCCGTCATAAAGAACCAATGCTCGTCCAGCAGCTTTGGCGTTCTTCACTTCGGTATTGTTTAAGGGCTTGGTCTGTCTTGCCATGGGCAGTCTCCATTCTGTTCCTCGGAAGGCTTAGGCATATCAAAAGGCAGTCCTAAAAACGTATGCCCATGAGTATGCCTAAATCAGGTGGATTCCACTGTATCAATCAGGATTTCACTAGACAACAGTTTAAACAGTAGGTTTGAACAACCTACTGTTTAAACTGTTTTTTATGGTTCTCTCTGGACTTCACCAGACAAAACGTTGGGAGAATTTGGTCGGCACGAGAGGATTTGAACCTCCGACCCCGGACACCCCATGACCGTGCGCTACCAGGCTGCGCTACGTGCCGAACACTGGAGGATTAGTCTACTGGTTATCACCATTAATGCAAGATACCTGCAGACTATTTGCCTGATTATTAATCAGTTAGCGATAAAGCGCTTCTCTTCAGTTAATACCTGCAACAGCAGTGCCAGTTCTGGCTTGTGATCTTTCAGAGCGTTGCCCTGCGCATCATAAGCGCGATAGCTGCCGTTGTTGTTGAGCACCAGCGTCACCTGCGGCGTGGTAATCACCAGCTTATTCTCTTCACTGCTGACCACCCAGTCATGGCGACGGCGTGCAGCAAACAGATCCTCACCCTGAGAGTAGTTCACCGGATTGGTTTGCACATGCAGCAGTCGCTGCATCAGCGTCGCCATCACATCCTGATGATCAGAAAGGCGATCAATGGACTGCGCGGGCGTATCAGGCCAGTGAATCACTAACGGCACCTGCAACGTCTGGCGGTTTCCGGCGCTGTCAGAATTACCTTCCAGGGCCAGTCCACGCTGCGCCGTAATCACCACCACCGTATTTTTCAGTAAATCACGCGCCTGCAGGCTGTTGAGCACCGCGTGGATCTGCTCATCAACCGCCGGGGCCTGACGCAGATAGCTGCGCTGACGCGCTTTGGCACTGTCGCCGGTGACGTCCGGGCCGTTCAGGGCAATCCATGAGAACCACGGCGCCTGTGAACCTTCCTGTTTCGCCAGCCAGTTCTGCCATTGCGCCACAGTGCTGGCGTTGGGCTGGCTTGTGGTTGCAGGCAGTGAATAATCAGTCAGCAACGCCTGGCGGTAGAGCGGCGGATTAAAGCCTTCCGAGGAGAAGAGGCCAAACTGATAACCCTGAGTACTTAACGCGCCCAGCAGGGCCGACGGCGTTCGGGACGCCAGAATACCGTTCATGTAGCTGGATGATATCCCATAGAACAGGCCAAACAACCCTTTCTCCGGCGTATCACCCGCGCTGTAATGCTGGGTAAAACGCACGTTCTCGCTGGCGAACTGATTAAGCTGCGGCAGCGCTTTGGCCAGCGTGGCGTTGTTCAGACCATCAACCGTCAGCACCAGCAGGTTGTTGCGTGTGCCGGCATCACGGAATGTAATCTCGCTCAGCGGATACTCTACTGCCACTGCTTCCGGGTCGCCCTGCTGAATCAGCCGACGCTGATACTCCTGCGCATCCAGCAGACCATGACGCTCAAGGAAGCGGCGGGCGGTCATCGGGTAGGAGAGCGGCAGGTTGGCACGCTGCATGGTAATCGGACGATAGAAATTGGCATCGGCCCAGATATACATCAGGTGGCTGGCAAAGAAGGCACTGATAAACAGGGCGGCAACAGGCTTACCAAACGAACGGCGATTCAGGCTGCGAAGCTTTTGCCAGCTCCAGGTCGCAAACAGCATCTCAACCAGGAAAATCAGCGGCACGCTGATAAACATCAGCTGCCAGTCGCGCGCCATCTCGCTCTGATCAGGGTTAATGACCAGCTCCCACACCACCGGATTCAGGTGCAGGTGGAAGCGGCTGAACACCGCACTGTCGACCATCACCAGCGTCAGCCCGGCGGTAGCGACCACTGCGGACAACACCCGCATCAGCCGTTGCGACATCACCACAAAGGTCAGCGGGAAGATAATCAGCAGATAGGCGGCAAAAACGACAAAACTGAAGTGGCCAACCCAGCTGGTATAGGCGTAGATGCGCCCCGCCAGCGAAGAAGGCCAGTCGGCGACCAACAGGTAGCGACTGCCTAAAATCAGCGCGAATAAGATGTTAAACAGAGCAAACCAGTGACCCCAACTGATCATCTGGGAAACTTTTTCGCGGTAGCGCTGCCGGTTGGTTACCATATTATGAAGTCAAATCAGCCAATTAATGGGCGTTATCGTCACGCACAGACGCCTGAAGGGCATCGGCGAAGGATCGTGCCAGTGAACGACGTTGCGCCGGAGCGACATCGCTGTTAATTAAGTTGGTCACCATATTTCCCAGAACCATCAGGGAGAGATCGGTGGGGGCTTTATCCTTGTGCAGGATTTGGGCCATTTCCGCGAGGAGTTGTTCCACGCGTTCGTCACTGTAACGGGATGATTGTGCCATATCGTCGTCTAAGCTCATTTCAAAAGGCGATATATTACCGGAACAGCGCACTTTTTACCGCAATTTTATCGAAAGCAGCACGTTCGCTATACGCATGGAGTTGAAAGCCGATGCTGGCGGTGTTTGAATACGCGCCTGTGCTAAAAGGAGAGTCTACCATGAGTCTGGATATCGACCAGATTGCCCTGCATCAGTTAATTAAACGCGATGAAAACCAGCTTGAACTGGCGCTGCGCGATTCGCTGCTGCCTGCCACCAACACGGTCAACGCGATGGTGGAGGAGTTACACCGGGTTTATAGCGCAAAAAGCAAAGCCTATGGCCTGTTCAATGCAGAGAGTGAACTGGCAGAAGCGCTGCGTAATTGTCGTAAGGGCAACGATGATTTTCTCGCTTTTAGCCGTGCCGCGACCGGTCGTCTGCGCGATGAGCTTGCAAAATACCCCTTCGCTGAAGGCGGTGTGGTGCTGTTTATTCACTACCGCTATCTGGCGGTGGAATACCTGCTGATTGCGGTGCTGAACAGCCAGTCCAGCATGCGCGTCAACGAGCAGATGGATATCAGCAGCACCCACTATCTCGACATCAATCATGCCGATATCGTGGCACGCATCGATTTAACCGAGTGGGAAACTAATCAGGAATCGACCCGTTATCTGACTTTCCTGCGTGGCCGCGTCGGACGTAAAGTGGCTGATTTCTTTATGGACTTCCTGGGTGCCGAAGTGGGATTAGACACCAAGGCGCAGAACCGCGGTCTGTTGCAGGCGGTAGATGATTACTGCAACGAATCGGAACTGGATAAGCAGGAGCGGCAGAACTATCGCCAGCAGGTCTACAGCTACTGCAACGAGCAGCTGCAGGCGGGCGAGGAGATTGCGCTGGAAGAGTTGTCGAGCGAACTGCCACCGCTGGGTGAAAAAACGTTCCAGGCCTTTACCCAGGAGCAGGGGTATGAGCTGGAAGAGAGCTTCCCGGCGGATCGCAGTACCCTGCGCCAGCTGACGAAGTTTGCCGGAAGCGGCGGGGGACTAACCCTGAACTTCGATGCGATGTTACTGGGCGAACGCATTTTCTGGGATCCGGCAACGGACACCCTGACGATTAAGGGCACACCACCCAATCTGCGCGATCAGCTGCAGCGCCGTACCAGCAGCAAATAAAAAAGCCGGGCTTAGCCCGGCTTTCATTCACTGAACGTGGCGGTCATTTTCACCTGGTCGCGCCAAAAGAAAAGGGCCGGTTTCGCAACCGGCCCTTCTGCTTTCAACGAAGTTCGCGATTAAGCGCGAACGAAGTCGATGTGAAACAGTTTTGGCTTGAACGGGTGACGCTGAACAGCCTGAACTTTCACTTTAGTTTCTTTACCGTCAACTGACAGGGTCAGCACTTCGTCGTAGAAACCTGGCTTAGATTGCAGGTTCATTACGGAGTCGTGATCCAGGTCGATGGCAACAGCCGCTTCAGAACCACCATAGATGATGGCCGGGAAACGGTTTGCTGTACGCAGGCGGCGGCTCGCACCCTTACCCTGCTCTTTACGTTCTACTGCATTGATAGTGAGCATTAATATCTCTCTTTATTTAATTCCTGCTACAGGCGACCCAGTAACAGGCTGGTTATTCAATACCGCTGATGCACATGCAAAAGCGGGCGGCAGTATAGCCGTTATGCCAGGTGGTAGCAAACGATATACCCGCCAGCCGGGTTCGGCATCCGGTTAGCCGGGCCCGTTAGCACTCTCTAGCGCAGCTCATTGGCGCGGCGATAGCGCCCCTGATAATCGAACATTTTTTCGCGGATCTGCCAGAACTGACCTTTGGCCCGCGCCACCACAAAGTCCGGATGACGCAGCAGCGGCTGCAGCGCCAGCACGTCAGCGGCGCTCTGCCAGCCCAGCGGCACGCCGGGCGCGCGCTGATGCGGGCGCATAAAGAGCTGTTCAAACGCTTTGCGCTGGGCCGGTGTCTGCAGACGAAACCGTTCGCTGACGCTGGTGCCTTCCTCGTCATAATAGGTTGCCTTGAGCCATTCACCTTTGGCATCACGGCCCTGTTCCAGCGTCATGCCGCCACAGCGCAGCACCAGCGCATCTTTAAGCTTCAGCGCCGCTTTGAGCATATCGTCAGGATCGACCAGAATTTTGTCGCACTGGTGACAGCGCCGGGCGGCAATATCATTCTCTGCGCCGCAGTCGGGGCAGCTTTTAAAGCGGAAGCGAAAGTCACACTGTTCGCGCTCGCCCTCATCATCTTCCAGCACGCCCTGACAGCGTCGGCCAAAATGCTCGATAACCATGCCATCTTCGGTCGCCTTGCCCCAGAAGGTGTTGGCGAACCCGCAGGCGGGACAAAAAACCTGTACCGGCTGATTGTCACTGGCCCCTTTGGGCGCGCCGACTTCGGGCGTAAAGAGATCGTGCGGATTACCGGCATAATCCAGGATCAGACAGTCGGTTTTGCCGGGCGAGAGCCGCAGACCGCGTCCGACGATTTGCTGATAGAGGCTGACCGACTCGGTCGGGCGCAGAATCGCAATCAGGTCAACGTGCGGCGCATCAAACCCGGTGGTCAGTACCGCCACGTTCACCAGGAATTTTAGCTGCTGCGCTTTAAAGGCCAGAATCAGGGCATCGCGCTCTCTGGCAGGCGTTTCGGCTGACACCAGCGCGCTGTTAGCGGGCAGCAGCCGCAAAATTTCATGCGCATGCTCCACCGTTGAGGCAAAAATCATCACCCCCAGCCGATCTTCAGCAAACTCCACGATCTGACGGATAATATGGGGCGTCACGCGCTGCTGCTGTTTCAGTTCACGATTAAGATCGGCTTCGCTGAACAAGCCGCTGCTTTGTGCCGTCAGGCGGCTGAAGTCATACTGCACCACCGGCATATCCAGTCGCTCCGGCGGCACCAGAAACTGATGCTTAATCATGTAGCGCAGCGGCAATTCATAGATACAGTCGCGAAACAGCGATTTTTCATCGCCACGCACCATGCCGTGATAGTGGAACTGATAAATCCAGCCTTTACCCAGCCGGAAAGGCGTGGCGGTCAGGCCCAGTAAACGCAGTTGCGGATTATGCTGACGCAGATGATTGAAGATCTGCTGATACTGACTCTCTTTATCATCACCGATACGGTGGCACTCATCGACAATCACCAGTGAAAAGGCGCTGTCGAACTGGTCGAGGTTACGCGCCACTGACTGCACGCTGCCAAACACCACTTTGCGTTGACTCTCTTTACGCTGCAGTCCGGCGGCAAAGATATCCGCCTCCAGCCCGTAAGCCTGATATTTACTGTGGTTCTGCGCCACCAGCTCTTTGACGTGCGCCAGCACCAGCACCCGGCCACGCGCCAGCCGTGCCAGCTCGGCAATGACCAGGCTCTTTCCGGCACCGGTCGGCAGCACAATGACTGCAGGCTGTTGATGACGACGGAAATGCGCCACGGTGGCATTCACCGCATCCTGTTGATAGGGACGTAAGGTAAAAGACATGATGCTCACTTTTGCAAAACTGGGGGTAATTATGCCATGAAAGTGCGGTAAACGCGCTGTCAGGCTGGCGCGGATCACGTTATACTTCCCGCACATTTTCAACGGTTAACCAGGCCGTTTCAGATTCCCTCCGCAGTAACAGGCAAAACGAATTCATGCGACTCGACAAATTCATCTCTCAGCAACTGGAAATCAGCCGCGCCATCGCCCATCGCGAGATCCGTGGCCAGCGTGTCACCGTTAACGGGGAAATCGTACGCGATACCGCGTTTAAACTGCTGCCCGATCACGAAGTCGTCTATGACGGCAACGTACTGCAGATGCAGACCGGTCCACGCTACTTTATGCTGAACAAACCGCAGGGTTACGTCTGCTCAACCGACGATCCCGATCATCCCACCATCATCTATTTCATTGAAGAACCGATGTCATTCAAACTGCACGCGGCGGGGCGTCTTGATATCGACACCACCGGACTGGTGCTGCTGACAGATGATGGCCAGTGGTCACACCGTATTACCTCGCCACGTCATCACTGCGAGAAAACCTATCGTGTCACCCTGGAATCGCCGGTCAGTGACGACACCGCCGCACAATTTACGGCGGGCGTGCAACTGCACAACGAGAAGAGCCTGACTAAACCGGCTCAGCTGGAGGTGATCACCCCGACAGACGTGCGGCTGACACTGAGCGAAGGGCGTTATCACCAGGTCAAAAGGATGTTTGCGGCAGTCGGCAATCGGGTCATTGAGCTGCATCGCGAACGTATCGGTGACATCGTGCTGGACGGCGATCTGGAACCGGGCGAATACCGCGCGCTGACAGACGAAGAGATCGCCAGCATCGGTGTACCAAAAGAGCTGCAGACAAAATAACCGGGCGGGCCAGGCGGCCCGTACCAGACTTATTCGTGCAGGAGAAAGTGTGCGTAAGGAAAAGAACTCGCCAACAGGACTGGTTGTCATCCTCGGTCTGTTAGCCATGCTGATGCCGTTGTCGATCGACATGTATCTGCCCGCCATGCCGCAGATTGCACGCGAATTTGGCGTTTCAGCCGGTAGCGTGCAGATGTCGCTCAACCTCTACATTCTTGGCTTCGCGATTGGCCAGCTCATCTATGGGCCGCTGGCAGACAGCTATGGGCGTAAGCCGGTGATTGCGCTCGGCACCCTGATCTTTGCCTGCGCCGCCGCGGCCTGTGCGCTGTCGCAAACCATCGATCAGCTGATTACGATGCGCTTTCTGCATGGCCTGTCGGCTGCCGCAGCCAGTGTGGTGATCAACGCGTTAATGCGTGACAGTTACTCGAAAGAGGACTTCTCCCGCATGATGTCCTTTGTGATGCTGATTACCACCATTGCGCCGCTTCTGGCACCGATCATCGGCGGCTGGCTGCTGGTGCTGTGGAGCTGGCACGCCATCTTCTGGGCGCTCGCGGGCGCGGCGTTAGTCACGACCGTGCTGGTGACCACGCAGATCCGTGAAACCCTGAAGCCGGAGCAGCGACAGCGGTTTCATCTGCGTACTACGCTCGGCAATTTCGTAACGCTGTTTCGCCACAAACGCGCGTTCAGCTACATGCTGTCGAGCGGGTTCTCCTTTGCCGGGCTGTTTACCTTTCTCAATGCCGGTCCCTTTGTTTACATCGAACTGAATCACGTTTCACCGCAAAACTTTGGCTACTACTTTGGCCTCAATGTGGTGTTTCTGTTTGTACTGACGCTGATTAACAGCCGCGCCGTGCGCCGCTTTGGCCCGGTGGCGATGTTCCGGATGGGCCTGCTGATACAGTTCTGTATGGGGATCTGGCTGCTGCTGGTCAGCGCCTTCAGCCTCGGCTTTTTGCCGCTGGTGATGGGGATCGCGATGTTTATCGGTTGCGTATCGATGGTCTCATCGAATGCGATGGCGGTGATTCTGGATGAGTTTCCGCATATGGCGGGGACGGCATCGTCGCTGGCGGGCACCCTGCGTTTTGGCGTCGGGGCGTTTGTCGGCGCGCTGCTGTCGCTGGTGAGTTTCAACAGCGCCTGGCCAATGGTCGGCACGATTGCACTGTGCGCGACAATCTCTCTGCTGCTCTTTTTCTACGCTTCACGTCCCCGCACTGCGTCCCGATAATCGGGCGCAGTGGTTTCCCTCTGCAATGACCTGCCGTCTTGCACGCCGCCTGATTTTGTTTCGATATTGTGAAAATCTTTAGTTAAAAAAGTAATCAAAATGGAGCTAAAATGATTGTTAACGGCGTGTGAACGCGGTACATATAGGCTGAAGTGCGATGTAAGTCGCAAAAATGCGCTTCTGCAATCCACACGGCGGGCCTTAAAACCCTGTCCGGACTCAGCGGTTATCAACCGCTTTCAGCTGGGCTGCTCTGTGTTGCGACATACACTCATCCGGGGAGAGTAAACTATGCTGCAACTTTCGATTGTGCATCGTCTGCCACAGCGTTTTCGCTGGGCCAGCGATCACCACAGTGCTATCGAATCCGATGACACAACGCTGGACGAGCAGGATTTCGTTGCGCTGCGATTGATCAGCCATGACGGCATTCCGGCGTGGGAGATCCTCCAGCAGCTTAAAGAGGTCCTGGCGGATATTCAGGTCGATTGCAAAGTAGCCGAGTGCGAAGGACAGCCCTGTCTGTTCATTCAGCGTCGTGACGAAAGCGCCACCAACTGCTGCCTGAAAAATCAGGGCGTAGCGATTGCCGAAACCTTTATCGCAGGTTGAGTTGCGCCGACTGCAGTAACTCGCGGGTATATTCTGCCACGGGTGAAGTAAATAACCTTTCACACTCTCCCTGTTCCACCACGTCTCCCTGACGCAGCACAATAAGCTGGTGACACAGGGCGCGCACCACATCCAGATCGTGACTGATAAACAGATAACTGAGCTGCCGCTGCTGCTGTAAGCGACGTAACAGCGTCAGAATCTGCTTCTGTACCGTGCGATCCAGCGATGAGGTCGGTTCATCCAGCACCAGCAACTCTGGTTCCAGAATCACTGCCCGCGCAATGGCAATACGCTGTCGCTGACCGCCAGAAAATTCGGCCGGATAACGATGGCGACTTTCCGCTTCCAGCCCCACCTCCGCCATCACCGTGATAACACGCTGCTCCTGTTGCGCACGGCTAAGTTCGGGCTGATGTACCGCAAGCCCTTCCGCAATGATCTGCTGCACTGTCATACGCGGATTCAGTGAAGAGTTGGGATCCTGAAACACCACCTGAATGCGCTGACGCAGCGGCAATAACTGACCACGTGACAGCTGATGCAGCGGCTGGCCGTCAAACCAGACTTCGCCGCGCGAGGCAATCAGCCGCAGCAGCGCCAGCCCGGTGGTGCTTTTACCGGAGCCAGACTCGCCGACCAGCCCCAGACTTTCGCCGCGCCGCAGGCTAAAACTCAGCCCGGAAAGCACCTGTTTTTCACGAGCCTGCCGCCGGAACAGCCCGTGTCGCAGCGGAAAACTGACCTGAAGATTATCGACCCGAAGAATGACCGGCGCGTCTGCAGGCAGCGGCACCGCTTTTCCTTCTGGCTCAGCGGCCAGCAACTGCTGGCTGTATGGATGTTGCGGGTGATTCAGCAGGGTCTGGCAGCGGTTCTGTTCGACGATGTGACCCTTGCGCATCACGCTGACGTTATCCGCCAGCTGACGCACGATATTCAGGTTATGGGTGATAAACAGCATGCCCATATTCAGCTCTCGCTGCAGTTCGCGCAGCAGCGTCAGGATCTGCGCCTGCACCGTCACATCCAGCGCGGTGGTCGGCTCATCGGCAATCAGCAACTGAGGCTCGGTCAGCAGCGCCATGGCGATCATCACCCGCTGACGTTCCCCGCCCGAAAGCTGGTGGGGGAAATCATTGAGCCGGGCGGCGGGCTGTCGTATTCCGACCCGATCAAGCACGCTGAGAATTTCACCGCGTGCCGCCGGACGACGCAAACCGCGATGCAGCGACAGCACTTCATACAGCTGCTTCTCTACGGTGTGCAGCGGATTAAGCGATACCATCGGCTCCTGAAAAATCATCGCAATCTGGTTACCGCGGATCCCGCGCAGACGCTGCTCGCGCGCGCGCAGCAGATCTTCACCGTTAAACAGAATCTCGCCGCGGGGATAAACCACCGCAGCCTCATGCAGCAGTCGCATCACCGATAGTGCTGTGACGCTCTTGCCGGAACCCGACTCGCCCACCAGCGCCAGCGTTTCGCCCGCGTCGATGCGCAGTGACACGTCATTGACCACCTGGCGAGGCGTCTCGCCCTGACGAAAGGCGACCGAGAGATGATTGATGGCAAGCAATGGCGTGTTCATTCAGGCTCCTTTGCCCGGATCAAAAGCGTCGCGTACCGCTTCGCCAATAAAAATCAGCAGCGAAAGCAGGATCGCCAGGGTGAAAAAGCCCGCCAGGCCTAACCAGGGAGCCTGCAGGTTATTTTTGCCCTGTAGCAGTAACTCGCCCAGCGAGGGCGAACCCAGCGGCAGGCCAAAGCCGAGAAAGTCGAGAGAGGTCAGCGTGGTAATCGATCCGCACAGAATAAACGGCAGAAAGGTCAGGGTGGCGACCATGGCGTTAGGCAGCATGTGTCGCAGCATAATCCGGCCGTCGCTGACCCCCAGCGCCTGCGCCGCACGGATGTAATCAAAGTTTCGGATACGCAGAAACTCGGCCCGGACCACGCTGACCAGGCTCATCCAGCCGAACGCCACGGTGACCAGCAGCAGCCACCAGAAACCCGGCTGGATCACGCTGGAGAGGAGAATCAGCAGAAACAGCGCAGGCATGCCGGACCAGACTTCAATCAGCCGCTGCCCAATCAGGTCAATTTTGCCGCCGAAATAACCCTGCAGCGCGCCGACCACAATTCCGATGACGCTGGAGAAGAGTGTCAGCATCAGTCCGAACAGCAGAGAAATGCGCGTGCCATAGAGCAGGCGGGCCATCACGTCGCCGCCGTTAGCATCCGTGCCGAGCCAGTTCTGCGCAGAGGGCGGAGAGGGGAAGGGCACCTCGGTGGCAAAGTTGATGGTGCTGTCGCTGAAACGAATCGGTGCCCATATGGCCCAGCCATTCTGCTCAATGCGCTGCTGCAGCCAGGGATCCTGGTAATCCGCCGCTGTTGCCAGTGCGCCACCATAGTCGGTTTCGCTGTAGTCAAACAGCAGTGGCACTGTCCAGCGCTGCTGGTAGTGGACCAGCAGTGGCTTGTCATTGGCAATCAGTTCGGCACCCATCGACAGCAGAAAGATGATCAGAAAGATCCACAGCGACCAGTAGCCGCGCCGGTTATGACGAAAGCGCTGCCAGCGCTGTTGATTCAGCGGAGAGAGTGTCATGAGCGGCTCCCGAAATCGATGCGCGGATCGACCAGCGTATAGGTGAGATCACTGAGAATATTCATCAGCAAGCCTATCAGCGTAAAAATATAGAGCGTGCCAAACATCACCGGATAGTCACGTTGCAGAGTCGCATCATAGCCGAGCAGCCCGAGTCCGTTGAGCGAGAACATAACCTCGATCAGCACCGAGCTGGTAAAGAACATGCTGATAAAGGTGGCGGGGAAGCTGGCGATCACCAGCAGCATCGCATTGCGAAACACATGGTGATAGAGAATACGGCGCTCCGGCACTCCTTTGGCGCGCGCAGTCACCACATAGAGCTTGCGGATCTCATCCAGAAACGCGTTTTTCGTCAGCATGGTCAGCGTGGCGAAGCCGCCGATCACCGTCGCCAGCACCGGCAGAGCGATATGCCAGAAGTAGTCCAGCACTTTGCCATACCAGGGCAGTGTGTCGTGATGCGCAGAGGTGAGCCCGCGCAGCGGAAACCAGTCCAGATAGCTGCCACCGGCAAACAGCACGATCAGCATGATGCCGAACAGAAAAGCCGGGATGGAGTAGCCAATAATAATAAAAGCACTGCTCCAGACATCAAAGGCGCTGCCATTACGCACCGCTTTGCGGATCCCCAGTGGAATCGACACCAGGTAGATGATCAGTGTGCTCCATAATCCCAGACTGATTGAAACCGGCAGGCTCTCTTTAATCAGCCCGATCACCGAGGCGCTGCGAAACAGGCTGTCGCCAAAATCCAGTCGCAGATAATTCCACAGCATCTCGCCATAACGCTGCCAGAGAGGTTTATCGAAACCGTAACGCTGTTTAATCTCAGCAATCACTTCGGGATCCAGCCCGCGAGCGCCCCGGTACTGATTATCGGCAGGATTGAGATGACTGACGCTGGCGCGTGAACCGGCGCTGTCTGCGCCGCTGCCGGGCAGACCGGTTGTCTGACCAAACTGAATGTTAGCCAGCGCCTGATCGACCGGTCCGCCGGGCGCGATTTGCACGATAAAAAAGTTCAGCGTGATGATCGCCCATAACGTCGGGATGATCAGCAGCAGTCTGCGCAGAAAGTAAGCGGCCAACAGTGGTCTCCTTAGCGTTTGCTGGCCGGCAGGCGTCCGGCTTTGTTTGTGTCGTACCACCAGTTTTCCAGTCCGACGCTGTAGGCGGGTTTGCGGGCAGGGTGAGAAAACTTATCCCAGTACGCCAGCCGCTGCTCTGCGTTGTACCACATCGGGATCATATACGCATTCCACAGCAGCACCCGGTCCAGCGCCTGGGCCAGCGGCCGCAGCGCGGCGGCATCACCCTGATGCGCCACAATCTGTTTGACGAAATGATCGACTACAGGCTCTTTGACCCGCGCGGTATTCCACGACGAGGCGATAAAGTCAGACTGCCAGAGGATCTGCAGACTGGAGGTCGGGATCGGCATCGCCCCATAGACCGTGGCAATCATGTCATAGTCGCCTTCGCGCAAGCGCCGCAGATACTGCGAATTGTCGATCTGCCGCAGGTTCAGCGTAATGCCAAGCCGGGAAAGGTTGTGCTGGAACGGTAACGCCCAGTCGGTATTGGTGCCACCGCGCAGCAGGAGTTCTATTTTAAACGGCTGGCCGGTTTTATCATTGACCAGACGGCGATTTTTAATCTGCCAGCCCGCCTGTTTCAGCAGGTCAGACGCTTTTAACAGGCTGGCGCGGTCATAGCCGCTGCCGTCGGTTTTGTGTGGCTGATAAGGCTGGCTGAACAGCTCAGGCGGCAGTTGCGCATGCCAGGGTTCAAGCAGCGCCAGTTGCTGTGCATCCGGCACGCCGCTGGCGGCATATTCGGTGTTCTGAAAATAGCTGCTGGCGCGGTGCCAGGCACCGTAATAGAGCGCCTTGTTCATCCACTCGAAATCGAACATCAGTGACAGCGCCTGACGCACGCGGCGATCCTGGAACAGTGGTTTTTCATTGTTGAATGCCAGCCAGCGGGTATCGATAGCGGCATTGTTGGGCGTGGTCTCTTTGACGATGCTGCCATCGTCAAAATTGCGGCCGCGATACTGGGTAGCCCATTTCTTTGCCGATGTCTCTTCACGCAGATCGTAAGCACCCGCCTTGAAGGCTTCAAATGCTACATTGTCATCCAGATAGTAGTCATAACGCATTCGATCAAAATTAAACCGTCCGCGATTGACCGGCAGATCGGCGGCCCAGTAATCTTTCACCCGGGTGAACTCAATAAACTGTCCCAGCTTCCAGCGGGTGATGCGATAGGGTCCGCTCGACAAGGGTGGCTCGCTTAACGGCTCATTAAACTTCTTATCGCGCCAGAAGGACTCTGCGATAACCGGCAGCGTCAGTAAGCCAAGCAGCAGATCTTTATCCGGCTTCTGTGCGTCAATGCGCACGGTGAGATCGTTCAGTGCTTTAACGGTCACGCCGCGGTAGGCGACGCGAAATTGAGGCACGCCCTCGGTCATGAATTTCTGAAAGGTGAACGCCGCGTCGCGGGCGGTTATTGGTGCGCCATTCTGAAAACGGGCGCGGGGATTAAGGCGGATCTCAATCCACGTAAAATCGCTGGCGTAGCGTGCTGATTCGGCAATCAGCGGATAATAACTACCAGGTTCATCGTCTGAGCTGGTGTAAAGACCGTCATAAAGCGTACCGGTGTTAATGCCCGGATTACCGCGTGAAGCGTAGCGATTGAAATTGTCGTAAGTGCCCACCACCGCCATGGTAATACTGCCGCCTTTGGGAGCACGGGGATCGGCGTAGTCGTAATGGCTGAAGCCGGGTGGATATTTCGCTTCACCGGCCTGGGTGAACGCGTAGCTGTGCTGGACAGAGGCCGCCAGCAGCGGGGTGCTGAGCAGGCCGCACAGCAGCAGAAATCCGGAACGAAACAGCATGCACTCTCCTGTCAGATGTCTGGCGCGATGAGGCCAGGTAGTGTCAGGCGTTATGACGCCGGAAATAGTCTATCAGCGTTTCCGGTCGCAGCGGACGGCTAAAGATGTAACCCTGCAGATGGGTCACACCGCGATTAATCAGCCAGGCAGCCTGCTCGCCGGTTTCTACCCCTTCGGCGACACTTTTCAGGTTCAGCTTCTTCGCCAGCTGCAGCACGGTATCGAGCACCGGCGAGGCCAGGCTATCCGTACCGATGCTCTGAACAAAGCCGCGATCGATTTTCAGATAATCAAAGTCATAACGTTCCAGATAGATCAGCGCGCTGTGACCGGTACCGAAATCATCAATGGCGATATGGATCTGCTGCTGATGCAGCCAGTCAAACAGTTCTCCGACATTTTCGTCGCACACCATGGCTCGCTCGGTGATCTCAAACACGTAAGTAAAATGGTCCGCAGGCATGGTATCAAGCCAGCGCAGCACATCCTGACGGAAACCGCTGTCAGCCAGATGCAGGGGCGAAATGTTGAGGCTGAGGCAGGCATGACGGGGAATGGTATGACACAGCAGATGGGCATCACGGGAAACCAGCTGAAACAGATGTCGGGTCAGGGGAATGATCAGGTTCTGCGACTCGGCATAGTGAATAAAAACATCGGGCGGGATCGGGCCTTTCGTCGGGTGGGTCCAGCGCAGTAACGCTTCCATCCCATACGGCTGACCATCATGGGAGGTGACCAGCGGCTGATATTCAACATGAAATTCACCGCGCTTCATGCCCCGAATCAGCTCTTTACCAGGGCGCTGATAAACCGACAACAGCAGCCAGCAAGTGCCTGAAACCAGCAGCGACAGTAGCAGGCCGCTCAGCAGGATATTCTGATAATCGCTGAACGCCAGCGTGGAACCGTACAACACAAACTGCAGCGGATAGCCTGTCAGCGCCTGCCGGTGCAGCGGCGTCGGCAGGTTTTTATTCTGCATGACGACGGACTGCCAGCTGGTTAAGGCACTGCGTTGTGCTACCAGTGCCATACCGGTAATTTCCGGATGCCCGGACGCCAGCAGCTGATAGGGTGCCAGGGTAATATTCAGCGTCGCGAAAACGCCTGATTGCAGGCTGCCGGGATTTTTGATCCACAACGCCAGCGCCGGTTTATTGGGCTGCAACGGCGTGCCCGGCATCAGCTGCAGATCGATATCACGTGAAATATCACTCAGGGGCGCAATCACATTGAGCGGCAGATTAAAACTGCCGGTGGCCGAGGAGCAAAAGGCATTACCGTCGTTAACCAGCAGGATGGCGCGAAGATTTCCGGCAAAGGCGGCGCGTGAGGTGAGTTCACGATTAATGATATTGCAGGGAGTGTGGGTAAACGGAAGCAGGGGACTGAGAGTACTGTTAATCAGACTGGAGAGCGTTTGCTGTAATGCCGTGCGGCTGTTCTCCAGCAGTTGCTGATGCTGTCGTTCGCGCGTCTGCCAGGTCTGGTGAAGCGAGAGTGCAGCAAATAACAGAAAGAATAAGCCGCCAGCCATCGCACTACTCCATGCGATACGGCGAGGATAGGTGGCATGGCGCCGTAGCGCCCCCGACAGTGGCATGAGGAGCTTCCCCTAATCAAATTATTATTATGGTATTGCACACGACGGCTTCGGTTTAAGCGACCGAGAATATAACGAGACGGCGGAAGATGTCTTGCTATTAATCTGAATCAGAATGCTTTTATTTTATATAACTGTTGATAAAAATGATTAAAGGCGAAAAAAAACGCTGCATAAGCAGCGTTTCATGTTCTCTGGCTGAGAGAATATCGAAAGTGGTTATCAGGTCGGGTTACGACTTAATACACGGCGCCCTTCACGGTAACGCTTTTTCCAGTAGTCATCATTCAGACTGGAGATCATCACGCCACTGCTGGTCGAGGCATGAACGAAGTTATCGTTGCCAAGATAAATACCAACGTGACGGCCAGTAGAGCCTGCACGGAACATCACCAGATCGCCAGGACGCAGTTTACTGCGGGTAATCTCTTTACCGGTGTCCTGCTGCTGCGAGGTAGAACGCGGTAATTCTAAGCCAAACTGATCGCGGAAGGTGCGTTGTACAAAGGCGGAACAATCGATCCCGCGTTTGGTATCGCCACCGAGGCGATAGCGCACACCTTTCCAGACGGCGTATTGTTCCATGATGCGCGACTTAACGTCGACATTACGCACCATTTCTTCAAACTCATCCTGAGACGCCTGAAGTAAAAAACCATTGTGGTTGTTAACTTCATGATTCTCGTTATTCGCGTTTTGACTGCTATGGGTACTGCTACAAGCTGAGAGGAGTGCTGCCAGCGCCACTGCGGGCACGATCCGCAAGATATATCTCAGTATTGGTTGAGACTTGACCATTATTCGGGTTTTCCTTCGATTTCCTTACGACAAGATTGTCGCCAGCCAGATGACAAAACAGGGAGATTAATAAGCGAAACAGACTAAGACAAATCCTTAATTACTAAAATGTGTTAATGGACACATTTTAACGGTAAAAAATCCGAATTTCTTGCCGCTGTTGCCTCACTGCGACTGAGGTTAACTGATTAGAGACGCCGTGGCGAGTGCTTTTAATCAATTTCATATAGGTTTTTTTGATGTGAATCAAACCGTAACACACTGACTACTTTAGCTACAATTGTGGTCAAATGATGGTGAGAACAGGCCATGAAAGGGGTTCTAATTCAGGGCATAGCTTCTGTTTTTAGAGTTTTCTTTATTGACAGAGAACGTTGGTGGCTATTTAACCTGCCAGCAGAGCCATAACCTTTTCTTTTCGCAAATTTAATTAGCAGGCTAATAGTGGTGGGGCGTTTTTTATAAGCGCGGGCGGTTAAGATCAGGGCGATTAACCGACCGCACTTAACATTTACGTCACGGGCTTATATTTACCCGGCAATTTGCGATAAAACCAGTTAACCAGCACGTCACTGGCCGGTGTTAATAACCACCAGCTCAGACCGACTAATACCACCGACAATGAACCGACGGTAATATCGGTAAACCAGTGCGCACCGGCCATGATGCGTGGCAGTGAAAATATAACTACAATAGCCATGGCAATTAAAAAGCGGCTGAAACCAAAATAACGCCAGATAAAGCAGGCGAAAATGATCAGCATCATCCCGTGGTCGCCGGGGAAGCTATCTTTCGAGGCATCTTTTGCGGGAATACCGGTCAATTCACTGACGCGATGCACATTTTCGAAGAACAGGGTCGGACTGGAGTGTTTAACCGGCAACAAATGGCCCAGTTGATTGAGAATGACCGCAGTAAGCAGCATGGTAATGCCGATTGCCAGCATCCGACGCTGTGCCTGTGGCGTTTCGCGCCGCCAGATCGACAGGTAAAGCAGACCCATTGCCAGCAATGACACCGCATCAAAACCACGGTAATTCGTGATAGCGACGATCAGCGCGAACAGCGGATGGCTCACCATCTGGCTATTGAAGCCAAAGAAAATAGATTTATCGACGCCAAACCAGAAGCCATGTTCCGGCGGCAGATACCATGACAGAAATAGCACCACGCCCAGTGCATTAAGCAGCAGGATAGTAATAAGGCGAGTCACGCGCATAGTTAAACTCATTCTAAAAAAATAACCGCCGACAATACCTCTGTTAGCGTAAACGGCACTTCAACAATGCCGATTGTAGTCGATTCCAGTCAGCCTGTTGAGAATGAATGAGCTCAATGCGGCTATCGGGTGGCGGTGAGGGGCGTGTTTCACTCTGCAGCTCTTTTGCCTGGCGATTAATACGCAGGGTGCCTTCTGTCGAGCGCATCACCCCTTTAACCCGATCTACCGGTGCCTGCCGTACCCATTCCAGCAGCGCGCCGCTGTCGAACAGCGTATCACCATCAAAAAGCCAGCCGCAGGCACTGTAACCCTGGCCGTGGTTCAGTGCCCGGCGCCAGCGCGCCTCGCCGTCCAGTCGCAATGCCGCCAGACCGCTGGTGGGGCCCGACGAATGATGATGATGTGGCACGGGAAGCTCGCGGGGTTGCCAGGGCGTATCGAGCAGGGAAAGGGGGATCTGACCAAATTCTGTCTCAATCAGAGGACGCGGAGGCTGCATCTGCTGCTGCCAGTCAGCCAGGCGCTGACGATCCGCCTGATCCCAGCAATCGCGCTTATTAGCGATAATAAGGTCGGCGGCAGTCAGCTGATCGCGGAAGTTTTCATTGGTAACGATACGAGGATCGGCCAGTTGACGCGCATCCAGCAGCGTCAGGGTCGCATTCAGTTGCAGCCACGATTGATAGACGGGCGCCCTCAACATCTGCAACACCTCACGAGGGTGGCCCAGGCCGGTTGGCTCGATCAGCAGACGATCGGGCTTATTCTTCAGCAGCATATTGAGCCCGACCTGCATCGGCAGGCCATTAACGCAGCACAGGCAGCCGCCGGGGATCTCTTTCACCGTGGCACCGCGATCGGTCAGGAGGGCACCGTCGATCCCGATCTCGCCAAATTCATTGACCAGCACCGCCCACTTTTCCCCGGAGGGTCTGGCTGCCAGCAGATGGCAGAGCAGGGTAGTTTTGCCGCTACCCAAAAAACCGGTAATCAGATTAACGCGCGTCATGGGACAGACTCCTGCCAGGTAATAGCGTGACAATGTAATAATATAACATTATCACGGTCGGCATCAGGCTGCTGATTTAGTCTGCACGACCCATATAGCGTCGTTCAGCGATATGGATGCGGATGCGATCACCGTTGCTGAGGTATTCCGGTACCTGAATCGAGAGGCCTGTACTCATCCCGGCGGGTTTGGTGCGGGCGCTGGCAGAAGCTCCTTTAATGCCTGGCGAAGTATCCACGATCTCCATATCCACGGTTTGTGGCAGTTCCAGCGCCAGCACCTGACCTTCCATCGTCAGCACGTGAATGCCAGGGATGCCGCCTTCGGGGATAAACAGCAGCTCTTCTTCAATCTGCTCCTGTTTAAAGGAGTAGGGGGTGTAATCCTCATCATCCATGAAGATATATTCGTCACCATCTATATAAGAGAAGGTCACGCTGCGACGACTGAGCGAAATCGCATCAATAATTTCGTCGCCTTTAAAGCGCTCTTCGACTTTTAAACCGGTGCGGACATCGGTAAAGCGCATTTTATACAGAGTGGCGGCACCGCGTGCGCTGGGGCTCTGGACATCAATATCTTTAACCAGCAGCAGTTTACCGTTGTGTGTGACGGCCATCCCTTTTTTGATTTCATTGGCTTTTGGCATTGCTGTTCTCGCTATCTTGAGAGTGAAGTGCGCGCAACGTTACTCGCGCCGGTGAAAACAGGCAATATGGCGGATGCGAAATTTTGTGTCAGGCCGCGGCTTTCATGGCAATTGCCGCCCCGGGCTGCTATCGTCGCCGCGACTTTCTCTGCCGGAGCACAGCAGGCAATGCCGTAGCCAATGCGGTGCCTGTTGCACAGCACCCTCTGTCTCCTCACCGATTCCTGGCCTGTCCGACGGTGAAGAGTTAAAAGCAGAAAGTTAAGAGGTAAGCCCTGTGGTGTCTATCCCTCTGAGGTTCTGTTACTGTCTGCTGGATTGTGAAGGTTGTGTGAGAGGTGTTAATGCAGTGTCGTATTGATTGTGGTGCCTGTTGCATCGCGCCCTCAATCTCCAGCCCCATCCCCGGAATGCCGCAGGGTAAACCTGCGAATGTCCGATGCATTCAGTTATCGGATGAAAATTTGTGCATGATTTTCGGTTCAGATTTAAGGCCGAAAGTCTGCGGAAGTCTGCAACCTTCCGTTGATATGTGTCTTACAGACCGTACCTCAGCCATGACCTACCTGATTGAGCTTGAAGCCAGCACACGTGCCTGAGAACCCTCCACCGCTTAAATTCAATCCAGCGTCAGCGGTTAGCGGACCCACTCTTCCAGCTGCAATCCGGTCACCCGTTCAAACTCGCGTGTGTTATTGGTCACCAGAATAGCCCTGGCCGCAATGGCATGCCCGGCAATCGCGGTGTCATTGGAACCCATGGGCGTTCCGGCAGCAGCCAGCGCCGCTTTGATTTCAGTGGTTGCATCTGCCGCTGCGCGAGCCTATGAAAGCACAGCATCGGGACGTGCGCAGAATGCATCCACCAATGGCAACCGTATCTGCTGTAACCCGAAGCGGATACCGCGCCCTGAGGCGCTGACGCTGCTGAAGTTTTTCGGTCCACTCATTCTCACTTTACAGCAGCAGCGTCAGCCTGTTCGTCCGTTAATCCGCTAAACCTGCCCGAAATGTGCGTAACGTCAAAAATCTGCTACGCCGTTTGCGCATTTTCTTGCCTGGTGAAAGCGGCTGTACCACAATCCCTGAAACGTTTCAGCGGTGACTGCGCCACCTGTTTTCCACAGCATGGCGTAAAAACTTTCCCACTGGCTGAAACGATTCAATCTCAGCAAGCGAGGAGAATTATGTTCCAGCTCGAATTGCAGGCCATCCATACCGGAGCCAGCGCCCAGAATAAAGAAGAGGCCATTCGTCAGGTTGCTGCCGCGTTAACCGCGGCGGGCAATGTGACTGAAGGGTACGTCAACGGGATGCTGGCGCGCGAACAGCAGACCTCAACCTTTCTTGGCAACGGCATCGCAATCCCTCATGGCACCACCGATACCCGCGATCTGGTGCTGAAAACCGGCGTTCAGGTATTCCAGTTTCCGCAGGGCATCGCCTGGGGTGACGATCAGACCGCCTATGTCGCCATCGGGATTGCCGCTAAGTCAGATGAACATCTGGCACTGCTACGTCAGCTGACCCATGTGCTGAGCGATGACACCATTGCAGAACAGCTAAAAACCGCCTCTGCTGAAGATCTTCGTGCGTTGCTGATGGGCGAGAAACAAGCCGCTGAATTCAGCTTCGACACCTCATTAATCACACTCAACGTGGCTGCCAGCGATCTGATCACCCTCCAGGCGATGAACGCCGGTCGGCTGCAGTCCGCTGGTGTGGTGGATGCCAGCTACGTCGCAGACGTGGTTTCAACGACTCCACTGAATCTGGGTCAGGGCATCTGGCTCAGCGACAGCAGCCTCGGCAACCTGCGCAGCGGCGTGGCTATCAGCCGCGCTGAACATGCCTTCGACCATCAGGGTGAATCGGCTGCGATGTTAATCAGCGTTTCGGCGACCGATGAACGTCCGCTGGAAGTGCTGGGTTACCTCAGCGCCTTGTTGCAGCAGGGCAAAGCGGATCGTCTGCTGAAAGCGGATGCTGCAGGCGTTTACGCACTGCTCACCAGCGAAGTCGATGAGCAGGCTGATGTGCTGACTGCTGAATTTACCATTCGCAACGAACATGGCCTGCATGCCCGTCCGGGCACGGCGCTGGTCAGCGTGATCAAGCAGTTTAACAGCGACATCACCGTGACCAATCTCGACGGCAGCGGTAAACCCGCTAATGGCCGCAGCCTGATGAAAGTGGTTGCGCTGGGCGTGAAGAAAGGCCATCGCCTGCGCTTCACCGCCAGCGGTGAAGATGCACAGCAGGCGCTGAACGCGATTGAAGAAGCGATCACCAGTGGTCTGGGTGAGGGGGCATCATGAGCAGACGCGTCGCCACCATTACGCTGAACCCGGCGTATGACCTGGTGGGATATACCCCTGAAATTGAACGTGGCGAAGTCAACCTGGTGAAAACCACCGGGCTGCATGCTGCGGGCAAGGGCATCAACGTCGCTAAGGTCCTGAAAGATCTGGGTATCGATGTCACCGTCGGTGGTTTCCTGGGTAAAGAGAATCAGGACGGCTTCCAGCAGCTGTTCAGCGAGCTGGGCATTGCCAACCGTTTCCAGGTCGTGCCAGGCCGTACCCGTATCAACGTCAAACTGACTGAACAGACCGGTGATGTCACCGATCTGAACTTCTCTGGTTTTCAGGTAACCGCGCAGGACTGGGATCGTTTTACGACCGATTCTCTGACCTGGCTGGGCCAGTTCGATATGGTCTGCGTGAGCGGTAGCCTGCCAGAAGGCGTTGACCATGATGCCTTTACCCGCTGGATGACCGAGCTGCGCACCCACTGCCCATGCATCATCTTTGACAGCAGCCGCGAGGCGCTGGTGGCAGGACTGAAAGCCGCGCCGTGGCTGGTTAAACCAAACCGCCGTGAACTGGAAATCTGGGCCGGTCGCAAACTGCCCACTCTGCAGGATGTGATTGGTGCTGCGCACGAACTGCGTGAGCAGGGCATCGCCCATGTGGTGATTTCGCTGGGCGCAGAAGGCGCTCTGTGGGTCAACGCCTCTGGCGAATGGATCGCTAAACCGCCGGTGTGTGAAGTGGTCAGCACCGTGGGTGCAGGCGACTCAATGGTTGGCGGCCTGATTTATGGGCTGCTGATGCGTGAATCCAGCGAACACACGCTGCGTCTTGCGACTGCCGTGGCGGCGATGGCCGTCAGCCAGAGCAATGTTGGCGTTTCCGATCGTACTCAGTTGGCCGCAATGATGGCGCGCGTCGACTTACAACCCGTTAACTGACAGCAGGAGAGCGATAATGAAAACGCTGCTGATAAAAGACCCTACACTGGGCCTGGCTTCCGCATATATGGCGCAACAACGTCTGGCGGCTGCTGCCGCTGCTGCGGGCCTGACGCTGACTGATAATCCTGCCGACGCTGAACTGGTGATTGTGCTGGGTAAAAACGTGCCGGACGATGCGGCGCTTAATGGCAAAGCGGTCTGGCTGGGCGATACCCAGCTGGCAGTTCGTGAGCCGGAAACCTTCCTGAACCGTGCGAAAGCAGAAGCGAAAACCTGGCAGGCTCCGGCTGCGGTAGCAACACCTGCAGGCGCACCTGCTGCACCGGCTCAGGCTGGCGCGCAGAAACGCGTCGTCGCGGTGACCGCCTGTCCGACCGGCGTGGCGCATACCTTCATGGCTGCCGAGGCGATTCAGGCTGAAGCGACCCGTCGCGGCTGGTGGGTGAAAGTTGAAACCCGTGGTTCAGTGGGTGCCGGTAACGCGATCACCCCGGAAGAAGTGGCTGCCGCCGATCTGGTGATCGTCGCAGCTGATATCGAAGTCGATCTGGCGAAATTTGCCGGTAAGCCGATGTACCGTACCTCAACCGGTCTGGCGCTGAAGAAAACTGCGCAGGAGCTGGATAAAGCAGTCGCAGAAGCGAAGCCGTACAAAGCGGCGGCTGGCGGACAGAGCAACAGCAGTGAAGAAGAGAAGAAAGGCGGAGCAGGGGCTTACCGTCACCTGCTGACCGGTGTTTCTTACATGCTGCCGATGGTGGTCGCGGGTGGTCTGAGCATCGCGCTGTCGTTTGCTTTTGGTATCACGGCGTTTAAAGAGCAGGGCACGCTGGCTGCGGCGCTGATGCAAATTGGTGGTGGCAGCGCCTTTGCCCTGATGGTGCCGGTGCTGGCGGGCTTTATCGCCTTCTCCATCGCTGACCGTCCGGGTCTGACGCCGGGTCTGATTGGCGGTATGATCGCTACCAGCATCAACGCAGGTTTCTTAGGCGGTATTATCGCGGGCTTTATTGCCGGTTATGCGGCGAAGCTGATCAGCGGCAAAGTAAAACTGCCGCAGAGTATGGAAGCGCTGAAACCGATACTGATTATCCCGCTGTTCGCCAGTCTGATCACTGGTCTGCTGATGATCTACGTAGTGGGTAAACCGGTTGCTGGCATCATGAACGGCCTGACGCACTGGCTGGCCAATATGGGTACGGCGAATGCGGTCCTGCTGGGCGCGATTCTGGGCGGCATGATGTGTACCGATATGGGCGGCCCGGTAAACAAAGTGGCTTACGCGTTTGGCGTCGGCTTACTGAGTTCGCAGACCTATGCGCCAATGGCAGCCATCATGGCAGCCGGTATGGTGCCACCGCTGGCGATGGGTCTGGCAACACTGGTTGCCCGTCGTAAATTTAATAAAGGTCAGCAGGAAGGCGGTAAAGCGGCACTGGTTCTGGGTCTCTGCTTTATCTCTGAAGGCGCAATCCCGTTCGCTGCCCGTGACCCGATGCGCGTCCTGCCTTGCTGTATCGTTGGCGGTGCAACCACCGGCGCGATCTCCATGGCGGTTGGCGCAAAACTGATGGCACCGCACGGTGGACTGTTTGTGCTGCTGATCCCTGGCGCAATTACCCCGGTTGTCGGCTATCTGATGGCGATCATCATCGGCACCGCGATTGCGGGTCTGAGCTATGCGGTACTGAAACGTCCGGAAGAGCAGCTGGCGAAAGCCTGATGTGCAGAAGTGCATAATCTGCTGAAGTGAAAATAACAGGGAGCCAGCTGGCTCCCTTTTCTATCCCTGCTGTTCGGCTTTCAGCCAGGCAATCTCATCTTTCCAGATATCGGGATTAATGGTTTCCAGAATCAACGGGATGCCATCGAACCGCGGATCTTTCATCAGCCAGCTAAACGCTGTTTTGCCGATATTGCCTTCACCCAGGCTGTGATGACGGTCGACGCGACTGTCAAACGCACTTTTAGCATCGTTAAGGTGCATGCCGCGCAGATAGTTAAAGCCGACAATGCGCTCAAACTCAGCAAAGGTCGCTTCGCAATCCGCTTCGGTACGCAGATCATAGCCGCCGGCAAAGGCATGGCAGGTATCAATACAGACGCCGACGCGCGACTTATCTTCGACATGCTCAATAATGGTGGCGAGATGCTCAAAGCGGAAACCCAGATTACTGCCCTGACCGGCGGTATTCTCAATAACGGCGGTGACGTTCTGGCTCTGGTCGAGGGCGATGTTGATCGACTCCGCAATCCGCTTCAGACAGGCCTCCTCATCAATCTGATGCAGATGGCTGCCCGGATGGAAGTTCAGCAAAGTCAGGCCGAGCTGGTCAGCACGTCGCAGTTCATCAATAAAAGCTGCGCGGGATTTCTCCAGCGCCTCTTCAACCGGATGGCCCAGGTTAATCAGGAAACTGTCGTGCGGCAGGATTTGCTGCGGACTGAATTTGTACGTCTCGCAGGCGGCGCGAAAAGCATCAATCACCTCAGTGGAGAGCGGAGCGGCCTTCCACTGACGTTGATTTTTAGTAAAGAGGGCAAAGGCGGTGGCTTCTATTTCATGGGCGCGGATCACTGCCTGATCCACGCCACCTGCCGCACTCACGTGTGCGCCGATATATTTCATGCCTTTCTCCTGGGGCTATGCTCGGATGAGACGGCATGATACCCGATGCCGCTAGCCCATGAAATGTTGCACCAGCAGATTGATTGCACCGCCGCCCGCGATTAACCAGCCAAATACCAGCGCACCCAGCAGCAGCGGTTTAACGCCCGCGTCACGCAACGCCCCAAAACGGGTGGTCAATCCCAGCGCCGCCATCGCCATCGCCAGCAGCAGACCCGCCACTTGATTCAGCGTGGTTACGACCGCGCCAGGCAGCAGTTGCAGCGAGTTAAACAGCGCGACGGCAATAAACAGCAGGGCAAACCACGGAAACGTCACCGCCTGACGCGCGTTGTTCCCTTGAGGTTTACCGCGTATCACGGCACTCAGGCAGAGCAGAAAGGGGGCCAGCATCATTACCCGCAGCATTTTGGCAATCACCGCGCTGTTCTCAGCTTCCGGGCTGATACTGTGTCCGGCGGCCACCACCTGCGCCACTTCATGGATGGTTGAGCCGGTGAAAACCCCGAACTGCGCCGCACTCAGCCCCGGGAACAGCTCATGTGCCAGCGGCCACAGCAGCGGATAGATAAAGATCGCCAGCGTGCCGAACAGCACCACGGTCGCGATAGCCACCGCGACTTTTGACGGCGCGGCTTTCACCACCGGCTCGGTCGCCAGTACAGCCGCCGCACCGCAGATACTGCTGCCCGCGCCAATCAGCCAGACGGTGTCGCGATCCAGCTTCAGCAGCCGCATGCCCAGCAGGCAGGTTATCAGGAAGGTGCTGGTCAGGGTCAGCGCATCAATCAGGATGCCGCTGAAACCGACGTCAGCGATTTGTTGTAAAGTGATGCGAAAGCCAAACAGGATGATCCCCAGCCGCAGCAGCTTCTGTTTAGCCAGCAGTACGCCGTTGTCGCAGCGTGACGCCAGCGGCGAATAGATACTGTTGCCGACCAGGATGCCCAGCATAATCGCAAGGGTCAGTGAACCCAGCCCCAGGGCGGCAATCACCGGTTGCTGCGCCAGCCAGCTGGCTGCCCCGGCAATCACGGCGGTCAGCAGCAGACCCGGGATCCAGAGCGGAACGGGATGATGCGATTTAGCGATGCTCAGTTCAGTCATGATGGTCACTCCTCCTGGTTGAGACCCGATCATGGCGTCTGCTGGCATAAAAGTGAAATTGATAATATATTTATAATTAACCAGAATAAACGATAAGGCAGCAATCATGATAGTTTCGCGTCTGCGCCGCTGGGCGACGCTGATCAAAAGAGATGTGTTTGTGCTGTGGTTCGCCTTCCGCGATCCCCGCACACCCTGGTGGAATAAGCTGGGGATGCTGGGGCTGGTTGCCTATGGCATCAGCCCGATCGATCTCATTCCGGATGTGATCCCGTTTGTCGGTCTGCTGGATGACGCGGTGATTATCCCGACGGGCGTCATGGTGCTGCTGCGTTTACTGCCGCGAGAGGTGCGCATCAGCAGCAGCGAGCGGGCGCAGTCTCAACGTTCGCGCGGCAAAAAGATTGCAGGCTGGCTGGTGGCGATAGGGCTGATCTGGCTGGCGTTAATCATTTACCTGGTCAGGCATTCACTGAGTTAAGAGGCGACGATGCACATTACGCTGCGGCAAATCGAAGTATTTACCGAAGTACTTAAGAGCGGTTCAACGACTCAGGCTTCGCAACTGCTGGCGCTGTCGCAGTCGGCGGTGAGTGCAGCGCTGTCCGATCTGGAGAGTCAGATCGGCGTGCAACTGTTTGACCGGGTCGGTAAACGACTGGTGCTGAATGAGCATGGCCGGCTGCTCTATCCGCGTGCGGTGGGGCTGCTGGAGCAGGCGGGCGAGATCGAGCAGCTGTTTAAAGAGGATAACGGTGCGATCCGCATCTTCGCCAGCAGCACTATCGGTAACTATTTGTTGCCAGGCATGATGGCCGCTTATCGTCGCGATTTTCCCCGCCTGCCGCTGGAGTTGAGTGTCGGCAACAGTCAGGATGTGATTCAGGCGGTTTCCGATTTCCGCGTTGATGTCGGATTGATTGAAGGGCCATGTCATATGACCGAGCTGGTCAGTGAACCCTGGCTGGATGATGAGCTGGTGGTGTTTGCCGCGCCAGACGCGGCGATTCTGCAACAGCCGGTGACGCTGCAAACCCTGGCTGACGCCCCGTGGATCCTGCGCGAACGCGGCTCCGGCACCCGTGAAATTGTCGATTATCTGCTGCTGTCGCATCTGCCGAGTTTTCAGCTGGGCATGGAACTGGGCAATTCCGAGGCGATTAAACATGCGGTGCGGCACGGCATGGGCATCAGCTGTCTTTCGCGCCGGGTGATTGCCGATCTGCTGGAGGCGGGCACGCTGGTTGAACTGACGATTCCGCTGCCGCGTCTTATCCGCACGCTCTATCGCATCCACCACCGGCAGAAGCATATTTCCAAAGCACTGACGCGGTTTTTTTCCTATTGTCGCGAGTAATTACTAATAATTCCGGCGCGATCATGAAGTTAACTAATAACAGGTTGGCATTCGCTATACAGAGGCGATCTGGCTGCTACAATCGCGCCTCATTTTTACCCAGCGTAGCGTTAACACATGCATAATGACTCAAATACAACACAACAACCTGCATTACGACGTGCGTTAAAAGCCCGTCACCTGACGATGATCGCCATCGGCGGCTCCATTGGTACCGGCCTGTTTGTCGCCTCTGGTGCCACCATCGCTCAGGCTGGCCCCGGCGGAGCACTGCTCTCCTATATCCTCATCGGCCTGATGGTCTACTTCCTGATGACCAGCCTCGGCGAACTGGCTGCGTTCATGCCGGTATCGGGTTCCTTCGCCACTTACGGCGCAAAATATGTCGAAGAGGGCTTTGGTTTCGCACTCGGCTGGAACTACTGGTACAACTGGGCGGTGACCATCGCGGTTGACCTGGTAGCGTCCCAGCTGGTGATGAACTACTGGTTCCCCGACACGCCTGGCTGGATCTGGAGCGCGCTGTTCCTGGGGCTGATGTTCCTGCTCAACTACATTTCGGTCAAAGGCTTTGGCGAGGCGGAATACTGGTTCTCGCTGATTAAAGTGGCCACCGTGATTATCTTTATCATCATTGGCGTGCTGATGATCACCGGCATTATGCGCGGTGCTGAGCATGCGGGCTGGCAGAACTGGCAGGTGGGCGACGCGCCGTTTGCGGGCGGCTTTGCGGCCATGATTGGGGTGGCGATGATTGTGGGATTCTCCTTCCAGGGCACCGAGCTGATCGGTATCGCGGCGGGCGAATCTGAAGATCCGGCGAAAAATATTCCGCGCGCTGTGCGGCAGATTTTCTGGCGTATCCTGCTGTTCTATGTGTTCGCTATCCTGATTATCAGCCTGATCCTGCCATATACCGATCCGCAGTTGCTGCACAATGATATCGACGATATCAGCGTCAGTCCGTTTACGCTGGTGTTCCAGAACGCCGGTCTGCTCTCTGCCGCCGCCGTCATGAATGCGGTGATCCTGACGGCTGTGCTGTCAGCGGGTAACTCCGGGATGTATGCGTCAACGCGTATGCTTTATAACCTGGCCAGCGAAGGTAAAGCGCCACGGATTTTCGCGAAGCTCTCTAAAGGCGGCGTTCCACGTAATGCCCTTTGGGCCACCACCGTGGTGGCTGGGCTGTGCTTCCTGACCTCAAAATTTGGTAATCAGGAAGTCTATCTGTGGCTGCTGAATACCTCAGGCATGACCGGGTTTATCGCCTGGCTGGGTATTGCCATCAGTCACTATCGCTTCCGTCGGGGCTATGTCGCCCAGAGACGTGACCTGAACGATCTGCCTTACCGTTCCGGCTTCTTCCCGCTGGGTCCGATTTTCGCTTTTGTGCTCTGCCTGATCATCACGCTGGGTCAGAACTACCAGGCATTCCTCAACGACAGCATCGACTGGTACGGCGTGGCGGCAACCTACATCGGCATTCCGCTGTTCCTGATTATCTGGTTCGGCTACAAGCTGACGCGCGGCAGCCGTTTTGTGAAGTACAGCGAGATGGAGTTTCCGGTTCACAAAGATTAGCCCTGCGTCATCGCCCGCACAAAACCCGCCAGAGATGGCGGGTTTTGCGTCTTTGCGAAAGGCGCAGGCTCCTGTGCCATTCTCCCGCCTGCAACACCGTTTCTTACTGTTTTTTCACGTCTCGCTTATGTTCACGAATTGATAATTATTATCACCTGCACTATTGTGGCTGCGTTTTCTGACGTGATAGCCACACAGGGTTCAAACATGACTACCGAAACTTCGCTGCTGGCGGGGGAAGAGACGCTTCACCACACCATGCAGAACTATCATCAGGTGTTGCGCCGCCGCTTAATCTGGATTGGCGTGCTGCTGCTGGCGATACTCGCCTCACTGATCCTCGACTTCACGCTGGGTCCGGCGGGACTCTCACTTGGAACGCTGTGGAATACGCTGCTCAGCCCCGAGAGCGTTGATGCCGGCACGCGCGTCATTGTCTGGGACATTCGTCTGCCCTATGCGCTGATGGCGCTGGTGGTCGGGCTGTCGCTGGGTCTGGCGGGCGCAGAAATGCAGACCATCCTGAATAACCCGCTGGCCAGTCCGTTTACCCTCGGTGTCTCATCGGCGGCGGCGTTTGGTGCCGCGCTGGCCATCATCCTCGGCGTGGGTATTCCCGGCATTCCCGATCAGTGGTTAATTTCTGCCAACGCCTTTGTCTTTGCCCTGTTTGCCGCGCTGATGCTGGATGCCGTAACCCGCTGGACTCAGGTCTCTTCGGCGGGCGTGGTGCTGTTCGGTATCGCGCTGGTCTTCACCTTTAACGCTCTGGTATCCATGATGCAGTTCATCGCCAGCGAAGATACCCTGCAGGGCCTGGTGTTCTGGACCATGGGCAGCCTGGCGCGTGCCTCCTGGGAGAAGCTGGGCGTGCTGACCGTGGCGCTGGCCATTCTGGTGCCGTTTTCAATGATGAGCAGCTGGAAACTGACGGCGCTGCGTCTGGGCGAAGACCGCGCGGTGAGCTTTGGCATAGACGTGCGTCGTCTGCGTCTGACGACCTTACTGCGCATCAGTATTCTCTCGGCGCTGGCTGTGGCTTTTGTCGGCCCGATCGGCTTCATCGGCCTGGTCGCACCTCATATCGCCCGCATGATGTTTGGTGAAGATCACCGTTTCTATCTGCCTGCCAGTGCGCTGGTCGGCGCGCTGGTGCTGTCGCTGGCGTCGGTCGCCTCGAAAAATCTGCTCCCCGGTGTGATCATCCCGGTTGGCATTGTCACCTCACTGATTGGCGTGCCGTTCTTCCTGAGTATTATTCTGCGTCATCGGGGGACGATATGATGGAACAGGGTCTGACCTTACGCGGCTTCAGTGCCGGTTACCCAAAACAAAAAGTGATTGAAAATCTCAACGTGGCGCCGTTGCCGCGCGGTGAAATCACTGTGCTGCTGGGGCCGAATGGCTGTGGTAAATCGACGCTGCTGCGGGCACTGGCCGGGCTGAACAAAGGCCGGGGCGAGATGTGGCTCAACGGTGAAGATCTCATGACCCAGCCGTTTGCCCGGCGTGCGAAAAATGTGGTTTATCTGCCACAGTCGCTGCCTGCGGGCGTGCATCTGCATGTGCTGGAGTCGATCATCGTGGCGCAGCGTGCCTCCGGTGGCCTGCACAGCGCCAGCAGCGAAGCGGAAATCATGCATCTGCTGGAGCAACTGGGCATTGCCCATCTGGCGATGCGTTACCTCGATCAGCTCTCCGGTGGACAGAAGCAGCTGGTCGGGCTGGCGCAGTCACTGATCCGTCGCCCGGCACTGCTGCTGCTGGATGAACCGCTGAGCGCGCTCGACCTGAATTACCAGTTCCACGTCATGGATCTGGTACGACGCGAAACCGCCCAGCGTAACATTGTGACGGTAGTGGTGGTGCATGACATCAACATCGCGCTGCGTCATGCTCAACATGCTCTGATGCTGAAGCAGGGCACTCTGGTGGCAGAAGGGCAGCCGGATAAGGTGATTACGCCCGCCACCCTGGCAAAGGTGTATGGCGTCGATGGCCGTATCGAACACTGCTCGCGCGGTATTCCGCAGGTGATGATCGACGGGCTGACTGGCCCGGCGCTGGTCTGATATTAAGTATCATTCCGGCGGGGCGCTGCGCATCACTGTTCTGGGACAGGGGTTTTACAGGGCAGGCTGGCAGAACGCTGGCTTTGTGACCACGTTCTTGCCAGCACAGCATGCATAAAAGTTCAGGGCCGCGATTGCGGCCCTGATGGTTTACGCCAGCAGATGCTGCGCATGGAAGCGCAGGTGATCTTCCACAAAGCTGGCTATAAAGAAGTAACTATGGTCATAACCCGGCTGAATGCGCAGCGTCAGCGGGAAGCCCACCTCATTCGCGACGTCTTCTAACCGCTCAGGTTGCAGCTGATCGGCCAGGAACTGGTCGCTGTCGCCCTGATCGATCAGCATCGGCAGCCGATGCGACACCTCCGCCATCAGCTGGCAGCTGTCATATTCCCGCCATGCCGCACGATCATCGCCCAGATAGGCCTTAAACGCTTTCTGGCCCCAGGGTACCTGCATCGGATTCACAATTGGTGCAAAGGCGGAAGCCGAGGCAAAGCGGTTACCCAGACGCAGCGCCAGCATCAGCGCGCCGTGTCCGCCCATGGAGTGACCCATAATCGACTGACGTTCACTGACCTTGAAGTTATCCGCAATCAGGGCGGGTAACTCACTGCTCAGATAATCGAACATACGGAAATGGCTGGCCCAGGGCTGTTGAGTGGCATTGAGATAAAAGCCCGCGCCCTGACCCAGATCGTATCCCTCATCATTCGCAACGCCTTCGCCGCGCGGGCTGGTGTCCGGCATAATCAGCACCAGACCCAGTTCCGCCGCAACCCGTTGTGCGCCGGCTTTGGTAGTGAAGTTCTCATCGTTGCAGGTCAGCCCGGCCAGAAACCAGACCACCGGCGGCGGCGCATCACCGTGCGGGGTGGGCAGATAGATGCTGAAGGTCATCGGGCAGTTCAGCAGCAAAGACTGATGACGCCAGCGCTGCTGCCAGCCGCCAAAAATACGGTGTTCTTCCAGTAGCTCCAGAGTGGATGCCATAACGCCTCCTGATTACTTGTTAAAATGCACGACCGAGCGAATCGATTTTCCTTCGTGCATCAAATCAAAGGCGTCGTTGATCTCTTCCAGCGGCATGGTATGGGTGATGAAGTCGTTCAGCGCAAATTTACCGTCGAGGTAATCCTGCACAATACCCGGCAGCTGTGAACGGCCTTTGACGCCGCCAAACGCGGAACCGCGCCAGACGCGACCGGTAACCAGCTGGAACGGACGGGTGGAGATCTCTTCACCGGCACCGGCGACGCCGATAATCACGGACTCGCCCCAGCCTTTGTGGCAGCACTCGAGCGCGGAACGCATCACGTTGACGTTACCAATGCATTCAAACGAGAAATCCACGCCGCCGTCGGTCAGCTCGACAATCACATCCTGAATCGGCTTGTCGTAATCTTTCGGGTTAATCAGATCGGTGGCACCCAGTTTGCGTGCCAGATCGAATTTGCTGGTGTTGAGATCGATAGCAATGATGCGGCCCGCCTTCGCCATTTTCGCGCCGATGACCGCAGAAAGGCCAATGCCGCCGAGACCGAAGATCGCCACGGTGTCGCCTTCTTTCACTTTGGCGGTGTTCATCACCGCGCCCATGCCAGTGGTGACGCCACAGCCCAGCAGACACACTTCTTCCAGCGGCGCTTCTTTACTGATTTTCGCCAGCGAGATCTCCGGGATTACCGTGTACTCCGAGAAGGTCGAGGTGCCCATATAGTGGAAAATCGGTTTGCCATCTTTAAAGAAGCGGGTGGTGCCATCCGGCATCAAACCTTTGCCCTGGGTGGTGCGGATCGCCTGGCAGAGGTTGGTTTTGCCCGAAAGACAATATTTACATTTGCCACACTCCGGCGTGTAGAGCGGAATCACGTGGTCACCCACTTCAACGCTGGTCACGCCTTCGCCTACGGCTTCGACGATGCCGCCGCCTTCATGGCCAAGAATCGCCGGGAAAACGCCTTCCGGGTCGGTGCCGGACAGGGTGTAGGCGTCGGTATGACAAACGCCGGTCGCGACGATACGTACCAGCACTTCACCTTTCTGCGGTGGCATTAAATCGACTTCTTCGATTTTCAGCGGTTCGCCAGCAGCCCAGGCAACAGCGGCACGGGTTTTGATCATATTCATGCAATCCCTCTTCCAGTCAGATTGTGACGCGCAGTGGCGCCGGGTGGTCGTGATGATTCAGAACCTGGTGGGTCAGGCTCTTAAACATAGCGGGGAACGTTTATTCCGCCGCCTGTAACGGGTAAATCAGCTCATCGTTGAGCGGACGATCGTCAAATTGTTCAATAATCAGGTATTTCAGTGCTTCAACATTCGGGGTAAAGGCGTCGCGTCGCCACATCAGCCAGGTGGCGGTGTCGCGATAAGCCGCGGGTAAGGTATGCGCCTGCACCCGTGACCGATCCGCCATCTGCTTCAGCACCGAGGCCGGGATCATCGCCACGCCTGCACCGCCGGCCACGCAGGCCAGCATGGCGTGATAAGACTGAATCTCCATCACATTATCGGGCGCGGTCTGGCTGTCGCGATACCAGCTCTCCAGCTTCACCCGGTAAGAGCAACTGTTGCGAAAGGCAAACAGCGTATCGTCCTGCACGTCGCGCGCGGTGCTGATAGGCGCGTGATCCAGCCCGGTGATCAGAATCATCTCTTCGCGAAAGGCGATGCAGCCATTCAGATCGTCATGGGACACCGGGCCATCCACCAGTGCGGCGGCCAGGGTGCCTTCGCGGACCCGATCGATGATTTCGCCCGAGGTGCCAGTAATCAGCGACAGCGCCACTTTAGGAAAGCGCTGGTGATAGGCGGCGAGCAGGCCGGGCAGGCGGGTCGCTGCGGTACTCTCCATGGAGCCCAGCGCAAAGTTGCCCGCCGGTTCGCCGGTGCGGGTCATGCTCATCGCTTCTTCACTTAATGCCAGAATACGCTGCGCATAATTCAGAAAATTATGGCCCATCGGCGACAGGCGAATGCGCTGCTTCTCACGAATAAACAGATCCACACCCAATTCTTCTTCCAGCTGACGCAGCCGCGTGGTGAGATTAGAGGGGACGCGATGCAGTTGTTCTGCTGCGCGCGCCAGAGAACCCGTTTCGGCGACGGAACAGAACATACGCAGCTGAACTAAATCCATATCTTCTCTTTCCGTAAACAAGTTGGTTAATATTATTCACTTTCTGTGAGTTTAATCATCCTGCATGCTGTTAGCAAGTCAGAAGAGATCTCAGGGCAGAACAACAGGAGTTCAGCAATGGCGTTACGCGTCGCGCTCAGCGCGTTTTTAACCTTATTTGTCGCGATGGGCATTGGCCGGTTTGCCTTTACGCCGCAGGTGCCACTGATGATTCAGGCACACCAACTGACACTCACCAGTGCCAGCCTGGTCGCGGCGCTCAACTATCTTGGCTATCTGTGTGGCTCATTTGATGCCATGCGCGCGCACCGGCGGGTTGAGCTGCGATTGCAGGCGGGCGTATGGGGCCCGGTGATCCTGACCCTGCTCTCAGCATTGGCCAGCGGACCGTGGCTGCACGGCGCAATCCGCTTTCTGATTGGCTGGGCCAGCGGCTGGGCGATGGTACTGGTGGCGGCCTGGAGCAATGAACAACTGCATCGCCATGGCCGGGCAGGCCTGTCAGCGGCTGTTTTCGCCGGGCCAGGCTGCGGCATTTTTGTCAGCGGTCTGCTGGGCGTGGCGCTGCACACATTGCAGGTATCAGCCGGTCTGGCCTGGGCCGCTTACGGTACGCTGGCGCTACTGCTGATTGCGCTGATTACCCGTAATCTGCCGCGACGGGGCGAACTGCACCGCCCGGATCAGGCACCCGAGCCGCTGGTGCTGGATCGCAACCTTAAACGTCTGGTGCTGAGTTACAGTCTGGCGGGCTTTGGTTATATTCTGCCCGCCACCTTTCTGTCGCAGATGGCCGCGACGCGGTTTCCTGATGGCATCTTTGCGCAGTTTGTCTGGCCGATTTTTGGCGGTGCGGCGATGATCGGCATCCTGCTGGGGATCCTCACGCGTCGCTGGGGGCACAGCCACGTCCGCCTGGCGCTGGTGCTGTGGGCGCAGGCCCTGGGCGTATTTGCCGCTGCGCTGCTGCCAGGCTTTAGCGGCCTGCTGGCCGGTGCGTTGCTGGTGGGGGGCGGTTTCCTCAGCGTGGTGCAGTTGTCGCTGCTCTGCGCCCGTGAACTGGCACCCAATCATCTGCGCTACATGGCGGGTCTGCTGACCACCGGTTATGCTATCGGGCAACTGGTCGGCCCGCTGCTCTCTTTTCTCTCCACCGCCCTGTTACATCGGCTGGAGCCTGCCCTGTGGGTTGCCGGAGTTAGCCTGGTCTGGGCCGGCCTGCTGGTGTGGCGGCGAACCAGGTGAAAAGCTTTCATCACCAATCTGATTGATTGCTGGATTCCCCGCAAAGAAAGTTTCACAATACGCGCCTGATTACAGGGCCCGCAGGCAAAAGCTTGTGGGCGCAACACCAGCCGGAGAAGAGTACGATGAGCACCTTAAGTCAGGAAGCTGCCCTGGTTCACGAAGCGCTGCTGGCGCGTGGACTGGAAACGCCGTTACGTGCACCGACGCGCGATATAGATGACAACACGCGTAAAAGTCTGATTGCCGTGCACATGACCGAGATTATGCAGCTGCTGAATCTGGATCTTGAAGATGACAGCCTGATGGAAACGCCGCATCGCATCGCCAAAATGTATGTGGATGAAGTTTTTTCCGGTCTCGACTACGCCAACTTCCCGAAAATCACCGTCATTGAGAACAAAATGAAGGTTGATGAGATGGTGACCGTGCGTGACATCACCCTGACCAGCACCTGTGAACATCACTTTGTGATCATCGATGGCAAAGCCACTGTCGCCTATATTCCCAAAGAAAAAGTGATTGGCCTGTCGAAAATCAACCGTATCGTGCAGTTCTTTGCCCAGCGCCCGCAGGTGCAGGAGCGTCTGACGCAGCAGGTTCTGGTTGCACTGCAGACGCTGCTGGGCACCAACAATGTGGCTGTTTCTATTGATGCGGTGCATTACTGTGTCAAAGCGCGTGGCGTAAAAGATGCCACCAGCGCCACCACGACGACCTCTCTGGGTGGCCTGTTCAAGTCCAGCCAGAATACCCGCCAGGAATTTTTGCGCGCGGTGCGCCATAGTTGAGTCTACGGCGGGCGCATAATGTTGCCCGCTTCATCAATGCAGGGTGCCGCATGCAACGCTATCACGCGCTGGATTTCATTCGTGGATGTGCCATTCTCGGCATTCTGCTGCTCAATATTGTCGGCTTTGGCCTGCCTTCTGCCGCCTACCTCAATCCGGCCTGGCAGGGCAGCGTCAGCCTCTCCGATGTCTGGACATGGGCGCTCTCTGACGGCTTTGCTCAACTCAAATTCCTCACCCTGTTTGCACTGCTGTTTGGCGCAGGTCTGCAAATGCAGCTGCCGCGGGGCAGCCGCTGGCTGACTGCCCGGCTCTCACTGCTGGTGCTGATCGGTTTTCTGCACGGCGTCTTTCTCTGGGAGGGCGATATCCTGCTGGATTACGGCATCATCGGGCTGGTGGTCTGGCGGGTGGTGCGCGATGTCCCTTCTACCCGCAGCCTGATGAATACCGGCATTCTGCTCTATCTGGTGGGCTGCGGTGTACTGCTGGTGTTTGGGTCGATCTCCGAGCCTGAACCGACCCGATCCTGGCTGCCAGGTGCTGCCGATCTGCAATATGAACAGTACTGGAAACTGACTGGCGGCTGGGAAGCAATACAGAACCGGCTGGACCATCTCTCGTCAGGGCTGATGGCGCTGGCAGCGCAGTATGGCTGGCAGCTGGCGGGCCTGATGATGATCGGTGCCGCACTGCTGCGCAGCGGCTGGCTGACCGGGGAATTTCCTCTCCGCCACTACCGTCAGGCGGCGGCGCTGTTGCTGACGATGGGATTCTCCCTTGCGGTGGCCGGTGTAGCAGCGCAATGGCTGTTACATTGGGAATTCCGCTGGACCGCTTTTTATCTGCAAGCCCCGCGCGATCTCGCCAGCCCGCTGATTAGCCTGGGCTATGCCGCGCTCTGCCTGGCCTACTGGCCGCAGATAGCGCGCTGGCGTATCAGCTATGCTATCCAGTGCGTGGGACGCATGGCGCTGACCAACTATTTGCTGCAATCGCTGATCTGCACCACGCTGTTCTATCGCTTCGGCTTCTATATGCATTTTACCCGGCTGGAACTGGTGCTGATGGTGCCTGCTGTCTGGCTCATCAATATCCTGTTTTCACTCATCTGGTTACATTTCTTCGCACAGGGTCCGCTGGAGTGGCTGTGGCGGCGACTCACGCTGATCTCAGCCGGTAAATCGCGCATCACTGACAACGCCAGATAATGACCGCCATCACAAAGGTTACAGAATTGTATGTAACCGTTTTCATTGATGTGACGCAATTCACGCTGTACGCCTCCTGCCCCTGACAAAATAGCGCCGGTGTTCAACCCGGCGTGATGCCTTATTTTTCCTTTGTGGAACTGCTGCATGATAACAATTCGTGATGTTGCCCGTCAGGCTGGCGTGTCGGTGGCGACCGTGTCGCGCGTCCTCAATCAGAGCAGCGCCGTCACCTCTGACACCCGCGACGCCGTGTTACAGGCGGTGGACGCGCTGGGCTATCGCCCCAACGCCAATGCGCAGGCGCTGGCGACGCAGGTCAGTGACACCATTGGCGTGGTGGTGATGGATGTTTCGGATCCCTTCTTCGGTGCACTGGTTAAAGCGGTAGATACCGTGGCGCAGCGCGTGCACAAACATGTATTAATCAGCAACTCCTGGCATCAGGAAGAGAAAGAGCGTCATGCCATTGAAGTGCTGATTCGTCAGCGTTGCAGCGCCCTGGTAGTGCACGCGAAAACGCTGCCTGACGCTGAGCTGGCGGATTTTATGCGGCATGTTCCGGGCATGGTGGTGATTAACCGCATCGTACCCGGGTTTGAACACCGCAGTGTCAGTCTGGATAACGTCACGGGTGCATTAATGGCCTCAAGAACCCTGTTACAACAGGGACATAGCCGCATTGGCTATCTCTGTTCCAGTCATCCGATTGAGGATGTCGCGCAGCGCCGTGAAGGGTGGATACAGGCGATGGCAGAGCAGGGCATACGGCCGCAGGAGAGCTGGATAGCCAGCGCAGAGCCCGATATGCAGGGCGGTGAAGCGGCGATGGTGGAACTGCTGGGGCGCAATCTCAACCTCAGTGCGGTGTTTGCCTATAACGACGGCATGGCGGCGGGCGCACTTACTGCGCTGAAAGACAACGGCATTCAGGTGCCACAGCATTTTTCTGTCATTGGCTTTGATGATATCCCCATCTCCCGTTACACCGATCCACAGTTAACCACAGTACGCTATCCCATTGTATCAATGGCAAAAATCGCCACTGAACTGGCTCTGCAGGGCGCAGCCGGACTGCTGGATGACACGGCAACGCACATCTTTATGCCCACGCTGGTGCGGCGTCATTCGGTGGCGCAGCGGCAAAATGTGGAGTCCGTCACTAATTCAGGTGATTCAGGCATGTAACCGTTTTCAATCTGTGATTACATTCACAGTTAATTAACATTGCTCTCACTATGATGGCAGCGTCTTACCGGACTGAAACATTATGTAACGCCAGTGTAACGGCATCAGTTGTGGTCTCAGTAGCCGGTTAAAGGGTTTATACCCTCTTCATGGAAGCATTCAGGCACAGGGAAGTCAGGTTTTAGACGGTGTTCGATGGCTTAACATCCTCATTACGTTAACCGACGCGCCGATCTGTTTTACCGATTGCTCTCCCGCCTCTGTGGCGCGGTAGCGCTAAAAAGACCCTGCATAATAAAACCGGAGATACCATGAATAAGAAGGTTTTCACGCTTACAGCACTGGTTGCCAGCATGATGTTTGGTGCAACCGCTCACGCAGCTGACACCCGTATCGGCGTGACCATTTACAAATATGATGACAACTTCATGTCAATGGTGCGCAAAGACATCGAGAAAGAAGCGAAAGCAATCGGTGGCGTGCAGTTGCTGATGAATGACTCACAGAACGACCAGTCCAAACAGAACGATCAGGTTGACGTGCTGATGGCGAAAGGCGTGAAAGCGCTGGCGATTAACCTGGTAGATCCGGCAGCGGCTGCCGTCATCGTCGACAAAGCACGTGCCGACGACGTGCCAGTGGTCTTCTTCAACAAAGAACCTAACGCCAAAGTGCTGGCCGGTTATGACAAAGCTTACTATGTTGGTACCGACTCGAAAGAGTCCGGCATCATTCAGGGTCAGCTGATTGAGAAGCACTGGAAAGCCACACCAGCGTGGGATCTGAATAAAGATGGTCAGATTCAGTTCGTGCTGCTGAAAGGCGAGCCGGGCCATCCTGATGCAGAAGCCCGTACCAAATATGTGATCGACACCCTGAACAAAGATGGTCTGAAAACCCAGCAGTTAGCGATGGATACGGCAATGTGGGATACCGCGCAGGCCAAAGATAAGATGGATGCGTGGCTGTCAGGCCCGAACGCCAAAAAAATCGAAGTCGTCATTGCCAACAACGATGCGATGGCGATGGGCGCCGTTGAAGCGCTGAAAGCGCACAACATGACCTCAATTCCTGTCTTTGGTGTCGATGCCCTGCCTGAAGCGCTGGCACTGGTGAAATCGGGTGCGCTGGCCGGTACCGTGCTCAATGATGCGGAAAACCAGGCGAAAGCAACGCTGGATATTGCCAACAACCTGGCGAACGGCAAAGCAGCAACCGACGGAACAAACTTCAAAATGGTCGATAAGATCGTCCGCGTTCCTTACGTGCCGGTTGATAAAGAAAATCTGTCTCAGTTCGTGAAATAAGATCGATTACGGGCGCGACCGCTGTCGCGCCTTTTTTATGTCACCACCGTTTTTTAGCCAGGTAAAATATGGCCAGTGATAATACGACCGCGCAGCGAGAATATTTGCTGGAAATGACGGATGTCTCAAAATCATTTCCCGGCGTTAAAGCGTTAGATAATGTGAATTTAAAAGTGCGGCCTCACTCTGTTCATGCATTAATGGGCGAGAACGGTGCCGGGAAATCCACCTTATTAAAATGCCTGTTTGGTATTTATAAAAAAGATACCGGCAGTATCCTGTTTCAGGGTAAAGAGATCGACTATAAAAGCTCCAAAGAGGCGCTGGAAAATGGCGTTTCGATGGTGCATCAGGAATTAAACCTGGTCCTGCAACGTACCGTGATGGACAACATGTGGCTTGGACGTTATCCACGCAAAGGCTTCTTTGTCGATCAGGATAAAATGTACCGGGATACCAAAGCGATTTTTGACGAGCTGGATATTGATATCGATCCGCGCGACAAAGTTGCCAATCTTTCTGTATCGCAGATGCAGATGATTGAAATTGCCAAAGCGTTTTCCTACGACGCGAAAATTGTGATTATGGATGAGCCGACCTCCTCGTTAACCGAGAAAGAGGTTAATCACCTGTTCACGATTATTCGTAAGCTGAAAGATCGCGGTTGTGGTATTGTTTATATTTCGCACAAAATGGAAGAGATTTTCCAGCTGTGCGATGAGATCACTATTCTGCGTGATGGTCAGTGGATCACCTCTCAGCCGCTGGAAGGGCTGGATATGGATAAGATCATCTCCATGATGGTCGGCCGTTCACTGAACCAGCGTTTCCCTGACCGTACCAACGTGCCAGGCGAGACGATTCTTGAGGTGCGTCATCTGACGTCACTGCGTCAGCCATCGATTCGTGACATCTCATTTGATTTGCGTAAAGGGGAGATACTCGGCATTGCCGGGCTGGTGGGCGCCAAACGTACCGATATCGTCGAAACGCTGTTTGGCATTCGCGAAAAATCGGGCGGCACCATTAAACTGCATGGCAAACCGATTAATAATCACAGCGCTAATGAAGCCATTAATCACGGTTTTGCGCTGGTGACTGAAGAGCGTCGCTCAACCGGTATTTATGCTTATCTGGATATTGGCTTTAACTCGCTTATTTCCAATATCAAAAAATATAAAAACAGTATGGGACTGCTGGATAATAAACGCATGAAGAGTGATACCCAATGGGTGATCGATTCAATGCGCGTAAAAACGCCAGGCCACCATACTCAGATTGGTTCGCTTTCGGGCGGTAACCAGCAAAAAGTGATTATTGGCCGCTGGTTATTGACCCAGCCTGAAATCCTGATGCTTGATGAACCCACACGGGGTATTGATGTTGGCGCGAAATTCGAAATTTACCAGCTGATTGCTGAGCTGGCGAAAAGAGAAAAGGGCATCATTATTATCTCATCCGAAATGCCGGAGCTGTTAGGCATTACCGATCGTATTCTGGTAATGAGTAATGGTCTGGTAGCAGGCATAGTTGATACCAAAACGACCACGCAGAACGAAATATTGCGTTTAGCGTCATTACACCTTTAATGAAGTAAGGGCTGTTAACATGAAAGCGACTACAAAAAAGAATGCGCTAACCTGGTTAAAAGAGGGCGGCATTTATGTCGTTCTGCTGGTATTGCTGGCTATTATTATTTTCCAGGATCCCTCATTTTTAAGTTTAATGAACCTGAGTAACATTCTGACCCAATCTTCGGTGCGCATTATCATTGCACTGGGTGTGGCGGGTCTGATTGTGACGCAGGGTACTGACCTGTCAGCCGGACGTCAGGTCGGTCTGGCGGCGGTGGTAGCCGCAACGCTGCTGCAGGCGATGGATAACGCGAACAAAGTCTTCCCGATGCTGGATACGGTGCCGATTCCACTGGTTATCCTGACCGTGTGCATCATCGGCGGCGTGATTGGTCTGGTCAACGGTGTGATCATTGCTTACCTCAAGGTAACGCCATTTATCACCACGCTGGGCACCATGATCATCGTTTACGGTATCAACTCACTCTATTACGACTTTGTTGGCGCATCACCGATTGCCGGTTTTGATGCAGGGTTCTCGAAGTTTGCTCAGGGCTTCTTACGCTTTGGTGATTTCAAACTCTCGTTCATCACTTTCTATGCGGTGATTGCCATTATTTTCGTCTGGGTGCTGTGGAACAAAACCCGCTTCGGCAAAAACATTTTTGCTATCGGTGGTAACCCGGAAGCGGCAAAAGTGTCAGGCGTGAACGTGCCAATGAACCTGATCATGATCTATGCCCTGTCAGGTGTTTTCTACGCCTTTGGCGGGATGCTGGAAGCGGGTCGTATCGGTTCTGCCACCAACAACCTCGGCTTTATGTATGAGCTGGATGCGATTGCGGCCTGTGTGGTTGGCGGTGTCTCCTTCGCCGGTGGTGTCGGTAGCGTGGCGGGCGTCGTAACCGGTGTGTTGATCTTCACCGTCATCAACTACGGTCTGACCTATATTGGCGTTAACCCTTACTGGCAGTACATCATTAAAGGCGGCATCATTATCTTCGCCGTGGCGCTGGATTCCCTGAAATATTCACGTAAGAAGTAAGTCTTCTTCAGTGTTCATAAAGCGACCTTCGGGTCGCTTTTTTATTATGTAAAAAAGGGATTGTCGCTGGAGTGCAGGCATTGTTGCTGTGAGATCGAGTCTGCGAAGGGAACACGGTCAGATCGGAAAGAAGCTAAGGCCAGTCCAGTAAATGCTCAGCACGTGTTATTTCTCCGCAGAACGCTTTTTATAGGGGAGAGTGCTGGGGTCGTTGCTGTGAGATCGAGTCTGCGAAGGGAACACGGTCAGATCGGAAAGACGCAAAAGCCGTCATCCATGACATGCTCGGCCCACGCCATCCCTGGCGTGGGACGCTTTCCTCTTCTGACCGTGTTCCCTGCGCGTTGAGCTGATTTATTGCTGTTGAATTCACCCTAATTCAGACTGATAAGCAGTCAGCTTTAAAATCGCTGCGGAATGGTCTTCTGTCAGACGGCGACAAAAGCTAAAGCGATGGGAGCATACGCCTGTAGCAAAGCGTTGGCCCTTTTACGGGCGCACCTCAGGGATGAGGTGCGTAATCGCCTGCGCTGAGCCCCGCCAGTGATGGCGTCTTTTCCGTCTTTACGGAAGGCGTATGCTCCCTGAGCCCTGCACGTCACTGCCAGACCTCAGCACAGCAGTAACCAGCATAAAGAAGCCGCAGTGTGTGAGCTATTTACGCAGCTTCTGTTCCAGCTCCAGCAGCTGCTCCGGCGTCACCGCCGGGTAACTCTGCGCATCTTCAGGGACATCGCGTACGGCAGGGATTGGCACCAGTGGGCCCAGGAAGCGCGGTTCGCGCTTAAGCAGGAAGAGATCCACCAGCGCGCCCAGCCGGGCACCTACCTCACGGAAGCGGACGCTAAGCATGTTTTTCGGTGAGGGCACCGCATAACACTGTGCCTGAATACCCAGCTGTAAGGCGATAAACAGCGCGCGCTCACAATGAAAACGCTGCGTGATAATAATGAAGTCGTTGGTATCAAAGACTTTGCGGGTGCGCACAATCGAATCCAGCGTGCGGAAGCCAGCATAATCCAGCACGATATCAGCCGGATCGACACCGGCTTTGATGAGATCGCGGCGCATGGTCATTGGCTCATTGTAGCTTTGCAGCGCGTTATCTCCGCTTAACAGCAGATAATTCACCTTGCCGCTGTTGTAAGCATTTAGCGCGCCCTGCATACGATAGAGGTAATATTGATTGATGACGCCGGTGCGATAATATTTCGCCGTACCCAGTACTACACCGACCTGACGATGTGGCAAAGAGGCGACATTTTCGTAGATAAAGGGCGCAGTTTTCCAGCTGATCCAGCGATCAAGGCCGAGCGCCGTCGCCATCATCAGTAAGATGATGAAAAGCAGACCAATGAAAACGCGTTTCAGCATGCGCCTGGAGACTCGATGTCAGAATAGTGAGATGGGACAAGGCTACTTGAGCTGTCACTGCGAAGCAAGTTACTGCCGGCTGGCTGTGCGCTTTTTGAACACTGCCGGATCGGATACGATCCGGCAGTCTGAAGATTAAATCGAGGTACGACGATAATGACGGTACTGCGGCAGCCAGAAGTTGTTGGCAATAGCCTGTGACAACACATCTTCAGAGGTCACCACGGCGACACCCGCCAGCTGAGCAGCTTTACCCACTTCCATCGCGATGATTTTCGAGACACCCTGGATATCTTTAATCTCTGGCAGTACCGGGCCTTCACCTTCATTCACCAGCGGAGAGCAGTCAGCGAGCGCACGGCTGGCGGTCATCAGCATGGTATCGGTAACGCGGCTGGCACCCGAAGCAATCACACCCAGACCAATGCCCGGGAAGATGTAGGAGTTGTTGCACTGCGCAATCGGATAGGTTTTACCGTTCCAGCTCACCGGCGAGAACGGACTGCCGGTTGCAACCAGCGCGGCACCGTCAGTCCAGGCGATGATATCGGCTGGCGTCGCTTCCACGCGTGATGTCGGGTTTGACAGCGGCATTACGATAGGGCGCTTACAGTGCTTGTGCATCTCACGGATAATCTCTTCGGTGAACAGGCCTGGCTGACCAGAGACACCAATCAGAATATCGGGCTGCGCATTGCGCACCACGTCCAGCAGCGAGATGGCATCATTGGTGACATCCCACTGCTGCAGGTTTTCGCTCTTCTGCACCAGCTTGCTCTGGAAATCGAGCAGGTTAGGCAGCTTGTCAGTGAGCAGACCAAAGCGATCCACCATCATTACCCGGCCACGCGCTTCCTCGTCACTCAGACCTTCGGATTTCATCTGCGCGATGATCTGTTCAGCGATACCACACCCCGCGGAACCCGCCCCCAGGAACACCACTTTCTGTTCGCACAGGCGGCTACCGGCCGCGCGGCTGGCGGCAATCAGCGTCCCTACGGTCACAGCGGCGGTGCCCTGAATATCATCGTTAAAGCAGCAGACTTCATCGCGATAGCGGTTCAGCAGCGGCATAGCATTCTTCTGGGCGAAATCTTCAAACTGCAACAGTACTTTCGGCCAGCGGCGTTTAACGGCCTGAATAAAATCGTTCACGAACGCATCATACTCTTCGCCAGTGATGCGCGGATGACGCCAGCCCATATAGAGCGGATCGTTCAGCAACTGCTGGTTGTTGGTCCCGACATCCAGCACTACCGGCAGGGTGTAAGCCGGACTGATGCCGCCACAGGCGGTATAGAGTGAAAGCTTACCAATCGGGATACCCATACCACCGATCCCCTGATCGCCGAGGCCCAGAATACGCTCGCCATCGGTCACCACAATCACCTTCACATTCTGCTTGGTGGCGTTTTGCAGCATATCTTCGATATGGTCGCGGTTAGGGTAGGAGATGAAGACGCCACGCGCACGACGGTAGATTTCAGAGAAGTGTTCGCAGGCTGCGCCGACGGTCGGGGTGTAGATGATAGGCATCATCTCTTCGAGATGGTTATCCAGCAGGCGGTAGAACAGCGTTTCGTTGGTGTCCTGGATGTTACGCAGGTAGACATGCTTATCGTTATTGTTTTTGAAGTCCTGGAACTGACGCCAGGCACGCTGCGCCTGCTCTTCAATTGATTCCACTGCTTCTGGCAGCAGACCGTTGAGGTTGAATTCGTTACGTTCTTCGATGCTAAAGGCGCTGCCTTTGTTCAGCAGGGGAAATTCCAGCAAAATCGGGCCAGCATAAGGGATATACAGCGGGCGTTTACTTTCGTAGTCGAGTTCCATGCGGTAATGCTCCGGTTGCAGTGTTGTCTGGCGTCACGCCGGAAAGGTAGCGCCAGTTTTCTTACCCGTTATCGCTCAGACTGCAGGCCTGGCAGCGGCAGGGTAACCGCTGCAGAAACATTCACGACCGTGCTGCTATCCTGCAACCTGAATTATTCAGAGTAATTTGTGATGACGTGAATTCTGGCGCCAGATCCTATGAAATTTCCCGCAGAAGTACAGCGTTTGTTCATAAAAGCTCACAAAACTGTGGCCTCTCTGACAGCGGGTTATGCTTTGTACAGCGTCACCCGCAGCAGCTCACTGCAGCCAAATGTCTCAAGCGTCGCCTGTGTGGCGGCGAACTGGCTTAACGTGGCATTTTCCACTTCCGCTAATACCGCTTTTTTTATCTGACGAACATCACCACCCTGCATGTTCAGCAGGACCAGCGCAGCCTGAAGAGGCGGGAAGCTTGGGTTAAACGCGGCGTTTTCCGCATAGCGCCCGGTGACAATCGCGCCGGTTGCGGTCAGCAGCGCAACACCGGCGTGTGACTGGCTGTAAGGCGCGTGGCTGGCATTGGCGGCGGCAACCGCAGCCTGCACCAGTTCATCGCCTTCGGCGATATAGCCGTGATCCACGCGGTCCATCAGGAAGGTCGTGATGTCCAGATCGCGCGGTCCAAAAGCATCCGGCAGATAATCGGCCAGCGTGCTGATCGCGCGTTGTGGCAGGCTGATGCGAATGTTCGTGCCGCTGTTCAGCTCGTTCATAAACTGACGGCAGTGACCGCACGGCGTGTAGTTAACGGTGATCGTCTCAAGCTGACTTTCCCCACGCAGCCACGCATGGGTAATGGCGCTCTGCTCAGCGTGAACGGTCTGCTGCAACGGCGTACCGGTAAATTCCATGTTGGCCCCGAAGTACCAGTTGCCGCTGACGCCACGGGCGATAGCCCCGACGTTAAAATGCGACACGGTAGCAACGGCACAGGCCGCCGCCAGAGGCAGCAGCGCCAGCGCCAGGGCATCGGCATCCATCTGTGTCTGATGCTGCAGTGAGGCAACCTGGTCGGCGCTCAGCACCGCATGGAAGTCAGGATCGTTCAGTAGGGGTGCAAGTGCAGTTTGCAGCGTTGACGGCAATGCCTCAAAAGCGGACAGGAAACGGGATTGCATGTGAGCCTCATTTAATTCAGCAGGACGATGTGCCAGTCACCGGTTTATATGTGATCCACATCGCTCTGACAATGTAACCTGTGTTGCATGTTTCAACTTTGCGAGATCTCTCGCAAACTTTCAGCCAAACCAGTGCAGCAGCAGCGGAAAAATAAATGGCGCCAGCAAGGAGGTGATGATGCCGCAGATCACCAGCGCCAGTGAGCTGAATGCTCCTTCCTGATAATCGAGTTCAGCAGCGCGCGCCGTGCCGAGCGCGTGCGACGCGTTACCTATCGCCAGTCCGCGTGCCGCTTTAGATTTCACGCCAAGCAAATTCAGTACGGTATGCCCGAACACCGCACCCAGTACCCCGGCAATCAGCACGCAGATGGCGCTGATGGCGGGAATGCCGTGCAGCGAACCGGAGACGGCCATCGCAATGGGCGTGGTAACGGATTTAGGAATGATGGTAGCGGCGATTTCGGGCGTGGCGCCCATCCACAGGGCAATGGCGGTGCCAGAAGTCATGGCGGTCACACTGCCAATAAAGCAGACGCCAATAATCGATTTCCAGCGGGCACGGATCTGATGCATCTGCTCATACAGCGGCAGTGCCAGCGCGACCACTGCCGGTTGGAGCAGCTGATTAAGAATCTGACTGCCCGCGAAATAGCGCGAATAGGGCAGCTGCAGCAGCAGCAGAATCGGGATAATTATCGCCATCGCTACCAGCAGCGGATTGAGCAGCGAGATTTTCAGCCGTATCGCCAGCTTGCGCGCCAGGAAAAATGCCGCCAGCGTCAGTGGCAGTGACCACCATATTTCACTCATCGCCTGACTCCCCGGCCGGACGACGGCTGTGAAGCTGGTGGGCGCTGACGCCGACAATCGAGAGGACCAGAAAGGTACTGACGACGCAGGAGATCACGATAGGGCCAAACTGCGCAGTCAGAATATCGGTGTAGCTCATTACCCCGACGCTGATCGGCACAAACAGCAGCGCCATATAGCGAATCAGCAGATGGCAGCCCGGTTTGACCCAACTGACCGGCAGGATCTGCGACGCGAGCAGGGCAAACAGAATTAACATCCCCAGGATGCTGCCGGGCAGTTTGATGGGCAGCAGCGAGGCGATGCCGATTCCGGTGTATAAGCAGAGATAAATGATGATAAAGGCGCGAAGATAGCGCCCGCAGACAGACAGCACGGTGAGCATGGCAGGCTCCTGTTTTCACTGAGCTTCATCATACTCATTAACCGCTTAGCGTGCTAGCGATCACATTTATGCAGCGGTGTGACAGTAGCAGATACAGATTTTCAGAGGCGGGAGTGGAATGGAAGCGGTGCACATTCAGAGCGAGGAGTGATAACCCTTCGCGCCCGTGATGAGGCACGAAGGGTTTGAGAACGGCACTGCGCTAAGCGGTTAAAGCCGCAGAATGCAGAGTGTTACTTAACAGGCATTCCTGGCACAGCACCGCTGTCGACGGACAGCACAAACAGATCTTTGCCGCCAGGACCCGCTGACAGCACCATGCCTTCAGAGATGCCAAAGCGCATTTTACGCGGCGCGAGGTTGGCCACGATAATGGTCATTTTACCGACCAGCACAGAGGGATCGGGATAGGCGGCGCGGATACCCGAGAAGATCTGACGCTTTTCACCGCCCAGGTCGAGCTGCAGGCGCAGCAGCTTGTCCGACCCCTCAACCAGTTCCGCTTGCTCAATCAGCGCCACGCGCATATCAACTTTGGCGAAATCGTCGATGGTGATGGTGTCACCTACCGGCGCATCGGCCAGCGGGCCGCTTGCGGCCGGTGCACTGGCGGCAGCGGCATCCTCTTTCGAGGCCTCAATCAGTCCTTCAACCTTTGCCATCTCAATGCGGCTGTAGAGCGCTTTGAATGGCGCAACCTGGTGGTCGAGCAGCGGTTGCGCGATAGCATCCCAGCTCAGTTCGCAGTTCAGGAAGCCTTCTGCGCGGGCGCTCAGTGACGGCAGCACCGGCTTCAGCCAGGTCATCAGAATGCGGAACAGGTTAATGCCCATTGAGCAGATCGCCTGCAGATCGGCATCACGGCCTTCCTGCTTCGCCACCACCCACGGAGCCTGCTCATCGACATAACGGTTCGCCAGGTCAGCCAGCGCCATGATCTCACGGATAGCCCGGCTGTATTCACGACCGGCCCATGCGTCACCAATCTTCTCTGACGCGTCCACAAAAGTCTGATAGAGCGCCGGATCGGCCAGCTCAGCCGCCAGTTTGCCGTCAAAGCGTTTGGTGATAAAGCCCGCGTTACGTGACGCCAGGTTAACCACTTTGTTGACGATATCGGCGTTTACGCGCTGGACGAAATCTTCCAGATTCAGATCGATATCGTCGATACGTGAAGAGAGTTTCGCCGCGTAGTAGTAACGCAGGCTGTCCGCATCCAGATGCTGCAGCCAGGTGCTGGCTTTAATAAAGGTGCCGCGCGACTTCGACATCTTGGCACCGTTAACGGTGACATAGCCGTGCACAAACAGGTTGTTCGGCTTGCGGAAGTTGCTGCCTTCCAGCATCGCTGGCCAGAACAGGCTGTGGAAGTAGACGATATCTTTACCGATGAAGTGATAGAGCTCGGTCGTGGAGTCTTTACGCCAGAATTCGTCGAAGTCGATGTCGCCGCGCTTGTCGCACAGGTTCCTGAACGAGCCCATGTAGCCGATAGGCGCATCCAGCCAGACATAAAAATATTTGCCTGGCGCGTCCGGGATTTCAAAGCCGAAGTAAGGCGCGTCGCGGGAGATATCCCACTGCTGCAGGCCCGATTCGAACCACTCCTGCATTTTGTTCGCCACCTGATCCTGCAGCGCACCCGAGCGGGTCCAGGCCTGCAGCATGGCGCTGAACGAGGGCAGATCAAAGAAGAAGTGTTCAGAGTCGCGCAGAACCGGCGTTGCGCCAGAGACCACCGATTTTGGCTCGATCAGCTCGGTCGGGCTGTAGGTCGCGCCACACACTTCGCAGTTATCGCCATACTGATCCGCAGATTTACATTTCGGGCAGGTGCCTTTTACAAAACGATCCGGCAGAAACATCCCTTTTTCCGGATCGTAAAGCTGGGAGATGGTGCGGTTCTTAATAAAACCGTTCTCTTTCAGACGGCCGTAAATCAGCGCAGACAGCTCACGGTTTTCCTCGCCGTGGGTCGAGTGATAATTGTCATAGCTGACATTGAAACCAGCAAAGTCGGCTTCATGCTCGCTTTTCATTTCTGCAATCATCTGCTCCGGTGCAATCCCTAATTGCTGAGCTTTCAGCATGATTGGGGTGCCGTGCGCATCATCGGCGCAGATGAAATAAACCTGATTGCCACGCATTCGCTGATAACGCACCCAAATGTCGGCCTGGATATGCTCGAGCATGTGGCCGAGATGGATTGAGCCGTTCGCGTAAGGCAGTGCGCACGTTACCAGAATTTTTTTAGCGACTTGAGTCATAGTTTGCGTAGCTTTCTGTTGATTGAAAAAACGGGCTTAGATGGTAACTGAAGGCTTCTCCTGCGTAAACACAAGGGATTCCCCACTGCCAGTCACCGCAGATCCACGAGCATCTGATATCATTGACAATACATCGCTGAAACACAGCGTAAGCACAGCAGAAATAAGGAGTAGGGGATGACAGCACAATCCCGGGAACCGCAGACGCCAGAAGGCCTGCGCGCCATCGTGGCTGGCGTATTGAGAAGCTTTGAGCATCCGACGCTTAAGCAGAATCTTACTGCCCTGAAGGCGTTACATCACGTGGCGCTGCTTGACGGTACGCTGCATGTAGAGCTGCTGATGCCGTTTGCCTGGGCCAGCGGGTTCGACGTCCTGAAGGAGCAGGTCAGCGCTGAACTGCTGCGTCAGACCGGCGCCCGGGCTATCGACTGGCGACTCAGCCACGACATTGCCACCCTGAAGCGGGTGAAAAACCAGCCGGGCGTCAACGGCGTAAAAAATATTATTGCGGTCAGTTCCGGTAAAGGTGGCGTGGGTAAATCCAGCACCGCCGTGAACATGGCGCTGGCGCTGGCTGCAGAGGGAGCGCGGGTCGGCATTCTGGACGCCGACATTTATGGCCCGTCAGTGCCGAACATGCTCGGCACCCAGGATCAACGGCCTTCCTCGCCTGATGGCACCCACATGGCACCGATCATGGCGCATGGGCTGGCAACCAACTCCATTGGTTATCTGGTCACGGACGACAATGCGATGGTGTGGCGCGGGCCGATGGCCAGCAAAGCGCTGATGCAGTTGCTGAACGAGACGCTGTGGCCTGAGCTGGATTATCTGGTGCTGGATATGCCACCTGGTACCGGCGACATTCAGCTGACACTGGCGCAGAACGTACCGGTCACCGGGGCGCTGGTGGTGACTACGCCGCAGGATATCGCTCTGATTGATGCCCGCAAAGGGTTGGTGATGTTTGAAAAGGTCAATGTGCCGGTGCTTGGCGTGGTGGAAAACATGAGTCTGCATGTCTGCAGTCAGTGTGGCTTCCATGAGCCGATTTTCGGCACTGGCGGCGCACAGAAACTGGTAGAGGATTACCAGACGCAGCTGCTGGCCCAGCTGCCGCTGCACATTGACCTGCGTGAAGATCTCGATGAAGGTCAGCCGACGGTGATTCGCCGGCCCGATAGCGAGTTTACCGCGCTGTATCGCCAGCTGGCCGGACGCGTTGCTGCCCAGCTTTACTGGCAGGGCGAAGTCATCCCCGGCGACATCGCCTTCCGCGCGCTTTAAGCCCGACCCGACCCGCTGGCATATTGCGAGGCCAGCGGGTAGTGCATTAACACGTAGCCGCCATGTTCGCCTTCGCCCTGTGAAATCATTTTCCAGCCATGTTTCAGGTAAAAGGCCTGCGCCGCTTTATTCTTCTGCAGGCACTTCAGCGCACCGGTTGAGGTAAAGCGCGCCTCTGCCGCCTTAAGCAAAGCGCTGCCCACGCCGCGACCCTGCCAGTCAGGATCGACATAGAGACTGTGCAGGAAGTTATCGTTCTCCAGCAGGCCGGCAAATCCGACCCGCTGCCCGTCAGCTTCCGCGACCAGCACGGTTTCACCCAGGATTGCACCATCAAAATCTTCCAGCTGCCACTCGCTGCCGTCCAGCCAGCGCCAGTTATGCCGACGCGCCGCCAGAAACAGCGTACGCAGGAAAGGACGATCGGCTTCAGTAAACGGACGAATCTCCACAAGTCAGCTCCCTTTTAATCCGGTCTTACAAAACTAGCAGCGATTTGCGGAGAGGGGCGAAAAAGATAAAGCGGGTTAAATGTCACGTAAATCGCTGTACACTGCCTGTCGGGCCAGAGAGCATCAGGCTCTCAGCGTTTGATAGCTTTCGTTAATCAGATTGATAACGTCTGCATATTAGATGTTGGCCCGAAAATTATGTAACCTGCATCACATATTTTAACGGAGGCCACCAGATGTCTATTATCAATACCAAAATCAAGCCGTTCAAAAACGCAGCATTCAAAAACGGCGAATTCATCGACGTAACCGAGAAAGACGTTGAAGGTAAATGGAGTGTGTTCTTCTTCTATCCAGCTGACTTCACCTTCGTCTGCCCGACCGAATTGGGCGACGTAGCTGACCATTATGAAGAGTTCCAGAAACTGGGCGTAGACATCTACTCCGTTTCTACCGACACCCACTTTACCCACAAAGCCTGGCACGGTTCTTCTGACACCATCGCGAAAATCCAGTACGCGATGATCGGTGACCCGACTGGCGCGCTGACCCGCAACTTCGAAATCATGCGTGAAGACGAAGGTCTGGCTGACCGTGGTACCTTTATCGTTGACCCGGAAGGCGTTATCCAGGCAATCGAAATCACCGCAGAAGGCATTGGCCGTGACGCCTCTGACCTGCTGCGTAAAGTGAAAGCGGCTCAGTACGTGGCTTCTCACCCAGGTGAAGTGTGCCCGGCTAAATGGAAAGAAGGTGATGCAACACTGGCTCCGTCTCTGGACCTGGTTGGCAAAATCTAATCCCGCTTCGCCCTTTCGACCATTCTCCAATCGGGTGCTGCGGCACCCGATTTTTTGACCAGGATATCACTATGCTCGACACAAATTTGAAAACCCAGCTCAAGGCTTACCTTGAGAAATTAACCAAACCTGTTGAGTTGATTGCCACGCTGGACGAAGGTGCAAAATCAACCGAGATCCGTGAACTGTTAGTTGATATCGCCGGTTTGTCTGACAAAGTCAGCTTCCGCGAAGAGAACGATCGTCAGGTGCGTAAGCCCTCATTTCTGATCACCAACCCAGGTTCGAACAGCGGCCCGCGTTTTGCCGGTTCACCTCTGGGTCACGAATTTACCTCACTGGTACTGGCACTGTTACAGACCGGTGGGCATCCGTCGAAAGAAGCACAGAGCCTGCTGGATCAGATTGCCGCGCTGGACGGCGACTTCCATTTCGAAACCTACTATTCACTCTCATGCCATAACTGCCCTGACGTCGTACAGGCGCTGAACCTGATGGCGGTGATTAACCCGCGCATCAGTCATACCGCTATCGACGGTGGCCTGTTCCAGAACGAGATTCAGGAACGTAACGTGATGGGCGTGCCAGCGGTTTACCTCAATGGTAAAGAGTTTGGTCAGGGGCGGATGAGCCTGGCAGAAATCGTCAGCAAAGTGGATACCAATGCGGATAAACGCGCGGCGGAAGAGCTGAACAAGCGTGACGCCTATGAAGTCCTGATTATCGGCAGCGGCCCGGCGGGCGCAGCGGCAGCCATCTACTCAGCACGTAAAGGTATCCGTACCGGCCTGCTGGGTGAGCGTTTTGGCGGCCAGGTGCTGGACACGGTTGATATCGAAAACTATATCTCCGTACCGAAAACTGAAGGGGCAAAACTGGCCGGTTCACTGCGCGCACACGTGGATGATTACAACGTGGACGTCATTGAAAGCCAGAGCGCCATCAAACTGATCCCGGCAGCGAAAGAGGGCGGAATGCACGCCATCGAAACCGCCTCTGGCGCAGTATTGAAATCACGCAGCATCATCCTGGCGACCGGCGCTCGCTGGCGTAACATGGGCGTGCCGGGTGAAGAAGAGTATCGCACCAAAGGCGTCACCTACTGCCCACACTGCGATGGCCCGCTGTTTAAAGGCAAACGCACGGCAGTGATCGGCGGCGGTAACTCCGGCGTGGAAGCGGCCATTGACCTGGCCGGTATCGTTGAACACGTTACGCTACTGGAGTTTGCCGGTGAGATGCGCGCTGATCAGGTGCTGCAGGATAAGCTGCGCAGCCTGAAGAACGTGGATGTGATCCTGAACGCCCAGACTACCGAAGTGAAAGGCGACGGCACCAAAGTCACCGGCCTGCACTATATCGACCGTACGACGCAGACCACTCATGAGCTGCCGCTCTCCGGTATCTTCGTTCAGATCGGTCTGCTGCCGAACACCCCATGGCTGGAAGGCGCGGTTGAGCGCAACAAAATGGGTGAGATCATCATCGATGGTAAATGCGAAACCAGCCTGAAAGGCGTGTTCGCCGCGGGCGACTGCACCACCGTACCGTACAAGCAGATCATCATCGCCAGCGGCGAGGGTGCTAAAGCCTCACTGAGCGCTTTTGACTATCTGATTCGTACCAAATCGGCTGAGTAACATTTAGTCAGCCAGACAATAGCCCTTCAGCACGTGTGCTGAGGGGCTTTTTTTTAATAGCCCGCCAGCGTCATCAGCATCATCCAGACTGGCGTTGTCACCGCCGCAAACACGGTAGAAAAAAGCATGCTCGCCGCCGCCGGGCCGGTAATGACATTAAACTTCTGCGACATCAGATAGACGTTAACCCCGACCGCCATCGATCCCAGCAGCACCACCACTTTACTCTCCAGCGGCGGCAAGTCGGTCAGCCACGCGATAGCCCATACCGTCATCGGTTGCAGCACCAGTTTCAGCAGGCAGATGGTATAGCTCTCTTTTAAGCCATCCCGCACCCGATAGTGCGCCAGGCTCATGCCCAGCGTCACCAGCGACAGGGGGGCGGCCAGTGAGGCCAGCATCTTTAACGGTTCCGCGGCCAGCAGCGGCAAGGGACGTTGCAGAAAGCTCCAGGCTGTACCGCTGAGAATACCGATGATCAGCGGATTCTTCAGCACGCCGAGCAGGGTGCGCCAGAGTCCTTCCAGCGAGAAGCTACCCTGCTTTGCCCACTCGACCGAAACGGTCAGTAAGGTCCAGAGGATCAGGCTGTTAAACACCAGCACCAGTGCGACCGGGGGCAGGGCTTCTGGCCCCAGCAGTACCGTGGCCACCGGGATCCCCAGCATCACGTTATTGGAAAAGATGCCGCCCAGCGCAAAAACCGACGCCGCTACGCCATCCAGATTAAACAGCCTTGTTGCCAGCAATCGCCCCACGATAAACACCAGCAGGCAACTGCCGAAAAAGGCCAGCAACAGGCGTGCATCCACCGGCGGACTTTGCGAGAAGGTGCTCATCACCCGAAACAGCATGCAGGGCAGGGCAACATTAAACACAAAGCGGTTCATCCCTTCGCTGATGCTGGAGGGCCATTTCCCCAGGCGCGTCAGGCAGTATCCCAGCAGGATCAGGATAAACAGCGGGGCTGACAGGTAAATTTGATGGCTCAAGCTTTCAAACAGCTGTGACATAGAGAGAGTCTGGTCAGACGATGATTAGTTACCAGACTAACAAATTGCTAACTAACTGTTAACTTTAACTGCGTCGGGAATGACCGTTGCCGGGACGTTAATCTAACCAGCGGCGCGCCTGCCGATCGCTGATGTCGCGATAATAGACCCGGTGAATAATTTCGCCACAGCCTGTGCAGCGGGCGGAAATATAGGTGGAGAGATACTGTCTGCCATTGGGTGCTATGGCACCCTTGCGTTCAATATGAATATCCTGCCATCGATGGCGGTGTGGAATAAGCGCTAAAAATCGCATCATACATCCCGAATAGTATGAAGTTCCGCTTCAGGAATTTCTAACTCCATGAAATAAATTGTTTTTTACGATGATGCTACAAGCAGGTTAATTATTATGGGGAAACCAGAGTCTCTGCGGGAAATATTACCCGTCCGGGCAATAAGCGGAGCTACCTATAAAGAGGTACCTCGTTAACCCGCAGCATTAAGCCTTTTTTTGCACCCTCAGGCGTTGATCGGGATCATGTGAATTGTTTCAGCTCTGATTATTTCCCAGGCGGGAGTCGCTTGCTTTCGCTGCGCGGCTTGCCTATGCTGCAAGCCGTAACACGACTCGGGGTGCCGCTTTCCGTCAGGAGAGGGCTGAGAAAAACCCGCTGACCTGAACTGGATAATGCCAGCGTAGGGAAGTCTGATGCCTGACCGCATTCGCCTTCTTGTTCGCCGGTTGGGAGCTACGATGACACATCAATCTCAACACCTTTCTGCCGCGCATTTCGCGCCCATTCTGCACGCTTTTCGCCGCCAGTCACCGCTGGTGCACTGTATGACCAATGACGTGGTCCAGAACTTCACCGCCAACGTGTTGCTGGCACTCCATTCCTCACCGGCGATGGTGATCGATGCCGTTGAGGCCGCCCAGTTCAGTCGCATGGCCGATGCACTGTTGATAAACGTGGGCACCTTAACCCGCGAGCGCCAGCAGGCGATGCAGGCTGCCGTGACCGCGGCTAATCAGGCGGGCACGCCCTGGACACTCGATCCGGTTGCCGTCGGCGCACTGACGCTGCGCAGTGACTTCTGCCAGCAATTGTTAAGCCAGCAACCGGCGGTGATTCGGGGAAATGCGTCAGAGATTCTGGCGCTGGCACAACAGGCCAGCGGCGGGCGCGGTGTCGACACGCTGCATCAGGCGGATGCAGCACTCGATGCGGCCCAACAACTCGCGGAAACCTGGAGCACGCTGGTGGTCGTCACCGGTGAAGTGGACTACGCCACCGATGGTCAGCGACGCCTTGCTGTACAAGGTGGAAACCCGTTAATGACACGGGTAGTCGGGACCGGCTGCGCCCTCTCGGCAGTGGTGGCGGGGTTCAGCTCTCTGCCGGGCGATCGGCTGATGAATGTCGCGGCCGCCTGTCAGGTGATGGCGCGAGCGGGTGAAAAGGCGGCGGCGCAGGCTGCCGGCCCCGGCAGCTTTGCCACAGCGTTTATTGATGCACTCTGGACGCTGGAGGAGAAATCATGAAGCGCATTAATGCTCTGACGATTGCCGGAACCGATCCCAGCGGCGGCGCAGGGATTCAGGCCGATCTCAAGACCTTTTCCGCCCTTGGGGCCTATGGCACCAGTGTCATCACCGCGCTGGTGGCACAGAACACCTGCGGCGTGCAGTCGGTTTATCGCATTACGCCTGACTTTGTTGCCGCCCAGCTTGATTCAGTGCTCAGTGATGTGCGCATCGACAGCGCAAAAATTGGCATGCTGTCTGAAACGGCTATCGTGGAGCAGGTTGCTGAACGGCTGAGCAATGCGGATATCCCGTTTATCGTGCTGGACACGGTCATGGTCGCGAAAAGTGGTGATGCGCTGCTCTCGCCAGACGCCATAGCCAGTGTACGGGAGCTGTTATTGCCGCAGGTCTCGCTGATCACACCTAATCTGCCGGAAGCGGCGGCGTTGCTGGACTGCGCCATTGCGGCAGATGAGGCGGAGATGCGCGAGCAGGGACGGGCATTGCTGGCACTGGGTTGTCAGGCCGTGCTGATGAAGGGCGGTCACCTTGCGGCCGCGGAGAGCCCGGACTGGCTGATCACGCACTCAGCAGAGCAGCGATTCAGTACGCCGCGCGTGAATACCCGTCATACGCATGGCACCGGCTGTACGCTGTCGGCAGCCTTAGCCGCGCTGCGACCGCGTCATACTGACTGGGCAGAGACGATTGGAGAAGCCAAAAACTGGTTACAGCAGGCGCTGCTGCAGGCGGATTCGCTGGAGGTCGGGAAAGGTATCGGACCGGTTCACCATTTTCATCAATGGTGGTAATGACGAAGGCCCGCCTCGACCTGGTCATCGGGCGGAGCGGGCGGCTTCAGGTTCAGGGTGCTTCAAACCAGGCGCTGTTACGCTCGGCAATCGGGGTGATAGAGAAGATCATCTCCTGCAGATGACGGCGCATCGCCGCTTCGGCTGCATCGGCGTCATGACGCTTCAGCGCGGCAAAAATCTCTTCATGCTGCTCAATCAGCTTGTCCGGTGGAGAGACTTCACTCAGCGTCAGAAACCGCACCCGGTCCATGGCCGCTTTGATGTTCTCCACCGTTTCCCAGGCCAGCTTACAGTCAATGCTTTCAGCAATCAGGCGATGAAACTCATCGTCCAGAGTGAGAAAAGCCTGGCTGTCATGCCGTTCAGCGGCCATGCGCTGCAGTTGCAGGTTATGCTCCAGCGCCATCAGGGCCGGATCATCAATCTCCAGTGCCGCACGGCGAACCACCGACACCTCAACGGCCTCCCGGATAAAACGGCCATCCGCCACCCGCTTAGCGGAGATTTTGCGCACGAAAGTGCCACGCTGCGGCAATACCTGTACCAGTCCGGCTTCGGCCAGCTTGATGAACGCTTCGCGCACCGGCTGGCGTGAGACGTTGAAGCGCGCGGAGACCTCTTTTTCCGAGAGCAGCGAGCCCGGCTGAATTGCGCAGGTGACGATATCTTTGCGCAGATACCGGTAAATCTGCTGATTTACCGGTTCGCTGGTAGTAATGGTATAGGCGATCGACATGCAGCAATATCCATATTACGGCTGACAGGGGCCAGCGCGATGGGAAAGTGTCAGTCTAATCAGCGCGCTGCGTCTGCGCCAGCGCTTTGTCACCAGGCTGTTATGCCTGGCGCATACACTGTTGCACCGTCGCCCGCGCGCCCTGCGTCGTCAGCTGCTGGTAATGTGTCGTCAGTCGGGCAACCAGATCGGCGTTCTGCGCCAGATCGTCGCCAAAGATGTCGCGCAGACCTAATAGCGCACGGACACGCGCTTCGCCTTCTTCGCTTCCGGCAACCGTCTCTGCCAGCGTGGCTTTCAGCGGATCGCGGATCTCAATCGGTTGACCCTGTTCATCGACGCCGCCGACATAGCGCATCCAGCCCGCCACGCCCAGCAGCAGCAGGTCGCAGCGGCTGCCGCGCTGCAGGTGCCAGCGCAGACTGTCGAGCATGCGTTGTGGCAATTTTTGCGACCCATCAGTGGCGATTTGATATGTGCGATGTTTAATGGCACGGTTTTCGTAACGGGCGATCAGCGAATCGGCATAGGCGTTGAGATCCACGCCCTGGGTACGCAGCGTCGGTGCCTGTTCATCGAGCATCAATGAACGGGCGGCGGCGCGGAAATGGGGATCGGCCACGCAGTCGCTGATGTACTCATAACCGGCCAGAAAGCCGAGATAGGCCAGGAAAGAGTGGCTGCCGTTCAGCATGCGCAGTTTCATCTCTTCATAGGGCAGAACGTCACTGACCAGTTCTGCACCCGCTTTTTCCCACGCCGGACGGCCACTGACAAAGTTATCTTCTATCACCCACTGAAAGAAGGGCTCCGCTTCAACCGCCACCGGATCACGGGAGCCGAGCCGTTCGGCTAAAGAATCAAACGCTGCATCGGTCATCGCTGGCACGATGCGGTCAACCATGGTCGACGGAAAGGTAATGTGTTGCTGAATATAGTCTGCCAGTGCCGGATCCTGATGCTGTGCCAGTTGCACAACAACGTTGCGGGTCACGTGACCGTTTTCCGGCATGTTGTCACAGGACATCACGCTAAAGGCGGGTAAGCCCTGATCCCGTCGGCGGCGAATAGCGGCCAGAATCAGACCGGGTAGTGAACGCGGCGAATCAGGATTCTGCAGGTCATGCACGATATCAGGGTGATCGGGATTTAAATTGCCACTGGCTGGCTGGTGACAGTAGCCTTTCTCGGTGACGGTCATGGAGACAATCGCCACATCAGGCTGGCTCATGGCATTGATCACCGCCTCAATACCGTCACTTTTGCCGTGCAGCGCCTGAGTAATGACGCCAATCACCCGGGTTTGCAATGAATCATCGGCCATCTCGGTGAGGGTATAAAGCAGATGCTGCTCTCGCAGGGCCACAATCAACGCGCCGCTGTTGAGGTTCACTTCACAATATCCCCAGTCGCTGCCCTGTTCAGCCAGCTTATCGCTGCAGAGCGCCTGATGGGCGCGGTGAAATGCACCAAAACCGATATGTACCATGCGGGTTTTTAACTGGCTGCGGTCGTAAGCGGGGCGTTTGACCTCCGCGGGCAGGCGATCAATCTGTAACATAGTCCATCCTTATGGCAAACGGGGCGCAAAGCGCCCCGAAATCATACATCTGTTAGCGAAACAACACTCAGACCGAAACCGGTTTATCCTGGGTTTTCGGACTGCGAATCACAAATAACACCAGGAAGGCACCCAGCGCGGCGACACAGCCCGCAAGGATAAAGGCGCTATCGAATTTACCGGTGTGCTGAACAATGAAGCCGGTGACGATCGGCCCGATGATGCCGGAGAGGCTACCCACCAGATGGATAAAGCCACTGATGCTGCCGATACGGCTCTTGTGCACCACATCCTGAATAATCGCCCAGTAGATTGCACCGGTGATGTAGAGAAAGAAAATCGACACCGACATCATAATTACCGCAGGCACCACATCTTTTATCGTACCCGCCAGCGCCACACAAATTGCGGCGGCCAGCAGTGAGACCACCAGCACAATTTTGCGGGACAACAACAGCTTGCCGGTGATGTTAAAGATCTTATCGGAGATCCAGCCACCCAGCGCCAGGCCAACAAAACCGACGATCCACGGGATCATGGTGGTGATGCTCATCGATTTGATATCCAGGCCGTGCGCCTGCACCAGGTAGGCCGGGAACCAGCTCAGGAAGAAGAACAGAATGTAGTTGTAGCAGAAGAAGGCAAAAGCGGTGACCAGGATAATCGGCTGGCGCAGGTAGTAGCCAAACGGATGTGACGTTTCCGACAGATCGACTTCATCATTCGGGTTCGTTGCTTTCAGGCGATCAATCAGCAGACGTTCCTCTTCTCTGACGCGCTTGCTCTTTGCCGGATTATCAGCGGCGAAGAACAGCCAGAACGCCATCCACACCAGACCGATACAGCAGACAATCACGAACGCCGGACGCCAGCCATAGGCCAGGGCCAGATAACCAATGATCGGGCCGGCGACCGCGCCACCCAAAGGTGATCCGGCACTCAGTAAACCCATCGCCGTTGCGGCCTGTTTTTTCGGGAACCAGCCGTTAATCGCTTTGTTGGCCGAGGAGCAGATCGGGCCTTCAGCCATGCCGAACAGCACACGCAGGATCAGCAGCGACCAGAAGCCGGTGGCCAGTGCGGTCATGCCGCAGAAAATGGACCAGGCACCTACTGCCACAGCCAGCACGATTTTAGGGCCATAGCGGTCAGTGGCAAGGCCGCCAAGAAAGTTAAACAGGGCATAGCCAAAGAAAAAGCTGCCGAAGATCATGCCAAACTGCTCAGCATTGATCGCCAGATCTTTCTCCACCAGCGGCACCGTCAGCGACAGGGCGACACGATCGAGGTAGTTAATCATGTAAACCAGGAACAGCAGCAAAACGAGGGTCCAGCGCAGATTCTTGAACATACAAACTCCGTGATCTGTTTTATCTTTATAGTCATGCCGGCGGGTACGCACCGGCTGAGGAGACCTGGTGTTCAGCGGATAATTAACCCATCTGAAGGATGACTTTGCAGCAGGTGCGCGGATCTTTTTCGAACAGGGTCATCGCACGCTCAATCTCCTGCAGCGGGAAGTAGTGCGTGACCAGTTTCTCTGGCTGGATTAACCCTTTTTCCATCCATTCGATCACCTGTGGGAAACGATTGCTGTTTAGACGTGAGGTAAACAGCGACAGCTCCTTGCTGGTCAGGCTCTGCTGCGTAATGCTGGATGGCTCGCCGGAGAAGCCCAGCAGGCCGATGCGCGCGGCCGGTGAGGCGAGGGCAGCCGCTTCAGCCAGAATGGTGGGATGGCAGGCCGCGTCGATAATCAGCGTAGGCTGCACGCCCTCAAGCTGTGCCGCCAGCGGGATTTCGCTGTTATCGAACCGTTGATCGGCACCGCTCTGCTCTGCAAGTGCCAGCCTTTCCGGCAGGCGATCCACCACCATCACCTTTTTCACCTTATAGACGCCCTTCAGCACCTGAATCGCAGTGAGTCCCATCGGACCGGCACCGTAAATCAGTGCCACATCATCTGGCTGGGGCTTGAGAAACGCGGTGATATTGGCGGCGATAGTGAAAGGCTCAACCAGACTGGCGAGCCGATCGGGGATGCTGTCCGGCAGGGAAAAGGCATTTTTTGCCGGAGCCAGCGCAAACTCGCTGAAGCCGCCGTCACGGTGCACGCCAATCACCTGCAGTGTGGTGCAGACATTGGGGCGTCCCACCGAGCAGGGATAGCAGCTGCCGCAGCTCACCACCGGATCCACCGCCACGCGGTCGCCCAGCCGGGCTGGATCAACACCGTCGCCCACCGCGTCAATCACGCCAAAAAATTCGTGACCAATTACCCGTGGATATTTCGCGAACGGGTTATGACCGTGCCAGATATGCACATCAGAGCCGCAGATACTGGCATACGCCACTTTGACCCGGACTTCGCCTGCCGCCGGTTGAGGCAGCGGACGTTCAGCCACCACCAGTTCACCCGGCTGTTCAATAACAACGCTTTTCATCAGCTTCTCCTTACCAGTTCCACAGTGTGCCATCTTCAAGACGGGCGACCGGGAGGTAGGCAGGTTCATAGGGATATTTCGACGCCAGTTTCTCGTTGAATTCAATGCCGAGACCTGGTTTGTCGCCTGGATGCATGTAGCCCTGGTCAAAGGTCCAGTTTGCATCAAACAACTCCATCATCTGTTCGGAGAAGCCCATATACTCCTGCACACCGAAGTTCGGCACCCAGAGGTCAAAGTGCAGTGCAGCCGCCATGCAGACAGGGGAGAGATCAGAAGGACCGTGCGAGCCGGTGCGCACCTGATAGAGCGAGGCAAAATCAGCGATACGCCGCATACCGGTAATGCCGCCGGCATGCGTAATGGTGGTGCGGATGTAGTCGATCAGCTGTTCTTCAATCAGCTGCTTACAATCCCAGATGCTGTTGAACACTTCACCCACGGCAATCGGCGTAACAGTATGCTGGCGGATCAGGCGGAAGCACTCCTGATTCTCAGCAGGCGTCGGATCTTCCATCCAGAACAGGCGATAATCTTCCACGCTTTTGCCAAAACGCGCCGCTTCAATCGGCGTCAGGCGATGGTGCATGTCATGCAGCAAGTGCTCGTCGAAACCAAACTTGTCACGGATGGCCGCGAACAGTTTCGGGGTGAAATCGAGGTATTTCTCGGTTGACCAGAGCTGCTCTTCGGGCCAGTTGCCTTTGGTTGCAGGCTCATAGGCCAGACCTTTGCCTTTCGCCATACCGTAAGTGGTTTTCATGCCCGGAACGCCGCACTGCGCGCGAATCGCTTTGAAGCCCAGCTCTTTGTGCTTCGCGTAGTCATCCATCACTTCATCAATGGAGTGGCCGGTGGTGTGGCAATAGACCATTACACCGGTGCGTGATGCGCCACCCAGCAGCTGATAAACCGGCATATTGGCGGCTTTGCCTTTGATATCCCACAGTGCCATATCGACGGCCGAGATAGCGGACATGGTGACCGGGCCACGACGCCAGTAAGCGCCCTTGTAGAAATATTGCCAGATGTCTTCGATCTGATGCGCATCGCGGCCAATCAGCTGCGGGCAGACGTGATCTTTCAGGTAGGAGGCGACCGGTAATTCACGGCCATTCAATGTGGCATCGCCAATGCCGGTCAGACCCTGATCGGTGGTGATTTTTACGGTGACAAAGTTTCTGCCTGCGCAGGTTACAAATACTTCTGCCTTAACAATTTTCATCCTGGTTGCCTTAAGTCAGCGTTCAATGATGAAAAAGTACGCGATTTAATACTACCATACAAGTTGGGGTGGCAGAGTTGTGAACGGAATCACAGAGTGTTTACATTGCCTGAAAACGCCCGTTAAGACGTGATAAAGCGAGGCAGCAGGGGGAATGTTACGAAGAAAATAGGCGCTATTGGCAAGAGAAGAAAAAGGGGCTTTCGCCCCTGATGCTGGTTCAGGCAAGCAGCGCGCACTGTGGCGGCAGGCGGCAGCTCAGCGCACCCGCCATCACCTCAATCACGAATTCGCGCCCGGAAAGCGGCTCGCCATCAAGGTTAAAGGTCATCTCATGCGGAGAACGGATCGTCAGTGACTCCAGTTGCGTGGTGACGATGCCGGGATTGTCATCATCGCCGGTCAGCGAGTGCAGCAGGGTCGGCAGCAGCTCCTGTGCGGTGACAATACTGATATCCAGTCTGCCATCGTTGATCAGGGCAGAAGGGCATAACCGCTGACCGCCGCCCGCCTGACGACCATTACCGATACCGATTACCAGCGCATCACCCTGCCAGGCGAAATCGGGGCCGCTGATCTCGCAGGTATCCGGTTTCAGCGTATCCATGCGCATCAGACCGTGAATAAAGTAGGAGACGCCACCCAGCGCCGACTTTAGCTTTTCCGGCGTTTCAGTCGTGATACGGGTACCAAACCCGCCGGTCGCCATATTGATGAAGAAGTGGCTCTGGTTTACCCTGGCCAGATCGATGGCGCTTGCTTTGCCCTGAACCGCCAGTCGCAGCGCCGGTTCCATCTCTTCCGGGATGCCAACGCTGGTGGCAAAGTCGTTGGCGGTACCCAGCGGCAGGATGCCGAGCACCGGGCGATGATCCGCTTCAGAAGAAGCCAGCGCTGTCGCAATTTCATTGATGGTGCCATCGCCGCCACCGGCCACCACGGTCGCGGCCTGCAGCGCAATGGCCTCTTTGACGTACCGATCGCCGTCACCTTTTTCAAACGTGACACGCACCGCAATGTCGAAGCCTTCTTCACGCAGGGTCGTAATAGCTTCGCGCAGATCATCATTACCCGCGCCTTTCCCATTCAGGATGAGCAGCGTAAGCGGTTTATTATCCATTTTGCGTTCCTTGAAGATCTACAGAGTAAGAAGGGATTTATACCACAGCTGCCAGCAGTAAATTATTGGCGAAAGAGAGAAAAAAGAAAACCCGCACGGGGGAGCCGGGCGGGTAAATGAGGTGGTTCCTGGTAAATCTGCCGTTTATTGTTACTCGTTAGCAGCAGGCGGGACTATAAAGCAGCGCTGCACAGGGGTCTGTGATCCTGTTCTGATTTCCTCAAAATGTTTCCGTTGGTAAACGATTATGCGGGTCACGGGTATCTTCACCGTGATCGAAGTTGCGCAGCAGTAGCGCAAAACGCAGATCCACTTCCCCGGGCACCCGCAGCCAGACGCGATGGCCATCGCCCGGCGCAACTTCAGTGGGTTCGCCGCGCGCATTCTGCAGCGCGTCCAGCTGGCAATTCAGGTTCCCCTGAGGCGTCATGATCTCCACATTGTCGTGCAGCATAAACTTATTCTTCACCGCCACTTCAGCCCATTCGCCCCGGCGTTCGCCGGTGAATTCGCCGACAAACTGCTGGCGATCGGACACCGAAAAGCCCTGCTGATAATTCTGGTAGCTGTCGTGAGTGTGGCGGCGCAGGAAACCTTCGGTATAGCCACGATGTGCCAGGCCTTCCAGGGTTAACAGTAGTGAGGAGTCAAACGGCTTACCGGCAGCGGCATCATCAATCGCCCGGCGATAAACCTGAGCGGTGCGGGCGCAGTAGTAGTAGGACTTGGTGCGTCCCTCAATCTTCAGTGAATGAACGCCCATCTCGCTGAGCCGCTCGACGTGCGCGACCGCGCGCAGATCCCGCGAGTTCATGATGTAGGTGCCGTGCTCATCTTCGAACGCGCTCATCACCTCGCCGGGCTTCATTTTCTCTTCCAGCAGAAACACCTTGTCGGTGGGCTGACCAACGCCCAGCGTTGGCGTCACATCCTGTACGGCGACAGGCGTGTGAATGCCAACGATATTCCCCACCTCATCCTGCTGACCCTCTGCCACTTTATACTCCCAGCGGCAGGCGTTAGTGCAGGTTCCCTGATTCGGGTCGCGTTTGTTCATATAGCCGGAGAGCAGGCAGCGACCGGAGTAGGCCATGCAGAGCGCGCCATGGACAAAGACTTCCAGCTCCATCTCCGGGACCTGCTGGCGGATCTCGGCGATCTCCTCCAGCGACAGCTCGCGTGACAGAATCACCCGGCTCAGCCCCATCTGCTGCCAGAATTTTACCGTGGCCCAGTTAACCGCATTGGCCTGCACCGACAGATGAACCGGCATCGTCGGGAAAGCGTCGCGCACCAGCATAATCAGGCCGGGATCGGACATAATCAACGCGTCGGGCTGCATCGCCACTACCGGCGCTAAGTCACGAATAAAGGTTTTCAGCTTGGCGTTGTGTGGCGCAATGTTCACCACCACGTAGAATTTTTTACCCAGTGCGTGCGCTTCACTGATGCCCAGAGCGAGGTTTTCGTGGGTGAATTCGTTGTTGCGCACCCGCAGGCTGTAGCGTGGCTGGCCGGCGTAGACGGCATCGGCACCATAAGCAAACGCGTAACGCATGTTCTTTAGCGTGCCAGCGGGGGAAAGCAGTTCGGGTTTCATGGTTTTCTCACTGATGTCAGGTCAGTATGCCGCCTCAGGCGGCAGGGGCAGGGCAGTTAAGCCCTGTAAAAGGTGCGGAATTGTAGGCAGTGAGAAAAGGGAAGTAAATTGATCGGGATCAAACTAGATCAAATGACAGGCATCGGCTTCCCAGCGATAGCCCATGCCGTAGACGGCGCGGATAAAAGGTTGCTCGCTGTCGAGATTCTCCAGCTTGCGCCGCAGGTTCTTGATATGGCTGTCGATGGTGCGGTCCGTGACCACGCGGTAGTCATCATAGAGATGGTTCAGCAGCTGTTCGCGTGAAAAGACCTTGCCCGGCTCCAGCGACAGCGTTTTCAGCAGGCGGAACTCCGCCGGTGTTAAATCCAGCGGTTTTTCGCGCCAGCTGGCGAAGAAGCGGCTCTCATCGACCCGGAGTAATGAGGCGCTCTGCGGCTCTTCCGCCGACCGTTTTACCCGGCGCAGAATTGTTTTGACTCGCGCCACTACTTCACGCGGGCTGAAGGGTTTACAGATGTAGTCATCCGCGCCCAGCTCCAGCCCCAGCAGCCGATCGATCTCCTCGGTGCGGGCGGTGACCATAATAATCGGCAGTTCGGAATGACGACGGATTTCACGGCACAGCGTTAAACCGTCGGTGCCTGGCAGCATCAAATCCAGCAGCATCAGGTCGGGTGGCGTCTGGCGCACATACTCCAGCACCGCGTTGCCGTCGGCAATGTGATGGGTACGGTAGTTCGAGGCATGCAGATAATCGATCATCAGCTGCGCCAGTTTCGGCTCATCTTCGACCACCAGAATCAGCGGGTCGTGGTTTTCCGGGCTCATAAGCGTCTACACAAGGGGAACATAGCGCAAGTGTAGCGCGATTTTCAGTCCACCTAAATCAGAGTGCGTCGCATGAATATCGCCGCCATGTGCGTCAGCGATATTTTTACAGATGGCCAGACCCAGGCCTGAGCCACCGCTGGCGCGATTGCGCGAGCCTTCGGTGCGGAAGAAGCGCTCAAAAATCTGCGCCTGATGTTCCCTGTCGACGCCTGGTGCGCTGTCATCAAAATCAATGCGCCAGTGGGGCGCCTCATACTTCAGCGTCACTTCAACCCGGCCCCCGCTGTCGGTGTAGCGCAGGCTGTTCTCCAGCAGATTAGTGAACAACTGCATCAGGCGGTCGGGATCGCCAAAGAAGGGGGCGTTATCGGGCAGATTCAGTTTCAGCGCCAGGCCGTGTGCCCGATAGCGTTCGGCAAAGCTGCCTGCCGTCACTTCCAGCAGTTGCACCAGATCGGTTGCCTGTTTGCGGTAGGCAAGAGCGCCCTCATCCGACAGCGACAACTGATGCAGATCGTCGACCAGCTTGGTCAGCACCACCACCTCGCTCTGCAGCGAGGCGATCGCTTCCGGCGTCAGTTTGCGGACTCCATCCTGCATCGCTTCCAGTTCACCGCGCAGGATCGCCAGTGGGGTGCGTAACTCATGGGAGATATCAGCCATAAAAGCGCGGCGCATGCTCTCATTTTTCTCCAGCGAGCTGGCAAGGAGGTTAAAGTCCCTGGCCAGCTGGCCCAGCTCATCCCGGCTGCTGACCTCAACGCGGGTGGCAAAATTACCGGCCGCCAGATGATGGGTGCCGTCGACCAGTCGTTTGACCGGAGCCAGCAGGCCGCGCGCCATCAGCCAGGTCGCCAGCGCCGCCAGTAGCGTGGACAGCCCCACGATAATCCAGCTGGTGCGCCGCTGCTGCTGATCAAAGTTAATGTCGGTGCTGCGGGTCAGCCGCTCCGGCGGCGAGCCGATCACCCAGCCAACCACTTTATTATTGCTGGTGGTGATGTTGCGTCGGGTGCCTTCGGGTGGCACCGGCGATTTTGGCCCGGCCAGCACTTTATATTGCTGGTCGAGGATCCAGAACTGGGTGCGCCAGCCGTGCGGCGGCAGCTGACTGCTGCTGTCGGGATTCTGCTCCAGCGAGCGCAGCATGGTGAACACCAGCCGATCGTTGTGGCGCAAAAAATCCCAGTTGCCGTGCTGCTCATACTGATCGGCCAGGGCATCGCTGAGCAGATTTAACCGCTGCTCGTTGCCGCGCTTAATGTAGTCGACAAAACCATGTTCGAAACTGAGGCGAACCCCCCAGTGCATGGTGATCAGCACCAGCATGCAGGTGGCGAAAATCGCCATAAACAGTTTGGCGCCGATGCCCAGGCGCAGGTTAACTCTCATTTTTTTCTCCGGCGTCGCAAATCAACGTTGGTACTCACCTGTGGCGGGACGCGCCAGAACACCAGCGCGGGCAGGATGATAATCAGCGACATACAAAGGTAGGTATAAATAAACATCTGGTGTTCTGTCCCGCTGTTCGCCGCGCTCTCCTGAGCAAATGCCCCCAGCAGCAGCCCGGCTACGGTAACGCCAATACTCATCGACAACTGCATAATCATCGACAGCAGACTGTTGCCGCTGGACGCCAGCTCATCGGGCAGCTCCTTCAGCGTCAGGGTATTCATTGAGGAGAAGCGAATGGCGTTGACCATGCCCTGCATAAACAGCACCAGCGGCAGCAGCCAGACCCAGCCCAGAATTGCCACCAGCGGGAACAGCAGGACCACCAGTGCCAGCGCCACGGTCGACATCACCAGCACGTTGCGGTAGCCATAAAGATTGACGATGCGCACCACAATGCGTTTCATCCCCATATTCCCCAGCACCATCGGAATCATCATCAGACCGGCGTGAAACGGGCTGTAACCCATGCCGAGCTGCAGAAAGATAGGCGTCATAAAGGGCAGCATGCCGCTGCCGATGCGGCCGGTAAAACTGCCGAGCAGGCCGATGGCGTAGATGCGGTTATCAAACAGCTTCAGGCTGAACAGCGCATTATCATTGCCGCGCGCATGCATCAGATAGAACAGCAAAGAGAACATACCCGTCAGTATCATGGCACCCAGCAGCAGCGGAGAGCCGCCACTGCTGCGCTGACCATCCAGCGCCAGCGTCAGGGTTGCCATCCCGGCGGCCAGCAGGATAAAGCCACCGAAATCAAAGCGCCGTGTCTGCATGCTGTAGTTTGGCATCAGCATCAGGGTGGCGATAGCGCCTGCGATGCCGACCGGGATATTGATCAGAAAGATCCAGTGCCAGCTGGCGTACTCCACCAGCACACCGCCCAGCGCCGGACCCAGCAGCGGGCCGATCTGGCCGGGCAGAGTGACAAACGTCATGGCGGACATATATTGCTCGCGCGGCACAATTTTCATCACCGTCAGGCGACCTACCGGCACCATCATGGCACCCCCCATCCCCTGAACCACCCGCGACAGCACCAGCTGATCCAGCGTGGCGGAGAGGGCGCACAGCAGTGATCCCAGGCTAAACAGCACAATCGCGCAGAAGAAAATGTTGCGCACGCCAAAGCGGTCGGCCAGCCAGCCGCTGACCGGCAGCATCACCGCCACCGTCAGCACGTAATAGACGATGACCGAGTGCATGTGCAGCGGGCTGACACCCAGATCGTGTGCCATCGACGGGATCGCGGTATTCACGATGGTGGTATCCAGCGTCTGCATAAAGAAGCCGATGGCAACAATCCACAGTTGCCAGCGGACATTAGTGCTTTGCGTAGTCATCGATCCCCCCGATAAAGGCGTCACGTCCGATGCCTGCTGCCGCCATACCTGTTACGGCTGCTGCGCGGCGGCCAGCGGGCGTTTTTTACGGCGCAACTTATCCATCATTAAATAGACTACCGGCGTAGTGTAGAGCGTCAGCAACTGGCTCATCACCAGCCCGCCGGCAATGGTAATCCCCAGCGGCTGACGCAGTTCTGCGCCGTCGCCGCTGGTCAGCACCAGCGGCAGCGCGCCAAACAGCGCCGCCAGCGTCGTCATCATAATCGGCCGGAAGCGCAGCAGGCAGGCCTGGAAAATCGCCTCCCGCGCACTGAGCTGGCCGTTGCGCTCTGCCTCCAGCGCAAAATCGACCATCATGATGGCGTTCTTTTTCACGATACCGATCAGCAGCAGAATACCGATTAGCGCAATCAGGCTGAAGGGCGTATCGAACAGTTCCAGCGCCAGCAGCGCGCCGACACCCGCTGAGGGCAGGGTAGAGAGAATCGTCAGCGGATGCACATAGCTCTCATAGAGGATCCCCAGCACAATATAGACTGCCGCAATCGCCGCCAGCATCAGCCAGAGCTGGCTGCTTTGCGACTGCTCAAATACCTGCGCCGTACCGGCAAAGCTGCCGCGCACGCTGGAGGGCACGCCAATCGCCGTCATGGTGCGTTCAATCGCCTCCGACGCCTGCGACAGCGACACGCCTTCAGGCAGGTTGAACGAGATGGTCGAGGCGGCCGACAGCCCTTCGTGGCTCACCGACAGCGGCGCATTAGCAGGCTGCCAGTGGGCGAACCACGACAGCGGAATCGCTTTGCCTTCGCTGTTTATCACAAACATCTGCGACAGGGCGCTGATATCCTGGGTGTAACGTGGATCGACCTCCATCACCACTTTGTACTGATTAAGCGGCTGGTAGATGGTGGAGATCTGACGCTGACCAAAGGCGTTATTCAGCAAGTCATTAGCCTGAGAAACGTCGATGCCAAGCCGCGCCATGCTTTCGCGGTCATAGGTCAGCGCCATCTCACTGCCTTTATCCTGCTGATCGGAGTTCACATCCGCCAGCTGCGGCAGGGCGGAGAACGCTGCGCGGATTTTCGGTTCCCACGTCCGCAGCGCGCTGAGATCGTCCGACAGCAGTGAATATTGATAAGCTGCATTCGATTCCCGACCGCCCGCACGCAGATCCTGCACCGCATTCAGATAGAGACTGGCCCCAGGCTCTTTTGCCAGTTTAGTGCGCAGCCGGGCGATAATCTCTGTTGCGCTCTCTTTCCGCTCCGACAGCGGCTTCAGTGAGATAAACATCGAGCCACTGTTGGTGCGCATCCCGCCGGTAAAGCCGACCACGCTCTCCACCGCCGGATCGGCCCCGACAATCTCCATAAAATCCTGCAGTTTACTGCGCATTGCCTGAAACGAAATGCTCTGGTCGGCAGAGATGAAACCGGAAAGGCGTCCGGTATCCTGCTCGGGCATAAAGGTTTTCGGAATATGAACAAACAGCCAGCCGGTCAGGGCAATGGTGGCGAAAAACAGCACCATCACCCAGCGCGCATGGTTCAGTACCACGGCAAGCGAACGACCATAGCCCTGCTGGAGCGCCATCAGCAGCCGACCCGCGCCGCGCCGACGCGGCTGGCTGCGCGGCGCGTGCGGCTTCAGCAGATATGCGCACATCACCGGCGTCAGGGTCACCGAGATAAACAGCGAGATGATGATCGATACTGACAGCGTAATGGAAAATTCAGAGAAGAAGCGACCAATCAGCCCGCCAATCATCAGCAGCGGCAGGAACACCGCAATCAGCGACAGGCTCATCGACAGCACGGTAAAGCCAACTTCCCGCACTCCTTTCAGTGCGGCGTCCAGCGGTTTCATGCCCGCTTCCACGTGGCGGGCAATGTTCTCCAGCACCACAATCGCATCATCCACCACAAAGCCGGTGGCAATGGTCAGCGCCATCAGCGACAGGTTGTTGAGGCTGAAGCCGCACAGGTACATCGCGGCGAAGGTGCCGATCAACGAAACCGGCACCGCGACGGCGGGGATCAGCGTGGCACGGCCCGAGCGCAGGAACACAAACACCACCAGAATCACCAGCGCCACGGCGATGATCAGTGACTGCTCCACCTCATGCAGCGAAGCGCGAATAGTGGGTGAGCGGTCCTGAGCAATCTGCAGATCGATGGCGGCGGGGATCACCTCATGCAGCAGCGGCATTTCGGCGCGGATCCGGTCTACCGTATCGATGACGTTAGCTTCAGGGGTTTTGCGGATCAGCAGCAGCACCGCCGGTTTACCGCGCGACATCCCGGCGTTGCGCACGTCCTGAACCGAATCCTCGACGGTCGCCACGTCCGACAGCCTGACCGCCGCACCGTTGTTGTAATGCACTATCAGCGGCTGATACTCACTGGCGGTCTGCAGCGCGTCATTGGTACGCAACTGCCAGCGCTGCTGCGAATCATCCAGTGCACCCTGTGGCCGTCGCTGATTGGCGTTGGAAATGGCGGTGCGCACCGCATCCAGCGACACGCCCTGATTAAACAGCGCCTGTGGATTCAGTGCCACGCGTACCGCAGGCAGCGAGCTGCCGCCTACGGTAACGTCGCCCACGCCCTCTATCTGCGACAGTTTCTGCGCCAGTTGGGTCGAGGCGTAATCGTAAAGCTGGCCCGGATTATAGGTATCCGAGGTCAGCGTCATGATCATAATCGGCGCATCTGAAGGGTTCACTTTGCGATAGGTCGGGCGCGACGGCATCCCGGTAGGCAGCAGGCTTTGCGCCGCGTTAATCGCGGCCTGGACATCGCGCGCGGCTCCGTTGATGTCGCGATCAAAATCAAACACCAGAATGATACGGGTGCTGCCCAGCGAACTGGTTGAGGTCATTTCACTGACGCCCGCGATGCGTCCCAGCGAACGCTCCAGCGGCGTGGCCACCGACGACGCCATGATCTCCGGTGCGGCACCCGGCAGCGAAGCCGAAATAACGATCACCGGAAAATCAACCTGCGGCAGCGGCGCTACCGGCAGCAGGCGAAAACCCAGCATGCCCGCCAGTGCGATGGCCAGGGTCAGCAGGGTGGTGGCGACGGGCCGGTTGATGAACAGGGCAAAGAACTTCACTCAGCGGCCTCCGTGCGGGCAAAGTGGCGGCGGGTGGCGTGCGCCAGTCGATCAAACAGCAGGTAGATCACCGGGGTGGTAAACAGGGTCAGCACCTGGCTCAGAATCAGCCCGCCGACCATGGCTATCCCTAGCGGATGACGCAGTTCAGCACCGACGCCGGTACTGAGCATCAGCGGCAGCGCGCCAAGCAGGGCGGCCAGCGTGGTCATCAGAATCGGGCGGAAGCGCAGCAGGCAGGCCTGATAGATGGCATCAACAGGCTTCATACCCTGTTCACGCTCGGCCGCCAGCGCAAAGTCGATCATCATGATGGCGTTCTTTTTCACGATGCCGATCAGCAGGATGATGCCGATAATCGCCACGATATCCAGCTCATTGCCGCTGAGCATCAGCGCCAGCAGCGCGCCGACACCCGCCGTGGGCAGCGTTGAGAGAATCGTGATGGGGTGAATAAAGCTCTCATAAAGCACGCCCAGCACGATGTACATCGCCACAATGGCCGCCACAATCAGCCAGACGGTGCTGCTCAGCGCCGCTTCAAACGCCAGCGTACTGCCCTGGAACTGCGTCATCAGCTCTGCGGGCATGCCAAGCTCGGCTTCAGCCTGCGACACCGCTTTCACCGCATCTTCCAGTGAATAGCCGTCAGCCACGTTGAAGGAGAAGGTCGCCGACGGGAACTGGTCAAGATGATTAATGCTGAGCGGCGTATTACGCTGTTCAATGCGGGCAATGGCGCTCAGCGGTACGCTGCCGCCGTCGCTGCTGTTAAGGCGGATCGCCTCCAGGCTCTCCATGCCTGGAGTGGCACTATTGTCCTGCTCCAGCACCACCCGATACTGGTTCGCCTGGGTATAAATGGTGGAGATGAGCCGCTGACCAAAAGCGTTGTACAGCGCGTTATCGACATCCGCCATGCTGATGCCGAGGCGGCTGGCGCTGTCGCGGTCTACTTTGACATAGGCTTCCAGCCCCTGATCCTGCCAGTCACTGCTGACATCGCGCAGCTGTGGCAGGGTGCTGAGCCGGGTCAGCAATGCCGGAACCCAGGTGCTGAGCGAAGACAGTGAACCCGATTGCAGCGTGAACTGATAGGGCGTGCGACTCGCCTGGGTATCGATGGTGAGATCCTGCACCGCCTGCAACCACAGTTGCACGCCCGGCACTTCACTGACCTGCTGTTGCAGGCGCTGCTGAATGGCAGGAATGCGGTCGTCGCGTTGATCCAGTGGTTTGAGGTTGATCTGCAGACGCGCGCTGTTCAGCGAGGCATTGGTGCCATCCACGCCAACAAACGAGGTCATGCTCTCTACCGCCGGATCTTTCATGATGATGGAGGCGACGTCACGGGTGCGCTGCGCCATGCTGGCATAGGAGACCGACTGCGGTGCCTGCAGCGTACCCTGAATAATGCTGTTGTCCTGCTGCGGGAAAAAGCCTTTCGGGATGATCATCCACAGCACCAGCGTCAGCACCAGGGTGCCAAGCGCCACCGACAGCGTGAGCCAGGGATGTTTGAGTACCCGTTTGAGGCCGCGGCCATAGGCGGCCACGATACGATCAAACATCGCTTCGCTGGCCCGCGAAAAGCGGTTCTGTTTACGCAGTGACTCCACGCTCAGCATCCTGGCGCACATCATCGGCGTCAGGGTAAGTGACACCACCGCTGAAATCAGAATCGCCACCGCCAGCGTCACGGCAAATTCGCGGAACAGACGGCCAATCACGTCGCCCATAAACAGCAGCGGAATCAGCACGGCAATCAGCGAGAAGGTAAGGGAGATGATGGTAAAGCCGATCTCGCCGGCCCCTTTCAGCGCGGCAGTCAGCGGCTTTTCGCCTTTCTCGATATAGCGTGAGATGTTTTCAATCACCACGATGGCATCATCGACCACAAAGCCGGTGGCGATGGTCAGCGCCATTAGCGTCAGGTTGTTGATTGAAAAGCCGAGGAAGTACATCGCCGCAAAGGTGCCGATCAGCGACAGGGGCACCGCCACCGCCGGGATCAGCGTGGCGGGCACGTTGCGCAGAAACAGATAGATAATCATCACCACCAGCGCCATCGCCAGCATCAGCTCAAACTGCGTGTCGTTGACCGACGCGCGAATATTGGTGGTGCGGTCGGTGAGCAGTTTCACCTCTACCGACTTCGGCAGGGCTGCGGTCAGAGCGGGCAACATGGCACGGATATTATCTGCTGTGGCGATGATATTGGCACCCGGCTGACGCTGAACGTTGAGCACAATCGCCGCATCGCGGTTGGCCCAGGCACCGAGCCAGCTGTTTTCTGCGCCCTGTTCTATGGTCGCCACGTCACCAAGACGCACCGGTGCGCCGTTTTTGTAGCTGATGATCAACTGACGATAATCTTCCGCTGATTTCATCTGATCATTGGCTGACAGGGTAACTGAGCGGGTCGGACCATCCAGGCTGCCTTTGGCAGAGTTAACGTTGGCATTGCTGATGGCGGTCCGCACCGTTTCGCTGGTCAGACCCAGCGCAGCCAGCGCCTGCGCATTCATTTTCACCCGCACCGCCGGACGCTGACCGCCCGATAGCGTGACCAGCCCGACGCCGCTGACCTGAGAAATTTTCTGCGCGACCCGCGTTTCCACCATGTCCTGCACCTGCGTCAGCGGCATGCTGCTGGTGGTGACGGCAAGGGTCATGATGGGCGGATCGGCAGGATTCACTTTGCTGTAGACCGGCGGATTAGGCAGGTCGTTGGGCAGCAGGTTAGTGGCGGAGTTAATGGCAGCCTGCACCTCCTGCTCTGCCACATCCAGCGGCAGCGTCAGCTGGAACTGCAGCGTCACCACCGAGGCACCGCCGGAGCTTTGCGACGCCATCTGTTTCAGGCCAGACATCTGACCAAACTGGCGCTCAAGCGGGGCGGTGATGGAAGAGGTGACCACATCCGGGCTGGCACCCGGATAGAGCGTGACGACCTGGATGGTCGGATAGTCGACTTCGGGCAGCGCCGAGACCGGCAGGAAGCGGTAGCCCAGCACGCCGGCCAGCAGGATCGCAATCATCAACAGCGTGGTGGCGACCGGCCGCAGGATAAACTGGCGTGACGGTCCGCCACTGTGATCGGGAGGCATGACCTGCATTACTCACGCTCTCCTTTTGACGGCAGGGCGGCGCGGGTAGCGCGCGGTGCGTTGCTCTGTGGCGCGACCACCTCGACTTTGGCGCCTTCCGTCAGGCGATCCAGCCCATCGGTCACGACGCGTTCACCCGCTTCCAGACCGGCGCTGACTACCACTTTCTCGCTATCCTGCAAGCCGGCAATCACGCTTTTCTTGCTGACCTTGTTGTCACTGTTAACCACCCAGACAAAGTTACCTTCGTTGCCCATCTGCAGCGCGGCAGGTGGGATCACAATCGCATCCTGCAGGGTATTGACCTTCAGCCGCACATTCACAAACTGATTGGGGAACAGCGTGTCGTCCTGATTATCAAAACGCGCTTTAACTTTAATAGTGCCGGTGGTGACATCAATCTGGTTATCGAGGCTCAGCAGTTTGCCGCTGGCGATCAGATTCTGATTACTGCGATCCCAGGCCTCTACCAGCAGCGGCTCACCGCTTTTCTGCGCCTTGAGAATCGAACTGATGCTGTTCTCAGCAAGGGTAAAAACCACATCAATCGGGTGCGTCTGGGTGATCACCACGATACCGGTGGTGTCGCCGCTGGTGACGTAGTTGCCGATGTCCACCTGTTTCAGCCCGACCCGGCCGGCAATCGGCGCGGTGATCCGGCTGTAGGTAAGATTGAGCTGCGCACTGGCGACGCTTCCCTCATCCGCTTTCAGCGTGCCGAGCGTTTCACTGACCAGTGAACGCTGGGTATCCAGCTCCTGTTGCGACACCAGCGAGGTTTTTGCCAGCTTCTCGAAGCGCGCCAGGTCACGACGGGCGTTGGCCAGCGTCGCCTGATCTTTCGCCAGCTGGCCCTGCGCCTGCGTTAACGCCACCTGATAAGGCCGCGGGTCGACTTCTGCCAGTAGCTCGCCCGCTTCCACCTGCTGGCCTTCGGTAAAGTGGATTGCCAGCAGATCGCCATTGACCCGGCTGCGCACCGTGGCCGTGTTAGCTGCGGTCACCGTACCCAGTCCGCTCAGATAGTGCGGCACGCTCTGGCTGGTGGCCGTAGCGGCCTGAACCGGCGCGAGGGGACGACGGGCGCCGTCACCGCCGCCTTTGCCGCCACGTGGCGCAGGTGCGTCACTCTGACGGCTGCTCTGGGGCTGGGCATGGCGCTGCCAGGCATAATAGCCGCCAGCGACCACGGCGATCAGGGCCAGCACGATAAGGGTTTTCTTCATAACAGGATGTCGGGTGCTCATGATTGTTGGTGCTCTCCAGCAGTGACGTAGTCCCAGGCGCAGGCATAAAATGGGTAGCCTGCAAACGACAGAGTGTAGCCGCCTCTGACGGGCAGAAGTTGAAGGAAATAAGGATATCTGTCAGGGCGGGGTAATTATGCCTGTTCTTTCATTAATCGCATCACAATCGTCATAAAGCCGTGAAATCACTTTGCTATGCTGAAAGACAGGCGGTTTTTTCAGGCAAATAAGGAACAGGAAATGAGTCAGAATCAAACCCGGCAGTTGGGTGACAGTGGTATTGCGGTGCCGTTGCTGACGTTTGGCGGCAACGTGTTTGGCTGGACAGTGGATCAAACCACTTCCTTTTCTCTGCTGGATGCGCTGGTTGATCGAGGCTTGTGGTTTATCGATACCGCCGACGTCTATTCCCGCTGGGCACCGGGTAATAAAGGCGGTGAATCGGAAACCATTATGGGTGAATGGCTGAAAAAAAGCGGCAAACGCGACCAGATCGTGCTGGCAACCAAGGTTGGCATGGAATTGTCGCCGGAGAAAACCGGACTGAAACCACAATATATCCGTCAGGCCGTTGAAGATTCACTGCGCCGGTTGCAGACCGACTATATCGATCTCTACCAGGCGCACCGCGACGATCAGGATACGCCGCTGGCGGAAACGCTGAGCGCCTTTGACAGCCTGATCAAAGAGGGCAAAGTGCGGGCGATCGGTGCCTCCAATTACAGCGCGGCACGGCTGCAGGAGGCGTTACAGGTCAGTGAAACGCAGGGGCTGGCACGCTATGAAACCCTGCAACCTGAATATAACCTTTATGACCGCCAGCCCTATGAGTCGGAGCTGGAGCCGGTGGTGATGGCGCAGGGTCTGGGCGTTATTAACTACTATTCACTCGCCAGCGGCTTTCTCAGTGGCAAATACCGCGAGGCGGCGGATGCGGGTAAAAGCGCGCGCGGTCAGGGTGTGGTAGATAAATACCTTAACCCGCGCGGTTTGCGGATCCTCGACGCGCTGGATGCTATCAGCGAAGCGCATCAGGTGACGCCGACGCAGGTGGCGCTGGCCTGGCTGATCGCCCGTCCCGGTATTACCGCACCGATTGTCAGTGCCACCTCGCTGAAACAGCTCGACGATCTGACTGGCGCAATGCAGCTGACGCTGACCCCGGCGCAGATTGAACAACTGAATCAGGCAAGCCAGTAAACACAAGGGGCGATAGCGCCCCTTTTTACGCTGCACCTGTCAAAAAACAGACCCCCCGCCCAGAGAATAACCAATCAGCGATCCCGATCACAAATGCGTTAATAAACGGATGTTACGGGTAATTATGCGCACGTATTTACAAAAAACAGAGGGTATCCAGCACTATCCTCTGCGCGTCATTTTCCGTAACTTACATAAGAATAAGCAAGATGAAAAACAGAAAAGCAGAGCAGCGTTTCCCGCTGCGCCGTGTGGCAACCGGCACCCTGATCCTGGCCATGTTCTCCGCGCAGGCACTGGCCGCTGACGCCCTGAGCCCGGACTCCGAATGGATGTTTGGTGACTGGGGCGGTTACCGAACGCAGCTGCAGGAGGACGGCATTAAGTTTGACGTTAACTACACCATGGAAAGCGCCGCGAATCTGGGCGGCGGGGCAGACACCAACACCACTATGCGCTACAGCGATCAGTGGTCGTTCGGCACCAATTTCGATCTCCAGAAGCTGCTGGACTGGCAGGATGCCGAGTTCCAGATGACGGTGACCAGTCGTAACGGACAGAATCTTTCTGAACAGGTCGCGGATCAACGCACCGGTATGCTTTCCTCAGTGCAGGAAGTTTACGGTCGCGGCCAGACCTGGCGTCTGACGCAGTTCTGGTTGCGCAAAGGATTGTTTAACGATGTGGTCGATGTGAAAGCCGGGCGGGTGACGGTGGGGGAAGACTTCGATAACTTCGATGGCAATCTGTTCCAGAACCTGGCGCTGGGCAGCGGGCAGGCGGGTAACTGGCGCGGCGATCGCTGGTTCAACTGGCCAGTGTCTCAGTGGGGCGGCCGGGTGAAATTCAATCTCACGCCGGACGTTTTCTTCCAGGTCGGTTTCTATAATCAGAACCGCGCTAACTACGATCGCGGTGATGGCTTCCGTCTGGATACCAGCAATTCAGAAGGGAATCTGGTGCCGGTCGAACTGGGCTGGAAACCGACCTTCGGGCCGGAGAAATTACCGGGTAACTACCGTATCGGCTACTACTATTCCTCGGTGGATGGCGATGTCTATGGCAGCTGGCGCAACGGCGGCTATCAGGATCAGGCCCATTCCTATGGCGGCTATCTGCTGTTACAGCAACAGCTGACCGCGCAGGATGGCGATGTGAATCGCGGTCTGGGCGTGCGGGTACAGGCGGTGATGAACGATCACAAGACCTCAAAGACCGACAACTACCAGTCTATTGCGTTTACCTGGACAGGCCCGTTTGATGCCCGTCCTCAGGATGAGATCGGCGTGGGCGCGTCACGTGTTCATGTGAACAGCGACTATACCCGCTCGCTGCGTCAGCAGAATCAGGCTAATGGTGAGAGCCGCTTTGACAGCCCGACCTATCTGCCGATTCAGGAAGGTTCAGAGTACAACTATGAGGTTTACTACAACGCCAAAGTAACCAACTGGATGTCACTGCGACCTAACCTGCAGTATGTGGTTGCGCCGGGCGCAGTCAGTGAAGTGAAAGATGCGTTTATCGGGGGTATCAGCGCCAACATCGCCTTCTGATCCTTTGTGAAGGAAGGCACCTGAATGTGCCGGACAGACGGCTCAGAAGTTCAAAGCGATGGGAGGATACGCCTGTAGCAAAGCATCATGCCGCCCGGATAAAAACGTCGGGAGCGTTTTTGAACAACGCAAAGCGTTGGCCCGGCTACGGGCGCACCTCAGGGATGAGGTGCGTAATCGCCCGCGTTGAGCATGCCAGGGACAGCGTCTTTTGCATCTTTGCGAAAGGCGTATGCTCCCTGAACCTATGCACTCTCCGCAAAAAAACGGTACTCACCGGTGTAATGCCAGTCAGTTAAGCGACAGGTGATAACGCAGTCTGGTGCCGCTCAGGGGCTGGCGGTCCTCGCGCCGCTGCGCGGTTCCTTCACTTCATTCCTCTGCCTGACGGACCGCCGGGGATGGCACATCCTGTGCCGCCCAGCCTTTCGCCCGCGTCCTGCGGGCTCTCCTGGCAGACTCATTCTGTTCAGCGCTGCGGATTGCCTGCTCCTGATCGCCACCGGCCTGCTATGAAGCTTCTGGTGCGTGCTGTTAAAAAGGGCAGCAGCAGAGGCGCGCTGGCCCGCACTGCGGCTCGCTCGCCCGGAAAAAAGGCTGCCACGTTTGACCGTGACAGCCTTTACAAATCTAATCTTAATCGATCAGCATTACACCCTCAGGTGCCGTTTTTGCTATTGCAGTGCAAGCCTAGCGGAACATCACTTCCGCCCAGCGGGCCAGCCCTGCGGTGACGGAGGCGAAATCATCACCGCCCGCAATCGGTGTATCCGGCAGCGTCTGCTGCAGCGCCGCGCGCAGCAACGGCGAACGCGCACTGCCGCCGGTGAGGTAAATCACATCGGGCTTAATCTGGCTGGTGGCCAATGCCAGTTGCACCTGTTCCAGAATTTTCTCCAGCGGCTGACTGATGGCGTCCTGCAGCTGATCCACCCCAATCTCGGTCTCTAATGCGGCGGCAATAAAATCCAGGGAAGCGGTATGCGCCGGGCTGGCTGACAGCGCAATCTTGCTCTCTTCCGCTGCGCGCACCAGGCGATAACTGAGCTTCTGCTGCCATACTTTCAGCAGGCGAGCCACGACGTCACCCTGTTCCGCATCCCGCACTAAATCCCGCAGCCACTTTCCGCAGGCGGGACTGTAAAAGTCGCTTTGTGCCGGAACATCATTGATGGCGATCGCATTCCACCACGGCAGCGCAGGCAGGGCGGTGCCTTTCTGGGTATTACCGCCCAGACCGAGCAGCGGCATCAGGGTCTTAAACGTCAGCATGATGTCCAGGTCGTTACCGCCAACGCGGCAACCGCTGTGGCCCAGCAGACTTTCACGGCGGTCCGCTTTATCACGCCACTTCGGTCCCATCAGCAACATCGAGCAGTCAGTAGTACCACCGCCAATATCCACCACCAGTACCCGCGTCTCCTGCTGCAGCGTGGCTTCGAAATCGAGTCCGGCCGCTACCGGTTCGAACTGGAACTCCACGTCGCGGAAACCGGCGCGGTGTGCGGCGCGCAGCAGAATACCTTCTGCCTGCTGGTTAGACTCTTCACTGCCTAAACCCTGGAAGTTGACCGGGCGTCCAATCACCGCCTGATCGATAGCCTGATCAAGCTGGCTTTCACCCTGTTTGCGGATGTGCAGCATCATGGCGCAGACCAGATCTTCAAACAGGGCAATCTGCTGTGGCTTCAGGCCAGTAGCACCGAGGAACGATTTGGGGGATTTGACGAACCAGACATCTTCGGGATCGACCATATAGTGCTGCAGCGCGGTAAGGCCAAACTGCACGCTATTGGGCTGGACCTCGATATCTTCTTCGCGGTTATATCGCAGCGCGCGCTGCAGCAGCGCGGTGGTTTCGCTGTCAGGCGTCGCGACCTGATGATGACGATAGAGCCATTCGCTGATCGACTCGCGGGTCGGCGCACAGATCATCGATGGCAGCAGGCGCTGATCATTTTCCAGCGTTAACAGACGTGGCGTGCCATTTTCGCTGACCGCAATAGAGCAGTTAGCCGTGCCGTAATCGAATCCTATGAACATTTTCGCCCCCATGCCGGAAAAAAGGGGGCGACTTTAGCGCAGCTTCAGCAGGGTGGCAAGCGGGCAGCGCCGGAATTAACGGATCGCGAAGATGTGATCTTCAGCCAGTGAACGCAATGGCTGGCGCCCGGCGACGGCACTGCCCCAGACGCCATTAACCTCAAGGGTCGCGAGGGCGCTGAGCAGGGCCGGTACCGAAACCGGACCGGCCAGCACCGAGATATTGCGCTGTGTTGCCTGGCCCTGAATGATGGTCAGCAGCATCTCATCCATCAGATTATTGTGAACGTTGGCAACCAGTTCAGGTGCCAGCACCAGATAATCGACCACCTCGTCACTCAGCAGATTGAAAGCCTCCAGATTACGGCCAAAATGCTGTAATACGATGCGGCAGCCGCACTGACGCAGTTGCAGCAGTGCGGCGTAGAGCTGATCGCCCAGGCTCAGCACGCTGGCGGCAGGGAAGGCAAAACCACAGCCGCTGCTGGAGAGACCGGCAGCAACAAAGCGCTGGCAGAGTTGCTGCACAAAGGCGGCATCAGTCAGCACCTGGGCGTTAAGCGGCAGAATCACCGGGATGCCTTTTTTACTGAGCCGCTGCACGTCGTGGCGGAAAAAAACCTCAAGAATGTTGTTATCCAGCCGGCGACGCAGCGTTTCATCAGGCAGGTTATTGCGCAGTAGTGTCTCATCCAGCAGCAACCCGTGAGCGGTTAACAACTGCACCTCAAGCAGCCAGATAAAGGCTGCCTGCGGCGTTTTTGGCGGGGCAACGGCCCAGGCGGGCAGTTCGATCTGCAGCGCATCAATCATCGCCGCATCCATGCCCTGATGGCTGCCCGACAGCGGTAAGCGATGCTGTTCGTAGACCACCAGCCGTCCGCGCCCGCTGCGTTTGGCGTTGTAACAGGCGATGTCCGCCTGCGAAAGCACGTCGCTGCTCTGACAGTTTTCTGCTGAAATCTGCGTCACGCCCGCGCTGGCACCGACCTGATAGAGGCGTCCCAGCCACTGGAACCGGTAATCATTGACCGCGGCGACAATGCGCTGCACCACATCATGCGCCTGTCCGATATCGCAATCGGGCATCAGTAGTGCGAACTCATCGCCGCCCAGTCGCGCAAGGAAATCGCTGCTGCGCAGAGGGTGCTGCATCAGATCGGAGAGTTCGCGCAGTAACGCATCGCCTGCAGCATGCCCGGCACTGTCATTGACCGCTTTAAACTTATCAAGGTCGATAAACACCAGCACATGCTGATGCTGATGTTCTGCGGCATCAAACAGCAGACGCTTAAGCTGAAGTTCGAAACTGGCGCGGTTAGGCAGACGGGTCAGGGTGTCATGCAGCGCGCTGTAGCTCAGGTGCTTCATCAGTTTGCGTGACTCACTCACATCCTGAATAACCATCACTGCGCCCTGTTCCAGACCTGCTTCAGAACGCAGCGGTGTGATGCTGTAGTGAATATCGATATGGCCGCCATCCGGGGTATGCAGCACCAGATCTTCAGCGAGACCGGGGGTGACTTTTTCCGGCGGCAGCTGGCGTAACAGCAAATTCTCTACCTCAGGGCCGTTACGTCCCTGCGTGATATGCAGCAGCTCACTCAGCGGCTGACCGGCGGCCTGCTCCTGTGACCAGCCACTCATTTTCTCCGCCACCGGGTTCATAAAGGCAACGCGCATCTCTTTATCGGTGCTGATGACCGCTTCGCCGATGGAATCCAGGGTGATCGCCATGCGCTCTTTCTCCTGAAACAGCGCCTCATTAAGATTGCGGAGCGGTGTGATGTCCTGACAGATGCCCAGCATGCGCTCAATGCGCCCCTCTTTACTCAGCAGCCGGTTGGCCTGCGTGCGCACCCAGTGATGCCCCTGGTCATCAATCACGCGGTACTCCATATGAAACGCGCTGCGAAGCTCAATCGCCTGTTGCACCGTTAATGCGGCATACTCGCGATCGGCGGGATGCAGCAGATGGATCCAGAGGTCATAGCTGGGCGACTCATGCGGGGCAAGGCCAAACAGACCGTACATGCGCTTGTCCCATAACATCTCGCCGGTCAGCAGGTTCCACTCCCACACGCCAATGCCGCCCGCTTCGTTGGCCAGCGTAATACGCTCCATCAGCCGGCGATTCACCTGCTCACTCTGTTTCAGCTCAGAGATATCGATAATCTGCGAAATAAAGTAGAGCGGGGCATAGCTGCCGTCGCGAACCAGCGATACCGTCAGTCGCGTCCAGACAATCTCGCCATCTTTACGGAAATAACGCTTTTCCAGGGTGTAGGTATCAATTTCACCCGCCAGCAGTCGGCTCACCTGTTGCAGATCGAGGCTGAGATCGTCGGGATGGGTGATCTGCTGAAAAGTCAGTCGCTTCAGCTCCTCAGCCGGGTAGCCCAGAATCTGGCACAGCGAGCGGTTGACCTGCAGCCAGCTACCGTGCGGTGCCACCAGCGCCATTCCGATGGCGGAATACTCCATAGCGTGACGGAAGCGGGTTTCACTGTCAGTGATATGGAGCTTTTCGCGCCGGAAAGCATCCATCACCAGCGACATAATATGACTGGGAATTAACACCAGCAGAAAAGGCAGCCAGCTGGAGACCGGACCCAGCGCGGTGTTGTTGTTCACCACGCTGACCAGGTCAAAAGCGAGCAGTATCGAGATAAAACTGGCGTTCAGGAAGAACAGCACAAACGCCTGCAGCTTGGGCAGGCGAACCGCGCACCAGAACAGGATCACCACAATAAAGGTAAAGGGCCACGGTAAAAAGCGCAGTGCCAGATAACTGGCCCCCAGGGTAAGAAGCAGTGTCAGCAGAGATTCGGCCAGTCGCAGATCGCTGAATACCGCCCGACGCAGCGGCCAGGGCAGCAGTAACAGCATCGGGCCTAACACCAGCATGCCGATAATCTCGGAGATCACCCAGGTATAAAAGAAAGGAAACGAGGCGTGGCCGCTGACCTGCAGTGTCCAGAGCGCCAGCAGGCCGCCGAGCACCGGCGTCACGATGCCGACTGACAGCACCATCCGTGCCCAGTCATGCAGCGAATCCAGCGGCGCGCGCCGGTCCAGCAGGGCGCGCAGCAACATTCCACCCACACCAGCCTGGATAAGATTGAGCAGGGCGAATTTAATGTTAGAAAGGGCCGGCCCGATGATGATGGCGTTAGCCGCGGCGGTGCCGAGTACGCACGCCGTCAGCAGCAACGGTAGCTGGCGTGACGGGCAGCGAAAAACCACGACGGTCATTAACGTAGTCGGAAACCAGAGCGGGGAGATTTTCCCGCTGACGACGATCAGTTCAAGACAGAATAGTGTCAGGACAAACACCACACAGCCAAGGATCAGCGCCGAGAACCAGCGGTTTGGCGTGCTATTTTGCGGGGACAGGATCTCTATCGTCATGCGGACTTCCGGCAGGGTGCAGCGCTCCGCAACGGCGAATCAGGCACCAGTCATTCTCTTACTGCATGCTAGCACATCCGGCAAAAAAACAAGGGGTGAAATCAATATTGCCCGTTATTCGGCGGATTGACGGGCACGGTAACATTGATTGCCAGCCCGTTGATTACTGGCGAAAAAGATCGGCGCGGGTATAAGGTTTCTCCATGCCTGCGAGGCTGGCGGCGAAACGCTCCAGGAACTGCTGCGTGGTCGCAACGCGACCGTGACTCATCAATACAAACGGCACTAACAGCGCAGCACCCACCTGCGGCCAGCTGAAACCTTTGAGTGAGGTGCGGCGCTGGGAGATCAGAAACGCCGTGCTCAGCGTGAAGCCCAGCAGCAGACCAGTGACGACCTCACTTTTCGAGTGTGCGTGGATCACCAGGCGGGAGAAACCGACCATCAGGGGAATGAGATAGCCGACCCCAATCGCCCCGATGCGCCACATCGCTGACCAGCGTCCGGAAATCAGCCACAGCATGACCGGCCACAGCGTGGCGGACATGGCGCTATGGCCGCTGAAACCGGTAAAATTAAAGCGTGCGCTGCCAATGCCAAACCCCAGAAACAGAATTTTAGAGATGCTGACGGTCAGGCCAGCCAGGCCAAATGCCACAATCCAGTAAAAGACCGTATGACGATTATCACTCTTCCACGGCAAAATCAGCGCAATAATCACGGCTGTTGGTATCAACAGCATGCTGTCGCCAAAATAGGTCAAAGTCTTCCAGTGCATACTACTCCTGATGCATCTTCGGTCGTCACGTTAGCGACACGCGTTGTCTGAACAGCGCGCCGCGCAGGCCATTTTTTTTATAGTATGGTGTGCCGTTAGTTTATCGGTGAAATGAGTGGCGTCCAAAGGAGAAAGTCTGAAAAGTCGCTGACGCCATTTCTCTGGCATCAAAAGGCCGAAATCCCTATACTTAGCGCGAACATACCCTCTCCATTTCGGCCCGTCCGCTGCCCGCGTAATGTGTGACCAGTGGCAGGCTCCAGTTATCAGGTCTTAAAAAAGTATGACTGACAAGTCTCATCAGTGCGTGATTGTAGGCATTGCCGGCGCTTCCGCATCCGGTAAAAGTTTAATTGCCAGCACGCTCTATCGTGAAATCCGTGATCAGGTAGGTGACGAGCACATCGGGGTCATCCCGGAAGATGCTTATTACAAAGATCAAAGTCACCTCACCATGGAAGAGAGGGTTAAAACCAATTATGACCATCCGAGCGCGATGGATCATGATTTGCTGTTGCAGCATCTGCAGGCGGTGAAAGCCGGTCAGGACATTGAGTTGCCGGTCTACAGCTATGTTGAGCACACCCGCACCCAGCAAACGCAACATCTGAAGGCAAAAAAGGTCATCATCCTTGAAGGCATTCTGCTGTTAACCGACGCCCGTCTGCGTCAGGAACTCAACTTCTCAATCTTCGTGGACACGCCACTCGACATCTGTCTGATGCGCCGTATGAAACGTGACGTCAACGAGCGTGGCCGCTCAATGGATTCGGTAATGAGTCAGTATCAGAAGACCGTGCGTCCGATGTTCCTGCAGTTTATCGAGCCATCAAAACAGTACGCCGATATCATTGTGCCGCGCGGCGGAAAAAACCGTATCGCCATCGATATTCTTAAGGCGAAAATCAACCAGTTTTTTGAATAACGCCCGTCCGCCCGGACGTGGTGCAAACCGGCGGCGGGCAGGCCTGCCGGTTTGCTACACTTATGCCATGGAGTTACCGCAATGAGATTATGCGATCGCGATATTGAAGCCTGGCTGGACAATGGCAAACTGGCCATTGAGCCACGCCCGCCGGTCGAGCGCATTAACGGGGCCACCGTCGATGTGCGTCTGGGTAATCAGTTCCGCACCTTCAGCGGTCATACCGCAGCCTTTATCGATCTGAGCGGCCCGAAACAGGAAGTGAGCGCGGCACTGGATCGGGTCATGAGCGATGAAATCGTGTTGCCTGACGGCGAGGCCTTTTTCCTCCATCCGGGAGAGCTGGCGCTGGCGGTCACGCTGGAGTCTGTAACGCTGCCGGACGATCTGGTCGGCTGGCTGGATGGCCGTTCCTCACTGGCGCGACTTGGGTTGATGGTACACGTTACGGCTCACCGCATTGATCCAGGCTGGCAGGGCCGAATCGTGCTGGAGTTCTACAATTCAGGTAAACTGCCGCTGGCTCTGCGTCCCGGCATGTTAATCGGCGCGCTGAGTTTTGAACCGCTTTCAGGCCCGGCTGCGCGTCCTTACAACCGGCGTGAAGATGCGAAATATCGCGGTCAGCAGGGCGCTGATGCCAGCCGTATCGACAAAGACTGATCTGAGGATGTAATGAAAAGAGTGATAACCACGCTGGCCATCCTGTTAGTGGTGGTCGTAACGGGAATGAGCACGCTGGTGCTGCTGGTCAATCCCAACGACTTTCGTGCCTATATGGTGCAACAGGTCGAACAACGCAGTGGTTATCGCCTTGAGGTCAGCAGCGATCTGCGGTGGCACGTCTGGCCTCAGCTCAGCATCCTGGCTGGCCGGATGAGCCTGACCGCGCCGGGTGCCAGCCAGCCGATGGTCTCGGCGGAAAACATGCGGCTGGATGTGGATCTCTGGCCACTGTTATCCCATCAGCTCAGCGTCAGCCAGGTGATGCTGAAAAATGCGATAGTGCGCGTGACGCCAGACAGCCGCGCGCAGCGCGCCAGAAATGCGCCCCAGGGGCCGCGTGATGCGGAGCCGGCTTCTCCTTCCAGCGGCTGGTCATTTGATATCGCTAAACTGCAGGTCGCAGACAGTCTGTTGATCTGGCAGCAGCCAGGCGGCGACGAATATAATTTCCGCAACCTCAACATCAACATGGAACAGGACGCGAATAAGCTGGCGACCCTGTCGCTGAGCACCACGCTGATGCGCAATCAGCGCAACGCCACACTGAATCTCAAAGGCCAGCTGGATGCCGCGCAATATCCCCATCGCCTCAGCGGCCAGTTGCAGCAGCTTGATTACACCTTGTCCGGCGCCGATATTCCGGCGCAGGGGATCAAAGGTTCGCTGAGCCTGCAGGGCGACTGGAATGGCGACCGCCAGCAGCTCTCCTTCAGTAATCTGCAGCTCACCGCCAATGACAGCACCCTGACCGGGCAGGGCAGTGGTCATATTACGCCACCGCAGCAGCTGGCGCTGGATCTGAAAGCCAGCAATCTTAACGTCGATAATTTGCTCATCAGTGCGCCCGTCTCTGAGGCGCCTGGCGTGCAGCACGCCACCGTGGCCCGTTCGCCGGTGATTGCTGCGCCGCGGGAACGCACCAACGCTGACTCGCCGCTGAATGACCTGGATCTGGCGCTGAAGTTACAGGCGGACAATGCGGTATGGCGCGGACTCTCTCTCACCCGTCTTTCGGTAAACGCCAGCAATCAGCAGGGCGTGATGACACTGAAGACGCTCAGCGGCAAGCTGGGTAATGGCAGCTTCTCCATTCCCGGCAGCATCGATATCCGGCAGCCAGCGACGCGGGTCAGCCTCAAACCACAACTCCGGTTCATTGCGATTCAGCCGCTGCTTAAAGCGTTTGAACTGCCGGAAAGTGTGCAGGGAAACCTGAGTCTTGATGGCGACCTGTCGGGCGATACACTGACCGTCGAAGCAGCCAAACGTCGCTGGCAGGGCAAGGCGACCATCAGCGCCAGCAACCTGAAGCTGGCACAGCTGAATCTGCAGCAGATGGTGCAGCGTGCCGTGGCACGGGTCAGCGACAAGGTCAGTAGTGAAGGGACGGTGGATGAGGGAATTGAGTCAATCAGCGGACAGGTGGCGCTGAATAAAGGTGTACTGAGCTTCAGCGATCTCAATGGCAACGGCCAGAATCTGGGCTTGCAGGGCGCGGGCAACATCGACATGGTGCAGCAACAGCTGGATATGACCCTGGGGCTGAAAATCAGTGGCTGGCGTGGCGATGATGCGCTGGTGAAGGCGCTCTCCAGTCAGCCGGTTCCGCTGCGCATGTATGGTCGCTGGGACAACCTGCAATATTCCCTCCCGGTGGATGACGTTCTGCGTAACCGGCTGCAGAGTGAGGCGAAATCACGGCTGAATCAGTGGATCGATCGCCAGAAAGAGGGCGAGAACAAAGAGAACCTGAAGAAAATCATGCGCCCGTAACGGGCGCATTGCCCATACCCGGTAATCGCTTAAACCTCATAATCGCTGTCGGGCTGCAGCAGGATCTCGACTTTCTGCACCCGATGATTTTCGACCTGCAGGGTGCGCAGCAGATAATCACCCAGTTGCAACACTTCGCCTTCCTGAGGGATGTGTTGAAGCTTATCCATCAGTAATCCCGCCAGCGTATGATAGTCACCCTGCTCATCGAGCGGCAATTTCACATAGAGCGCCAGATCTTCCAGCGGCATATGACCGTTAGCAATCCAGTGACCTTCACCCTGAATCTGAATATCGTAGCGTGCATCGATTTCACCCGCCTCATTCGGCAGATTACCGGCGATAGTCTCCATCACATCGCTCAGCGTGACTACGCCTTCCACCGAACCAAACTCATCGACCACAAACGCGAAGTGAGTATGGGCATGACGAAACTGCTCCAGCGCCTGCAGCACCGTCAGCCGCTCAGGAAAGACCAGTGGCTGACGAATCAGAGCACGTAAATCGAGTGAATTCTGATGTAATGACTGATGCAGCAGATCGATAACGTGAACCACGCCCAGCGGTTCGCTGGAGTTGTCCGTTATCAATATTCGCGTGTGCTGGTTGCGGTCGAGGCGCGACATAATCTCTGCCGGATCATCACTGAGATCGATATGTTCGACGTCGTGGCGCGAGGTCATGATGCTGTTAATGTGGCGCTGACCCATGCCCAGTACGCGGGCAATCATCACCCGTTCCTGACGGTTAAACAGCATACTGGCATCGCTGTCAGCGATCAGTGATGACGTTTTCGCATCCAGCTCCGCCGGTTCTGCCGCGCCGCGCAGCAGCCGTAACACCGCTTCCGCCGTACGCTGGCGTAGCGGACGTCCCGCCGACAGCACCCGCCGACGATTAAAGTGTGCCAGCTGGTTCAGTGCTTCAATCACCACTGAAAAGCCGATTGCCGCATAGAGGTAGCCTTTGGGGATCACAAAGCCAAAGCCTTCCGCCACCAGGCTGAAGCCGATCATCAGCAAAAAGCTTAAGCAGAGGATCACAATCGTCGGATGATTGTTCACGAAGCGGGTCAATGGCTTGCTGGCGAGCAGCATCAGCAGAATGGCGATGGTGACCGCAATCATCATCACCGGTAAATCATTGACCATGCCGACGGCAGTAATCACCGCATCCAGCGAGAAGATGGCATCCAGCACCACGATTTGCGCTACCACCGGCCAGAATTTAGCGCCGCCTTTTTGTTGACCGGATGCCTCATCACCTCCTTCAAGACGCGCATTCAACTCTGTTGTGGCTTTAAAAAGCAGGAAAATCCCGCCTGTCAGCAGCAGTAAATCGCGCGCGCTAAAAGCGTGGCCCGCGAGCGTAACCCAGGGTTCTTTCAGCATAACCAGCCAGGAAAGCGATGCCAGCAGCAATAATCGGCACAATAATGCCAGTAGCAGTCCGATCACGCGCGCGCGGTCCCGAAGCGGCCCGGGAAGCTTCTCAACCAGGATGGCGATGAAGATCAGATTGTCGATGCCTAAAACCAGTTCCAGAACGATTAGCGTGACTAATCCCGCCCATAGCGAGGGATCTGCGATTACCTCCAGCATGCCTTGTTCACCTGAATGTCTTAAATTGAGTTTTCTCTGATGATAGTGGAGTGCGAAGCCACCGACAAATGGCAGGGCAGGGGGCATGTTCTCAGGTAATGACGCTATATCGTGCAAAATATGAACATAACAGTGTGACGATTTGATTAACTTCACAGAGCGCAGAGGAGATAATTCTTAGTCATTTGCTAAACGGAAAGAGATATTCACCTGTCTGGCTTATGCGATTTATCTTATCGGGTGTATGGCATTAATCCGAATTGTGAAGAAAGGATTGCACTCCCTGTCAGGCCTCAATACTAATTGCTGGTAGTCTTTTTCCTAAAATAGTCCAGGGATGGCGGGACCTGCTTGTAAACAAGCCAGTAATAACTAGTATAGCAACAAGTTAGCAAACTCTGCCCCAGAGTCGTAATCTGCGTACCTATTCGACATTAATCGCAATGTCACGAATGAGTAATTCGCCTGTGAACGTCTGTATGATGCGTTGCGGTAACGTAAACGCATTACGGGGAGCAATATGAATGATGACAGCGATATTGGCAGCGACAGCCAAGGGCGGTAGCGTGCCCGAATCGCGTTTTTGTTGATAAAGTGAGCAGCGCTGGCGGTGATTAAGTCAGAGTAATCTGTTGGTATTCATCACAATATTATTGGTTTCATGGTTAAGATCATTGGCGTAAACGCCGCAGGAGCTCCCCTTAGAAACGGCTCACTCTGGAGAGGTTTCGTCGCTTAATGATTAAACAGGCGATAGCCGTTGCGGGTTTAAGGAAATAAAATAAAGAGTTAAATATGCGCGATACAGAATTTACGTTTAAAAGTCTTATTACCAAATTAATGCTGGCATGTTCAGACTTAATTTGTTTCAACGCAGCGTTATTTTTGGCGATGATGCTAATTAATTTGCAGTCAGATTCGCCGCTGGCAGATATTTCTGAAAAAGAAATGAATTTAAAAATTGCCACACACATTTGTCTGTCGGTAATTTGTATTGGCTGGTTCTGGGTAAGGCTTCGGCACTACACTTACCGCAAACCTTTCTGGTTCGAATTAAAAGAAGTTTTTCGTACCATTCTTATATTTTCTGTCATCGACCTGTCGATTACCGCTCTGTCGCAGTGGCAGATGTCGCGTTTCGTCTGGTTACTGACCTGGATCCTGGCGCTGATTTTAATTCCGACCTGCCGCGCGCTTTCTAAACGTCTGCTGAATAAAAAGGGCTTGTGGAAAAAACAGACCATTATTATCGGCAGCAGCAAAAATGCGCACGAAGCCTGGCAGGCACTGCAAAGCGAAGAGGTCATGGGTTTTGACGTTATCGCCTTCTATGACGTTGATGGAACCTGTCCGCAGGAGATCATGAACGGCGTGCCGGTGCTGCGTGACGAGCAGGAGCTCTGGAGCCTCACCAACAGCGAAACCCAGTTCATCGTGGCAGTGGAATATGAGCAGAGTCAGTACCGTGATGTCTGGCTTAAATCGCTGGCGATGCACAACTGCCGTTCAGTGTCAGTGATCCCAACCCTGCGTGGTGTACCGCTCTACGGTACCGATATGGCCTATATCTTCAGCCATGAAGTGATGATTCTGCGGGTTCAGAACAACCTGGCCAAACGCACTTCGCGCTTCCTGAAGCGGGCATTCGATATCGTGGGTGCGCTCTCGATTATCCTGATGCTGATGCCAGCGCTGCTGGTACTGGGCTTCCTGGTGGGCCGTGACGGTGGACCGCCGATTTATGGTCACGAGCGTGTGGGAATGAATGGCCGTAAATTCAAATGCCTGAAATTCCGCTCGATGGTCATTAATTCAAAAGAAGTGCTGGAAGAGGTGCTGCGCACTGATCCGATTGCTCGTGCGGAATGGGATAAAGATTTCAAACTCAAAAATGATCCACGTATTACGAAAGTGGGTCACTTCATCCGTAAAACAAGCCTCGATGAGCTGCCTCAGCTCTGGAACGTGGTGCGCGGTGATATGAGTCTGGTCGGGCCTCGTCCGGTCATTGAAGATGAACTCTGTCGTTATGCCGGTGATGTTGATTATTACCTGATGGCAAAGCCAGGCATGACGGGATTGTGGCAGGTCAGCGGTCGTAACGATGTTGACTATGAAACCCGCGTCTATTTCGACTCGTGGTACGTGAAAAACTGGTCACTGTGGAACGACATCGCGATTCTGTTTAAAACAGTGGGCGTGGTGTTGAAACGCGACGGTGCCTATTAATCGTGAGTCGGAATGAGCGCGTTAACGCGCGCTCAGAGGTGTTTTGCCGTTGTCAGGCGTGTCGTTGATAGTGGCCATCATCAGGGATATCGCAGTGCATCCATAGTCCGCTATGATGCGTGGCGTTCCGGGTACACCCTGGTAGATGGCCGCTACTTATAACAAGTGGAGCAAGGATAATGAACGACAGGTTCAGTGCTTAAGTCAGGTAGGATTTACTTTTTGTTGGACGCTTACACAGCGGCGGTTTCGCCTCTATCAATAAATAACTGATAGCGAAGATCTAAATGATTACAATCAAAATGAAATTGATACCCTTGCTGGTATCCGCCACATTCCTTAGCGGGTGTACGATCGAACCAGGTTCTCACCTTTCTACATCAGGAAAAGATGTTGTTGAACAGCAGGATAGCAACTTTGACATCGATAAATATGTCAACGTCTTCCCGCTGACGCCTTCACTGGTTGAAAAGATGCGTCCGAAGCCACTGGTGGCTCAGACGAATCCTGCCCTTCAGAACGAAATTCAGAACTACGAATACCGTATCGGTGTGGGCGATGTCCTGACCGTGACGGTCTGGGATCACCCGGAACTGACCACCCCAGCGGGTCAATACCGTAGCGCCAGCGACACCGGTAACTGGGTACATTCTGACGGCACCATTTTCTATCCCTACATCGGTCGTGTGCGTGTAGCGGGCCGTACCGTCGGCGAAGTGCGTGACGAAGTGTCACGTCGTCTGGCTCAGTACATTGAAAGCCCACAGGTTGATGTCAGCATCGCCTCGTTCAAATCGCAGAAAGCTTATGTGACGGGTTCAGTGACCACCTCAGGTCAGCAGCCCATCACCAACGTTCCGTTGACCATTCTGGATGCGATTAACGCCGCAGGCGGCCTGGCCGCTGATGCTGACTGGCGTAACGTCGTGCTGACGCACAACGGTCGTGAGCAGCGCGTCTCTCTGCAGGCACTGATGCAGAATGGCGACCTGAGCCAGAACCACCTCCTCTATCCAGGCGATATTCTTTACGTTCCGCGTAACGATGATCTGAAAATCTTCGTGATGGGTGAAGTGAAGCAGCAGACTACCCTGAAAATGGACCGTAGCGGCATGACGCTGGCGGAAGCACTGGGCAATGCGGCCGGGATGGATCAAACCACCTCTGACGCCACCGGTGTATTCGTTATCCGTCCACTGCATGGCACCGATCGCAACAAGATTGCCAACATCTATCAGTTGAACACCAAAGATGCGGCATCCATGGTGATGGGAACCGATTTCCAGCTCCAGCCTTACGACATCGTTTATGTCACCTCTACGCCGCTGACGCGCTGGAACCGTGTGATTGGGCAGTTGATACCGACCATCGCAGGTATCAACGATGCAACACAGGCCGCATCGCGTATCCGTACCTGGGGTAATTAAGGTCCCATCATGATTAAGTCCGTGTTAGTCGTTTGTGTCGGCAACATCTGCCGCTCTCCTACCGGAGAGCGCCTGTTCAAACGTGCGCTGCCCGATTTAGACGTTCGCTCTGCTGGCCTGGGGGCGCTGGTCGGCCACCCGGCCGACAAGACGGCGTCTGACGTCGCCGCTGCGCAGGGTCTGTCGCTGGAAGGACATCAGGCGCAACAGTTGACGGCAGAGATGTGCCGCAACGTTGACCTGATTCTGGTGATGGAAAAGCGACATATTGAACAGGTGAATCGCATCGACCCGGCCGCGCGTGGCAAAACCATGCTGCTTGGGCACTGGCTCAATCAGAAAGAAATTGCGGATCCGTACAGAAAAAGCCGTGAGGCCTTTGAAGAGATTTACGGATTACTGGAAAACGCTACCCAGAAGTGGGTGAACGTATTAAGCCGATAGTTGGGATTATCCATGAATATAAAAAATAAGGTCAGAACCGCGCCGGGAGAGGATTCGAATGGATGGGATCTGGCGCATCTTGTGGGACAGCTAATTGATCATCGCTGGATCATTGTTGCCGTTACCGCTTTTTTCATGCTGGCGGGAACACTCTACACACTGTTTGCAACACCCATTTATAGCGCAGATGCGTTGGTTCAGGTTGAGCAGAAGAATGCCAGCACCGTTCTGAACGAAATTGACAGCATTCTGCCACCGACACCAGCCTCTGATACGGAAATCGAGATTCTGGAATCCCGTATGGTCATCGGCAAAACCGTTGACGATCTGGGTCTGGATACCGTCGTTGAGCAGAACTATTTCCCGGTTATCGGTAAAGGTCTGTCGCGCCTGATGGGCAATAAACCGGCCAATATCGCGATTTCGCGGCTGGAAATCCCACGCACTATCGACAAACGTAACGTTGAACTGGAAGTGACCGGTCCGGATAGCTACACCGTCTCAAAAGATGGCGATGAGCTGTTCAAAGGTAAAGTCGGCCAGCTGGAGTCGCACGGCGACATCAGCATGCTGGTCAGCGAGATTCACGCAGACGAAGGCACCAGCTTCACCGTGACCAAGCTGAATGACCTGCAGGCGATCCGTTCTGTGCTCTCTAACCTGACCGTGGCAGACAAAGGTAAAGATACCGGCGTGCTGGGTCTGGAGTATCTGGGTGAAGATCCAGAGCAGATCAGCAAAGTGCTGAACCAGATTGTGAACAACTATCTGTTACAGAACGTTGAGCGCAAGTCAGAGCAGGCAGAGAAAAGCCTGGAGTTCTTACGCACTCAGCTGCCTGCCGTTCGCAGCAAGCTGGATGAAGCGGAAAACAAGCTGAACACGTTCCGTCGTCAGAACGAATCTGTTGACCTGTCACTGGAAGCGAAATCCGCTCTGGACTCCTCTGTCAGCGTGCAGAGCCAACTGAACGAACTGACCTTCCGTGAAGCGGAAGTCTCTCAGCTGTTTACCAAAGATCACCCGACGTATCGCGCGCTGCTTGAAAAACGCAAAACGCTGGAAGGTGAGCAGGCTCAGCTGAACAAGAAAATTGCTGGCATGCCACAGACTCAGCAGGAAATCCTGCGTCTGACCCGTGACGTTCAGTCTGGTCAGGAGATCTACATGCAGCTGCTGAACCGTCAGCAGGAGCTGGGTATCAGTAAAGCGAGCACCGTGGGTGATGTCCGCATCATCGATGGCGCGCAGACCGCTAACTCGCCTGTTGCACCGAAGAAGCTGCTGATTATCGCCGCGAGCCTGATTTTCGGTCTGTTCGTGTCAGTGGGTCTGGTTCTGCTGAAAGCGCTGCTGCATCACGGCATCGAGAACCCGGATCAGTTGGAAGAGCTGGGCATGAATGTCTATGCCAGCGTTCCACTGTCAGACTGGCAGCGTAAGAAGGATACCGAAGCCCTGGCGCGTCGTGGCAGCAAGGTGAAAACCGATCCGCACGAAACGCTGCTGGCGCTGGGTAACCCGACTGACCTCTCCATCGAAGCGATTCGTAGCCTGCGTACCAGCCTGCACTTCGCGATGATGGAAGCGAAAAACAACATCCTGATGATCACCGGTGCCAGCCCGGGTATTGGTAAAACCTTTATCTGTGCCAACCTGGCGACCCTGGTCGCGAAAGCGGGTCAGCGTGTTCTGTTTATCGATGGCGACATGCGTCGTGGTTACACCCACGAACTGCTGGGCGCAGATAACAAATCAGGTCTGTCCAACGTGCTGTCCGGTAAAACTGAGTTCAGCCCGGCGCTGATTCAGCAGGGCGTGTATGGTTTCGATTTCCTGCCACGTGGTCAGGTTCCGCCGAACCCGTCTGAGCTGCTGATGCATCGTCGCATGGGTGAGCTGCTGGAGTGGGCGAGCAAGAACTACGACCTGGTGTTAATCGATACGCCGCCAATCCTGGCCGTCACCGATGCTTCCATCATCGGTAAGCTGGCCGGTACCTCACTGATGGTGGCGCGTTTCGAAGCCAACACCACGAAAGAAGTGGACGTCAGCTTCAAACGCTTTGCCCAGAACGGTATTGAGATTAAAGGTGTGATCCTCAACGCCGTGGTGCGTAAAGCCGCGAATGCGTATGGCTATGGGTATGACTACTACGCCTATGACTACGGCAAGACGAACAAAAGCTGATCATTGAGCAATAAAACAGGGGGCGGTCTGACCGCCCCTTTTTATCGTCCCTTTGAATGACGACACGCATCAATTTACACAGGTTATTCTGTCCAAACCCACAAAAGCGATACATCTATAAATCGCATGGCGAGCGTCACTCAACAGAATTCATCACCAGCCGGCATCGCCCGCACGCAATTTGTGACCGTGCTATCAGACTCGCTGTAAAGCCAGTCGGGAAGGCGAAGCGTGATTATTGCTGGCATGAGAACTTGTGGAATTAAGGAATCACACCATGGCTCCATATTGGTATGTATCAGGCTTTTTACTGCTGCTTTCGCTGTTTGAAATAGCGCTAAAAAAAGACGAACGCACAAATTATATTCTGACCTGGCTACTCTGTTTTGCCGCCGTGACATTGATTATTTTCGGGGGAATACGCGGTCTGGGTACCGGCATGGATGACTTTCAGTACCGGAGCTTCTTCGAAGACTTTGTAAGACGTATTGAGATTAACGGCTTCTTTAATACCGTTGCGTTTTTCCGTTACGAACCGCTGATTTTTGCGATGGCCTGGCTCACCAGCCTGTTTTCGCACAATGCCAGCATCTTCCTGTTTGTCTTCTGCGCCATTGCCGTTTTCATCAATACCTGGTTTTTCAGGAAGATGTCTCCGTATCCGGTGCTGGCGCTGGTGCTCTATTCGGCGCACATCTTTATCAACAAAGACATTAACCAGATTCGCTTTGGTCTGAGTTCCGCGCTGTTCCTGGGCGTTCTCTGGTCGATCTATCTCAAGCGCTACTGGTGGGCATTTGCCTTCTTTATTCTGTCGTTCACGAGCCATAACACCGGTGTCATGGTGGTGACGCTTGTGCCGTTCCTGTTTATCCGGGACTGGCGCTGGTGGCCGGTCATTATCATCGTTGCCAGCCTGCCTCTATCCGTTGTGGGCGGCTCGGGCTTTATTGCCCTGATCGCGGGTCATCTGGGATCGCTGGGAGAGAGGGCATCGGGCTATAACAATGACCCCTCCTATGCAATGGGTGGCAGCATCCTGGCCGTATCGAACCTGAAAAACATCATGCTGGTGTTTGTCTTCTTCTATTTCATGCTGACCGATAAGCTGAAACGCGAGAATTATGCCCAGTATCGCCTTAACTACCTGCTGATTTTAAGTTTCGCCATCGGCGGGGCGATCAGGATCTTCCTGTATAACTTCCCGTCAGGTTCGCGCCTGTCCAACTACCTGCAGCAGGTGGAGCCGATCATCCTGACCTCACTGATTTATCAGGCAAGGCGATCCTGGAAGCCAGCGCTGTATGCCATGCTGGTGTTTTTCCTGCTCTATTACCTTTACTACAACACCATTTCAACCAAACAGGCCGTTACCGGTTATGAAGTGGCGCGGGAGTTTTGGCTGATCCACTAATCAATCTGACGACCGCCTCTGGGTGACGAGTTTCACCCAGGGGCGGTCGCCGATCAGAACACAGGTTTTTCATCGACTGTTGTCGAATGAACTGTTTATTTTGAACTACTTTAATGAGGTGCTGGCAATGAAGGACATTCGTTTCTCCATCGTAATTCCGGCTTATAACGCGTCAGAATCGATTGTCACGACGCTTGATTGCGTTAAAGCACAAACGTATCGCAATTTCGAAGTCATCATCGTTGATGATAAATCTGCGGATGCCGCCGCGCTGGCGGAGGTGGTTCGCAGCGAACGCTACCAGGATCTCGATATCAATCTGGTGCTTTCCGAGGTCAAGCTCAACGGCGCCGGTGCGCGTAACAAAGGTATTGAGCTGGCGACCGGTGACTATGTCAGCTTCCTTGACGCGGATGATGAGTGGGCTGCGGACAAACTGCAGCAGGTGAGCGAAAAAATTGCTCAGCTGGAGGCGCAGGGCAAAAAGAATTTCGTCATTTTTAGCCAGGTGAATATCTATCAGGATGGCACGTTCCTGAAAGTGATGCCGATGCAGCCACCGGGTAAAAATGAAACCGTCGCGGAGTATCTGTTTGGCTGCTACGGCTTTATCCAGACCAGCACCATTGTGCTGAAGCGGGAAGACGCGGCGAAAATTCAGTTCGATACCCGCTACATCCGTCATCAGGATTATGATTTCTGTATCCGTGCCGACCGCATGGGCTATGACTTTGTGATGATCGCCACACCGCTGGCGAACTACCACCTGGTCACGAAATTTGGCTCGAAACACAAAGGCGAATCGGTGAACTACTCGATGTTCTGGCTTGATACCATGAAGCCGCATCTGACCCCGCGTGACATCCACACCTACAAAGCTTTTAAGCTGCCGCTGCGCTACAAGATGGATGGTAAGTCGCTGATGGCGAGCCTGAGCTTCGCGCGCTACTTCTTCCTCACCAACAAAGACAACCGTGCTTACTTTATGAACCGGGTTAAAGACAAGGTCAAAGCACGTTTCGGCGGTGAGAAAGCGATCTCCTGACGCGCGCCGCGCCTCGCTCTGCTCCTGATGCCAGGGGCGACTCTCTTTTCGATTAATTCAGGGTTGAAGATGAATACTTCTGTTGGAACCGTTGGCATTGTTATGCCTATGTATAATGCACGTCAGACGGTGTTACGCGCGGTGCAATCGGTTATCAATCAGCACTATACCGACTGGCACCTTTATCTGGTCAACGATAAATCGACCGATGACTCGCTGGAATTTGTGCGTGAGCATTGTCAGGATCCGCGCATTACCATTCTGGATAACGCGGTCAACATGGGCGCAGCAGAGACCCGCAACGTCGGACTGCGCGCCGCCACTGAAGAGATTATCGCCTTTCTCGACAGTGACGATGAGTGGCATGCGGATAAGCTGACCCGGCAGGTCGCCGCCATTGCGGCCGGTGATGATTTTGTGATTACCGAATATCACTATAAAACCCGCAAGGCTGAGCACGACATTACCTACGGCAAACCTTACCTGCAGCAGGAAAACTTTGTGAAGAAGCAGTATCGCGTCTGTTTCTCCTCTGTCTGTTTCCGTCGTCCACCGCAGGGGCTTTTCTTCCAGCGCAAAGGCCACGAAGATTTCCTGTTTTTGTATGAATTATTCACCCGCTATAAGCAGGCGCGCGTAATTCAGACGATTCTGGTCAACTATTACGAATTAGGCGATTCCCTTTCCCGTAATAAGAACAAAGCGGCCCAGTGGCACCTTGAATTATTAAGAATTATCTATAAAAACAATCCTTTAAAAATCTATTACTATTACGCCTGGTATATGGTGAATGGTGTGCTGTTTACCCTTAAGCATCGTTAAGCCTGTCGGCAGGATTGTCTTTAAAATTTGAGGTGGATAGCGTTTCATGAAAAAAATTGTCCTGGTGATCAAAGATGCTTATTCGTATGCGGGCACCGAGAACATCTGTAACTTCATGTCAGAGTGTCTTGGCGAAACGCATGAAGTCACCATCTACTCGCTGGAAGGCAGCGGTAAAACCTTTTATCCGTTTGAGCACGTCAAACAGATCGTCAGCTTTGAAGGGCAGAGCAACCCAATCAAAAGCGCGGTTGCCCGGATTCACGAAGAGGGTTTCGATACCGTCTTCCTGATCAGCATGGGTCGACTGAGCGTGATGTTCGCCTTCTGGAATCTGCTGGCAATGAAGAAGAAGCGGGGCAAAGCCTACGCCTGCGAACACATCGCCATTAACTCCTTCAGCAAACCGATTAAGTTCCTCAAGTTTCTGCTGCTGCGCTACTACGACCGCGTGATTGTTCTGACCGACAAAGATCATCAGGTGTTCAGCCGCTGGCGCATTCCCAGCAAGCAAATCCCCAACCCGGTGGTTTACAAGGACTATCAGCGCCAGACCCGTCATCGCCAGGCGCTGGCGGTCGGCCGTCTGGATAACCAGAAGGGCTTTGACCTGATGCTGGATATCTGGCGCGATTTCGCCCGCAGTCATCCCGACTGGACGCTGGTGATTGCCGGAGACGGTGAACTGCGTCAGCAACTGCACGATCAGGCTGCTGTGCTGGGCATTACCGACAGCGTGAAGTTTGTCGGTAAGGTCAGCAACATCAATGACTACTATCGCGACAGCGATATGGCGCTGATGACCTCGCGCTATGAAGGATTGCCGCTGGTGCTGCTGGAAGCAAAATCCTGGTCACTGCCGGTGGTGGCATATGACTGCCCGACCGGGCCACAGGAGATCATCAACCACGGTGAAGATGGTTTCCTGGTTCCAATGAACGACAAAGCCACATTTCTGGCCCGAATGGAGCAGCTCGCCAGCGATGACGCGCTGTTCTATGCCATGAGCGAAAAAACCAAACAAACCGCGCTGAAATTCGACGGTAATCAGATAAAGCAAAGCTGGCTGTCATTGGTTTAACCGGAGCTGGAAAAGCTCACTTGCGACGTGCCTCAGGGACACCGCCATGGCCAATGGCCTTATTGACTACGGGAATTGATGCATGAAAAGAAGAGAAGTTTTACAGACCGCCGCCTCCGCTCTGGTGGGGGCTCTCTCCGTGAGCACCTTTTCCAGCTACGCTGCAAAAAGTAACGGTATCGCCCTGAAGCCGGTTGATGCCACTGACATCCCCAAAGGCGACGTGCCGATCCTGACGCCGGAAAATGTCTACGCCATGCCGCCGCAGTTCTGGCAGGGCTTTGAAGGGAAATTGTGGATTGGTAAAGCAGGTGCAGATGCCAGCAAACCGGGTAACCAGATCCCGGTTTTCCTGCGTGACGCCAGCGGCAAAGTGTCAGAGATTGCCCAGCCTATCTCACTGAACAAAGGCAACTTTGCTCAGTTTATTCAGGATAATGCCGCGCTGATTGCCGATCCTTCACATTCGATGACGGTTGAGGACAGCAACGGTCAGACGCTGTTTAACATCGCGGATGTCAGCCGTCCGGGCGCGGCAGATTTCAGTCAGCGTCTGGCGCAGCCAGCGGGTTATCAGCTGATTGGTGAGATCCCGTCCGTAGCAGAGTTACGCAAAACCCGTCCGCTGTTTGAAGGGGCCAAGGTTAAGCTGAAAAGCTGGCACGAGGGACGTGAAGTCGGCGGCGGCGAGTTTGTCGGCAGCTTCCAGCCCGCTCAGAATGATGGCGGCGTAAACTTTGCCGGTGAGGGCTTTTCCTGGCGTCGCGTGGTAGACGATTTTAACCGCCTGACCCTGTTTGATTTCGGTGCGATTGCCGATGGCAAAACTGATACGGCGCCCGCCATTATGGCGATGTTCCAGTGGTCACAGCAGGCTAACCAGCAGATCTGCGTCCAGTTCCCGGCCGGTACCTTTATGGTCTCAGCCTGTAACCTGGGCGATAAGTATCTCAACTTCTTCCGCATGTCCGGTGCGATGGTGAACTTCGGCTACTTCCCGGCGACCACCATTGTCTCGGATGGTAAGTCAGCGTTCGTTTTTGAGATGAATGCCCGTCGGGTTGAGCTTTCCAACCTGAACTTTAACGGCAACAGTGATAAAAGCTCCAACCAGCAGGGCTTTTTCCATAACAACTGCCCTGGCGGACAATATTTCCGTGGTGCCTGCCTGCGCTTTAACGCAGTCGGCGGCACTGCCATCAGCCTGCAGGATACCCTCGATTGTAAAATCGATCAGTGGTACGCCTCTCGCTGCAGCGGCGATGTGATCAAATCGGGCTGGTCAGGTCAGAAGCAGGGCAAATGGGATCACAGTACCGCAATCGAACTGTCGAACTTTAATGCGCAGTACTGTCGTGGCGGCAAAGTTCTTAACCTGCCGCGTTGCGGCCAGTCGATTATTCATAACGGCTGGATTGAGCACTGTGATAACCCGGGCGATCTCTCCAACGGCCAGTGGATTGTCGATGCGCTGAGCCTGGAGGATTGTAAGAATCCGCTGATCGCGCACAACACCCGTCTTAATATGCGCCAGACCAGCCTGCAGTCAGGCAGCTGGATCGACAACTCCATGCAGGGCGATCGTCTGCTCAGCATCTGGGAGATGGGATCGACCCGCGTGGAGTCCTATGGCGTCGCGCTGGATGGCAGCCTGAAGTACAACTACATCACCTCGCGCTGGCGTTTAGAGAACAACACGAATCAGGAGACCTGGTTTGATCTCGGTAGCCTCTACTCACCCACCGTGGGCGACTCGTGGGAGATCGAAATTTTTGGTCAGGCGCAGTTCAGCAACGGCAGTGGCGATAAGCCGCTGATGAACCTGATCGGTGACAAGACCACCGGTGGCCGCGCGGTGATCCACGTACAACGCAAAAAAGACCTTTCTGAAGCGAGCTGGTCGGCTGAAGGCAGCAGCCCGATTGTCGACGTGCGCTATGTGGCTGAGCATGACACCGATGTCCGCATCTTCGTCAAACTGGCGGGCTGGACGCCGTCGGCGGCCGTGCTGGTGAAAACCACCGGTAAAGATCGCTTTGTCACTGGTCGCTGTGCGCGGGTCAACGCGAAGATGGAGAAGGGCAATCCTCCGGCGGGCGACGCAACTAAACGCGCGCCGCAGCGCTTCAGCCTGCACAACGGCAAAGCGGGGGTGGGTGCCAACGAGCAGGGCGATCTGCTGATGGCTTCGCGTCCGCTCTCTGCCGATCAGGTCGATACCAGCAAGCCGGAAGGCTTTGTTTCCGTCGTGATCAACGGCAAACAGGTCGCACTGCCATACTTCGCGATTAAGTCGTAACACCTTGCCTCACGGCCGCCACAATGGAGGCGGCCGGTTTTAACAGGAGTACTACCTTTGGGTGCGTTATCCCGTAAAGCATGACTTTAAACAGAGTTCATTTTGCCCATTGCGGATCTGGGCGGCTTACAGAATTAAAAAAAATTTATTCGGAGTTGTTATGAAAATTTTATTGGTGGGTAACCACACGTGTGGGAATCGCGGGGATGGCGCGATTCTTCGTGGACTGATTGATTCTATGAAGTCTGCACGCAGTGATTTAGAGATTGATGTTATAAGCCGTTATCCAACCAGCTCCGGTTATCTGCTCCAGCAGGATATTCAGCAGGATGCGCTGTACCTGCACAACAGCAAATCAGGCAAAGGCCTGGTCGGTTCGTTTAAGCGTAAAGTTGCGAACCGCCTGATGCCCGATATCATGATGGCGCATCTGGGCGAGGGCGGCATCTTTAAGTCTTTCTCTGTACCCCCGCACCTGAAGGCGTTTACTGACAGCCTGGCAAAATATGATGCGATTATTCAGGTTGGCGGATCGTTCTTCGTTGACCTCTATGGCGTGACCCAGTTTGATCATGCGCTCTGTGCGCTGATGGCAAAAAAGCCGATCTACCTGATCGGTCACTCGGTGGGGCCATTCCAGAACCCGCGCGTCAATGCGCTGGCGAACTTTGTCTTTGATCGGGTCGACAGCCTGGTGCTGCGTGAATCGGTCAGCCTTGACCTGATGAAGCGCGATGGCGTGACCAGCTCTAAAATCGCGTCTGGCGTTGATACCGCTTTCCTGGTGCGGGCACGCGAAGTCGAAAACCCGAGCCACAACCTGCTCTACTGGCAGGGCATTATCGATGGCCGTAAAACCATCGCGATTACCGTGCGTGAACTGGCACCGTTTGATAAACGTCTGGGTGTGACGCAGAAGGAGTATGAAGCGGCGTTTGGCCGGGTGATCAATGCCATGATCGCGGAAGGCTATCAGGTCGTGGCGTTCTCAACCTGTACCGGCATCGACAGCTATGCCAAAGATGACCGCATGGTCGCACTGACCCTGCGTGACCACGTAGCGCAGCCTGAACATTACCATGTCATCATGGATGAGTTTAATGACCTGGAACTGGGCATCCTGCTGAGTCATTGCCATCTGACCATTGGTACCCGCCTGCACTCGGCGATTATCTCCATGAACTTTGGCACCCCGGCTGTGGCGATCAACTACGAGCACAAGTCGATGGGTGTGATGAACCAGCTTGGTCTGCCGCAGATGGCAACCGATGTGAAAAGCCTGATGGATGGCTCACTGATCGACAAAGTGAAAACTGTGCTTGCCGATTACGACAACATCAAGCTTAAGGTCGACACGGCCGTTGCGAATGAAAGGGAAATTGGCAACCGGATCACTGAAGAGATTCTCAAAGTATTAGGGTAATGTGATGAAACTGACTTTTTTCACCATGCGTTTCCCGGTTGCCTCTGAGACATTCGTATTAAATCAGGTAACCCATTTTATTGATGCCGGTTACGAGGTGGAGATTATTTCAGTCTTTCCCGGCGATTTAGTGAACCGGCATGCCGCTTTTGATGAGTATGGTCTGGCGGCGAAAACGCATTATCTGCTGCCGGAAGAGAAGGTCTCGATTGTCGATAAGCTGAACCAGCGCATTAAGCTGGTGCTGCCAAAAGTGACGAAACCGTCACTGCTGCGTTCGCTGAATGTGCGCCGTTATGGCGCGCAGTCCAGTAAACTGCTGCTGCCGTCGATTGTGGCGAATGCAAAGCAGACCTTCACCGCTGATGTGTTCCTGGTGCATTTCGGCTATGCCGGCGCCCTGGCGAACAAACTGCGTGAGCTGGGCGTGCTCCAGGGTAAACAGGCGACCGTGTTTCACGGTGCCGATATTTCCCGTCGCCACATTCTGGAAGAGCACAAACTCGACTATGTGAATCTGTTCCGCCAGAGTGAGCTGATGCTGCCTATCAGCAATCTGTGGAAGAACAAGCTGATTGAGATGGGCTGCCCGCCGGAAAAAATTCACGTTACGCGGATGGGCATTGAGCCGGAGAAGTTTAACTTCCAGCCGCGCCAGGCGTTTCAGACGCCGCTGCGTATCGTGTCGGTGGCACGTCTGACCGAGAAGAAAGGGCTGGATGTGGCGGTCAAAGCCAGCGCCATCCTGAAGCAGCGTGGCGGTCAGTTTCAGTACACCATTATCGGTAACGGCGATCAGGATGAGATGATGCGTAATTTCATCGCCCGCGAGGGAATGGAAGATTGTGTCAGCATGCCGGGCTTTAAACCGCAGGAGGAGATCCGTCGCGCGCTGAGTGAAGCTGACATCTTCCTGCTGCCTTCCAAAACCGCCGCAGATGGCGATATGGAGGGCATTCCGGTCGCACTGATGGAGGCGATGGCGGTCGGCCTGCCGGTGGTCTCAACCTTCCACAGCGGCATTCCGGAGCTGATTGAGAACAATGTTTCTGGCTGGCTGGTGGAAGAGGACGATCCTGAGGCGCTGGCGGAGACGCTGCTGAAGCTCTCTCAGGGTGAAGTGGATGTGGCGCCTGTGGTTGCCGCGGCACGTCACAAAGTCGAGACTGAATTTAATCAGCATATCGCCTACGGCGAACTGGCACAGATTCTGGAGCGACTGGTGTGAGTGGATTTAAGTCTCAGGCGATTTGGCTGTTCGGCAGCACCTGCTTTTCGGCGGTGCTGCAGGTTGCACAGCTGAGCTTTCTCGCCCGCAAACTGGAAACCCACGAACTGGGGCTGTTAGCCATCATCAACGCCATCCTGGCGGTAGCGGGTGTGCTGCAGGATATGGGGATGAGCAGTTATCTGGTGCATCGCCAGAACATTACCCGTCGTGAGCAGAGCACTATCTACTGGGTGAACGTCTCACTCAGCTTGTGCACCGGTCTGATCATGCTGCTGATCGCCTTCCCGGTCTCCTGGTTCTATCACCTGCCGGAGCTGGTGGGCCTGATCATGCTGACCAGCCTCAACTTCCTGGTGCTGGGGCATCTGTCGCAGTATCAGGCGCACTACATCAAAACCAAGCGGATGGTTTCGCTGGCGAAGATTGAGATGGGCACCAAGCTGTTTGCCTTCCTCTGTGTGGTGGCGATGCTGGAGTTCACCTCGCTCACCGTAGCAGCGGCGATTCTCGGTCTGTTCATCAACGCCTTTACCCGCATCCTCTGCATGATTGCGCTGGGTGAGAAGTCGTGGCGTCCGACCTGGGAGTTCGATAAAGCGACCTTTATCGGCGCGATTCGCTACGGCAGTTATCAGCTCGGCTCGCAGACCATTAACCAGCTGCGTACCCAGGCCGATGCGCTGGTAGTGGGTAAAGTGATGGGCGCCGAGATGCTGGGTGTTTACTCACTGGCGAAAGAGCTGGTGCTGCAACCGCTGAAGCTGGTGACGCCGGTGATTAACCGTCTGGCACTGCCGCGCTTTGCAGAGAAGCAGCACGATGCCGAGCAGCTGAAGAAGCTGTTCCTGAAGGGTACGCTGGGCATCATGCTGTTCAGCAGCGCGATGTACCTTGCGATTGGTATCCTGTCACCCGTCATTGTGCGTGTACTTTATGGCGCGTCGCATGAGCAGGTCTATCATCTGATCCCGCTGATGCTGCTGTTTGGTATGCTGCGACCGATGGGGGGTCTGACCGGCGCGATTTCGCAGGCCAACGGACGAACCAACGTTGAGTTCTACTGGAACATCGTGGCGAGTATTGTGGTTCTGGCGGTGCTGGCAACCACCTTTATCTGGCCGAACGTGCTCTATGTGGCGCTGACGCTCTCCATCTCGCAGATCCTGATCTCGGCACTGGCTCATCCGTTCTTCATCAAGCCGGTAATCGGCATTCGGTTTATTCCCTATGCCCGGCAATGGGTGGCGGTGTCGGTGGTATTTGTCGGCATAATGTTGCTGGTTAATCACTTTAATCTGTTTGTAATGCCGGAGTGGTTTGAAGGCTGGTTGTAATCACAATTGCGTTATATCAACGGGCGGCCTCAGGGTCGCCCGTTTTCATTTATGGCTGGTCTCAGCTGCGCGGCGACCCGGGGTGGAAATAACAGAGGCGATATTCGATTACTGATTGTCTTTATTCAGTTTATGCCGTTGCTGGCAATGGGCAAAATGCCGAATTTCCATGTTATGACAGAGAGTTACTGTCCGATTTTCAGATAAAGATTATACTTGCTCTTCCGGCCGATCCTGCATAATCGACCCACATCTTCATTTTATTAAACGGAATAAATATGACCAAGCTTAAAGCAGTAATCCCGGTTGCGGGCCTCGGTATGCATATGCTCCCTGCGACTAAAGCCATTCCGAAAGAGATGCTGCCTGTCGTCGACAAACCGATGATCCAGTACATCATTGACGAGTGTGTTGCCGCGGGTATTAAAGAGATTGTGCTGGTCACGCATGCATCGAAAAACGCCGTAGAAAACCATTTCGACACCACCTATGAGCTCGAAGCGCTGCTGGAAGCGCGCGTGAAGCGTCAGCTGCTGAGCGAAGTGCAGTCTATCTGCCCGCCAGGCGTTACTATCATGAACGTGCGCCAGGCGCAGCCGCTGGGTCTGGGCCACTCGATTCTCTGTGCCCGTCCGATGATCGGTGACAATCCGTTCGTGGTCGTGCTGCCCGACGTGCTGCTGGATGACTCCACCGCTGACCACATGCGTTACAACCTGGCAGCAATGGTTGCCCGTTTCGAAGAGACCGGCCACAGCCAGGTTCTGGCGCAGCATATGCCCGCGTCCAATCTCTCTGAGTACTCAGTAATCACCACTGAAGAGCCGATCGATCACCCTGGCGACATCAGCACCATTACCGATTTCGTTGAGAAGCCTGAAGATACCGCCGGCCTGGGCTCTGACCTGGCAGCGGTAGGCCGCTATGTCCTTTCTGCGGATATCTGGGCGGAACTGGAGCGCACAGAGCCAGGCGCGTGGGGCCGTATCCAGCTGACCGATGCGATTGCCAGTCTGAGCAAACATAAAACCGTTGATGTTTCGCTGCTGACCGGTCACAGTTTTGACTGTGGTCGTAAGCTCGGTTACATGCAGGCGTTTGTCTCTTACGGCCTGCGCAGCAACGCGCAGGGTCGCGATTTCCGCGAAGCTATCCAGACCATCCTCGCAAAACAACAGTAATTTATTTGCCGCGTCCTGCGCGGCAGATTGAAAGGAGCTCACATGGCAATTTTAGTCACGGGCGGAGCAGGGTATATCGGCTCCCATACGGTACTGGCGCTGTTGCAGCGCGGTGATGATGTTGTGGTGCTGGATAACCTCTGCAATGCCTCACGCGAAGCGATTAACCGCGTTGAGAAACTGGCGGGTAAAAAAGCGACCTTCGTTGAAGGCGATATCCGTGACCGCGCCTGTCTGCGTGACCTGTTTGCCTCCAACAGCATTTCAGCGGTAATCCACTTCGCTGCGCTTAAAGCGGTTGGTGAATCCACGCGTATGCCGCTGGAGTACTACGAGAACAACGTCGCGGGCACCGTGGTGCTGCTGGAAGAGATGCGTGATGCCGGCGTCTGGAACTTTATCTTCAGTTCATCAGCAACCGTTTATGGCGCAGATGCCCCGGTTCCTTACGTTGAGACCACCCCGATTGGCGGTACCACCAGTCCATACGGCACCTCTAAGCTGATGACCGAATTCGTGATGCGCGACTTCGCCAAAGCTGAGCCGAAGTTCAAGGCGATTGCGCTGCGTTACTTCAATCCGGTTGGCGCGCATGAGTCAGGCGAAATCGGTGAAGATCCGGCGGGCATCCCAAACAACCTGCTGCCGTATATCGCGCAGGTTGCGATTGGCCGTCTGGAGAAGCTGGGCGTGTTTGGCGGTGATTACGATACGCCAGACGGTACCTGTCTGCGTGACTACATCCACGTTGTTGACCTGGCGGAAGGGCACCTGAAAGCGCTGGATTATCTGAGCAAAGTTGAGGGCTACACCGCCTTTAACCTGGGCGGCGGCAAAGGCTTCTCGGTGCTGGAGATGATCAAAGCGTTTGAGAAGGCGTCCGGCAAGGCGATCCCGTTTGAGATCAAGCCACGTCGCGATGGCGACCTGCCTGCGTTCTGGGCCGATGCGTCACTGGCAAACACAACGCTCGACTGGCGCGTGACGCGCGGCATCGATGAGATGATGCGCGATACGTGGAACTGGCAGAGCAAGAACCCGGATGGGTTTCGGTAGTCTGCGATGAAATTCAAAAAACCCGGCTCAGGCCGGGTTTTTTTGTGCCTGCGTTAAGAGAAATTGCATATTCCTGCTCACTCTCCTCACCTCAATGCCAGATTGTGACTGAATGATGACTTAATACGGAATTATCCTGGTCTGGCTTCTGTAGCGTTTAATCACAATAGCGGCTTATCCGACTCTGTGAAGAGGCGCAAAGCGCGATTCCCTATACGCTACTATGCTGTTTTGCCAGTGATTACATTAACTCATGCAGAATGAGATCAATGTTTAGTCACTCTTAAGTTTTGTCAGTGGCAATGAAAGATTAGGCATATTATTTTTGCCGCACAAAATGTACTATTTGGTGTTATCCCGAAACCCGTATGCGATTGAATAAAATATAATCAGCGCATCGACAGGCTAACCTGTGAAGGCAAGATTGCTATCACACAGCGCATTGGTTGCTGCAAGCCAGGGGCGGTAGCGTGGCTGTTTATTCATAACGAATAAAAATTGACCCGCTTATATGCATAGCATGTTTAAATTTGTTAGAGGATGTGGAATGTTACTTCCCGTAATCATGGCCGGAGGAACCGGCAGCCGCTTATGGCCCCTTTCCCGCGAACTTTACCCAAAACAGTTCATCTGTCTGCACGGTGAGCACTCCATGCTGCAGGAGACGGTTAATCGTCTGAGCGGCGTCGAAGCGCGCGCACCGATGGTCATCTGTAACGAGGAGCATCGTTTCCTGGTTGCCGAGCAGTTGCGACAAATTAACAAGCTATCTCATAACATTATTCTCGAACCGGTAGGGCGTAATACGGCTCCGGCCATCGCGCTGGCTGCGCTGAACGCCGTAGAGCAGGGTGACGATCCTGTTCTGCTGGTGCTCGCTGCCGATCACGTGATTGAAGACCGTGCTGCGTTTCATCAGGCTATCAAAGTCGCCACCGCCTATGCCAAACAGGGCAAGCTGGTGACTTTTGGTATCGTGCCAACCGGTCCGGAAACCGGCTATGGCTACATTCAGCGTGGCGAAGCACTGCCAGGCGCAGAAAGCGGCCCTTATCAGGTTCAGCGCTTTGTTGAAAAACCGAATCAGAGCACCGCTGAGCAGTATCTTGAGTCCGGTGAATACTACTGGAACAGTGGCATGTTCATGTTCCGGGCTAAACGCTATCTGCAGGAACTGGAAAAATTCCGTCCGGATATTCTGGAAGCCTGCCGTCGCGCCATGGCTAACGTGAAAGAAGGGAATGATTTCATCAGTATTGATAAAGATGATTTTATCGCCTGTCCTGACGAGTCAGTGGATTACGCAGTAATGGAACAGACCGATGCCGCTGTGGTCGTCCCGCTGGCAGCCGGATGGAGTGATGTCGGTTCATGGTCTGCACTGTGGGAAGTAAACGACAAAGACACTCACGGCAACTCGCTGAAGGGCGATACCTTCCTGCACAACACCAAAAACTGCTATATCAACAGTGAAGATCAGCTGGTTGCCGCCATCGGCGTTGAAAACCTGGTCATTGTGAACACCAAAGATGCTGTGCTGGTTGCACGTAAAGACCAGGTACAGGATGTTAAGCGGGTGGTTGAGTTCCTGAAAAGCGAGTGCCGCAGTGAATATCGCCGCCATCGTGAAACTTACTGGCCATGGGGACGTTGCGATCTGGTGGTCAACACTGGACGCTTCAACGTTAACCGCATCACGGTTAAGCCGGGTGAAGCCTTCCAGTTGCAAATGCACTATCACCGCACCGAACACTGGGTGATCCTCTCAGGCACAGCGAAAGTCACTATCCAGGATAAAACCCTGCTGCTGACAGAAAACCAGTCAACCTTTATTCCAATCGGTCATCCGCATACGTTGGAAAATCCAGGCAAAATTCCTCTGGAACTTCTGGAGATCCAGTCGGGTTCTTACCTTGGTGATGACGACCTCATTTTAATTAAACAACAGTTTGCAAGTAAGTAAGGACAGACACGATCATGGCAGCACTGACCTGTTTTAAAGCTTATGACATCCGCGGCGAGTTAGGTACTGAACTGAATGAAGACATCGCTTACCGCATTGGCCGCGCCTATGGTGAATTTATCCGGCCAAAAATGATTGTGGTGGGCGGCGATGTACGACTCACCAGCGAGTCGTTAAAGCTGGCTTTAGCCAATGGACTGCGGGATGCGGGCACTGACGTGCTTGATATCGGTATGAGCGGCACCGAAGAGATCTACTTCGCTACTTTTCATTTAGGCATTGATGGCGGCATTGAAGTGACTGCCAGCCACAACCCGATGAACTACAACGGGATGAAACTGGTACGGGAAGGTGCTCGCCCGGTCAGCGGCGATACCGGTCTGCGTGACGTCCAGCGCCTGGCTGAAGCCAATGATTTTGCTCCGGTAGAAGAGAGCAAACGTGGCAGTTATAAACAGATTTCGGTACTGGATGCTTATGTCGATCACCTGATGGGTTACATCGACCTGAGCAACTTCACTAAACCAATGAAGCTGGTGATCAACTCCGGTAACGGTGCTGCAGGTCATATCATTGATGAAATTGAAAAACGCTTTAAGCAGGCGAATGCGCCAGTAACGTTTATCAAAGTGCATCATGAAGCTGACGGTAACTTCCCGAATGGTATCCCAAATCCACTGCTGCCGGAGTGTCGCAAAGACACTTCTGATGCGGTGCGTGAGCATCAGGCCGATATGGGGATCGCCTTCGACGGTGACTTTGATCGCTGCTTCCTGTTTGATGAGAAAGCAGAGTTCATTGAGGGTTACTACATCGTTGGGCTGTTAGCAGAAGCATTCCTCAAGAAAGAGCCAGGAGCGAAAATCATTCACGATCCGCGTCTGACCTGGAACACCATTGATGTGGTGACCAAAGCGGGTGGTATTCCGGTGATGTCTAAAACCGGTCATGCGTTTATCAAAGAGCGCATGCGTGAAGAAGATGCGGTTTATGGTGGCGAGATGAGTGCGCACCACTATTTCCGTGACTTCGCTTACTGCGACAGCGGTATGATTCCATGGCTGCTGGTGGCAGAGTTGCTGGCAGTGAAAGGGGAGACGCTCTCCGGGCTGGTTTCTGAACGAATGAAGGCGTTTCCTTGCAGTGGTGAGATTAATTCTAAAGTTGCACATGCTAAAAATAAAATTGAAAAGATAAAGCAGCGTTATGCTGAACAGGGAGCGAACGTTGATACGACCGATGGTATCAGTATGGAATTTTCAACTTGGCGTTTCAATTTAAGAACGTCAAATACAGAGCCACTCGTCAGGCTTAATGTTGAAACTGTTGAAAATACAGAATTGATGCTAGAAAAAACTGCTGAGCTAATGGATGCCCTGAATGGTGAGTAACTCATGATTAATGGTTTATTAACTGGAATAAATCGTTACCGCGGATTTATTTTTGATAGTATCAAGCGCGATTTCCAATCGCGCTATCAAAGCAGCTTTCTAGGAGCAATTTGGCTTGTATTACAGCCTGTCGCCATGATTTCGGTTTATACATTAGTGTTTTCTGAACTTATGCGTGCAAAGCTCTCAGGTATGTCATCACCTTATGCATACAGTATCTACTTATGCTCAGGTGTTTTGACATGGGGACTGTTCGCGGAAACACTTAATGGATTAATTAATGTTTTTTTAACCAATTCTAATATATTGAAAAAGTTGAGTTTTCCACGAATCTGTCTTCCTATAATTGTAACATGCTCATCAATATTAAACTTTCTAATTATATTCACACTCTTCTTGATGTTTCTCTTATTAACAGATAACTTCCCTGGATTAGTCATATTGAGTATGTTACCCGTATTAATCATTCAAATGATTTTTACAGTAGGCTTAGGTATCATACTAGGTGTGATGAATGTATTTGTGAGGGATGTAGGGCAATTAACGTCAATATTATTACAATTTTGGTTTTGGTTTACGCCTATTGTTTATGTTAGTGACACTTTACCAAAATGGGTTCAGGGTGCCTTAGCCTATAATCCAATGGCAACAATAATCAAAGCCTATCACAACATTTTTGTTTACAAACAACCACCTGAATGGGCAACTCTTGGGCCAATAACCCTAATATCAATTACCTTGTTCTTATTGGGGTGGGTCATGTTCAGAAAACATGCAGCTGATATTGTGGATGAATTATGACAACAAGTATTTCTGTTAAAAATCTATCGAAAGCTTATAAATTTTATTCATCGAAGTGGAGTCGAGTGTTTGAAAAATTTCTTCCTGATAAAAAGTCTCTTCATGAAAAAAAGTGGGTTCTAAAAAATATTTCATTTGATATAGCATCTGGTGAGTCAGTTGGAATAGTGGGTGTTAACGGTGCCGGTAAAAGCACTCTATTAAAGTTACTGACTGGTACTACTCAACCAACGCTGGGTACTATTTCGACATCAGGGCGAGTAGCAGCACTGCTTGAATTGGGAATGGGCTTCCATCCAGATTTTACGGGTAGGCAGAACGTATTTATGTCTGGTTTGATGATGGGATTAAGTCGAGAAGAGATCTCTGTTTTACTACCAGATATTGAGAAATTTGCGGACATTGGTGCCTATATTGATCAGCCTGTACGTATCTATTCAAGCGGTATGCAAATGCGATTAGCCTTTGCAGTTGCCACGTCCTCAAGACCAGATATATTGATTGTAGATGAAGCCCTATCGGTAGGGGATTCAAGATTTCAGGCGAAATGTTATGCGCGTATTGCCGATTTCAAGGCTCAAGGTACAACATTATTATTAGTATCACATAGTTCAGGTGATATTGTTCGACATTGTGATCGCGCCATTTTTTTAAAAAATGGCGAAATTGCTTTAGATGCATCTGCACGCGAAGTAACAAATCGATATCTTGATGAGCTTTTTGGAAAAGCTGGTATTGAGAAAACTGAGGCTCTGAATGATGATATCTCAATAAGCCTCAATTTGGCTGGTGAAGCCGATAATGATATCTTTCATACACGACCAGGATATAGACAAGAAGAATATCGATGGGGGCAGGGCGGGGCAAAAATAATAGATTATGATATTCAGATAAAAGCAAAAAGCTTTCCCTCGAATATTGTAAGTAATGAAGTAACCGATTTATATTTTAAAGTTATTTTCGACGATGATTATGATAATGTTGTTCCAGGTATTCTGATTAAAACATTAGATGGTCTTTTTTTATATGGTACTAATTCGTTTTTAGCTTCTGAAGGAAAAGAAAATATTTCTGTTAAAAAAGGTGATGTCAGGATATTCAGGTTTACCTTTCCAATGAATTTAAATGAAGGCCAATATTTAATCTCATTCGGTGTTTCATCAGGAAATCCTGAACTTGAAATGATCCCGCTAGATAGACGATATGATTCAATAATTATCCATGTGAGTAAATCCATGCAATTTTGGGGCATTATCGATCTTAGATCATCTTTCGAAAGCTATGACAAAAGGTAAGTTTTAAGAATGAATAATACTCTGCACGACCTTGTAACAGCGTTACCTGAAGTCTATCAAACAATCTTCGGCCATCCTGAATGGGATGATAATGTTTCTCGAAATTGTAACGAGCGACTGGATGTTATTTATGAGGTTTATACAACTCTTTCTAAAAAGCTAGGACGCCCTTTAAAAGTTTTGGATTTAGGTTGTGCTCAGGGGTTTTTTAGTTTGAGTCTCGCAAGTAGAGGAGCGACAGTTAAAGGTATTGATTTTCTTGATAAAAATATCAATGTTTGCCGTGCTTTGGCTAAAGAAAACACGAGTTTTGATGTTGAATTCGATACAGGTCGTATTGAAGATATTATCGAAAAAATTGAGCCTAGGAAGTATGATCTGGTAATAGGTTTAAGCGTCTTTCACCACATCGTTCATGAACATGGCATTGATAAAGTCAGACTCTGGTTATCGAAATTGGCAGACTCAGTTCATGCAATGATTCTTGAACTTGCGTTGAAAGAGGAACCTCTATATTGGGGTCCCTCTCTTCCCGACCAACCTGAAGAATTAATCGAAAATTGCAAGTTTTATAGAATCATTGCTGAATATCAGACTCATTTATCATCAGTGATTCGACCAATGTATGTGGTAAGTAATGATTATCTTATATTATATAATTATTGTGAAGAATTTACATATTCTTCTAGTGTACCATATAAAACCGACGTTGAAGTTCATGAAAATAGCCGGAGATACTATTTTAATGCTGACCACGTTTGCAAATATTATAACTTCAGCAAAGCTAACTTATCTTCATTTGAGCAAGAGCGAAGCAGAAAAGAGCTTCTTCAGGAAATAGATTTTCTCAATTCTCCCCCTTCTGGTTTTTCTGCGCCGCAATTAGTCGATAGTGGTACAGGAAAAAACGACGGTTGGGTTGTTATGGAACGTATTTCCGGCGATCTTCTTTCTGATTTGCTCGAAAAAAACAAAAAAATAGATTTAGACCATATTATTCGCAGTTTACTTGAACAGCTTGTGATCCTTGAAGAGAATGGTTATTACCATGATGATATTCGCTCGTGGAATATATTAATTGACATAAAAAATAATGTTAATTTAATTGATTTTGGTTCAATTTCAAATGATAAAAAAGATTGTGTTTGGCCTGATAATATATTTCTGGCATTTAACATATTTCTTAAAGAAGTTTTAATTCCTCATGAAATTTCTGATGGAGTTTTACGCTCCGCTTCTATCAGCCCGTTTAATCTTCCTGGGAAATATGAAAATTGGTTACACCAATTTTGGAGAAAGCCAGTTCGGGAATGGACTTTCAGATCCTTACTTGATCTTTTTAATAAATTAGACCAGCTTCCTGAGCTTACAGATAAACTGGGTAGTACTGATGAATGGATCAGAGCCCAGGAAAAGTTATTAATGAATAGTCAATCATACATTTATAAACTTTTAGCCGAAAATGAAGCAAATCATTCAAAAATCACACAGATTGAAAATCACATTGAATGTTCAATTGATAATAAGCTAAATGAATTAGAAGTTGAGTTAGAGCTTAACAATCAAAAGACTGAAATTCTTAAGACCAATTTCGAATATTTAATCAATACACTTGAGTTAAAGTTCGAAAACAAATTCAATGAAAATGTTGAAAATGTTAATAGTTTCAGATCAAGTTTCGAACAAACATTGGTTTCTTTAAAAGAGAGTCTAGTTAAAAATGATGGTGAAAAATCAGAGCGTCTTTCTGAAGAGAAACTTATAGGAATGATCGAAGATTTACAGCATAAGTATCATTTACAGGTCAACGAAAACGCTCGTCTTCATGCCCACATAGCAGCAATGACACACAGCAGTTCATGGCGAATTACAGCGGGTTGGCGTAAAACAGGACGATATGTTAAAGCTTTTCGTAGTAATACATTTGGTTCATTATATAAAAAAATAATTAAAATAACTGCATTTAAAACTCTTTCTTATCTAAATGAAAGGCCTCTCTTAAAAACAAAAATTGTATCACTCGCAATAAAGTTTAAGTTTTATGATGCTCTATCTAAAATGTATCGGCGTATTAATTATCGAAAAACAGGTGATGAAAATGGCACGACAGTAGTTAATGAAGATGTCATTGTTTCACAAGCCGATAGCAGTCAGTTACCTGCACCTGTTAAAGAAATTTACTCTAAGTTAAAACGTTAAAATATAAATCAATTTTAAAGGAGTATAACTTTGCACATTTTATTTGATATGCAAAGCTGCCAATCTGAAAGTCGGCTTCGTGGCATAGGGCGTTATTCATTATCTTTGGTTAAAGCTGTTATACGTAATTCTCCTGGGCACAGAGTCAGTATTTTATTAAACGGCCTATACCCAATAGACATAATTAATAGTGTTAGAAAAGAGTTCAAAGGTCTTATCCCTGAAGAGAATATTTATATTTTCTCGGCAACTGGACCGCTAGCATATTGCGATAAGAACAACCATGCTAGAAATAATATTGCTAAAATCTGCCGAGATCTTGCAATTGCAAACATTAATCCAGATGTTATTTGCAACACGAGTTTCAGTGAAGGATTTGTAGATGACTTTTTAGTGTCAATAGCAGATGTTAAAAATAAACCTAAACAATTTTCAATTATTTATGATTTAATACCCCTGCTAAATAAAGATGTATATCTTGTAGATGAGAATTTTAAAAACTTCTACATGAATAAATTACTAGAGCTTGAACAAGCTGATGGGCTACTTGCGATTTCCGAATCAGCGGCAAGAGAAGTCAAAAATAATACAGAAATTAGTCCAGAAAAAGTTACTAATATATCATCAGCAATAGATTCTCATTTTAAAAAAACCATCATTACTCACGATAGGAAGAAAGAACTATGTTTAAAATATAATATTCATAAAGATTTTGTAATGACTATTGGCGTACTGGAGCCCCGAAAAAATATTGAGGCATTAATCCACGCTTTCAGTATTCTGGATGAAGACGTCAGAATTAATCATATGCTTGTGCTGGCCTGTCAAATAAAACCACACGATAAAGAACGGTTGCTTATTATTGCGCGTAAGCATGGGCTAAATGATGATGATATAGCATTTACTGGTTTTATACCTGATGATGATCTTGTTTCACTGTATAACATATGCAAACTTTTCGTTTTTCCTTCAATTCATGAAGGGTTTGGATTGCCGCCGCTTGAAGCTATGTCTTGTGGTGCCGCAACTATAGCATCAAATACTACAAGCCTCCCTGAAGTTATGGGATGGCATGAATCTATGTTTGATCCGCGAAATGTGAATGATATTTCAGCTTTAATGCAAAAGGCTTTAATTGATGATCAATTCCGTCATGCATTAGCCAATAATGCCGAAAAACAAGCCTCTAAGTTTTCTTGGGATATTTCAGCACAAATTGCTATAGATGCTTTCGAAAAAAGTTTAAATAAAATTAGTATCGATGAAAATATTGGTGATAACTCATTAGAGGAAGCCATAGAAAGAATAATAAATAGTCCATCCCAACTAAATGATGACGTTGATGTATTGGGCACAGCATGGTCTCTGGCGAAAAATAATTTTCAAAAACATGAGCGTAAGCTACTAGTTGATATCTCTGTTTTGGTTCAACATGATGCTCGGACAGGGATACAAAGAGTGGTAAGAAGTGTTTTATCAAATCTTATCAGTTCCGGGTGTAATGGATATGTTATACGCCCTGTTTATTGCAGAATGGGTGAACTGTTCCACTATGCTAATGATTACTTAAAAGATAATTATGATATTGATTATGGCAATGATGAACCGGTTTTCTTTAGTAAAGACGACATTCTGCTTGGTTTAGATTTAACCGCACATTTGTTTCCATATCTCAACAATCAAATTAATACAATTAGAAAGAGTGGTGCTTTTGTTTATTATGTGGTTTACGATATTATTCCTTTGTTACACCCTGATTGGACTGATGTCAACGTCCGTGCAGCATTTCCACTATGGTTGAAATCAATTTCCGAAAATGCTGATGGTCTGGTTTGTATATCGCATAGTGTTGCGCTGGAAGTAGATAATTATTTAAATGAACATAAAGATTCAATAAACCGAAATCCTTCACTTGAATTGAAACATTTTCATTTAGGCGCTGATATTTCTGCGAGTAAACCATTTACTTGCCGACCAGATAATGCCGCTGATCTGTTAGATAAATTAAAAATTCAACCTACTTTTCTTATGGTAAGCACCATTGAACCCCGTAAAGGGCATGAACAGGTTTTGCTTGCCTTTGAAAAATTATGGAATGATGGCATACCCTGTAATCTTGTCATTGTGGGTAAAAAGGGATGGGGTGTCGATAATCTGATTGAAAGAATTGAAAATCATGTTCAAAAAGACCGAAATCTCCATTGGCTGAATAATATTGGAGATGACTTTCTTTCAGAATTATACGTTGAGACTAATGCACTTATCGTAGCATCTTATGCAGAGGGTTTTGGACTGCCCATTATTGAAGCAGCTCAGCAAGAATTACCAATCATCGCTCGTGATATACCTGTGCTACGTGAAATTGCAGGCGATAACGCTTATTATTTTAATGGAAGTGATCCTGAGAGTGTTTATTCAACAATTAAAGATTGGATAGAAATGGAAAGGATCGGCACTATTCCCGATTCTAGAAATATTAACTGGTGTACATGGAAGGAAAGTACAGTACAATTACTGCAACAGCTTCCATTAGTAAAACAAAACTGAATGTAGTTATTAGGAGTAGGTATGAATACGGCAGTTATTACAGGCATTACTGGTCAGGATGGCGCATATTTGGCCGAGTTGTTGCTCAATAAGGGTTACAAAGTCTTTGGTACTTATCGTCGTACAAGTTCAGTAAACTTCTGGCGCATCGAAGAGTTAGGCATTAAACAAAATCCTAATCTTCATCTGGTCGAATATGATCTGACTGACCTGTCATCAAGCATTCGTTTACTTCAGGAAAGCAAAGCGACCGAAGTCTACAACCTTGCGGCTCAGAGCTTTGTAGGTGTTTCTTTTGACCAGCCGCTTACCACAGCTGAAATTACAGGTATTGGTCCGGTAAACCTGTTAGAAGCTATTCGTATCGTTAACCCTAAAATTCGTTTCTATCAGGCGTCTACTTCAGAGATGTTTGGTAAAGTGCAGGCTATTCCGCAGAAAGAAGATACACCTTTCTATCCGCGTAGCCCGTATGGCGTTGCAAAGTTGTATGCCCACTGGATGACAATTAACTACCGTGAGAGCTACAACATCTTCGCATCAAGTGGCATTCTGTTTAACCACGAATCACCACTGCGTGGACAGGAGTTTGTAACCCGCAAGATCACCGATTCTGTAGCCAAAATTAAGCTCGGTAAGCTGGATGTGCTTGAGTTAGGTAACATGGACGCTAAGCGTGACTGGGGCTTTGCTAAGGAATATGTTGAAGGCATGTGGCGTATGCTGCAGGCTGATGAGCCAGATACATTTGTCCTGGCGACCAACCGCACTGAAACAGTCCGTGACTTCGTTTCAATGGCGTTCAAAGCGGCTGGCATTGAATTGCGTTTTGAAGGCAAAGATGACCAGGAAGTAGCCATCGATGTCGCCACGAATAAAGTGGTCGTTAAGGTCAATCCTAAGTTCTACCGTCCTGCTGAAGTAGAATTATTGATTGGTAATCCACAGCGCGCGAAAGACATTCTGGGCTGGGAGCCAAAAACTACGCTCGAAGAATTGTGTGCGATGATGGTAGAAGAAGATCTGCGCCGCAATAAACAAGGGTTCTCCTTCTGATATGACTAATGGCAAAAAAGCACTGATCACTGGGATCAAGGGCTTTACCGGCCAATATATGGCAGCGGATTTATCCGCTGCCGGATATGAAGTTTATGGTTTCGGTTCAACTCCTACCCAGCGTTCCTCACACTATTTTCAGGTTGATCTTACCAATGCAGCAGATGTAAAGAATGCTGTAGACAGTATTAAGCCAGACATCGTTGTTCATCTTGCAGCCATCGCTTTTGTTGGTCATTCCGACCCGAATGCGTTCTATAGTGTAAACCTTTGCGGTACGCGTAATCTGTTACAGGCTCTTAGCGAATCCGCAAAAATGCCGGATGCAGTTTTGATCGCCAGCAGTGCTAATGTTTACGGTAATAACACACCGGGAAAATTAGCAGAGTCAGTTCCTGCCAGACCTGCAAATGACTATGCGGTAAGCAAGCTGGCCATGGAGTATATGACCAGTCTGTTTTATGAAAAATTGCCGATTATTATTACCCGGCCATTCAATTACACCGGCGCCGGTCAGGCAGAAAATTTCCTGATCCCGAAAATCGTCAAACATTTTCGTGAGAGAAAAGATGTAATTGAGCTGGGCAACATAGATGTATGGCGTGATTTTTCCGACGTGCGTGACGTCGTTAAAAGCTATTCAGCGTTACTTCATTCCCGCTCATCTGGTCAAACTGTCAATGTCGCTTCAGGTAAAATGCATTCATTGAGGGAGGTCGTTGATCTCTGCCAATCTCTGACCGGCCATGATATTAAGATTGAAGTTAATCCTGATTTTGTCCGGCCTAATGAAATTAAAGAACTTTGTGGCGATATCACTTTGCTCAGTAGCTTAGTCGGTGAGACTTCGTCTAAAATCCCTCTTAGAGATACCCTGAAATGGATGCTGGAAGCAAAGCAATAAACGTCGTTTATTCTACGGACTGTATTAAATATCCTTTAACCGGTATTGGCCGTTATGCGTTTGAGCTTGCTAAACAGCTTCAGGAAAGAGATAACGTCGCGCTGACGTTTCTTCATGGCACTAAGACTCGCGACTCACTAGCAGTCGCGAGTGAGTCTGCTCAATCGGTTCAATCCCTAAAGCGTAAGTTACAAAGAAGCAAAACAGTAAGTGAAATATATCGCCTGACTTTTCCGGTAATGAAAATGATGGCGCTGAGGCATTTTAAGAATCATATATTTCATAGCCCAAACTATTATCTACCTCCTCGCGTGAAACACTGTGTTGCCACCTTTCATGACCTGTCAGTATTCCATTGGCCTCAATTTCATCCGGCTGGACGTGTTCACCTGATGCAAAAAGAGTTAAGGAATACCGTTTCGCGTGCATCGATGTTGATTACTGACTCTTATTACACAAAGAATGAGTTAATTGATTTCTTTGGTATTGAAGATAATAAAATTGCCGTAGCTCCTCTGGCTTGCAATGAACATTTTCATCCTCGAGACGAAGCTGAGACACAACGCGTACTTAAAAAGTATAATCTTAAGTGGCGATGTTTCTTTCTGTATACCGGCACGATTGAACCAAGAAAGAACATTCTGACGCTGTTGCAGGCCTATGACCGTCTGCCTGCACATGAGAAGTCTGCTTTTCCGTTAGTCATTAGTGGGTATAAAGGTTGGGAAAATGAGCAACTCTTTAAACTCTTTGATAAAGGCGAGAGAGAAGGCTGGTTAAAATATTTAGGTTTTGTGCCTGGTAACGATCTGCCGCATTTATTCAGTGCTGCGACGAGTTTTGTATTCCCTTCAATCTATGAAGGTTTCGGCTTACCGGTTCTTGAAGCAATGGCATCAGGAACGCCCGTAATTTGCTCAAATGCAACATCACTTCCTGAAGTCGCCGGAGATGCAGCACTAATGCATGACCCTCAGGATATTCATGCTTTGACAACTTACATCCAGATGATGATTGAAAACGCAGATGTAAAGCGCCGTATGATTGATACGGGATTAGCGCGTGCCCGCGAATTTTCATGGTCACTGTGTGCGGATAAAACCATTGAAGCTTATGAGCAGGTCGCAAAATATATATGATTAAAGTTTTACACTGTTATAAAACCTACTATCCTGATACTTTTGGCGGCATTGAACAGGTTATTTATCAGCTTGCAGAAGGTGGTTTTAAATCAGGTATTGAGTCTATTGTTTTTACTCATAGTCCCCAATTTGAAAACAAAAAAAACACGCTGGATAATCATCAGATTCATCGGGTCAAGACGCAGTGTGAGTTTGCTTCCACCCCATTCTCCTATTCAGCGATAAAAGAGTTCAGGGAACTGGCTCAGGATGCCGATATCATCCATTACCACTTTCCTTACCCATTTATGGACTTCATACATTTTGCCGCTGGAATTAAAAAGCCATCAGTAGTGAGTTACCATTCTGATATTGTTAAGCAGAAAGTACTGTTAAGGCTCTATACTCCATTGATGAACCGCTTTCTCTCCAGTGTGGACCGCATCGTTGCCGCGTCGCCAAACTATGTTGAAAGTAGCCCGGTCCTGCAGCAGTTCAAAGATAAAGTTGAAGTTATTCCTTACGGTCTTGATAAGCAGTTTTATCAAAATAACGATCCTGCCGTTCTGCAAAAATGGCAGGCAAGATTTCCGGATGGCTTCTTCCTCTTTATTGGAACATTTCGTTATTACAAAGGCCTGCATATATTAATCGAGGCGGCAAAGAACAGCCGTTATCCAATCGTCGTGGTTGGTGCAGGTCCCATCGAGGCTGAGCTGAAATCGCAGGCGCAGCAGTTAGGCGTGAACAATATTCATTTCCTGGGTGCGCTGGAAGACAGCGAAAAATCTGCCTTGCTACAGTTATGTACCTGTCTGGTTTTCCCGTCTCATTTACGTTCTGAAGCTTTCGGGATCTCTTTGCTGGAAGGTGCTCTCTATTCAAAACCACTGATCTCCAGCGAGATCGGAACGGGAACAACCTTTATCAATATTGATCGGGTCACAGGTTTAGTCGTCCCTCCCTCCGATCCCGCAGCATTACGACGGGCGATGGATGAAATCTGGCAGAACCCCGAGCTGGCAATGACCTTTGGTGCGGCTGCGCTGGCACGCTTTGAATCCCTTTTCACAGCGGATAAAATGATTCAAAGCTATACAAAGCTTTATAAATCCTTGTTAAATGTGTGATTTATTTTCAGATAATTTCATCTGTGCGACCGCACCATTCATTACCTTTAATCCGCTATCCTGAGTTAACATACTGATCACTTACAAAGTGGTGTTACGGGTAACACCATGCGAGACCACAGACAGGAGTATGTAATGTCCAAGCAACAGATCGGCGTTGTAGGTATGGCAGTGATGGGCCGCAATTTGGCTCTTAACATTGAGAGCCGCGGTTACACTGTTTCTATCTTTAACCGTTCACGCGAAAAGACTGATGAAGTCATCGCCGAGAACCAGGGCAAGAAACTTGCTCCTTTTTACACCGTTGAAGAGTTTGTCGAATCGCTGGAAAAACCTCGTCGCATCCTGCTGATGGTTCAGGCGGGTGAAGCGACCGATAAGACAATCGCCTCCCTGACCCCACACCTGGATAAAGGCGACATCCTGATCGATGGCGGTAACACCTTCTATAAAGACACCATCCGTCGTAACAAAGAGCTTTCTGACCAGGGCTTCAACTTCATCGGTACCGGTGTTTCCGGTGGTGAAGAGGGCGCACTGAAAGGCCCATCTATCATGCCTGGCGGTCAGAAAGAAGCCTACGAGCTGGTTGCACCGATTCTGGATAAAATTGCTGCACGTGCAGAAGATGGCGAAGCCTGTGTGGCTTACATCGGTCCGGACGGCGCGGGCCACTATGTGAAGATGGTTCACAACGGTATTGAATATGGCGACATGCAGCTGATCGCTGAAGCCTATGCTCTGCTGAAAGGCGCGCTGGGTCTGAACAACGAAGAACTGGCTGAGACCTTCACGGAGTGGAACAACGGCGAGCTGAGCAGCTACCTGATCGACATCACCAAAGATATCTTCACCAAGAAAGATGAAGAAGGTAAATACCTGGTTGATGTGATTCTGGATGAAGCAGCGAACAAAGGTACCGGTAAATGGACCAGCCAGAGTTCACTGGATCTCGGCGAACCTCTGTCACTGATCACTGAGTCTGTGTTCGCCCGTTACCTCTCCTCGCTGAAAACCCAGCGTGTGGCCGCCTCTAAAGTACTGAGCGGTCCACAGGCGAAGGCCTTCACCGGTGACAAAGCGGAGTTCATCGAGAAAGTTCGTCGCGCTCTGTATCTGGGTAAAATCGTTTCTTATGCTCAGGGCTTCTCACAGTTGCGTGCCGCGTCAGAAGAGAACAACTGGGATCTGCACTACGGTGAAATCGCGAAGATCTTCCGCGCTGGCTGCATCATCCGTGCCCAGTTCCTGCAGAAGATTACTGATGCTTACGCAGAAGATGCAGGCATCGCTAACCTGTTGCTGGCACCTTACTTCAAAGATATCGCCGATCAGTATCAGCAGGCGCTGCGTGATGTGGTTTCCTACGCGATTCAGAACGGTATCCCGACGCCAACCTTCTCTGCGGCGATCGCTTACTACGACAGCTACCGTTCAGAAGTGCTGCCTGCTAACCTGATTCAGGCGCAGCGTGACTACTTCGGTGCGCATACCTACAAGCGCATTGATAAAGACGGTGTGTTCCACACCGAGTGGTTAGACTAATCACTAAAAAGGGCTTCCCTCGGGAAGCCCTTTTTTTATCCCACCAGTAAATCCCCGCTCCGAATCTCTCGCTCACCTGCCAGCCTCACCACCAGCATGCCTGCCGTCGCAAATTTAGCCCAGTGTCTCGCATAGAGAATACCGCCATGTTCCGCCACCAGCGGAGTGATCTGGTCGGTTATCGGATCAACAATCTCTGCTAACACTTCTCCCGGCCGAATCTTTGCGCCCAGCGGTTTACGGTGCAGGATCAGACCGGATACCGGCGAATGAATGTACTCACAGCCCGCTAATGGCGTAGGTGGATTTTTCAGGGCAGAGGAGGCCGCCGCCGATCCTTCGCTGTGACGCGCTTTGATTACACCAGCTTCTCCCGGTGCTTCAGCGATATCTGGCACGTTTAAACCAATCGGCCCGTCATTGATTGCCACGATATCGTCTCCGCCCGCGCTCGCCGGGACCAGCTCATCGCCGCCAATCACGGGTGCCGCCACCTCCACGGAAATCGCAGGCTCGCTGTAGCCGATATAACCGCCTTCCTGTAGCGCCGAAATAATCGCATCCGCGTCTTTCTCCGCCTGTTCAGGCGAAACATCACGCACGCCCCGCAACTCCAGCGTCACCGGCAGCAATCCGCGTGGCATCGGATAATTTTTGCCAAACCGTTCCGCCAGCGTCAGCCAGGGTTCGCAGCAGGCTTCATCAAACGGCTCACCGCCAGAGATCTGTGCCAGCAGCTGCACCTCACTGCCTAACCATCGTGCAAACGGCTCAATGTCCGGCCAGGCGTGCGGTGTGGTGTAGAGGTGCGGCACGGCTTCCCAGTCACAGTGCATATCAATCATCAGATCGGCCTGACTGGCCATCCGCATCAGTGTATGGCGTTGCGCATCCAGCTCGGTTTTTGGCACGGTATCGCGATAGTGACGATCAATCGCCTCGCGGATCAGGCTCCGGTTCTGCGATTCACTTTGAGTCAGACTGTCAGCCAGGCCCGCCGCCAGGGTAGTGCCCAGTGACGGGAAACGGCGGTTGAAGTCCTGGCCAGAGAGCGTATGGAATCGGCCCAGATGGGTACCATGCCAGTGCTGTCCCAGCGCCAGCGGATTGGCAACCGGTACCAGGGTAAAGGCGGCTTTAAGTTGACCGGCGGACTCCAGTGCCTGCAGTCGCTGCTTTAAAAACCACGCCACTGCCATACCGGGCAGTTCGTCGCCATGCAGCGCAGCCTGGATATAGACCTGACGCTCGTTGTCTTCCGCGAAATGGAAACTGATGATTTCACGCTGGGTGCCTAAAGAGGCGCTTAACAGTGGATGATGTTGTTGATGCATACCGTGTTAATGTCCTTTAATCGGCAAAGGACGACAGCGCGCCGTCCTGAAAAAGTTAAAGTATAGTGCCGGATCGCGTTGAGGACGAAAAAGGGCGACCGCGAGGTTACTGCTGGATAGAGATATCCGTAGCAAAATAGCGCTTCTGAATCTGGTCAAACGTACCGTTCTTTTTGATTTCGACGAAGGCGTTATCCAGTGCGGTTTTCAGCTCGGTATCGCCTTTACGCAGGCCAATCGCCGTGCCGGGGCCGATGATCGGATCCTGAATAATCGGGCCGGCCAGTTCAAAATCTTTTCCCTGCGGATGCTTCAGGAAGCCGATGGCAGCCTGTGCCGCATCGGTGAATACCGCATCCAGTCGGCCTGAAACCAGATCGCTTTCAACCTGTGCCTGATCGCCATAAGGCACCACGGTCACACCGTGAGGCTGCCATTTCGCCAGCGCATAGCGCTCCTGAACCGTTCCCTGTTCTACGCCGACCGTTTTTCCTTTCAGGGATTCAACGGTGGGCAATATGCCAGCACCTTTACGGGCAATCAGCTGAGTGTGGGTGTCATAGAGCGGCGCGGTGAAATCAATCTGCTTCAGGCGCTCTTCGGTAATGCCCATGTCGGACAGAATGGCATCAAATTTACGCGCTTTAAGGGCCGGGATCATGCCGTCAAACTGGCTTTCAACCCAGACACATTTTGCCTGCATCTGAGTACAGAGCGCATTGCCCAGATCAATATCAAAGCCGACCAGCTTGCCTTGTGGCGTTTTCGATTCGAAGGGTGGATAGGTCGGATCGACCGCGAAACGCACCTGTTCGATCTTCGCCTGCGCGCCAAAAGCGCAGCCTGCCATAACCGCCACAGCCAGCGTCTGACGCAGGCGTTGAGTGAAAATGTTCATGATTTTGCTCTTATTCTGTCGTGATGAGTGATTATGCAGAGTATCGCCGGGCTGCCGGGATGGCAATTACTGCGTAATCTTCACCACGTCAGCCGCGCACAGCGCGCGATAATCTTCGGTATTCAGGATCACTGAGCGTTCCAGCAGACCGGCGTTAAAGGCGATCTCCGGATAACGTTCAAACAGCGCGGGGTCAACAACCAGTCTGAGGTCGGGATGAAAGCTGAACGGTGGAATCGCCCCGAATACGCAGCCGGTCACCAGATCGGTTTCCGCCGGACTGGCGAGTGAGGCGCGTCTTCCGCCAACCGCTGCCGCGACTTTGCCCAGATCGGCCTGCTGATCGGCAGGTAAAACCGCCAGTACATGCTGTTTAACGCCGTTGCCTTTCACATGACAGACCAGCGCTTTAGCACCCTGGCCGATTTCGGTGCCGCGTATCGCCGCGACGGCTTCACATTTACCGGTCGCCTCATGCTCCATCAGGCGATAGCGTGCCTGGTGCTGGTCGAGGAGGGCGATTAATTTCTCATGGGTGGTCACGGTTCTTTCCTGAGGTGAGTTGCAGCATCAGCGTCTGCAACATATGCGGTTGACGCGGCACGATGCCGGTTTTCAGACCCAGCGGTTTAAGCGCCCTGTTGAGCGTACTCAGCGTGGTATTTTCCCTGTCCTGCTCGATATCTGACAGTGTCCTTCGGCTGATACCTGCCAGCGCGGCATAACGTTCCTGAGAGAATCCCAGCACGTTTTTGCGAAGCTTCATAAGAAGCTCACCCTGTGACAATTTTTCTTCAAGAAACTGCTGAAGAAGGTTCAGCAGCATTGCCTCGCGTTCAAAAGGTGACAGTGTTTTTTTCATAGCTGCCAGCCTTCAATACGTTGATCCAGATAATCGAATCCCATCGCGGGCATAGTCAGTATCGATTCTGGCACGCCTCGCTGGATCAGGCGCTCTTTGAGTCCGGTAAGCAGGCGAGTGAGTGAGGCCAGTTCAGCCAGTAACCTGTCTGAGGGCACCAGATCACTTAATGCGTCTGCAATCAGTTTCCATTGATAGTGACCCCCTTCTTCAAAAGGTGATCCCCACTGCGTCGTTCGTACCACGCCTTCGGGATCCGCTTTCATCGGCGCAAAATCATAGATGGGAGCCAGCCACATGCCAGTGCTTTTTTTCAGAATTGCGCTGTTACGGCCGTGGTTGTCAGAATTGCCAAACACAATATTCAGCATGTCGCGTTTTACCCACTCAATAACGAACGCCTCCTGCGCGCACCTGTCAGGATTGAGTCGTTTGATTAACGTGCGGATCACCTCGAAATGATTGAGGTAGCTGCCTGGCGGCTTTTGCAATATCGAATAGACAGACTCCAGGCCATACATCACTTTCTGGCCATCGATATAAGCCACATCAAAGCGAGGCAACCATAAAGAAGGATAGCGGCTACCTTCACGCAACTTCATGTGTCCACAAGGAATTGTGTCGAAACCCATTGCCTCCAGCTCATGATAGTAGTGGTATTCGGCGCGAAGTATGTCGCAGTCGATTGCACTACGCGTACCGCGCGGATACTTCACCAGATAATGGGTATCCTGGTTGTCTGCGTCATCCTGCCAGGTATCTATCCACACCTCATGCTGAGGCGTACAGCGCAACAAGAGTTTTGGCGCTTCACCGCCAGCCCCGGTTGCTCCGCCGCTGGCTGCACCCATTTGCTGAGCATAGGCCAGAAAATCACTGTCACGCTCAATGACCCATTCAGACGGAAAACGCCGATCGCGTAACTGACTCTGAGCGGGCAATGCGGGTACCGACTCTTTAATGCGCAGGTTTCCCACTGGCGCAATCGTGCCAGATTTCAGCAGCCAGTAGTCCTGCTCAGCCGCCGATTTTCCCTGTAATCCCAGTTGCTGAACCCAGTAACGTCGACTGGCACCGGCAGGCATAATGTCATCCAGAAAGGTAAACCACGGACGCGCCGCATAGCTGCCAATAAGCATCACCGGGTAATTCAGACTGCAGCTGGCGTAATCATTGCGATCGAGATAATCAGCGGCATAGTCAAAGTCGTAGGCAAGTAAGGCGGCGCTTTCACGTCCCTGCGAGGGTTGCTGGATATTGAGTTGGGCAGCATCATGCCAGCGGCCTTTGATAAATAGCTGGATTGTGAGCATGGCAACACCTGTTGAGCAATATTATGCTCAACAATAGCGTTTAATTTTATTTTTGAGAAGAATTCTGCTCAGAATCCGCATAAGAACGGCATTCTGAGCAGCATATTGCACAATTACTTATGGCGGTCGCGCAGATTGTTGATCACGGCGCTAAAGTCGAGATCCTGATCCTGCAACAACACCATCAGGTGATAGACCAGGTCAGAAGCTTCGTTGGTAAGTTCATCCCGATCGTTGACCGTGGCGGCCAGTGCAGTTTCAACGCCTTCTTCACCCACTTTCTGCGCGATGCGCTTGGTGCCGCTGGCGTAGAGCCGTGCGGTGTAGGAGCTTTCAGGATCGGCGGTTTTACGGGACGCCAGCAGCTCTTCCAGCTGATAGAGGAAGGTCCACTCTGGCACGGCCGGCGAGAAGCAGCTGGTGGTGCCCAGATGGCAGGTCGGGCCAATCGGGTTTGCCAGCACCAGCAGCGTGTCGTTGTCGCAGTCAGGCGTGATGCTCACCACCTGCAGAAAATTGCCAGAGGTTTCGCCTTTGGTCCACAGTCGGTTTTTGGTGCGGGAGAAAAAGGTGACATTGCCTTCTGCCAGTGTTTTTTCCAGCGCGGCCGGGTTCATATAACCATGCATCAGCACTTCGCCTGAGACATTGTGTTGAACGATGACCGGCATCATGCCCTGTGTTTTGTCCCAGTCGAGCAGGGCCTGTTGTTGTTCAGTTAGCACGCGCGAATCTCCACTCCGTTGTCGATCAGAAAGCTTTTCAGCTCACCAATATTAATAATCTGCTTATGGAATACCGAGGCGGCTAAAGCACCATCCACATTTGCCTCAGTAAACGCGTCAAGGAAGTGCTGCATCGTGCCTGCGCCGCCAGAGGCGATGAGGGGCACGTTGCAGACTTCACGCATTTTCTTCAGCTGCACCAGGTCATAGCCATTACGCACGCCATCCTGATTCATCATGTTCAGCACGATCTCGCCGGCGCCCAGCTTCTGCACTTCCTGCACCCACTCCAGCGTTTCCCACTGTGTCACACGGGTGCGTGCTTCGTCGCCGGTATACTGATTCACCTGATATTTACCGCTGGCTTCATCAAACCAGGTATCGATCCCGACCACAATACACTGCACGCCAAAACGATCCGCGAGGCGGGTAATGAGCGTGGGGTCGGCCAGCGCCGGGGAGTTAATCGAAATCTTGTCTGCGCCAAACTCCAGAATACGCGCCGCGTCTTCCGGGGTTTTAATGCCGCCCGCGACGCAGAACGGGATATCGATCACTTCCGCAACCCGCGATACCCAGCTTTTGTCGACGACCCGGCCATCGGATGAGGCGGTGATATCATAGAACACCAGCTCGTCGGCACCTTCGGCAGCATAGCGCTGCGCCAGCGGCACGATGTCGCCGATGATCTCGTGATTGCGAAACTGTACGCCTTTGACCACCTGGCCGTCACGTACGTCCAGGCAGGGAATTATCCGTTTTGCCAGCATGCGATCGCCTCCGAAACAGTGAATTTATCTTCCAGCAGCGCACGTCCGACTATTACGCCCTGAACGCCGCTGCCGCGCAGGGCGGTGATATCATTGAGGTCGCCAATGCCACCCGAGGACTGAAAAGCAATCGCCGGGAAGCGCGCCGTCACTTCCTGATAGAGCGCAACATTGGAGCCGCTCAGGGTGCCGTCGCGGGAAATGTCGGTGCACAGCACGTGCTTCAGACCCACCTGCTGAAAGTCGGTAATCACCTCTTCAAGCGTGACGCCCGCCGCTTCCTGCCAGCCACTGATCGCCACTTCTTTGCGGTTACTGGCATCAATGCGCACATCTAACGCGAGCACAATCGCCTCTGCGCCAAACTCTGCAAACCACCGTTTTACCTCTTCAGGCTGTTTCACGGCGGTGGAACCGACCACCACACGACTCGCTCCGGCTTCAAGCAGCGCATGCACATCATCACGGCTGCGAATGCCGCCACCAACCTGCACCGTCACATCAACGCCATCCAGCAGGGTTTTCAGCAAAGCGATCTGGCGTTTCGCCGGATCTTTCGCGCCGGTTAAATCCACCAGATGCAGCACGGTCGCGCCCTGGCGAACGTAATCCTGCAGACGCGGCAGCGGATCGCTGCCGTAATCACGCTGCTGTCCATAATCGCCCTGATGCAGACGAACCACTTTGCCGTCAATTAAATCTAACGCGGGGATAATCATTACATCTCCAGGAAGTTTTTCAGCAGCTGCGCGCCCGCTTTGCCCGAGCGTTCCGGGTGGAACTGGACGCCAAAGAAGTTATCTTTCTGCACCGCGGCAGTGAAAGCTTCACCGTAGTAACACTGTGCGATGGTGCTGGCGTTGACCGGCATGGCATAGCTGTGAACGAAGTAGAAATAGCAGCCTTCGTCGATGCCACGGAACAGATGATTGCCCGCCTGCGCGGTAATCTGATTCCAGCCCATGTGCGGCAGCGGCAGGCCGTGCGTGTCCATTAACGACACCGGCTCATCAATAATCCCCAGCGTCGGCACGCCGCCGTTTTCATCGCTGCCGCGTCCCAGCAGCTGCATACCCAGGCAGATCCCCAGCACCGGCTGGGTACAGGCTTTCACCAGATCGATCAGGTCACGCTCTTCCAGCTGATTCATTGCCGCCTGCGCGGTGCCCACGCCTGGCAGGAACAGTTTGTCGGCGCGCAGCACCACATCGGGGTCGCGGCTCACTTCCGGAGTGTAGCCCAGACGTTCAATCGCCCATTTTACCGACGACAGGTTGGCGCAACCGGTATCCATGATCACCACGTTCATCACAGCACTCCCTTCGAGCTCGGCAGCGTATTGCCCTCAACGCGGATCGCCTGACGCAGCGTACGGCCAAAGGCTTTAAACAGGCTCTCGACGCGGTGATGGTCATTCTTGCCTTTGGTTTTAAGGTGCAGGGTGCTCATCATGGCGTAGGAGAGCGAGCTGAAGAAGTGCTCGACCATCTCGGTACTGAGGTCGCCCACGCGCTGATAGTTGAACTCCGCTTTGAACTCGATGTGCGGACGGCCGGAGATATCCAGCGCACAGCGTGCCAGACATTCATCCATCGGCAGCACAAAGCCAAAACGGCCAATGCCGCGTTTGTCGCCCAGTGCCTTCAGCAGCGCTTCGCCGAGTGCCAGACCGGTATCTTCCACCGTGTGGTGATCGTCAATATAAAGATCGCCTTTCACTTCGATGTTCATGCGGAACCCGCCGTGCACGGCAATCTGGTCCAGCATGTGGTCGAAGAAACCCACGCCGGTATTAATCTTGCTGCCGCCTTCGCGATCCAGCCACAGTTCGACCCGCACCTGTGTCTCTTTAGTGTTGCGCTGCACCAGCGCATGGCGGTCACGCTGGGTCAGACGCTGCTGGATGGTCTGCCAGTTCTGGCCGTCAGCGCCGTAGCGGATAGGCTGGATGCCCATGTTCTCCGCCAGCTGAACGTCGGTCAGGCGATCGCCAATCACGTAGCTGTTGGCGGTATCCAGCGCGCCTTCGGCCAGCCAGGCTTCCACCATTCGGGTTTTCGGCTTGCGACAGTCGCAGTGATCGTCCGGCATGTGCGGGCAGATCAGCACATCGTCAAACGCAATGCCCTGCGAGGTCAGGATCTGCATCATCAGATTGTGCGGGCCATCGAAATCGGCCTGCGGGAAACCCGGGGTGCCAAGACCATCCTGGTTAGTGATCATGACCAGGCGATAACCGGCGGCCTGCAGCGCCAGCAGCGCCGGGATAACATCTGGCTCAAACGCCAGCTTATCCATGCGGTCCACCTGATAATCTTCAGGCGGCTCCGAGATTAACGTACCGTCGCGGTCAATAAAAAGGGTCTTCTGGCTCATGCTTGCTCCACAGAAAAGGCTTTCAGCGCGGCGATCACTCGTTCGCACTCTTCACGCGTGCCGATGGAGATGCGCAGGCATCCCGACAGGCCCGGATTTTTGTTCTGATCACGCAGGATAATGCCCTGATCCCATAAGGTTTTGAAGACTTTTGGTGAATCGGTAAAGCGCGCCAGCACATAGTTGGTTTCACTGGAGAAAACCTGCTCAACGCAGGCCAGCTGCGCCAGTTCGGCCAGAAGCCAGCTGCGATTCTCATTCAGCTGTGCCACATGCTCACGCATCAGCGCAATCCCCTGGTCGCTCAGCGCCTGACCGGCGACATCGGCCACCGGTGTGGCCAGCGGGTAGGGCGCAATCACCTTCATCAGCAGGTCGATGACCGGCTTATTCGCCAGCGCAAAGCCGCAACGCAGGCCAGCCAGCGCAAAGGCTTTAGAAAGCGTACGCAGAATCACCAGATGCGGATAATCCTTCAGCCAGCCGGTCAGGGTCGCCTGCGGGCAGAATTCAATGTAGGCTTCATCTGCGACTACCAGCGCTTTACCGGCGGTCATCGCCAGCAGCTGACGGATGTCGTCCTGATTGATCAGGTTGCCGGTCGGGTTGTTCGGGCTGCAGAGGTAAACCACTTTGACGCCATCCAGCTGCTCTGCAATGGCAGGCAGGTTCAGCTGCCAGTCGGTCAGGGCCGGGACGGTGCGGTATTCAATGCCGATGGTTTCGGCGCTGACGCTGTACATGCCATAGGTCGGTGGACAGAACAGAATCGCATCCTGACCCGGCTCACAGAAGGCACGCATGATCAGTTCGATGGCTTCATCTGCGCCACGGCTCACCAGTACCTGCTCCGGCGTTAAGCCCGCATAAGCCGCGTAGCGCTCAATCACCCGTTTGGGCTGACACTCCGGATAGCGGTTCAGCGTCTGCTGCGACAGCTCAAACGGCACCGGCAGCGGAAACTCGTTGGCATTGAGCCAGACATCTCCGTTGCCACCCAGACGACGCGCCGACATATAGGGCGTCAGGGCACGCACATTGGCGCGCGCCAGCTGCTCAATATCCTGACTCATGCTTGCTCCTTCAGTGCGGCAACGCGCAGGGTGACGGCATTCTTGTGGGCATCCAGCTGCTCGGCGGCGGCCAGGGTTTCAATGGTGGCGGCCAGGTTCAGGAAGCCCTGCGGCGTCAGCTCCTGCACCGTCATGCGTTTCTGGAAATCGGCCAGGCCCAGGCTGGAACAGGTCGAGGTGTAACCGTAGGTCGGTAACACGTGATTGGTGCCAGAGGCGTAATCGCCCGCGGACTCCGGCGACCAGTCACCTAAAAATACCGAACCGGCGCTGGTGATCGACTCCACCAGATCGCGCGGTTGACGCGTCTGCAGAATCAGGTGCTCCGGGCCGTAGAGATTAGAGATCGCGATGCACTGCTCAAGGTCACGCGCCACAATCAGGCGGCTGCTTTCCAGCGCCTGACGCGCCGTGGCAGCCCGCGGCAACTGCGCCAGCTGCTGCTCAACCGCGACCGCGACCGCCTCGGCCAGCTTTAATGAAGGCGTCAGCAGAATCACCTGCGAGTCGGGCCCATGCTCTGCCTGTGAGAGCAAATCAGACGCGACAAACGCGGGCGTGGCGCCCTCATCCGCAATCACCAGCACTTCAGAAGGACCCGCCGGCATATCAATCGCCGCGCCATCAAGGCGCTGACTTACCTGACGTTTCGCTTCTGTCACCCAGGCGTTGCCCGGGCCAAAAATCTTATCCACGCGCGGCACGGTTTCGGTGCCGAAGGCCATCGCGGCAATGGCCTGCGCGCCGCCGACCTGGAACACCTCTTCTACGCCGCACAACTGGGCGGCATACAGGATCTCATCGGCAATCGGCGGCGGCGAACAGAGCACCACGCGACCACAGCCAGCGATACGGGCCGGGGTCGCCAGCATCAGCACAGTGGAGAAGAGCGGGGCGGAACCACCAGGAATATAGAGTCCGACCGATTTTACCGGACGGGTAATCTGCTGGCAGCGTACGCCTGGCTGGGTTTCCACATCCACCGGCGGCAGGATCTGCGCGTTGTGGAAGGTTTCGATATTGCCCACCGCGACAGCCATCGCCTGCTTCAGCTCGTCACTCAGACGTAAGCTGGCTTCTGCAATTTGCTGTGCGGTAACACGCAGGTTATCCACCTGCGCTTTGTCGAAGCGGGCGCTGAATTCGCGCAGGGCGTCATCACCATTCAGCTTTACCTGCTCCAGCACATCGCGCACCGTCAGCGTCACGTTTTCAGAGGCGGCGATAGCAGGACGTAGCAGCAGCGCCTGCTGCTGTTCGGGGGTGCACTGCTGCCACTCAATCGGGGTAGAAAAGGCCATGGCTTACTCCATCATCTTCTCAATAGGCAGCACCAGAATCGAACTGGCACCCAGCGCTTTCAGTTTTTCCATGGTTTCCCAGAACAGGGTTTCGCTGCTGACCATGTGCATCGCCACGCGGCTGACATCGCCTGCCAGCGGCAGCACGGTCGGGCGCTCTGCGCCAGGCAGCAGGCTGATCACTTCTTCCAGGCGCTCACTCGGCGCGTGCAGCATGATGTACTTCGATTCACGCGCTTTAATCACGCCCTGAATACGGGTCATCATCTTGTCGATCAGCTCCTGCTTGGCGGCAGGCATCTCGCCGTCACGCTGGATCAGCACCGCTTTTGAACGATAGATTACTTCAACTTCGCGCAGGCCATTGGCTTCCAGCGTAGCACCGGTAGAGACCAGATCGCAGATGGCGTCAGCCAGACCGGCGCGGGTCGCCACTTCTACGGAACCGTTCAGTAAACAGGTTTTAAAGCTGACGCCTTTTTTGTCGAGGTATTGTTTTAACAGGTGCGGATAGGAGGTGGCGATACGGGATTTATCCAGGCATTCCGGGCCGGTGTACTCGGCATCTGTCGCCATCGCCAGTGACAAACGGCAACCGCCGAAGTCGAGGCGGCGCAGCGTAAAGTAACGCGGATCTTCACCCTGGGCACGGCGCGACAGCAGCTCTTCTTCCAGCACGTTCTCGCCGATGATGCCTAAATCGACCACGCCATCCATCACCAGGCCAGGAATATCGTCATCGCGCACGCGCAGGATGTCGATCGGCATGTTCTCCGCAAACGCAATCAGGCGCTGTTGCTGAAGGTTGATTTTAACGCCGCAGCGCGCCAGCAGTTCGCGTGAATCATCACTTAAACGGCCAGATTTCTGCATAGCTATGCGTAAACGGGTGTTATCTAACATGGTTCCTGTCCTCTTAGAGCCTATTCCAGTAGGCGTATATTGTTGCAGTCAGTCTGGTCACGGACAGCGCGCAACAACCGGAACGTACACACAGTACGTGAGGATTGTGAGCACTGACCAGGGCCAGAGTGGCAAATAAAATAGCCTGATGGGGTAGGCTATTAATCCTGTCCTGAATGTGTGGTTACATCAGCCCATAAAAAAACCCCCGGAAGACGATCTTCCGGGGGTTCTCTTGCGTTCACACCACTGGAAGATCTTGAAAGTCTTCCAGCACCAATCGCCTGAAAGACTAGTCAGGATGATGGTGGTGATGATGGTTGAACTGAACGCGTGTCATAATAATCTCGTCGATGAATGAGTATTCATTTGTGGGGTTTAAGCTAGCGAAGATGGCTGCGCTTGGCAACACTTTTTTAAACGGGCGGTTCGGAAAGCGCTGAAACAGGTTGTTCTGGTTTGCAATCCGGGGGCAAACTACGGTGAAGTCAGGGTTGATGTTTCACGTCAGGAGTCAAAATGAAGAAGGTCGCGATTGTGGGACTGGGCTGGTTAGGCATGCCGCTGGCCACGGCGTTAACCGCGCGAGGCTGGCAGGTCACCGGCAGCAAAACCACACCAGACGGTGTAGACGCGGCACGCCGCTGCGGCATTGAGGCGTTCCAGCTGGAACTGACGCCGGAACTGCTCTGTGATGCCGCCGATATTGAACCGCTGTTCAACGTCGATGCATTGATCGTCACGCTGCCCGCCAGCCGCACCGCGGAAGGGGGCGAAGCCTATCTGCAGGCGGTGCAGAATGTGATTGATACTGCGCTGGTTTACAAGGTGCCGCGCATCATCTTTACCAGCTCCACGTCAGTTTATGGTGGCAGCTCCGGCATTAAGCGGGAAAACAGTCCGCTGACTGCGGAAACCATAGCCGGCAAGACGCTGGTTAAACTGGAGAACTGGCTGCACGATCTGCCGGGCACCAGCGTGGATATTCTGCGCCTGTCCGGTCTGGTCGGGCCAAAACGTCATCCGGGACGCTTCCTGGCCGGAAAACAGGATGTGGCGAATGGCTCGCAGGGCGTCAATCTGGTACACCTGGATGATGTGGTTGAGGCGATTACGCTGCTACTGCAGTCTCCGAAAGGGGGCCGGGTTTACAACCTTAGTGCGCCGAAACATCCGACGCGCGACTCCTTCTATCCCGCGGTTACACGCCAGCTTGGTCTGGAGCCGCCGCAGTTCGCGCCAGAGGCAGTGAAAGACAGCGGCAAGCTGATTGATGGTTCCCGCATCTGTAGCGAACTCGGTTTTGAGTACCGCTATGACGATCCGGTTAAGATGCCGCTGGAGTGATGTGCGGCAAACGTTGTTGCGGGGGCTGAGTGCTCCCGCTCTGATAGGTGAGCGTTCTGCTCTTTCTATAGTTACAACATACTAAGGTGGTTTAAACAACAGGGCAGAATGTGCCCCGCTGGAACACCTATGTTCAGCAGGCCAGGCAGCAAAGTCTGGCCCTCAGCCTCATACCCCTAACCGATCCCTCAACGCATACCACACCGCACCCATCGCCGTCAGCGGCACCTTAAAGCGTCGCCCACCGGGAAACGGCAGATGAGGCAGTCGGGCGAAGGCATCAAAACGCTCGGCATCGCCGCGTAACACTTCGCTGATCAGCTTGCCGGAAAGATGCGTACTGGTGACGCCATGACCGCTGTCACCCTGCATAAAATAGACATTCTTCTCCAGTCGGCCAAACTGCGGCATGCGCGACAGCGTCAGCAGGAAATTGCCGCTCCAGCTGAAGTCCAGCTTCACGTTCTGCAATTGCGGGAACGTGCGTCTCAGTTTGGGCCGGATCAACGCTTCAATATCGGCCGGTTCCCGAGCACCATAAACCACGCCGCCGCCATAGAGCAGCCGGTTATCCGCGGTCAGACGGAAGTAATCCAGCAGATAGTTACAATCTTCCACACAGTAGTTGTTCGGCATCAGCGACAACGCCTGGTCGGGTGACAGCGGCTCGGTTGCTACAATCTGCGATCCGCACGGCATGCTTTTCCTGCTCAGTCGTGGTTCCAGCTGTGGTGCCAGATAGGCATTCCCGGCGAAGATCACAAAGGTCGCGCTGACCTCGCCCTGGGCGGTTTTTACCCGGTTTGGTGTGCCATAAATCACACTGGTCGCCGCGGACTGTTCATAGATGCGTCCGCCATGTCGCCGGATCGCCTCCGCTTCACCCAGCGCCAGGTTCAGCGGATGCAGATGGCCGCCGCGCCGATCCAGCAACCCGCCAACGTAGCGTTCAGTAGCGACTTCACGTCGAATGGCTCGCTCATCCAGTAGTTCAAGATCATGGTTCCCATACTGCTGCCATAACGCTTTCTGTTTTCGCAGATGCGCCATCTGGCGCACATTCAGGGCTGCAAAAATACCGCCAGGCCGGTAATCACAGTCGATCGCGTACCGCTTAATGCGATCGCGGATAATCTCAGCGCCCTCAAACATCATGCTGCCCAGCATACGGGCGCTCTCTTTACCGTAGCGCTGCTCAATCACATCCACGTCGCGGCTGTAGGAGTTGACCACCTGACCGCCGTTACGTCCGCTGGCACCAAAGCCGACCCGCGCCGCTTCCAGCACGACCACGTCATAGCCCACCTCGGTCAGATGCAGCGCCGCCGAAAGACCGGTGAAACCGCCGCCAATAATGCAGACGTCACACTGAATGCTCTCCTGTAATGTCGGCCAGGGCGCATGCGGATTGGCGGTCGCTGCGTAATAACTTTCCACGTAATTCATAACAACCTCCGAAGCGCCTAAAAGTTGGCTGGCGTATGGGCACTGACAATGCGGCAGGGGATTTCAGCACGGTTGGTGAAACTGTGTGGTAAGCCAGTATCAATGACGTAGCTCTCTCCGGCGGAGAGATGATAGTGCTCTCCGTTGATGACCAGCGTAATTTCTCCTTCCAGCAGCGTACCGGTCTCTTCACCTGGATGACGCAGCTTCTCACCGGTGCTCGCGCCAGGTTGATAAGTTTCCAGCAGCATGCCCAGCGTGCGCTGTGCACGGCCATTGTCGATAAGCTTCAGCGAAACCCCCTGACTGCCAATCTCCAGCAGGTCGCTGGCGCGGACAATGACCTTCGGTTCCGCATCCGGTTTGGGTTCTGAAAAGAACTCTGACAGCGAGAGCCCATAGACTTTCAGCAGCTTCTGAAGGGTGCTGACCGCCGGACTGACCTTATCCTGCTCAATGGTGCTGATGGCGCTGTGGGTCAGTCCGGCCAGTTCGGCAACGCGGCGTTGCGACAGCCCCAGTGTCTGCCGGATTTGCGCCAGCCGTCGTCCCGGCGCCAGCGTGGCATCACTCATTTTCTTTTCCCTTATGATAACGAATGGCGGCCTGAATAAAGCCACTGAACAGCGCCTGCGAGCCTGCCGTGTGTTCCGGCTGCCACTCGGGATGCCACTGCACCGCCAGGGCGAAGGGATGATGGCGCAGACTCACCGCCTCAATCAGGCCATCTGGCGCGCGTGCTTCCACGCGCAGCTGCGGGCCCGGTTCGCGTACACCCTGATGATGCAGTGAATTAACCGTCAGCGGGCTACTGTAATCCAGCAGCGTCGCCAGCAGGCCGTCGGGTTCGATAGTGATTGGATGCGTCGGCGCATACTGCTGCTCCAGTGGCAGCGTCTCATCTTCATGGTGACGCTGAAACGGCGGCTGCCCGCTGAGCTCTCGCCACAGGGCGCCCCCATTCGCCACCACCAGCTCCTGCAGCCCACGGCAGATCCCGAACATCGGCATGTTGTGGCTGGTGGCCCAGGTAATCAGCTGAAAGACGAGATGGTCACGGCCCGGATCGGCATTAAGCTCCTCTCCTGACTCACCATAATGCCAGGGTTCGATATTGCTGGGGCTGCCGGTCAGCAGCAGGCCATCGAGAACAGCCATAGCGTTTTCTAATAGATGAGGCGCATTCATCAGACTGTGGGGCAGGGCCAGCGGTACGCCACCCGCTAGGACAACCGCATCGGTATACTTATTGTGAACCGTCTGGCTCGGATGGCCGCCCAGATCCTTCTGGCACATCACTACGCCAATCAACGGCTTGTCAAAAATAATGCCCATCTCACGTCCTCGCATCGCTGTTCGAAATATCTACCGAAAGGGCACGTCTGGCGGTTAAGTGTGCAATATTTTTTCAATCTAGCAATCTGCTGTTTGTTCTTCAAACGGATTTGTTACATTTGCACACTTTTTATGTTGGCGCTATGTTAGTGGTGTGGCTGTTATTTTGAGCATTACGCAAACCTAATAGGGGCGGGTGAGATCATGACTAACCTGGTAGAAGTGGAAGACTTCACGCTTCACAGTGAAGAGAAACGAACCAGCGCGTTCCAGCTTGAGGTGAAAACCTGGCTGGAGCGCCATCCTGACACGCAGTATGTCGACATCCTGTTAAATGATTTAAATGGTGTGTTCCGCGGCAAGCGTATTCCGGTCTCTGCGCTGCCTAAGCTGGAAAAAGGGTGTTATTTCCCCGCCTCGGTGTTTGCCATGGATATCCTCGGCAACACAGTAGAAGAAGCGGGACTCGGCCAGTCACTGGGCGAACCCGACAATCTCTGTCTGCCCGTCACCGGTACTTTAGTTCCCTCCGCGTCTGACCCTCAACACATTGCGCAACTGCTGTTAACCATGTGCAACCAAGATGGCACTCCCTTTGACGTTGAACCCCGAAATGTCCTTAACCGGCTGTGGCAACAGCTGCGTAACCGAGGTCTGTTCCCGGTGGTAGCGGTAGAGCTGGAGTTCTATCTGGTGGATAAAAAGCGCGATGCAGAAGGCTTTATCCAGCCGCCGTGTTCACCCGGCAGTGATGAACGCAATATGCAGAGCCAGGTCTACTCGGTAGATAACCTGGATCATTTCGCCGATGTGCTGCGTGATATCGACGATCTGGCCCGTCAGCAGGGCATCCCGGCCGATGGCGCGCTGGCGGAAGCCTCGCCCGGACAGTTTGAAATTAACCTGCATCATACCCGCGACGTGCTGCGGGCCTGTGACCATGCAGTGCAGCTAAAACGCCTGATTCGTCAGGTGGCAGAAAACCACGGTATGACCGCCACGTTTATGGCGAAGCCCTATGAGGAGTACGCGGGCAGCGGCATGCATGTGCATATCAGCATGCTGGATGCCGCCGATCACAACGCCTTCGCCTGCGATGACGGCAGTGATTCGCCGCTGATGAAACGGGCGCTGGCGGGAATGATCGATCTGATGCCCGCCTCAATGGCACTGCTGGCACCCAATGTGAATGCCTATCGCCGCTTTGTACCGGACGCCTATGTGCCGTTGCAGGCATCGTGGGGCCATAACAACCGGACCGTTGCGCTGCGGGTGCCGTGCGGGGATATCGACAATCACCGTATTGAGTACCGGGTTGCGGGTGCGGATGCTAATCCCTACCTGGTGGTGTCGGCGATCCTTGCCGGGATGCTGCATGGGCTGGATACCCAGTTGCCGTTGCCGCATCCGGTCACCGGCAACGGTCACCATGCCGAGGGTCTGGCACTGCCGATCCGCCAGAGCGATGCGCTGTATGAGTTTGACAACAGCTATCCGCTGCAGAAGTTACTGGGCGAACGCTTTGCCAGTGTCTGGCACAGCTGTAAGCATCATGAACTGATGCAGTTTGAACGGCTGATTACGTCTACCGAGATCGACTGGATGCTGAAAAATGCCTGACAGGTTTTTTTACCTGTAATCTGACGGGCTTTTTTTTGCATAAGATGCCCCGATGGCTTGTATTCCTGCCATGGGTTAGGGCAGAATACGCGGCCTGCAAAATCAGATGATAACCGACGCTTACCGCGCCGGTTATTTTTTTGCATCCAGTTTTATTAGAGCGTTTTTTGCTGACTTAACCGAGGCCGGGCACGCACCCGGATAGATAAACACTGAAAACACGCGTTAGCGTGAGATTGAGGATGACAAAGATGGGGATGTTTTACACTCTGCCAGCCAACGCTGGTACGCGTTTTCGTGATGACTACGGCGCCGCGTTAACCGCTAACCTTACTCCCTGTCGCTTAATGCGCAGTTGCCCTGTGACCCAGCCTGGCCAGGTTGTCGCACATGGGGGACTGAAGCATGTCGCTTAATACCGCCGCCGCACCGCAGCGTGCGCAACTCAAAAAAACACTCACGTTACTTCCGGTCGTCATGATGGGCTTAGCCTACATGCAGCCTATGACCCTGTTCGATACCTTTGGCATCGTTTCCGGGCTGACCGAAGGTCACGTCGCCACCGCTTATGCTTTCGCGCTGATTGCGATTCTGTTCACTGCCGTGAGTTACGGTAAGCTGGTACGCCGCTTCCCCTCTGCGGGCTCCGCTTATACCTACGCTCAGAAGGCGATCAGTCCGCACGTCGGCTTTATGGTCGGCTGGTCATCACTGCTGGACTACCTGTTCATGCCGATGATCAACATCCTGCTGGCTAAAAACTATTTCGAATCGCTGGTGCCGGGCATTCCGTCGTGGATTTTTGTGGTGTTGCTGGTCGGATTTATGACGCTCTCTAACCTCAAGGGCATCAAAACCGTCGCCAACTTCAACAGTGTGATTGTGGTGCTGCAGGTGGTTGTCATGGTCGGGATTACCGCGATGGTAATCTACGGTGTGGCAAGCGGCGTTGGTTCCGGCACGCTGGTGAGCAGCCGTCCATTCTGGTCTGAGAATGCGCATGTGGTGCCGATGATTACCGGTGCGACGATACTCTGCTTCTCGTTCCTCGGCTTTGATGGCATCAGTTCGCTGTCGGAAGAGACCAAAGATGCAGAACGCACCATTCCGCGCGCCATTTTTCTGACTGCGCTGATTGGTGGTGTGATCTTTATCGCGGCATCTTACTTCCTGCAGCTCTACTTCCCGGACATCACACGCTTCCAGCACCCGGACTCCTCGCAGCCTGAAATCATGCTGTTCGTGGCCGGTAAAGCGTTGCAGGTCGGCATCCTGATCTTCTCGGTGGTCACGGTGCTGGCATCCGGTATGGCGGCGCACGCTGGCGTATCGCGTCTGATGTATGTGATGGGCCGTGATGGCGTGTTCCCGGAGCGTTTCTTCGGTTACATCCATCCAAAATGGCGTACCCCGTCGCTCAACGTGCTGCTGGTGGGTGCGATTGCGCTGATGGCGATTAACTTTGACCTGGTGACCGCAACCGCGCTGATTAACTTTGGTGCGCTGGTGGCGTTTACCTTCGTTAACCTGTCGGTGATCGCGCAGTTCTGGATCCGTGAAAAGCGTAACCGCACGCTGAAAGATCACGTTCAGTATCTGCTGCTGCCGCTGCTTGGCGCGCTGACGGTGGGTGCGCTGTGGGTGAACCTGGAAGAGAGTTCTATGGAGCTGGGTCTGATCTGGGCCGCCATCGGGATTATCTACCTGGCGTTCGTAACCCGCAGCTTCCGTAATCCGGTGCCGCAGTTCAGCGAAGAAGTTTAATCGCGCTCACGTTGCCGCCTTCCCGGTCTCAGGGAAGGCGGCGACAGCTTAACCAGCCAGTACCAGTTCACAGCTCCCCGCACTTAACAATTCCCGCGCCGATTCACTCAGATGTGTGTCTGTCACTACCCGATCAAAGCTCTCCAGCGGTAACGCCAGAAACGTCGCAATCCTGTTGTACTTCGAACTGTCACTCAACAATACCCGTTTACTGCTCACCTCACTCACCGCCTGCTTCACCATCACCTTATCTTCGTCCGGCGTAAACAAGCCACGCGGCCCCCAGCAGGAGGCGGAAATAAAGGCAATATCAATCGCCAGATGACGCAGGCTGCGTGCCGCCGATTCCCCGACACAGGAACGGTTCTCACGGCATACGGTGCCGCCCGTGTGAATAACCCGGCACTGACTGGCCTCCATCAGCAGATTCGCCACCATAAAATCATTGGTCACCACTAGCAAATCATCGCGATCCACCACTTCTCTTGCCAGCGCTAACGTCGTGGTTCCGGCATCCAGATAGATGCAGCTGTTACGGGGGATCTGTCGGGCGGCGGTGCGGCCAATGGCCCGCTTTTCTTCGTTGTAGAGGGCACTTTTCGTCAGATGTGACGGCTCAGCCGCCAGCCGGTCGGCAGAGCGCACGCCGCCGGAAACCGACAACACGGCTCCCTGTTCCTCCAGTTTCTGCACATCACGGCGTATGGTCATGTGTGACACACCCAGCCGTTCAGTGAGTTCTGCAATGCTCACCACGCCACGATCGGCCACCAGCGCAAGAATCTGTTGATGACGTTCAACCGGAATCATATCGGCTCCCTGATAATTATCATTTTTTCACATTATAAAGTATCTGGCGGTTAACCAGAACAAATAATAACAGTTGTAATCCCGGCAATGGCGGCGGTAACCGTACTGCAACAAGGCCAGTGCTGACAGTCTGGCAATGTTAAAAATTGTTCGACTTCACATCGGGAATGTTTTTTTGTGAGGGATAACACATTTTTGCCAGCAGTAAGCTGGCAGGATTAACAGTAACAAACAAATAATCACTTAAATTAACAGTGGAGGCGTATCGTGCCAGCTGAAAACATCTGTGTTATCGGGTTAGGTTCCATGGGCATGGGTGCCGCAAAATCCTGTCTGCGCGCCGGTCTTAATACCTGGGGTGTCGATTTGAATCCCGCCGCGCTGGAGAACTTACGCCAGGCGGGCGCGCGTGATGCGCAGTCTTCAGCATCCGCCTTTGCAGACCAGCTTGATGCCGTTTTGCTGCTGGTGGTAAATGCGCAGCAGGTTAATGCCATTCTGTTCGGTGAAGAGGGCCTGGCCGCAAAACTGCGTCCCGGCACCGTGGTCATGGTCTCATCCACATTGTCCGCCCGGGATGCCCAGCAGATTGAACAACAGCTGGCGCAATATCAGCTGCTGATGCTGGATGCACCGGTCTCCGGCGGTGCCGCGAAGGCGGCCAGCGGTGAGATGACGGTGATGGCGTCCGGCAGCGACGCGGCCTTTGCACAACTGCAATCGGTACTGGATGCCGTGGCAGCCAAAGTGTATCGCGTGGGCAGTGAGATCGGCCTCGGGTCAACCGTCAAAATTATCCATCAGCTGCTGGCGGGTGTTCACATCGCGGTCGGGGCAGAAGCGATGGCGCTGGCGGCACGTGCCGGCATCCCGCTGGAAACCATGTATGAAGTGGTCACCAATGCCGCAGGCAATTCATGGATGTTCGAAAACCGCATGCGGCATGTGGTCGAGGGTGACTACAGCCCGAAATCGGCGGTCGATATCTTTGTGAAAGATCTCAACCTGGTGGCCGATACCGCGAAATCCCTGCACTTCCCGCTGCCGCTGGCCTCAACCGCCCTCAATATGTTCACCGAAGCCAGCAACGCCGGTTACGGCCGGGAAGATGACAGTGCCGTGATTAAAATCTTCAGCGGCATCACGCTGCCGCAGGCAGAGGAGAAAATCTGATGCGGCTTGGCGTGATAGCGGACGATTTTACCGGTGCGACTGACATCGCCAGTTTTCTGGTGCAGAACGGGCTGAGCACTATTCAGTTCAACGGCATTCCTGACAGCGAGGAAATCACAGAGGCGCAGGCGATTGTGGTCAGCCTGAAGAGCCGCTCCTGTCCGGCAGACCAGGCGGTTGCTCAGTCGCTGGCTGCGCTGGCCTGGCTGCAGACGCAGGGCTGTGAGCGCTTCTACTTCAAATATTGTTCCACCTTCGACAGCACCGCGCAGGGCAATATCGGCCCGGTAACCGACGCTCTGCTGCAGGCGCTGGGTGAAACGCAGACGGTAATCTGTCCGGCGCTGCCGGTGAATGGCCGCACCGTTTATCAGGGCCACCTGTTTGTCGGCGATCAGCTGCTGTCAGATTCCGGTATGCGGCATCATCCGGTCACACCGATGCACGACAGCAACCTGATGCGGCTGATGAGGTCACAGGCGACGGGCAAAGCCGGGCTGATCGCGGCGGCACAGGTCGATCAGGGCGCTGAGTCAGTGCGGCAGGCGCTGGGTCAGCTGGCGGCGCAGGGGATCAACTACGTCGTAACGGATGTCCTGCATCAGGAACATCTGTTGACGCTGGGCGAAGCACTGGGCGATCTGCGGCTGGTCACCGGCGGTTCCGGGCTGGCCATCGGTCTGGCACGGCAGTGGGCGACGGCTGAGAGTGATGCGAAAGCGGAGCAGGCTGGCCGTCCGCAGGGCGATCGCGCCGTGGTGCTTTCCGGCTCCTGTTCGCAGATGACTAATCGTCAGGTCGCCGCGTACCGCCAGCTGGCACCGGCCTGCGAAGTTGAGACTGAACGCTGCCTGGAGGACGCTGGGGCTTATGCCCGGCAGTTATGCGACTGGGTGGAAGCGAACAGCGATCAGGCGCTGGCCCCCCTGCTTTTTGCCACCGCTGACGCGCAACACTTGCAGGCGATTCAGCAGCGTTATGGTGCTCAGCGCAGCAGCGAAGCCGTTGAGCAGCTGTTTGCCGCCGTCACCCGCGAGCTGAAACAGCGAGGATGGCAGCGCTTTATCGTGGCGGGTGGCGAAACCTCCGGCGTGGTCGCGCAGAGCCTGGGTGTGACGGCCTTTCACATCGGTCCGACGATTTCGCCTGGCGTTCCCTGGGTGCGCGACATTCATCAGCCGCTCTCTCTGGCTCTGAAATCGGGCAATTTTGGCGATGAAGATTTCTTCCGCCGCGCGCAAACGGAGTTTACTGATGTCTGAATCTTTCTCTTTAACGGAACAGCAGGCGCGTGATGAGATGGTGCGTCTTGGCGCATCGTTTTTTCAGCGCGGCTATGCCACCGGCTCGGCGGGTAACCTTTCAATGTTGCTGGAGGATGGCAATCTGCTGGCGACACCCACCGGTTCATGCCTGGGTGAATTACAGGGTGACCGGCTGGCAAAAGTCACGCCTGACGGCGAATGGCTCTCAGGCGATAAACCCTCCAAAGAGATTGCGTTTCACCGTGCGCTCTACCTGAATAATTCCGACTGCAGGGCGGTGGTGCATCTGCATAGCCACTACCTGACGGCGCTCTCCTGCTTACAGGGTCTGGACACGAACAACTGCATCCGTCCGTTTACCCCCTATGTGGTGATGCGTGTCGGTGATGTGCCGGTTGTGCCTTACTACAAGCCGGGTGATGGACGACTGGCCGAGGATCTGGCGGCGCTGGCTCCACGTTACCGTGCCTTCCTGCTGGCGAATCATGGCCCGGTGGTGGTGGGGAAATCGTTGCAGGAAGCAGCAGACAACACAGAAGAGCTGGAAGAGACCGCCCGTCTGATCTTTACCTTAGGCGACCGCCCGATCCGTTATCTCAATGATGCCGAAGTGGCAGAATTAAGGAGCCGATAATGCCGAAGTTTGCTGCTAACCTTTCGACGCAATTTACTGAATTGCCGTTTGCTGAACGCTTCGCTGCAGCGGCGGAAGCTGGTTTCACCGCCGTCGAATTTTTGTTTCCTTATGACTATCCCGCCCCGCAGATAAAACAGTGGCTCGATGATAATCAGCTGCAACTGGTGCTGTTCAATACTGCACCCGGCAACGTCGCAGCGGGTGAGTGGGGCGTCTCCGCCATCCCCGGACGGGAAGCGGAAGCAAAGGCGGATATCGATCGCGCCCTGAGCTATGCGCTGGCGCTGGAGTGCCCTCAGGTTCACATCATGGCGGCGACGGTGCCGCCCGACGCTGACCGTCAGCGCTACGTTGAGACTTTTATCAGCAATATGCGTTATGCCGCTGAGCGCTTTGCACCGCACGGCATCATCCTGCTGATTGAGGCGCTTAATCCCACCACCAAACCCAACTATCTCTACGCCAGCCAGTACCAGACGCTGGAGATGGTCGAACTGATTGATCGACCCAATGTCTTTACTCAGCTCGACCTGTTCCATGCGCAACGGGTGGATGGCAACCTCAGCCATCTGATTCGTCACTATGCCGGACGCTATCGCCACGTGCAGATTGCGTCGGCACCGGATCGTCATGAACCGGATGAGGGTGAAATCAACTACCCGTATCTCTACTCACTGCTGGATGAAGTGGGCTATTCCGGCTGGGTCGGCTGCGAATATATCCCGCGCGGCAACACTACCGAAGGCCTTGGCTGGTTTGCTCCCTGGCGTACGCGCCGCTAATCACCTGTACGCCACTCACACCGATTGTCAGACAAACGGTGTGAGTTCTGCTGCAGCTTAATCACACCAGTGTTCAAAAAATAAAATATAACTTACTGAAAATTATAATTAATCAGAGGTCTGCCGATGTCCACTACGCTGCTGTTATCCATCGCGCTGGTCAGCGTGATTCTGCTGTTGCTGCTGGTAATCAAAGCCAAAGTCCATCCGTTTATTGCGCTGCTGGTTGCCAGCCTGTTTGTCGCCATCACCACCGGTATCCCGGCCGAAAACATCATGAAAGTGATCCTTGGCGGGATGGGCAGCCTGCTCGGCAGTATTGCCGCCATCATTGTGCTGGGTGCGATACTTGGCGCGATTATTGAAACATCCGGCGGGGCCGATCGACTGGCAAACCGCTTCGCGCAGTTATGCGGGCCGCAGCGTATGGTCGCGGCGTTAACCACCGTGGCCTTTATTCTGGGATTGCCGGTGTTTTTTGACGTCGGGTTTATTATCGTGGTCCCGCTGATCTATGGCTTTACCAAAGTGATGCGCGTATCGCCGCTGAAGTTTGGTCTGCCCATGGCGGGCATGATGCTGATGGTGCATGTTACGGTGCCCACTCATCCGGGACCCGCCGCCGCCGCCGGTCTGCTGAATGTCGATCCTGGCTGGTTAATGATGACCGGCATTGCCCTGTCGATACCGACCGGAATCGCCGGTTATTTCGTCGCCAAAGCGCTTAACCTTCGAAAATATCATCTTTCTGTTCAGGTACTGGAGCAGCTACAGCTGACGGAGCCGAACGCTAAGGGGCAATCCACCCGTAACCACGATGCACCGGGCGCATTGCTGATTTCAGGCTTAATCGTGTTGCCCATTCTGCTCATCATGCTGGGCACGTTGCTGCCGCCGCATCTTACGCCTGGCAGCCTGCCGCTGAAAATCCTGACGCTGGTCGCATCACCGGCGGTGGCGTTACTGATTACCCTGGCGCTTGCGGGGTGGTTGCTGGGGCTGCGTCGTGGCTGGACCACAGAGAAGCTGGAAACGCTGTCAAACAATGCGATATCCACTGCTGCCGGGGTGATTTTAGTCTCAGGAGCCGGGGGAGCATTCGGTAAAGTGCTGGTGGAATCGGGGGTAGGTAAAGCGCTGGCCAGTTCATTGCAGACAATTCATCTGCCGTTGATCCCCGCTGCGTTTATTCTTTCACTGGCGCTGCGTGCTTCACAGGGGTCGGCAACGGTGGCAATTGTCACAACCTGTGGATTGCTGAGTAGTGCCGTGACTGGGCTTGGTGAGATGCAACTGGTTCTGGTCGCCCTGTCAGCCTGTTTTGGTGCGCTGGGCTTGTCACACGTTAATGATTCCGGCTTCTGGGTCGTAACCCGTTATCTTGGTTTGTCAGTCGCTGATGGGTTACGCAGCTGGACAATACTGACCACGTTGATGGGACTGTTTGGTTTTGCGCTGACCTGGCTGGTATGGGTGATGATGTAACGCGGTAACGTGCCGGGACCGCGTTCAGTTGCGGTACCCGGCCTTAGCAGGCAGCCGACTAAGAGACCAGCTCCTGGGCATACAGATAAAGCGCTTTAAGCTGCGCAAGCTTTTCTGCATCTGCTTCGTGCAGATTCGCCAGACCTTCCAGTTCCTGCATAAATGCCTGCACCCGATCGGCATTCAGCACGTCGCGACGATGCTGCAACCAGCGTTGCTGCTCGGCATCATCCAGCGTGCCGGGAAAGTTACGCGCCCGGTAGCGGAACAGCAGTTTCGCTACCCGCGCACTCTCAAAGCTCAGGTCCAGCGCAGGCAGATTCGCGGGCGCGGTCTGGCGGATAATATTCATCCCCGCCCGGTCGGCATCACTGAAGAAGCCATCATAGAGTTGCGTGTCCACATCATCTGACGGTGTAAACGGCTCCGCTTCGGCAAATAGCGTGACCAGTTTTTCCCGCACGTCGGGCTGCTGACGCAGCAGCGCCAGATTCGCCAGGCAGTGCTGACGATCAATATTCAGCCGGGCTGCATCTTCCGGCCGCAGCGTACTGGCAGGCGCCAGCACCGGACACTTATTGATATGCACCAATTTGACCGGCACCGGTGGCAGATCGCCGAGATCGTTTTTCGGCGTGTAAAGACGCTCACGCAGCGTGTCGGCATCCAGTTGCAATAGCGGTGACATGTCGCCCGCCAGATCCACCACAATCAGCGCATTACGGTTATCGGGATGCCAGGCCAGCGGTACGATCCAGCTGGTGTTACCGCGCGCCGCACCGAACATGCCGGAGACATGAACCAGCGGTTTCATCTGCGGGATATCAATCAGGTTCATCAGCTTGTTTTTGTTACGATGGGTAAACAAAAACTCAAACAGTTTCGGCTGCTTCTCTTTCACCAGTTTTGCCATCGCCAGCGTAGCGTAAACATCCGACATGGCATCGTGCGCATTTTCATGGGACACGCCGTTTGCTTTGGTCAGATGCTCCAGCCGGAAGCTGGGAAAACCTTCTTCATTCTCCGGCCAGTTGATCCCTTCGGGCCGTAACGCGTAGCAGGCTCGCATCACGTCGAGCAGGTCCCAGCGTGAGTTACCGTTTTGCCAGGCCCAGCCATAGGGATCGTAAAAGTTGCGATAGAAGATATTGCGCGTCACTTCATCATCGAAACGCACGTTGTTATAGCCCACCACACAGGTTTGCTCCGTGGTGAACAGCGCATGGATGCGTTCAGCGAACTCTGCTTCACTCACGCCGCGACTCATCGCTATCTGCGGGGTGATGCCGGTGATCATCACCGCTTCGGGCTGTGGCAGATAGTCATCCGGCGGACGGCAGTAGAACACTTCGGGTTCGCCGACCGGATTAAACTCACTGTCGGTGCGCAGGCCGGCAAACTGGGCTGGCCGGTCACGAGACGGGCTGGTGCCGAAGGTCTCGTAATCGTGGAAGAGGAAAGTGGGCTTTACGCGGTCGTTATTCAAATTTCATATCCGTTCATTGCGTTCACTGACTTAATGAACAGAAAGCGGTAAAACGGCTTTCTGCTCGCTCTGTATCCCTGTGCGCAGGCAGAATTTAGCTCTGATCGTTATGTCTGATGCGCGCTGACTGCGGGTTCAGCCGTGCAGAGCCATTATAGCGGCTCCGGGCAACGGCTGACGCCATCCCTGTATGGTAAACCATATTCCGGTACGTCTGAAACTTCTGATGCTGGTGGGCTGGGCGTGCGTATTCGGCACCCGTCCGCGGGCTTTACCTTCGTATTGTTTGCGCCGTAGATGGGGCTTACTGGTCAATGTCTTTACCAGCGCAATTCTGGCCAATGTTTTGCCGCTGCAGGCATACATTGTGCATTAAACCAAAATCCTGACGGTTCGCGCTCCAGTCCAGATTTAACGCGTTAGTGATGAGCGGTTGACCAATAAATACTGAGGTCAAAATAGGCGTAATCTGCCTGAAAGGATTACATTTGACTCTCTTTGAATAGAAGTGGCTAAAGGAATTAGATTAGAAGAACAAGCCTTCGTGGCAGCATGTAATATTATGGGTGAGTCTGTCTGGAAAATTATGCCAATCGGAGAATTAGTTAAACTGGAGATAATTGCTAAATTTATTCTGACGCTTTCAGAGCATCGCGATGATCTGGCGGCCAGTATCGCTCTTTACGTACTGCTGCAGCTGTAAAAACTCCACAACGATACAGGCTCATTACCGCGCCAATTTCCGTAGACGGCGAGTTCTTCCGCAAGGACGCAAAGCTACTTTCATATTTCACCCCGCGTTAAAAAACACTATATAGAATAATCAATTCAGGTTAATATTGCCCTGAGCACTGGGGCATGGAAGAGAGGGACGTTATGGATAATGTGGACTTAAGCAAACTTAGTGAAAATGAACGGGTTTATATTGAACGTCTGTCAGAAGGTGAGGGCTTGACTATATCTGAGACTTTAAAACGCCTCCTCAGGATTTTTAAGGGCGTTCTGATATTCATTCTTCTTTTGGCCGCAGTTGGAATCTATGAGTTTGTCCGTTCCGAAAATGGTAGCTTTTACACATATCTTTTAATTTACTTTTTTACGGTGATGGTTTTTTGTTATATGGCCCCAGTGAGGCTGGGGGCAAAAGTATTTTATTACAGGCTAATATAATTCTTATTTTTGGTCATAAATACTCTTCAGAGTCATCGCATCCCCTGGCGCCTCCAGAGCTAATGAAGGCGCTCCGACTGTTTTTACATTCCTGATAAAATCTGATGGCAGATAGCGATAAAGTCGCCATGCGTCTGGTTTAAGAACCATCCTTGCTAAACCATATCCCGAAAGGGATAAGTCAGCGATACTGTAAGCAATGCGGCCTACAGTAGGGCTGAAACCGAGGAATTCGGCAGTTGCTGCATAGCCGCCACGTAAGAAACCCTCTGTATCGCTGCGATTCTCACTTATGTTTATATAGCTTTCGTATATATTGTTGATTCCATGTGAGACTATCATTGCTCCCGCAAAAGTACCTATTAAATTTCCGCTGAACAATGACGCGATCCCTATAGTTGCCCCTGCTATAATTTGCGCGGAGCCAATAATTACGCCAACGGCATTGAAAACATAACCCCATCCGTCAAGATGATTAGTTACCAGTTCAGCAGAGACAACTATTTTAGCTGCGCCTGTCCTGAGAGCAGCATCCTGCTGATGAAGGGGTTTTTTTCTTCCTGTAAATTATACAGACAAAGCTTGCATTCACGTTCATCAGTTGCTTTCTTAATTCCCTTAATCTGCGCCTCGATAAAACGATCTACTTCGTTATTAAAATTAATGTGAGATATAAGATTCTTAAGGTGCTGAGAGGAAAGTCTGCGTGCAGTCATCCTCAGATAGTGAGCAGCGTCATTTGCCTGAAGCAGGTAATAACTGTTAAATCTTTTCTTGTCCAGATAGTTATCCATAACATCAACTCCGATAAGTCACCGTGATTTAGTGCCGTCTACGTTTTACTACAAAGTAAAGAGTCACCAAAATTAAAAAAATATCGAATTTGTATAAACTGGCGTATTCAGGTCAGATAGTGGGATAATGATACGTTTACGCCACTAATGAATTTTTAAAACCTCGTTAAGGCGGGGCTTTATTGTTTTATGCCCTTCTCAAATTTACAAGCGGTCTGATCCCGTATGCAGAACTCAACTGTAAATGCTATCGGTATACGGACTCATAATCCAGTCCGTGCAGAAGCAGGGGCGGCAAACCCTGTACGGTAGTATTTACGTTGTGGTGAATGCGCATGTTACTCTCCGGTCCTTCCATGACGTAAAACCTGCTCTTCATCTTCTCTTACGCCGCCAGCCGACGGAGATAATCCCATAACGACGCTTATCAAAGTGCGTCGCAGTTCATACTTTTTTTCAATTTATTCAAACCTTCACAACGCTTTTGCCGTAAAACGTGCGGCTGTTTCCGTTTCGTTTTAGAAATTTTCTCTCCCGTGCAATTAAGGATGAAGTGTTGAAAAGGCGTCTGCTGTTCACCGTTACCGCTACTGTTTTTTGGGCCTCGCTGGCGCAGGCTGATGCGATTCCCTTTCCTGTGACGCCTCCGGCGATTGATGCGGCTTCCTGGGTGCTGATGGATGCCACCACAGGACAGGTTCTGACCGCTGGCAATCCCGATGAACGCCGTAATCCCGCCAGCCTGACCAAACTGATGACCGGTTACGTGGTCGATCGCGCCATTGACCAGAAGAAAATCAGCCGTGACGACATGGTTACGGTCGGAAAAGATGCCTGGGCGGCGGGTAATCCGGTGTTCAAAGGTTCCTCGCTGATGTTCCTGAAGCCAGGCGATAAGCTGAGCGTCCGGGATTTAAGCCGTGGCGTCATCATCGACTCCGGTAACGACGCCTGCGTTGCCCTGGCTGATTATGTGGCGGGCAGCGAAGCGAACTTCGTCGGCATGATGAATCACTACGTTGAGAAGCTCGGCCTGCAGAATACCCATTTTGAAACGGTTCATGGTCTGGATGCGCCGGGGCAGTTCTCCAGCGCGCTGGATATGGCGAAACTGTCACGCGCCATTATTGATGGTGAGCCTGACTTTTATGCCATGTACAGTGAGAAGACCCTGACCTGGAACGGCATTACCCAGAACAACCGTAATGGCCTGCTGTGGGATAATAATCTCCACGTTGATGGGCTGAAAACCGGTCACACTGAGACCGCGGGCTTTAACATCATCGCCTCGAATGTGGTGGGCAAGCATCGCCTGATCGCCGTCGTCATGGGCGGTAAAAGCCCGAAAGGCCGCGAAGAGCAGGCGCGTAAACTGCTGGTCTGGGGCCAGAACACCTTTGATACCGTTCAGCTGTTCCATGCCGGTAAGAAAATTGGCAGCGAAAACGTCTGGTACGGCAATCCTCATCAGGTGGATGTGGGTACCGCAGAAGATGTTTATCTGTCACTGCCGCGCAGTGAAGTGCAGAATGTGAAAGCGAAGTACGTCATCGATCGCAAAGATCTGGAAGCCCCGCTGAAAGCCAATGAGGTCATCGGTGAGATTCAGGTGATGGATAAAGATCAGCAGATTGCCCACTATCCGCTGGTGGCGCTGAGTGCGGTTGAACCCGCAGGTGTTATTACCCGCCTGACGGATTATCTCAGGCAGAAGTTCTGATTAGCCAATTGTCAGCACTAAAACGGGTAGCCTGCGGGCTGCCCGTTTTTACTTGCGCGCAGGCGTACTCTGAGCGTGTTACTGAGAGCCGATAAAGGTTAAAAAATCGCATTAAGTTGTTTTTAACTTCCGGGAAGATATGTGAGGCGGATGTTGATAATTGTAAGCGAACGTCAAAACTGTTTTGAAATATCTGACCGGCGCTAAGCCTGAGCCGCGTTCAGGGTTAAGATAGCCACATCATGTTCCCGCAACCGGAAAGTCACTTTGCGTCCTGATAAGCCCATATCAAAACTGGAGTTCTGGTTTTATCGCCATTACCGCTCCGTCCACGGCGTGCGTATTGCCATTGCCTTTTTGCTCTGCTTTATCTTTGTCCGGGCGACCGATATCCCTGAAGGCACCTGGCCGCTGATTACGCTGGTGGTGGTGATGGGGCCCATCTCTACCTGGGGAAATGTTTTTCCGCGCGCGCTGCAGCGCATCAGCGGCACAGTCGCCGGGTCAATATCCGGTCTGATTGCTCTGAAGCTGGAGCTGATCTCGATGCCGATGATGCTGGCCTGGTGCGGCATCATCATGATGATCAGCGGCTACCTGACACTGGGCAAACATCCCTATATGGCGCTGTTGATCGGGATTACATTGAGCGTGGTCGTGGGGGCGCCAACCGGCGATTTCACGATGGCACTGTGGCGCGGCGGTGATGTGATTCTGGGATCGCTGATGGCGCTGCTGTTTACCGCTATCTGGGCGCAGCGTGCCTATACACACTGGCGCATTCAGCTCTCCGACGCGCTGGCGGAAATGGCAAAAATCTATCACGCCGGCTTTTCACCCAACCTGGTTGAAAAGCCGCGCCTGAACAAGCCGCTGGGCAAACTGCTGAGCAGCGTGATCAAAATGCGGGCGCTGCTGGAGCCGTCAAGCAAAGAGACGCGCATCCCAAAATCGGTGCTTGAAGCGATTCAGACCATCAACCGTAATATGGTTTACACCATTGAGATGCAGATTAATGCCTGGTGGGCATCGCGCGAGAGCCATCTGATTATGCTTAACGCGCCCGCATTACGTCGCACTCAGCAGATGACTGAGAACACGCTGCGGGCGCTGTCGGTCATGGCGATTGAAGGGGAAACGGAAGAGGTAGTGGCCAACAGTCACGAGCTGACCGAAATCAGTGGCGAACTGCGGCGACTGATCGCGGAAGCGGGCAGCGAAGGTCTGGAGGAAACGCCGATCTACGGCTACGTGTGGCTGACGCTGGAACTGGCAAAACAGCTGGAACGGATGACCGACCTGATGCGGATGGCGCTGCGCAAATAATCACCTCAGACAATGACTTAATGTGAAACAGGGTTTCTTTGCGCTAAGATAAGAGCCAGTCTGAATTTAGCTGTGAAAATTGCTTACCTGGCGGGCTAGCCGCTAAGCTGATCGTTTTGACTCTCTCCCTGCGTCAGCAGGCTCAAAGAAAGGTGCCATCATGGAAAATGCCAAGCAATCATTTCAGGACGTACTGGAGTTCGTGCGTATGTTCCGCCGCAAAAACAAACTGCAGCGTGAAATTGTCGACAACGAGAAGAAAATTCGCGACAACCAGAAGCGCGTACTGCTGCTCGACAACCTGAGCGAATATATCAAACCCGGCATGAGCGTTGAGGCTATCCAGGAAATCATCGCCAGCATGCGTGTGGATTATGAAGATCGCGTAGATGAGTACATCATCAAAAACGCCGACCTGTCTAAAGAGCGCCGTGAGTTGTCGAAAAAGATCAAAGCAATGGGCGTGGGTGAACACCCGAAAGCGTAAGGGCAGATAGCTGCGCGCAAGCGACAAATCTCCCATGCCAACCCGCATCCACTCCGGTGGGGCGGGTTTTTTATTGCCTGCGTCAGCGCAGCGTGTGCAGGGTTATTTCCCCGCCAGCCTGCGGGCAATCGCCTGTAACTGCTGTGACAGCGCCACTAAATTAACCCCCTCATCAGCAGGCGGGGCAGTGGTCTCCCGGATTACCAGCGTGGTTTCCAGCGCGTTGTCTGACGCCTCTCTACCCTGAAGCCGGGCCAGCATCCGCTCGACGCTCTGCGCGCCAAGAGAGTGCAAATCCTGCCGCACCGTGGTCAGCGGTGGCTGATACCACGCGCTCTCGGCGGTATCGTCATATCCAATTACCGATATCTCGCCAGGAATGGCTACGCCATACTGATGCAACGCCCGCATCGCACCCAGCGCCATCTGATCGTTCGCTACCAGCAGCGCCTGCGGCAGATCGTCGGGAAGCTGCGCCAGCAGCGCCTGGTAACCCGACTGCGCGCTCCAGTCGCCGCGAAGAGAACAGTGCGGTGTCAGCTGATGATCGGCCAGCGCCTGACGCCATGCATTTTCACGCTGACGGGCCGAGACCGAGCGCTGCGGCCCGTTTAACAGGCCAATCTGACGATGACCCAGCGCCACCAGATGTTCAACGGCGGCGCGGGCGCCAGACTCATTCGGGTACTGACACTGCGCTACCGCCGCCTGGGGTTCGACATCCAGAAACAGCACCGGTTTGCTGCCGCAAAGCAACTGGATCTGTTGCGCCTCATCTGCCTCCAGCGGCAGGTTGATCAGCAATCCATCGACCCGCTGTGCCAGCAGTTCATTCACCGTTGCTGCCACATCGTTACCACTGTCCATGGCAATCACCAGATGATAACCCGCCCCGGCGGCGCGCTGCTGGATCGCCGAAGCGATCTGCGCAGGGGCCATCAGGGCCAGGTCGCTGGTGGCCAGACCCAGCGTGCGCGTTGCCTTACCGGCCAGCTGCTGCGCCACACGATTGGGCACATAATTGAGCTGCAGCATCGCCGCCTCAACCCTTTCCCGCGTGCGGGCTGACACCTGTTCAGAACGGTTTAAAACACGTGAAACGGTTTGATATGAGACGCCGGCCAGTTGAGCGACATCATCGAGGGTCACGGAGCGGGAAGTCATTGAACTCTCCAAAAAATGAAGCGACGAGTGTAGCAAATTTTCCTGCTGCACTGCTGCTGCACACCACACTTTCACGACCACAAAAACCGGGTCCGTTGCGGCACCCGGTCACGGTATCCGGCAAGGTCATTAACGCTGCTGCAGATAGACCTGAAGGTTCACATCCACCGCATTAAGCAGTGGCGTGGCGAGACTATGGCGTTTCGCCCTCAGCAGCAGGTCACCTATCACCTGATCGGCTTCGATATCAAAGCCCTGGGTGAGATCGCGGTACATTGAGGAGGTCATCGGGGTAGCCGGATCGCTTAACAGCTCAAGAATGCGGGCAGTGGCCGCCGGACGCGTCTGATAGCCTTCGGCAGTAATGACTGACAGAATCTCCGAGAAAACGCCCTGTAACAGCGCTTCGCCGCCACGCGAGGTGAGTATCTGTTGGGTATTTCCGCGCGCCAGGCAGCAGACCGCGCCGAGCGTGCTCAGCAGCAGCCACTTTTCCCACAGCTCATCCATGATGTTATCGCTGAATCGGGTATCGACCTGACAGTCACGCAGCGCCGCATCAACCCGCTGCAGTCGCGCATCGTTGTTGCCGTCCAGCGCGCCATAATAGAGCTGATGCAGCGGCGTCATCTGGATCACTTCGCCCTTATCACCCAGCGTCGCGTTGATTTTGCACAGGCCGCCGATCACCTTATCTTCGCCGAAACGCTGTTGCAGCGTCGCGATATGCCGTAATCCGTTCAGAATCGGCATGATCAATGTTTCCGGGCCCACTGCAGGTGCAATATCCTCCATCACCTGATCAAGGGCAAAGCTCTTCACCGTGACGATAATCAGATCATAGTGGCCCGTCAGGGTGTTAGCCTGCGCCAGTTGCGGCTGTAGCGTTTCAGTGCCCTGCGGCGTCTGCAACACCAGACCGCGGGCCTGAAGCTGCTGATAACGCCGTTCACGGACCAGAAAAGTCACGTCCTGGCCGGCCTGAGCCAGCCGTGCACCAAAATATCCGCCGGTCGCGCCGGCGCCTGCCATCAGAATGCGCATCCCACTCTCCCTCTGCTGAAAACCTCTACCTTAGAACGCCGTGAGCGGGCTTACCAGTCTTAGCCTCGGTCAGAGCGCATCGCGGAGCATGAAATGAGAGGCCGGGAAAGCGCGGGCAGGGAGGGGGCGATGCAGAGAAATCAGATTTTCCCTGCCCGGTCAGCAGGGCAAAACAGAGGCGTGTATTACAGCCGGGTAACGCCCAGCGCGGCGGCCTGCTGTTCCCACGCCAGCACGCCCTGATAATCGTCTCGCTGCACCGGGCTGAACCCGCCGATCAGGTTGTCGTCACAGACGGTGCGCCAGGCGGGATCGTTCACCAGCTGATGCAGCGCCGTGCGGAGTCTTTCCAGCCGGTCCACTGACGTCGGGGCTGCCGTAATCAATGGCAATCCGGGGGCGGCTGGCGTTTCACCGATGATATGCAGGCCGCGCAGCGCATCCGGCTCATAGCGCGCCAGCAGTGCCCAGCTGACGCAGTCGATAGCCGCGATATCCGCCTGTGAATCACGCAGCGCCGCCAGCGACTGACGATGGCCGCCGCTCAGCAGCAGCTGCGAAAACCTCACGCCCTGAAGCGCTGCCACAAACCGCAGCGCGTTATAGCCGGAGTGCGAGTCCAGGCTGTTAGCCACGGCCCGCTGGCCGTTAAAATCGGCCAGCGTCGCCCGTTTTTCCCGCGCCACCAGCCAGCTGCGATAGTCACGGCCGGTGCAGCCTGGGGCCTGATAGTGAAAGGTGCCGACCAGCTGAACCGCAGGAAGCTGGCTGACCAGCGGATAGCCGCAGGTCTGGCTCAGCAACAACCGGTTATCCTGCCAGTGTGTCAGCAGGTTCTCAGGCCAGACCGGCTGCGTAGCGATGCCGTGCTGCGTCAGCAGGGTAACCACAGCCTGCATCAGTGCCCGTGTGGCGGGCGGGTGAATTGCATACATCGGCAAGGCGAGCAGGTTATTCATGCGTTTTCTCCGCTGATCGTCCCGGATGGACATTGACCCCGACCGGTCTGGCCCAGAACTGACGCAGCCAGACCCGATAACCCGCCACGCGAAAGCCATGATTGCGCTGGTAGTAATGCTCGCGGTCGCGCAGATAGAGGCGACGCAGGCCATACCAGGGGACGCCGGGCAGATCGTGATGCACTGAATGGTAGTTCAGATTCAGGAATAGCATGCGCCACGGCCACGCCGCTTCATTATTCACTGACCGTGCCAGCGGATTGTCCGCCGCACGGTGCTCATAAAAGGAGCGCACTTTGGTCAGCACCAGCGCCGGATAACTCACCGCCAGCAGATACCACAGCGGCGAAAATCCCTGCCGCGCCATCCAGTAAAACAGCAGTGCCAGCAGCGTCCCATGCAGCAGCCACATTGCTATCGCGCGCCGATCACCACGGCGCAGTGCCTGCCACATCCCGCCGAAGGTCGCCGCCACATCCAGCAGCGGGCCGAGCAGCAACCGTCCAAAAAAAGTGTTACGCAGATGAATCAGCTGCTGCTGCCAGCGCGGCAACTGCGCCCAGCGAGCAGCGGAGAGGTAGTAGGTTTCTGGATCTTCATCCGGCTCGGTCAGGGTGTGATTACGATGATGGGCCAGATGAGAATCGCGATAGAGTCCGTAGGGATACCAGACCGCCAGCGGCAGCGTGCCAAATAGCTGATTCACCCGCGGCCAGCGCGTGGGATGGCCGTGGATCAGCTCATGCTGCAGCGACATATACCAGCCAGTGAAGCCGATCAGCAGCAGGGTGGCGGGCAGCCGTCCCAGCATCTGCGCGTTCAGCATCACCGAGAACCAGCCGCCGTAGATCACACCGATTAGCAGCCAGGTCGGCAGTTCGCTGCGCCAGAGCCAGCTGCGCGCGCGCGCTTTAAGCCAGGCGCGCTGCTGTAGAGAGAGATAACCGGTGTGCATGATTCACCTGACAGCGGAAGCGGGAATCAGAACAGTGAAAGAAAGGGCGGGCAAAGGCAAAGTGGATAATCTGCTTAGCTATGTCGAAATTCCTGAATATGGCGCTGAAAGATATTGACTATCAGTGGCGGCTCCGGGGGCGTAACCTTTCACTATCAGAAATCGCCTTGCATCCACGGGCGTTTACCGCCTGTCAGGAGAAATACAGATGAAAAATATTGGCTTCTTATCCTTTGGTCACTGGACGCCCTCATCGCAGTCCGCCACCCGCACTGCGCAGGATGTATTACTGCAATCGATCGACTTAGCGGTGGCCGCCGAAGAGCTGGGCGCAGATGGCGCTTACTTCCGCGTCCACCATTTTGCCCGCCAGCTCAGCTCGCCGTTTCCGCTGCTGGCTGCCGTTGCAGCGCGCACCAAAACGATTGAGATCGGCACCGGTGTCATCGACATGCGCTACGAAAACCCGCTCTACATGGTGGAAGACGCCAGCGCGGCAGACCTGATTTCCAATGGTCGTCTGCAGCTGGGTCTGAGCCGTGGTTCACCTGAGCAGGTCATCGATGGCTGGCGCTACTTTGGCTTTGAACCAAAAGCGGGTGAAAGCGATGCGGATATGGGCCGTCGTCACACCGAAGAGTTTCTGGAGGTGCTGCGCGGCGAAGGTTTTGCTAAGCCAAATCCACAGCCCATGTTCCCGAATCCGCCTGGCCTGCTGCGGCCTGAGCCGCTCTCTGAAGGCCTGCGCGACCGCATCTGGTGGGGATCCGGCTCTAACGCCACCGCAGAATGGGCGGCAAAAATGGGTATGAACCTGCAAAGTTCAACCCTGAAAGATGATGAAACCGGCGAGCCGTTCCACATTCAGCAGGCTAAACAGATCCGCGCCTACCGTGAGGCCTGGAAAGCAGCGGGACATCAGCATGCGCCACGCGTCTCGGTCAGTCGCAGCATCTTTGCGCTGGTGAATGATATGGACCGCGCATACTTTGGCCGCAGCGGTAACGACCAGGATTCCGTCGGCTTTCTCGATGAGAAAACCCGCGCTATCTTTGGCCGCAGCTATGCCGCAGAGCCAGAGGCGTTAATTAAGCAGCTTGCGCAGGATGAGGCGATTGCCGAAGCCGACACCCTGCTGCTCACCGTGCCTAACCAGCTTGGTGTTGCCTATAATGCCCATGTGATTGAGGCGATCCTGAAGTATGTCGCCCCGGAACTCGGCTGGCGTTAAGTGACAGAGCGCCCTGAAGAGCAGGGCGCTGTGAGATCCACGGCAGGCGCAGATGACAAAGCGCCTGCCGTGATCCTGCTGTAAACGCGCTTCAACACTTCCCGTCTTTTCTGCTTTATCCTCCCTGAACTTCTCTCTGGCGTTTATTCGACTGACCCACCCGGTGTTCTGGGGAACGCTGGCCTTTATCCTGATTGATGGCACCCTGGTTTTCCTGCCCGAAATAGACGCTATCTGGTTCCGCATCCGCCTGCCGGGCAGCAAAACGGCAGTTGTGAAACCGGCGCTGCCGGAATAGTCTCAGGGTGACGGTTGCCGCTTCGCTACTCTTTGCAGCCCAACGGCAATCATCGATCCATTGTTTTAAGCTTTTGAAGAAGGTGTATAAAAAGGTAAAAGCTATCAAACAGATAGGATGAGACAGGTGTGCGTTCCTGAAAATCCTCTATAGAGTAGCGATGAAAATACAAAAAAGAGGTGTGACCATGAGCAATTCCATTGATGAAGATGCAAAAGATGCAAAGCCTATTGTCGAAGCCGATCGCGAAGCGCCCGAAGGCAAATGTCCTTTTCATGCGGGCAAGCCTTCTCAGGAAAATCAGGCGCCGGGCGGCGGAACAACCAACCGCGACTGGTGGCCTAATCAGCTTCGGGTTGACCTGCTGAACCAGCACTCATCGCGTTCGAACCCGCTTGATGAATCCTTCGATTACCGTAAAGAATTTGCCAAATTAGATTACTCAGCGCTGAAAGCTGACATCAAAGGGTTGCTCACCGAGTCACAAGCCTGGTGGCCCGCTGACTGGGGCAGCTACATCGGCCTGTTTATTCGTATGGCCTGGCACAGCGCCGGAACCTATCGCTCCGTGGACGGACGCGGTGGTTCAGGTCGTGGTCAGCAACGCTTCGCCCCCCTAAACTCCTGGCCAGACAACGTCAGTCTGGATAAAGCGCGCCGCTTACTGTGGCCGGTTAAACAGAAGTATGGTCAGAAGATCTCCTGGGCCGACCTCTACATTCTGGCGGGCAACGTCGCGCTGGAGAATTCCGGCTTCCGTACCTTTGGCTTTGGTGCCGGACGTGACGATGTCTGGGAACCGGATATGGATGTGAACTGGGGCGAAGAAGCCGCCTGGCTGGAACACCGTCATCCGGAATCCCTGGCGCAGTCGCCACTGGGCGCTACCGAAATGGGTCTGATCTACGTGAACCCGGAAGGGCCGGAACACAGCGGCGATCCTGCCTCTGCGGCCCCGGCTATTCGCGCCACTTTCGGCAACATGGGCATGAACGACGAAGAGATCGTGGCATTGATTGCTGGTGGACATACGCTGGGTAAAACCCACGGTGCCGCACCAGCCAGCCACGTCGGAGTTGATCCTGAAACCGCACCGATTGAAGCGCAGGGCCTCGGCTGGGTCAACAACCATGGCACGGGCGTTGGCGCAGATGCGATTACCTCCGGTCTGGAAGTGATCTGGTCTCAGACGCCAACCCAGTGGAGTAACTACTTCTTCGAGAACCTGTTCAAATATGAGTGGGTTCAGACGCGCAGCCCGGCGGGTGCCATCCAGTTCGTGGCAGCCGATGCCCCGGACATTATCCCGGATGCGTTTGACGCTGAGAAGAAACACAAACCGACCATGCTGGTCACCGACCTGACGCTGCGTTTTGACCCGGAATTTGAAAAAATTTCGCGTCGTTTCCACAATGATCCGCAGGCGTTCAATGAAGCCTTTGCCCGTGCCTGGTTTAAGCTGACTCACCGTGATATGGGGCCAAAAGCACGTTACATCGGGCCTGAAGTCCCGCAGGAAGATCTGATCTGGCAGGATCCGCTGCCTGCACCGGTTTATCACCCAACCGTGGCGGATATCGCGCAGCTGAAAGAGAAGATTGCAGCATCCGGCCTCAGCGTCAGCGAGCTGGTTTCCGTTGCCTGGGCGTCGGCTTCGACCTTCCGTGGCGGCGACAAACGCGGTGGTGCCAACGGTGCCCGCCTGGCGATGCTGCCGCAGCGTGAGTGGGACGTCAATGCCGTCGCAGCACGCGTGTTGCCGACGCTGGAAGCGGTGCAGCGCGAAGCGCACAAGGCTTCACTGGCAGATGTGATCGTGCTGGCGGGTGTGGTCGGCGTTGAGCAGGCGGCGAAAGCAGCTGGCGTTGAAATTGAGGTGCCATTTACTCCGGGCCGTGTTGATGCGCGTCAGGATCAGACGGACATCGGGTCGTTCGAACTGCTGAAACCGCGTGCAGATGGTTTCCGTAATTACGGTACTGGCTTCGGCAAAACCACCACCGAAAATCTGCTGATCGATAAAGCGCAGCAGCTGACCCTGACCGTACCGGAATTAACGGTGCTGGTTGGCGGAATGCGTGCGCTGGGTGCTAACTTTGATGGCAGCCAGCACGGTGTCTTCACGCACCACACAGGGACGCTGAACACAGACTTCTTCGTGAATCTGCTGGATATGCGCACCGAGTGGAAAGCCGCCGATTCGACCAATGAGAAATTTATTGGACGGGATCGCGTCACTGGCGAAACCCGTTTCACCGCCACACGCGCCGATCTGGTGTTTGGCTCCAATGCGGTGTTACGCGCCTCGGCGGAAGTCTACGCCAGCAGTGACGCCCGTGAAAAATTCGTCAAAGACTTTGTTGCCGCCTGGACCAAAGTGATGAATCTGGATCGGTTTGAACTCTGATTGCTGTTGACGTTGTAAAACCTGAAACCCGCTGATATTAGCGGGTTTTTTTATGGGGGCCGGTGAGTTATTCGACCGCTTAACTATCCTTTTACAACCCAGGCACAACAGGTTAATGGCATCATTTAAATTTCGGTCACTGCCAGTAACGTGATTCTTCGGGCCACGTAGTCAAGTACGGCTTCCCGCTGCGATTCAGGCATATGACTTTCATTATAAGTATCGATAATAAGCTGATGATGACTCACCACCTCGGAAAGCCATTTTCGTGCCAGTGTCGGATTAATATCCATACCCTGGGCAAGCAGGATAAAGTCTGTACCCAGATATTCTCCGTACTCTGAATTCATCCCCGGTGCGTTTCCTGCATCATTTTCTTCACGTTCCAGCAGGGGCAAAGCTAAATACTCTCCAAACGCTGCAGGGTAGGGCACAACGCTGATAAAGTCATATACCGGGGCCAGCCAGGGTGAACCCTGCGGAGGCAGCATAATCCCGATATTGCGCAGATGAAAATCATTGTTTCCCAGCACATAGGCATACACGATGCGCAAAAAGAGGTCACGTTTACTCTTTAAACTGCTGTTCACTCTGGTATTCAGGAATTTAGCGGCTTTCTCGTAACTGATGGCTTTATGATTATCAATCCTGCCATATTTATCGCCGAGACCCATCGCGCCATCCAGCTGTTCCTGATGTAATCTCGCGTTATCTGACGCTGTCCGGTCATACCTTTTAATGACAAACGCCAGTTCATCTGGCCGATTTTCATCGTGTCTGAATGGCATCAGCCCGAAAGGGGGAACGTCAAATTTCAGACGCTGCATAACGCACATAGTGGCATGCTCGTTTTCTGCCAGATGTGGGTATTCTTCCGGAGAGGGTTTCAGGATATAGGTACCATCATTGCTGACGACCTCCAGTTCTCCCTTTGCCAGGCGAAGCGACAGTTTGGGTTGATAGCCTGAAATGCTCATGCCTTTCTGACGTTCAGGCAGTTCCTGAATAAACTGACTGCGCGTAAACGGCAGGCTAAGAGCCACATTCAGACTACCCAGCAGATGCCGGATGCCTTTTGTTGAGTAGCCGGTTTTTAGCTCAGATTCTTTAAGCCGTTTTAATGTGATCAGGCAGCGTTCTGAATTCATGATGTTTTCTCTTTAAAGACGACTGCCCCAAGCAAATCGTTGCCATTTTCCATCAGTAAGCCGAACAGATCTTTATCATCAATTTTTTGAATTTCAGAATAGCGTTTTCGCAACCAGCCTTCCGGCGCTAAACCTTTAAAGAAGGGATGTAGCTCTTCACTTAAATAGGGCTCAGGTCTTACCGGCATGCTGAGAGATATTGCACAGCCGACATAAGTGGGCAGGTAGCAGAAAGTATAACCGCTTTGCCCTTCACTCAGCGTTCCTGCCAGCGTGTTGTAAAGCCACACCTCTATTTTTCGAGCCATACTTTTATACCCAGTTCTCTAAGCAAGGCGTGAAGATTTATTGCCTTTGCAGAAGATGGTTTAACAATCAGTCGTTTAAATGTTGAGAGTGATACACCAATCTGAATTGCCATCTCTTCATAGGTGATGTTTTGTCGTTTGAGTTCATTGGCCAGTAGTTGTGGCAGTGTCGGAAACGTCAGAGCACTCAGCACCGATCGGGTGTCCGGTTCGTCCGCTTCTGTTATGGCTTCTCTACTCAAAGCGAACCCCGCCAAAACCTTTCGACGATCTGACTCAGAAAGGTTTATCAGCGAAGATTTAATCTCATCAAGGTTCATTTTTGACCTTTTCTGCAATTTCAGTACGTTTTTGAAGCGATATGATCCGACTATAGTGCTAATAGGGTCATTTTTGAACCTATTAACGGCATCATCTTCTCATCTTACAGCCAGAATGCGAAATATGCTGATGAAAGGTCATTTATGACACTTTAAGTCACTGTTAATACATTCGTTAAAGAGAACAGGAGATGTAGGGTCAGAAATGAACCTTTAAGGCAGGGCGGAACCGAATGTGTAAGTATCAGGCAATAACGAAAAGAACCGGGAATTTGAAGAGGAAACAGACTTAGTAAGACGCAGAAATTCTATCAGAAGTATGAAAAGCAAAAAGCCCGCTTAGTTTCCTAAGCAGGCTTTTCTGATTTGGCTCCTCTGACTGGACTCGAACCAGTGACATACGGATTAACAGTCCGCCGTTCTACCGACTGAACTACAGAGGAATCGTTTGAACGGGGCGCATAGTAACGGCCACGCCGGGCCATGTCAAAGCTCTTTTTCATAAATTAGCACGACTGCTGAAATAGTCGCCACTATGGCGTTTTAAGCACTGAAAGAGCGGCCTGTGCGGCTGACTCATCCGGCAAAACGCCACGTGTAAAACTGAGGTGTTTATGAGGTGTTCTGGCGCTGTATTGTCCTTGTCAGGCGGCCGGGCGCGTGATTTAACCGGATAGTTTTTTACGGGCGTCACAAAGTCTCCATTCTGGCTTTGTCAGCAATAAAAACGAAACGTAGATTCCATTTCAACCCTGAACTGAATCTGTGGAGCGGAAATGAACAAAGTCAGAATCGGCATGATTGGCAGCGGCTATATCGGACGCTGCCACGCGATTGCTTATGCGCAGGCGCCCACCGTATTTTCGCTGAAAGGCGAAATCGTGCGGGAGATGCTGGCTGAAGTGAACCCGGAGCTCGCCGCCCGTCAGGCGGCGACCTTTGGTTTCGCCCGATCGACGGGTGACTGGCGCGCGCTGGTCAGCGACCCGGCGATTGATGTCGTGGATATCTGCGCCCCCAACTTCCTGCATAAAGAGATGGCGCTGGAGGCGATACGCCACGGCAAACACGTCTATTCAGAAAAGCCGCTGTCGTTAAGCGTGGCGGATGCGCAGGAGATGGTGGCAGCAGCCGATGCGGCAGGGGTCAAAACGCTGGTGGGCTTCAACTATATGAAAAACCCCACCAGCCAGTTAGCGAAAGAGATCATTGCCAATGGTGAGATAGGCGACGTGGTGCATTTCTACGGCACCCATAACGAGGATTATCTCGCCAGACCGGAAACGCCACTCGACTGGCACTGTCAGAAAGCGCTGGCAGGTCTTGGTGCGCTGGGCGATCTGGCGGCGCATATCGTTAATATGGCGCACTACCTGGTTGGTGACATTGCTGAGGTCAGCGGCGACATGATGACGGTGATCGCCTCCCGGCCCGACCCGAAAGCGCCTGCGCGGCAGTTACCGGTCGAAAACGAAGATCAGGCCAGCGCGCTGCTGCGCTTCCATAACGGCGCGCATGGCGTGATTGAAACCTCACGCATCGCCTGTGGCGCAAAAATGGGCCTGACTTACGTTGTCACCGGCACTAAAGGCACACTGCGCTACACCCAGGAGCGCATGGCGGAGCTGGAGCTTTATCTGCATGACGAACCAGCCGGGCGTCAGGGATTTAAAACTATCCTGACCGGACCCGCGCACCCTGATTACGCGAACTTCTGTGTTTCTGCCGGACACGGTATCGGCTTTAACGACCAGAAAACGGTGGAGATTCGCGACCTGATCAACGGCATCGCGGCGGGCGATCGCATGTGGCCCGATTTTGCAGAGGGATTGCAGGTTCAGAAGGTGCTGGAAGCGATTGCGCACTCAGCAGTGCAACGCCGCTGGATTGAGGTTTAGTGCCGGACGGAGGCAGTTGAAAGGGATACGATGTGAAAGACTACGGCTGATTAACCCAGGCGGGCAGGGCGGAAAACGTTGGCTTCCCGCCCACAGCCAATCAGATCAGACCGCTTTTTTCCCACCACAATTTATCCAGCGCATAAAAGCGATCGCGCTGACTCTCGGGCTGGCTGAGATCGCGTTTCCACGGTTTTGCCAGAATATAGTGCAGGTTCTTCACCTCTTCGCCACGCCAGAGACCGCTATGCTGAAACGGCAGCGTTTTCAAGGCATTGTAGATGTAAGAGAGCGGCTTCCAGCGATCGGCAAACACTTCATTCAGCAGATCCTGCTCGGAGAAGGGATAGTTACTGAGATCATCAATGGCGGCAATACGCTTTTCCAGGACGTCGAACACCGCATTATCGGGTTTCAGCACCAGAAAACCGCCGTTCAGGTAAAGATCCACACTCTCTGGCGCCTTTTCACCGCGCGCCTGCCAGGTATAGTGGCACTGCTCTGGCTGCCACTCTGCCGGATAAGAGGCAATCTGGTTGGGATTACAGCGACAGGCGTGGCAGGCGGCGAGCGGGTTGTCGCCCAGTTCCAGGGTAAACAGCTCATCCATGTTTTGAAGGACCAGCATATCGGCATCCAGAAACACGACGCGCTCATAATCGGTGAGCTGCCAGGCGCGCAGCTTGGTCCAGACTTCGCCGAACTGCGCCGAAGCGTAGTGCTGATCCAGATCGTCGCGCGGATAGAGGGGCTCGACCGGTTTAATCACACAGCCTTCATCCTGCAAAATCTGACAGTCAGACGCTGAAATCGCTGGCGTGGTCATCACCACCAGCGGCCACTGGCTGTGGCTCTTTTGCAGCGAACGGTGCAGCGCTTTCACGCCCACCAGATAATCGGGTTGTGTTAACAGCGTTACCCAGGCAAACATAGCTTTCCTCAATCAGTCAAAAAGTGGCGTGATGTAGTCGTTACCCAGTCGGCCCTGCGGGTCGAGCTGGCTGCGCAGGGCGCGGAAGGCGTCCCACTGCGGATAGATCTCACGCCAGTTGTAGCGTTCTTCATCGTAATATTTGCCCCAGTGCGGGCGTCCGCCCTCTTCGGCCAGCAGTTTTTCCACTTCAGTCAGGAAGTGCAGTCCTTCCTGTGACAGCGAGCCATCGTCGGCGTAATAGACCACGAAGCCGAAAAAGCAGGTTGGCTGGTCAGCGGCCGGACTGAGCCAGGCCGATGATGCACCGGTGCAGCGCAGGATAATCGGGTAGTGCATATGCGGACGATTCGTGGCATACCACTGCTTAATGCGGCGAATGATGGCCGGGGTTTTTGCCAGCGGCACGCCGATTTCCACATTGATCTGCGGCACCGCAATGCCGCGGCAGAAGAGCTGGTAAATGTCACCGGTAACATCGGTGAAATCGCGAAAACGGGTGACGGTGCGAAACTGTTTTCCCCCTTTGCCCTCAATCTGCGTATCGCGGTGCATATGCGCCAGCGTCTGGTCGATGGTGTCGTTGAGGCTTTCATCAACTTCGCCCTCATGTTCCACCACCTGACGACCCTGCGCTTCGTAGCGCTGACGCTCTTCGCCACTCGCCTCATGGGCATTCCAGACATGCACCAGATTGTCATCGACAAACCACCAGGCTTTGCTCAGCGGATAGTCGTTGTTCCAGCGCAGCAGATCCTCTTCAAGGGTATCGGCGGAGACGGCATTTTTGTGGCAGGTGAAGATGCTAAACGGCTGGGTACGCAGGGTTACCGCGGTGACAATCCCTAATGCCCCCAGTGAGACCTGCGCTGCCGGGAAGTCAGTGTCGCCACGAACAAATTCGCGCACGCTGCCATCGGCCAGCACCATCCGGATGGCCAGCGCTTCGTCGGCAATCGAACTCTGCTGCAATCCCTGGCCGTGCGTTCCGGTCGCCATCGCGCCCGCCAGCGTCTGAATCGCAATCACGCCTGGCGATGAAGCCAGCATGCGGTTCATTTCGGTCAGGCTGCGATAAACCTGCTCAAGCGGGGTCGCGCCACCAAAGGTCACGCTCTGTTCATCACTGGCAAGCTGGCCGCTCAGTGCGCTGAGATCGAGCAGCACATCGTTATCACTGACATGCAGCATACGACCAGGCGACAGCTTGCTGCCGATCACCCGAATCTGGCCGTGTGACTCCCGGATAAGTCTCTGTAATTCCGCTTCACTGGCGGGACGCTGAACCTGGTGACGGCTGCCGATTTGCGCATTCTGCGCCCAGTTCCACAGCGCATCATCATTGGGTTCAACATGGGTGTGGCGAAGCGGATAGAGGCGTGCGTCTCTGCTCACAACAGCATTCCTTATTATTGCATTTTAATGACAAGTGTTAGTAAGCGTAGACTATCGCTAAGCGGAGCCCGATCTGCGGGCATTTATTTGCGGATATAGCGTAACGTTGCGGTTACAGCCAGTTGACGATTGCGGCGAATACTCTCTGCTTCGCTGTTGTCCGGGCTGAACAGGGCGTTGAAGGTGTAGCGGTTTGAGACGTGATGAACGCAGATACTGCTGATCAGGCGATGGACATCGATGGTCTGCACATCGGCAGTGAACACGCCCTGTTGCTGACCGCGTGCCAGGATGTCATCCAGCAGATCCAGCGCGCTGCGGTTAAGGGCTTTAATCTGCGGCGACTGAGTGATGTAGCGCCCGCGCAACAGGTTCTCACTGCAGACCAGCCGGATAAAATCGGGATGTTCGACATGGTAATCAAAACTGGCTTCTACCAGGCGGGTCATGGCCAGTTCCGGCTCCATCGCTGCCAGATTCAGGCCGGTTTCATGCTGACGTATCTGCTGATAAACCTGCTCCAGCACGTGGATATAAAGCTGCTCTTTATTGCCAAAGTGATAGACCACCATACGTTTAGTGGTTTGCGCATGCTCAGCAATCTGCTCCAGCCGGGCACCCTGCATACCAAACTCCGCGAAGGTTTTCAGTGCGCCTGCGATGATGCGTTTTTTCAGCCCTTCAGGATCGTTTTTACGTTTTGTTAGCTCTGACATGGTGCTCAATAAGGTAATTATGACCGGGGAATGTTATCACAGTGTTGAGAGGCTGCCCGCAATCACGGGCACGGCAGATGCGGCAACCTGGCACAGCCAGGACGATTACAGGTATAATCCCGGACATTATTTCACAGGTTCAGAGACGACAATGACAAAACTCACCTTGCAAGAGCAGATGCTGAAAGCGGGATTAGTCTCCAGCAAAAAAATGGACAAGGTTCAGCGGACAGCGAAGAAATCCAGGGTTCAGGCACGCGAAGCCAGAGCGGCGGTGGAAGATAACAAAAAAGCGCAGCTTGAGCGCGATAAGCAGCTTAACGAGCAGCAGAAGCTGGCTGTGCTGTCGAAAGAGTACAAAGCGCAGGTCAAACAGCTGATCGAAATGAACAAAATTGACGTGGCAAGAGGCAACATCAGCTTCAACTTTACCGACAACAACCTGATCAAAAAGATTATGGTGGATAAACTGACGCAGACTCAGCTGATCAATGGGCGTCTCGCCATTGCCCGCCTGGCGGCTGATAATAATGGCGAGAGCCAGTACGCCATCATCCCGGCCAGCGTAGCGGATAAAATCGCCCAGCGTGATGCCAGTGCCATCGTATTAAACAGTGCATTAAGCGAAGAAGCACAGGACGAAGATGATCCTTATGCTGATTTCAAAGTGCCTGATGATTTGATGTGGTAACAGCGCGCTGACGCATTCAGAACGGGCTGGCGGCAGAGAGCTGCATCGTGCGGCCGCTGACAGGATGAACAAACGTCAGTCCGCTGGCGTGCAGCATCAGTCTCTTTATCTGCTCTGCGCCAGGCAGCAACAGCCCGCCATAGAGATCACAGCCCAGAATCGGGTGCTCCAGCTGCTGACAGTGAATGCGCAGCTGATGGGTGCGCCCGGTTTCGGGCATCAGTTCAACCCGCGTGACCGGCAATCCCTTTCCCTCTTTTTCCTGATAATAACATTCCTGATAATAACCGCGTTCCATGACCCGGTAGCGTGAGCGCGCGGGTTTCCCCTGGATCGGGCAAATCACCATCCGGGGGAACTGCGCCGGATCTTTCGCTATCGCGGCATCAATAACGCCTTCGTCATCGGCAAGGTGCCCGCACAGTAGTGCCTGATAAGTTTTACGCACGCTGCGCTGGCTGAATTGCTGGCAGAGGGCCGCGTTAATCGTTTTGCTGCGTGCGACGACCATCAGCCCGGAGGTGCCAAAATCGAGCCGATGAACCAGCGTGCAGCCAGGAAATAGCTTCACCAGCCGATGATGCACCGAATCGAGGTTTTGCGGATTTTTACCTGACAGGCTCAGCAAGCCGCTGGGTTTATTGATCACCAGCAGATGTTCATCCTGAAAGAGGAGGGTTATCTCATCAAAGCAGGGCGGGGCGATAAACGTATCAATAATGGCAGACATCGGGCAACCGGCAGGTAAGTGGCAACGGATCATAACCGATTGGCCGGTCACTGACGATGCCGCGCACAGCCCTTATTCTTCGCTGATCGTTTCCCCGCTTTGCGTGAAGAGTGACTGACCAGCCTGCTGCGTTTCAAATTTGCCATGGGCAGCAAATACGGAGCAGACCGTCGCAGCCAGCAGCGTGAGGAGAATGGAAAGTTTCATGGTGGCATCCCATCGTGAATTTAAATGCAAGCCTGACAGGAAGGGTGGCAGAGACAAACAGAACAATCCGGAAAAAAACATTTAGTATTTTCTATTAGCAAGTTACGCAGTTTTTAGTGATAAATTCGGGCAGTTCTCTCTTTTACGACTACAGTCTCTGGTGAGGTTGTCATCAATTCGTATCTAATGGAGGATTTTCTGTGTTATTTCAAAACAACGAGAAAGGCCACGTCATTATTGGCGAAGCGGCACTAAGCCTTGCCCTGGGGGAAAAAGAAATCAGTATCGCAACACTCTTTACTCAACTGGGTTATATGGCGAAATCTGAAAGCAACGCTGATCGGCTGACGAAAATCGCTGAAGCCAGAAGCTGGCTGAGTAGTTTTAAGTCACCGGCGATTGCACAACAGCAGGTGCCGTACCTGCAGACGCTTGCAAGCCTGAACGAAGGGCTGAACTAGCAGTAACTGAACTGATGCCAGTGGACGTAGCCCGGCTCCGGCCGGAAAACGACGAAGCGGACGACCTCATCGGTTGCGCGAAAGCGTATACCGGCCGGAGAAGCTGTCAGGGACGACAACCCTCTCGCCAACGCGTTCTGTACAGACCGATCGTGATTCTTTTCTCTCCTCATTTCAAAACCAGTCGAAATATAAAGCAGGATAATCAGGCGCGAGCCAGCTCGTTTCAACTGTCATGGCCGATAATATTATCTTCCTTCTGTTTACGGATGCTCGTCTGACAATGTCATTCCCGCGTTAACCGTTGCGGCTTTATATCTTCTGATTAATCAGATCACGTATTTGTCTGAAGAGGCGGTTATTTTAGCCAGCCTCAATCAATTAAGGCTGGCTCTGTTCACGTTCAGACAGAATTACAGACTCGCTAACCGTTAAAAGCTTTCCCAGCTTGAGTCTGCGGATGCCGTCACAGGCATCGCGGGCACTAAACGTGGCGCAGGGACAGGTGCGGTCCGGCTGACGCTGTTTTGCCCGGGAGAGAGACGGAATACGGCCACTGCTTTCTCCAGTTCGTCTGCCTGAGATTCCAGTGAGCTGGCTGCGGCGGAGGACTCTTCAACCAGCGCGGCGTTCTGTTGCGTCGTGGTATCCATCTCGGCCATTGCCGTGGCGATCTGCGAAATGCCGCGGTTTTGCTCGTCAGATGCGGCAGCAATTTCACCCATGATGTCTTTAACCTGACTGACAGAGCGGACGATGTCATCCATGGTGTTACCAGCGCGTTCCACAAACTCAGAACCATCATGAACCCGATCAAGTGACTCGCGTATCAGCGTTTCAATCTCTTTGGCGGCCAGTGAACTGCGCTGGGCCAGATTTCTGACTTCACCGGCAACCACCGCAAATCCGCGACCCTGCTCACCGGCTCGTGCCGCTTCAACTGCGGCATTAAGGGCCAGGATATTGGTCTGGAAGGAGATGCTGTTGATGACGTGAATGATCTCGCCGATTTTGCCTGAACTCTGGCTGATGTTGTTCATGGTTTTGATAACGTCACGGATAATCTCACCGCCGCGTCCGGCATTCACCGACGCGTCTGTCGCCAGCTGACTCGCATGGTGAGCGTTTTCCGCATTCTGTTTCACCGTTGAAGAGAGCTCTTCCATGCTGGCCGCGGTCTGAACCACTGCGGCAGATTGCTGTTCTGTGCGGGATGAAAGATCGGTATTACCTGCTGCGATTTCCGCCGAGGCACGCGCCACGCTGCTGACGCCATCACGCACGTTGGTGATGATGCTCTGCAGGCTGATGTTCATTGCATCTACCGCCTGCATCAGCTGACCTAACTCATCACCCCGTGTGGTTTTCAGTGAGGTTGTTAAATCACCCGCGGCAATACGTTGCGCTGCGTTCAGCGTCTCTTTTAATGGCAGCGTAATGTTGCGGGTGATCCGCCAGGCAATCAGCAGACTCAGAACAACACAAATCAGCGCCGCAAAAGCAATGCGCCACTCCGCCTGTTTGATAAATTCAGAGGATAGCTGGGACTGATAGGCAAAGGTATCGGATACCGCCGCATTAAGCCGCTCTGCGGTGGTGGTCAGGCCCGCCGATTCGCTCTTTTCTTTCTCTGTCGCATCGACATAGCGCGTTAAAGCCTGACGTTGCTGCGCCAGGGTGCTGAGCACATTTCGTGTTACGTCATTAATATTCTGCTGGGCGAAAATATCCAGTTGCTCGCTCAGGGTGTTGATCGCGGTGTATTCTTCTATAATCGCCTTTCTGCTGGCCTCAGACGGCTTATCGAGAAACGCTTTTTCCACATTGGCTGCATCAAACAGCGCTGCGGCCAGGTGCATAACCGGCAGCGCCGCGTCGGGTGTCAGGGCCATATCGAGTGATTCAAACTGATGCGCAAGCGCAATCAGGGCACCCGGTTTAATGGCATCAAAGGCGTCGTTTGTCACCTGCGCAGCAGTCACAAATGTCTGGCGCTGATTCTGATATTCGTTAAGTAACTCTCCCATCAGCGTGACTTTCTGCTGGCCCATCTCATCCCATTTAAATCCATCCAGCCGTTTATAAAGGGCATCTAACTCCTTCAGGGCCTGAACGTTCTGCGTGGCAAATTTGGGATCTTTGGTGTACTGGTAGAGAGTGCGGTTAAGGCGTGCCTTGCTTAACGTGTTTACCATCTCCACGGTAATCGTGCGCCGGGCAGAGTTATCTTTAATACTGCGAAAACAATCGAAAGCGATAAAGGTAATGGCGAGGGAGGCAGCAATGACGACGATAAAACCGACGCCCAGTTTTTTCCCAATTTTAATATCGGAGATGCGTTGAGCAAGGCCCATAAGGTTCACCTTTAGTGAGATATCAGAAGCAGAGAAGAGGCTGTTAAATATTTCAAAGATGATCTTCTTATCGTCAGTTTCAGGTGAAGCTTTAATATTATTTATGAGTAACTGAGAGACTAATTAATTAGATGTATACTGTTTTTTTGCGAAATTATCTGGCTGCTAATCGTTTTTAATTTTATTATTAACGTCATGAATAACGATGATATTTTATGATTTTTGCTTTTTTTTATAACATTAATCATATTTTTTTGATGTTGATCACAATGGTAATGGTGACAGCGTGAGTGGATGTGGCTGATTATTTTTAAAGTGATGTTTATTGGTGTGATTCATATTCAGATGATGAATAAATCTGTAAGGCTAATTAATTGCCTGCACTAAACGCTGAGCGTGAGGTTTGATGCTAAACGCTCGCCTAAGATCTGCTTTTAGCGTCAAAATTTCATGAAAATGATATTCAGATTAAGAAAAATAGCGCGAGGAAAACCGGCCAGCGCGCGCTTGTAACCCGGTAGCCTGCCCAGCGTTATCTGCATCGCGCCAGAAAATCTCAACGTGACCAGAAAGCAGGCATCACTTATAAAATTTTTCGGCCTTATCACTACTTACGATCTTCGCCAGCATCCGCTAGAGTAGAAACCCGCCTCTTAATTGAGAGTACAGTCAATGCCCGATTACTGTTTCTACACCCACGGCAAGCAAATCGTTGTTCTGGAAAGATCAGAGGTAAACCGCGCCCTTGACCTGATGGTGCAGGGTTATAAGAAAGAGATCGAGGAAGTCCATGCCATTGATGAAAAGCAGGCCATTGGGCGCTTTGCAGATATCAGAAAGAACAATGATATTGATCGACACAACTTTCTGGCAGGTGCAAGTGTGATGCCGCTGATCGGCGTGCTAACAGCGATGGCGGCGTTTCTCTTCTGGCGTAAAAAATAGTTCTGCGTCTATTCAGGTATTCAGAAAATCATTCACTGACTTACTGACTTCAACATCGCAGCGCACTAACACCGGAAGCTATGCCCGGGCATGACCCTAAAAGGATTTAAATGAAAAAGCGCATCCTTATACTACTTACTATCGCTTTAGCCGGTTGTGCGCCTCTCACACCACACGAATGCATTAAAAAAAGCGCACTCGAAACCTGCAGCTATAACCGTTCCGGAAAAGTCGGGGACAACGATATCTATGGTCAGCAGGCATCTGGCATTAAAAAAGCGCTGGATGCTGCACTATCAGAGCCGCACGCCTGGAAGGGGAAACGCTGTAATGCGCATCTGGATTTCAAAATTGATGGCACCCTGGATAATTTTATTATCAAAGGGGGCGATAAGGATTATTGCAACGCGCTTAACGTGGCGGCAAAACGCGCCAGATTTCCGGCGTTTACCGACCAGCATGTTTTCGATGTGATGGGATCAGCGCGCTGGAATATGGAAGGACAGCCCTGACACGCATCACGCCTGTTAAATCAGCACACCAGACAGCCCGCAATCGCGGGCTGTCTGGCCTCCCAGCACCACCATTATCAGAACTGATAAGAAACGCTGACATTCAGGTTACGTGGCTCACCGTAAACGTAGCTGTTCATATAGCTGTAATATTCACGGTCGAAGAGATTATCGACGTTGGCCTGTACGGCAACCTGCTTATTCACCTGATAGCGGGCAAACAACGAGGCCAGCGGGTAGCTGCCCTGATATACCCGTACGCTGTCGCCGCTGGCATTGGTCACATCTTTAAACACCCGGTTCTGCCAGTTAATTCCGCCACCAACGGTGAGCTCGGGGATCGTGGCTAACTGATAACGGGTGAAAAGCTTGAATGAGGTTTGCGGCTGATAGCTGTTGAACCGGCCACTTTTATCGCGTGCCACATAGCGGGTTGCGCCAAAGGTCAGCTGCAGATTATCGGTCAGCGCGCCATTCAGCTCGAACTCGGCACCTTTACTCACTGCACCTTTGGCGGCGTCATAGGCCTGCTCATTGCCGCTCAGATAAATGCCATCAATCGCCTGTCCAACGTTATCCTGCTCGATGCGGAAAATCGCCACGCTGGCGGTCAGCAGGCCATCGTTCCAGGCGGATTTCAGACCGGTCTCGTAACTTTTACCGGTCACTGGTGAGAGGTAACTGCCGTGAGTATCGCGATAAGTCTGCGGCAGGAAAATGGCGGTGTAGCTGCCATAGGCGGACCAGGTGTCATTAATGTCATACACCAGCCCTGCATAAGGCGTGGTGTTATTTTTAGTCATCTCTCCGCTGCTGCCATGGGTGCTCCACTGGGTATAGCGAGCGCCAATAATCAGCGACAGCGGATCGGCCAGCGACAGACGTGCAGCGCTATAGACCGATTTATGACGAACAATGTCATCATCGTTGAGATACCAGCCCTGCCATTCAGGTTCCGCTACGTTACCGGTCCAGCGATTATTGAAAATCCCCATATCGGCGGCAGTGATTTCACCGGCCTGCGCATCGCTGAATCCATCCTGACTGTAGGCGGCATTATGCTGGCGGCTGTAGCTTGTTCCGGCCATCAACAGGTGCTGACGTCCCAGCAGTTCAAACGGGCCGCTGGCAAAGCCATCGATTGAATCCATTTTACGCTTGCCGCGATCCATACTGCCGTAACCGGTGGTGCCGTCACCGCTCTCCTGATCGGGATTGCCCATCACATAGAGCAGCTTATCGCTGAAGGTATTCTCAGCATGCGTGCCGTTGATATGAATATTCCAGCCGTTATCGAAATTATGGTCGATATCCGCAAAAACTTTGCGCGAGTGAGTGTTGTAACGCGTCCAGTTAGCTGACGAATTCAGGCTGCGGTCGTAATGTGTCGTGGCGTTGTTACTGTAAAACATCGGCAGGCCACCCCAGGTTGGATTGCCGGTGTTGTCATCTTCATAGTCGTAGCCCAGTGATAGCGTCGTCTTCTCGGTAAGGTCCGCATCAATCACGCCATAGATGAACTTTTTGGTTTTTTGATAGCGATCCAGCCAGCTCTCCTGATCGGTATAACCGGTCACCACGCGGCCGCGCAGGCTGCCATCGCTGTTAAGTGGGGCAGAGAGATCCGCCACGTAGCGCTGCTTGTTCCAGCTGCCATAACTGGCACTCAGCGTACCGGTCGCGGTTTTGCTATCAGCATGTTTACGCACCATATTGATCGAGGCCGAAGGGCTGCCCGCTCCGGTCATCAGACCGGTCGCACCGCGCACGATTTCAATACGGTCATAGATTGCCGTGTCGGACGCCGCATCACCGTAATTCCAGCTATCGTTAACCGAGGTCGGAATGCCATCGAAAGTGAAGTTGCTGACTTTGAAGCCGCGTGAATAGTACTCGGAGCGTTCACTGTCGATCAGATTGGTTGAGATACCGGTGGCGTTGGTCAGCACATCATTAACCGATTGCAGATCCTGATCCTGCATTCGCTGCTGCGTCACCACGCTGAGTGACTGAGGCACATCTCGCGGTGTCAGCATTAATTTGGTGCCCGCGCGGGTGGTCTGCACCGCGTAATTCTGCTCACCGCTGTCACTGGTTTCGTCAGTCGTGGCGCTGACCACCATATCCTGCGATGTCTCCTCTGCCGCCATGGCGGGGTGGAAAAGGGCGTGTATCGCCAGCGTCAGTAATGAGACGTTGAAGCTGTTTCTGAAACCTGATTCCCTGCCACTACGAGCCATAAAATTTTCCATTAAAAATTGGTATTGAGTTAAACCGTTGTGTCTCTGATTGTTATTTTTTATCTACTCATATTCTGGAGAAAGACGCCCAGCCAGCCATGAGAACGCCAATGATAATCATTTGCTTTATAGATTCCGCAAAGGATTCAATCGAAAATGTAACTTTATGTTAATTATTTATAATTCAATGTGATAAGCAGATATAAAGCCTTTTAGTTGCTGATGTTTACGTAATTTCAAAGCAGAAAAAGGGCATTCAGGCGGTAAAAAACGGGGCAGTTAAGCGGTTTAACGCGGGTTAAATGACCGGACAGGCATGGATAGCAGCATCGTCATTTGATTACTGGCTGTTAATGCGTATGATTCTCATTCTTTATTCCCTGACGGAGTTCAGCATGAAATCGTTAAGCCCGCGCAAAGCCGCTGTTGCCATGGCAGTTGCCGCTGCCTTTAGCCTGACAGCGTGTCAGGCACCAGCTAAAAAAGCCGATGCGCCTGCCGCTGAAGCCCCAAAACCGGTTAATACCGCAGTGACACAACGCGCTCTGGGTGATGGTCTGTACGAAATGGCTTACTCCCCTGCGTCAAAAGCGTTGTTTGTCGCCAGCGCGCAGGCGTTTAAGGATGTGAACGGCGGCATGATCTATCGTCTCGATCCGGCCACGCTGACGACCAAAGGCGAAACGCATACCGACATGAAAAACTTCGGTACCGCTATCGATGAAAACGGTCAGGTGTTCTACACCACCAACTCACTGGATGGCGCGATCTCCAAAGTGGACGCCCGGAGTGGCAAAGTGCTGCAGCGTCTGGTATTCCCGGGCAAGATCAGTAAAGAGGGCTATCCGGCTGGTGCGCGTGAAGTCCTGTGGCACGGCAACGAGCTTTATGTCGGTCGCGTAGCCGAACCGGGGTATATCTCCGTCGTGGATACCCGAACCTTTAAGCTGAAAACCGAGATTAAAAACGCCGGGAAATGGGTCACCGGTATCATCTATTCCCCGCTGACTGAGCGCATCTATGCGGCCAATGGCTCGGGTGAAGTTCTGGTGATCAATCCACGCAGCCATAAAATCGAGAAGCGCTGGACCGCAGGCGATGGCAAAGAGTATCTGTTCCTGAACATGGCGGAAGATCCTGCGACCGGTCGCCTGTTTGTTACTGACGACTCCAAAGGCAAAGCCACGCTGATCTTTGATGAGCGCACCGGCAAAGTGATCAAGCGAATCGAAGGCGATGCGATGGGCATCAAGTTCAACGCTAAACGCAATGAGCTTTACATCAGCCAGCGCGAATCGAAGAAAGTGCTGCAACTGGATGCCACCACCTACGTGGTGAAAAACAGCTGGTCGTTTGACAAGAATCCAAACAGCCTGTTGATTGGCCCGGACAACAATACGCTCTATGTCACCCTGAAGGCGGAATTTAACAAAGACTCCTCCACCAAAGGCACTGACGAGATTGCCCGTATCGCGCTGCCGTAATCACGCGCTAATAGCGTCACTCTGCCCTGGCAGGGAAGCGATGCGAACAAAATTAAAGCCCGCTCCGGGAAGCCTGAGCGGGCTTTCTTATTGATAACAACGCCTCACATCCTCTCACCCCATAACCAATCCGGTACAGTTCGCAAAACGATGAAGGTTGTGTGGATTCATCACTGACCCGGCTGAACGCTTCTCTCACTTTGCACTAAAGACACAGGCATCCGAAATCCCTCTGCTTCACACTCAGTTATCGCTTTACACCTATATAGTATTTGACCTATATTAATAAGGAGATCCCGTGTGGATGATTAAAACGACGGAGAGGTTTGATCGCTGGTTTACCTTGCTTAATGAGAGCGATCGCGCCTGCGTACTGGCAGCATTAATGGTGTTGCGTGAAAAAGGGCCGGGGTTGTCCAGGCCATACGCGGATACGCTAAAAGGCTCTGTTTATATCAACATGAAAGAGCTGCGTATTCAGAGTCGCGGCGATCCGATAAGGGCTTTCTTTGCTTTTGACCCAAACCGAACGGCGATTGTGCTTTGTGCCGGAAATAAGGTGGGCAATGAAAAGCGTTTTTATCGGGAGATGCTTCCGGTTGCCGATCGGGAATTTACACACTGGCTGAATAGCTTTAAAGATGAGGAGTAACCAGATGGGCAGAACGCTTGAACAGCTTATTGCGGATGAAAAACCGGAAGTCGTTGCCGACGCACAGGCGATGGCGACGGATATCCTGCTCAACATTCACCTTGCCGAGCTGCGTGAGAAAGTGCAGAAAACACAGGTCGAAATGGCAAAGGCGCTGGGCATTACACAGCCTACCGTGGCGGGCATGGAGAAGCCGGGCCGCGACCTGAAGCTCTCCACGCTCAAGCGCTATATCGATGCGGCAGGGGGTAAGCTGCGGCTGGTGGTGGAACTGCCGGACGGCTCGCACTACGGGTTTGAGGTGTAAGCCATTCAGGCGGGGATGTCATGCCGCCGTGACCGAAAACATAAAAGCAAAAAGCCCGCTCAGGTTTCCCTGAGCGGGCTTTTCTAATTCTGGCTCCTCTGACTGGACTCGAACCAGTGACATACGGATTAACAGTCCGCCGTTCTACCGACTGAACTACAGAGGAATCGCTTGAACGGGGCGAATATTAGCGGCGCAGATCCCGCTTGTCAAAGCCCTGTTTACTGAATTGCGTTCAGATGCTCGTAAAAGCAGCGGATTGGCGATTTTTACCCGATTCTGCTGGATTTTCAAACTGCCAACAGGATCTCACTTTGCGGGCATTTCTCCGCAGATGTTAGAGGCATGTCAAAGTTTTGTTGTTTGCCGATGTTAAAACAACCGTTTCAGTGCTTTTATGATAAAAATTTCAAAACGTGATTATATGGAATAAATAAACTGCTTATCATCACGGTCGTCATTATCGTCTGAAAGTGAAACGCTATTTCGAAGTTAACTGTTTTCAGATCAAGTGATTGTGAAAAGGAGTGGTCGATCACAAAAATAGTCAGAACCTGAAGTCTTACCTCAAATTTCCCGAAACAGACGCCAGACAGGCTGGGTGAATGTAAAAGATATTTTTCATTCGCGGTCACAGCCGCTGAGCAAGTTAACAAATAAGAAGGGTCCCTATGAACATTAAAAAAACGATTGTCGCCTCACTGTTAGCCTGCATGTTACCTGCCGCGGTGATGGCAAAAGATATCTCGGTTGGCGTCTCCATGGCGCTGTTTGATGACAACTTCCTCACCATTCTGCGTACTTCAATGCAGAAAGAGATGCAGAAAGATGGCGTTAAAGGGCAGGTTGAGGATGCAAAAGGCGACGTTTCACAGCAGCTGCAGCAGGTTCAGAACTTTATCGGTCAGGGTGTCGATGCGCTGATCGTCAACCCGGTCGATACCAATGCGGTGAAACCGATTATGGACCAGGCGAGCAAAGCGGGTATCCCGCTGATCTTTGTCAACCGCCGTCCACAGGCTGAACTGACCGGCAAAATGGCCTACGTCGGGTCCGATTCGGAACTGGCCGGACGCTTACAGATGGAAGCGCTGGCTAAAGCAATGAACGGCAAAGGCAACGTTGCCATCCTGATGGGTGACCTGGCGAATGAAGCGACCCGTGACCGTACCAAAGGTGTGGAAGAGGTTGCGGCTAAATTCCCTGGCATCAAAATTGTTCAGAAACAGACTGCCAAATTTACCCGTAACGATGCGGTAGACGTAGTCAGTAACTGGATGACCGCCGGTGATGAGATCAATGCCATCGCTTCAAACAACGATGAAATGGCGATCGGTGCGCTGCAGGCGCTGGGTAAAAACCCGGACAAAATCCTGATCGCTGGCGTCGATGGTACACCCGATGCGCTGCAGATGCTGAAGCAGGGCAAGATGGTCGCGACCGTATTCCAGGATGCGCAGGGCCAGGGTGAAGGTGCGGTGCAGACCGCGGTCAAACTGGTAAATGGCGAAAAAGTCCAGAAAGTCATCAATATCCCTTACCAGCTGATTACCAAAGACAACATGGAACAGTTTACCAAGCGTAACCTGAAATAGTCGTTCCCGACCCAGCAGTACGGAGGTGATGTATGAACGCGTTTGCGCTTGAAGCCGAAGGCATCAGCAAGTTCTTCCCCGGCGTAAAAGCCCTCGACAACGTGTCGTTGCGGGTGCGTCCGGGAACGGTACATGCCTTGATGGGCGAAAATGGCGCGGGCAAATCCACTTTAATGAAGTGCCTGATCGGGATGTATCGTCCCGATCAGGGCACCATCAAAATTAAAGGGGAGCCGGTGCAGTTTCAGGACACCATGGACGCATTGCGTTCCGGTATTTCCATGATCCACCAGGAACTCAACCTGGTGCCTTACATGACCGTTGCCGAGAATATCTGGCTGGGTCGCGAACCGATGAGATTTGGCTTCGTCGATCATGCCCGACTTAATCAGAAGACGCAGGAATTGCTGAATCGCCTGAATATCCGCCTGAAAGCCGATCGGATGGTGGGCGAGCTGAGCATCGCGTCACAGCAGATGGTTGAGATTGCCAAAGCAGTTTCATGGGATTCAGACATAGTGATTATGGATGAGCCCACCTCCGCGCTGACAGAAACCGAAGTGGCGCATCTGTTTACCATCATTCGTGACCTGCGGGAGCAGGGTAAAGCGATCATCTACATCAGCCACAAGATGGATGAAATCTTCAACATTACCGATGAAATCAGTATTTTCCGCGACGGCACCTGGATCGCCAGCGATCAGACGTCGAAATATACCCGCCAGTCGCTGATTACTCAGATGGTGGGACGCGAACTGACCCAGCTATTCCCGAAATTTAACAGCGCCATCGGGGAAGAGGTGCTGACAGTGCGCAATCTCACCTGCAAAGATCGTTTTACCGACGTCAGTTTCAGTGTGCGACGGGGTGAAATCCTCGGCGTCGCCGGACTGGTGGGTGCGGGCCGGAGCGAGGTGATGGAGAGCCTGTTCGGCATGGAGAGCTTCGACAGCGGCGAGATCTTAATTGATGGCGTGCCGGTGACGATCGACTCACCCTCAACCGCGATTGAAAAGGGCATGGCGTTCCTCACCGAAGACCGTAAAAAGTCCGGCCTGTTTCTGGTGCTATCGGTGATGGAGAACATGAGCATCGTCAATATGCCGGAGTACAGCGGTAAAAGCGGATTTGTCAGCCATGTGAAGATGGCGCAGGACTGCATGGACCAGATCCGTCGTCTCAACATTAAAACGCCGACCATGGATCAAATCATCAATAACCTCAGCGGCGGTAATCAGCAGAAAGTCCTGATTGCCCGCTGGCTGCTGGCGCAACCGAAGATTCTGATTCTGGACGAACCGACGCGCGGCATTGACGTCGGCGCAAAAGCGGAGATTTACCGCTTAATCAGTGAACTTGCCAACCGTGGCGTAGCTATCATCATGGTCTCCTCTGAACTGCCGGAAATTCTTGGCATGAGCGACCGGGTGATGGTGATGCACGGCGGGCGTATAACCGGCATCCTCGATAAAGAAGAAGCCGATCAGGAAACCATTCTGTCGTTGGCATCCGAGTGAGGCGCGAGACCACTATGAGCAATATGAAAGCTACTGCCACCCCGGCAGCCCCGCAGCAACCCTCTTTTTTTGCCAGCCTGCGTCATAAATTGCCGAAAGATACCGGCATTTTCGTGGTGATGGTGGGGATTGCGTTGATTTTTGAAATGTTTGGCTGGTATGTGCGTGACCAGTCTTTCCTGCTTAACACCAACCGTCTGATCCTGATTGTATTGCAGGTGGCCATTATCGGGATTATCGCCGTCGGCGTGACCCAGGTCATCATCACCACCGGTATCGATCTCTCCTCCGGGTCCGTTATCGCCCTGGCGGCGGTGGTGGCCGCGAGCCTGGCGCAGACCTCTGACAGTCTGTCGCCAATGTATCCTTCGCTGGTGAATATGCCTGCGGCAATCCCTATCGCGGCCGGTATCGGCGTCGGTTTGCTGGCGGGTGTGGTCAATGGTGTACTGATTACCCGCACCGGTATTCCACCCTTCATTGCCACGCTGGGCATGATGGTGTCGGCACGCGGTCTGGCGCAGTATTACACGCAGGGCAATCCAATCAGCTTCCTGTCCGACGGCTTTACCTCAATCGGGCAGGGTGCCATGCCGGTGGTCATTTTCCTGGTGGTGGCATTTCTGTTCCACATCGCCCTGAAACATACCCGCTACGGTAAATATGTTTACGCCATCGGCGGTAACATGACCTCGGCGAAAGTCTCCGGTATCAACGTTAATAAGTACCTGATCATTGTTTATTCCATCGCCGGCGGACTCTCTGGTCTGGCGGGTGTGGTACTGGCGGCACGCGTCAGCAGTGGTCAGTCGAGCATGGGGATGTCGTACGAGCTGGATGCGATTGCCGCAGCCGTTATCGGTGGCAGCAGCCTGATGGGGGGTGTAGGCCGTATCACCGGCACCTTAATTGGCGCAGTGATCCTTGGCCTGATTAAAAGCGGATTCACCTTCGTCGGTGTCGATGCGTACATTCAGGACATCATCAAAGGGATGATTATTGTGGCTGCGGTCTCTATCGATATGCACCGTAACCGCAAAAAACGTTAATCAGCAGGCGTTGCCTTCTTCCGGATGCGGGAGAGGGCAACGGTTGCTTTTTATCATCCGGCATCCGCCAGCGATAAGAAATCCCGCTGATAGCGGTTACATTCACTCCCTGTTTTTCACGCTTCTTTTCAGGCCCTGCCAGACTCTATCAGGTGCAATGCGCTTCCACTGCACTCAAACTGCACAGCCTGTCATCACTTTTCTGCACGTCTGACTCGCAGCGTCTGCACTGTCACAGTGCGCCTGACTGCATTACTCTCTCTTCTCAGCTATTCCTGATCCTTATTAACCCATAAGAGGTAATCAGAAACGCTTATTTTCCGGGTCGTTAGGAAAAATCTGGCTGCTTGTTGGCCTGAATTTTTTAAACCTGGCCTGCATCTTGCAAAATCTCTGTTATCAGGGCGATGGGATCAGACCCATTTCGCTATTCGGGGTGAGTGACGGAGGCAAGATGAATTTAAGACGACTGAAGTACTTTGTGAAAATCGTCGATATCGGCAGTCTGACGCAGGCAGCAGAAGTGTTGCACATCGCCCAGCCTGCACTCAGTCAGCAGGTCGCGACGCTGGAAAATGAACTGGATCAGCAGTTGCTGATTCGCACCAAGCGCGGCGTTACGCCAACTGAGGCTGGTAAGATTCTCTATGGTCATGCGCGCACTATTCTGCGCCAGTGTGAGCAGGCCCAGACTGCGGTGATCAATGCCGGTCAGGTGCTGAGTGGGCAGGTATCGATTGGGCTTGCCCCAGGCACCGCGGCTTCATCGCTGACCATGCCGCTGTTGCAGACCGTTCGCGATCAATTTCCGGAAGTGCTGGTTTACCTGCACGAAAATAGCGGCAGCGTGCTGAATGAGAAAGTGATGAACGGTCAGCTGGATATGGCGGTGCTGTACGATCGCGCCCCCACTGCCGGGATCACCAGCATGCCGCTGATGAAAGAGGATCTCTTTCTGGTAGGCGCCACCGATTACCCGGGTGCCAGCGTCGATCTGGCCGATGTGGCGCAGATGAGTCTGTTCTTACCGCGCGATTACAGCGCAGTGCGCAAGCGGGTCGATGAGGCCTTTTCGCTGCGTCGGCTGAGTGCACGCATCATCGGTGAGATCGAATCGATTTCAACCCTGACCGCAGCCATTTCCAGCGGCATGGGCGTGACCGTATTACCTGAGTCCGCCGCCCGTTCGCTGGTAGGTTCCACCGATGCCTGGATGTCACGCATCAACAGTCCGTCATTGAGTCTGCCACTGTCACTGAACGTCTCCGCCCGTTTGCCGCTGTCACCTTCAGCGCAGGCAGTGAAAAACATCCTGCTGTCGCTGCTGAATAAGCCGCTGAGTGAGGAGCGGGAGTTGATGTTAGTGAGTTAAGAGGGCGCTTGTAGCGGGCTGGCAACCAGCCGGTTTCGCTTTGCAGCGGGCTGACGCTGAGCGGATTTCGCCCGCCAGGCGTATGGGAGTTTCAGGTCATTTAGCCGCGCGTTAGCACTGAGCGGGTTTCGCCCGCCAGGCGATGGAGGCTGTGAGCCTTTAGCAGCGGGTATGCACTGAGGAAGTTTCGCCCGCCAGGCGTTGGGGAGTTTCAGGTTGCCTGTGCAGGCGGACGCGTCAAGGGGCGGACGCCCGCCCCTTAACAATCCCGGCGTCCGGCTGCCTGCGCGCCCCGCTGTGCGGGGTGCCTTCGTCACGCCCTGCGGCCGACGGACCGTCCGGACTCGCCATCCCTGGCTCGTGCCGTTCTTTCGCCGACGTCCTGTCGGCTCTTCCTGGCCTCCGGTTGTTCCTCAGCGCTCCGGACCCCTCTGGTAAACCTTCGTCTGTAATTTCTGTATTTATTTGCTGCACAGAGCTGTTTACTGGCTGGACAGGAAGAGGTTCTATCTTTCCATTTCGACACAATGTGAACTTCATAGCACGAATGATAAATCCATGTTGGCGTGAAGAATTGCTGATGCGACTTTTAAATTATTCTGAATAGCTTTTGGGCACGTTTTTATTTCTCTGATACCGGGTTATTCCGCGATCTCTATATCTGAAACAATAAAACTTCAATCAGGTTGATTTCACGCTGTATGAAAATTGATCTGATATTTGCCGGAAGATAGTTTAATCAGGCTGTGAAAGCAGTGGGCCTGCCAGCAGAAAACAGGCTGGCTTTCTCTTTTTAAAATGGAGTTTAAAACGATGGCTATTCCAGCTTATCTCTGGCTTAAAGATGACGGTAACAACATTATTGTCGGATCCGTCGACGTGGCAGGTCGTGAAGGCGCTATTGAAGTTCTCGGCCTGAATCACGGCGTCATGCTCTCCACAGACAACATGACGGGTAAAACAACCGCTATCCGCGAACACGCTTCTTACAGTTTTGATAAAGAGATCGATAAGTCCAGTCCTTGTCTTTACAGGGCTGTGACCTCAGGTCAAAAGCTTTGCTCAGCGGAAATAAGATTTTACCGGATAAATGACGCGGGGCAGGAGGTGGAATATTTCAATACTTTGATGGAAGGCGTAACCGTTATCTGTGTGGGTCCGATGATGTATGACGTTAAATCCCGCTATGGTGAGGCGCGGGATCATCTGGAAACTGTAGAGCTGATTTACGAAAAAATTACCTGGCGATATGCAGACGGAAATATCGTCCACTCGGACAGCTGGAATGATCGAGTGACAGCATAAAGGAATATAACGATGACATGGACATATGAGCAAAGCACGGGTCACTTATACCACAATAGTGAATTTATTGAGGCCGGCTACTCAGGTAGTCTGACTAACAAAAATAATCCCGATCGCCAGCATGTAAAAGGGATGGGGCCCCTTCCTCAGGGAACGTACAGAATTGCAGGGCACTCCACATCAAAAGGACCCCTGACCATTATTCTGGTGCAGACTTCCGGAGAGTCTTTTGGCCGTTCGGCATTTCGCATTCATGGCGAAAGGGTCAATAAGCCAGCGGGCTTCGCCTCAGAAGGCTGCATCATTATGTCACTTGCAACCCGGCGACGCGTGCTGCGTGAAGGCGGGACGCTGGAGGTGGTCCGATGAAATATCTGATATTGATTGGCCTTCTGCCCTTCGCGGTCTGGGCTGGAGCGAATACATCCGACTGGGAAAATTCGCTGAAGGGCATCGCGTCAGGAGAGCAAGCCTGGCTTGCAAAAGTGCCCCAACTGGCAGTTACGGCTGATGTTCAGCAGGCAACCCGGATGGAGGATGCTCTTGCCTCGGCGTTAGCAAAGAATACCCCGGGCGTGCTGGAGACGCTCCGGGTTATTGACGCCAGATCCTGGCCCCATATGGCAGGTACAGACATTGTCTGCAGCGTTCCGGCTGAGCAACCTACAGCCTTTATAGAGGATTTTTATCAACAAACCCGTCTGGCGCTACTGGCAACTGACCAGGGTGCGACCTGTCTGTGGATCCTGGAAGCAAGCTATGAAGAGATGAAAGCAGAGAGCGCCAGAATACGTAATCTATCGCCTTCTGTAAAATAGCCTCTCCCCCAGGCCGGGTTTCAGTCAAACTCTGAAGTCCGGCCGCCCATCTCAAACCTCTCTGCACCCAAAACCCACCCCGTTATTCCCTAAAGTCATAAATCTGAATTTTTTAGTATTTCCGGTTATCAATAATAATTCTTACCATCAGGTAATCAGATTAGGTAAAGGGAGGTAAATACCGTGAATTTCCAGCAGCTTAAAATCATCCGCGAGGCGGCCCGCTGTGAGTTTAACTTAACGGAAGTCGCTAACACACTGTTTACCTCCCAGTCGGGAGTAAGTCGGCACATTCGTGACCTGGAAGATGAACTCGGGGTTGAGATCTTTATCCGTCGCGGCAAGCGCCTGCTGGGGATGACCGAGCCGGGCAAAGCGCTGCTGGCCATCGCTGAGCGTATCCTGGATGAAGCGGGCAAAGTGCGACGTCTGGCCGATGTCTTTACCAATGAAACCAGCGGCATCCTGACCATTGCCACTACCCATACTCAGGCACGCTACAGCCTGCCGAAAGTGATCAAAGCATTTCGTCAGCTCTATCCCAACGTCCGGCTTGAACTCAATCAGGGTTCGCCGCAGGAAATTGTCACCATGCTGCTGGCGGGTGAGGCGGACATTGGGATCGCCAGTGAATTACTGGTCAACAACAGCAGTCTGGCGGCCTTTCCCTGGTTCAGCTGGCATCACGCCTTACTGGTGCCGAAAGAACATGAACTGGTGCAGACCCAGCCGGTTTCACTGAGCACGCTCAGCCGCTATCCATTGATCACCTACCGGCAGGGTATCACCGGACGTTCGCGGGTTGACCGCGCCTTCCAGACGGCCGGTTTAAAACCAGATATCGTGCTCAGCGCTCAGGACTCCGATGTGGTGAAAACCTACGTCAAACTCGGTTTAGGCGTCGGGATACTGGCCGATCAGGCATGTGAAACTGAAGAGAGTGAAGAGCTGGTGCGCCTCGATGCCACGCATCTGTTCGATGCCAGCACCGTATGGCTCGGCCTCAAGCGCGGCCAGTTGCAACGCAACTACGTCTGGCAGTTCCTGGAACTCTGCAATGCCAACCTGTCGCTGGAAGAGATCAAACGTCAGGCGCTCTCTTACAGCAATGACGACGAACCGGTTATCGACTTCCAGATTTAAGCACACAGCGCATCCACCCGGATGCGCGCCTGTTTCCGCACGGCATAAAATTTCAAATCACCGCAAAAAACTCGCTTACCGACCTTTCTCACCCCGCACAACAACATCCTGCGCTGACCCGGCGCGATAAAGTGGAATCAGCTGACCACAAGGGGATGATATGACGCGATTAAAACTTAACGATAGCGATCTGCTGCGCCAGCAGGCGCTGTTTAATGGACGCTGGCAGAATGCGCATCAGGGCGCCACACTGCCGGTTACCGATCCCGCCACGGGCGAAACGCTGGCCACCATCCCGGCACTGGGCCGTGCTGAAACCGATCAGGCAATAGCGTATGCGGAAACGGTGCGCATCAGCTGGGGCAAAACCCCCAACGCCAGCCGCGCCGCGCTGCTGGAAAAGTGGCATCAACTGATTATTGAACACGCAGACGACCTGGCGATTATCATGACCGCCGAGCAGGGCAAACCGCTGGCGGAAGCCAGAGGCGAAGTGCTCTATGGCGCCAGCTTCGTAAAATGGTTCGCGGAAGAGGCTCGCCGTATTTATGGCGACACCATTCCCGCGCCCAGCGAGGACCGGCGCATCCTGGTGCTGAAACAGCCGGTGGGCGTTGCCGCCGCAATCACGCCGTGGAACTTCCCGATTGCGATGATCACCCGCAAGGTTGCCCCTGCGCTGGCCGCCGGATGCCCGATTATCGTTAAACCTTCTGAGTTAACGCCGCTCTCGGCGCTGGCACTGGCGGTGCTGGCAGAGCGTGCCGGCTTCCCGTCTGGCGTGTTGCAGGTGCTGACCGGCCTGCCCACAGAGATTGGGGCGGCGCTGACCGAAAGCCGCACGGTACGTAAAATCTCCTTTACCGGTTCAACCCGCATCGGACAGTTACTGATGCAACAGAGCGCCGACAGCATCAAGCGACTGAGTCTGGAGCTGGGTGGTAACGCACCGCTGATCGTGTTTGATGATGCGGATATTGAGATTGCCGTCGCGGGGGTCATGCTCAGCAAGTTCCGCAACGCCGGGCAGACCTGCGTCTGCGCTAACCGTATTCTGGTGCAGCGGAACATCTATCCACGCTTCACCGCCCGGCTGCTTGACGCGGTTGCCACCCTGAAAGTGGGCGATGGCTTTGCACCCGACAGCACCATTGGCCCGCTGATCAACAGCCGTGCGGTGGAGAAAGTAAATGGCCACATTGATGATGCGCTCAGTCAGGGAGCAACGCTGATGACCGGCGGCATCAGCCAGGGCAACGGCACCTTCGTGCAGCCCACGGTGCTCGGTGAGGTCACCGCCGCCATGCGCATCGCTCATGAAGAGACGTTTGGTCCGGTCGCGCCGTTGTTTATCTTTGATGATGAAGAGGAGGCGATCGCGATGGCGAATGACACGCCTTATGGCCTTGGAGCCTATTTCTTCACTGAAAATATCCGACGGGCGTGGCGGGTGGCGGAAGCACTGGAGTTTGGCATGGTCGGCTTTAATACGGGCGCGATTTCCCTGGAGGTTGCGCCGTTTGGCGGCGTGAAACTCTCCGGTATTGGCCGGGAAGGATCACGTTATGGGATTGATGAGTATCTGGAACAAAAAACATTTCATATCGGCAGTCTCTGAATCATTCCACTCTATTTACCGCGTCAGCCTGTTTTTGGGCTGGCGTTTTTTTTTGCGTGAATCCTTGTTCCCGCCTGTCGTTAATTATCTGCACCCTGAATAACAGGGAAATTTATCAACGATGTGAAGCAGGTCGATTATTTGACGGTGAAAATCTGTCATCGGATGCAACGCTGACTCATTGATATCCGTCGTGGTGCAATTTCCGTGCGCATTGCACTCGCAGAGTGCATAAATTTTGTGAAGTAAATCATCTGTTTAATTGTTCGGCAATTCCGCAAAAATTCCTTCATCAATACGGCAGAAAATTTTTTTGCGCTGTTTGAAACGCATTTTTATTTTTTGCCCGGCTGGCATACTTTCTGCATTAGCTTATTAACACAGCAGAAATCTGCCGTTGAATACGCTAATAAGTCAGCAACTGATGGGTGTAACAAATAAGGAATTCTTCCATGTTAAGTTTCGACCCTGAAAAAGTTTCTCTTCCGGCTGGGCATTATATTGGCGGCCAGCACTGCCAGAGCCAGGGCGCATCCTTTGAGGTTAAACGTCCGTCGGATGGCAGAGTCTATGCCACGTTGCAGGACGCTACGCCACAGGATGTCGATCGTGCCGTCACCGTGGCGCACCAGGCGCTGAAAACCAGCGGCTGGTCCGGCTGTCCGCCGCGTGAACGCGGACGGGTGTTGCGGCGCTGGGCCGACCTGATTGAGCAGGATACGCTGCTGGCACAGCTGGAAGCGCTGGGTTCAACCCGGCCGATCAGCGACGTGGTGCTGCATGAAATCCCCTTTACCGCCGAAGCGATTCGCTTCTATGCCGAATGCGCCGACAAATACAGCGGGGATCTCTTTCCTACCCGCGACAGCAGCCTCGGCATGCTGATTGCCGAACCTTATGGCGTTATCGCCGCGATTACCCCGTGGAATTTCCCGCTGTCGATGGCGTCGTGGAAATGCGGACCGGCGCTGGCGGCCGGCAATGCCGTCGTGCTTAAACCCTCTGAACTGACCCCGTTTTCTACCGTGCGCATGGCCGAACTGGCGATCCAGGCAGGTTTACCGGCGGGCGTGCTGAACATTGTACAGGGCAGTGGCGCGGTGACGGGCAGCACGCTGGTAAAACATCCGCTGGTGCGCAAAGTCTCGTTTACCGGCTCGACGCTGACCGGTCAACGCATTATGAGCGATGCCGCGCAGCACGGCATGAAACCGGTGACGCTGGAACTGGGCGGCAAAAGTCCGCAGCTGGTGTTTGATGACGCGGGTGACCTTGAGGTGCTGGCCCAGCGTATTCTGCGCGGCTTCACCGCCAACGGCGGTCAGGCCTGCGTGGCGGGCACCCGTCTTATTGTGCAGCGCAACATTGCCGATCCGCTGGTTGAGCGGCTGGCTCAACTCTGCCGGGAAGTTAAACCGGGCGTCACCTGGCAGGAGGGCAGCCGCTACGCGCCGCTGATCGATGAACGCCAGGGCAACAAAGTCTGCTCGGTTATTGAGGCGGCGAAAGTGCAGGGTGCTGAAGTACTGGTGGGCGGTGAGCGTTTTGCCGACACCGACGACGGCTGGTTCTGGCAGCCCACGCTGCTGAGCCACGTGACGCAGGACAACCCGGCGGTCCAGCAGGAAATTTTTGGCCCGGTGCTCACAGTGCAGACGTTTGATGATGAAGAGCAGGGCCTGGCAATGGCGGCCCATGACACCTATGGCCTCTGCGCCGGTGTCCACACCCTGAGCCTGCCGCGTGCGATGCGGGCAATGCGCGCTATTGACGCGGGCACCGTCTGGATCAACCGCTATGGCCGTTCCGGCGACTTCATCATTCCGACCGGCGGCTTTCTCGGCTCCGGCATTGGTAAAGATTTAGGCCGTCAGGCGTTTCAGGCCTGCCAGCGCCAGAAGAGTGTACTCATCGATTTCTAAGCGCAACTGACAATGACGAGGGTGTTACATGGCACTGTTTAAACCGAAATTCATCACGTTCGACTGTTATGGCACGCTGATTCGCTTTGATATGGCGGGTGCAGCGCAGCGCTGTTTCAGCGACCGCGTCGACCCTGACGCAATGCACGCGTTTACCACCGACTTTTCCAGCTACCGGCTGGATGAGGTACTCGGCGCGTGGAAACCCTATTACGACGTGGTGAGTAATGCCCTGCAACGCACCTGTAAAAAGTGGGGCGTCCGCTGGGACAAAGCTGACAGCGACTTTATCTACACCGACTGCGCCAGCTGGGGTCCGCATCCCGACGTACCTGCCGGGCTGGCGAAGGTCGCTAAAGAGTTTCCGCTGGTGCTGCTGACCAACTCGATGAAAGACCTGATTCCGCATCACGAACCGCGTCTGGGCGCACCAATCTATATGGCTATCACGGCAGAAGAGACGGGGGCCTACAAACCACAGATGAAGGGCTTCGAGTACATGCTGGATAAGCTCGGCTGCGGCCCGGAGGAGATCCTGCACGTCTCCTCCAGCTTCCGCTATGACCTGATGACTGCCCACGATCTCGGCATCAAAAACAAAGTCTGGGTCAATCGCGGTCATGAACCGGCGAATCCGTATTACCAGTACACCGAAATCAACGATATCGGCGGCCTGCCTGGCGTCGTCGGACTCTGAGGAACACCCCATGAAACTGGAATCGTTCTGGCAGTCCACCGCTCCGGCCTTTACCGGTGCCGCACGCGAACCGCTGCCCGCACAGGCGGACGTGGTGGTGATTGGCGGCGGCTTCACCGGCATCTCGGCGGCCCTTAACCTGGCGCGTAGCGGTGTCAGCGTGGTGCTGCTGGAGAGTGGCGACGTGATGAGCCAGGCCTCGGCGCGTAACGGCGGCCACTGCAACACCGGTGTGGCGCAGAACTTCGCCTCGCTGGTGGCGAGCCAGGGGCTTGAGCAGGCCAGCCGCTTCTATCGGGCGTTTGACGACGCGGTGAGCTATGTCCAGCAACTGATCCAGGATGAAGCGATCGACTGCGATTTCCGGCTGTGCGGCAAACTCAAGCTCGCCAGTAAGGCGTCGCATGTGGCCGCGTTGCAGGAAGCATATGAACTGATGCGTCGCACCGTTGACCCGGAGATAGAACTGCTCGACAAAACGGCAGTGCGTGACGAGATCGCCAGTGATGATTTCCACGGCGGCCTGCTGCAGAAGCGTGGCGGTCAGATGCACATGGGCAAGTTCGGCATCGGGCTGGCTGAGGCCGCGGCCCGCAGCGGCGCGAAGATTTTCCCGCACCACGCCGTGACGAAGTTAGAACGCCTGAAGGGTTATCAGCATCGGGTAGAGACCGCACAGGGCACCATTCTGGCGGACAAAGTGCTGATGGCGACTGGCTGCTCCAACGTCGGCCCTTTTCCGTGGTTCCAGCGCCGCATTGTGCCGGTCGGCAGCTTTATTGTGGTGACGGAAGCGCTCGACCCGGCCCTGTTGCGCCAGGTGCTGCCAAACGATCGCACCTACGTCACCTCACTGAATATCGGCAACTACTTCCGTACCACCGCCGATCGCCGCCTGGTGTTTGGCGGGCGGGCGCGGTTTGCCGTCAGCAACCCGACGTCGGATTCGCGCAGCGGCGAGATCCTGCGCCACGCGATGACGCAGATGCTGCCGCAGCTTGGCCAGGCGCAGGTGGATTACTGCTGGGGCGGCATGGTCGACATGACCGCCGACCGTCTGCCGCACGCGGGTGAACAGGAGGGGCTCTTCTATTCACTGGGCTACAGCGGCCACGGTACTCAGATGTCGGTGTGGATGGGACGGGTGATGGCCGATCTGCTGGCCGAAAAGCGCACTGAAAATCCCTGGCAGCGCGACACATGGCCCGCGCTGCCCGGTTATCACGGCAAGCCATGGTTTTTACCGCTCGCAGGACTCTATTACAAAGCAAAGGATCGCCTTTCATAACGACCCGTCGGGTGCTGGGCGCCAGATTGCCAGCACCGCCAGAACACGATCCCCGGTTTGCCTGACTATTGAGGGTACAGAGATGAGTAAATTTGATAATAACGACGCTGATGCGGTAAATCCGGCACTGACGCGCATGATCACCGAAGGCTCACTTTCACGTCGGAGTCTGATGAAAATGCTCTCCGCGGGTGCGGTGATGAGCAGCGGCCTGATTGGTTTTTCCGGGGCGGCACTGGCGGATGACAAGCCGGTCAAAGGCGGTAAACTGCGGGCGGCGATGTCGAATGCCTCTGCCACCGACACGCTCGACCCGGCCAAAAGCAACAACAGCGCGGATTACACCCGACAGTTCATGTTTTACAGCGGCCTGACCGAGCTGGATAAACATCTGATGGCGCAACCGGCGCTGGCTGAATCGCTGGACTCCAGCGACGGCATTACCTGGCATATCAAACTGCGTCAGGGTGTCACCTTCCATGATGGCAAACCGCTGACCGCCAAAGATGTGATTTACTCGCTCAGCCGCCACAAAGATCCGGCCATCGCCTCTATCGCCTTTAAGCTGGCCGACCAGTTCAAAAGCTTCAGCGCGGTCAATGACAATGAGGTGCAGCTGGAGTTGAGCAGCGCTAACTTCGACGTCCCTTATATGCTGGCGACACCGCCGTTTCTGATCGTGCCGGACGGCACCAAAGATTTCAGCAAAGGCATCGGCACTGGTCCTTTTGTCTGCAAAGCCTTTATGCCGGGTGTGCGCACCATCGGCACCAAAAACCCTAACTACTACAAGCCTGGTCTGCCACATCTGGATGAGGTAGAGCTGATTGGCGTTACCGACGGCGCGGCACGCGTCAATGCCCTGATGTCAGGCGATCTGCAGATGGTCTCCACCCTGACCGCTGCCGACTGCAAGCGCATCAAAGCCAGCAGCGAATTTGGCGTGCTGGAGAGTAAATCGGGTATGTACACCAACCTGATTATCCGCACAGACGTGAAGCCGGGTAACAACGAAGATTTTGTGCTGGCGATGAAATATCTGCAGCCACGTGAAATGCTGGTGAAAACGGTGCTGCAGGGTTATGGCGACGTCAGTAATGACACGCCGGTGCCGCCGTGGCATCCGCTCTATAACGCCGATCTCAAACCGCGTCCGCTGGACATTGAAAAAGCGAAGTTCCACATCAAAAAAGCGGGCATGGCCGGCTCCACGGTGGAGATCATTACCACGCCGAATATCGAAGGGGCGAACGAAGGCGGTCAGATGATCCAGCAGATGGCGCGCGGGGCAGGGCTGAACGTCAAAGTGCGACGCGTGCCGTATGACGGTTACTGGTCTTCGCACTGGATGAAAGATCCGGTGGGATATGGCTCGATAAATCCGCGTCCGACGCTCGACATGCTCTTCTCACAGTTTTATCTCTCTACCGCCCCGAATAACGAATCGGGCTGGAAAAACCCCCAGTTTGATCAGCTGGTGATTGCCGCACGCGGTGAGCGCGATCAGGCGAAACGCAAGCAGATGTATGGCGACATGCAGACGCTGATTTATGACCACTGCGGCACCCTTATCCCGACCTTTATCAGCTCCACTGATGGTTACAACAAAAAGGTCAAAGGGGTGGAGGCCTGGCCATCGGGCATGATGATGGGCTATCGCTTCCATGAGTTTGCGTGGCTGAGCGCCTGATACGTTATTTGAGGAAGGAGTACGCCGATGAACCGATACATGCTGTTCCTGATTGCCCGGCGGATTGGCGCCGGCATCCTGACTTTGCTTATCGTCTCGGCGGTGGTGTTTTTCATCACCAGCCTGCTGCCGGGTGACGCGGCGCAGATGATCCTCGGCCAGAACGCCACACCGGAAACGGTGGCGGCGTTACGGCAGCAGCTGGGTCTCGATCAGCCGTTGCTGATGCGCTACCTCCACTGGCTGACAGGCATGGTTCAGGGCGATTTTGGCACCTCGTTTGCCAGCCATCTGCCTGTCTCACAGCTGGTGGCGCAACGGATTCCCGCCACCTTTGAACTGGCGGGCATCACCACGCTGATCTGCGTGCCGCTGGCGCTGATTATCGGGATTATCGCCGCGATGAATCGCGGATCCCGTCTCGATCGGGCGCTGGTCATTGGCACCATGGCGACGGTTGCCGTGCCGGAGTTTCTGGTGGCGACGGTGGCGGTGCTGATTTTTGCCGTCAAGCTGCACTGGGTGTCAGCGATGTCGTTCGGCAGCCCGGACAGCGACCTGCTGAGTTACCTCAAAGCCTATGCGCTGCCGGTGCTGACGCTCTGCTGTGTACTGGTGGCACAGATGGCGCGTATGACGCGGGCAGCCATTATCAACCAGCTCGACAGTCCTTATCTGGAGATGGCGCTGCTGAAAGGGGTTTCGCCGCTCAGAGCCGTGCTGCGTCACGCACTGCCTAACGCGGTCGGCCCCATCGCCAATGCCATTTCACTCAGCCTCTCCTATCTGTTTGGCGGGGTGATCATCATTGAAACCATTTTCAGCTATCCCGGCCTTGCCAGCCAACTGGTGGATGCGGTCAGTAACCGCGACCTGCCGGTGGTGCAGCTCTGCGTAATGCTGTTCGCCGCCTGCTACCTGGTCCTGCTGCTGGCGGCTGACATTCTGACTATCGCCTTTAACCCGAAATGGAGAAGCGCATGAATATTCTCTCGTTGCCCTGGCGTTTCTTACAGTCGCTCTCCTGGTCGGGACGGCTGGGTCTGATAATGTCGCTGTTCTGGCTGCTGATGGCGGTATTCGGCACCCCGCTGGCCCCGCACAGCATTGATGACATCGGCGGCGGCCCACTGATGGGCGGCCTGACGTCTGATAACCTGCTGGGCACCGACTACCTTGGGCGCGACATGCTGAGCCGTATTCTCTACGGCGCGAAGTTCTCTATCGGTCTGGCGCTGAGTGCGGCGCTGCTGGCCAGCCTGATCGGCACGCTGCTGGCGCTGCTGGCAGCAGTGGCGGGGCGCTGGCTGGAGGAGTTACTGGGCCGCGTCAACGACGCGCTGCTGGTGCTGCCGGGCAAAGTGCTGTCGCTGATGATTGTCGCAGTATTTGGCTCCTCACTGCCGATGCTGATCCTCACGGCGGTGTTCACCTACTGGCCGGGCGCGTTCCGCATCGCGTTTGCTATGGCCAGCTCGCTGCGCAGCATGGACTACGTCCGGGCATCACGGCTGCGGGGCGAAAGCCGCTGGTATATCGCCATTCACGACATCCTGCCCAACATGGTGCACCCGATGCTGACGGATTTCGGTCTGCGCTTTGTGTATATCGTGCTGCTGCTGAGTGGCCTGAGCTTCCTGGGCCTGGGTGTTCAGCCGCCCTACGCCGACTGGGGTACGTTGGTGCGTGAAAATATGCAGGGGCTGTTTGACGGTTCGCCTGCGGTGCTGATGCCTGCACTGGCGATTGCCAGCCTGACCATTGGCGCCAACCTGTTTATAGACAGCCTGCAGGCGATGCGTCCGATGACGCTGGCGAAGGAGGGAGCATGAACGTGACACCACATACCGCCATGCCGGTGATTTCGGTGGATAAACTGCGGGTTACTGCGCAGACCGATCGCGGCGAAGAGATTGACCTGGTTTCCGACATTCACTTCACCGTGCAGAAGGGTGAGGTGCTGGCGCTGATTGGCGAATCCGGCTCGGGGAAAACCACTATCGCGATGGCGCTGATGGGTTACGCCCGCAGCGGCTGCCGCATCGCCGAGGGTAATATTCACGTAGCCGGCACCGACGTTAACAGCCTGACACCGGGCCAGCTGCGCGCGTTTCGCGGCAATAAAGTCGCCTATATCGCCCAGAGTGCGGCGGCGTCGTTTAACCCGGGCATGAAGATCCTCGACCAGGTAATTGAGCCGGTGGTCATCCACGGTACCCTGACCCGCAAAGCGGCGAAAGAGAAGGCGATTGGCCTGTTTCGTGAGCTGGCGCTGCCGAACCCTGAGACTATTGGCGACCGCTTTCCGCACCAGGTGTCCGGCGGACAGCTGCAGCGTCTGATGACGGCGATGGCGCTGATTGGCGATCCTGACGTGGTGATCCTCGATGAACCTACGACCGCGCTGGATGTGACCACGCAGGTGGAAGTGCTGAAGGCGTTTCGCCGCGTGGTGGTGCAGCGCGGCGTCACTGCCATCTATGTCAGTCATGATTTAGCCGTGGTTGCACAGATGGCAGACCGGATTCTGGTGCTGCTGCGCGGCAAAATGGCGGAGTATGGCAGCACCGAAAATCTGATTGGCGCGCCAAAGGCGGAGTACACCCGTTTACTGATGGAGGCAGCGCGGCAGAAAGAGCGGCCCAGCAACTGGTGTCCGGTTGCCGCCGATATTCAGCCGCTGCTGGAGGTACGCGACCTCAGCGCAGGCTATGGCCCGCGCGGTAATGACGGTCATCCGAAAGTGCGCATTCTGGAGGAGATCAACCTCAGGCTGTGGAAGGGTCAGGCGATTGGCATTATCGGTGAGTCAGGTTCGGGCAAAACCACCCTGGCACACGCCATTGCCGGACTTAATGCCCCGAGTCACGGCCATATCCTGTTTAACGGCCACTACATTGCGGGCGATATGCAAAAACGCCCTGACAACGAGCTGCGGCGCATTCAGTATGTATTTCAGATGGCTGATACCGCACTGAATCCGGCCCATAGCGTTGAACGCATATTGTCACGACCACTGACGCTTTTTCACGGCCTGAGCGGTGCGGCCCGGCAGCAGCGACTTTATCAGCTGCTGGATCTGGTGCAGCTGCCGCGCAGCGTGCTGTGGCGACGTCCCTGGGCGCTCTCTGGCGGACAGAAGCAGCGCGTCAATCTGGCGCGAGCCCTGGCGGCAGAACCGGACCTGATTCTGTGTGATGAAGTGACCTCGGCGCTGGACACCGTGGTGGCCGCCGCTGTACTCGACTTAATCAGCGAACTGCGCCGTGAGCTGGGCCTGTCGGTGATCTTTATCAGCCACGATATGCATGCCGTACGTGCGGTGTGCGACGAAATCGTGGTGATGAAGAGCGGTCGCATCGTTACCCAGCTGGCGCGCAACGACTACGACAAGCCGACCAGCGAGTTGTATTTCGAGCGGCTGAAACGCGCGGTGCCGGAGTTGCGTCAGGGCTGGCTGGATGAGCATGAAGAGATTTTAAAAGCAGAGTGAGTTGCCTGAAGCAACTGGCACCCTGATCAATCCGCCTGCACAGCACTGATGCATTGTGCAGGCGGCACGGGTCAACGCACAGTGGCCGTGTTGCCCTGTGCCAGACCGGATACTGACAACAGAGGTCATCTTGTTATGCCTGCACCGATTCGTTATGTACAGGACAGTGCGAATTTCCCCGATTCCGCCGATGTGGTGGTGATTGGCGCCGGTATCGCCGGTGCCGCTGCCACCTGGGAGCTGGCGAAACAGGGACTAAAAGTCGTGCTGATTGAAAAAGGCCTGGTAGGGGCGGAGCAGTCCAGCCGCAACTGGGGCTGGTGTCGCCAGCAGAACCGTGATGAGCGCGAACTGCCGTTGATTATCTATGCGCTGCAACGCTGGGGTGAGCTTAACGAGGAAACCGGCGAAGAGCTGGGTTTCCGCCGTAGCGGACTGGTTTATGCCACGCAGGAGGAGTCAGACATTGCGGCCTGGGATAAGTGGAACCAGATGGCAAAAGGCTATGGCGTAAACAGTTCAATTCTCACGGCTGAGCAAGCCAAAGCGATGACGCCCGGCAGCACCACAAGCTGGCGGGGCGGCCTCTCATCGCCCACTGACGGTCACGCCGAGCCACGTCTGGCCGCGCCGGGACTGGTAGCCGGCGCACAGAAAAAGGGGGCGTTGCTGTTTCAGCAGTGTGCGGTGCGCGGGCTGGATATCGCCGCCGGACGGGTCAGCGGCGTCTGGACTGAACGCGGGCTGATCAAAACCAGCCGGGTAATCTGTGCCGCCGGGGCCTGGACCTCGATGTTCTGCCGTCGTCACGGCATCGACCTGCCGCTCGGCAACGTGATTGGTACGGCCTTCCGCACGCAGCCAATAGAACAGGCGATTGCGATGCCACTCTACACCCCAGGCTTCGCCTGTCGGCCACAGATGGACGGCAGTTACACCGTGTCAGTCTCCGGGCGTGGGCGTCTGGAGCCGGGCGCGCAGGGGCTGCGTTATGCCCGACAGTTCTACCCGACGTTTAAAAGCCGCCGCAAGAATCTCACCCTGAATCTTGGCCTGTCACCCTTCTTCAATGGCCCGGAAGCGATGGGGGGCTGGGCATTCGACCGCGAGTCGCCGTTTGAGCGCATGCGCATTCTTGATCCGGCAGCCGATGCAAACATCGTGGAAGAGGGACTGGCGGCGATGCGTCGTGAATACCCGGCGCTGGCGAACCTGCGGCTGGCGCAGTCCTGGGGCGGCATGATTGACAGCACCCCGGACGCGATTCCGGTGATCTCCACCGTGGCGAAACTGCCGGGGCTGGTGCTCTCGGCGGGCTACAGCGCCCACGGCTTCGGTATCGGACCGGGTGCCGGACGACTGGCGGCCGATCTGGCGACCGAAGCTACGCCAGTTGTTGATCCCACCCCTTATCGCTACAGCCGTCTGGTTGACGGCAGCGGACTTGAAACGCCAGGCATGATGTAAGGAGACCTGCAATGAGCCTGAAAATACGCGCAATGACGCCGGACGATCTCGACGCCTGTTTCACCTTAACGCAGGCACTCAAATGGCCCCACCGACGTGAAGACTGGGCGCTGGCGCTGCAACTGGGCGAGGGCACGGTGATTGAGGAGCAGGGCAAGCTGATTGGCAGCGCCGTGCTCTGGCGCTGGGGCGACAGTGCCGCCACGCTGGGACTGATCATTGTCGATAACCAGCAGCAGGGGCGCGGCCTGGGCAAGCAACTGATGCTGGCGCAACTGGAAAAACTGCCTGACTGTAATGTGCGTCTGCACGCCACTGAAATGGGCAAAGGGCTGTATGAAAAGCTCGGGTTTGTCAGTTGCGGTGAGATTCGCCAGCACCAGACCCGCGCACTGACCACGCTGCCAGAACCCGTGATCCCGGCTGGGCTGCAACTGCGTCCGGCAACACTGGCCGATCACACCACGCTGGTGAGGCTGGATCAGCAGGCGCACGGCATGTACCGCCCGGCACTGTTCGACCATCTCCTGGGAGACACCCAGACGGTGCTGTTGCAGGATGACCATCAGCAGATTCAGGGCTTCGCCAGCCTGCGCCGCTTTGGTCACGGCTGGGCGATTGGCCCAGTGATCGCAGCGGACTTCCCGGTGGCGCAGGCGCTGGTCGCCACGCTGATGCAGTCGCTGCAGGGGGAATTTCTTCGCATCGACACCGATGCCGCGCTGCCGATGGCCGCCTGGCTACAGAGCCTCGGCATCCCTCAGATCGATGCGCCCACCACGATGGTGCGGGGTACGCCCTGGACGCCGCAGGGTATGCAGGCGTTTGGACTGATGACGCAGGCGATGGCCTGATGCATATCGTCTATAAATCGGAGCCGGAACGTGGCCGCATCTGGCAGCGCTGGCTGGCAGCACATGCGCCTGACATTCAGCTGCATATCTGGCCTGAGACCGGCGATCCAGAGCAGGCTGAGGCGCTGGTCGCCTGGCAGCCACCGGCTGACATCACCGCGCTCTTTCCCCGGCTGAAACTGCTGTTCTCGGTGGGTGCCGGGGCCGATCAGTTTGACTTCACTGCGCTGCCGCCTGATTTGCCAGTGATAAGAATGATCGAGCCAGGCCTGACGCAGGGCATGGTGGAATATGTCACCTTCGCGGTGCTCGGGCTGCACCGTGACATGCCGCGCTATTTCCATCAGCAGCGCCAGCAGCAGTGGCTGGCACATGCGGCATTACCGGCCGCGCAGCGCCGGGTGGGTGTGATGGGGCTGGGGGAACTGGGTCGGGCGGCGTTAACGCAACTGGTGGCGCTGGGCTTTGACTGTGCCGGCTGGAGCCGCACACCACGCCAGATTCCCGGCGTCCGCTGCTGGCACGGTGACGATCAGCTCGGGGCGTTTCTGGCGCACAGCGAGATTCTGGTCTGCCTGCTGCCATTGACTGACACCACACAGGGTCTGCTTAACCGCACCCTGTTTAATCAGCTACCACAGGGCGCGGCGCTGGTGCAGGCCGGGCGCGGTCCCCAGCTGAATCAGGACGATCTGCTGCAGGCGCTGGAGAGCGGGCAGCTCCGTGCCGCCGTGATCGATGTGACCGACCCGGAGCCGTTACCGTCGGGCCATCCCTTCTGGCACCATCCCGCCATCTGGCTCACACCCCACATTGCCAGCCAGACGCAGAATGAGAGTGCCATAGCGGCACTGCTGGAAAACCTGCGGCGCTATCAGCGTGGCGAACCGCTGCACGGTGAGATTGACCGTTCGCGAGGATATTAAAATGGAACATCTGGTGGCACTTCGCCGCGACCTGCATGCGCACCCGGAACTGGGCTTTAAGGAGCAGCGCACCAGTGACATCGTGGCCAATTTTTTGCAACAGCTGGGCATTGAGGTGCATCGGGGCATCGGCAAAACCGGCGTGGTCGGAATACTGAAAAAGGGCAGCAGTGAACGCATGATCGCCCTGCGGGCTGATATGGATGCGCTGCCGATGCAGGATCAGAGCGGCACCGACTGGCAAAGCAGGACAGAGCAGGTGAGTCACGCCTGCGGCCACGACGGTCACACCGTGATGCTGCTGGGAGCCGCAGAAAAACTGGCGCGCGACGTCAGCTTTGATGGCTGCGTCTGCTTTATCTTCCAGCCCGCCGAAGAGGGGCTGGCGGGCGCACAGGCGATGATCGACGACGGCCTGTTCAGTCGTTTTCCCTGTGAGGCGGTTTACGCCATTCATAACTGGCCAGAACTGCCGCTTGGCCAGGTGCAGACCCGGCCCGGCGCAATCATGGCGGCGGCTGACCGCTTTGATATTCGGGTGCTGGGCGGAGGCGGTCATGCCGCGCAGCCTCATCTGACACGCGATACTCTGCTGGCAACCAGCGAGCTGGTGGTTCAGCTGAATACCCTGGTGTCACGCGCCCTGGATCCGTGCGAAACGGCGCTGCTCACCGTTACCCGGATGCAGGGCGGCTTTTCGCACAACATGATCCCGGCGGAGGCGAGCATCACCGGCACGGTACGCACCTTCAGCCCGGCAGCGCAGGCGACGATTGAAGCGCGCCTGCGTCAGATGGCGGAGCACATCACTGCCGCCCACGGCCTGCACGCAGAGGTCAGCTATGTGCGCTACTACCCGGCCACCCTGAACAGCGCTGCTGAAGCACAGTTTTGCCTTGAAGCACTGACACAGGCAACCATCCCGGCTGAGGCCGCGCCGCAGCCCGCGCTCACCTCGGAAGATTTTGCTTTTATGTTGCAGGCGCGCCCCGGTGCCTATCTGTGGCTGGGATCGGCACCCTGCAAGCCATTGCACCATGCCGCTTACGACTTCAACGATGCATTGATCCCGCATGGCGTTAATGTCTTTGTCACCCTGATTCGTCAGGCACTGGCAGAGAAATTTCCCTGCTGAATGCAGCGGGATTTTGACAGGAAATGCCGCTGCCTGGGGAATTACGGCAGCGTGAGGCACCAGCGGGTTGCGATACTTGAGCCAACCGAACGTTACGTGGATGAGGGTTTAAAATGCAGAATGTCATGGCAGAGCAGCAAGCATACTCCGATAACAGCCTGTTACTGGATGCACGCGAGCAGAACGTGCCGCGCGGTATCGTTACCGCCCATCCGCTGGTGATCGAACGCGCCAGAGGCAGTGAAGTATGGGACGTGGAGGGCAATCGCTATCTCGACTTCGTCGGCGGCATCGGCGTGCTGAATGTCGGCCATAATCACCCTGCGGTGGTCAATGCGGTAACCCGCCAGCTCGGTCTGGTGTCTCACGCCTGTTTTCAGGTGGTGGCCTATCCGGGTTACATTGAGCTGGCGCAGCGGCTGAACAAACTGGTGGGCGGCGATGAGGCGTACAAAAGCGTCTTCTTCACCAGCGGCGCTGAAGCGGTAGAAAATGCGGTGAAGATCGCCCGCTCACATACTCAGCGTTCCGGCATCATCGCTTTTGATGGTGCCTTTCATGGACGCACACTGTTGGGTGTCACCCTGACCGGCATGTCCGCGCCTTACAAACAGAATTTTGGCCCGTTCCCTGGCGATATTTACCGTCTGCCCTTCCCGAATCCGCTGCACGGTATCACCGAAGCGGACTGTCTGAAGGCGATGGACCAGCTGTTCGCGGTACAGATCCTGCCGGAGCGCGTCGCGGCGATTATCATTGAGCCGGTTCAGGGCGACGGTGGCTTCCTGCCCGCTGGTCCCGCCTTTATGCAGGCGCTGCGTCGCATTACCAGCCAGCACGGTATTCTGCTGATTTGTGATGAAATCCAGTCCGGCTTCGGGCGTACCGGCACGATGTTCGCCTTCCAGCAGCTGGGTATCAAACCCGATCTGGTCACGCTGGCGAAAAGCCTGGGTGGCGGTCTGCCGATTTCCGGCGTAGTGGGGCGTGCAGAGATCATGGATGCGCCGACGCCTGGCGGGTTAGGCGGCACCTACGGCGGCAATGCGCTGGGCTGTGCGGCGGCGCTGGCGGTGCTGGATCTGTTTGAGCAGGAAAATCTGTTGCAGCGCTCCTGTCAGCTCGGCGAACAGCTGAATGCCCGTCTGCGACAGCTGGCGGATAAATATGCCTGCATCGGTGATGTGCGCGGCGTGGGCTTTATGCAGGCGGTGGAAATTCTCGATTTCGAAACCGGTCGTCCCGATGCGGCGCTGACTCAGAAGATCCTCGATAGCGCCTGCCAGGAAGGATTGTTGCTGATCAAATGCGGCCTGCATCGCAACACTATCCGTTTCCTGGCACCGCTGGTCACCACCGACTCACAGCTGGAAGAGGCGCTGCATATCTTCGATATTGCGCTGGCTCGCGCCACTGGCCGGTTGGGTTGAACCAGTATTCCTCATTGATTTTGCTAGAGTAATTTGAAAACCTCCCGCTGGTATAACCACTGCGAAGCGCTGGCGCGTTTACGGTAAAGCGTGATATACCTTCGGGAGGTTCTGCACATTTAATTAATAGCCTGGCCATCAGGCTATTTAATTTGTCAGTCTGAACCTGGGCAATGCGCATAATCCTCCCGTACGCCATGTACGCGCCGGTAGTTGCGCGCTGTCCGTCTCCAGACTGCCTGCAACAATGACGCCTGGCGGGATAGGCTCTGACAATGAGGGGGTGCTATGAACGGCTTAATGAAACTCGACCGCATCGACATCAACATCCTGGTGCAACTCCAGAAAGATGGCCGTATCAGCAATGTTAACCTCGCCGACGCCGTAGGCCTTTCGCCCAGTCCCTGTCTGCAACGGGTCAAGCGTCTGGAACAGGCCGGTTTTATCACCGGTTATGAAGCGCACATTAATCTCACCCGCATTACCGATTCGGTGACGGTCTTTACCGAAGTCACCCTGTCAGGCCATCGCCGCGAAGACTTTATGAAATTTGAAAGTGCGATGCGCGACGTCGATGAGCTGATGGAGTGCCATCTGATCACCGGCGGCTATGACTATTTGCTGCGCTTTATTACCCGCAGCATCGAACATTACCAGGAAGTGATTGAAAAGATGCTCGATGCCCAGATCGGCATCGACAAGTACTTCAGCTATATCGTAATCAAATCCCCGATCATGAAAAGCAGCGTGCCGTTGCGATCGCTGATCGGCAAGCACAATTCAGTGGAGTTCGGCGTGTAACGGGCGGCCTGGCGTCGCTCTCGCCACCTTCATCGGTGGAGAGAGGGCCGTCAACTGCCTTGTTTCTGCTTACTCTTTCGCGATTCACCCCAGCCGCACTTATGTTCGCCCATCCGCTTTATTTCTCCCGTTAATCTGCAAGATGTCCCCTCAGCATAAAATTTCTTCATGACGCAAAATTCAGTCGCAACAGCCGGTTCTGTAGCGCGCTACAGCCTCAACCGTTGGGCGAACCCTTTTACACTGTTTTCAACCGATACAAGGAGTTGTCATGGACTCATTGCAAATTGCTGACCAGCAGTGGCAGCGCGAGGCGTTCACTGTCTCCACCAGCCGCCAGCGGCTCGACCTGGCGTGGATCCACATCCAGCTGGCGGAGAAGTCGTACTGGGCCAAAGGCCAGCCGCTGGCCAAAACCGTGCGGGCGATTGCCGGTTCGCTGCCGTTTGGCCTCTATCACCAGCAGAGACAGATTGGTTTTGCCCGCCTCATCACCGACTACACCCGCTTTGGCTGGCTGTGCGACGTAATGATTGATGAAAACTGGCGCGGTCACGGGCTGGGCAGCTGGCTGGCGACCTGCGTCCGTGAACACCCGGAGCTGCAAACGGTGCATCGCTGGATGCTCTCAACCCAGGATGCCCATCAGGTCTATCAGCGGCTCGGCTGGCGTGTGGTGCAGCATCCCGAGGCACTGATGGAATTTCCCCCTTCCTGACACTGGAGTTACCCCGATATGCGATACCGCGTTGGCGTGGATATTGGCGGATCCTTTACCGATTTCGCCGTGCTCGATCAGCAAACGAACCAGATTCACACCCTGAAAGTCCTGTCACGACCGGATCAGCCAGGCAGCGAAATCGTTACCGGGCTGGCGCAGTTTCAGCAGCATCAGGGTATTGACCCCGCTGAGATTGGCTACTTCACCCACGGCACCACGGTAGGCATTAACGCGGTGATCCAGCGGCGCGGCGTGCGGCTGGCACTGTTCGCCACGGAGGGCTTCTGCGATGTCCTGGAGCTGGCCCGGCTTAAAATCCCGCATATCCACGATCTTTTCTCCCGGCGTCCTGCTCCGCTGATTACCCGCGATCGGGTGTTTGCCATCCGCGAACGCAGCGACGCGCACGGCAACGTGCTGCAACCGGTGGATCGCCAGAGCGTGCTCGACGCGATAGACCAGGCGCGAGCGGCAGGCTGTCAGGGCATTGTGGTGTCACTGCTGCACAGCTATCGCAACCGGCACAATGAAGCGGCGGTGAAGGCGATTATCGACGAGGTGGCTCCTGAACTGCTGACCTCCTGTTCCGCCGACATCTGGCCGATCATCCGTGAATATGAACGCACCATTACCGCCACCATTAATGCCTACGTGCAGCCGATGGTGATCCACTATCTGGAGTCCTTTGAGCAGGCGCTGCACCGGCTCGGCGTCAGGCCGCCGCCCCGCATCACCAAATCCAACGGCGGAGTGATGGGCGTCGATCAGGCGAAACGCGAATGCGTGCAGATGGTACTGTCCGGCACCGCATCCGGGGTGATTGGTGCCAGCTATCTTGCCAGCGCCTGCGGTTTTGACAAAATCCTCAGCCTGGATATCGGTGGCACCAGCGCCGACGTGGCGGTGATCATCGACGGCAAAGTGGCGCAGGGCAATGGCGAAATCATCGGGGATTTCCCGATCTTTATTCCTTCTGTCGCCGTCACCTCGGTGGGTCAGGGCGGTGGCTCGCTGGCGTGGATCGATGGTCAGGGCGTGCTGCAGATGGGGCCGGACAGTGCCGGATCGCTGCCTGGCCCGGTCTGCTTCCAGCGCGGCGGCACACAGCCCACCGCCACCGATGCCTTTGCCGCCTGCGGCATGATGGGCCATGGCGCGTTAGGTTATAACGCCGTCACTGTTGATGTAGACGCCGCCTGTGCGGCCTGGCAGCCGCTGGCCGATGCGCTTGGCGTCACGGTGCAGGAAACGGCGGAAACCGCCATCCAGCTGGCGATCTCCAGCATGTACAGCGATACCAGCGGCCTGCTGTCGCGCTTTGGTCTCGATCCGCGTGAATTCTGGTTCCTGGCCTTTGGCGGTGCCGGGCCGATGATGGGCTGTTTTCTGGCCCGCGAACTGAACATGAAGGGCGTGATCGTGCCGCCGACGCCGGGCGTGCTGTCCGCGCTGGGCGGGTTGGTGGCGGACATTCGCAACGACTTTATCCGCACGCTCTACGGCGATCTGACGCCCGCACTGGCCGACACCTTAGCCAGTGAAGCCGACGCCTTACAGCAGCGCGCCTGTGGCTGGCTGGCACAGGAGCACGGCAGCGATATGCCTTACAGCCTGCAGTTCAGCGCGGATATGCGCTATCGCGGTCAGTCGTTTGAGATCGATGTGCCGCTGGAGGCGAACTGGCTGGCGCAGGCGGATTTCACTGCGCTGCATGACGCATTTGACCGGCAGCACCAGCAGCTGTTTGGTCACTGTGACCCGCAGGCTCCCGTGCAGTTGATCAACCTGCGGCTGGTGATTGCCTCACCGACGCCGAAACCGGTGATTAACCCACTGGCTCCGGCCACAGAACCGGTGCCGGTACTGAAAAAGACCAGGGCGTGGATCGACGGCGGCTGGCATCAGGTTGATTTGGTGCTGCGTTCGGCGCTGCGCGCCGGACATCAGCTCAGTGGCCCGGTCATTATCGCCCAGGATGACTGCACCACCTGCGTGCCGCCCGGCATGGGCGTCACGGTCGATTCTTTCGGTAATCTGCTGATCACGGCGAACGAGGCATAACATGGCGATTGATGGACGTAACTTACAGATCCTGGCGAACTACTGCGCCGCCGCTGCCGATGCGATGGCCTTTACCCTGATGCGCACGGCGCACTCCACCTTTGTGAAAGAGACGGAAGATTTCTCCTGTCAGATTGTCAGCCGCAGCGGCCTGGCGTTTGCCTCGCCGCGCAGCTTTGGCGCGCCCTGGTACAGCGGCATCGACTATGCGCCGGTGCTGGCGCTGATTGAAGAGTACGCTGACGGCGACATCTGCATTACCAACGACGCTTACGCCGGCAACGTGGCGACCCACTCGCCCGATATCCACATCTGGAAACCGGTGTTCCACCAGGGTGAAATTGTCTGCTTCGTGGTGGGCCACATTCATAACACCGACGTCGGCGGCGCGGTGCCCGCCTCGCTGTCACGCTCGCTGACCGATATCGTGCAGGAGGGGATTCGCATCCCGCCGCTGAAGATCATGCGACAGGGGCAACTCAATGAGGAGGTCGCCAGCATCATGCGGCTTAATGTGCGGGTGCCGGATCAGAACTGGGGCGATTTCAAAGCCCAGCTGGCGTCGGTGAACGTCGGCGAGCGTAAAATCCACGACATTATTGCCCGCTTTGGCATCGCCGATTTTTTGCAGGGCATTGAGGGCATTCTCGATTACGCCGAAGCGCAGGCGCGCAGCATTATCAAAACCATTCCCGACGGGGAATACTTCTATGCCGACTACGCCGATGAAGATGGCGAGGGCGGTTATCCCTGCCGTATCGCCATTACTCTGCGGGTGCAGGGCGATCAGCTGGAGCTGGACTACACCGGCAGCGACCCGCAGCTGGCCTCGTCGCTGAACATGCCGACTGGCGGACGTGAGCGGCATCCGCTGGCGCTGGTGGGCGTCACCTATGTGCTCTCTACGCTCGATCGCTCGCTGCTGCTTAACGCCGGTACGCTGCGACCCACTCGGGCAATCCTGCCGCCTGGCACGGTCATGAACTGTGAAGCGCCCGCAGCGGTGGGGATGCGCTCCCTGACCTGTGCACTGTCGCAGATTGCCACTGTCGGCGTCTTCTCGCTGGCGATGCCGGAGCGTTTGCCCGCGAATTCACCGGGCGGCAACTCAATCATGAACATCCGCACCCAGACGCAGAACCGCAGCGTGGTCGCCTCGTTGGGTCCGGTGGGCGGTGGCGCGGGCGGCACGCCACGTCACGATGGGCCTGACGGCTCCGGCGGGCTTTCAGCCTTTCTGAAAAATACCCCGATTGAGATCAACGAAGCGGAAGTGCCGATCCGCTTTCATCGTTACGGACTGGCCCAGGACAGCGCCGGAGCCGGTCGCTATCGCGGCGGCTTAGCCACCGAAATGGCGTTTGAGATTTTCTCGCCCAATACCACTATTACCGCGCGCAATCGTAACCGGTCGGTGTTTGCCTCGGCGGGTGTCGTCGGCGGCCAGAGTGGGGCGCTCTCTTACTTCCGTACCCGGCGCGACGGTGAGGCCATCAATCACGGTAACACTGATGTGATCCACTGCCTGCCGGGTGACGTGGTCGAAGTGCGCGGACCCGGCGCGGGCGGTTATGGCCTGCCGACACAGCGCGATGCCGATGCGGTGATGCAGGATGTGCGCTGCGGTTATCTCAGTGTCGCGGCAGCCAGGACGCAGTATGGCGTGGTGGTGACAGATAACTGCGTGGATCAGGCGGCAACAGAGCGCCTGCGCGCCTCGATGCCGCAGCAGGCTGCGCACCATTTTGAGCACGGCGAAGCACGGAGTCGCTTCGAAACGCTCTGGACGCCGCAGCGTTATCAGTTACTGACCGCCTTTCTGGCAAGCGCGCCGGTGAGCTGGCGTCACTTCCTGAAAACGCAGGTATTCCGGGCGGTGGCAGAGATAGGCGAAACGGCGGATATGGCACAAATATTCAGTGATTTGCGTCAGCGATACCCTGCAATGGCGAACAATTAACGGCGATTGCCCATCGTCTACTACGCTTTAAGTCTGCATGGACTACAAGGGGAAACGCGACGATGAGCATGAAAACCAGTGATTTTTTTGTCCAGCGCCTGAAAGAGTGGGGCGTCACACGCATCTACGGCTATCCGGGAGACGGGATTAACGGGGTGCTGGGCGCCATTCAGCGTGCTAACGCCAAAGGCGACGGCATCGAATTTATTCAGGTGCGCCATGAAGAGATGGCGGCCTTTATGGCGGCCGGGCACGCGAAGTTCACCGGCGAGCTGGGCGTCTGCCTCTCGACCGGCGGCCCGGGCGCAACCCATCTGCTGACCGGACTCTATGATGCCAAAATGGATCATGCCCCGGTGCTGGCGATTGCCGGACAGGCGGAAGCGACCGCGCGGGGTGCCAGTTACCAGCAGGAGATGAACCTGGATCGCATCTTCTCGGACGTCGCCAACTTCGTTCAGGAAGCCTCAACCACGACCCAGGTTCGCCATCTGCTCGACCGGGGCGTGCGCATCGCCAAAGCGCAAAACGGCGTGGCGGTGATCATTATCCCAAAAGATATTCAGGATGAGGAGTGGCAGCCGCCACAGCATCTGCACGGTTTTACCCATTCCGGCAGCGGCTATCAGCGTCCTAAAGTGATCCCTTATGAAGCCGATCTGCAACGCGCCGCTGAGGTGCTTAACGCCGGTAAAAAAGTGGCAATTCTGATTGGCGCAGGCGCACGCAACGCCGCCGTCGAGGTGGTACAGGTTGCGAATGTGCTGGGTGCGGGCGTGGCAAAAGCGCTGCTGGGCAAAGATGTGCTGCCGGACGATGCGCCATTTGTAACCGGCTCGATTGGTCTGCTCGGCACTAAACCCTCATCCGATTTAATGCAGAACTGCGATACCCTGCTGATGATCGGCAGCGGCTTCCCGTGGACGGAATTCCTGCCGGAAGAGGGCAAGGCGCGTGCGGTGCAGATCGACATCGATCCCGCCATGCTCGGCCTGCGCTATCCCAGCGAAGTGAACCTGCATGGCGATGCGGCTGAAACCCTGCGCGCTTTGCTGCCGCTGCTGGAGCACAAAGAGGATCGCAGCTGGCAGGAAGATATCGCGCTTCAGGTGCGCGACTGGTGGACGCTGATGGAAGAGCGCGCCATGGCACCGGCTAATCCGGTCAACCCGCAGCGGGTAGTGTGGGAGATGTCGCCACAACTGCCGGATAACGCCATTGTCACCTCGGACTCCGGTTCCTGTGCCAACTGGTTCGCCCGCGACTATCGGGTTAAGCAGGGACAACGCGCCTCGCTCTCCGGCGGCCTGGCCTGTATGGGCGCGGCGGTGCCTTATGCGATTGCCGCAAAATTTGCCCATCCCGACAAACCGGTGGTGGCGCTGGTGGGTGACGGTGCGATGCAGATGAACAATATGGCAGAGCTGATCACCATCCAGAAATACTGGCAGCAGTGGGCCGATCCGCGGCTGATCGTCTGCGTATTCAACAACCAGGATCTCAATCAGGTTACCTGGGAGCAGCGGGTCATGGAGGGAAATCCCCGCTTTGACGCCTCGCAGCAACTGCCGGACGTGAAGTATGCGGAGTTTGCGCAGTCGCTGGGGATGGTCGGTATTTTTGTCGATAATCCTGACGATCTGGCGGCGGCCTGGCAGCGCGCGCTCGGCGCCGATCGCCCGGTATTGCTGGAGGTGAAAACCGATCCGGAAGTTGCCCCGTTACCGCCGCACATCACCTTTAAACAGGCGAAAGCTTTTATGGCGTCGATGGTGAAAGGCGATCGCGGCGCGGCACAGATCATCAGCGACACCGCCAGCCAGCTGTTCAATAAAAAGCATTAAGGGCTAAATGGGGCAGCCGCGCCTCGCTAACCTTAAATCCCGGATGCACTCGCGTCCGGGTCTCCAGTCACTTCATCATCAACGGGAGTCTTACCATGACTGCTCACTCCAGCCCTGTCTGGTTAATATCGGGATGTTCGACCGGATTTGGTCGTGAACTGGCGCAGCAGACCATCGCGCGTGGTTTTAAGGTCGTCGTGACGGCACGTGATACCTCTTCCATTGCCGATCTGGTTGAGGGACACGACAACGCGCTGGCAGTAACGCTGGATGTCACCCACCAGGCGAGCATCGACCAGGCCGTCAAAGCGGCGCTGGACACGTTCGGCACCATTGATGTGCTGGTAAACAACGCCGGTTACGGCTATCAGAGCTCGGTGGAAGAGGGTGTGGAAAGCGAAATCCGCGCGCAGTTTGATGCCAATGTTTTTGGCCTGTTTGCCCTGACCCGCGCCGTGCTGCCCACTATGAGAAAGGCGCGCAGCGGCCACGTCATCAACATTACCTCGGTGGCAGGCTTAATTGGTTTTGCCAGCTCAGGCTACTACTCTGCCAGCAAACATGCGGTGGAAGGCTGGTCAGATTCACTGGCGCTGGAAGCGGGACCACTGGGCATTCGCGTTACCTGCGTTGAGCCAGGTCCGTTCCGCACCGACTGGGCCGGACGCTCCCTGCATCAGACGCCGAGCACGCTGCCGGACTATGCAGAGACCGCCGCCGCACGCATGAAAGCCACCGCCGAATACAGCGGCACTCAGAAGGGCGATCCGGCGCGGGCCGCCACGGCAATGATTGCTATCACTGAGCATGACAACCCGCCACGCCATCTGGTGATGGGCGCCTGGGGCCATGATGCCGTGACCAGTAAGCTTAAAGAGCGGCTGGCTGAGATCGAAGCGTGGAAACAGACGTCGGTGGAGACAGATTTTCCGGAGTAGAGGTTAATACTGTACGGGTGGCAGAAAGCCGCCCGCGTATGAGCCAGAAGCTGATAAAAATACGAAAGGCCCGTTTATCGGGCCTTTAAGCGTTAAGCGCTGATCTTAGCTTTCTGCATTTCGCGCGCATTGAGCTCTTTCAGCTTACGGCGCAACAGGGCAGATGAGGAGCGTTTTTTCCTCTGAGCTAACTGGGCTTTAATGGCGGGCAGATCGGGTCTGGCCAGCCATTCCGCTATCAATAGTGCCCTTAACTCTTTATACCTGATTTCGACCGGAGCCAAAGGGGTTATTTCATCGTGTTTATTGTAAAACGACATAGCAAGCTCTCCCTGTAGTCACTACTTTATAAGCCCGGAAACAGTCCGGGATTAAAGGTTGCGGCGCTTTCTTTGGCAACCCTGTCCGGCGATTGTAGCGTAGTTCATTTTTTAACCCAAGCAAAGCATCGTAGATCTCCTCAAGGGGTGTCGGGCGATTGCGGTCAACGATCTCTCCTGATGCAGCCTGGAAAACAAAACCGCCTGTAAAGAAGCTTTCATGGTGTGCCATTAACGCCAGGAGTACGCTTTTGAAAACGACAGCACTGCCTAATCCTGCAAAGCTGATATGGCGGAAATCGCCCAGGCACTCCAGACCATCGAACACGTCAAAACAGACTTCAGCCAGCCCGTTAACCGGAAAGGCGATACCGGGTGGCATCCGGTATCCGATGCGGTTAAAGGTTTGTTCATCTATCCGGTCGCCAACGATGACGGTGTAAGTCTCATTACCGACAACAAACACGTAGCTGTGATAAACCTGACGATCATAAATGAATCTTTTTCGCCTGATTTCGTAGTTTTCGAGATAAATATCTTCTTCAATGCGCACTTATCATCCCTGCAGGCTGCATGTGAATCTTTAAGCCGTGATTTTTCAGTGCCTGCTCAGACCGGTCAAATATCCATGATAAAAATGCGGTTATTCATTCCAGCATATCTGTTGCTGTTGCTGATAACTGACATCGTTTTGTAAACCAACCCGCAAACCATTCAGCTATTACGCCCCCTTATCGCGCAGGCCTGCGCCATCATCGTGCTTGAAAAATAAACAGCCGCCTCCGCCTGGCATCATAAGAATTCGATCTTGTATCCCAGCCCGTATTCCATCTGGCATCCTCGTCTCAGACCGGATGATTCACCGCTAACTGGCACGCTTCATGCACTAGCCGAGAGGTAAACTTTTGGCGAGGTAACCCATGTTTGACTCCTTATTAGACGAAGATGCCACCACGATGGCCGCGCTGATTCGCAGCGGGGACGTGTCGGCGTGCGAGCTGACCGGGGCGGCGCTGGCACGGATGGAACAGCGGGAACCGGCGATACAGGCTTTTTGTACCCCGACGCCTGAACTGGCGATGGCACAGGCCAGCGCCGTGGATGCCCGACGGGCACGCGGTGAAACACTGGGCGCGCTGGCGGGCGTACCGCTGGCGGTGAAGGACTTAATCTGCACCGCAAACGTCAGAACCACCTCCGGTTCGGCGGCGTACAAAGATTTCGTGCCGGATGATGACGACATCACGGTGGAGCGGTTGCTGGCCGCCGACGCCATTCTGCTTGGCAAAACCACCGCACCGGAGTTTGGCTACAGCGGGGTCGGGCACAATCCACTGTTTCCGTCGCCCCGGAATCCCTGGGATTTGAGCATGACGCCAGGGGGGTCCAGCGCCGGTTCAGGTGCGGCGGTGGCGGCGCGGCTCTGCCCGATTGCACTGGGCAGTGACGGCGGCGGGTCGGTACGCATTCCGGCGGCGCACTGCGGTATTTTCGGCTTCAAGGCGTCGATGGGCCGGGTGCCGCTCTGGCCCGGCTGTCGTGATGAACGCTACCCCGGCGTGTCGAGTTGGGAGTCACTGGAGCACATCGGCCCGATGACGCGCAGCGTGCGCGATGCCGCGCTGATGATGTCGCTGATGGCCGGACCGGATATGCGCGATCGCCACTCGATTCCCTGCAATGATGTGGACTGGCTTGGCGCGCCACACCATCTGCCCGGTAAATTACGTATCGCCTTCAGCGCGGATTTTGGCTATGTGGCCGTTGACCCGGAAGTGCGGGCTGTGGTCAGCGCGGCGGTGCAGCGTTTTGCCGCTGAAATCGGTGCTGAACTGGAACTGACCGATCCGGGCTTCACTGATCCATCGGCGGCTTTTGGCGCGCTGGTGGCGATGGAGAGCGATCTTACCGGCATGCGCCAGATGATGGCGGAGCAGGGCAGCGAGATGTCGCCGCATCTGGTCGCCATGCTGCAGCGCGACTGGCGGGCGGAAAACTTCACCGATGCCATCACCACCCGCAAAGCAGTCAGCAACTGCCTGTGGCGCTTTATGCAGCGCTTTGACCTGCTGATTACCCCGACGCTGGCGGTGCCGCCGTTTCCGCTGGGGATGCAGGGACCGGAGATCATTGATGACCGCATGGTCCGCAGTGATCACTGGCTCTCGTTCTGCTACCCCTTCAACTTCACCGGTCAGCCTGCCGCGTCCGTACCCGCCGGCTTTACCGCCAGCGGCTTGCCCGTTGGTCTGCAGATTGTCGGACGTCATCTTGATGATGCCTTAGTGCTGGCTGCCAGTGCCGCTTTCGAGCGCATTCAGCCGTGGAATCACCTTCAACCCGGAATCGCCCAATGAAAACGTCGACTACGCCTGCGCTGGAGCAGGAGTTTGAACATGAGCCAGTACCGCTGTCGCACCGTCATTCTACCCGCTCCGTCTCGGCCGTCTGGTTTGGATTTCCGATGATCCTCACCAATGCGCTGTTTGGCGGCATCATCACCTGGCATCTGGGGTTCTGGCCTGCGCTGATCGCCATTCTGCTGGGAAACCTGGTACTGTTCGCCTATGTCGGCGCACTGAGCTGGTACGCCGGTAACAGCGGAATGAATTTCGCCCTGCAGGCCAGACGGACCTTTGGCAGCAAAGGCTACATCCTGGTCTCGGGTTTTCTCTCGACGGTGGTGATCGGCTGGTATGCCTTCCAGACGGGCCTCACCGGCACGGTGATTAATCAGACCTTTGGCTGGAACGCGCTGGCGGTGACGGCCTTTGCCATGATCCTCTACACCGGCATCACATTCCTGGGCGTGCGGGCGTTGTCGGTGCTGGGGATGATCGCCGCGCCGCTGTTTGTGGTGCTGGGAATGGTGGCGCTGTGGCTGATTAGCAAACAACACGACTTCTCCGTGGTGACGCAGTGGAAGGGCAGCGCCAGTGCAGCGGGGGCGATGAGTATGGGCACCGCCGTCACCATGGTGGTGGCTGGATTTGCCGACTCCGGCACCATGACCGCTGACTTTACCCGCTGGTCGAAGAATGGCCGTTCGGCGGTGATCGCCGCGTTCTCTGCCTTCCCGGTTGCCAACGTCATCTCCTACCTGTTCGGTGTGGTGATTGTGGCCGTGGGTGCCGCGGTCGATCCGCTGACCAATGGCGGTAACTTCCTGCCGATGCTGATGGGGCACAGCGCCTTTCTGTCAGTGGTGGCCTGCCTGTTTGTCTTTATCAATCTTGGATCGGTCTGCACGCACTGCCTCTACAACGGGGCGGTAGGCTTCAGTCATCTGTTCAGCAGCAAAATGCGGCTCTGGACGCTGATCCTGGGGGCCATCGGCGGCGTGCTGGCGCTGGCGGGCGTCTGGTCTTACTTCCTGGAGTGGCTCAGCCTGCTGGGTATTGTGGTGCCGCCGTTTGGCGCCGTGATGATCGTGGATTTAATTTTTATGGCGCGCATCAGTGAGCAGCGTCCGGCGCAGCGTTTTCGTGGCACCGCGTTTGCCGCCTGGGCGATTGGCAGCTTGTGTGCGGTGATCGCCCACGTGGCTTTCCCCGAGTTCGGTGAAGCGGTTATTGGTCTGGTGACCGCCGCCATCAGCTACAGCCTGATCAGCAGAATGCGCATGCCGCGCCCGATAATGGAGAACAGCAATGTCCGACTATAGCGTTAATTCAACCCCCTACGCCTGGCCGTTTGACGGCACTTTTACGCCAGCTGACAGCGCACTGATCGTGATTGATATGCAGACTGATTTCTGTGGCGTGGGCGGCTATGTCGACAGCATGGGCTATGACGTGAGTCTGACCCGCGCGCCTATCGCCCCATTACAGTGCGTACTGGCGGCGATGCGCGCCCGCCGGTTTCCGATTATCCATACCCGCGAAGGACACCGGCCTGACCTCAGCGACTTGCCCGCCAACAAACGCTGGCGCTCGCGACGGATGAACGCCGGCATCGGGGATGAGGGACCGTGCGGCCGTATTCTGGTACGCGGTGAACCGGGCTGGGAGATAATCCCCGAGCTGGCACCGTTGCCGGGTGAAGTAGTGATAGATAAGCCGGGTAAGGGATCGTTTTATGCCACCGATCTGGAGCTGATATTGCGCAGCCGCGGCATCCGTAATCTGATCCTCACCGGCATTACCACCGACGTCTGCGTCCACACCACGCTGCGGGAAGCCAACGATCGCGGCTTTGAGTGCCTGGTCTTGTCCGATTGCTGTGCTGCGACCGAGCAGCGTCATCATGAGGCGGCGCTGAGCATGATCCATATGCAGGGCGGCATCTTTGGCGCGGTCGCCCATTCTGCCGCGCTGCTGGATAGCCTGGGGCTTTAAATTTCCGCGACGACGAGTGAAGGGCGACGTTGATCTTCTGATCTCAGATGCATCACGCGGCCGGAAAACCTGAGCACAACGTTGCGCTCAGGCTTTCCACATCAGTGATCACTCTTGCAGCGCGTTGTTTGGCGCAATAGTTTTCATCAGTGCCGCAAGCTGATCGGCGGGCACCGCCTGACTGAACAGATAGCCCTGCAACTGATTACAGCCGGCATCTGCCAGTGCAGACATCTGTCCTGGCGTCTCGACGCCTTCTGCCGTCACCATCAGACCCATGGCGTGACCCAGTTTCACCACCGATTCAACAATTGCCACTGAATTTTCCGCCACGCCCAGTGACTGGGTGAATGAGCGATCAATTTTGATTTTATCCACCGGAAAGTTGCTGAGATAGTTAAGGCTTGAATAACCGGTGCCAAAGTCATCCAGTGCAATGCGGAAGCCCGCGTCACGCAGCGCCACAATAATGGCGCGTGCTTCACGTTCATCTTCGATTAACACCCCTTCGGTGATCTCCAGTTCCAGACGCTTCGGATCGCCGCCGTTCTGACTGACAATCGCCATCACCCGCTCAACAAAACCTGTAGAGCGGAACTGTACCGGCGAGATGTTGACCGCCACCAGCAACTCGGGAAAACGCTGCTGAGTGACGCAGGCTTCAGCCAGCACCCATTCACCCAGCGGAATAATCAGGCCGGTCTCTTCGGCAATCGCGATAAACTCCACGGGCGCAATCAGGCCGCGCGTCGGATGGTGCCAGCGCAACAGCGCCTCGATGCCCACCATCTGCTGACCGCCAATATCCATCAGCGGCTGATACCACACCTCCAGCCCCTGACGGGTATGCAGCGCCGTACGCAGATCGGCAGCGATGGTCTGCCGGGTCCGCACCGACTCATCCATCGCCCGTTCAAACTGACGGTACGTGCCGCGCCCGCCGCTTTTGGCCTCATACAGCGCAATATCCGCTTTGCGCATGAGCTCCAGCCGATCAACCCCATCTTTGGGTGCCAGTGCCAGTCCGATGCTGGCGCCACTCCAGACATCGCTGCCAAACAGCGTAAAAGGCTCACTCAGTTCATCGATAATGCGCTGCGCCAGGCTCTGCACCTGGCCGATATTATCGACGTCCGGCATTACCACGATAAATTCATCGCCGCCGATGCGTCCAACTGTATCGCTGGCCCGCACGATATGGCTCAGGCGCTGTGCCACCGCGATAATCAGCTCGTCGCCGGCGTGATGGCCGTGGGTATCGTTGATGGTTTTAAAGCGGTCGAGGTCGATGAGCAGCAGCGCCACACGCTGATCGTGGCGCGTCGCCAGGGCCAGCGCCTGGGTTAAGCGGTCTTCGACCAGTGCGCGGTTCGGCAGGCCGGTCAGCACATCATGAAACGCCAGATGCTGTGCCTGAGCCTCTGACGCGCCGAGTCTGAGCATGGATTGCGAGAGGTTCACCGACGAGTTCCAGAGTCGCCGCACCATATAAAGGCAGAGCAGGGATATCGCCAGTACCGCCAGCCCGGTGGATGGCCCGATGGTACGCAGCATCTGCGCACCGGGACGGGAGGGGATCCAGTTCAGATAGCCAACCGCCTCGCCCGCCTGAGCGATCAACAGATAGCGCGCGCCGGTCCCCGGCTGTGGCGTGCCGTCGGAGAAGTGCAGCCCCTGCAGCTGATTGCGTTCCGCCAGGCCCGCCAGATAGCCGTCATCGAGAAATTTCAGGCTCACCAGCCGGAAACGCGGCAGGGCATTGCTCTCCCGCTGGATGTTACCTACAGCCAGCGCGGCGGCACGATTTGTTATTCGGGCATAATCGGCGTTATCCTGGCGCGCCGGATCGTTGATCAGCGGGCTTTGCAGCACCTCACCAATCAGCGGGTCATTTTCAGGGGCGGAGACCGGCTGGCCTTCGCGCCAGACTCTGACGATCTGATTTTGCTGGTCCAGCACCAGAATCAGCTGATGGCCGAACATCTCATACAGCCACAGCCCAATATTCTCATCCAGCCACCTGCCGCTGTTGCCCTCCACCAGATGCTGCTCAAAGGGTCCCCAGCGCGACAGGCTATGCAGCTGGCGCAGATGCTCATTCAGACTCTGTGAAAAAGAGGCTTCAATCATTCTTTGCTGCTGATGCCGGGCCTCGGCATTGGTGAGTGAGGTGCCGACAAATAGCGCAGCCCCTGCACCCACAAACGTCAGCAGTAAAATAGCCACCAGCGGCACCAGGACTTCACGCAGGAAACTGCGACGAAAATCAGAGGAAAGTTTAAGAGTGTTAATCATATTGTTGTTTTTCTCAGCAGCAGGGGAACACCTTAAAAATTAGCAGATTGCATAAAAACGTCCACGCAAAGCGTTGCGCTTAGTGATTCTGGTAATGTTTTTGTTGCCGGATGGCCAGTGCGGGCTAAAAAAGGGAGAGCGTAAAAATGGCTGTGTTGTATCAGATATTTTAATGATGTTGGGCTGGGCGGACGGTGACACGAAGGCTGATATTCTGCCTCCCTATCAGTAGCCGTAAGGCTGGCGCACGAAAGCCTCTCTGGCTGCATCACCGCGCATTTCCTGTTAACTTTGCCGCTATGGTTCATACTCATGTGCGCTGATTGTGTTACGAACGGATAGCCGTGAAGACAACGGTTACTGTGGGTCACTTATCTGACAGCCTGAGGTTGTCTGCTTACTAAAAGGGAAAATAATGCCATTGTTATTCGGTGAGTTATCTGGTTTCCCGTCATGGGTGCCTGTTGTATTACTCGTCTCGCTCTCTTTTGTGCTGGGATTCCTGGCCCGACTTATTCTGCTCAGGTTCATCCGCTACTGGCAGATTCGTGACAGAAAGCTGTTCAAATCCCTTGAGAAGCATCTTAGCGGCTCGATGTTCTTTTTTATTCCGTTATTAATGATTAATGTCGGCGTTAATTACATCGATTTTCACCCGGAATCTCTCTCTTTAATCACCAATATCATCAATGTCTTTATTATTATGTCATTTTGCTCGGTCTTAATCCGGCTGACCAACGTGGCGCAGGATATGCTTTATATCCGCTATGACATTAATATTTCCAATAACCTTCGTGCGCGCAAAATTCGCACGCAGATTATCTATGTCAAAAAAGTAGTTATTGTTATCCTGGTTCTTTTCTGTGTTTCGCTGATTCTGCTCAGCTTCCCTGGCGTCCGGAAATTCGGCACCACCATTCTGGCGGGTGCGGGTGTCGCCGGTATCATTATTGGTTTTGCGCTGCAGAAGTCGCTGGTCAATCTGTTCGCCGGTATTCAGATCGCCTTTACCCAGCCTATTAAAATTGATGATGCGGTAGTGGTAGAAAAAGAGTGGGGCTGGATTGAGGAGATCAACCTGACCTATGTGGTGGTGCGCATCTGGGATTTGCGTCGGCTGGTGTTGCCGATTACCTACTTTACCGAAAATCCGTTCCAGAACTGGACGCGCAATAACGCCCAGATCTTAGGCTCGGTGTTTCTTTACGTGGATTACTCCATGCCGCTGGAGCCACTGCGCAAGCACTTTGAAAAGGTGCTGAGTGAAACCAAACTCTGGGATCAGGAAACGTCTGTGCTGCAGGTGACCGACACCACCGAGAAAACCATGACCATCAGGATGCTGATGACCGCGCAGAACTCCCCGATCGCCTTTGATTTACGCTGTTATGTGCGTGAAAAGATGATTGAGTTTATTCAGCAGAATTACCCGGAAAGCCTGCCGCAGGTGAGAGCATCACTGACGGATAGTGGGTCAGAGAAGGTTGGGAGAGGGGTGATGGAGTAGGGAACACTTTTAGATAGAGAGCGAAAAGTTACTGTAAGTGAGGATTTTTAATTAGCGAACGGCTGCTATCCTGTTCTTTATTAGGTCAGGCAAGAGTGGTAACGTGGAAAGTTTATTGAAAACAAGCAGTTAATTTAGATGATATTAAGACTGAATAAACCTTCCTTATTTAAGGGAGGTTTATTCATAGCTTTGCGGGTAGATAATGTTAAGTTGACGAAGTGGTATAAACGTTGTGGATTTTTAATAAGGTGAACCTAAATAAACTTCACGGGTTTATCACTTGTAAAAAATTTCTCGATTAAATCAATCCATTCTGGTCTTCTGAATTCACCTTCTCTGCTAATACGCTGATATTTCTTTGAAAATTCATATTTTATACCTTCGGCGTCGAAGAAGGTGTCAAGCTGTATTTTACTTCTTGGTCTTAAATCCATGGAGTAAGATGAGGAACTAGTCTCTTCAATTACACCAAGGTCAGTAGGAATAAGTTCGCTTAAAAAATTATAATCAGTGGTAAATTCTTTAAGAACCTCGATAAAAACCTTTGGGTTAAGGCAGTCTTCTATTTCCGTAGCAGGTGATACCGGATTTGATGATATGTCAACAAGTTTAGTCTTACCTCCATAATTAACAATTCTTTTACACACTATGTGTGGCATTGCTGGCGTTTCATAATTTACTAGCTCAGCGTCAGTATCAGAAAGTAAAAAAACTTTCCCTACCATGTCTTTTTTAAACTCATCGTAAGAAGCTTCAAGGTGTTTAAATATTTTCTTAACTTCACTCGCTCCGCCAACAGGAACAATCCTCAACCGATGTCCTGCTACCAAATCGCCGAGGTAATGAGATAAATAATTTTTTTCAGTGGAACCTTCGCAAATTAACCAATTGTAAGGTTTGTCAGCTAGGCAGCTTGATATTATTGATTGAATTAGATCATTAACACTTTTTATTTTAATATCGAATGGCATACCTTGAGACGAAGTTTTTGTTTTTTTTCTAACTTCTTCTCTTTAGCTAGCCAAATCATATAGTTCAAAATGGTGCTCACCATTGTTCTTCATAATTGCGGTAGTACATCCATTTTCTACAGTTGGTAAATAACCATACCAATGAGATGTGAATATCAGTTGCTTAATAATGTTACTTATTGAATAAAGTTTCTCAAACTGTTCAAAGCATGCTGACATATGAAGCGAGCACTCCGGTTCATCAATGCCTATTATAAGATTGTCTCCGTTTTCTCTATGGTTTGTGAGAAATCCGTACGCAATATCCATGATTGCTCTCTGCTTCTCACCTGAACTTAAGGAGTTTATCTCTATCCATTCACCATTCTGCCTCTTATTGAGTTTTCGAACGTTGAAAAAAGCTTCAATTATAAGGTTGTATACATCCTTTTTTTTGATTTTTAGTTGTCTCTCTCCTGATGTTCTGTAGCTGTATTCTTCAAGTTCTTTTTCAACGTCAGTTAGAAAGTTAGTGAGCCCAGTGTTAATTTGGCCAATGGTTTTACTTGATATTCTTTGAGAAATTATTTGTTCAAGAGACTCGCCCACTAATTTTTGGACTTCATTTGCTTCGAGTTTAGTAAATGATGCAGAATCAATATCTTTAGGTATGTAAATGTATTCATATTTGTATCTTACATGATACATCAAAGAATCAAACATATCCGAAAGAGTTGCTTGAGGGATTTTGTTTTCTGATTCTGGAAGGCCAGATAATTTGGATAAGGATTTCCCATTTAATATAGATATACTTATTGAACCATCTTTTTCCACACCTAAGGGGATTAAAAAGTATTTACTTATATCAATATTTCTCTTTAGCTTTTTTATGTGTTCTGAAAAGGTGGTTACGATTCCTCTAGTAGTAGGAGTAACAGTAATATCAGAGTTTCCTGAATGATATCCTAAAACTAAATTACTGAGGATTCGAGCTTTTTCATGGTGTGATTCATGTAACTCATCATGCTTTAATAAAAAAAGAGGTACTATATGAGGTGCTGGCCTATCGCTACCAGCCTTCTTAAATGAAGTGTTAACGCTCCATGGCTTGTTATTTATGAATGAATCTAAAGCTTCCAGGACTGAACTTTTACCAATTCCATTATTACCTACAATTCCGCAAAACTGACTCCCACTTGATAAGGGAATGTAATGAGTGCCACTATAGGTTTTATAATACCTTAAAAAAATCCCAACGATCATTTTGTGTATCCCTTCTATTGAATAACCTCAAATAAGAATAATCTTAAATCTAACTTATTTCATCAATTATTTTAATCATTTGATAAGGGTGTGACCGTGATTTGTTTTTTATGCTTTTGATTTATAAAGATAAAAAAAGATTTATGCTCTAATGCAGTGTTTTCTGAAAGTCTAAAATTACTGTTTTTGGCAATATTTTGTATTTACCCATTTTGCAGTTGGCTTTGATGTGAGTTGATAGCGATCACAAAAGCTAAGGTCACGAAAATGACTAATGACAACTAATTTAAGTCTACTTAAGATTAATTTTTGTACCGTTTTCAGCAAGGGCATCGCTCTCGTTGTCACTTCTTAAGGCCCTCCACATTCACCGCTCCTTCACTCCCCCGTCACCGTTCTGTCATCTGATCCCCTCAAGCTAACACCATCCCGCAGCGTCTTTTCACTGCGTTCCCACTCTGTAACCCGTGAGGATTTCATCGTGATGGAGTTATCCAGACATCCGACCACTGTCTATCAGGCTGTTGCCGCACAACTGGAGCAGGCGCTGAAAGAGCGCTACCGCTGCGGCGACTATCTTCCTTCCGAACAACAGCTGGCCGATCACTATGAGGTGAATCGCCACACGCTGCGTCGGGCGGTGGATGAGCTGGTGCACAAAGGGCTGCTGCAGCGCCGTCACGGCGTCGGCATCCTGGTTTTGATGCGCCCTTATGACTATCCGCTGCATGCCCAGGCGCGGTTCAGCCAGAACCTGCTGGAGCAGGGCAGTCATCCCACCAGCGAACGGCTGCTGGCGGTGCTGCGTCCGGCCAGCAACGACGTTGCCAATGCGCTGGGCGTGAAAGAGGGCGACAACGTCATTCATCTGCGTACCCTGCGTCGCGCCAACGGCGTGCCGCTCTGCCTGATTAACCATTTCCTCGCCGACCTCAGCTGGTGGCCACAGCTTCAGCAATTTAACAGCGGATCGCTGCACGACTTCTTAGTGGAGCACACCGGCAAGCAGCTGGTGCGCACCCAGACCCGTATCAGCACCCGCCGGGCGCAGGCCAAAGAGTGTCGGCAGCTCGACATCGCGCTGCATTCGCCGCTGCTCTGCGTGCGGACCCTGAACAAAACCAGTGATGGCGCGGTGGCGGAATACTCCGTCAGCCTGACGCGCGGCGACATGATTGAACTGACTCTGGAGCACTAATGGAACAGCAAACGGATCGCCAGCGCTGGCTGTCGGTGCTGGCGCACAGCAGCGCCGCCTTGCTTGAGACGCACTGGCAGGCGCTTAACCTCCAGCCCGCCTTTACCCTGATCCGTCCGGCAGAAATCGGGCTGACGCGGTTGCAGGCGCGGATGGGGGCCACCGGCAAACGCTTTGTGATGGGTGATGCCACGGTGACGCGCGCTGTGGTGCAGCTCAGCGACGGCACTCTGGGTTACAGCTACCTGTTAGGGCGCGACAAAGCTCATGCCGAGCGCTGCGCCCTGCTGGATGCGCTGTTACAGCAGCCGGAAACCCGGCAACTGCTGGAAGAGAAGATTATTACCCCGCTGGCGGCGTGGCGCGATGAGCAGCGACAGCTGCGCGCCCGCGAGATCGCCAGCAGCAAAGTGGATTTCTTTACGCTGGTTCGCGGAGATAACTGATGACTTTACTGGCAAGTTTTAACCATCCGGTAGCGGATGCGCAGCGCGCGTTTCGCCGCATTCTGAAAGCGATGAGCGAACCGGGCGTGATGGTCTCGCTGCCGCTGCAACAGGGCTGGGGCGCACTGTCACCGGCGGCCACGGCGCTGCTGCTGACGCTGGTCGATCAGGAAAGCCCGGTCTGGCTGGATGCGGAAATTGACAACGAACAGCTGCGCAACAATCTGCGCTTCCATACCGGCGCGCCGATCACCACGCAACAGGATGCACCATTCGCCCTGAGTCATGCGGCGGCGCAGCCCGATCCGACGCAGTTCGCGGCCGGTGACAATCTGTCACCGGAAAAAAGCACCACGCTGATTATCGAAGTGCCGTCACTGAATGGCGGCCTGACGCTGCGTCTCTCCGGCCCTGGCCTGCGCGAAACCCGGGCCATCGCGCCACAGCTGCCCGAAAGCGTGCTGGAATATCTGCGCACCCGTCCGCATCCGTTTCCGCAGGGCGTGGATCTGATCTTCACCTGTGGCGAAGCGATCATGGCCGTGCCGCGCACCACCGTTGTGGAGGTGTGCTGATGTATGTCGCGGTGAAAGGAGGAGAAAAAGCCATTGCGAACGCCCATCAGTTACAGGCCGATCTGCGGCGCGGCGATCGGGCGGTAGACGAACTCGGCTGCGATCAGGTGGCGCAGCAGCTGGGACTGGCGGTGGATCGGGTGATGACAGAAGGCGGGATTTACGATCCTGAACTGGCGGCGCTGGCGATTAAGCAGGCCAGCGGCGATCTGGTCGAGGCGATCTTTCTGCTGCGCGCCTATCGCACCACGCTGCCACGCCTGGCGGAGAGCACGCCGCTGGCGACTGGTGCGATGCGCATCGAACGCCGCATCTCGGCGGTCTATAAAGATCTGCCGGGCGGCCAGGTATTGGGGCCAACTTACGACTATAGCCACCGTCTGCTCGACTTCACCCTGCTGGCCAATGGCGAAACGCCCGCCGCGCCGCGTGACGATCGTTCGGTGCCTGATCAGTGCCCGCACATGTTCAGCATGATGAGCGATGAAGGGCTGGCCGCCGCCGAGATGGATGACGGCAGCGAGCCTGTCGATATCACCCGCGAGCCAATGAGCTTTCCCGCCTCACGCGCCGCGCGCCTGCAACAGCTGGTGCGTGGCGACGAAGGCTTTATGCTGGCGCTGGGCTACTCAACCCAGCGCGGCTATGGCCGTACCCATCCGTTCGCCGGCGAGATCCGCACCGGCACTCTCAGCGTCAGTATCTGTCCCGAAGAGCTGGGTTTTGAGCTGGAGATCGGTGAGCTGGTACTGACGGAGTGTGAAATGGTCAACGGCGTTGCCCACAGCGACGACACGGCGCCGCACTTTACCCGGGGCTATGGGCTGGTGTTTGGCCGCGCCGAACGTAAAGCGATGGCGATGGCGCTGGTGGACAGGGCGCTGCAAAGCCGCGAACAGCATGAGCGTGTTACCAGCCCGGCGCAGGATGAGGAGTTTGTGCTGTCGCACGCCGACAACGTGGAAGCCGCAGGCTTTGTCTCGCATCTCAAGCTGCCGCACTACGTCGATTTCCAGGCGGAACTGGAACTGCTGAAACAGCTGCAGCACGATTATCAGGAGCGCAACCATGGCTGAACTCACCGGCTATAACAACGGCTATCTCGATGAGCAGACCAAACGCACCATCCGCCGCGCCATCCTGAAAGCGGTGGCGATCCCCGGCTATCAGGTGCCGTTCGCCGGACGTGAGATGCCGATGCCCTACGGCTGGGGCACTGGCGGCATCCAGATCACCGCCAGCGTGATTGGCGATCAGGATGTGCTGAAGGTGATCGATCAGGGGGCAGATGACACCACCAATGCGGTGTCGATCCGCCAGTTCTTTAAACGAGTCAGCAATGCTGCCACCACCGAGCGCACCGCCGATGCCACCCTGATCCAGACCCGGCACCGCATCCCGGAAACGCCGCTGGAAGAGGATCAGATCCTGATTTTCCAGGTGCCGATTCCGGAGCCGCTGCGCTTTATCGAGCCGCGCGAAACTGAAACCCGCACCATGCATGCGCTGGAGGAGTACGGCATCATGCAGGTGAAGTTGTATGAAGATATCGCCCGCTATGGCCACATCGCGACGACTTACGCCTATCCGGTCCGGGTCAACGATCGCTATGTGATGGATCCTTCGCCCATCCCCAAATTCGACAACCCGAAGATGCACATGATGCCCGCGCTGCAGCTGTTTGGTGCCGGGCGTGAAAAGCGCATCTATGCCTTGCCGCCTTACACCCGCGTGGAAAGCCTGGACTTCGACGATCATCCGTTCACCGTGCAGCAATGGGATGAACCCTGCGCGCTGTGCGGCTCGCGCCACAGCTATCTCGATGAGGTGGTGATGGACGATCAGGGAACGCGGATGTTTGTCTGCTCCGACACCGACTTTTGCCATCAGCAGCAGGAACAGCAACATGAACAGTGAACAGCCGCTGCTTGCGGTGAACCAGCTCACCCACCTTTATGCGCCGGGCAAAGGGTTTGAGCAGGTCAGTTTTGATCTCTGGCCCGGCGAAGTGCTGGGCATTGTCGGCGAGTCCGGCTCCGGTAAAACCACGCTGCTGCAGAGCCTGTCGGCGCGTCTGACGCCGCAGCAGGGCAGCATCCTCTATCAGAATCGCGACCTCTACCAGATGAGTGAAAGCGATCGCCGTCGCCTGCTGCGCACCGAATGGGGCGTGGTGCATCAGCATCCCATGGACGGGCTGCGTTCGCAGGTCAGCGCGGGCGGCAACATCGGCGAACGGCTGATGGCGACCGGACAGCGCCACTATGGCGACATCCGCGCCGAGGCGAGCCGCTGGCTGCAGGCGGTGGAGATTGACGCCGGTCGCATCGACGATCTGCCCACCACCTTTTCCGGCGGTATGCAGCAGCGGCTGCAGATCGCCCGGAATCTGGTGACGCAGCCGCAGCTGATGTTTATGGATGAGCCGACCGGCGGACTGGATGTGTCGGTGCAGGCGCGACTGCTGGATCTGCTGCGGACGCTGGTGCGCGAACTGAATCTGGCGGTGGTGATTGTCACCCACGATCTCGGCGTGGCGCGACTGCTGGCGCATCGCCTGCTGGTGATGAAGCAGGGGCGGGTGGTGGAGAGCGGTCTGACCGACCGCGTGCTGGACGATCCTCATCATCCTTACACTCAACTGCTGGTCTCTTCGGTGCTCAATTAAATGACAACTATCACTCCGCGCCTGCGGGTAGAGAATTTGTGTAAAACCTTTGTGCTGCATAACCAGAACGGCGCGGCGCTGCCGGTACTGCACAACGCCAGCCTGACGGCAGGCGAGGGCGAATGCGTCGTGCTGCACGGTCACTCCGGCAGCGGTAAATCCACACTGCTGCGCGCGCTTTACGGCAACTATCAGCCCGACAGCGGCCACATCCAGGTCGCGCATCAGGGCGAGTGGATCGACATGGCGCAGGCGTCGGCGCGCCAGATTATCGCCCTGCGCCGCGACACGCTGGGCTGGGTCAGCCAGTTTCTGCGGGTGATCCCGCGCGTGCCGACGCTGGAGATTGTGATGCAGCCGCTGCTGGAGCGCGGCGTCGAGCGCGCCTTCTGTGAGGCGCGTGCCGCCGAACTGCTGACCCGGCTCAACGTGCCGCAGCGTCTCTGGTCGCTGGCCCCGTCCACTTTCTCTGGTGGAGAGCAGCAGCGCGTGAATATCGCCCGCGGCTTTATCGCCGACTATCCGGTGCTGCTGCTGGATGAACCCACCGCCTCGCTCGACAGCGTCAACAGCGAGGCGGTAGTGAGCTTAATTGAACAGGCGCGCGCCCGTGGTGCCGCCATCGTGGGTATTTTTCACGATCGGGCGGTGCGCGAACGGGTAGCTGACCGGCTGCACCTGATGCACCCGATCGAGACAGGAGCGCAGGCATGATCATCAATAACGTCAGACTGGTGCTGGAAAACGAAGTGGTAACCGGATCGCTGGAGTTTCGCGACGAGCGCATCAGCAGCTTCAGCGAAACCCCCAGCCAGCAGCCGGGCGCGCTGGATGGCGAGGGCGCCTGGCTGATGCCGGGTCTGGTGGAGCTGCACACCGATAATCTCGATAAGTTTTTCACGCCGCGTCCGAAAGTGGACTGGCCGGCCCACTCGGCGATGAGCAGCCACGATGCGCTGATGGTTTCCAGCGGCATTACTACGGTGCTGGATGCGATTGGTGTCGGGGATGTGCGCGACGGCGGGCACCGGCTGGATAACCTCAGCAAGATGATCGACGCCATCCGCGACAGCAACCGCAAAGGACTGAACCGGGCCGAGCATCTGCTGCATCTGCGCTGTGAACTGCCGCATCCCACCACTGCGCCGCTGTTTGAAGCGCTGATGGGCACGCCGGAGCTGGCGCTGGTGTCGCTGATGGACCATTCGCCGGGCCAGCGCCAGTATGCGTCGCTGACGAAGTATCGCGAATATTATCAGGGCAAATATCAGCTCAACGACGCGGAGATGGATCAGTTCGAGCATGACCAGCTCACCCTGGCAGCAGCATGGTCACAGCCCAATCGTCAGGCGATTGCCGGACTCTGCCGGGAACATGGCATCGCCATTGCCAGCCACGATGATGCCACCGCGGCGCATGTTGAAGAGTCTCACGCCGCGGGCAGCCGCATCGCGGAGTTTCCGACCACGCTGGAGGCGGCACGCGCCTCGCGTTATCGCAATATGCAGGTACTGATGGGCGCGCCTAACATCGTGCGCGGCGGCTCGCACTCCGGCAACGTCGCCGCCTGGGAGTTGGCGTCACACGGCCTGCTGAATATTCTCTCGTCTGATTACTACCCGGCGAGCCTGCTGGATGCGGCGTTCCGGCTGGCAGATGATGAGCGCAACAGCCTCGGCATTGCGCAGGCGATCGCACTGGTCACCTGTAACCCGGCGCGCGCCTTAGGGCTCGAAGATCGCGGGGTAATCGCCGAAGGCTGCCGCGCCGATCTGGTGCTGGCGCACACCGCACACGGCTACCCGCACGTGCGGCACGTCTGGAGCAAAGGCCGGCAGGTGTACTGATGGCGCGGCTGATTTGGCTCACCGGTCCTTCGGGTTCAGGTAAAGACAGCCTGCTGGACGCGCTGCGGGCGGCACCTCCGCCACGGCTGCTGATCGCCCATCGCTACATTACCCGCGCCGCCGATGCGGGCGGTGAAAACCATGTGGCGCTGACCGAGGCGGAGTTTGCCCGTCGCGCCGCGCTGGGACTGTTCGCGGTGAGCTGGCAGGCGCACGGTTTCAGCTATGGCATTGGCTGTGAGACGGAGCAGTGGCTGCTGCGCGGGCAGAATGTGGTGGTGAACGGTTCGCGGCTGCATCTGGCGCAGGCGCAGGCCCGTTTCGGCTCACAGTTGCTGCCGGTCTGTCTGCAGGTCACGCCAGCCGTGCTGGCAGCGCGGCTGAGCCAGCGCGGACGGGAAGATGAGGCGGAGATTGCCCGGCGGCTGGCGCGCGCCGCACAGCCGCAGCCCGATGGCTGCCTGATCCTCAACAACGACGGCGTGCTGGCAGATACCGTGTGCCTGCTGCGTCAGATACTGGAGGCGCATCAATGAAACTCTCTTATCTTGGCACCGGCGGAGACAGTCCGGCATCGACATCCGCCACCGAAGGCGCATCCATAAAACTCACTTTTCTGGGTACTGGCGGGGTCACTGCCGCACCGCTGCCGGGCTGCGACTGTCGCGCCTGTCAGCGGGCGCAGCTCAACAGCGGCTATGCGCGTGCGCCCTGCAGCGCGCTGATTGAGTTTGGTCGCGAGCGCATCCTGCTGGATGCCGGTCTGCCGCTGCTGGCGTCGCGCTTCCCGCCCGGCACGCTGACGCGCATTCTGCTGACTCACTACCACATGGATCATGTGCAGGGGCTGTTTGCGCTGCGCTGGGGAGTGGGCGCGCCGGTTCCGGTCTGGGGGCCACCCGATCCGCGAGGCTGTGACGATCTCTACAAACATCCTGGCCTGCTCGATTTCCGTCCCGCCTTAACGCCGTTTGTGGCGCACGCCTTTGGAGAACTGCAGGTTACACCGCTGCCGTTGCAACACTCGAAGCTGACGCATGGCTATCTGTTCGACTGGCACGGCACCCGGCTCGCCTGGCTGTGTGACACCTGCGGTCTGCCGCCTGACACCGCCGACTTCCTGCGCGGCCAGCCGCTGGATCAGCTGGTGATTGACTGCAACGATCCGCCGCAAGCAGAACCGCGTAACCATAATGATGTGACCCATGCGCTGGCGATAGCAGAGATGCTCCAGCCGCGTCAGACCTGGCTCACCCACCTCAGTCATGAGATGGATAACTGGTTAGCTGAGAACCCATTACCGGACGGCGTGCTGGCTGCCCGTGACGGCCAGACATTGCTGTGCGGCGCGCACTGGCCTGTCACGGTTTGATCATCTGACTGTCATCTCGTGTTCATCGCGTCACGCCTTAATAACCCGCAGAACGCAATCAGCGATGACGGAGAACACCATGGCACAGGCACTTCTTAAAACGGTGGTCGACAACGACCTGCCACCGGCCAGCCTTAGCGGACAAAAAGTGTTGTCGGTGCAGAAACTGAGCAAAGCCTACGGCGACACTCAGGTGCTGGATCAGGTCAGCTTCGACCTGCACGCCGGTGAGCTGGTGGCGGTGATTGGCCGCTCTGGCGCGGGTAAATCAACCCTGCTGCACATGCTCAACGGCACGATCGAGGCGACTTCCGGCGCGATTGTCAGTCTGCATCATGGCGAAGCGGATCGTAACGTGGTTACGCTCAACAGCCGCCAGCTGCGCGAATGGCGCAGCCAGTGCGGCATGATCTTTCAGGATTTCTGTCTGGTGCCACGCCTCGACGTGCTGACCAACGTGCTGCTGGGCCGTCTGAGCCAGACCGGTACGCTGAAATCCTTCTTTAAAATTTTCTCCGACAACGACCGGGCACACGCCATCGAACTGCTGCAGTGGATGAACATGCTGCCGCAGGCGCTGCAGCGGGCGGAAAATCTCTCTGGCGGGCAGATGCAGCGTGTGGCGATCTGCCGCGCCCTGATGCAGAACCCCAAAATCCTGCTGGCCGATGAGCCGGTGGCGTCGCTCGATCCCAAAAATACCAAACGCATCATGGATGTGCTGCGTCAGGTCAGCGAGCAGGGCATCAGCGTGATGGTCAACCTGCACTCGATTGAGCTGGTGAAAAGCTACTGCACCCGGGTGATTGGCATTCAGCGCGGCGTGGTGCTGTTTGACGGCCATCCTTCAGGACTGACCGACAGCCTGCTGCACCAGCTGTACGGCGATGAAATTAACCAAATCCATTAACTTCCACAGCAAGAGAACAACCCCGAATGAAACTGACTTCTTTAGCACTCCTGACCAGTGTAATGGCGTTTGGTGTCAGCGCAGCGGATGCGCCGAAACAGCTTAATCTGGGGATTCTGGGCGGTCAGAACGCCACCCAGCAGATTGGCGATAATCAGTGTGTGAAGACCTTCTTTGATAAAGAGCTGGATGTGGATACCCGGATGCGCAACGCCTCCGACTACTCTGGCGTGATTCAGGGTCTGCTGGGTGGCAAGATTGATATGGTGCTGAGCATGTCGCCAGCCTCGTTTGCGTCGGTCTACATTCAGGACCCGAAAGCGGTGGATGTGGTTGGCATTGTGGTGGATGACAAAGATCAGTCACGCGGCTACCACTCGGTGGTGATTGTCAAAGCAGACAGCCCGTACAAAAAACTGGAAGACCTGAAAGGGAAATCTTTCGGCATGGCCGATCCCGACTCGACGTCCGGCTTCCTGATGCCGAACCAGGCGTTTAAGAAGATGTTCGGCGGCTCAGTGGATGACAAATATAACAACACCTTCTCCAGCGTGACCTTCTCCGGCGGCCATGAGCAGGACATTCTGGGCGTGCTGAACAACCAGTTTGATGGCGCAGTGACCTGGACCTCACTGGTCGGTGACTACAACAGCGGCTATACCTCTGGCGCGTTTGGCCGTCTGATCCGCATGGACCATCCTGATCTGATGAAGCAGATCCGCATTATCTGGCAGTCACCGCTGATCCCCAACGGTCCGGTGCTGGTCAGCAACAAGCTGCCCGCTGACTTTAAAGCAAAAGTGGTGTCGGCGATTAAAAAGCTGGATAAGGAAGATCACGCCTGCTTCGTGAAAGCGGTGGGCGGCGAGCAGCACATCGGTCAGGCGACCGTTGCCGATTATCAGAACATCATCGATATGAAGCGCGACCTGATGAAAGGCAGCCGCGGCTAAATCCAGTTACTCCTTACCTTCTCCGCTCAGGCGGGGAAAGCGGGGCGCGGCAAACTCGCCTGCGTCCCGCTGCTTTAGCGCCGGAGATCCCCTTTGACCGAATTCGAACACTACTACCAACGCATCCGTCGCCAGCAGAAACGAGACACGCTGCTCTGGTCACTGCTGCTGGTGGCACTCTACCTGGCGGCGGGCAGGGTGGCAGAATTTAATCTGCTCACCGTCTGGCAGTCGCTGCCGCACTTCTTTGACTACCTGCACGAAATCCTGCCGGTGCTGCATCTGCCGCTGCTGTTTGCCGACGGCAAAACGGAAGGCTCGCTCGCTTACTGGGGCTACCGTCTGCCGATCCAGCTGCCGCTAATCTGGGAAACTCTGCAACTGGCGCTGGCTTCGACGCTGGTGGCGGTGGCACTGGCCGCGATGCTGGCCTTTTTCGCCGCCGACAACACTCAGACGCCGGTCAGCGTGCGGATGACGATTCGCGCCTTTGTCGCCTTCCTGCGCACCATGCCGGAGCTGGCGTGGGCGGTGATGTTTGTGATGGCGTTTGGCATCGGGGCGATCCCTGGTTTTCTGGCGCTGGCGCTGCACACCGTGGGCAGCCTGACCAAGCTGTTTTACGAGGCGATTGAGTCGGCGTCAGATAAGCCGGTACGCGGCCTGGCTGCCTGCGGAGCCAGCAAGCTGCAGCGGATGCGCTTCGCCTTCTGGCCACAGGTTAAGCCGGTCTTTCTCTCCTACAGCTTTATGCGGCTGGAAATTAACTTCCGCTCCTCAACCATCCTTGGGCTGGTCGGGGCGGGCGGCATCGGCCAGGAGCTGATGACCAACATCAAACTGGACCGCTACGATCAGGTCAGTATTACGCTGCTGCTGATCCTGATTGTGGTGTCGCTGCTGGATACGCTCTCCGGCCAGCTTCGTCGCCGTGTGACAGGAGACCGGACATGATCAGCACCGTTCCCGATATCGCGCTAATGAAGCAGCAGCATCGTGAACTCTTCGCCGCACAGCCGCGCTATCTGCGTCGCCTGGCGCTGATCACACTGGCGGTGCTGCTCTATTACCTCTTTTTCTTCTCGGTATTTGGTCTGGAGTGGTCGCGCCTGCTGATGGGCTGTCAGCAACTGGGGCGCTATTTCCTGCGGATGTTTGTCTGGCACGACTTCCTGAACTGGCCGTTTGGTTACTATCTGTCGCAGGTCGGCATCACCTTAGGGATTGTCTTTGCCGGCACGCTGACTGCCTCACTGCTGGCGCTGCCCCTGTCGTTTCTGGCGGCGCGCAACGTGATGCACAGCCGAACCGCGAAACCGCTGGCGTTTCTGATGCGCCGTCTGTTTGACGTGTTGCGCGGCATCGACATGGCGATCTGGGGGCTGATCTTCGTCCGGGCGGTCGGTATGGGGCCGCTGGCTGGGGTGCTGGCGATTATCCTGCAGGATGTCGGTCTGCTCGGCAAACTCTACGCCGAAGGGCACGAAGCGGTGGAACGATCACCGGGTCGCGGACTGGGCGCAGTGGGCGCCAACAGCCTGCAGAAACACCGCTTCGGCATCTTTACCCAGTCATTCCCGCAGTTTCTGGCGCTGAGCCTTTACCAGATAGAGTCCAATACCCGCTCAGCGGCGGTGCTGGGCTTTGTCGGCGCCGGGGGCGTCGGTCTGGTTTACGCTGAGAATATGCGCCTGTGGAACTGGGATGTGGTGATGTTCCTGACGCTGATTCTGGTGGTGGTAGTGATGGTGATGGATGTGATCTCCAGCCGCCTGCGCAAGCGCTACATCAGTGGGAAGCCGGTGCCGTTGTGGCAGCCTGCTGCGCGCGATTAAGCCGTTCGCTACGCTGCCAGGCGCGCTGTAACGCCTGCACCAGCTGTGCCTGCTGCCAGGGCTTTGCCAGCCGTTCGCACAGCGGCAGCGTCACCGGCTGGTGGCGCAGGTCCTGACCGCTGATGAGCAGCGTCGCCAGCTGCGGCCAGTTCTGCTGCGCCTGGCGGATCACCTCCGCACCGTTAATCTCGCCGGGCAGCATCAGGTCGCTGATCAGCAGGTCGATATCGGGTGTCTGGCGCAGCAGCGCCAGCGCCTCTTCACCGTCACCACACTCCAGCGTCAGATAACCCAGCTGATGCAGATGCTCACAGAGCGTCTGGCGCACCGCCGGTTCATCATCCAGCACCAGCACCAGCCGGTTACTGGCCGCCTCACTCTCCGCCGATATGTCCGCCTCAATGGGCGATGGCGGGGCGAACACTGCGGCGGCGGCGGCTTCCGGCGCACGCGGCAACAGCAGCCGCACCGTGGTGCCCTGGCCTGGCGCGGTTTCCAGTTCGATCTGGCCGCCTGACTGCCGTACAAAACCATAAACCATCGACAGGCCCAGCCCGCTGCCGCTGCCGGTAGCCTTGGTAGTGAAAAAAGGCTCAAACACCTGCTCACGAACCCCGGCCGACATGCCGCAGCCGTGGTCTATCACCTCAATTGTGACCCTGTCACGCTTTTCATCGCCCTCCAGACGCCGCTGGTTCCAGATGCGCAGCCGGATTTCGCCGCTTTGCTGATGCATCGCATCGCGGGCATTCACCACCAGATTCATCAGCGCATTCTCCAGCTGGCTGGCATCAATCCAGGCGGGCCAGCCGGGACGCTGCGCATCAATAATCAGCTGCTGGCCGGGCAGCAGCGAGTGCTGCAGCAGCCCCTGCAGGTTATCCACCAGCGTCACCACCGACACCGCGCGGGGATAGAGAGCCTGCTTGCGTGAGAACGCCAGCAGCCGCTGGGTCAGCTGGGCTGCGCGGTCGGCCGCCTGCCGCGCCCGCTCAATCCGGCTGGCCAGCGGGCCGGGCATCAGCTGGCCTTCGGTCAGCGCCAGACTGCCGATAATCACCGCCAGCAGATTGTTGAAGTCATGCGCCAGTCCGCCGGTCAGCTGGCCGACCGCCTTCATCTTCTGGCTGTGCTGCAGCGCCTCCTCCAGCGTTTTACGCGAGGTCCGGTCCAGCACGGTATTGACCATGCCGCGCCGCGGGATTGGGCTGAAGCGCAGCTCCAGCGTACGACCATCGGCCAGCCGGATCTCCTGCGGTTCACCGGGATCGTGCAGATCCACCGCCAGCGGCGCCAGCAGTTGCTGCCAGGGAACGCCACGATGCAGTTCATGCGGTGCGATGCCGAGCAGCTCCGCATACTGGGCATTCCACACCACCAGCTGCCCGTTGTTATCAAACAACGCAAAGCCGTCGCGCATCGCCAGAAAGGTGGATTCCAGCTGATTACTCTTCTCTTTCAGCAGCCGTGAGGTGTGAGCCAGCGAGGCGGTATTACGCGCAAAGACGTTAAACGCCCGCGCCAGCTCGCCCAGCTCATCACGGCGTTGCAGCCCTGGCACGCTGACGTTCTGCTCGCCCTGCGCCAGCCGCGTCATGGCCCCGGCAATCGCCGTCAGGCTCGACCCAAGATTGCGGTAGATGTAGATCCCGGCATAGCCGGTAATTGCCAGCGCCAGCAGTGCAAACAGTGCGATAAAGCCGATGATGGAATCCAGCTCACGGTGGGTCGCGAGGGTACGCGCCTCGCTTTGCAGCGCGACCTGCTGCACCGAGGCACTGATATCGTCATTCAGCATCGCCACCAGCGCTTTAATCCGGTAGGTGGCATAGGCGATCGCCAGGTCGCTCTGTTCCAGCGCCTCCGCCAGCGGCAGCAGGCGCTGCTGGGTGGCCAGCAGTCGCTGCACGTTTTCGCCGGTCACGCCCGTCAGCGGCACGTTGCGCCACTGCGCCATCACCTGCTGGAGCTGTTCGATGACGGCGATGGGCGAGGGTGTGCGGATCGCGATGGTGATCAGCCGTTCGGTTTGCTCCCGCAGTGCGGCATCCGGCAGCGTCCGCTGTTCCCGCTGCACCAGCTGGTCGATATGGCTGAGCAGAATCTGTGTCTGCCACAGGTCGCTCAGCATGTTGTTGCGCTGCAGATGACGCTGGTGGCCGGTCAGCAGCAGGCTGTTAATCGTCTGTTCCAGCATCAGGCTGCGGGCGCGGATCCGGGCGATGCGCTCCGGCTGACGCGCCGCCAGCGGCGCACTGGCCAGCAGGCTCAGCGACTGCTGCAACGCCTGCTGATTCTGCTGCAGCCGCTGTGATTCGCTCTGGTACTCCAGCGCGCCCACCACCTGTGACAGCCGCACTGCCGCTGTTGCCACGTTGGCGGTGTCCCGCGCCAGCGCCAGGCTGCCGTTCATGTCGGCCAGGGTCTGTGCCTGCGCCTGCTCCTGAATCGCCCCGGCATGACGAAAGCCGAAGATCGCCACCACGCTGACCATCAGCGTGACTGATACCACCAGCAGATTGAACAGCAACAGGCGGCCACGCGCCCCGGCCTGCCACGGATAAGTGCGCTGCATCCCACGACCTCTTAATCACTGCAACGATGGGCCGAGTATAGGAGCGTGCAGGCGGGCGTTTATGACAAATATGAACGGACGCTGACATTTTCCGTTTATCTGGCGTTGCTTTACTGACGGCTATCCACAGTCCGCAGGAGCGAGGCGATGACAGCCACACCGATACTGGAAATGCGGGGAATTACCCGGCGCTTCGGCAGCTTTTATGCCTTGAAGGGCGTCGATCTCACGGTTTATCCCGGTGAGGTCCACGCGCTGATGGGGGAAAACGGCGCAGGTAAAAGCACACTGATGAAGATTCTGGCCGGTGCCTATACCGCCAGCAGCGGGGAAATTTTAATTGAAGGCAAACCCTGGGCACTTAAAGGGCCGAAAGAGGCACTGGCCGCCGGGATCACCCTGATTTATCAGGAGATCAACCTGGCACCTAACCTGACGGTGGCGGAGAACATTTTTCTCGGCAGCGAAATCGCGCCCGGCGGGCTGGTCAGGCGGCGGCAGATGGCCGAAGAGGCGCAGCGGGTCATTGACCGGCTCGGCGCGCAGTTCAGCGCCTGGGATCGCGTCAGCCGTCTCAGCATCGCCGAGCAGCAGCAGGTGGAGATCGCCCGCGCGCTGCAGCGCAATAGCCGCATTCTGGTGATGGATGAGCCGACCGCCGCGCTCTCCAACCGCGAAACCGAACAGCTGTTCGCGCTGATCAAACGGCTGCGCAGCGAAGGTATGGCGATCATCTACATCAGCCACCGCATGGCAGAGGTGTATGAGCTGTCCGACCGCGTCAGCGTGCTGCGCGACGGGGAGTATGTGGGCAGCCTGACCCGTGACCAGCTCAACGCCAGCGAACTGGTGCGGATGATGGTCGGACGGCCGCTCAGCGACCTGTTTAACAAAGACCGTGCTATCCCGCTGGGCGATATCCGGCTGGCGGTTAATCACCTTACCGACGGCGGCAAAGTGCATCCCAGCAGTCTTGAAGTGCGGGCCGGAGAGATTGTCGGCCTGGCCGGGCTGGTAGGCGCAGGCCGCAGCGAGCTGGCACAGCTGATTTTTGGCGTGCACAAGCCGAAAGAGGGCGAGATCTGGATCGATGGCGAAAAGGTCACCATCCATTCACCACGCGATGCCATTGCACGCGGCATCGGTTTTCTCACCGAAAACCGCAAAGAGCAGGGACTGTTTCTGGAGATGGCGGCGCAGGAGAACATCGTGATGGCGACGCTGGAACGTGACGCCAGTTACGGGATGCTGAACCGTCGCAAAGGGCAGACCATCGCCAGTGAGGCGATCGCTTCACTCAATATTCGCGTTCCTCACGCTCAGGTCCGGGCGGGCGGTCTGTCGGGCGGTAACCAGCAGAAGCTGCTGATTTCGCGCTGGGTGGCGATTGGCCCGCGTATCCTGATCCTCGATGAACCGACGCGCGGCGTCGATGTCGGGGCGAAAAGTGAGATCTACCGGATGATGCAGGAGATGGCGCGGCAGGGCGTGGCGATTCTGATGATCTCCAGCGAACTGCCGGAAGTGGTCGGGATGAGCGACCGCGTATACGTGATGCACGAAGGCACCATCGTCGGTGAGCTGGAGGGCAGCCACATCAGTCAGGAAAATATTATGACGCTGGCAACCGGTGCGCACAGCGCGTCAGCAGGCGAAAACTAAGGAGACCACCATGACACAACTGGCCCGCACCAAAGCACCGACGCTGAAACGCGCCCTGATGGGCGATCTGCTGCAAACGGTGGGTATCCTGCCGATTCTGATCCTGATCGTGGCGGTATTTGGTTTCGTCACGCCGAACTTCTTTACCGAAGCAAACCTGCTCAACATCACCCGTCAGGCGTCGATTAACATCGTGCTGGCGGCAGGCATGACCTTTGTGATCCTCACCGGCGGCATCGACCTGTCGGTGGGGTCAATGCTGGGGACCACCGCGGTGGTGGCGCTGGTAGCATCACTGGATCCGATGCTGGCTTCCATGACCATTCCGATGGCGCTGGGCGCAGGCCTGGTGATGGGGCTGTTCAACGGCATTCTTGTCGCCTGGGCCGGATTGCCGCCCTTTATCGTCACACTTGGCACCTACACAGCGCTGCGCGGAGCCGCTTACCTGCTGGCGGATGGCACCACGGTAATCAATTCCGATATTAACTTTGAGTGGATCGGCAACGGCTATCTCGGGCCGGTACCGTGGCTGATTGTGATTGCCTTTGCGGTGATCGCCATCTGCTGGTTCATCCTGCGCCGCACCACGCTGGGCGTCCATATCTACGCAGTCGGCGGCAATATCCAGGCGGCGCGTCTCACCGGTATCAAGGTCGGAATGGTGCTGCTGTTTGTCTACGGCATGAGTGGCCTGCTGTCGGGGCTGGGCGGTCTGATGAGCGCCTCGCGGCTATACAGCGCCAACGGCAACCTCGGGGTGGGCTATGAGCTGGATGCGATTGCGGCGGTGATCCTCGGCGGTACCAGCTTTGTCGGCGGCATCGGCACCATCACCGGCACCCTGATTGGCGCACTGATTATCGCCACGCTGAATAACGGCATGACGCTGATGGGGGTCTCCTATTTCTGGCAGCTGGTGATCAAGGGCGCGGTCATCATCATCGCGGTACTGATCGACAAATACCGTACCCGTCATCATGTGAGTTGAGTCTTAAAAGGGCGGATGTGCCATTTCACCTCCGCCACCTAAAAAACGCCATTAAGTGGTTGGCACCTTGAAAACAGCAGGAGAAGGTCTATGCGTTTTAATCCGATTGTAACCGGGCTGCTGGCGGCGACGCTGTTCAGTACCGGCCTGGCTCAGGCAAAAGAACTCAAATCTATCGGCGTAACGGTCGGCGATCTGGCAAACCCCTTCTTCGTGCAGATCACCAAAGGCGCGGAGATGAAGGCGCGTCAGCTGGCGGGCGATAAGGTGAATGTGACGCTGGTCTCCAGCGGTTACGATCTCGGTCAGCAGGTGGGCCAGATTGATAACTTTATTGCGGCCAAAGTCGACATGATTATCCTCAACGCCGCGGATTCCAAAGGGATCGCCCCGGCGGTGAAGCGGGCGCGTGATGCCGGTATTGTAGTGGTGGCGGTCGACGTGGCGGCCGATGGCGCGAATGCGACCATCACCTCCGATAACACCGAGGCGGGCGCGATGGCCTGTAAATATATTGCTGACCGCCTGAAGAACAAAGGCAACGTGGTGATCATCAACGGACCACCGGTCTCTGCAGTGCAGAACCGCGTTGAAGGCTGCATGACCGAGCTGAAAACCCATCCTGACATCAAGCTGCTCTCTTACAACCAGAACGCCAAAGGCAGTCGTGAAGGCGGACTGGAAGTCATGACCGGTCTGCTCTCTGCTAATCCAAAAATTGATGCGGTGTTTGCCATCAACGACCCGACAGCGATTGGTGCAGACTTAGCGGCGAAACAGGCACAGCGCAGTGAGTTCTTTATCGTTGGCGTCGATGGCTCGCCGGACGGTGAAGAGGCGCTGAAGCGCAAGAATTCACTGTTCGTCGCGACGCCTGCGCAGGACCCGCAGGTCATGGCCGCCAAAGCGGTCGAGATTGGTTATGACATTCTGCAGGGCAAACCGGCACCGGACAAACCGGTGCTGATCCCGGTGAAACTGATCGATCGTAATAATATCGGCAGCTACCAGGGCTGGACGGTGAAATAAGCTTTAGTGCGGCACCTTTAGGGTGCCGCTCTCAGGAGGCCACCATGCAACGTTCAGAGGTTAATTATTACCTGCAACATACACGCGAGTTTTTCCGACAGCAGGATGTACATCTGCCGCCGTGGGCCGATTTCAATGTGAGCCAGTGGCGGGCTCAGGATCGAGAGGTAGCGCAGGAGATTCTGGCGTTGCGGCTGGGCTGGGATCTCACCAGTTTTGGCGCGGCTGATTTTCTGCAGACCGGGCTGACACTGTTTACCCTGCGCAACGGTTCACCAGGCGCGCAGCCGTGGCATAAACCCTACGCCGAGAAAATAATGCACGTGCGGGAAGGGCAGCAGACGCCGATGCACTACCATCCGCGCAAGATGGAAGACATCATTAATCGCGGCGGCGGGAATCTGATTGTCGAACTGCATAACCGCGATGGTGACGGGCTGGCTGACTCGCTGGTGGCGGTGTCGCTGGATGGCCTGCGCCAGACCCACGCCGCCGGTTCACAGCTGCGGCTCTCACCGGGTGAAAGCGTGACGCTGGAGGCGGGCATCTGGCACAGTTTCTGGGGGGAAAGTGGCTTCGGCGACGTGCTGGTGGGCGAGGTGTCGATGCCCAACGATGACGAAAACGACAATGTGTTTCTGACGCCGCTGGCTCGTTTCAACCCGCTGGAGGAGGATGAAGCGCCGCGCTGGCTGCTGTGTAATGACTATGCGCACTGGCTATCCTGAGCGCAGCAGGCATAATCAGGCAATCTGACTGGCACGCGTTGTCGAATCGGGTTTCACCACATCAGCCGAAAAGACATAGCCCAGTCCGCGGATGGTGCGGATCAGGTCGGGCTGGTGCGGATTAGTTTCGATTTTACGGCGCAGCCGCATGATCAGCACATCGATGGTACGGTCAAACACGTCGAGACTTTCGCTGTGGGTCAGCTCCAGCAACTGATCCCGGGTCAGTACCTTGCGGGCGTGACGTACCAGCGCACGTAACAGGCTATATTCCCCCTGGGTCAGCGGCACCAGCTCGCGCTGCGGATTAAACAGCTGGCAGCGGCCATCATCCAGTTGCCAGCCGCCAAAACGCCAGCCCTCCTGTTCAGGGTCGGCCTGTGCAATGCGTCCGCTGCGACGCAGGGCCGCCCGGGTTCGCGCCACCACCACGCGTGGATTAAAGGGTTTGGCGATGTAGTCATCTGCGCCCATCTCAAGGCCCACGACCATCTCCGCTTCAGAACCCATCCCGGTCAGCATAATCACCAGCACTTCGGGTCGCTGACGCTGAAGCTGCTGCAACACCAGTAGCCCGTTGGTATCGGGCAGCATCATATCCAGCATCACCAGCGAGATTTCCGGGTGCTCGCTGAGCATCGATAGCGCCTCGCGTCCCTGATGACAGCGGTAGACCGTTAACAAATGTTCACTTAACGCATCCTGCAAGACATCGCAGACTGCAGGATCATCATCCACCACCAAAATTGCTGGCTTCATTGCGCGGCCTCTAATGTTACGAAAGAGTTAATTCAGGAGTCTACACAGGCCAACAAAGCTTGCTGAGGCAGCGTGCTGAAACGTGACCAGCTTCGCCTGTGAGAGTGCGGAAGCGTGCGCTGGCGCAGAGTTTTTCGGGGTTGCCTGTTTGCCGCAGGAAAACGATTGCGCGGCATCGGTGCATTGCACCATAATCGCGCCTCGTTTTGGTTCGGAATCTTCTTAGGCGTACCCGGCTCTGCCAGGTAATCGATTGCGTCGGTAGATGGCATGGCAATTGCTTTGGGCAGTGGGTAAGTCAGGGATTTCAGGCGATTCTGGCACGCAAGTATGCAGCGGCCGGCATCAATGTCCCGGAAACAGAATAAATCAGCATGCAAACCCCTTTGGCAAGAGAGACTGCTGTCTCCTGTATCGAGAGATGATGATGTTAGAAAAACTATTCAAACTCAAAGCGCATAACACCACGGTTCGTACCGAGATTATCGCCGGGATCACCACCTTCCTGGCGATGGCGTATATTCTGTTTGTGAACCCAAGCATTCTGGGCGCGACCGGCATGGACAAGGGCGCGGTATTTGTCGCCACCTGTCTGGCGGCGGCGATCGGCTGCGTGCTGATGGGGCTGATTGCCAACTACCCGATCGCGCTGGCGCCGGGCATGGGACTGAACGCCTTTTTCACCTACACCGTCGTGCTGCACATGGGCTATACGTGGCAGATTGCGCTGGGCGCGGTGTTTCTCTCGGCGGTGATTTTCTTCGCGATGTCGCTATTTAAGATCCGTGAGTGGATTATTGCCAGTATTCCGCTGCCGCTGCGCGCCGGGATTGGTGCCGGTATCGGGCTTTTTCTGGCGCTGATTGCGCTGGAAGGGGCGGGCATCGTGGTCGATAACCCGGCAACGCTGGTGGGCATTGGCGATCTGACTAAACCGGGTCCGCTGCTGGCGATGCTCGGCTTTGTGGTTATCGTGGTACTGGAAGCGCGTCGGGTGACGGGCGCAGTGCTGATCGGTATTCTGCTGGTGACTTTTATCTCCATGGGCATTGGTCTGTCGCCTTTTGCAGGAGTCTTCTCTGCACCGCCGTCGATTGCACCAACCTTTATGCAGCTGGATATTGCCGGCGCGTTTAACGTCGGCCTGATCAGTGTGATTTTTGCCTTCCTGTTTGTTGATGTGTTTGATAACACGGGCACGCTGCTGGGCGTGACTAAACGCGCTGGTCTGGCGGATGAGCAGGGTAACGTGCCGAAGATGGGCCGTGCGCTGATTGCTGACAGTGCGGCTGCACTGTTTGGTTCACTGCTGGGCACCTCGACCACCACCAGTTATGTGGAATCGGCGGCGGGCGTGAGTGCCGGTGGCCGTACCGGCCTGACCGCGATTGTGGTAGGTGTGCTGTTCCTGCTGGCCCTGTTTTTCTCGCCGCTTGCTTCAAGCGTTCCGGTTTATGCCACTGCGCCTGCGTTGCTGTTTGTCGCGGTGCTGATGGCATCGGGTCTGGCAGAAATTGACTGGAAAGATATCACCACCGCCGCGCCGGTCACCGTGACCGCGCTGACCATGCCGCTGACCTATTCGATCGCTAACGGCATCGCGTTTGGTTTTATTACCTGGACGCTGGTGAAGCTGCTGAGCGGTCGTGCGAAAGAGGTGAATGCGGCGCTGGTGATCCTGTCGATTCTGTTTGTGATTAAGCTGGGATGGTTGAGTGCTTAGTTGTTGCCTGGCTGCGCGCTGGCACTGAATAGGTTTCGCTTAGCTGCGGGCTGGCTATGAGCGGGTTTCGCCCGCCAGGCGTTCGGGGGTTTCAGGTTGCCCGTGCAGGCGGACGCGTTAAGGGGCGGACGTCCGCCCCTTAACAATCCCGGCGTCCGGCTGCCTGCGCGCGTCGTTGTGCGGGGTACCTTCGTCACGCTCTGCGGCCGACGGACCGTCCGGACTCGTCATCCCTGGCTCATGCCGTCCTTTCGCCGACGTCCTGACGGCTCCCGGCTTCCGGTTGTTCCTCAGCGCTTCGGATGCCCCTGGGAAACCCCCTGCCGGTGGGTTTGTTACCCGGATGGGCGGGGCTCAAGTTACTGAAAGCGGGGAAAGATTCATAAGGTTTCTTTTTACCTTTGGTCCTTACAAACGTGATTCGGTACCTGGTGACCTGGGAGATTGCGTAGTGGCAGATATCATATGTGGCTCAGTCTACTTGCACAGCCTGCTTTATCATTTCTGCAACGACACTTCTGCTAAAACCTGTTTCATCCGCGATTTCCATTACTTTGGCCTCTGCCATAGCTTTGCTACGCATTGCTGAAAGGACGGGTTTAAAGGCATGGTTATTTCCCTGAAGGTTTAACGGCAGCGAAATGCTGGCAATTAACGTTTCTTCAACAACCCATGGTTCTTCATCTGCTACCCAGTACACCTTTGCATTCTTTTCCATCCATCGATCTAACCATTGTTCGCCAGGATGGGTAAACGTTGTTCTTTTACCCGAGCCAACCCGACGGAGCGGGAAATTACTTTCCGTCGCTAGCAATACCCCCAACGTGCGCCTTAGCGTTGACCCTTCGGCATTACCGCTATAGTGGGTTTTAATGCGCTGTCTGAGATTGGCGCAGCTATTAGGTTTTCCCTTCTTATCAGGCGAAATACCGACGTAGAGCAATGTGTATCCATCCTTTGTGATGCAACCTTCAGTCGGAACGCCTGGGGGAATCTCTTTGAACCACCAGAAATAGATACCATTCACCGCAGGAACAGGCGTGGGACGGCACATGACCTCTGCTCTGCTGAATGTTTTTTCAGGATAAAAATTAAACACACATATTCTCCGCTCTGATTCATGCTGGTATTTTATGAGATCATTGCCTGGGAATGTTTGATTTAATAAGGGGGAATGATGAGTTTAAGAGTTACGCAGCAGCAGGTGGATACCTGGAAAAAACGTATTCAGCGAGATGGTTTAAAAGGTTCGACCTACTTTTGCCAACATGGTGGAACTGTTTGGGTTTCAGCATCTGCGGATCATCAGGCTATCTGTCATAAAGTTTTAGGAAGGGATTCGGGAACAAGTTCTTTGGCTAGTTATTTGCGCTGGGATGATGTCGGCGCGGTTGCTTTGGTTGAATTGTTGTATGCAATTGAAACGGCATAGAACAACAAATTACGCCCCACTGCAAAGGCTCTGTCGCCATTTTGTCGCCACTGGCGTCCAAGGTGTGATCTGGATGGTTGATTATAAATAGGCTGGATTTCAGGCAACAAAAAAACCATAAACATAGTGTGAAGCGCTGTCCTTTATTGCCCAGCCAAACAGGGAGTGGTCAAAATAGTATCTGAGAGGATTCGGTTCTTGATTCATCAGCTTAGCCTCTGATTACGATATGTCCCTTCTTCAGAAAGAGCGCTGGTCTATAGTTATCAAATTGGCTTTGAGGACAATAGTCAGTGAGGGCGGAAACGGCGTTGAGACCCGCTTTTCGGTAACAGCTTCGGAGCCTGCCGTTAACGGCATCAACTGAGATTGCCGGAATGCTGCTTATTTGTTTGATTTTCATTCCGCGGACCAGCAGATATACCACCTCACATTTTTTTTCGATAAATACGGATGAGGGAGATTCGAAGGTCGCATGAATCCCGGCGCCCGGCTGCCTGCGCGCCACGCTTCGCGCGGTGCCTTCGTCATTCGCTGCGGCCGACGGACCGTCCGGACTCGCCATCCCTGGCTCGTGCCGTCCTTTCGCCGACGTCCTGTCGGCTCATCCTTGCCTTCGGTTGTTCCTCAGCGCTTCGGACGCCTCGCACAAACCCCGCCTGTAATTATCTTTTCATTTCGCTGTTGCCGTGCTGTCTGATGGTCTGATGGTCTGATGGTCTGATCGCAAAGACAATCCCAAATACCCACAGCGATAAATCACTCAACATAAAAAGAAAAGATAACAGCGAGGGGGTCGGGAGGCCATCAGAACCGCTGAGCGGATGAGGGATTTCAGGACGAGCGACAGGGATGTCGCGAAGAGGCGGGTTCGCGCCATGGATGGCGCGTCCCGCCGGTCCGTGAGAAATCCTGAAATAGCGAAGGAACCGCGAAGCGGCGGTGAAGCAGGCCGGAGCCCGGGGTCAAGGGGGCGCGGCGACTGGCGCCCCCTTGTCGGTCGCCTGCAGAGGCGAATCTGAAACTGCCCGGCTAACCAGGCGAACGAAACCTTCTCATAGCCCGTTCGCGCAGCGAACAATCCCAGCCTTAGCAAAGCACCCCAGCCCGTTCGCGCAGCGAACATCCCCCGCTTCAGGCGGCTAACGCTTACCTGAAAGGTGGTTCATTAAAGGTACGCAACTTACGCGAATGCAGCTTATCGCCCTCGGCGCGCAGCAGCTCAACAGCGTGAATACCAATCTGCAGATGCTCCGAAATCGCCCCTTCATAGAAACGATTCGCCTGACCGGGCAGCTTAATCTCACCGTGCAACGGCTTGTCTGAAACGCAGAGCAGCGTGCCGTACGGCACCCGGAAGCGATAACCCTGTGCGGCAATGGTGGCGCTTTCCATATCGACCGCCACCGCACGGCTCAGGTTAAAGCGCAGTGCCGAAGCGGAGTAGCGCAGTTCCCAGTTGCGATCGTCCGTGGTCACTACGGTGCCGGTACGCAACCGCTGCTTCACCTCTTCGCCTGGCATGCCGCTCACCGATTTGGTGGCGTCATACAGCGCGCGCTGCACTTCGGCAATGCTGGGTACCGGGATATCAGGCGGCAGCACACTGTCCAGCACGTGATCGTCGCGCAGATAGGCATGGGCCAGCACATAATCACCGATCCGCTGGCTCTCGCGCAGACCGCCACAGTGACCAATCATCAGCCACGCATGTGGACGCATCACCGCCAGATGATCGCAGATGGTTTTGGCATTCGACGGGCCAACACCAATGTTAATCAGCGTAATACCGCGACGATTTGGGGAGGTGAGATGCCAGGCAGGCATCTGGTGCTTCTTCCACGCCAGATCCGAGAGCATCGACTCACTGTCAGCGGTGTCGGCGGTCAGCACCACATCGCCCGCGCAGGCCAGGCTGTCGTAAGGGGTACTGGGATCGCGCACCTGCTCGATCGCCCAGCGCACAAACTCATCAACATAACGGGTGTAGTTGGTGAACAGCACAAACGGCTGGAAGTGCTCTACGCTGGTGCCGGTGTAGTGACGCAGCCGGGCCAGCGAGAAGTCGGTTCGCAGCGCGTCGAAGTGCGACAGAGGGGATTTTGCATCGGCATGGAACAGGCCATCGGCGGTCTCATCGCCAATCTGTGACAGCTCGGTGGTCGGGAAGTGGCGCGCAATACCGGCGCTCATGGTGCGATCCAGTGACAGGTCGGAACCGTCGATCACGTAAGGATAGGGGATCTCCTGGCTGGAGGGCCCCACGTCGATCTCCAGCTGATACTCCTTCTCCAGCATCTGAAGCTGTTCCGAAATATAGTGGCGCAGCAATGCCGGGCGGGTGATGGTGGTGCTGTAACTGCCAGTGTGGGTGAAACGTCCCCAGGCACGCGTGCGGTTCTGCTGCGGACCGTCGCCGCGCCAGGTGATGCGCAGCTCCGGATAAACAAATAGTCCCTGCGCCCGAGCGGCGGCATCGGGCAGCGTGCCGTTTTCGGTAAAGGCTTTAATCGCCTCACGTAGCGCATCGACGGCGCCATCGTACAGGCGTTCAAGTTCATCCAGCGCCTGCTGGCTGGTCAGGTTTTTCCGTAGTGTCGGCATGGTTTCTCCTTCCATTTTTTTTCCGCAATTTGCCCCAAGCTTAGCGGGTTTGTTGCGGAGATTGGTGAAGAATCTGTGATCGCCGTTTTTTTGCGCCAGCGAAGCGCGAATTCTGAGCAGTGCTGTTTTAAATGAGGATTCGCCGCACTGAAATTCATTAAGAAAAGCTTTACGATCAGAAGCGGTGATTCGCCACTTTTAAATGCGTTAACGATGAAGAGAGGGCGGAAAAACCGCCAGCAGCAAAGCATGCCCAATCGATCATAACGTCAGGGAAATAATCAGGTTTGCTACAGCGGGCGGGGCAGTGAGGCAGATTGTGCCGTGGCGGCATTAAAAAGTTTGTAACCATGATTAATTTGCACCGGAAAGACTTTGCATATTTCTCTGCCCACTATCATCATTAGAACTCCTGTCCAGTCTCTTCTGATTTGGTAATCCTTTGCAAAATCCCGGCGTAGCAGTGATGCAGGCGATCAAGCGCACGGCGTGGTACCCGAAACGCCGTTCGTATCGCACGCTCTACTGGCGTGAGATATCGCCATTAGCAGTGCCTATCTTTTTCGAGAACGCCTGTGTGCTATTGATGGGCGTACTGAGCACCTTCCTGGTCAGCTGGCTGGGTAAAGAGGCGATGGCGGGTGTGGGCCTGGCCGACAGCTTCAACATGGTGATCATCTCGTTCTTTGCTGCCATCGATCTCGGTACCACGGTGGTGGTGGCGTTCAGCCTGGCAAAACGCAACGGCAAGCGCGCCCGTGCCGCCACGCGTCAGTCGCTGGCCATGATGACGATACTCGCCTTTGTACTGGTGATCGCCATTGAGTTCTGGGGCCATCTGATTGTCGATGCGATTGCCGGTGCCGCCGATCCGAAAGTCAAAGCGCTGGCGCTGAGCTATCTGCAGACTTCCGCCTGGAGCTATCCGGCCGCCGCTATCACCCTGATTGGCAGCGGAGCGCTGCGCGGTGCAGGTAATACCAAAATTCCGATGCTGATTAACGGCGGCATGAACATCCTCAACATCATCATCAGTAGCGTGCTGATTTATGGCTGCTTCTCGTGGGACGGTTTAGGGTTTATCGGTGCCGGGCTCGGACTGACCATCACCCGCTATATCGGGGCGATCGCGGTGATTTACGTGCTGATGATCGGCTTTAACGCGTCACTGAAAATCACGCTGTCGAGCTATTTCCGGCGCTGGAACAGCAGCATTCTGATGGAAGTTTTAGGTATAGGCGTGCCTGCCAGTATCGAGTCGGTGCTGTTCAACGGCGGTAAACTGCTGACACAGGTGTTTGTTGCCGGAATGGGCACCAGCGAGATTGCCGGGAATTTTATCGCTTTTTCTATCGCCTCACTGATCAACCTGCCAGGCAATGCGCTGGGTTCGGCTTCAACGATTATCACCGGTACCCGTCTGGGCAGGAATCAGGTGTTCCAGGCGGAACGCCAGGTGCGGCACGTCTTCTGGCTGGCGACGGTCTGCCTGACCGCGATGGCCCTGCTGACGGTGCCGCTGGCCGGGTTGCTGGCGCGGTTTTATACCAGCGATCCGGAAGTGATTAACGTGACGAAGCAGCTGATCTGGCTTAACGCGCTGTTTATGCCGTTATGGGCCGCTTCCTGGGTGCTGCCTGCCGGACTCAAGGGCGCACGCGATGCGCGTTACACCATGTATGTGTCGATGTTCAGCATGTGGGGCGCCCGCGTGGTGGTCGGCTACCTGCTCGGTATTGAACTGGGGATGGGCGTGACCGGCGTCTGGCTGGGGATGTTCCTCGACTGGACGGTGCGTGGCATCTTCTTCTGGTGGCGACTTAACAGCGGCAAGTGGCTCAACCGCTATCGAAAAATGATCGCGAAAACCGGTTAGCGCACTGTTCACGCCTTTCCCCCGCCGCGGGGAAAGGCGTCATACCTCTTTCAGCACCATTAAAAATAACATCTCCGTCACATCTCCAGACTTTCGAACCGAATTTCAGACAGTTGCACAAAGCCAGCCTCCCCGGACAGGGTTAGCGTAATGCCTGCTGCGCACCGACGCAGACACTACTTATCAAGGTGACCCTATGATCCGTCTGAAAACGGCGCTGGCACTCCTGCCGCTGCTGTGTAGCGCCCCGTTATGGGCGACAACCTTTGTTTATGTGTCCAATGCCGAATCCGGCACCGTTTCCCGCTATCAGCTCAGCGAGGCGAATGGCAGTCTGCAATGGCGTGGCGATACGCCTGCCGGTAAAAAGATTATGCCGCTGGCGGCCAGCCCGGATGGTAAACGGCTCTATGGTGCGCTGCGGAGTCCGCCTTACTCGATCATCAGCTGGCGCGTCTCGGGTTCGCACGGTGACTTGCAGAAACTGGCGGTGACGCCGGTTGCAGCCAGCTTTCCGTGGATCACCACCGACAGAAGTGGGCGCTATCTGCTGGCTGCCTCTTATGACAGCGATATCGTCACCAGTAACCGGATTGATGACAAAGGCATTGTGACACCACAGGTCACGGGCGAGGTGAAAACCGGGCCGCATGCCCATTCGGTGATCACCGACGTCAGCAATCATTCCCTTTACGTCGGCAACCTTGGCGCGGATCGCGTGCTGCAATATGCCTTTGCGGATAATGGCGCGATAACGCCGCTGGGAACCGGATTTGTTCAGGGCGAGAAGAACAGCGGTGCACGGCATTCCGTGATATCGCCCGACAATCGCTTCCTCTATAACCTCGCGGAGATGAGCGGCACCATTACGCAGTTCCGGCGCGCGGCGGATGGATCGCTGACGGAGCTGAAAACCTGGCCGAATGCGGTGGCGAAAAAATATAACCTGCAGCATGGCGAGCAGCGCCCGGCGGGCTACAGCGATCCCACGCCGCGCATCTGGGCGGCAGACATTAAAATCACCCCGGACGGACAATTTATCTATGTCACCGAGCGCACCTCCAGCACCGTCAGCGGCTACCGGGTTGATAAACAGTCGGGTGAACTAACGCTGATCGACAGCTGGCCGGTTGAAAAACAGCCTCGCAGTATTGCGATTGATGCGCAGGGTAAATGGCTGATCGTCAGCGGGGAGAAGAGCGCGGTGATTGGCAGTTACGCCATCGATCCCGCCAGCGGTGAACTCAAACGGGTTGCTGAAGCCCCGGCTGGTAAAGGCGCGAACTGGGTGACGCTGATAACGCAGTAACCGTTTTGAGCCGCTGGCGTATGGCAATGGCTAAACAGATGCGGGCTGCTTATGCCATTTCCGGCATAAGCAGCGCAGAAATTTTTGGTTCTGATCGGGGGCATAAGCGGGTTTACTCAGGGCATCAACTGATGCGGAGAGCCTGAGATGAAACAGAAACTGATAGCCTGGTTTGAACAGCTGCTGAGCGGCCCTGTGGCGAGTGAACGTGTGCATGATATTAACGTGGAACTGCTGCTGCCGCTGAGCCAGCTGTATGGACTGGAATATTATCCGGCAGTGCACCGCTACCATGAAAAATAATGGTTGTTGTATGTTGTCTGGTTAAAGGCCCGCTACGTTGCGGGCCTTTTTGCGTTTGGGCCCAGGATAGAGTGTGGACTTCATTTCTCCGATTAATACAGGGTAGAGATCTCTGATAGGCATGTCAGGGAACTTCGTTTAATATCTGCGAGTTGTGTTCCAGTTCTGCCTGTTGTCGTCCAGCGTTAATCGACGTATTCTTTTTCTGCGCCTGCAAAATCAGGCGACGGAATTGGAACTCCGGTTAATCATACTGGCGACAATGTATTATTGTCGTGCGTCTCGCTACACCTCAATGGTGGGCTGGGCGAGGGCACCTTAGGGTGCGCCGGTTCAGTATGCCCGGTAGTTCCAACCTCGTTCAGTCTGCCACCCATGAGATTGGAACCTCAGGTGGCGGTTTAAAAGCATACTGGAGACATCCCCATGACCACGAACCTCGATCAATGCCACTTCTCATCTAAAATCGCCCCATCTAAAACACAACGTCGCTATACCATCGGCTATCAGCCTAAACGCGGTGATTGCAGTACACCTGCAATACATCTGAGCGGAAAATGGCTGCGTGAGGCAGGATTTGATACCGGAACCATTATTACGGTGAAAATTGAGCAGGGTTGTCTTGTGCTGGTTCCGGAAAATGATTAAATATAATTTCCTGATATAGGTAAATGACTCAGATAATGTTAATCACTTTCCTTCAATTGCGTAATGACGCTTGTTTTTAGAGTTTATCTGGCAGGTTATATAAGAGAGGTTGTAAAGTCTATTTTTGATGTTTTCTACAGGAACATCTGAATGGTTTCTATAAACGTTTAAAAGAGCTTTCCAGCATTCGTCTTAATTTATCCTGACTAATCTAAAAGATAAAAGCCCAATACTTTCGCAGCAGGCTTTTATCTTTCTTTTGAATCACGATTAGTGCATTAACTGACTGACCAGACCGGTAAGATCAGCCTTTTTATCCACAACGCCTGACGTTGACGCTTTATCCACCAGCTGCGGCAGATATTTCGCCAGCAAATTAAGCGCATCGCTGGTGTTAATACCCATCCGCGCAGCCAGTTGCTCAATCGCCTCAGAGTTAATCATCTTCTGCACAAGGTCGCTGCTCAGCGCAACGTTCTGCTCATCGCCCAGCCAGGAGTTAACTACCTCACTGTACTCGCCGCTCTGCAGGTGACTCACGATAGTATGTAAACCGCCTTGCTGCTCAACCCACTCCAGCACACCTTTCACTTCCTGGCTGGTCTGATTATTCAGGCCGCACATGGCCAGTACTGTTTCCAGTAAACTCATTCTGTTATCCCCTTTAACGTAATCTATTAAGACTGTTTACATGCTCTGATTTTATGAATGACAAACAGCACAATAATTGAACCCACGGTAGAAATGCCAATGCTGTAAATATTGAAGCCATCGACCTTGCCAAAACCCAGAGCAGTACTGACTACACCGCCAATCAGCGCACCGATAATACCCAGAATAATGGTCATGAAAATGCCCATATGTTCTTTGCCTGGCATAATACATCTGGCGATAATGCCGGCAAGTAATCCGAATACAACCCATGACAATATACCCATCATTAACATCCTCTATTTTTATATTAATTACAGCAACGTTTAGCAGTGGTTTAACTCATGAATTAAAAGCAGGTGTATCGTACGCCGAGCAGTATTTGCCTGGCAATCCTGTTTTCTTTATTAAACTAAACGTATCAGAAACGATAGGGGAGTAAATATGAGCATTCTGGATAATATTAAAAATATAGGCGATGAGTTGTTACATGCTGTGGATAAAAATGTTGATGATAAGTCTGTCACCACCGCAGAGAGTAATCGTACTTATACCGTTAAATCAGGCGACACGCTCAGCGCCATCGCAAAGCAGTTTTACAATGATGCGTCCCAATACATGAAAATCTTTGAGGCGAATAAAAACCTTCTCAGCAGCCCGGATAAAATAGCACCGGGTCAGGTACTGACCATTCCTGAGTAATAATTCGTCAATAGTATGAGCCAGCTGGCGCAAATATTGCCCGGCTGGTTTTTCATTTAAAGCCAGCTCGTCATAACACCATGGCTGGGTTACGCCAGACAGCCTGCGTTGATTCAGACTTAACGGTGGTCTCGGTAATAGCAGCCGCAGACGAGCTGAGATGAAGAGTCAGACAGGAAGAGAAAACGGGGATCGCTGAAAAGCAAAAAAACCGCTCAGGTTTCCCTGAGCGGGTTTTTCTAATCTGGCTCCTCTGACTGGACTCGAACCAGTGACATACGGATTAACAGTCCGCCGTTCTACCGACTGAACTACAGAGGAATCGTGTGAACGAGGCGAATATTAACGGCGTCGCTCTAAGGTGTCAACAGCAAAAAATACATTATCATTCAACTGGCTAGCTTTAACGCAAAGCGATCGTGATTTAAGCAGTTTGCGCAGTGTCAGCGGCGATTCTGGCAAGGGGATCCTGCTGGTAAAACTGGCGCAGATGCTGATACATGGCGGGAAAGCGTTCGGCCAGCAGAACCGGAGCCGTAAAGAAATATTCAGAGAGCACGGCGAAGCACTCAGCCGGATCGCTGGCGGCGTAGGGATCGATCGTGGCGGCCTGTTCACCCACCAGTTCAACTTCACTCTCAATCTCCGCCATCGCGGCACGCAAATCCTTCTCCCAGAGTGCGACGTCACGCAGCGACATGACCGGAATACCGCTGGTGTAACCGCTGCCGCGGGCATCCAGCTTGTGCGCAACTTCGTGGATCACCAGATTAAAGCCGGAGAGATCGAACGAGTCCTGAATATCGAGCCAGTTGAGTACGACCGGCCCCTGCGTCCAGCTCTGTCCGGCGTGAACCGCAGGCGCGCTGTGAACCAGCCCATCGTCATCCTGCCATTGATCGTCGACCTCGAACGGCTCGGGATAGACCAGCACATCGTGGAATCCGTCCAGCCACTCCAGGCCCAGTTTCAGCACTGGCAGGCAGAATAGCAGGGCGATCCGCACACTGCGCAGTTCATCCAGCTGAACACCGTCGAGCGGCACCAGCTTTTTCTGCTGCAGAAAGCGTTGCGCAAGCTCAACCAGCGCCTGCTGTTCAGCCTCATCCAGCTGGCTGAATATCGGTTGCGCCAGCCCCTGCTGCCATGGCAGCGTGGCCAGGGTGGCGTCGTTATGCGTTTTCCAGGGCCATTTAAACATCGCAACTCCCGCACAGAACCGGACTATTTCGCTATCCTGACGCGCCAGACATAAAAATGCCAGCATCGAAAACACCATGCTGGCACTGTTCATCTGGCGACAGGGCTAAGGCCGTCTATTCAACCCGTTAGCACGGTCGTTGTCTGTGATTCAGCCCGCAAAGCGTGGGGCCGGGGCGTCAGTTGCGCTCAATACGATGAAACTCAATCACCCACACCCAGGGATTCACTTCCCAGCTGGTCGCACCATACTGTTTTTCCCAGGCTTTACGGTACGCCTCTTTGGGCGATTCAGAATTGACGTTCATGGTGAAGAAGTTATTGAGGAAGTGCGAATCGGTCTGCACGCCTTCCGCCATAATGTCATCTTCACTGATGTCCTGAATTTTCTCGGCGCGCACGCCGGTAATTTCCAGATTGATGCGGCTGGCCCAGCGCGGCATATGAATGGCGGTTTGCCAGCCAAACTGCTCTGCTTCCGGCGTGCTCAGTGCATGCTGGCCCAGCTCGTTGCTGTCTGCACGATACTGGCAATATTCTGGCTGGCGGAAGGGCGTAGGATCGCGTTCATAATCGGCCAGATACTGCTCGGGTACCATCGGGCCACGCCAGGTTTCACGCACCCAGAGCACGTCACCCGGTTTACCGTAAGGACACTGATAGCTGATGTCCGTCATCGACATCATTTTATAACCATGCAGATGATTAGCACTCACATCGAAAGCGTGTACGCCCTCGTGATGATCCTGTCCCGGACCGAAAGCCTGAGTTTTCATAATGCGCCGGGTTTGCGTTTGCTGGCCAACCAACAGGGCACGAACACGCTGTTCGGAAAAAAGAATCGGCCGTTCTTTCATGGATTACCTCTTTTTATTAGTAGAACCCGGTTACTGCTGTAAACGTCCATTTGCTTCACATCTGAGAGTTATCATAAAAGCTTTAAATCATTTTGCTTAATAATTTGTCGGCTGACAGTCACTTTAAAATTGTCACTTTAGTAGTTAAAAACCAGCAAAATGCAAAAAGCGCACCAAAGCTTATCACGCAACCGGCGAAAAGCGACGAACAGCCCGGATACAGTACGTTATAACCGTAAAAATAGGAACCTTTTCAGACTTTTTCACCTGTCATAACGTGCAGTTTTACACTTAATGGCGTGACAAAAAAACGCTAAGCATGAAGCAGGAAGTTGGTTAAGTTCGAACCAAACATTACGCCTCTTAAACTAATTTTCTTAGCAGCAATTTACTGAGGAAAGACTGAAAACAGCCGAAATTGCGGTTATTGTGTAACAGAGATGCTATACAGGTGATCCAGGTCTCATTTTTTTGCCCGGAATCGCTGGCAGCGCTGCTCTTTTCAACGGCACTGTAAAAAAAGTGTCATTAGCCAGTCGCTATGATGGTTTGCCGTTTGCGCACTGATCGCGACAGAGAAGCTGCTGTCGATCACTACAGGGAGATAGATTATGTCACTCACACTCTGGCAATCTCGCTATGAAAGCTGGTTTCAGGCGAACTGGATCCACGACGACGGCGCGCACGATATCGCCCATCTGCGGCGTGTCTGGATGAGCGCACAACGAATCATGAACGGCACGCCCGCTGATCCGCTGGTGGTGCTGACCGCCTGCTATTTTCACGATGTGGTGAATCTGCCGAAGAATCATCCGGAACGTCATCTCGCCTCTACCTATGCCGCGACGGAAACCCAGCGTATTTTGCAGCAGGACTTTCCTGATTTCCCGGCTGAAAAGATTGATGACGTGATGCATGCCGTTAAAACCCACAGTTTCAGCGCCGGCATACCGCCTCAGACGCTGGAAGCTAAAATCGTACAGGATGCTGACCGGCTGGAGTCGCTGGGGGCGATCGGACTGGCGCGGGTCTTCTACACCGCCGGTGCGCTGAACCGGCCGTTGTTCGACAGCCAGGACCCGCTGGGTAAAGATCGCGAGTTGAATGATGTTAAGTGGACGCTGGATCATTTCCAGAAGAAGCTGCTGCGTCTGCCGGAAACCATGCACACCGAAACCGGCCGCATGCTGGCTGAACATAATGCCGATTTCCTGGTGCGCTATATGGCGAAACTTTATGCCGAGCTACAGGGTAATCTGGTGGGAATGGATGAGGGTGTACTTCGAGATTTCAGCCCATTACAGACCGAATATTAAATTTTTGTGACAGTATGTTAATCGAAACGGTCATCCGGTAGCGTGTAGCGATAACAAAAAGGAGCTGCCCGATGACAGAAACTGTTAATTTAACGATTAAAATTGATCCTGAGCTGAAAGAAACGATTAAACAGCTGGCGCTGGAAAATCAGATTTCGATGAGCCAGGAGATTGTGCAACGTTTGCAGGCCAGTCTGGAAACGCATCCACATCCGGCGATTGATAACCAGGACATCACTGAAGAGGGGACTGAGGGATCCAGTGCCGCTGACGTGAAGACCGATGCATTAAGTGCAACAGAGCTGAAGCAGATTCGGCTGCTGCTGAAGAAGCAGAGCAAGAAGAAGAAATAAAACAGAAACCCGTCGCCAGACGGGTTTTTTCATTTCAGGGTGCTTACGACTTCAGCTGACGAATATGCGGCAGTAACAGCTGAGCCACCGCCGCAAACACCGGCACCACCACCGAGTTACCAAACTGCTTATAAGCCTGAGTGTCCGAAACCGGAATGCGGAACGGCTCGCGGCCTGGCACATCAAAGCCCATCAGGCGGGCGCACTCGCGCGGGGAAAGGCGGCGTGGCCGACGCGCCATGTTATCGGCATCCTGAAACTCCGCTTCGCCCAGCGCACTGTCCCAGCCGCGATCGATCAGAATCTCTGAGCCATCTTTGTAGTAACGTGCTGACAGCGTACGCACGCAGCAGTCAGGATTACGCGGATCGTTGAGGCCAAAGCCAAAGCCATTGCCTTTGGCTTTATGTTTTTTCGCATACTGGTAGAGATAGCGCCACAACACCGGTGACAGGATATATTTGTCGTCTGGCGCGCTCTCCAGCAGGCTCTGCAGGCTGGGTACCTGCGCCGGGTAGAAACGGCGGATATCGCGCAGCGTAAAATCCTGCTTTTTCAGGTCACGGCGAATACCCACCAGCACAATGCGTTCGCGATGCTGCGGCAGGAAGTGACGCGCATCGATCACTTTGGCATCCGGGCTGCTGGCGCCCGCATCCGCAACGTCATACCCCAGCTCATCCAGCGTCTCCATGATAATGGCGAAGGTGCGGCCCTTGTCATGACTCTTGAGGTTTTTCACATTCTCCAGCACAAAGAACGGCGGCTTCTTGGCAGCCAGGATACGGGCCACATCGAAAAACAGCGTGCCCTGTACCTGACACTCAAAGCCATGTGCACGGCCCAGCGCATTTTTCTTGCTGACGCCCGCCAGCGAAAAGGGCTGGCAGGGAAAACCGGCCAGCAGCACCTGATGATCGGGGATTGCCGCATCAATCGCGCGGTATATCGCCTCATCGTCGGTCAGACCTTCCGGCTGGGTGACCTGGCGGATATCCGTATTGAAGTGATGCTCCAGCGGATCGCTATAGTGGTTGGCTTTGTAAGTGCGGACCGCCTCTTTATTCCATTCACTGGTGAACACGCACTTGCCGCCGATCGCCTCGAACCCCTTACGAATGCCGCCAATACCGGCAAAGAGATCGATAAAACGAAATTCAGGATTATCATAATGGGCGGGACGGGATGGCAGCAGCCCCTGTAACAGCGACAGTTCCGCCTCACACAGCGGTGGCAGGGCGGTTTTACCCTGACGAATCCGGTTCAGGAGCGCCGGCGTCCAGCAGGAAAATCCTGCCTGCTGCAGGCGGGCCGTGAGATCACGAACCGAATAGATTGCCAGCACCTGCTGAAAGAGTTCAGACGCATCAGCAGATGAAAGTGCAGCAGAGAGTGGTTCAGCGAGGGCGGCGGGATGCATGCGTTTTTCCTTAACAGTAAGGTGCCTATGCTATCACTCCAGACGCTGTGAGGAAATTGCCTGGATGTGCCCTGTGTCAGCCCCCGGAATGTTCTGTTTTTGCGGCGCACTGTGTGAAGTCGTCGTGCGGCGGCTTTCGCTTTTCGTGGCGCAGGCTAAAGTTGAAGGACCAGCAAAAAAGGAGAGGTTATGGCTGATGTTCACTCCAGCGAAATACGCAGCAAAAATATGCGTGCCATTCGCGCTCAGGATACGGCAATTGAGCAACGTATTGCGCTGCTGCTGAAAGATCGGGGATTCAGCTTTCGCGTGCAGGATAAAAACCTGCCGGGACGGCCCGATTTCGTTCTGACAGAACATCAGGCAATTATTTTTGTTCATGGCTGCTTCTGGCATCGTCATCACTGCTATCTGTTTAAACTGCCGGCGACGCGCACAGAATTCTGGACCGGAAAAATCAACAGCAACGTTGAACGTGATCGGCGTTATGTGCGACAGCTACAGGAGAGCGGCTGGAAAGTGCTGATCATCTGGGAGTGTGCGCTACGTGGCAAACTGCGCCTGACGGATCAGGATCTGCTGGAGCGGCTGGAGGAGTGGCTGCTGGCGATGCCGGAGAGTGCCGAAGTCGACCATCAGGGCATTCATCATTACAACGCCGATTGCTAATCACAGACATAATTGGTTAGATCTGCGCTTTCTCCGTGGCCAGGAGCCTGAAATGAGCAGCATAAAACTGACGGTAAAACGCCTTTACCAGATTCGTGACGAGCGGATGGTGAATACCAAAGCGACCGCGCGGGTTTACTGCGGCGACAGGCTTGTCGCCACGGAGGAGATCACCGGCATGACCGAAAGCCCGGTCAGCAAATATCTGCATGCTGAAGGAGCCGCAGGCGAGACGGTGCGGGTAGAGTGGGATTGTGAGGGCATCGCCGAGATGACCGTTACGGAAATTGAGCGCTGCCCATGTTGTCAACATAACGAACCAGACTAAGGATAAGATTTTGGCGGGAACCAGTTTACTGACTTTACTTGATGATATTGCAACACTTCTGGACGATATTTCCGTCATGGGGAAAGTGGCGGCGAAAAAGACCGCTGGCGTACTGGGCGACGATCTGTCGCTGAATGCTCAGCAGGTCAGCGGCGTGAAAGCCAACCGTGAGCTGCCGGTAGTATGGGGCGTTGCCAAAGGATCGTTTCTTAACAAACTGATCCTGGTGCCACTGGCGCTGATTATCTCTGCATTTGCGCCCTGGCTGATTACGCCGCTGCTGATGATTGGCGGTGCCTATCTCTGCTACGAAGGCGTGGAGAAGGTGATGCACAGTCTGCAGCATGACAAGCAGAGCAAATCACCGGAAGCGCGTCAGCAGCGACTCGATTCGCTGGCGAATCAGAATGCGGCAGAGTTTGAGAAGAAGAAGATTAAAGGCGCGGTGCGCACCGATTTCATTCTGTCAGCCGAAATTGTCGCGATTACCTTAGGCATCGTGTCGGAATCGCCGCTGCTCAACCAGGTGATTATCCTGGCGGGCATCGCAATTCTGGTGACGGTAGGCGTTTACGGCATCGTAGCGGCCATCGTAAAAATTGATGACTTTGGATTCTGGCTGCGTGAGAAACCGTCTCGCCTTGCGCAGGGGCTGGGTAGCGTGCTGCTGGCGGCCGCGCCCTGGCTGATGAAGATCCTCTCGGTGGTCGGCACCATCGCCATGTTCCTGGTCGGCGGCGGTATTGTGGTACACGGCATCGCACCGCTGCATCATCTGATCGAGGAAGTCAGCAGTGGCTTCAGCGGCTGGATCGCCATGCTGCTCAGCAACGGCGCCAACCTGGTGCTCGGCTTTATCATTGGGTCGATCGTGCTGTTAGTGGTCAACCTTATTGCCAGAGTGCGCGGAAAATCGGTATAAAGCGCACTGTGATTTACGGTCAGGAGAATGACGATGAACGACGACATGTTTGAATTTGATATCGGCGCACAACTGGAGCAGGCTGAAGCGAAAGCGGAGAAAAAAGCCAGCGAAGTGCCGGATGATCTCGGTGACGAAGCCGATTGCGAAGGCTGTAAAATCTGACGTCAGCGTCAATACTTCATCATCAAAGCGGATAAGATTTTTTATCCGCTTTTTTTATTTTCCGCATATCCAGCTGATTAATTCCGAATTTGCCCTTTTTTTGCGTGCCTTAACAGGCAAGGGTCGGCTTTGCCTGCTATAAAGAAAATAATCACCCAGGTTAATAACACTCAGGTTAACAAAAGGAGCGCATCATGGTTTTCGCAATCAGTGAAGAAGTGCAGCATAAGGAAGAGGGGCAGACGATGGTGGTGACCGGCTATGCCAGTGGCATGGTGGAGTGTCGCTGGTATGACGGCTATGCCGTGCGCAGTGAAGCCTTTCGCAGCGATGAACTCTGCGCTCTGAACCCCGCGCAGCAACTGGCGAGCTGACAGCATCAGGCCTGTGGGTTCTGCGATCCGACAGGCCCGGTTTCTGCTTTTCAGTGGCCCGGCACACTCCCTGTGCCGCCCTGTTTTCAGACGTTACCGTCGTTATCCTCTTCAACCGCCTGATAAATACGTTGCAGGACATCCGGGAAGGCTGACTGGACGCGACTCCAGCTCGGTATAAACGGCTTATCGTTAGGACGCTCAATAAACGCCTGACCCGCTTCCAGAATCGACTGGGTAAACATCTCTACCGCTGCCTCTTCCACATGCTGATCAAACTTCAGCCCGTTCATTGCCGCCTCGTGGTTATAAGTCTCCATCATATCCAGCGCATTACGATAATAGGTCGCCTTCAGCACCCGGAACGAGTCGCTGGTCAGCGGCACACCCATGGTAGCGAGCTTACGCAGCAGTGACTGAACGATATCACTGCTCATGCGCTTCAGACCGCCGGTGCCGTCATCTTCAGCCAGCGGCTGGTGCTTGTGATCGTAATTATCGGCGATCTCAACCTGGCACGACTGGCGGGTGGTGTAGTTACGGTAAATCTCCGACAACACGCCAATCTCCAGTCCCCAGTCGCCGGGGATTTTAATCCCGTTCAGCACATGCGTCCGCATGGCGAACTCCCCGGAGAGCGGATAGCGGAAGCTCGACAGATATTCAAGATATTCTGAATGGCCATAAACTTTCTGCAGCGATCGCAGCAGCGGACCCACCAGCAGACGTCCCACGCGACCGTTAAGCTTGCCATCCGCGACGCGCGCGTAGAACCCCTTACAGAACTCATACTGAAACGCCGGGTTCGCCACCGGGTAGAGCAGGCGAGCCAGCATTCCGCGCTCATAGGTGACGATATCGCAGTCATGCAGTGCCACACAGCTGGTACGGTCTGACGCCAGCGTATAGCCGGTGCAGAACCAGACGTTGCGTCCTTTGCCGGGATTTGTGGGTGACAGACCTTCTTTATCCAGCTCGGCATCAATCGCCTTCAGACGCGGGCCATCGTTCCACAGAATGCGATGCCGTTGCGGCAGACGGGAGAAAAACTCGCGGGCAAACAGGAACTGGTCGCGGTCGGCACGATCCAGCCCAATCACAATTTCATCCAGATAGGGCACTTTAGCCAGCTCATCGACGATTTTCGTCAGCGCCGGGCCTTCAAGTTCGGAAAACAGCGATGGCAGGATCAGCCCCATTTTACGTTTGCGGGCAAAGCGTACCATCTCTTTTTCCAGCGACTCCACGCTACGGTGGGTGAGGTTGTGAAAGTTGGTGATTACGCCATTCTGATAAAAGTCACTCATCGCATCATCCTTTTAATGCCCGTGGGCAGCTTATTGAGGTTGAGTCAAAAAATAGTCCAGTCCCTCACGCCAGCCCTCTGGGCCATGGTGAGCCGTGTGATAGATTTGCTGCTGATCGGTGCGGCTGAGTGTCACCGGTGTTTTACTGTAGCCCTTAATCACGACCGCATAATCAACCGCATCCAGCATCGGCGCATCGTTAGGCCCGTCACCCAGTCCAATCGTCACGCGTGCCTCACCGGGTGAATGCGCCAGCAGCCAGTGCAGGGCTTCGCCTTTGCCGCTGCCCGCGGGCATCACATGCCAGAAACGCCCACCCTGGGTCAGCGCCAGGCCTTCAGCACGCAGCGCATCATGGAACTGGTCAAACGCCTCGTCACTGTCGCGCCAGACAATCACTTCTGACGCATCGCGCTGACGCGACAGTTCTGCATCCGCCTCGCTCAGGCCGGTCATCGAGGCCACTTCCGGATCAGAAAAGTCATGAAAGCCGGTAAAACGGTAGTCAGTTTTTAAGGCAGCCAGCCGCTGGCAGATAGCGTCATAGGTCAGCGTGTTGTCGGGCAGGCGGATCCGCTGCTGATCGTGCGTTTGTACCACGGCACCGTTCTCAGCAATAAACGGTGACCCGCTGATGCCGAGCCTTTTTTGCAGCGGAATAATCTCGGCTGCCGTTTTGCTGGAACAGATGACCAGCGGAACAGCATGCTGCTTCAGCGTGTCGAGCCATTCGGTAGCCGCATCCCAGCGATAGGTATGATGGTCGAGTAACGATCCATCCAGATCGGTAATAATCATTAACGGCTGTTGGAGATCGGGCATTTACGGGCTCCTTTCATCACGTTCGCGGCTAAAGCAGCGATTTTTCAATATTATAGTTGAATATGGCTCACACTTTTTTTCCTGCCACACTGGCTGGAAATCCAGGATAATTCTTAAATCGAAACCGCAGGGAAAGTGAGTATGCAAGAAGTGTGCAGCGCTAAGTGACTGTCTGGCGCGGTGTTTTCTGTAACAGTTGTTCCATAATTATCAGTCAGGTTGCAGAAACGTGCATATCTGATACTTGTTTCGGAGTCGGGAAAGCGTAATCTGCACAGGTGTTAAGAATTCCCTGGTGTAACGAATTGAATTTTTACCCGGCCTTCCCGCCGGGTATTTTTTTGAAATCGATTTCAGCGATTCGCTTCATAGGCGCGATAATCACAAATATCAATTTCAAACGCCTCCGCCAGTTCGCTATAGGAGTGGAAAACCCGGCCTTCTACTTCCAGCCGGGGTGTCTGATCCTGCTCCATATACTCCCGTACCTCTCCCGACGTTCTGGCCTGGATTGCCGCCAGTAAACCTTCGACATCAATCTGCAGATCGGATGGCTGAGCATCGCCGTGCTGTTTTTCGTCTGTCATATTCTGACTCCTGAGAGCAAACAGAGTAATCAGTATAGAACGCAGGGCAGAAAGGCGGGAGCGGAGAGATCGCAGGCAAAAAAAAGCCCGCGCTGCGCGGGCAAAATCCTTGTTACTTTCAGGTTATGGCTGCACCTATGGGGTGGTGCAGTGAAAAGAGTTTAAAGGCCTGGCGCGTAAAAAGTCTTGCGGTGAAATGTTAAGGAATTGCAAAAGTTTCTCCTTACTCAGATTTACCTGACTTTTCGACTCAACAGAGCAGATTCAGCTATAATTGGCCATAAAGCTGATTTTTATCAATACCTAAAGGAATGGTTATGGACATCTTACGAATTATTATTGCTATTCTGCTGCCCCCGCTGGGCGTGTTTATGCAGGTTGGTTTTGGGGGCGCCTTCTGGCTGAATATCCTGCTGACACTCTGTGGTTACATCCCCGGTATTATCCACGCCGTCTGGGTTATTGCCCGCCGCTAACGCGCTGCATCGCCACGGTTCTTCGTTTAGACTGTAATCAGTCAATAATCTGGAGAACTGAAATGAAGGTAAATGACCGCGTCAGCGTCAAGACCGATGGCGGCCCGCGTCGTGTTGGCACCATTCTGGCTATGGAGCCGTTTAATGAAGGCACCATGTTCCTGGTGGCGCTGGAAGATTATCCGCTGGGTATCTGGTTTTTTAACGAGACGCAGCAGCCGGATGGCATTTTCGTCGAGCCTTACCACGAAGCCTGAGTCTGACGCGCAATAAAAAAGCCGCCTTTCCGCTTGCCGGAAAGGCGGCTTTTTGCTGTCGGAGATTACGCGGCTGACATCAGCCGTTGATGTTTAACCGCTATGACCTCAGAAGGTTTCCCAGTTATCGCTGCCGCCCGCGAGTGCCGGACGGGGTGCCAGAGCCGGTGTTTTTAAGGGTGAAGAGACGCGTGCAGCCACACCTGTGGTTGCAGGGGTATCCTGCAGGCGGAATGCCGCGACCGCCTGCGTCAGTTTACCCGCCTGATCTTCCAGCGAGGCCGCTGCAGCGGAGGCTTCTTCCACCAGCGAGGCGTTCTGCTGGGTGACATTATCCATTTCGGTGACCGCCTGGCTCACCTGCTGAATACCGCGGCTCTGCTCGTCCGAGGCCGCCGCAATTTCCGACATAATATCGGTTACGCGACGGACGGCTTCGACAATCTCACCCATAGTGCTACCGGCTGCGCCAACCTGATGCGAACCATCATTAATCAGCGTGACCGACTCAGCAATCAGCGATTCAATCTCTTTGGCCGCCTGCGCACTGCGCTGGGCCAGATTACGTACTTCGCTGGCGACCACCGCAAAGCCACGACCCTGCTCTCCGGCACGCGCCGCTTCTACCGCCGCGTTGAGCGCCAGGATGTTGGTCTGAAACGCAATGCTGTTAATGACGTTGGTGATTTCAGCGATTTTTTTCGAGCTGCCGGAAATATTGGTCATGGTTTTCACCACACTATTGACCAGATCACCACCGCTGCGCGCTTTACCGGAAGCATCCGCGGCAAGCTGGCTGGCGTGATGGGCATTCTCGGCGTTCTGTTTCACCGTAGCGGTAAGTTGCTCCATGCTGGCTGCGGTCTGCTCTAGTGCCGCCGCCTGCTGCTCGGTGCGTGAGGAGAGATCGGTGTTACCGGCTGAAATTTCGCTGGAGCCCTGATAAATCGCCACAGCACCTTCACGCACCGTTCCAACGGTGGTGACCAGCGCCTGCTGCATCAGTTGCAGGTTATGGATCAGCGTACCAATCTCGCTGCGGCCATGGGGCAGGGGAGCGGAGGTCAGATCACCCTGCGCAATGCGTTCGATACGCAGCACCGACTGACGCAGCGGATTAATTACCACGCGGCGCAGGAAGACGAAGGTTAACAGTACCAGCACCAGTGCGGCACTGAATGCCACGGCCATAGAGATAAAGCCGATGCGCGACTGTTGATCGGCCTGGGCGGTAATGGCGTTGGCGCGTTCAGTCCGGATCTTGATTGCCTTCAGCAATACCGCGTTGTAGTCGTCATCCAGCTTGCGGGTTACATCGGTCTCCTGAGCGATGATGCCCTCAAAGCTGCCCTGTTTACCGGATTCAATCATCGGTATCAGGCCTTTGGTAATGTAATCGTTGAAGCGAGCCTGCAGCGTGGCATCCAGTTCCATATCCGCGGGCGTCTTCACTTCACGTGCCTGATAAATCGCGAAGCCATCTTTTGCCTGCTGAATCCGTTTTTCGGCGGCGGCAATATTGGCGCGAAACTCATCCATTTCACCAATACGCGCGGCGGCACCAGCCTGAATAATGGTCAGGCGCGCAGTACGCAGGTGGTTTGAACTGTTAGAGAGACCCATACGAACCTGAATCTCATCCGTGGCATCATCGAGAGAGTGATTGCCGGAAATCAGAAAGTAACTGGCGACACCAATACAGAGTGCGAACAGCAGCAAAATGCCGCCGAAGATCAGGCTAAACAGCGGCACCAGGCGGAGATTCTGCCAGATGCCAGCGCTTTTCTGTCCATTATTATCTAATGCAGTGTTCATATCCTTGCTCTCTTGAGACTGTTGTTATAAGGCATAACATCGGCAAAAGAGCGTAAAGGCTTAGCGGTAAGAGTGAGACCTGGATCCCAATTTCGGGCAAAAAAAAACCGGCCAGATAGGCCGGTTTCTCAGATGTTATGATCAGCGGATATTAACGTAAATACCTGAAGTCACATTATCCGTTAAACGCACCACATGATAAATAACCTGCTTATTATGGGTTTTGATTTTGCGTTTAATATTACCTTTGTGTGACGATACCGTTTTGGCCTTAATTTGCATTTTATCTGAGATCTGGATGGTGTCATGACCTGACATCCACATCTTCAGCATGTTTGACTCAGTCTGGCTCAGCGTTAATGGATGTACGTCCATGCCCGAAGAGATGCGCGCAGACTGGTTAAGCTTCTTCTGCAAATAGGTGCTGAGTAAGGAGTCCAGGGTCGAAGTTTTCATCGATTTTGATGTAATAATCAGGTTCTTACGAACGTAGAGGTATTCCTCAAAATGGATGTTGCTAATCGCCATGAATATAAAGAACAGCGTATCAGGATGCTGCGTAATAATGCTGCGGATACGTTCACTGGAATCTGACTCATGAATGAAACAATCTTCATTAATAAAGACGACGCCAGGATTTAATTGCTCACATTTTTGCTGTAGTTGCTCAATATCGGAGACAGAAGAGATGTTTTTCTTCTTAACTCCTTTTAAAGACATATAGTCTGATAATCCCAGGCGTGTGTAGTTGCAGGAATCCATAATAATAGTTGGCATAATAGCGACCCTCACCAATTTGTTATCCGTTTAAATCAACGATGAATACGCGTTGCGGTACGAGAGAGATTTCTTAGGTACTTTTTATTCTGCTCGTGCAGTTTGGCAACAGGCAAACGCCCATAAAAGTCTTCATCCCTGACCCGTTCTGCAAAAAATTTGTGCTGCCATGACGTCACACATTCTCCGGCCATGGCGGGGAATGCCAGTGAAATGTCGGAGGTTAAGTAAGACTCATTTTTTTGGGAGCCAGGTCACTATCCCTGAAAACACGGGGTTTTCTGATAGGACAATTCTCAAAAACATTTGTTTTACGAAAGTGTGATGTCTCAGCGTGCGTTGACAATGCCGGAAAATACATTTTTTAACAAGAAATATTACCTAAAGTTTTTTTTCTTGTAAATTCAGTGTCTTGTCGATTTTGCCTGCACATTCACAGTCTGACAGCTTCTGTGAACCACCCCACTAAAATACGCGAAGCCCGGTTTAATAAGAATTATTTTCAGACTCTCCGCACGTTTATCAGAATTTCCTTAGTTGCATTCTGGAAAACATGGTTCGGAAAATGCACGGATGGTTTTGCGATACTTAAGTATCGTTATGCAAAGATAGTTAGAAACTTAATGTTCAGGGGCGGGATAGTTCTGTCAGGAACACGGCGAGTAAATCAAATACTTCACCGAACAAATGCTCACAGAACGGGGCTAGCAGGGGCATCAGCAAGCTGATGGTCAAAATTCCGACTGATAAGGTAATCGGGAAGCCAATTGCGAAGATTGATAACTGTGGTGAAACACGGTTTAACAAACCCAGTACCAGATTTACCATGAGTAACAAAACGATTAAGGGCAGCGCTAACATCATGCCATTAAGGAAAATTAATCCGCCAGATTTCACCAGTGCCATAAATGCATTGGCATTTAGCGGCTGACCGCCAATCGGCAGCGTATGAAAACTGTCCGCCAGCAGCGAGATCAGCCACAGGTGTCCGTTAAAGGTCAGGAACAGCAACATCGCCAGCATGTCGAGAAAACGGGCCAGCACCGGCATGTTAAGACGGCTGCCAGGATCGAAAAAGGTGGCGAACGAGATGCCCATCTGTAAACCAATTACTTCCCCGGCAAGGCGCACGGCAGCAAAAGCGAACTGCATGGTGAAGCCGAGTGCAATACCAATCAGCATCTGCTGAATCAGCAGCAGGAAGCCTTCAGGGGAAAACAGGGTGACATTGACCGCAGGTAACAACGGCATCAGCAGCCAGGTGATCATCACCGCCAGACCGATTTTGACACGTTTGCTGACGGATCGTTCATTGAGGATCGGTGCGGTGGCGAATAACGCCATGATGCGCACCAGTGGCCAGAAAAACTGGCTGACCCATTGAACCAGCTGGCTGCTGTCGAGAGTAATCATCAGCCGATGATGTAAGGCAGGTTGGTAAAGACGGTGCGGATATAGTCCAGCAGCAGATTCAGCATCCACGGGCCGGCAATGATACCGGTGGTGGCAACCGCCAGAATCTTAGGAATAAAGGATAAGGTCTGTTCGTTGACCTGGGTCGCGGCCTGGATCAGGCTGATCAGCAAACCGCTGACCAGTGCGGCCAGCAGCAGCGGGGCGGCCAGCATCAGGGCGACGCGCATCGCTTCCTGTCCCATTACCATTACTGATTCGGGTGTCATGTGTTGCTCCGGTAAGAAAAGGGGGATCAGGAGTAGAAGCTTTGCGCCAGTGAACCGACCAGCAGTTGCCAGCCATCGACCAGAACAAACAGCATCAGTTTAAACGGCAGCGCGATGGACGCTGGCGGAACCATCATCATCCCCAGCGCCATCAGCACGCTGGCAACCACAAGGTCGATGATCAGGAACGGGATAAAGACGGTAAAGCCAATCTGGAAAGCCGTCTTCAGCTCGCTGGTGACATAGGCAGGCAACAGAATACGCATTGGCACCGCTTCAGGACCGGCAATCGGGGCGGTATTCGCCAGACGGGCAAACAGGGCTAAATCCGCTTCACGGGTCTGACGCAGCATAAACTCGCGCAGCGGCTGGGCACCTTTATCAATCGCCACTTCCATGCTGATCTTGTCCTGGCTGAACGGCAGATAGGCATCCTGATAAATCTTGTCGAAGGTCGGTGCCATAATAAAGAAGGTCAGAAACAGCGACAGTCCGAGCAGCACCTGGTTAGGCGGTGCAGAGGGCGTGCCCAGAGCGTTACGCAGTAAACCAAACACAATGATGATACGGGTGAAGCTGGTCATCATCAGCAGCACGGCCGGAATAAAGGTCAGCGCAGTGATAAAGACCAGCGTCTGAACCGGCAGTGACCAGCTCTGACCGCCATTCGGCAGCGAGTGACTCACCAGGCCCGGTAGCTGGGCATGGGCAACCGGTGCCAGTAACAACAGTGGCAATAAAGGAAGCAGTCGACGCATCATTGTGGTTTTCCGGGACGTTTAACCAGATTCTGTAACAGCTGACGAAAATCCTGTGGCGCACTGTTTACCGGCGTCACAGAGACCGGTTCACCCGGCGGCAGAGTATGCAGATGGGTAATCTGCTGTGCGGTGACGCCCAGTACCAGACGGGCATCAGCGGTATCGACAATCACCACCCGCTCACGCTGGCCCACTGAGACGCTGGCTGTAAGTTTAAGCTCCTGGCCGCTGACCTTTTTCGGCGCGAAGCCGACACGGCGTGCCAGCCAGGCGCAGGCCAGAATCAATAAGATAATCACGGCTAACACGCTGCTGACCTGGGCCAGCATAGAGCCGGTCGAGATCGCCTGAGCATGCGGTGCAGCCGGTTGCAGCGTTTGATTCTGGCTATTCATAATGTGACTCTTTAGCGACTCAGACGACGCATACGTTCAGATGGGGTGATGATGTCAGTGATGCGCACACCATATTTGTCGTTCACCACCACCACTTCACCCTGAGCAATCAGGTAACCGTTGATCAGGATATCCAGCGGCTCACCCGCCAGGCCATCCAGTGCCACCACTGAACCCTGCGCCAGACGCAGCAGCTCTTTGATGGTCATTTTGGTGCGACCCAGTTCCACGGTGAGTTTCACCGGGATATCCATAATCAGATCGATATCCTGCAGCGATCCAGCGACGTTGCCGCTGTCGAATGATTTAAAGACTTCGTCGGTCTGCGGCGCACTGCCGCTGCCGACCTGCTCATTCATCGCTTCAGCCCACAGATCGTCCGCAGAGATATCGTCAGACGGTTTATTACTGTCAGTCATGGGGCTGTTCCTCGTTCAGCGAATTCAAAATCGGGTTAATCAGGTGTTCGACACGGAGCGCGTACTGACCATTCATCGTGCCATATTGGCTGGTTAAGACCGGGACGCTATCGACATGGGCGATAATGCGTTCCGGTTTCTCAATCGGCAGCACATCACCGGGTTTCAGCTGCAAAATGCGTGACAGACGCAGTGAGGTTTCGGCAAAGTGCGCGATCAGTTCCAGCTCCGAGTGCTGCACCTGTTTGACCAGGTTATCGCGCCAGTGGTTATCTTCCTGACGTGAGTTTTCGAGCGGTGGATTCACCAGCAGCTCGCGCAGCGGTTCAATCATTGAAAACGGGATGCAAATATTAAATTCACCCACCAGGTTACCAATCTCCACCTGGAACGGCGTGTTAACCACGATGTCGTTCGGTGAAGTGGTGATGTTGGTGAACTTTACCTGCATCTCTGAACGTACATACTCGACGTCCAGTGGATAAATGGCCTTCCAGGCGTCGCTGTAACCATCCAGCGCCAGCTTCAGCATGCGGCGAATAACGCGCTGCTCGGTATGGGTAAACTCACGGCCTTCGACTTTTGTCGGAAAACGGCCGTCGCCACCAAACAGGTTGTCGACAGCGATAAACACCAGGCTCGGTGAGAACACCACCAGCGCAGTGCCGCGCAGCGGCTTCAGGTGGATCAGGTTCAGGTTAGTTGGCACCGGCAGATTGCGGGCAAACTCGTGATACGGCTGAATCTTGATCGCCCCGACGCTGATATCCGGGCTACGGCGCAGCAGGTTAAACAGCGCCATACGGAAACTACGGGCAAAACGCTCATTAATAATCTCCAGCGCCTGCAAACGCTCGCGAACCACACGGCGCTGGGTGTTCGGATCGTAAGGACGAATATCGCCTTCCGGTCCGTTTTGTTTCTTTTCTTCTTCCGCACTGCCGCTGTCGCCGTTTAAAAGGGCGTCAATTTCAGCCTGGGAGAGAATGCTATCGCCCATTGATTCACCTCAAAATGAAGGCAGTAAACAGCACATCGTTTACAGCCTGCGGAGGTTGACCTTTTACCAGCGGGGGTGTCAGCGCCTGTTTGATTTGTTCAACAAGCGCCTGCTTTCCTTGCTCTGTCGCCAGCGCCGCAGCGTTCTGACGCGAGAGCAGCAGCAGCAAACGGCTGCGCACCTCAGGCAGATAGTCATTCATCCGATGTCGGGTATCCTCATCGGCCAGACGCAGGGTAAAGCCTACGTAAAGCACGCGGTCAGGATCGTTGTCGGGATTGACCAGGTTAACCGTAAATGTATCAAGTGCAAAAAAGACCGGAGCGGGAGGCGGTTCAACTTTCGCCACCTCAGGCTTATCGCCCTCATGTTTGTTCATCATTCGCCAGACTGCATAGCCTGCCACGCTGCAAGCGGCCAGCGTCAAAATGAGCAACACTGGTATTAAGAGTTTACGTTTGCTGCCTTTTTTTGCTTTCGCGTTATCAGACATGGTGCAGTTACTTCCTGTGAATTATGGGCAAGCCTCTCGGCTCACGAGACAGATTATCCGCGTCTTAAGTCAAACCAATGGGTAGAAAAGACGCGGGTTTTACGCTTACCTTCAGCGTTTGCCGCTGTCAGGCGAAAGTGTCGACGGCGCTGTTGCCGCTAACGCGAGCCTGAAGGGCGGCGGGAACGGCGATCGGCGTAATGTCGGTGTCACTGTCCTGGGTGAGGGAGAAGCGGCCATGTTGTCCATCGCGGCGCGCCTCCTGCTGCTGCTGGAATTGCTGGCCCTGCGCGGAACTGTCACTGCTCACCTGACTCTCGCCCAGGTTGATACCGCTCTCTGCCAGCGCGCTGCGCAACTGCGGTATCGCGGCTTCCAGGGCCGATCTGACGTGGCTATGGCTGGAAACCAGACTAATTTGTGCCTGGTCGTTATCCAGTTTCAGGCTGATCTGGATAGCGCCAAGGTCTTCCGGATGTAACCGCAACTCCGCGTTCTGCTGACCGTTGCGGCTGAACATCACAATCTGCTGACTCAGCGCCTGCTGCCACTCGTCGCTGCCCAGCTGTGAGTTCAGCGTCGGCGTTGACGGGGTGCTGATGGTCGCGGAGGCGGTCACCGGCGCGGGCAGGCTGCTGGCGGTGGCGATTGGCATCGCGTTGATCGCGTTATCGCTGGCGCTGACTTTAATTGCGCCCTGGTCATCCTGCTTAACCATATTGCTCAGCGCCTGCTGGAAACTGCTGTCGAGCGTCAGGCTGCTGCTGGTCGCACTCTGCGCGGCGGTGTTGCTCTGGCTGGCGGCAGTGGTAAGGGCCGGTTTGCTCTGTGCGTCGCTTCTGACGTCAGACTTATCATCTTCACCCGGTGCGTGGCTCTGCTGCGCGCTGTTCAGCAGTTGCGTCAGCGAGGTCTGGCTTTTCCGACCGGTATCGCTCTGGACGATCATCTCGCCCGCTTCACTGCTGACAGGGTTCGATGTGGTGGCTGTGACAGCCGCCGCACCCGGTAACATGGCGAACAGCGCCTGCATATTCTGCATATCGCTGGCGCTTAAGGGTGCAACGTCCGGCTTGTCTTTATCATCGGCTGATTTTGACCCACCTTTAATATTTTCCGGTTTAAACAGGGCGGTCAGCGCAGCAGGATTATCCAGCGCCGCCATCAGTGCATTCAGCGGTGCCTTCGGGCGGGCGTCATCGGCCGTTTCTGCTTTGGCATCAGCAGATTGCGCCGCTTTTCCCTGTTGTTTAGCCAGGCCGAGTAACTGGTTTCCCAGTGCGGTCAGAAAGTCCTGCGGCAGGGCATCGGCACCCGTAGCAAGGTCAGTTGAGACTGAGGGTTCTGCGTCGGTTTTTACCGTCGCTTTCATAGCAATGTTTGGCAGCGTAATCATTCACCTCTCCTCGATGCGGCCCGTTGGGCAAATTCGTCCATCCGTTTCTGATCGAGACGGTTTTCCTGTCGTAATGCATTTTCCGCTGCGCGCGTAATCAGCGTCTGATAGGCGTTCAGCCGTTGCTGTTTGTCACGCCAGTTGATCAGCGCCTGTTCCAGCCGCTGATTCCAGTTATTGAGCTGGTTGCGGTGCTGCTCAATCGCTTTTTCCAGCGTCTGAATAAACTGGTGATAGTTAGTCCAGCGGGTGCTGGCAATACCCGACGACATGTCATCGTTGAGCTTGTTGCGATATTCGTCCTGATAATCGAGCAGCATCGTCAGCTGCTCGTTAGCGGCGTGCTGGCCGCGACGCATATCGCCTAAATAGATGGCAGCGCGTTCGAGATCCTGCTCCGCTAAGTCGCGCAGCGTATCAATGGCATTTGCAGTTTTCATTGCCGTTACCTCGCGTTAATTCGTGTGACTAGCCAAACAGCGCATGAAGATGCAGGCTGGCGTCGTCGTAATCACTGCGCTCAAAGATGCCCTGTTGCAGGAAGGCTTCCATCTGCGGATAGAGCGTGATCGCTTTATCAAGCATCGGATCACTGCCTGCGGCATAGGCACCGACGCTGACCAGATCGCGGTTACGCTGGAAGCTGGAGAGCAACTGCTTAAACTGGCGCACCCGCGCATAGTGGTTCTCATCGATCAGCGAGGTCATCGCTCGGCTGATCGAGGCTTCTATATCAATGGCCGGATAGTGACCCGCTTCGCCCAGCCGACGCGACAGCACAATGTGTCCGTCGAGAATGGCGCGCGCCGAGTCGGCGATCGGGTCCTGCTGATCGTCGCCTTCGGTCAGGACGGTATAGAAGGCGGTGATCGACCCGCCGCCGTCGATGCCGTTACCGGCACGCTCAACCAGCGCAGGCAGTTTGGCGAACACGGAAGGCGGATAGCCTTTGGTGGCCGGCGGCTCACCAATCGCCAGCGCGATCTCACGCTGCGCCATGGCGTAGCGGGTCAGGGAATCCATAATCAGCAGCACATGCTTGCCGCGGTCGCGAAAATCTTCAGCGATACGAGTGGCGTAAGCGGCACCCTGCATACGCAGCAGCGGCGAAACGTCGGCCGGAGCGGCGATCACTACCGAACGGGCGCGGCCTTCAGCGCCGAGAATGTTCTCGATAAAATCTTTTACTTCACGGCCACGTTCGCCAATCAGACCGACCACGATGACATCCGCTTTGGTGTAGCGCGCCATCATGCCAAGCAGCACGCTTTTACCCACGCCTGAACCAGCGAACAGGCCCATACGCTGCCCGCGACCGACCGTCAGCAGGGCGTTAATGGCCCGTACGCCGGTATCCAGTACGTCGGTGATCGGCGTACGCTGCAGCGGGTTAAACGGCGGGGTGTTCAGCGGCGCGCGATAGCCGGTCTCCGGAGAGGGCAGGCCGTCCAGCGGTCGCCCGCTGCCATCGAGTACGCGGCCCAGCAGTTCCGGCCCCAGCATCATCTGTTTGCCCGCCTGCGGGTTCTCTCCGTTCTGGCGCGCATAGACCCGCGCACCCGGTAAAATGCCGTCCACTTCTTCCAGTGGCATCATCAGCAGCTTCTGGCCGTTGAATCCCACCACTTCGCTTTCGATTTCACTGATGGTTTTGCCATCGTTGCGTTCGATTACGCAGGTCGCACCCAGCGGCAGCTGTAAGCCAGTCGCTTCCAGCACCAGGCCGGTAGCGCGGGTCAGACGGCCATAACGGCGCACCGGCTGCACCTGAGCAATGCGTTTCTCAAAGGCATCGAGCGAACCGAGCCAGCGATTCAGACGAGTGGTCATTACAGTTCTCCCGGTGCGGCAAGACGGCAGAGTTCCTGCCAGCGCGTCGCGACGCTGGCATCCAGATCGCCATCTTCTGCGCTGAGTTTGCAGCCGCCAGGATGCAGGGTGCTGTCAGCGATCAGCCGCCAGCCGTGCAGATCCAGCGTCGGCCCCAGGGTCTGCTCAATGCGTTGTAAGTCATCCGGGTGAACACGCAGTTGCGGTTTGCCGCTGAACATCGGCTCCTGCTGCAGTAAACCCTGAATCTGGCGCAGCAGGGCAGTGCCATCCACCGTGGTCGCCTGACCAATCACCGAACGTGCGGCTTCCAGCGCCAGCTGCATCAGACGGGCCGCAATCACGCTGTCCAGCGATTCCAGCGTGTTCTGGAACTCCGTTACCAGCTGCTGCATCCGCGCCTGAAGTGGCGCCTGCTGCTGCTGGGCGTCGGCCAGACCCTGCTGAAAACCGGCGTCGTAACCGGCTTTCTGGCCTTCGGTCACACCCTGCTGATAGCCTTCGTTGTAACCCTGGCCCTGTGCCTCTTTGCGCATCTGCTGCTGCAGGCGTTCGAGCTGCTGTTGCTGCTCATCAACGCCATCTTCAGCTTCGTAAATTTCTGGCTGCAGCTCCGCTTCAGCAGGCTCATCGAAACGGCCTAAATCAGTGGGCTGCCACAGCTGCCAGGGGCGCGCAGAAAATGCATCAGACATATGTTTCCTCGCCACCACCAATCACCATCTCGCCTGATTCGGCGAGGCGGCGTACCACCAGCAGGATCGCTTTCTGTTCGTTTTCCACTGCGGACATACGCACCGGACCACGGTTGGCCAGATCGTCGCGCAGGATATCGGCCGCACGGGCTGACATGTTTTTGAGGAACTTCTCGCGCAGTGGCTGTTCGGCCCCTTTCAGTGCAACCAGCAGCTGCTCGGACTCCACTTCCTGCAACAGACGCTGGATGCTGCGGTCGTCCACTGCCACCAGGTTTTCGAACAGGAACATCTCGTCGATAATTTTCTGCGCCAGTTCGCCATCGAAGTCGCGTACGGCTTCGATAACCGCCTCTTCCTGCTGCGTTTTCATCAGGTTGATAATCTCGGCTGCGGTTCTCACGCCGCCCATCTTCGCACGCTTGAGGTTGGTGCCATCCAGCAGGCCGTTCAGCACTTCGGTCAGTTCGGCCAGCGCGGCTGGCTGGACACCACCGAAAGTGGCGATACGCAGCATCACGTCGTGACGCAGACGCTCGTCGAACAGCGCCACAATATCGGCAGCCTGGGCACGCTTGAGGTGGACCAGGATGGTGGCGATGATCTGTGGATGCTCGTCGCGAATAAGGTCGGCAGCAGCCTGCGGCTCCATAAAGTTGAGCGTTTCCATACCGCTGGTGGTTTCGCGCGTTTCGAGAATGTCCTCCAGCAGGCTGGAGGCGCGCTCTTCGCCCAGCGCCCGGGTCAGCACCGAACGCAGGTATTCGTTGGAGTTGAGGCTCAGCGCCGCGAACTGCTCAGCATCCGCTTCGAACTCACGCAGCACTTCAGTCAGCTGCTTATGTGACACCTGACGCATATTGGCCATCGCGCCGCTCAGGTGCTGGACCTCACGCTGGTTCAGGTGTTTGAAAACTTCCGCGGCGCGCTCTTCGCCAATGGTCATCATCAGGATGGCGCTTTTTTCGGTTCCGGTCAGACTCATAGCTCTTTACTCATCCATTCGCGAATTACCAGCGCAACAACGCGCGGATCGTTTTCTGACATGTCGCGGATGCGCTGACTCAGCACTTCTGCACTCATGCGGTTGTTAGACTTACGTTCCTGATCCAGCTCATCTTTGCTGAGCTGCACATTAAAGGCTTCTTCTTCCGGCTGTTCAGTCGCACGGGCGGCAACGGCTTCCGCGGCGGCTTTCTCTGCGGCCTGCTTGCGAACCAGATGCGGACGAACCAGTTTGCGGTAGAGGATGAAGGCGACCAGGGCAATCAACAGCCACTTACCGGCATTCATCAGCTGATCAAAGAACGACTGCTGTTGCCAGAAGGGCAGATCGGTGGTCACCGGTTCAGTGGTGTTGAACTGCGAGTTCACCACGTTGATGCTGTCGCCCCGGTTCTGGGAGTAGCCCATCGCTTCGCGGGTCAGATCTTCAATCTGCTTCAGTTGCTGTTCGTTCAGCGCAACCGCTTTGCCTTTATCATCTGCACGGAAGTTCACCACGACCGCAACCGACAGACGCTGTACGTCGCCAACGTTGACTTTGGTATGACGAATGGTGCGATCCAGCTCGTAGTTCACCGTGTCGTCACGACGCGAGTTGGTCGGTCCGGCACTGGCCGCTGCGGTGCTGGTGGTCTGGTTAGCGTTATTCGCCGCGTTGTTCTGACCGTTAGCATTCTGACCATTGGCGTTCTGGCCATTGGCGGCAGTGTTGTTCGGCGTCGTCACCGGCGCAGTGTTAGCTGGCGCAGGCTGGTTAGAGAGCGCACCCGGTACGCCGCCCGGATAAGGGCTGCCTGACTGGTCGCTGGTGCTGGTCTGACGCGAACGGATTGCTGAGTTCGACGGGTTAGCGTTAGGCTGATATTTCTCGTCGGTCTGCTCGGCGGTGTCGAAGTTAATCTGCGCGGTAACCTGCGCATGCACATTGCCCTGACCGAGAATCGGATTCAGGATCGCTTCGATACGTTGCTGGTAGCGTGCTTCAACTTCAGAGGCATACTTGAGCTGCGCATCATTCAGGTCGCGACCGGCGGAATCAGAGCGGGTCAGCAGGCGACCGGTCTGATCGACCACGGTGACGTTGCCCGGCGGTAAACCGGCGACGCTGCTTGAGACCATGTGGGCGATGGCCTGAATCTGGCCTTCATCCAGCGCACGGCCAGGCTGCAGGGTTAAGGTGACAGAAGCGGATGGCGCTTTCTGCTCACGCACAAATAAGGTTGGTTTTGGCATCGCCAGATGAACACGGGCGCTTTTAACCGGGCCGAGTGATTCGATGGTACGAGCCAGTTCGCCTTCCAGCGCGCGCTGGTAGTTAACCTGCTCGCTGAACTGGCTGATACCGAACTTCTCTTTATCGAGCAGCTCAAAACCCACCGAGCCGCCTTTCGGCAGACCCTGCTGAGCCAGACGCAGACGCAGCTCATGCACGTTCGCTTCAGGCACCATCAGCGCGCCGCCATTTTCGGCGAAGCGATAAGGGATGTTCATCTGCGTCAGCTGCGTGACGATGGCACCGCCATCTTCATCTGTAAGGTTGTTATAAAGGACGCTATAGCTGGGCTGCTTCGCCCAGAGCACCATCGCGATCACTATCGCTACAACGGCGGCGGCAGCGACGATTAAAGGAATACGCGGATTTGCGCGCAGGCGAGCGAGCAGGTCACCGAAGCCTTTCTTTTCTTGTTCTGTTGTGGCGGCTGTACTCGCATTCATGACCGATTCCTGCCTGACGTAATTGACCGGGTAAGTTGAGATGGCAAAACAGACTCCCTGACCTGCGTAGATAAAATTTCCACTTCAATGCCAGGCATTATTAGGTGATAAGGAAAATTCGATGGCTGGATAAGGTAGGTTTTTTGCTGTCATTTAGCGGCTTTGTCTCATTGACAACGTGCTAACTTTTCCCCACAGAAAAAATATCATCCTCCTTTATAAGGTATCGTTCATGTCCATTCAGGCAATTGACGGCGTACTGCAGCAGCTTCAGGCGACCTCACTGCAGGCCAGCAACCGCAGCAGTGAGGCCCCTAATCAGATCGATTTCGGTGCAACTATGAAAGCGGCGCTGGATAAGATCAGCGAGACGCAGACCACCGCCCGCACCCAGGCGCAGGATTTTGAGATGGGGAAACCCGGTATCGCGCTTAATGATGTGATGGTCGATCTGCAGAAATCGTCAATCTCAATGCAGATGGGTATTCAGGTCAGGAACAAGCTAGTGTCGGCGTATAGCGAAATTATGAATATGCAGGTTTAGTGAGCTGATTCCGCTGAACAAGGCACGCCTGCGTGGAGGCGATGAGGGAGCCAGCATCAACGCCGATCACTTTGCTGAGTCTATGACCCTGTACTGGCGATAATGCAGGTGTCAATGACTATACTGCTCTTTATTACGAGCCGTGCAGCAGGGAACTCACTCTTCGGTGCAGGCGACCCGACCCCTCATCACCCATCAGCAGGACGCCAGCCCAATGCTAAAAAAACTTATCCTTATCGCATCGTTAATCAGCTTATCTCTCCCAGCCTTTGCTGCCACGCAGTGCGGGCCGTTCTCTCTTAAACCTGATAAGAGCGGCTGGTTCTCGGTGAATGGAGAACGCGCTAAAACGCAGAAAGTCACCTTTGCGAAAGAGAAGGGCGATTACGACAACGCGACGGTCAAACTGCTGGTGAAAAACAGCAAAGCGCCAGGGATGGTGGATATGGAGCTGACGAACCGTGAGGGCAAAGGGCTGTTAAGAGCTGAAATCGTCCGCACCAGCCAGAGTCAGATCCGCATACGAGGTGCCTATGATTGCGAACCGGCTAAATAGGCTGATATCTGGCTGCACACTCGTGAGCATGTCGCAGCCCTGAAACGGGCCTGATAAAAGCCTTTTGAAAGAAGAGTGAGAAAGATTGTCAGGCAAGCGCTTGTGCTCTGGCTGGCCTGACAACGTATGCCGTCTCCTGATCATCCGACCTGCATCACGCACAAGCCGACACTGCATTTAACGTGATGTTTTGCACCGCGCGATCATTGCTGAAACTGCTGTGCTGATATCTGATGCTTTTGGATCATAGTAAAATGTCGCACTGGTCTGATGATGGCTGAACTTTGCAATTTCAACCCAGGCCACGGTTTCATCATCCTGCTCAAGGTTATATCGCCTTGTGCCATCCGGCAGAGGCTCATCCTGCTCCAGATAGAGTCTATGATCCTGTGCCGCTACGCTAAGGCAGGATTCAACCTGAAAAGGATGACCGTCGAAATAAGCGGTTTTTGTTGTCGGGTGTAATCCAACCCGTCCCATATCTACGCATCCGCCCAACATACTTATGCTCAGGGCAATAATGATCTTCTTCATTAACTAAACCATCATGGTTATTTTGTAGACCAATAATATCCGGATATTGATCGTATCGCTCATTTTATTCAAAAATCTGCGCTTAATATTGCTGGCGTTACGGACTAAATGTAACATTCTGCGCAACGCATTATGATGTTAGCAACGGACAGGAACTTAGTAGCCCGCATCAGGTGACTCATGCTGCCTGCTGGTGTTAACCGTTGTCAGATGAATGTCAGGTAAATTATCATTCTAAACCGTTGCTCATTATATCTTTAGTCTGCTTTGAGACGGATGCCCGAAAATCATTGCCTGAAGCGTTTGTTAGCCAGCTTATTATAAACACGGAAAGTTTTACGCAGTATATTACACACACATCAGGTTCACTTAAAACCGGCCCAATAAAAGGCGTTATACCTCGGTTGTGTTAGGCATGTTGAGGTGTCCTGATGAAATACTTACTACTTAAGTGCCTCTGAATACTATGATTTATGACTGTTTTTTATACTACGATGAAGATATCTTGCTTGAGATGCGTCTGAACACACTTGAGCATGTTGTTGATCGGTTTGTCATTGTGGAATCACGCTATACCTTTACCGGTAGACGCCGGGAAAAGCTTCATTTTGATATTGAGAAGTTCGAACGTTTCCGCGATAAAATTATTTATATCGTTAACGATATTGCGCCCAGATTTTATCAGCAAGCCTTTAAATCGAATAGTTCTGTGGTTAATGCGGGGGAGACAGATCCCTGGGAAAATGAAGCCACTGCACGTAATCAGATTATGCAAGGGCTGGCCGGTGCGCAGGATGATGATATTGTTATTGTGTCAGACGTCGATGAAATTCCCCGACCCGAGGCGATAAAAGCATTCAGTCATCAACATCTTTGCACGACGCTACATCAGCAATATTTCAATTTTAAATTTAATGTCCGGGTTTTAAATGACGACGGCACACCGCGCTGTGCCACACTGGCTAAAATGGTGACCTGTAAAACGCTGCGAGACTTTTTTAGGGGGCAACCGGAATTGCTTCGCAATGTTAAGCGTCGTGGTACACCGATACGCGAGAACTGGTGGCGCTGGAAGTGGCTAAATTTCCGGACAAAAACCGTTAAGAATGCAGGGTGGCATTTTTCCTGGGTAATGAGCGATGAGCGCATCAGTAAAAAAATGTCTTCGATTTCTCATACCGAACGTAACTGCCCCGAATTTAACAATCCGGATCATATACGGCGCTGCGTTGAGAACAATATTGATATCTGGAACCGTCCGCGAAGGATGGAGATAGTGCCGGTGACATCCGAACATTTTCCAGCCTGGCTGGTTGAAAATCAGCACCAGCTTGCCGATCTCATTAAATCATAACGCTGATCAGCGCGCCCATCGATCGGGCGCGCCTCTCGCACATCAGCTTGCTTTATACGGATCTTTTTTATCATCCTGGCTGTCATCATTTTTGCGCGGCACTTCGCCATGATCTTTCGGCGCATCCGTGGCAGGATGATCATCTTCCTCGTAAGCATTACCAGCGTTTGGCGCGGCTTCCGGCAGGCTTTTGCTGACATCACCTTCTTTCTTACGTTCTTCATTCGTATTGTGCTTAAACATAACTCACTCCTTTTATTCCAGTCTCTTAAGTTTAGACCAGCACTGACATCCCGCATGCGAAGCGGATTAAAGATGAAAAAAAAGCCCGCCAGAGGCGGGCTAATCGGAGTTTCTCTCATACTGAACACGTCATTTTTCGATGTTTGGGTGTGTACAGCAGGTTCATGCTAACCGGGAATCCCTGATGCAGTAATGGACAAACCTGTCATGTCGCTTGCGGCAGGTCACATTCCCGTCGATAAACAGATCGATAAATAAATTCGATTGAACGGATTAACAAAAGGCATATAGTGGCCTGCGTTACCAGGAGATAGAAATTATGTTAAGAGACTATTTAAAGATTGAAGCTGAAGATCAGTTAATCGAGCAACGCTCGCTGAGCCTGAAAAATCGTGGTCAGGAAGAGGTTACCGAATGGATTATTGTAAACCGCCAGGGTGTTAAAAAAGGCGGCGTAACCCTGTTCGATAAACTCAGTACCCGCCGCTCATGGCCCGTCAATTACCGCATTATGCAGACCGATCTGCAGGGCAATGTGGTGGTGGATCAACTGACCGATGCTCTGTAGTTGCCCGGCTATAATCTCAGCCACCGTTGTACGATGAAAAGTGAACCCGCGCCAGGCGGGTTTTTTTATGGCTGGCGGTAGCGTCGCAGTTCCACCAGCGTACCAATCAGCTTCAGGCTGTCCCGGCTGGAATGCAGCTCAGGGAAGTTGATATTGACCGGTGCCAGTTCAAACTGCATGACGCCATTTTCACTGCCGCGCTGACGCCAGGTGCGTAGCAGCACGGCCTGTTGCTGCAATGCCAGTATGCAGTCGCCGGGCTGAGGTGACTGCGTGGGATCGATGATTACCACATCATTCCGCAGAATCGCGGGCGTCATCGCCTGTTCTTCCACCCGGAAGGCAAAGCTCTGCTGCGAAAGCGCCATGTCATTGTGCATCAGCAGTTCATGCCGGACGGAACCGGCCTCGCTCAGCCATTGCGGCACGTCGCGCTGTGCAAGCAGTGGGATCTGGTGCAGACCACTCCAGGCGCTTTCGCTGAAAACAGGACCATCCCCATCTATCAGAAAAGCTGGTGCGCAGCCCAGCGCTTCAGCGAGCCGCAGCAGGTTCTCACCGCGCGGCAGCGTCTCCTCTTTTTCCCATTGCGAAATCGCTACATGGGACACTTTTACCTGTTGCGCCAATTGCTTCTGCGTTAACTGCAGCGATTTACGTCGGAGTCGGATGCGGTCACCCAGCGTTTCGTTTTTCATAAGCTTGACTTTTTGGTTGAGAGTGACTTAAGTATACTTAAGCCTGGTATTTAAGCAATCTTAAATTTCATGCGGGGGACGTGGCTAAGCAGCACGCAGTAAGTTCCAGAGACCTTACCGTACAAAGGGGTGTGGCATGGAAAGTAGTCTGATTACCAGTATGGGTGCGTTAGTTCTGGGTGGGGGGGCAGCAGCACTGTTCTGGAAACCGTTATTGGCGGGAATTGCGTCAATCGTAACCAGTAATCGAGCCGGCGGCGAAATTATTACCAGCTACAAAGAGCAGGTGGTGTTGCTGAAAGAGAGCAACGTGCTGATACGGGAGGAGAACGATGAATTACGCGAACGGCACGACAGGAATCTGCGGCGTATCTCGACACTCGAAACGGATCTTCGGTTAATCAAGAATGCGGTAGGGATTTTACTGGCAATGACCGAAACCGATCAGAACGACAAATTTCGTAATGAGATTGATCGGCTTATCTCAACTCTGGAGGATCGCAGTGATGGCCACGATTAATAGCACTAAGGCACCGATGTCTTACCAGCGCAAAGTTATCCTCGGCTGCGTATTGCTAAGCTGTTCGATGATTTGCATCCTGATGACGATCATCTTTCTCTACGTCAGTAACACCGCAAACAAACGGGTCGAGGAGATCCGGGCGGATTATCGCTTAATTGCGGCGCGGCGTGATGACAGAGTGGAGCTGCTGACCGATCAGGTTGCAGCAATACAGCACAAGCTGGATGCAATACCGGATCGCATAGCCGACAAAACGGTCATAAAAGTCAAAGAGGTCGTCACTGAGAGTGAGGTACCAACCGGGAAATCCGGTCATAAACCATAACTTCCGATTATTCTTAATGCGGCTTCGCTATTATCGACTAGTTTTAAATCTCCGGGCAACATTTTGTACCTGAATGCAGGCCCGCTGATTGGCCGGTTGATGAACCGCTAAGCCTACTCACTTTGGATAAATGACCAGAAGGAAATTTAGCATGAGCGATTCAACAGAAACCAAGACCAAAACTGAATATCTGCGTGACGTGACTTCTCAGCTAAAAGAGATGCGTCACTATGCTCAGACCAACACCGAAACCCTTTCCAGCCAATGGTTAGCGTTTGACGCCGGTGAGTATAAAGACAAGACCAACGCCGACAGAATCGATGCGCTGCTAAATAAGCAGGGCAAACTGCTGGAAGATCTGGATGCCGCTATTCAGGACGTCGAGATTGAAATTAATCATAGCGAGCAGGAGAGCTAAGTCATCTCCCGCTAACTGATGTGGTGGCCGTTAAGGGATTAATCGGCCACCAGCCACATTTCCGCTTCGTCGAACATCTCTTCAACAATCCGCGCAACCGTCGCTTTATCGTTCTTACTCAAATCAGTATCAATCGCGTTACGTTCCATCGGCTTAACCTTAACTTCAATGTCAGGAAACACCCGATGCACCCGCTTTTCCAGCTCCTCACGAATCATCTCGCGGGCACCTGGTAAACCGGCAACGTTGCGCTTGTCATAAATCAACTCAACAAACATGATGGCAATCCATTCAGGGCAAAATCGCTGACATATAATACTGTAAATAAAAACAGTAGCAAGGCGGCGTGCCCGATTTCGCGTAAATTTTTATGTCGCATAAACCTCAATCTTCGACTAGCAAAATGCGCACGCATCGCGACATAATGACGGCTTACTTTTAGGAGGTCCGCGATGCGACAACTGGTAATTGATATTCTGCTAAAACTGGCAAAGATGGACGTCGATGCAAAAGAGTTGACGGCGCAACTTGAAGCGCAGTCCCTGCTTGTTGCAGCGCTGCTGGTGCAGGCGAAACAGGATAACTCGCTGACCATTTCAGAAACGGTGCAGGATGCCATTATTACTGCTTCGAAATCTTCGACCGATTTTCTGCAGTCTGATGTGGATCTGCTGCTGACGCATATTAATCGTCTGCTGGCGGTAGCAAGTTATGTTGAAGTAAAGGGTAAAGCGACAGAAGGTGAGGGGTAGGGGCGGATAAAAAATTCGCCTCTGGAGGTGGAATTGAGACAACACCTGCAGAGGCAGTGCATAAGCACTATTCGTTAAAGGACAATCACGACCTTAGTCGCACGCCGAAGTTATACACTTTCCCCCGGTTAGTACAACGTTATCTGCAGCGCCTGAACTGGTTGGAGGTGTTTTCAAAATGCAACTTCAACGCAGCCCTGATTACAGTTCGTTTTTGATGCAAAACTCTTCCCAGCTCATCCCCAGCGACTCAGCATGAGATTTGAGATAAGTCTCGATAGCCTCAGCCGCCACTGCTTTATCTGGCTCAGCGAGCTGAATAGAAAAGATCATCCCATCCAGATTCTTCTGCCGCAAAAAGGCCGCATAGATGCGTTCGGCGTGCCATTCGCGAAGCTGTCGTAGTGACAGATTAGCAGCGCGGGCGTCGCTCTCCGTTAATTCATCAAGTGCAGACTGAAAGTCGGGATGCGCGGTAAAAAACATCTCGCGCGCCTGGGCGTAGTAGGCTTCTGGCGTTTTCATATTCATATTCCTGAAAGTCTGTTGCAGCGCGTCAGTGTAGCGGGTTGTCTTCCGCTTGTCAGGCGTGACACAGGCGGGACTCAGTATCAGCTCAGCCTGTGAACTGCTCGCCAAAAACCTGACCATTGACCCCTCTGCCGGTTAAATTCTCCCGCAATCCGGGTCTGCGTGGTGTTTGAACTTCCAGATACCTTGCGTAACGCGGTGGAAAAATTATAACGTAGCCGCCATTGACGCGATCTTAGGGATTAAACATGAAAAAGTGGATGCTGATTGCCACGCTGGCACTGGGTGGCTGTGCGCAAATTAACGATTATGAAAACGCAGTACAAACGCCGGCACCCGCTGATCTGAAGGGGAACTGGCAAACCGTCGGCCCGCAGAGCAGCCTGATCAGCGATCAGGCGATAGCCAGTGTGATCATCAATGCAGATGGCAGCACACTGGATTGCCGTCAATGGCAGCGGGTAATTGCGAAGCCAGGCAAACTGACCCGGTTAAGCGGCGATTATGTCAACGTGACGCGTAAGATGCGGGTGATGCCGCTGGTAGTGAATAACGGCGAACTGAAATATGACGGTCTGACCCTGCGTAAAGTGGCGCGTCCGACTGTAGAGTGTCAGCAGGCGCTGGAAGAAGTGGCGAAGCAGCCGAAAGTCGCGGTGATTCAGAACATCGAACCGCAACTGCTGCGTACGCCGATTACAGAAAACAACGCGAAATCGTAACAGCCGATCCATAACAAAACCGCCCCGACGGGCAGAGCGCACTTCACGCTTCTGCCTGCCGGGGCGATTTTTTTACGAAGTAACTTAGTCAGCCACTGCCTTATTCTGCAACCACCCAGACGCTGACACTGCCACCGTTACAGACAAAGACCGCTGTGCCGTGCTCGTCGGCGGTAACGGTCTCTTCACGGTTACCCAGATGATCGCGCCAGACCTTGCCGGCAAAACTTTCTCCCATTGGCACACTTTTCTCACCGGCATCGCCGTTCGACATGATCACCACACAGCCTGGCTGTGTTTCGGTGCCGCTGCGGCTGAAGGCCACGCAGTTTGGGTGATCAAAATAGTCGGTCTGCACGCCCCAGCCATACTGCTGACGCGCCCGGATCAATCCTTCCAGTTCAGGGATCACCGGCATCTCGATTTTGTACTTCTCGCCGTCGCCGCCTTCATCTTCATAGGTCGCTCCGAACAGGTCGGGATAGAAAATGGTGGGCACACCCTGCTCACGCAACAGGATCAGCGCATAGGCCAGCGGTTTAAACCAGGCTTCTACCGGTGCTTCCAGCGACTGCAGCGGTTGAGTGTCGTGGTTAGCCACGATCGTCACGGCATGCCACGGATCAGCGACCACCAGCGAGTTAGTAAATATCTGGCTCATGTCGTAGGCGCTGCCTGCGGTTGAGGCCTGGTGGAAGTTCATGTGCAGTGGCGCATCAAACAGCATGGTTTTGCCTTCCACCTGATGCACATACTCCTGCAGCTTCTCCGTTTCAAACGACCAGTACTCCGCGACGATAAACATCGGCTCCTCAGCAACTTCCTGAATATGATCGATCCACTCTTTGTAGAACCATGCCGGGATATGTTTTACCGCATCGAGACGAAAGCCGGTGCAGGGCAGCTGTTCCATCACCCAGCGCGCCCAGTATTTGAGCTCTTCCCTGACCGCGTTGTTGCGGAAATCGATGTTGGCACCCATCAGATAGTCGAAATTACCCAGTTCGTTATCAACCTGGTCGTTCCAGCCTTCGGCGGTGTAGTCATTGATGATTTTGAATACGCCGTTTTCGTCCGGATTTTCGATGTGGTCTACGCCGCTAAAGCATTTGTGGTCCCAGACAAATTTTGAAAACTCCCCGGCGCGTGCCGGAAAAGTGAATTTTGTCCAGGCCTCGCACTCGACCACCTCGTCGTAGATTTCATCACGGTTATCGGGATTGACGCGGTTAACGCTGATCGCCTCTTTCTCGTCGGCACCCATTTTGTGGTTCAGCACCACATCCAGCAGCACCCCAACGTTGTGACTGCGAAGGGCTTCTGTTGCCGCCAGTAATTGCGTTTTGTCGCCATATTTGGTGGCAACACCCCCTTTCTGATCAAATTCCCCCAGGTCAAACAGATCGTAGCTGTCGTAACCGACAGAATAGCCCCCCGAACCCCCTTTGTAGCACGGTGGCAACCACGCCATGGTGATACCTATTTCGCTGAGCCAGGCCGCACGATCGGCGACTTCCGGCCACAGTTTGCTGCCATCCGGGTAATACCAATGGAAAAACTGTAATAACGTTGGGTTTTGCATGTACCACACTCCAGGGGATGATGAAAATCAAGTATGGAGTAAGCGGCAGAAAAGAGACGCCGCGCAGAAAAATAAATCTGGCGGCGTGACAGAGCAGGGGATCAGGAGAGGGTTTCGTGCGGCACCATAACAACGCCGCCTTGATTGCTATAAGCGGACATGACCGATTTCTGGCGGCTGTTCTGACCCACCAGTGAGGCCAGCTCATCCATCCTCGCCTGCAGCAGACGCTTCACTTCACTTTCGTTATCGAGAATACGGCGCAGCACCGGACGTAACTGCTCCTGAGTCTGTGCCGAGGGCGACACGGCTTCTGTCGATTGGGCTAAGTTCTGCACCGCACTGACATACTCCATCTCCCTGCTGATCAATTCATCCCATTCGCCTTGTGCTGCATGACGCAGCATTCCCTGGCTGAGATCGAGTAACTGTTGGTAAACGGTAATCAGATGCGGTGCAGTAGTCATTAAACGGCGTCCTGAATCAGGTTAGGTTGAACCACTTCTTTCCACGCGTCAGCAATGTTGCGCAGCAGGCCTTCGACCTCCTCAACCGCAGCAACATCATTGTTCAGGTTGGCATGCAACAGGCGACGCGTCATGTAGTTGTAAAGATCCAGCAGATTATCGGCCAGCTCATCACCACGGTTTTCAGTCAGGCCCTCTTTCAGGCCCGCTTCGATAATATTGATCGCTTTGGAAATGGAGCTGCCTTTGCCTGCAATATTGCCATCCTGCATAAACAGGCGGGCGCGGATTAACGCGCTCAGTGCACCGTCGAACAGCATCACAACCAGCTGCTGCTGGCTGGCGCTCATCACGGCGCTTTCTACGCCAATTTTTGCATAGGCTTTGGTGCCTGTAGCGCTGTACATGGTCACTCCTATGATTTATTAGAACTTGAGGTATCGAACTGCTGCGTCAGATACGTACTGGTCGAGTTGAGTTTACTGATGGCCAGATCCAGCTGGGTAAACTGTGTTTTATAACGTGCAATATCTGCATCAATACGATCGCTGGTCGTGTTGTAGAGGGTGGTTAAGTTGTTCAGTGTTTTACTGACGCCATCAGTAGCCGCCTGGACAATCCCTTTCGTTGCCAGCCAATCAGTCAGCTTGCTGTCGATTTTTGCTGCGATACCGGTTTTACCGTCACCAACAATCATCTCTTTCACGCCAGCCGCATCTTTGTCCAGAGCAGCAGTAACCTTGGTCGCATCCAGTTTCAATGAACCGGTTGTAGGATCAGAGGTGATGCCAATCTGACTCAGTGATTTGTAGGTGGACGAACTTTGTGCATTGGTTAGCATGCTCTTAAGCTGAGTCTGAATGGTTCGAAGCGTACTGTCACCCAAGAGCGCACCATTGCTGGAATCCTGTGAGGTTGTGTTGGTGTCAACCTTGGTATATTTAGTCAGGGTATTGAACTGATCCAGCAGCGTATTATAAGCATCGACCCAGGTGCTAAGAGCACTTGACGCTTTAGAGCTATCTTTAGTGATTGTCAGAGACTGGTCGCCCGTCGTCACTGCGGTAAGATTTAACGTTATTCCTTCCAGCGCATCACTGATCTTGTTGCTGCTGTTCTCAATATCAACGTTATTGACCGTGAGTTTGGCGTTCTGCGCCGTGACGCTTTGGGTCATCGCATTACTGCTGGCGCTGGCGTCATAGCCCACAATCCCCTGTAGCGTAGTATCGCCAGTGACAGCAATTTTCGACACCGCATTATCACTACCCGTTTCATTCGCGCTCACTGAAAGCCGGTAGCTGCCATCTGAAACTTTAATAACCGTGGCGGTCACGCCAGCATCAGCGTTATTGATAGCGTCACGCATCCCGGTCAGCGATGTCTGATCGCTGGTGAGCGTCACACTTTTACTGGTGCCATCTTTTAAGGTGATTGCAAGGCTACGGCTGGATACAGAGCTGTCACCCAACGCGGCGGTGTTGCTGCTCTGCACCGCCGAAGTAAGCACCTGCGCCTGTGCCAGCTGAGAGACGGTAATCGCATATTTACCCGCCACGGTAGTACCCGACGTGGTGGCGCTAAAGGCGCTGGAACTGCTGGTCGCGGTGGTGGCAGTAAAGAGATCGGCACTGTTCAGCTTGGTGTTAGCCGTCTGAAAGGTCGTCAGTGAACTCTTCAGCGTGGCATAGGCACTGAGCTTGGCAGTATAGGCCGTTTGCTGGGTGGATATCGGTGTGAGTGCCGTTTTTTCCGCCGTTTGCAGACTATCCAGAATGGTACTCAAATCGAGTCCTGAACCAATACCCAACGTTGAGATAGTAGCCATGTTAATTCCTTTATAAGGTCGACAGGGAAATTGATATCGGTGTTATCGGCCTTGTATAGGGAAAGTTTAACGTTATTTGCCTTAGGGTAATGAGGTAAATAAGCACTATAGAGAAGGGTAATTCAGTGACTAGAAAATTAATGAATCAGGTCTAAAGAAGTTCGGCAGGGTGGCGATAACTTAAAACGTGACAGGCTGAAACAGAAAAATTCGCCTGGTACTAAAAAAATTCTAAAGGTTGTTAAACGGCAGACGATAACAACTTTGACGGCGCTGAAGCCGGCGGGTTGAAGCCCACACCTTAACCGAAAGACTTGATTAACAGGAAAATTTATCATGGCCCAAGTCATTAATACCAACAGCCTCTCGCTGATCACTCAGAACAACATCAACAAGAACCAGTCAGCTCTGTCTACTTCAATGGAGCGTCTGTCTTCTGGTTTACGTATCAACAGCGCGAAAGATGACGCTGCTGGTCAGGCAATTGCCAACCGTTTTACCTCTAACATCAAAGGCCTGACTCAGGCTGCTCGTAACGCCAACGACGGTATCTCTGCTGCGCAGACGACTGAAGGCGCGCTGTCAGAAATCAACAACAACTTACAGCGTGTTCGTGAACTGACTGTACAGTCTCAGAACGGCACCAACTCTGATTCTGACCTGACTTCAATTCAGGATGAAATCAAGTCCCGTCTGGACGAAATCGACCGCGTATCCGGTCAGACTCAGTTCAACGGCGTGAATGTGCTGGCTCAGAACGGCACCATGAAAATCCAGGTTGGGGCAAACGACGGCGAAACCATCAGTATCGACCTGAAGAAGATTGACTCTTCAACTCTGGGTCTGAGTGGTTTTGGCGTGGATAAGAACACGCTGAAAACCAGCGATGCAATCACTCAGGTTGGCGCAAGCGGCTCACTGAAGGATGTTGACCTCTCTTCCGTCGCTACTGCACTGAAAGTCGATGCAAGCACCCTGTCACTGAAAAACGTGCAGACGTCAGCTGGCGCAGCAACCTCTACCTATGTGGTTTCTTCTGGTAGCGACAACTATGCTGTCTCTGTTGACGATGCAAGCGGCAAAGTCACGCTGAACACGACTGACATCAGCTATTCAGACAGCGACAACGGTGTGACCGCGGGTTCAATGACCGGCAAATACATCAAAGTTGGTGCTGATTCAACGGGTGCAGCTGTAGGTTACGTCACTGTACAGGGTAAAGACTATAAAACTGCTGCTGGTGCACTGACTAACACCAATGACACCACAGGTTCTCAGAACGTCGCGAGTGCTATTGGTGATATCGCATCCTCAACCAACACCAACGTTTTCACCGGTTCAGCAACAGCTGACCCACTGGCTCTGCTGGACAAAGCTATCGCCTCTGTCGATACCTTCCGTTCAAGCCTGGGTGCAGTACAGAACCGTCTGAACTCAGCGGTGACTAACCTGAACAACACGACGACAAACCTGTCATCAGCACAGTCTCGTATTCAGGATGCTGACTACGCAACTGAAGTTTCCAACATGTCTAAAGCACAGATCGTGCAGCAGGCTGGTAACTCAGTATTGTCTAAAGCGAACCAGGTTCCACAGCAGGTTCTGTCTCTGCTGCAGGGCTAATCGCCTTCGACCCCCATTCAAAACCCCGCCTCGGCGGGGTTTTTTTTATGCGTACGATTAACCTGGTTTTTAATCTTTTCTCTGCCAATCAATTTCCTCACTTTAATTTATCCTGACACTCACCCTCTTGCTTTTTAGCACCCTGGTTGAGCAGGTAAAAATGAAAAATATTACTGTTGTGGAACCGCTGTTTGTCACTGCCTTTAAATGTATTGGCAGTGAGTGTCGCGATCACTGCTGTAAAGGCTGGGATATCAATCTGGATAAGCCCACGGTCCGGCGCTATTTAAAATCCTCTCAGATTGAAATCAAAACCCTGGCGACCGAAAACATCGTCATTACCGGAAAAAGCGTCGCCAACTGGGGCACCATGAAGCTGAATTCATCTGGCAACTGTGCTTTTATGGGTGAAGACCTCCTGTGCAAAGTGCACGCCAGTCTGGGCGCTGAGGCATTGAGTCAGACCTGCTCTACCTATCCCCGTTCAGCCAGGACGTTTAAATATGAGCGGCAAAAGACGCTAGTGCTCTCCTGCCCGGAAGCCACCCGGCAGTTATTAGCCTCACCCGATGCAATGCTCTTCGAACAGACCATTCAGACCCAGCCAGAAGCCAATAAAGCCAAAGATCTTGATCAGCATAAGAAGCTGCTCAATCTGATGTGTCTCAATATTATTAAAATGAGTGGTGAGAAGCTGGATGAAGCGCTGTACGCACTGGCTACCTTTTTGCTGGCTGCTGAAAGAGTGAGTCCTGAGGAGGATTGGCTGGAAAAGATGGAGCGTCATTTTTCTGACGTGCTTGATAATCTGGCACAGGGCGAAATCAGGCGGCAGCTTGACCAGATTAACCCTGACTATAATCTGCAATGGTCTTTACTGTTGAGATTACAGACCTGGTTCGGCGCAAAGACATACAGGCGTGCCTTCCCCACCCTGGATCACTATCTGAATAAGCTAATTTATATTTTGTCTGAAGGGGCCAAAACCGATGACGTCAGTCAGCCAATGATCCGGCTGGACAACGTCTGGCAGAAGCAGGTTATGCCCTGGTTTGCTGAACGGCCGTGGATAATGAATAACTATATTCAGTACCGCATTTATGATGATTTCTTCCCTAATAACGAGAGTCGCAGCCCGTTACTGAGCCTGTATCTTCTCACGGCAGAATGGTTCCAGCTTAAGTCATTGATAGCCGCCAGCGTTGAGTTGGTCGGAACGATTGATGAAGAGGATATTATCAATATCATCTACAGCTACCACTCAATAACAAAACACAGTTCACAGTCGGTGAGTGCGTTTCTGGCAGAGATTAACAAGGTTAAGGTCAATGACGATTTGTCGCCGATATACCTGCTTAAATGAATAAAGGCTCCGCAGTGGCGGAGCCTTTATTCATTACATTCCTGAATGAGACCAGATTTTCATCGCTGGTCTGGGTTTAGCGCTCTTTTGACGCATTCCGGGTTATGCCATGGGCAGTATGCTGGTCGTTTAAGGCATATTACCTATCCGGAATACAAACCCAGCATGGAAACTTTTATCATCAATCTCGCCTCATCAACTGAGCGTCGCGCCATTATGGCGGCGCAGTGCGATGCCGCCGGTCTCGATTATGAATTTATTCAGGCCGTGAATGGCAGCCTGTTAACGGAGGCGGAGATTGCGCAGCACACCCGCACCGTTAATTATGCATTCAAGCCGGGCGAAATAGGCTGTGCGTTAAGTCACCTAACTATTTATCGCAAAATGGTGAATGAAAACATTACTCAGGCATTGATTCTGGAAGATGACGCGCTATTAACTCCGGCGCTTTCAGCGGTATTATCCAGTACGGCACTGCAGTTGCCCGATAACAGTCCGACCGTAGTGCTGTTATCTCGCGTGAATAAATATGTCAATAACGTCATTGCGGCGGTGACGGATACGGCCGCTCTCTATCCTGTCTACAGCGCCACTACCGCACATGCCTATGTGATAAATCAGCAGGCGGCTAAGCGACTTCTCAGTCTGCTCTATCCGGTCTGGATGGCAGCTGATAAATGGTGTCTGTTTCAGGAGTACGGCGCGATAAAGCTACTGGCGGTGCATCCTGCCCCGGTGTTGCTGCATGAGGTGGCGAAGCAGACCACAATCCAGCAGATCAACGATATTGCACGGCACAACCAGCGGAAACGCGACATCTGGTCTGGTTTAATGGCAGCCCGACCGATTAGCGTCAGAGTGCGTCATCGCTATCGTCGGGCTGTGGTGCCGCTGCTTCACCGCATCGTCGAGGTCAGCGCCAGTACAGACCGTTAGATGTAGCGCAGACCGCCCAGCATTGCAGTGACCGGGGCAGGGTGAGACGGATATGAGCCTGTACCCTGTCGTCCTGCCCGACTCCTGAGTTCGCACCCCGGTTACAGTTCCCCCCCGGACTGCCGATAACTCCTCACAGAACAACATCATTTTTGATTTTAACTTTGTGGAGTGTCTATGCGCTTCAATTATGACCTGTTACCGGGTGAGCGGCTGACCTTTGAAGAGATCGCCCGGCGTTATGCTCTGCAATACCCTGATGATAAAGAGCTGACGGCGCGCGCCTTGCTGAGTCCGTCAACCGGACTGCGCACGCTGAAAATCCGCGCGGTGTTCGCGCAGGAAGAGAGCAACAGTCCGCTGGAGGATCTGCTGTTCATCTCCCATGACAACGAACGTAAAAATTACCTGCGTCGCTTTGAGCACTACCTTAAGCAGAATCTCTCCTTCCTCTATTTCCGTCGCAGCGATAGCGAGAAGCGCGACAACCTGTGGAAAGTGATGGGCAGCAGCCAGGTCTTCGCGATGATCGATCCGCAATCCGCCACGGCACAGAATCTGCTGAACAGTCGCGGCTATAAACTGGTCCTGATGCATCAGGATGATGAAGACGCTTACTGGCAGCTTTTCAATCCACAGGCGGATCCCTGTTTTCCGCAGTCGCAGCGCATTCAGTTCATCGTGGTGCTGAGTACGCCGCAGCATAAAGTCCCGGCGGCAGTGATGCCGGGAACTGAGGTCGGGCGTCGTGTCAAAGCCCGGGTGCTGCAGCGCGCCAGCCAGGCGGAATTCAGCGCCGGTGTCAAAGCCCGCTACGGCGCCTGTGTGATGACCGGCACCGAGCTGACCGAACGGCATAACTGGCCGTGGGTGGAAGCCTGTCATATCGACACGCAGGAAGGGGATGACGGTGTACTGGCAGATAACAGCATCGATAACGGCCTGTTTTTACGCAGTGATTTGCAGCGGCTGTTTATTAATCGACTGATTAGCATTGATGGTGAATCGGGCGAGATTCAGGTGCATCCTGGCGAGGAGGCGCAGCAGCATCTTGCGCCCTGGTATCAGGAACTGGAAGGTCGCGTCTGCAGCCTGTGGGCTGCAGTGCCGCCCGCCACCCGGCAACGTCTGCGCGCCCGTCGTTAATCCCTGCTGAAGAGTGCAGAAGGATCTGCACTCTGACGTAACAAAAATGAAATAGCCTCGTTTTACCCCGCCTATTCAGCCAATCGAAAACGCTACAGAATTGGATAATCATGCCGATAACTTCATTAACGCAGGGTAGTCAACGTGAACGATTTCTATACCGCCGAAGGCGTGATGGACAAGCATTCGCTCTGGCAGCGCTACGTGCCGCTGGTGCGCCATGAAGCGTTGCGTCTGCAGGTTCGCCTGCCGGCCAGTGTTGAGCTTGACGACTTGCTGCAGGCGGGTGGGATAGGGCTGTTAAATGCCGTAGAGCGTTATGACGCGCTTCAGGGTACAGCCTTTACCACCTATGCCGTGCAGCGTATTCGTGGCGCCATGCTCGACGAGCTTCGTAGTCGGGACTGGGCACCGCGCAGTGTGCGTCGTAATGCACGCGAGGTGGCCGGAGCAATGCACAGAGTGGAACAGTCGCTGGGGCGTTCTGCCTCTGAGCAGGAAGTGGCGCAGCAGCTGAATGTTTCCATGGAGGAGTACCGGCAGATCCTGCTGGACACCAACAACAGTCAACTTTTCTCCTACGACGAGTATCGGGAAGAGCACGGCGACAGCGCGGAGCTGGTGACGGAAGGCCACGAAGAGGCTAATCCGCTTCATCAGTTGCTTGAAGGGAGTCTGCGTGAGCGCGTCATTGAAGCGATCGAAGCATTACCCGATCGTGAAAAGATGGTGCTGACACTGTACTACCAGGAAGAACTGAACCTGAAAGAGATTGGGGCGGTGCTTGATGTGGGTGAATCCCGTGTCAGCCAGCTGCACAGTCAGGCGATTAAACGCCTGCGTGCCCGACTTGCGGGAGCGCGCTAGCAGTATCAGTTCCTGGCGATTCAAAATTATAAAAAACCGGGGACTCAGTAATGGGAGCCAAGACCAAGGCCAGACCGTTAAGTCGTTATCTTAAAGACTATAAACACAGCCAGAGCAACTGTTCACACTGTGGCAAGGTATTAGATCGAATGGCGCTCGTTTTTCGTGGCCAGATCATCAATAAAGAGGCCATCGCTCGGATGGACCAGATGATTGATGAGCAGCTGTGGCTGAAACTTCAGCCCGAACTGACCGCGCTTTGTCGTTTTTGCAGTGATATTTTTTGTAATACCCATCCTAATTACTTCGACATAATGGCGTTTAAACAGTATCTGTTTGAACAGACAGAGATGAGCCCCAGCACGATTCGTGAATATGTGGTGCGGCTGCGTCGTCTGGATGAGATGCTGAAAGCCAGAAATTTCCCGGCCGACAGGCTTAAAGGAAATAGCTGGCATCAGTGTCTGGAAAGCGATCTGCCCGATGCCGGTAATAACAATTACCGCATCGCGCTGCGCAAGTACGATCAGTTCTTAGGCTGGCAGCAGGGTTAACCCTGATCTGCACCGATTGCTCCCCCGCGTGCCTGCGGCACGTTCCCTTTTGCCCGCCAGCCGGGTAGAAGGGAAGGGGGAGCACGGCGCTTCTTTCTCCTGTATCTTTCATTGCGCATCTGTCTCACCGCATCTGCTGACACCTGAATCAGGGTGATCCTTTTCGCATCTTCTGCAACACTGTAAGGATAAATTGAATGCCCGAACGGAGGCAGCATTGTCTTTACATCTGTTACACCAATTCCCGCGTCTTGAACTGCTGGGCGCACCCACGCCGTTAGAACATCTGCCACGGCTCTCTGACTATCTGGGTCGCGATATTTTTATTAAACGCGATGATTTCACGCCGGTGGCGATGGGCGGCAACAAGCTGCGCAAGCTGGAATTTCTGGCGGCGGACGCGCTGCGTGAAGGCGCCGATGTGCTGCTGACCGCGGGCGCAATCCAGTCTAATCATGTGCGTCAGACGGCGGCAGTCGCTGCCCGGCTTGGCCTGAAGTGCGTGGCATTGCTGGAAAACCCGATTGGCACCCACGCTGAAAATTACCTGAGCAACGGCAACCGTCTGTTACTGGATCTGATGGACGCTGAAGTGATCATGGTGGATGCGCTGAATAACCCTGCGGAACAGCTGGCTGAACAGGCCACGCGTCTGGAAGCCCAGGGTTATCGTCCTTACATCGTGCCGGTCGGCGGCTCAAATGCGCTGGGTGCACTAGGCTATGTAGAGTGCGCGCAGGAGATTGCTCATCAGAGCGAAGGTGTGATCGATTTCGCCGCCGTGGCCGTGGCCTCGGGCAGTGCCGGCACCCATGCCGGGCTGGCGGTGGGTCTGGAGCATCTGCTGCCGGAGACCGAGCTGGTGGGCGTCACCGTTTCACGCCAGGTTGAGGCGCAGTTGCCGCTGGTGGAGCGGCTGCGTCAGTCGCTGGCAGAGACGCTGGAAGTGCAGGCTAAGGCACCGATTACCCTGTGGGATGACTACTTTGCGCCACGCTACGGCGAACCCAATGATGAAGGCATGGCTGCGGTGAAACTGCTGGCGCGGCTGGAAGGGATTCTGCTGGACCCGGTTTACACCGGCAAGGCGATGGCCGGACTGCTGGATGGCGTGGGCCAGAATCGTTTCCGCCGTGAAGGTCCGTTGCTGTTTATTCATACGGGTGGCGCACCGGCGTTATTTGCTTATCATCCTTCGGTCTGAGACAAGCGAATAAAACAGTTTATACTCCGTGGGTTATCCTTCCGGACTGGCAGCGACAAGCCGTGCTGCCCTTATAAAAACACACACACAATACTGTCAATAATGGGGTGAATATGTCCTTTTCTCGTGCAGGTCGTCAGATGGTGATGGGCGTCATGGCCGTGGCGCTGATTGCTGGCGTCAACGTTAAAACCTTTGCTGCGGAAAATCTGCTGAACAAAATTAAAGAGCGCGGCACGCTGCTGGTGGGTCTGGAAGGCACCTATCCGCCATTCAGCTTCCAGGATGAAAAGGGCAAGCTGACAGGCTTTGAAGTGGAATTCGCGGAACAGCTGGCACAGCATATGGGCGTCAAGGCGAGCCTGAAACCGACCAAGTGGGATGGCATGCTGGCCTCACTCGACGCGAAGCGCATCGATGTGGTCATCAACCAGGTCACCATCTCTGATGAGCGTAAGAAGAAGTATGACTTCTACACGCCATACACGGTTTCCGGCATTCAGGCGCTGACCATGAAAGCCAATGCGAACACCATCACCAAACCTGCTGACCTGGCCGGTAAAAAGGTGGGCGTCGGTCTGGGCACCAACTACGAGCAGTGGCTGCGTGAGAATGTGAAGGGCGTGGACATCCGTACCTATGATGATGACCCGACTAAATATCAGGATCTGCGCTCTGGCCGTCTGAATGCCATTCTGGTTGACCGTCTGGCTGCGCTGGATCTGGTGAAGAAAACGGGCAATACCATGGCGGTCGCGGGTGATGCGTTCTCCCGTCAGGAATCAGGTGTGGCGGTACGAAAAGGCAACGACGACCTGCTGAAAGCGATCGACCAGGCCATTGCTGACATGCAGAAAGATGGCTCGCTGAGCAAGCTGTCTCAGAAATGGTTTGGCGCGGACGTGACGAAATAATGCAGGAAAGTCTTCAACTGGTGCTGGATTCAGCACCTTTTTTATTAAAAGGCGCGTTGTTTACGCTGCAGCTCAGCATCGGCGGCATGTTCTTTGGCCTGCTGCTGGGCTTTATTCTGGCGCTGATGCGTCTGTCGCGCTTCTGGCCGGTTCGCTGGCTGGCGCGGATCTATGTTTCGATTTTCCGTGGCACGCCGCTGATCGCCCAGCTGTTTATGATCTATTACGGTCTGCCGCAGTTTGGCATTGAACTGGATCCGATCCCCTCCGCGATGATAGGTCTTTCCCTGAATACCGCGGCTTACGCCTCAGAGTCACTGCGTGGTGCGATTTCATCGATTGAGCGCGGGCAGTGGGAAGCGGCGGCAAGTATCGGCATGACGCGCTGGCAAACCCTGCGCCGGGTGATCCTGCCCCAGGCAGCCCGCACCGCGCTGCCCCCGCTGGGCAACAGCTTTATCAGCCTGGTGAAAGATACCTCGCTGGCGGCGACCATTCAGGTGCCGGAGCTGTTCCGTCAGGCGCAGTTGATCACCTCACGCACGCTGGAAGTCTTTACCATGTATCTGGCAGCGTCGCTGATCTACTGGGTGATGGCAACGGTGTTATCTGCGTTGCAGAACCGGCTGGAACAGCATGTTAATCGTCAGGATTCGGAGTCGAAATGAGCGCCATCGAAGTCAGAAAGCTGGTGAAGTCTTTTAACGGCCAGACGGTGCTGCACGACATCGACCTTGATGTGGCCGCCGGTGAAGTGGTGGCCATTATCGGCCCCAGTGGATCAGGCAAAACCACGCTGCTGCGCAGTATCAATCTGCTGGAAGTGCCGGATAGCGGCACCATCCGGGTGGGAGAGATTACCGTTGATGCGGCGCTGGCACAGAGTAAGCAGAAAGAGCAGGTGCGTCGTCTGCGTCAGCAGGTCGGGTTTGTCTTCCAGAACTTCAATCTGTTTCCGCATCGTTCAGTGATGGAGAACATTATTGAAGGACCGGTTATCGTCAAAGGCGAAGCAAAAGCGGATGCGGTAGCCCGCGCCCGCACGCTGCTGGAGAAGGTCGGGCTGCACGGTAAAGAAGAGAGCTATCCGCGCCGTCTGTCGGGCGGGCAGCAACAGCGCGTGGCGATTGCGCGTGCGCTAGCGATGCGGCCGGAAGTGATCCTGTTCGATGAACCGACCTCGGCGCTGGATCCGGAGCTGGTAGGCGAGGTGCTTAGCACCATTCGCGCGCTGGCCGAAGAGAAACGCACCATGGTCATCGTCACGCATGAGATGAGCTTTGCCCGTGATGTGGCTGACCGCGCCATTTTTATGGATCAGGGACGGATTGTGGAGCAGGGCGAAGCGAAAGCGTTGTTCAGTAACCCTCAGCAGCCGCGTACCCGTCAATTCCTGGATAAATTTCTGAATCAGTAATCTACACTGCCTTCCCCGGAAGGCAGTTTTAACCCATTTAAAATCCTCATTTTTTAAGCTGCCACTGGCCCGGGTCACGCTAATAGCGGGTGCAGTATCATAAATAACGCTGCCGCTGTTAAACCTTTTGGCACATCTGACAAATCTTTTCTTTTCATCGGGGATATATTGGCTTTTCCCGTTGCCACTTTCTCTTAATTATATTTTCCGTATTATGAAGCAATGTTATCCTTTCCAATGGCTGCGGCACTGCTAATTAGCGCATTGCGTCGATATTAATAAGTGTAAGGAAACGTTCTGCTGAGTAAATAACTGTGGTAACAGGGCCACGCAGCGGCTTTTAAGAGTTTCGCTACATTCATCGCTGGTTCAATGGCGAATAATTGCCGGATAATCATAAAAGCAATACTGATTCCCTCGCTTTTACTTTCCAGCATTCTGACCTACACAGCAGGAGTCATTGAATGAACCAGACTAAGTCAGATCAGATATTGTGGGTCGATACCCTGAAGGGCGCCTGCATATTACTGGTGGTCCTGTACCACACGGTTTTACCCGGCTTTGAGGGGACGATGAAATATCTCTCTGCCGGATGGATCCCCGCCGAAATATGGATACAGTTTAATACGGTACTGTCGCCGCTGCGTATGCCCGCCTTTTTCTTTGTCTCGGGATTACTGGCGACCAATGGCATTCTGAACCGACCCTGGAAGCAGGTCTTTACCAGTCGCATCACCAATCTTTTTTATCTCTATATTCTGTGGGGATTTATTCAGTGGTGGTCAATTATCGGTATCTCCACTGAAATTACTGGCCAGCGTATTTCGCAGAATCTTAATGCCGCCTATGCGGGGTCGCTATTCGAGTTTCTTAAGCTGACCTTTATGGCCATGAGTACCTCGTGGTATTTGTATGGGCTGGGTCTCTATTTCCTCTGTGCCAAAGTTTTCCGTCAATATAAGCTGGTCCTGGTGGCAGTGGCGATCCTGCTGAATTATCTGGCGGCAGAAAAAGTGATCCCGTTCTGGGGACCACAGAGCCTGGCCCAATATTTTGTTTTCTTCCTGTTAGGGGCATTCTGGAGCCAGACGATGCTGCACCTGAGTGAATGGCGGCGTGAGAATCTGATGCCCTGGGCGCTACTGGCGGCAGCCGCCGGGATTCATGTGCTATTCGGTCTGGATAAGAGTCTGTTCCTGTGTGTACTGGCGGTGTTATTCAGTATCGCGGCCTGTCGCTGGCTGAATCAGCACTTCAGCATGCGCTATCTCAACTGGGTTGGCCGCAATACGCTGCAGATTTACGTTATCCACCGTATTTTTATCGAGTTTTTTGGTATGTCTGCGATTCTGTTCGCACAGCGGCATCATCTGTTCGAGCAGGCGTGGTTTTCGTTTCTCTGGGCCTGCTTCTATCCGGTGGCTATCGTGGGGCTTTGCTCGCTCTGTTCAGTGGCAATCTGGTCGCTGACCAATCGCGGTGTGGGGCAGTCGCTGTTTGTGTTCCCGACGTTAATGAAAAGGGCGCCTGGCGGCGGATGAGTATCGCTTTGCAGCAGGGGCAGCTGGCGGTACGGTTATCGCCGTAATACGCTGGCCCTGCGTAATGAAGGGCATGTAATAAACCATAAAACGGTCCGTAAGCTCATGCGGGAACAACAGCTCTCGTCAAATCTGAGAGCTTAAAAGTAAGGCAGACATGACGGAGTTCAAGGTGGGTGCCAGGAGCGGTACCTTTCTCCCGTTATAGATCTTAACAACAGCGAGATTATTGCCTGGAATATGGTGAGTATCCCGACATCGGTCTCGTGGCAAAAATGCTGGATGATGCGCTGGTCGGGCTGAGGTCTGCTGATGGCCTGATGCTTCACTCAGTTCAGGGCTGCCCATAACGAATAGCTGTGTATCAGGAAATTAAATGGCCTGAGTCCGGTACAGTACCGAACTCAGGGATCATCAACCGCCCCACAAGAAAGTGTCCAACAAATGGAGTTCACTTCATTAGCGGGTGGCTTTTTCGTTTACAGGACGTGAGATTATGCTCGATAGAAAGGATTTCAAGCAGATCATTTATCATGTGCTAAAGGTTCCGTGTAGGGACTTCGGTATAAATCGACAAAAACTTCATTTGAAGAAGGAAACGTAGCAATTGAAATAACATCATTATTTTTATAACTTCGCCAACATACAGCCTCAACATGACACGTTTTCTGAAGCTTATATCCCTTAGTTTTTAAGTAATTTTGGATCTCGATGCTATCAGATGATCCATGAAAATTTACTGAAAAAACATATGACTGCGGCCCGCTAATGTTGTTATAGCTGAATTCATAATTATTGGATATACGTGGCATTTTTTTAAGAAGTTCAGGCGTGTAATACTCGTACTCCGGTTTATCTCTCTCTGTATAATACGCACTGCTGGCAAATCCAATTTTTAGATACGGCCAGCCAAAAGCCAGTGCCACGCCAACAAGCCCCAGCACGACAGATACGGTTATAAATTTCTTCACAGTCCCATCCTGCCATTTCCTGCACCAAGAACAACAAACGTTTTGTCATGTCGGGGTAGTATTATATTCCCGGACAGAAAATCGTTGTAGGGGACAACTGTCCGCATAAATGGCGGTAGCCCCCCTTTGTATGGACGAGAGGACGGAAATTTTTTTGGATCGGGGAACAGCAAGGGCTGAAATGTATCGTTTTTCCAGCTACCAATTTTGCCGTAGTAGTCCCATCGTTTCAGGGCTTCTTCTTTACTTACAGGGCGAAGCATTCCGAAAGGGTTCTGAGCCGACACCACCCGGTAAAAACCCAGCAAATCTGAAACCAGATCTTCACCGCTTAAGCCACTGTCAGTCACCAGATTATTGGGAAATGAATCCTGAAAAGTTTCAAACTTTCGCGCCATACTCATCATCATGGCGAGTGCAATGCTCTTCTGCTCCCGGTAAGGCCGTCCGCGCCGAATACGCCACGTTATCACTTTTCCTGACCGGACCTGACCCCAGATTCCGGTCATCCCCTGAGAGTACCGAACGTCATAAAATTCCTTTTCTGAGGCTTCTCCCTGCATTATCTGAGACAGCAGATTTCTGATATCCGTTCCCTGTGCATGACCTAAGTCTACCCAGCCAAGTACCTCCGTATAAACCAATCCCCTCGGTCTGGAAGCCGCATATTGCCCATCAATAATATCTAACCGCTTACTCATCCTGAATATCCCATCCTTTTTGATTCACCGCGATTGAACATAACCCCCTTTCACAGCACCGCCTCAGACGCTCTGATCGCGCTTTTCTAATCCCCTGTTTCTCCCTTCAATCCCACCAGAAACGCGTACGAAATTTAAGCCCCATGCATGGCTATGCTCGTCATTGAATAGCTGACCGTTTCCTGCCCCTTATACCTAAAAAGCACATGAACAAAAAGTGACTTTAACGGCCCTGCACCCCTGAGCCAGGCAACTTAAGGCATAACATGAAGGTGATAGGGCATTTCCGGACGCCCGTGCCATGCCGACCTTCTGCAGTCCGATTATGCCATAGCAACAGTAAATCCGGCAGCCTGAGGAGTGCATTCAGCGGCTGGAGCGGAATAAAGAAATACTTAAAAAGCTACAGTATTGCTGATGTCGGACGCCATAAAAGCCTGACACTTATCAATCTATTAAGTCGACTATACAGTGTAAAAGAACTCTGCTCAGTACCGGGAGTGTACCGCAGCCTGTTTTTTTACCGCAAAAAATGTCGAACCTCGGTAAACCGGGAACGTAGAAGCCTGCGCACAGGAATAAAAGAACTTCATCGGGCATGCCGCAGTTCTGCCGGGGTCCGGTCGCTGGTAACCCTGATGTGTCATGAGGGTAAAGGGGTGGGACGCTATAAAGCCGGAAGACTGATGAAATGAGCCAGACTGGTCAGCAGGCCGCCAGGAATAGCGGATGAGGGATTTCAGGACGAGCGACAGGGATGTCCCGCCGTTCCGTGAGAAATCCTGAAATAGCGAAGGAACCGCGAAGCGGCGGTGAAGCAGGCCGGAGCCCGGGGGCAAGGGGGCGCGGCGAGTGGCGCCCCCTTGTCGGTCGCCTGCAGAGGCGAATCTGAAACTGCCCGGCTAACCAGGCGAACGAAACCTTCTCATAGCCCGTTCGCGCAGCGAACAACCCCCTTAAGCTTCAGCGTTACCCTATGGTCATCAGGCTCGCATTACCGCCTGCCGCAGCGGTATTTACACTCAGCGAACGCTCAATCAGCAGACGCTCCAGCAGCAGATTGGTCTCGCCGCGGGCAAAGCCCTGCACCGAGACAATCGCGCCTTCACGTGCGGCAATCTGTTCACACAGGGTACGCAGCTGATCGGCATCACCGTGATAGATGACCGCATCAAACTCTGCCGCTAACGGATCACGCGCCAGCGTGATGCGCGCTTTCACTGCATCCGGTAGCGAAGCCAGCAGGGCGCGATGCAGCTCATCATCCTGCCACAGTGCTTTACTGCCGACGCTGGTCACCGCGGCCAGCTGGATTAACGCATCCTGCTCGTTATCAGCCAGACAGAGCACCTGATCACGCGGCAACAGTGAGAAGGTATTGCGCTCGCCTGTCGGGCCTGGCAGCAGACGGACCACGCCCGCCTGGGCCAGATCGCCATAGTGCTGGCAGAGTTCAGCCAGTTCAGGCTTATCCTTAGCCCAGTTGCTGAGGGCCTGATGCGGTGCCAGCAGTGACTGACGCAGCGTGCTGTCTGCCGGGCGTTCTGCATCCTGACGATCAAAAGTCAGACGCAGTGCACTATCCGGGCGATGCGCCAGCAAGCGGTAAAGATAGAGCGGACCGCCGGCTTTCGGACCGGTGCCGGATAAGCCCTCGCCGCCAAACGGCTGTACGCCGACCACCGCGCCCACCATATTGCGGTTGACGTAGAGGTTACCGACTCGGGCGTTCGCCGTAACCTGTGCAATCGTTTCATCAATGCGGGTATGTACGCCCAGCGTCAGGCCATAGCCGGACGCATTGATCTGCTCAACCAGCTGCGGCAGGTTATTGCGGGTGAAACGCACCACGTGCAGTACCGGGCCAAAAATCTCTTTATCCAGATCGCTGACCTGACCCAGCTCAATCAGTGTCGGTTTAACAAAGGTGCCGCTATTCCACTCTTTGCTGTCCTGCGGGATATCCTGCACCGCCTGATAGACCGTGAAGCCTTTATTACGCATCGCCTGAATATGGCGATCGATATTGGCTTTCGCTTCGGCATCAATGACCGGGCCGATGTCGGTTGACAGGCGTTCAGGATTGCCCATGCGGCACTCCGCCATCGCGCCACGCAGCATCTTCAGGGTATGGTCGGCGACATCCTCCTGAATGCAGAGCAGGCGCAGGGCAGAACAGCGCTGTCCGGCACTGTCGAAGGCAGAGGCGACGATATCGATCACAACCTGCTCAGTCAGCGCAGAAGAGTCGACGATCATCGCATTCATCCCGCCGGTCTCAGCAATCAGCGGCACAGGACGACCATGCTGGTCAAGGCGACCTGCCAGATTACGCTGCAGCAGTGTCGCCACCGCCGTCGAACCGGTAAACATCACGCCACGGACCCGAACGTCACCGGTCAGCTGTGCACCAACGGTTTCACCCTGGCCAGGCAGCAGTTGCAGCACGCCTGGCGGCACACCCGCATCCAGCAGGATCTGAACCGCCTGTGCGGCGATCAGCGGTGTCTGCTCGGCCGGTTTGGCCAGCACGCTGTTGCCCGCGGCTAATGCAGCCGCAATCTGACCGGTAAAGATCGCCAGCGGGAAGTTCCATGGACTGATGCAGACCACCGGGCCCAGCGGACGATGGGTTTCGTTGTCGAAATCGTCACGCACCATTCCGGCGTAGTAATAGAGGAAATCAACCGCTTCGCGCACTTCCGCGATGGCGTTATTGTAAGTTTTGCCTGCTTCACGCACCAGGATGCCGAGCAGCTGCTGCATCTGGCCTTCCATGATCTGTGCGGCGCGTTCCAGAATGGCGGCACGCTCCTGCGGCGGTGTTGCAAACCAGATCGGCCCGCTGTTCACCGCGGCATCCAGCGCCACAGAAACGTCCTGCTCTGTGGCTTCACGGACCTGACCTACACGGTCGCCAGGCGCTGCCGGGTTCAGAATGTCGCGCAACTCGCCGGCACCCGCTTCACCGTCGATTATCGGCTCGGCCAGACAGGGCTGTGCGGCGCTGCTCAGCAGGGCGCTGGAGAGTGAGGCAAGACGATGTTCATTGGCCATATCCAGACCCGCAGAGTTAACGCGGTTATCGCCATACAGCTCGCGCGGCAGGGGGATTTTCGGATGCGGCAGACCAATGGCGCCTTCGCTGGCACCCAGCTTTTCGACGGCAGTCACCGGATCGGCCACCAGTTCATCAATCGGCAGCGAGGTGTCGGCAATGCGGTTAACAAAGGAGGTGTTGGCCCCGTTCTCCAGCAGGCGGCGCACCAGATAGGCCAGCAGGGTTTCATGGGTGCCGACCGGCGCATAGATACGGCAGGGACGGTTAAGCTTGCCGTCTGCCACTTTGCCGACCACCTGCTCATACAGCGGTTCGCCCATGCCGTGCAGGCACTGGAACTCATACTGACCCGGATAGTAGTTGTTGCCCGCCAGCTGATAAATCGCCGCCAGGGTGTGGGCGTTATGGGTGGCGAACTGCGGATAGATCAGGCTGGGCACGGCCAGCAGTTTGCGGGCGCAGGCCAGGTAAGAGATATCGGTGTAAACCTTGCGGGTGTAGACCGGATAGCCTTCCAGTCCTTCCATCTGGGCGCGTTTGATTTCGCTGTCCCAGTACGCGCCTTTCACCAGACGAATCATCAGGCGACGGCGGCTGCGCTGCGCCAGATCGATCAGCTCATCAATCACAAACGGACAGCGTTTCATGTAGGCCTGAATAACGAAACCGATGCCGTTCCAGCCTTCCAGCTCTGGCTCGAAACAGAGTTTCTCCAGCATATCCAGCGACAGTTCCAGCCGGTCCGCCTCTTCTGCATCGATGTTGATGCCGATGTCATAGGAGCGGGCCAGCAGCGTCAGCGATTTCAGAATAGGGTAGAGCTCTTCCATCACGCGCTCATACTGCGCGCGGCTGTAGCGGGGATGCAGTGCTGAGAGCTTGATGGAGATGCCGGGACCTTCATAGATGCCACGACCATTCGACGCTTTGCCAATGGCATGGATCGCCTGCTGATAAGAGAGCAGATAGGCTTTGGCATCGCCTGCGGTCAGGGCCGCTTCGCCCAGCATGTCATAGGAGTAGCGAAAGCCTTTCTCTTCCAGCTTGCGGGCGTTAGCCAGCGCTTCGGCAATGGTTTCACCGGTGACGAACTGCTCGCCCATCAGACGCATCGCCATATCCACGCCTTTGCGGATCAGCGGTTCGCCACCCTTACCGATGATGCGGTTAAGCGAGCTTGAGAGATTCGACTCGTTGTGGGTCGAGACCAGACGGCCGGTAAACAGCAGGCCCCAGGTCGCCGCGTTGACAAACAGTGACGGGCTGCGTCCCAGATGTGACTGCCAGTTGCCGTTACTGATTTTGTCACGGATCAGCGCATCGCGCGTTGGCTTATCGGGAATACGCAGCAACGCTTCGGCCAGACACATCAGCGCTACACCTTCATGGGAGGAGAGAGAGAACTCCTGCAGCAGGCTTTGCACCATGCCAGCGCGTCCGGTTGCCCCTTTCTGGTGCCGTAGCTTGTCGGCGAGCTGGTAAGCCAGCTGATGGGTTTTCTCTGCCAGCGCCGCCGGTAAGCGTGCCTGTTCCAGCATCATTGGCACCGCATCGGTCTCCGGACGACGCCATGCGGCGGTCACCGCTGAACGGGTCACTGACTGAGGTAAAATCTGCTCTGCAAAATCAAGGAACGGCTGGTGCGTCTCCTCGGGCTGGGTGTCGTCGGACTCCGCGGCTGCCTGGGCAGAAAGCGGGATCTCCGGCACGGTATCGCCGGTTTCCAGCTGGCCCAGGTAGTTAAAGATCGCCTGTTTAATCAGCCAGTGTGGCGTGCGATCAATGCGCTGCGCAGCCAGTTTGATGCGCTCGCGTGTCGCGTCATCCAGTTTTACACCCATGGTAGTTGTAGCCATGACTCCAGAGCTCCTTGATAGTGGTTCGATACGGCGTTGGCTGCACTATCACTTAAGTTGCAACTTTGTGCAACCGTGTTAAATGTGAGCCAGTTAACACCCTTTTAACGTCGACAATTGTTAAATCCCGCAATGCGGCACGGATATTGCTGCAAAATCCCCGCCAGGTTGGCAGGCCCGATGAAAAGCGGGTTTTCGACAGGTAATAGCGAGGTACAACCGGATAACTGTGAGCGAGTGCAACCTCTGAACACTTTTTCATAACCGGTTAGTGAAATCACTGTAACGCCTGTGTTAAATCCATTGTGCGCGCCACGCCTTTCCGGCAGGATACCGCGCCGCTGGGAAATGACTGACGCCCTGACGAAGAAAATCGGCCCGCTTTGCCCCGTTCCGGCAGGTGGGTAGCTGGCGATTTCTCTGGGATATCAAATAATAAGTGGAGAGACAGATGAGTGTAAGTACACCAATGCTGGTGACCTTTTTGGTTTATATTCTTGGGATGATATTAATCGGGTTTGTGGCCTGGCGCTCGACCAAAAACTTTGATGATTACATCCTCGGTGGCCGCAGTCTGGGTAGCGTGGTCACGGCACTCTCTGCCGGTGCATCAGACATGAGCGGCTGGCTGCTGATGGGCTTACCGGGTGCCATCTTTATCTCCGGTATCTCTGAAAGCTGGATTGCGATCGGTCTGACGATCGGTGCCTGGCTGAACTGGAAAATCGTGGCCGGTCGTCTGAGAGTGCAGACGGAGCACCACAACAACGCTCTGACCCTGCCGGACTTCTTCACCAGCCGCTTTGAAGACCACAGCAAAATCCTGCGCATTATCTCCGCCATTGTGATTCTGGTGTTCTTTACCATCTATTGCGCCTCGGGCGTGGTGGCCGGTGCACGTCTGTTTGAAAGCACCTTTGGTATGAGTTACCAGACCGCCCTGTGGGCGGGTGCAGCGGCGACCATTCTCTATACGCTGGTGGGCGGTTTCCTGGCGGTGAGCTGGACTGATACCGTTCAGGCGAGCCTGATGATTTTTGCGCTAATCCTGACGCCGGTGTTTGTGATTATCGCGGTCGGCGGCTGGTCTGATTCACTGGCGGTGATTGAAGCGAAAAGCCTGGAAAATCTCGACATGCTCAAGGGACTGAACTTCGTCGCGGTGATCTCCCTGCTTGGCTGGGGCCTTGGCTACTTTGGCCAGCCGCATATTCTGGCGCGCTTTATGGCAGCAGATTCGCACCGTTCAATTCGCACCGCATGTCGTATCGGTATGGCATGGATGATCCTCTGTCTGATTGGCGCGGTTGGGGTTGGCTTCTTCGGTATCGCCTACTTCCAGAACAACCCGACGCTGGCCGCAGGTGTAAATGACAATGCCGAGCGGGTCTTTATTGAGCTGGCGCGTATTCTGTTCAACCCATGGGTAGCCGGTATTCTGTTGTCAGCCATTCTGGCGGCGGTGATGTCCACGCTGAGCTGCCAGCTGCTGGTCTGTTCAAGTGCCCTGACCGAAGATCTCTATAAAGGGTTACTGCGTAAAAATGCCAGCCAGAAAGAGCTGGTATGGGTAGGGCGTCTGATGGTGTTGCTGGTGGCACTGATTGCAATCGCACTGGCGTCTGACCCGGAAAACCGGGTGCTCGGTCTGGTCAGTTACGCCTGGGCAGGTTTTGGCGCGGCCTTTGGTCCGGTGGTGCTGTTTGGTGTCTGCTGGAAGCGCATGAACCGCAACGGCGCGCTGGCGGGCATGATCATTGGCGCCTTAACGGTGCTGGTGTGGAAACAGTATGGCTGGCTGGGTCTGTACGAAATTATTCCAGGCTTCCTGTTTGCCAGCATCGCCATTGTCGTCTTCAGTCTGCTGGGACGTGAGCCCTCGGCCGAAGCGCAACAGCGCTTTGCTGCGGCAGAAGCGGAATTCCAGACGAAATAAATACCGCACGGTGTAAAAAAGCCCGCCTGCTAATCCCGGCGGGCTTTTTTGTTACAAAGATAAACCACTCAGATGCGAAATTATCTCATTCAGCAACTTGTTTTTTTCTCAGCGATAATGATAATCGGTATCGTTTACACTTTACCTGATTTTACTGTTTATTGACGCTGCTTAACATTCAAGAGGTTGGCGATGTTTGTTCCTTTTCTCATCATGCTGCGCGAAGGGCTCGAAGCCGCGCTGATAGTCAGCCTGATTGCCAGCTATCTCAAACGCACGCAGCGCACCCAATGGTTTCCCGCGATGTGGGCTGGCGTGTTTATCGCCGCCGGGCTCTGTCTGGGCCTGGGTCTGTTTATCAATGCCACCACCGGTGAGTTTCCGCAGAAAGAGCAGGAACTGTTTGAAGGCATTGTGGCGCTGATTGCTGTCGTTATCCTGACCTCAATGGTCTTCTGGATGCGCAAAGTCGCCCGCAACATCAGGGTCGAGCTTGAACAGGCGGTCGATCAGGCGCTGCAACGTTCAGGTCGCGGCGGTATGGCGCTGGTGCTGATGGTGTTTCTTGCTGTGGCACGCGAAGGGCTGGAGTCAGTGTTCTTCCTGCTGGCGGCCTTTACCCAGGATGTGGGTTATGCGCCGCCGATTGGTGCGGTGCTGGGTCTGGCAACCGCGGTCGTGCTGGGCATGTTGCTCTACTGGGGCGGCATCCGGCTTAACATGGCCCATTTCTTCCGCTGGACCAGCGTATTTATCCTGTTTGTCGCTGCGGGCCTGGCTGCAGGCGCCATTCGCGCCTTCCACGAAGCGGGCCTTTGGAATCGCTTTCAGGATGTCGCCTTCGATCTCAGCAATACCTTATCGACCCACTCGCTGTTCGGCACCCTGCTGGAAGGGATTCTGGGTTATCAGGAAGCCCCAAGCGTCAGTGAAGTGACCGTTTACTTTGCCTACCTGATCCCGGCGCTGATTTTGTTCTTTATGCCTGCGCGTCCTGCTGCGTCGGCCACGGTGTAATAAGACATTTAACGGGCGAATCTTACGCCTGCAACATGATAGGGAAAGAGAGATGACAATGCGTTTCCGCCGCAAGGCACTGCTGCTTCCTCTGCTGGCGATCTCCGCAACGGCGGCCGCGGCGGTTCCTCAGGTTACCGTCAGCGTCACCGACAAGCAGTGCGAGCCGATGAGCTTAACGGTCAAGGCCGGTAAGACCCAGTTCCTGATTAAAAACAACAGCCAGAAAGCGCTGGAGTGGGAGATTCTCAAAGGCGTGCTGGTGGTTGAAGAGCGTGAGAATATCGCGCCGGGCTTCAGTCAGAAGCTGACCGCTAATCTGGAAGCCGGCGAATATGAGATGACCTGCGGCCTGCTGAGCAATCCAAAAGGCAAGCTGATCGTGCAGGCCGGTGAGGGCGCGGCGAAAAGTGGCACCTCAGCGCGCCTGCAGCTCGAAGGCCCGATCACCGAATATAAAGCCTATGTGACCGACCAGGTGAACCAGCTGGCAAGTAACACCCAGGCCTTTACTGACGCAGTGAAAGCGGGTGACGTTGAAAAAGCCAAAGCGCTGTTTGCTCCGACCCGTCAGTATTACGAACGCATTGAACCGATTGCTGAACTTTTCTCTGATCTCGACGGCAGCATTGATGCCCGTGAAGATGACTATGAAAAGAAAGCGGCCGATCCTAAGTTCACCGGTTTCCACCGCCTGGAAAAAGCGCTGTTTGCTGATAACAGCACCAAAGGCATGGCGGACTACGCTGAGCAGCTGAATAAAGATGTGAAAGATTTGCAGGTGCGCATCAGCGAACTGGCCTTCCCGCCAGCTAAAGTGGTCGGCGGCGCAGCCGGTCTGATTGAAGAGGTCGCCTCCAGCAAAATTTCCGGTGAAGAAGATCGCTACAGCCGGACTGACCTGTGGGACTTCCAGGCAAATATTGATGGCGCGCAGAAAATCGTTGAGCTGCTGCGACCCATGGTAAGCAAAGCAAATCCGCAGTTGCTGGCAAAAGTTGACGCCAACTTCAAAAAAGTGGATGCGATCCTGAGTAAATACCGCACAAAAACCGGTTTTGAATCCTATGAGAAACTGACCAGCGCCGACCGTAACGCGCTGAAAGGACCGATTACCGCGCTGGCGGAAGATCTTTCATTACTTCGTGGCACCCTGGGTCTGGATTAATCATGAGTCGTAATAAAGATGACGCGCAGCCTGCGCGTCGTCGTTTACTAAAAGGACTGGGGCTGCTGGGCGGCGCGGCAGCGCTGGGCGGCGGTTGTCCGTTCCATGCTGCCGCTGACAGTTTTTCGCCGGGGACGGTTGCGCCGCAGGCCCGACAGCAGATGCAGCCGTTTTATGGTCAGCATCAGGCCGGTATCACGACGCCTCAGCAGGCATCGATGATGCTGGTGGCGTTTGACCTGCTCAGCAGCGATAAAACGGAGCTGGAGCGCCTGTTCCGGTTGCTGACCCAGCGTATCGCCTTTCTCACCACGGGCGGTCCGGCACCTGCGGTGACGAATCCGCAACTGCCGCCGATGGATTCCGGTATTCTTGGGGCAACTATCGCACCTGATAACCTGACAATTACCGTGTCGGTTGGCAATTCGCTGTTTGATGAACGCTTTGGTTTAGCGCCGCACAAACCGAAAAAATTGCAGCCGATGACGCGCTTCCCTAACGATTCGCTTGATGCCAGTCAGTGTCATGGCGATCTGCTGTTGCAGATCTGTGCCAACACGCAGGATACGGTGATTCATGCACTGCGGGATATCATCAAGCATACGCCTGACCTGCTTGGGGTGCGCTGGCGGCGCGAAGGCTTTATCTCTGATCACGCGGCACGCAGTCAGGGGCAGGAGACACCGATCAACCTGCTGGGCTTCAAAGATGGCACCGCCAATCCCGATACCCACAATCCTGCGCTAATGAATCAGCTACTGTGGGTGACCGCCGACCAGGGCGAACCGGCCTGGACGCGCAACGGCAGCTATCAGGCCGTACGGCTTATCCGCTTTCATGTGGAAATGTGGGACCGCACACCGCTGGGTGAGCAGCAGACCATCTTTGGGCGTGAGAAGCTGAGTGGCGCGCCACTGGGGATGCAGCATGAACATGATGTTCCGGATTACGCTCGTGACCCGGACGGCGATGTGATTGCACTGGATGCGCACATCCGTCTTGCTAATCCCCGCACGCCAGAGACCGCCAGCAGCCTGATGCTGCGACGCGGCTACAGTTACTCGGCGGGCATCTCTGCATCGGGACAGCTGGAGATGGGATTGCTGTTCGTCTGCTATCAGCACGATCTGGAACGCGGTTTCCTCACGGTGCAGCAGCGCCTGAACGGCGAAGCGCTGGAAGAATATATCCGACCTTTTGGCGGCGGTTACTTTTTCGTTTTGCCCGGTGTACCAGACGCCAGCCATTATTTAGCGCAGTCGTTGCTGGAGGCCTGATTAAATTTCAACCACGGTGGGCGTGCCTGTTCTGGTTGCCCACGTTTTACGGTTTTCGTGCTTTGCTGGCTGAGGTTAAACTGAGTTTTAGCGGTTTTTGATGTATATAAAATAAGCTAATGCGCTGTAATTAAACGCTTTTACATTTTGCCTTAAAAGAAATGCATACACGTGATTAGCAATTCTTTTGCCAGCAGGTAAAATTACTATTGCAAAGGCCCAACAAAATGGTGCACTTTATTAAACAGGCGTAATCGGATGTGTTGATGTATCACACTGGAGTTCGCGCATGGGTCGAGTCTTTAATGGAAAGCCACTGTCACTAAATAAATTGCGCCTGACCGCGAGGGCAATCCTGCCTCGTTATTTCATCCTTCCTTCAACCTATTCTTTCATCTTATCGCATCCTGATTTATCCGGTGTTCAGCAACGCTATTGTGCTGCTGCATACCCACTATCCTGTCCTGTCATGGCTCTAAAGGAAGCCAACTGAAACCTCTAAAGCGTTCACGTAATCGCAACGGGCCCACCGGCCTGACGCAGGAAATGAAACCAACTGAAAGGTGCCACTATGGGAAGACAGAAAGCAGTGATCAAAGCGCGTCGTGAAGCAAGAAGAGTGCTTCGTAGTGACTCAAGAAGTCATCGTCAGCGTGAAGAAGAGTCGGTCACTTCGCTGGTGCATATGAGTGGACTGGATGCCATTGGCATGGCGCGCGATACGCGTGACCGGTTGCCGATTGAAGCCCGTAATGAAGCTCAGGCGCACTATCTTAACGCCATAGAGAGAAAACAGCTGATCTTCGCAACCGGTGAGGCCGGGTGCGGTAAAACCTGGATCAGTGCCGCAAAAGCGGCTGAGGCCCTGATTAATAAGGATATCGACAGGATTATCGTTACGCGCCCGGTACTGCAGGCCGATGAGGATCTGGGATTCCTTCCCGGCGATATTTCTGAGAAATTCGCGCCTTATTTCCGCCCGGTTTATGACATTCTGGTTAAACGTCTTGGCGCATCCTTTATGCAGTATTGTCTGCGTCCTGAAATTGCCAAGGTAGAGATTGCACCGTTCGCCTATATGCGTGGGCGCACCTTCGAAAATGCTGTGGTAATTCTGGACGAGGCGCAGAACGTCACCGCCGCGCAGATGAAAATGTTCCTGACCCGACTGGGCGAAAACGTCACGGTCATTGTTAACGGCGATATTACCCAGTGCGATTTGCCCGCTGGGGTGCCTTCCGGTCTCGCAGACGCGCTGGCGCGTTTCGAAGAGGACGAGATGGTTGGCATTGTACGCTTCGGCAAAGAGGATTGTGTGCGTTCTGCGCTGTGTCAGCGCACCCTGCACGCGTATAGCTAGCGTTTGATTGAGTAGAAGTGTAGCGCCCAAACCCGGCTCCGGCCGGGTTTTCTTTTTATCTGGTCCGGTCTTACATTGTGCCTGAGCGGGTGTCAGATTTCAGCGTGATATTAGCAGGGCAGGTCATAAGCGACTTATGCATTGCTGACGCAGGCCAGGCAGATGATTTTGTCCCTGTCCCTACGCAAGAGGATCAATTATTTATATCTGGTTTTTACCATCTCACCACTTTCTTTCATTCGATATATTCCATCATCGGCCCAAAAAGCCATGCCTGTATTTTTACCATTTTTAACAAGCATGAAAGATTTTTTATCAATACAATTTTTTGGAGACTTCATCTCTTTGAAACAAAGCCGGTCGTAACCATCATTTTCTTTGTAACCATCTCCGAAATCCCAAAAAATGACAGTAAAAGATCCCTCTGAATTTGTTTTAGGGATACCATATTTTTCTTTTAACATATCCTTATTTTTCAGCCACCATTTTATCTTACCTTTATCAGTGAATGGAAAGGTTTTAACTAAAACAGAACTGAAGTTATCCTCCTCATGAACTGCGACGATTTCCACTGGGCGTATGTATATCCGGATAACGTAAGCGAGCGATGCACAGCAAACCAGAAGGAGGATAAAAAGCTTCTTTTTATTTCTGAACATCATTACTTTCCCCGGAAATTTCAATTGTAGCTTCAATATTCGTCATGAAAGGCTTGAAACTGAATATATTATATCTCTGGAGCAAAAACCATATACGAAAAAAACGGAACTGGCTAAACCTGAATTTTGAAATATCGTCAACGTCAAGGCCAAAGTGATCCTGAACTTTGTAATTTAAAACGGCACGGTAGCGATTGTTGTTAATCTGCAAGGATTTTATGGTGATATGCATCGCCCATGTATCGTGAACGGTTATCCCCATACCATTAAAGTTATCCTGCAGTCTGTCGAATTTTGGTAATTTACCCTGAAGGATAGCCGCTCTTATGGCAGCTTTTTCAATTGTTGGTATGTATTGCTGTTCCCAGTTAATGCTGTTTTTAAAAATATCTTCCAGCAAAAGACGAGTGCTATTTCTCGTCTTGTCATTAAGAATATGCTCCTTTAACGCCCGGTCCAACGCTGTATCACGGAAGGGTTTACCGTTACCGTTCTGCATATGTGTGATCATTTTTTCGATCAGGTGTCTATACGGCCCATATACCGAGAAAAGGCGGGATAACTGACGGAATTCATCAAACAGCATGGCGGTACACTGCTGACGGGTAATTTTCTCTCCTTCTCCACTGGAGCCGTAAAACATAGATTGGGGCTGATTAAACGGGGAGATTTTAGACAGAGTATAAGGATTGACCCTGGTTGAAACATCCACCAGGCCGTAATGAGATTTTAACTGTGCTTCGGTTAGATCGCCACAGCGCATATCACTGGCGCTGTAGTCGTCCATCCATTTTTGAGTTTTGAATATAGTACAGGGGAGCTGTAGTACGGCCATCGTGATACATTCCTTGTGTTAGCGTCCTTTGAGGTCTCCACAGGGAATAATACGCGGTGAAAGGTCAGAGTGTAAACGTTCTACGCCCCCGCCCGTAATTTTTCACCGCTTACGGGCAGGGGGATTGCGGATGCTCCACGCCCTCAGGCCATCATTAAAATGTCATGTGACACCTTTCAAATTGCCGTGATCTCTTGTGCAACAGGCAAAAAAAAGCCTGAACTTTCGTTCAGGCTCTTCTTAGAAGATGGCGGTGAGAGAGGGGTTCGAACCCTCGATACGTTGCCGTATACACACTTTCCAGGCGTGCTCCTTCAGCCACTCGGACACCTCACCAGATTTACTTCGCTGACCGCGATGGGTCAACGGGGCGGTACTATAGGGAGTCGGTTGAAAACGGTCAAGCACTATTTTTCTCTTTTGATCTATTCGCTTAAGCTCTGAACGAATCGATTTACTGCGGCATAAAACCCGCCGTTTTGTCGGCAACATCCCGCCATATTGATGAGCCCGGCAAGGTAAGTTTTATGGCAGCCAATAAACCGGGGCGGCGTTCTCACCCTCGTTACTGGTCAGACGCTGCCCCGACTGATACCGGAATCAGCTCTTCACTCTGTTAGCGAAACTTTTCCGCAGCTTCTGCAGTTTCGGTGGAATGACCGCCATGCAGTAGCCGTTGCGCTGGCCCGCACCTTCCCAGTAATCCTGATGATAAGCTTCAGCGGGATACCACTCTTTCAGCGGCTCAATGGTGGTCACCACCGGCACATCATGGTCAGCCTGAGCGCGGGCAATGGCGGCGCGTGCCTCCGCTTCCTGATCTGCATTGGCCGGGAAAATGGCGGAACGATACTGGGTGCCAATATCATTACCCTGACGGTTAAGCTGGGTCGGATCATGCGTCACAAAGCTGATATCCAGCAGATCGCCGTAGGTCACTTTCTCCGGGTCAAAGCCAATGCGGATCGCTTCTGCATGACCGGTCGCACCGCTGCAGACCTGCTCATAAGTCGGATTAGGACGGGCACCACCGGTATAACCGCTTTCCACCGACTCTACGCCGATCACATCCTTAAATACCGCTTCGGTACACCAGAAACAGCCGCCAGCGATAACTGCGTATTCGATTGCCATAATAATTTACTCCTGTCAGGTCGAAAGAGGTGAATGGGGGCGCGGAAGACCGCTTTCAACTAGATCAGCATCTCCGGTTTAAAATCGCCGCTCTTATCCAGTATTTTGTCGCTCATCACGCTGAACCGGCCTTCGCCAGTGTAGTGCAGGGTAGTGGGGTATTCCGGCTGCTCGGCAACATGCGCTTTAACAATCTCAAAAATAAACAGGTTATAGCTGGCAACCATCGAATCGTCATAAAGCTGACACTCAAAGCTGGCAAAACATTCGGCAATCATCGGCGCGCCAACCACCTGAGCCGGTTCCGGCGTCAGGCCAAATGCCTCAAACTTATCAATGCTGTCGCCGTGGCTGTTGCCGATTGCCACAACTTCGTCAATCAGCGAGGCAGAAGGAATATTCAGCACGCACTGACCGCTATTGCGGATCAGTTCATGGCTGTGGTTCATACCGGCAATCATGCAGCCGACCAGTGACGGAGAAAACTCCAGCACCGTGTGCCAGCCGAGCGTCATGATGTCATGTTGATCTTTATACTGCGAACTGAGCAGCAGCACCGGTCCGGGTTCAAGGTATTTGCGGGCTTTGCTGACCGGAAAAGCATATTTGTGCATGCGTTGGCTCATGGCGTAACTCCTGTAACGGAACGTAGCCATTAAGTGTAGAGCACCGGGCGGATGCAGCAGGCGTGTCAGCGGGCAGAAATGCGAGGTAGATGGCGGCGTCCGGCAGCGCAGACATTTTTAGCGGCAGTATCGCGAGCTTAAGGTTTCCTTAATATGCAATCGCGATACTGCCTGCTTTAACTGAGGATGATGCTATGAAAACTGCTCCTGTTGCTCTGCCTGTGACTGTTCCGCGTCCGATGAGTGAATATGCTGCACTGCTGATTGCCGCAGCCACGGTCGTTCTGTTCCTGTCAGCCTGGTTTGCTGCTTAAAACTTCACCACGGCACGGCAACCGCTTCGGTCGCGTCGGTTCTCTAAGAAAAACTGAAACCGGTGTAACTGGACGATACGGCTGACGATGCTCAGCCCGAGTCCGATACCGCCGTAGCGACTGTCCATGCGGATAAACGCTTTACTCAGCTCGCCACTTTTACTCTCATCAATTCCCGGACCCTGATCTTCCACCACCAGCATGGGCTGGGGAGTTAATACCAGCTGCACACTGATGGTGCTGTTATCCGGGCTGTAGCGATGGGCGTTCTCCACCAGGTTACGCAACAACATCTTCAGCAGCGTGGCATCACCGCGCACAAACTGCTCCTGCGGCAGATCGAGGAGCAGCATCTGCTGATGCGCCTCCAGCATGATACTCAGCTCTGCCTCCATCGGCAGGATCACATCTTCAATCAGCCCGACGTTCTGATAAGTGCCAGAGGTAAAGGACTGTCCGGCTCGCGCCAGATTCAGCAGTTGCGACACACTGTGCGTCATCTGATCCAGGCGCTGCACCAGCGGCTGAACTTTGACATCGCTGTTACGTTCGATTAACTCCAGATGCAGCCGTAATCCCGCCAGCGGCGTGCGCAGCTCATGCGCCACGTCAGCAGTGAACAATCGTTCACGCTCCAGACTGCTATTCAGACGCGCGACCAGCTGGTTTATCGCCTGCGTAACTGCATCGATCTCCTGGACCTGACTGTGGCAGGCGATGGGATCAAGATTTTCTTCGCTGCGACTCTCCAGTTCACGCTGCAGCTGATAAAGCGGCCGGGTAATCCATTTCACCGCCTGATAGCAAAGCAGCAGCGTCAGGGTGATCATCACCAGACTGGGCAACGCCAGGCTGGCTACCGCTTCATGCACTTCACGCTTCACGTGACTGTCCATGTTGCGCTTCTGCAACTGCGCTTCTACCAGAAACTGAATCTGCTCTTTGCTCTCATGCCATAGCCAGACCACGCTGATCACCTGGAAAACCAGCAGGATCAGACCAATGGTCAGGATAAGGCGAAAGCGCATACTGCGATGATCGAAACGTCTTATCATGTTGCCTCACGAACGCCATCCTGCGTCACCAGCGCATAGCCAAAACCGCGCACGGTGCGGATAGCGCTTTTACCAATCTTGTCGCGCAGATTATGGATATGCACCTCCAGAGTATTCGTAGAGGGCTCGGTCTCCCAGTTATAGATATCCTGGTAGAGAATTTCACGGTGGACCGGATTCCCGGCTTTGAGCATCAGCCGTGACAGAATCGCAAACTCTTTGGGTGTCAGCTCCAGCAGCACGTCGCTGAGCGTGATCTGGCGATGAGTCATATCCAGCGCCAGCGTACCCACTCTGACCTGGCTGTCGCCCTGATTGACGTGGCGGCGGATCAGCGCGCGGATCCGCGCCAGCAACTCATCCAGCGAGAACGGTTTGATCAGATAGTCGTCCGCGCCTGCGTCGAGTCCGGCAATGCGTTCGCTGATGGTGTCGCGCGCGGTCAGGATCAGCACCGGCGTCATCTTCTTCTGCCGCCGCAGTCGTATCAGAAAATGCAGTCCATCTTCGTCCGGCAGGCCAAGATCCAGCACCACCAGACTGTAGAGGCCGCTGGCAAAATGCGCTTCAGCGTCCCGCACCCGGGTGACGCCATCACAGACATAGCCTTCACCTTCCAGCGCCAGCATCAGACCCTGTAGCAGCAAGGCATCATCTTCAACAATCAGTATTTTCATTAGGGTTGGCTCCGACACGACGTCAAAATATCATCCGCAGGCACATATTCGTGGGTCGCCGTGCCGGCTAATCCCAGCATGGTTGAAAACAGATTATCCTGTGAAAAATCGTCTGTCGCCGCCAGTTTATTCAGGCACCCGCGATTAACCGCATAACGTTTCTGATAATCATCGGATAGCCAGATTAGCAACGGCACATGTTTCTGGGTGTCCGGCGCGATAGCATAGGGCAGGCCATGCAGGTAAGCACCATTTTCACCCAGCGATTCGCCGTGGTCAGACAGATAGACCAGGCTGGTGGTGAAGCGGTCCTGATGCGCACGCAGTACGTTAATGGCTTTATCAACGATGTGATCCACATTGACCAGTGTGTTGTCATAGGTGTTGATCAGCTGTTGTTGCGAACAGTCCTGAATCTGGTTGGTGTCGCAGGTTGGTTCAAACTGACGAAACTGTGGCGGATAACGATGGCTGTAAGTCGGACCATGACTGCCAATGGTGTGCAGCACAATCACCGCGTTGCCTTTTAACTGGTCGATGTAATCATCCAGCCCGTGGAACAGCACGTCATCATAACACTCACCATCAATACACATGCCGGGCAGGTTCAGGCTGGTCATGTCCTGATGCGGAACGCGATCGCAGGCACCTTTGCACCCCCCATCATTCTCATTCCACAACACGCTGATCCCGGCGCGCTGAATAATATCCAGCAACCCCTCCTGATGCGCGGCCAGCACATCATCATAGTGGGCGCGCGGCATATTGGAAAACATGCAGGGTACGGAAACTGCCGTCGCCGTGCCGCACGAAGTGGTGTGCGGGAAATAGATCACATCATCTTTCGCCAGCAAGGGATTGGTCAGACGACCGTAACCGCCCAGCGAGAAGTTTTGCGCACGTGAGGTTTCGCCCAGCACCAGAATCGTCAGATTCGGCTTGCCACCATTCCGGCTGGGCTGCAGGTGCGCATCTTCACCAATGCGTATCAGCGGCGCGTTCTGTAACTGCTCATGCTTATACCAGGAGAGCGTCGCCGCGATGCTGTTAGAGGGGCTGAGCGCTTTTACCAGCTCGCGGTTGTTGCGGAACAGCGAGGCGTAATCTTTATAGAAGAGCAGGGCAACCAGCGCAATCAGCGCTGCTGACAGCAATACGCTGAGCAGTCGCGCCAGCACGCCGCGCCACTGCTGCTTTTTGATTCGCGGCCAGAACAGCAGCAACGCCATCAGCACGCCCGAGGTGAGCAGGGTTACGAGCAGCTGTGGCGTAATCAGCGCAAAGGATTCCGAGGCGGTGGTATCCATCATGTTGGTGATCATTGAGCGATCGACCACGATGTTATAGGTGTGAATAAAAAACTGTGCCGAGGCGGAGAGCAGAATAAACAGCGCGGCCAGCAGCCGATCCAGCCAGATAAACGAGGCCAGCGTAATCACGATATTGATCACGCTAAAGGCGACCAGTGGCATCGATAAAAACACCAGCGTGGTGTGCAGGTCGTTCAGCGGCATTACCGCCAGCACCTGACGGTAATAAACAATATTAAGGAAAACCGCGATGTAAATCGCAGCCAGAATCAGCAACGTAAGGCGGCTAATCAGCGGCCTCTTCAGGGTAAGCGCCATGTGAGCAGGAACCAGAGTAATAAAAGTGTCATGAGAGTGCGCTTCCTATATTAGGAATACCTTAAGACGCTTAAGCTTTGGGAAGTGTTGACGGTATCGGGAGCGGTACCTGTGCGACTCCAGTCAACAGCGGATCGCATCCGGCCTGCTCATCTCAAGCACCGCAGAACGAAAGGGCGCTTTTCTGCTGACTTAACCGCAGCGGCTGGCATGAAAACTGCATCTTTCTGGCATAACCCGTGTTAATGACTACACTTATTGTGAAGATGTTCTCAGTTAGCCAGTATTGTCAGCAATGCGTTTGCAAGTTTGAGGAGAGTGGCCTATCCAGTTACCGCGTTTTATCCCTCAATCACCGCTTTATCAGAATTTCCCGCTTGCTGACCTGACCGTGTCAGGACATTCTTGTTTTAACTCAATGTATTATTAAAATTGGATTTTCAGGAGAAGTAACGTGACTCAAGCGGCAGATACCCATGCCAGGTACCCGACATTAAGCAGCGGGCAGTACGCCTTCTTTTTTGATGTCGACGGCACGCTGGCAGCGATACAGGCCCGTCCCGAAGCGGTATTTATTCCTGAGCAGGTCATTGCACAATTGCAACAGCTCTCTGCACTCTCTCAAGGCGCACTTGCGCTGGTTTCCGGCAGACCCATAGAACAACTTGATGCGCTGGCCGCTCCCTGGTGCGGCCCGGCTGCGGGCGTGCATGGAGCTGAGCGCCGCAATGCAGAAGGGAGTCTGCAATGCATCAGCCTGCCGGTTGAGGTGGAACAACCACTCAGAAGGGAATTGCAGGATGCCATGGCATCCTGGCCGGGCACCCAGCTGGAGGTAAAAGGCATGGCCTTTGCACTGCACTACCGCCAGGCGATGCAGCATGAGCAGGATGTGATGCGACTGGCCGAACAGTCAGTGAAGCGTTTCCCAGGTCTGGCGCTTCAGCCGGGAAAATGTGTGGTAGAGATTAAACCAGCAGGAATCGATAAAGGCGCCGCAATTGACGATTTTATGCAGCAGCCCCCTTTTGCCGGACGTACGCCAGTCTTTATTGGCGACGATTTGACGGATGAGAAGGGCTTTCTGGCCGTAAACGCACGTCAGGGCATCTCCATTAAAGTCGGGGAAGGTCCTACCCAGGCCCATTATCGGCTTCATGATGTCGATGCGGTTTACGGCTGGCTGGAAAGAACATTATTACTATCAGAACAAGACAACGTCGGTAAGGAGTTTAGGTTATGAGTCGTTTAGTGGTTGTATCTAACCGTGTCGCCATGCCAGATGGGTCTAAAACCAGCGCTGGCGGCCTGGCCGTCGGGATTCTCGATGCACTGAAAAGCACCGGTGGATTGTGGTTCGGCTGGAACGGGGAAATCAGCGAGTATACAGGCGAAGAGGTAGAAGACGTCACGGTTCAGGAACATGAAGGTATTGAGTATGCCTCGTTCCCGCTGAGCCAGAACGATTACGATCTTTATTATTGCCAGTTCTCAAACACCGTAATCTGGCCCGCCTTCCATTATCGCCTCGATCTGGTGCAGTTCCAGCGAGAAGCCTGGGAAGGGTATTGCGACGTTAATGATGCGGTAGCACAGCGTTTAAAACCGCTGATCAAGCCTGACGATATTGTCTGGATCCACGATTACCACTTTTTACCGTTTGCTGCCGCGTTACGTCGGGCAGGCATTAATAACCGTATCGGTTTCTTCCTGCATATTCCGTTCCCGACGCCTGAAATATTTAATGCGCTGCCGCCGCACAAAGAGTTGCTGGAAATGCTGTGCGAATATGACCTGCTGGGTTTCCAGACCGAATCGGATAGGGTGGCCTTCCTCGACAGCGTCAGCCAGCTTACGCAGCTGCAGAATAAGGGCGACAAAAAACATCGCGCCTTTGGCAACACCTTTATGACTGAGGTTTATCCCATCGGGATTGAGCCAGACAGTATTAAAGAGATGGCCGAAGGGCCGCTGCCGCCGAAAATGGCCGCCATGAAGAAAGAGCTGGGCGATGCACGCAATATTATTGCCTGCGAACGTCTCGACTATTCCAAAGGTCTGCCTGAGCGTTTTCTTGCTTATGAAGCACTGCTTGAAAACTTCCCGCAGCATCGCGGTAAAATCCGCTACTCGCAGATCGCGCCGACTTCGCGTGGCGATGTGCAGGCGTATCAGGATATCCGTCATCAGCTGGAGACGGAAGCAGGGCGCATCAACGGTAAATACGGTACGCTGGGCTGGACCCCGCTCTACTACCTTAACCAGCATTTTGATCGTCGCCTGCTGATGAAAATCTTCCGCCTGACCGATGTCGGTCTGGTGACGCCGTTGCGTGACGGTATGAACCTGGTGGCGAAAGAGTACGTGGCAGCACAGGACCCGGACGATCCGGGGGTACTGGTACTGTCGCGCTTTGCGGGTGCCGCTAACGAGCTTACCTCAGCGCTGATTGTGAATCCGTATGACCGTGATGAAGTGGCCGCTGCGCTGGATAAAGCGATTACCATGCCGCGTACCGAAAGGATTTCACGCTACAACGATATGATGGCGGTATTGCGCAAAAATGATATTACCGCCTGGCGTGAAGGCTTCCTGAAAGACCTGGAGCGCATTGATCCGCGTAGTGTTGACCATAACACCGCCAATAAGGTTGCGACCTTCCCAAAACTCGCCTGATCAGAGTTCCGGTCCAGGGATGAAAGCAGCGACACCCGAACAGGGGTATCGCTGCTTTTTTTTCGGCCCAGCTCACAGAAAACTCGCCTGCTATCTGTTAACGACCATGTCCTGAGATTCCTCGCTGAAAACATCGGTGGCCGCGCGTAGTGGCCCGATAAATGCAGGGAAGCCCGCCAGCCCCGTCAAATCAGCCCCTGCCGCTTTATTTACCTTCTTTACTCAAGTTTCTCTACAGACTGCCGATAGTCATAGTGCCCACGCATAACCTGTCGTTAATTCATTCAACTTTCTTATATAAATCCCTGTTACATCAGGTATCTGCATCTGAACACCTCGCGGTCACTGTTAACACGAGGTTGCAAGAAACCTTTCCTGCTGCCGTATAAATCTTAACGATTTCATTACTCACCCTCTGCGATACTTCCCCTAAGTAATTAATTTAACAGCAAATAACCACACCGGTTGGTAGCATAATATGCTGATAACCTTTATTCGGGTGGTTCTAAATAGTGTGTTAAAACGATTAACACCCGATATTCATTCCGGAACGCTCAAAGCGTCGAATAGCGATGCTTTTACCCCCTATTAAACCTTTCTCAGGACCAATTGGACTTAAAATTGCGCTATTTTGTTCAAAAAACGACCAGTCATTAAATAATGGTAAAGGGTTTCTGAAGAAATTTGCGTTAAAAGTGTGATCTGCGTCACACTTTATCTAAAATTTCACATGGCTGTCGTTGTATGTCGAAATCAGACGATATAGATTTGCGTTGTTTTCGGAATAGTCCTAAAAAATGTAAGAAGACGTCACGGAAGATGTCCAGAACTCGAAAATAGAATGGCATGGATTTTCGACCTTCAGTGGGTCTGAAACCCACACAAAAATGGAAGGCGAAAACGGTGACATTAAAGTTACGTGAAGTTTTTTTTGCCATCTTTTGATTTAATAAACAGCAGCTCGAACCGCAGAGTTTACTCTGCGATACAGTTACGTCGCATCTCTCAGGATGGAAAAATAATGGGCACCTCTGAAGTACTGAAACATATTTACGATCTCAACTTGTCTTATTTACTGCTTGCACAGCGTTTAATTAACCAGGATAAAGCTTCTGCAATGTTTCGCCTCGGAATTGACGAGAAAATGGCGAATGCATTATCTGAATTAACATTGCCTGAAATGGTAAAAATGGCGGAAACCAATCAACTGGTTTGCCAGTTTCGTTTTACCGACAGCGGTACTATTAATCGCCTGACGCAGGAATCACGCGTGGATGATTTACAGCAAATCCATACCGGTATTTTATTATCAAGCCGTTTACTGCGTAACGCGTCTAAAGATGATGTGCCTGCTAAAAAGAGAGCAATGTCATGAGTGAGAAAAGTATTGTTCAGGAAGCACGTGATATTCAACTCGCGATGGAGTTGATCACATTAGGTGCACGCTTACAGATGCTCGAGAGCGAAACTCAGCTGAGCCGCGGTCGTCTGATCAAGCTCTATAAAGAATTACGTGGCAGTCCGCCACCGAAAGGTATGCTGCCGTTCTCCACGGACTGGTTTATGACGTGGGAGCAAAACATTCATGCTTCTATGTTCTGTAACGCCTGGAAGTTTTTACTGAAAACCGGTTTATGCAGCGGCGTCGATGCCGTGATTAAAGCCTACCGCCTGTATCTTGAACAGTGTCCTCAATCGGACGAGGGCCCGCTGTTGGCGCTGACTCGTGCCTGGACCCTGGTCCGATTCGTTGATAGCGGCATGCTTGAACTGACAGATTGCAAAAGCTGCAACGGCAGCTTTATTAACCATGCGCATCAGCCTGTTGGTAGCTTTACCTGCAGCCTGTGCCAGCCACCATCACGTGCCGTAAAAAGACGTAAACTTTCTGCAGAACCTGCCGATATGTTTCCACAACTGCTGGATGAACAGGTTAAACACGCCGTTTAAGTTTGTTCGCACTGTGGAAGCCATCCAGCAGCGGTTAATACCGCTGCTTTTTTTTTGCTTGCGGTTCAGAAATAACAACTGCGGCTTTATGGCTTAACTTCCACCAACACGTTACGGACGTAAGGATTTTTTGTGCTGATAATTATAGGTTACCTGATTGTTTTAGGCTCCGTGTTGGGCGGATATGCGCTGGTAGGTGGCCATCTGGGCGCGCTTTATCAGCCAGCCGAATTATTAATGATCGGCGGTGCGGGTGCCGGTGCTTTTTTAGTCGGCAATAACGGTAAGTCGATTAAAAAAACGCTGAAGGCGCTGCCAAAGTTATTTCGCGGCTCCAAGTACAACAAAGCGGTTTACATGGATTTGATGGCGCTGCTTTATCGCCTGATGGCGAAGTCGCGTCAGCAGGGCATGTTATCGCTGGAACGCGATATTGAAGATCCCAGCCAGAGTGAAATTTTTGCTAATTATCCCCGCATTCTTGCCGATAAACAGTTAGTGGATTTTATTACTGACTATTTGCGCCTGATGGTCAGCGGCAACATGAACGCCTTTGAAATCGAAGCGTTGATGGATGAAGAGATTGAGACCTACGAACACGAGTGTGACGTACCAGCGCAAAGTATTGCTGCAGTGGGCGATGGTCTTCCTGCATTCGGTATCGTCGCCGCGGTAATGGGCGTGGTCCATGCACTGGCTTCGGCCGATCGACCGGCCGCTGAACTCGGTGCGCTGGTCGCACATGCCATGGTGGGCACCTTCCTGGGCATCTTGCTGGCGTACGGGTTTGTCTCTCCACTCTCGTCGGTACTGCGTCAGAAGTGTGCGGAAACCACCAAGATGATGCAGTGCATTAAGGTGACATTGCTGTCGAGCCTGAACGGATACGCGCCGCAGATTGCGGTGGAGTTTGGTCGTAAGACGCTCTATTCCGCCGAGCGTCCGTCGTTCAGCGAACTGGAAGAGCATGTACGTAACGCCAAGAACCCGGCTAAACAGACTTCAGACGAGGCTTCATGAAACACGGCAATCGCCCAATTGTGCTGATCAAAAAGCGCAAACATAAAGGCCATGAAGGCAGCCACGGATCGTGGAAGATTGCCTACGCCGACTTTATGACGGCGATGATGGCCTTTTTTATGGTGATGTGGCTGCTCTCAATCGCCAACCCGCAGGAGCTGGTGCAGATAGCAGACTACTTCAAAACACCGCTGAAGGTAGCGATTACCGGCGGGGCGCGCAGCAGCGACAGCGAGAGCCCGATCCCCGGCGGCGGTGATGATCCAACGAAAAAAATTGGCGAAGTGAACAAAGTCGTCGATATGGATGCCCAGAAACGCAAGCTGGATGAGATTCGCCTTAACCGTTTGCGTGAAAAGCTCGACCAGCTGATCGAAGCGGATCCGCGCCTGAAAGCGCTGCGCCCGCATCTGATCATCAACATGGTGGAAGAGGGGCTGCGTATTCAGATTATCGACAGCCAGAATCGCCCGATGTTTAAGACCGGTCGGGCCGAGGTCGAGCCCTACATGCGCGATATTCTGCGAGCAATAGCGCCAATCCTTAACGACATTCCGAACCGCATGAGCCTGGCCGGACATACCGATGATTTTCAGTATGCCAGCGGTGATAAAGGCTACAGCAACTGGGAATTGTCCACAGACCGTGCTAACGCCTCACGCCGTGAACTGGTGATGGGCGGCTTAGACAGCGGCAAAATTTTACGGGTGTTAGGTATGGCCGACACCATGCGCCTGAAAAATCGTGGCGGTAATGACGCCGTTAACCGCCGCATCAGCCTGCTGGTGTTGAACCACGATACCGAAGCGGCAATAGAAAAAGAGAACGCAGAAAGTGATGCCGTCCAGATCAGCGATCCGGCGGCCATTGAACAGATTACCGCACCTGCAACACCAGGCGGCGCGGTGAATACAGCAGCCCCCTCACAGCCGAGGTGATTCCCGTGAGTATGGACATCAGCGATTTTTACCAGACGTTTTTTGATGAAGCCGATGAGCTATTAGCGGATATGGAACAACACCTGTTGGGCTTAGACCCGCAGGAGCCAGATTCGGAACAGCTTAACGCCATCTTCCGTGCCGCTCACTCCATTAAGGGTGGGGCCGGAACCTTTGGTTTTACGGTATTACAGGAAACGACTCATATCCTGGAAAACATTCTGGATGGTGCTCGTCGCGGCGAGATGCAGCTCAGCACCGACATCATCAACCTGTTTTTGGAAACCAAAGATATTATGCAGGAACAGCTCGATGCTTATAAAACCGCGCAGGAGCCTAACGCGGAAAGCTTCAAATATATCTGTGAAGCGCTGCGCCAGCTGGCGCTAGAGGCCAAAGGTCTGCCGGTTGATGTTCCGGCCAGTGTTGCCACTGCCAGCGCAGAACCGGCCAGCACCAGCGGCCTGCGTGTACAGCTGATCGATCTCAAAGAGAAAGAGGTCGATCTGATGCTGGAAGAGATGAGTAATCTCGGCACCCTGACCAACGTACAGAAGGGCAGCACCACGCTGGATGTCTGCATTGATGGCGTCGGTAAAGATGACATCGTGGCGGTGCTCTGCTTCGTCATCGACGAAGCACAGATCCGCTTCCCGGCAGCTGACGAAATCGTTGTCGCGCCAGTTGCTGTTGCTGCCGAGGCCGCACCAGTAGCGGAAGACGTTCACACCGCCACCGTCACCGAACTGCCGGTGGCCGCAGTGAAGCGTGAAAGTAAGCGCGTCGCGGCACCTGCCAAATCGAGTGAATCCACCAGCATCCGTGTTGCGGTGGAGAAAGTCGATCAGCTGATTAACCTGGTGGGTGAACTGGTCATTACCCAGTCAATGCTCGCTCAGCGTTCCGGCGAACTCGATCCGGTCGCGCACGGCGACCTGCTGAATAGCATGGGTCAGCTGGAGCGTAACGCCCGCGATCTGCAGGAATCGGTGATGTCGATTCGTATGATGCCAATGGAATATGTCTTCAGCCGCTTCCCGCGTCTGGTGCGTGACCTGGCCAGTAAACTCGGTAAAGAGGTCGAACTGACGCTGCTGGGCAGCTCAACCGAACTCGATAAGAGCCTGATTGAACGCATCATCGATCCCTTAACGCACCTGGTGCGTAACAGTCTTGACCACGGTATCGAAACGCCAGAGAAACGTCTGGTGGCCGGTAAAGTGGCAACCGGTAACCTGACGCTTTCAGCTGAACATCAGGGCGGCAACATCTGCATCGAAGTGTCTGATGATGGTGCCGGTCTGAACCGTGAACGTATTCTGGCTAAAGCCCTCTCATCGGGCCTGCCGGTCCACGAGAACATGAGCGACGAAGAGGTCGGCATGCTGATCTTCGCACCAGGCTTCTCCACCGCAGAGCAGGTGACGGATGTTTCAGGACGCGGCGTCGGTATGGACGTGGTGAAACGAAATATTCAGGAGATGGGCGGTCACGTCGAAATCGCTTCGAAGCAGGGCAAAGGCACCACCATTCGTATCCTGCTGCCGCTGACGCTGGCCATCCTTGATGGGATGTCCGTTCGTGTGGCCGATGAAGTCTTTATTCTGCCGCTGAATGCGGTAATGGAATCGCTGCAACCGCGCGCCGAAGAGCTGAAACCGCTGGCCGGTGGCGAGTGCGTGCTGGAAGTGCGTGGCGAATATCTGCCTCTGGTCGAACTGTGGAACGTCTTTGATGTGCAGGATGCCAAAACCGAGGCCACTCAGGGCATCGTGGTGATCCTGCAAAGCGCGGGCAAACGCTACGCGCTACTGGTCGATCAGCTGATTGGCCAGCATCAGGTGGTGGTGAAGAACCTGGAAAGTAACTATCGCAAAGTGCCGGGCATCTCCGCCGCCACCATTCTTGGCGATGGTAGCGTGGCGCTGATTGTTGATGTTTCAGCACTGCAATCACTTAACCGTGAAAAACGTGTGGCTGGCGCTGCCGCCTGATTGATAACGAAAGGGTAAATAACATGAATGGAATGGCAACCGTGACAAAAATCGCTGGCGAAACTGTGGGTCAGGAGTTTCTGGTCTTCACGCTGGGCGACGAAGAGTACGGCATCGATATCCTCAAAGTTCAGGAAATTCGCGGGTACGATCAGGTAACACGTATCGCAAATACCCCTGAATTTATTCGCGGCGTCACTAACCTGCGCGGCGTGATCGTGCCGATTATCGATCTGCGCGTGAAGTTTGCGCAGCCCGATGTTGAGTACAATGAAAACACCGTGGTTATCGTGCTGAATCTGGAAAATCGTGTGGTCGGTATCGTGGTTGACGGCGTCTCTGATGTGCTGTCGCTGACCCAGGATCAGATCCGCCCTTCACCGGAGTTCGCAGTGACCATGTCTACCGAGTACCTGACCGGTCTGGGTGCGCTGGGCGATCGCATGCTGATTCTGGTCGACATTGAGAAGCTGCTGAGCAGCGACGAGATGGCGCTGGTCGATAACCTGCGTAGCGCGTAATTGAATCATCACGGGCCAGTTATCGCTGGCCCGTGATAGTTCATCGGCGTCACAATCCTTTTAAGTTCATATAATAAAGCTGCATTCCACTCTAATTTCCCGCTGCCATCTGCCGATAATCCCTCTGTCACTTTAATTACCTACTTTCTTCAGGGTTACTCATGTTAACGAAAATCCGTGTTGTCACCAGCCTGTTACTGGTGTTGCTGGTGTTTGGGCTGTTACAGGCCTTCTCCGGTTCTGTTTTCTACTCAGCATTAAGCCACGACAAGCAAAGCTTCGCTGTGGCGCAGCTGGCGACCCGGAATATCCAGGCGCTTAACGACGCTTATCTGAGCCTCAACCAGAGCCGTGTACTGCTGACCCGCATTCAACTGCGTCTTGCTACCAGCAAACTGGAGGGCAAAACGGCGGATGTCGCTGGGCTGTTTGATGAAAGCAAAGAGTTTCAGCAGGCGGCTGCGCAGTTTTATCAGACGTTCAGACAGATCCCTGACACACCTGGCCTGAATAAGCCGTTAAACGATCGGCTTGAACAGTTTTATGATGCCTATGCGCTGGCGCTAAACGATCTTCATTCCGCATTGCGGGCAAACGACGCCACTGCTGCCGGCAAGGCGCCGGTCGCCCCCAGCCAGAGTGCGTTTCTTAGCGTCTATGAGGAGTGGCGAGCCGATCAGAACCGGCTGACCAATCTTGGCGTTCAGGAAAACAGTTCTGCTTACAGCCGTATGATGTGGGTGCTGGGCGCTATTATGGCGGCAGTGGTTGCCGTGATCGTACTCTGCTGGTTTGGCCTGCGCAAAATCGTGATGACGCCCCTGAACAGCAGCATTAATCACATTCAGCATATCGCCCAGGGCGATTTAACCCAGCCAATCGTGGTGGAAGGGCGCAACGAGATGACTCAGCTGGCGGCCAGTCTGCATGACATGCAGCAGTCGCTGGTGCGCACGGTGACCCATGTGCGTGACGGATCGGATGCGATTTTCACCGGTGCCAGCGAGATCTCTGCCGGAAACAATGATCTTTCTGCCCGCACAGAACAGCAGGCGGCATCACTGGAGCAGACGGCGGCCAGCATGGAGCAGCTCACTGCCACGGTGAAACAGAACGCCGAAAATGCACGCCAGGCGTCACAGCTGGCACTCAGCGCCTCAGAAACCGCAGAAAAAGGTGGCAGCGTGGTGGCGGGTGTCGTGAAAACCATGAGCGAAATCGCCGGCAGCTCGAAGAAGATTGCCGATATCACCAGCGTGATTGATGGCATTGCTTTCCAGACCAATATTCTGGCGCTTAACGCCGCCGTTGAAGCGGCACGCGCCGGCGAGCAGGGACGCGGTTTTGCCGTGGTCGCGGGCGAGGTGCGTAATCTGGCACAGCGCAGCGCCCAGGCGGCAAAAGAGATCAAAGGACTGATCGATGACTCAGTAAGCCGGGTCAATGTCGGTTCGCAACTGGTCGGTACCGCCGGGGAAACCATGAGCGATATCGTCAGTGCGGTCACGCGCGTCACCGACATCATGGGCGAAATTGCCTCGGCGTCAGACGAGCAGAGTCGCGGTATCGATCAGGTCGGGCAGGCGGTCACCGAGATGGATCGTGTTACCCAGCAGAACGCCTCGCTGGTGGAAGAGTCCGCTGCGGCAGCCGCCTCGCTGGAAGATCAGGCCAGCCGGTTAAGTCAGTCAGTGTCGGTCTTCAAAATTCAACGCGGCGCGTTGCAGCAGACGCTGACAAAGCATCTGCCAATTGCTGCGCCTGCCACAACGGCTATGGCACCACGCAAAGCCCTGACAGCGCCGGTCAGTGATACTCACTGGGAAACCTTCTGATGTCACGCTGCGCATCCTGCGGGATGCGCAGCAACCCCCCTGCGATTCCTCTGCGTAAAGCCAAACTCAGCAGCTCATGCTGGTGAAAATAATTACAAAAGCCACTTCTCTCCTGAAAGCGCTGAAAAGCGTTAATTAATCCTGCCACATCGCCGATATAGCCGCTGCACCTAAATTAACCTGCAGGGGAACATGATGTTAAAAAAAATAAAAGTGGTGACCAGTTTAATCGCAGTCCTGGTTATCTTTGGCGCGCTCCAGTTAGTCGCTGGCAGCCTTTTCTGGTCAGCCCTAAATAAAGACAAAGAGTCCTTTGCGCTATCGCAGGTCTCTAATCGCAATGTCACTGAGATGACTGACGCCTATATTTCACTGAACAACAGCCGTACCACGCTGAACCGCGGCATGCTGCGCTTACAGACCAGCATGGCCTCGCAGATGAACGGCGGTCAGCTTGATGAGCTGATCAACAAAGCCAATAAGCAGTTAGTGGAAGCCGAGCGCCACTTTAAAATCTATAAACATCTGCCAACCACGGCAGGTCTTGACGAAACGATGGGCGACACGCTTGAAGCCGATTACGCTAACTACGAAAACGGCCTGAAAGCGATGGTAAAAAGTCTGCAGGCGCGTGACCTGGAAGGGATGTTCAAACAGAACATTGAGCAGAAACAGGTCGCGATGCAGGTGAGTTACAACAAATGGCGTGCGCGTCAGACCGAGCTTTCCGATCAGGGAATGGCGCAGAACCAGAAAGCCTTTAAACAGATGATGTGGCTGCTGGCCGCGATTGGTGTTGCGGTGCTTGCAGTGATTATTACCTGCTGGTTTGGCCTGCGGCAGGTGTTAATTCAGCCGCTGCAACAGCTGCTGGCACAGATTCGCGCTATCGCCTCCGGCGATTTGACCCAGCCGATTGTGGTTGAGGGGCGTAATGAGATGAGCCAGCTGGCAGCAGGCATCCATGAGATGCAGCAGTCGCTGGTGATGACGGTAGGGAATGTGCGTGACGGCTCTGATGCCATCTTTACCGGTGCCAGCGAAATCGCCGCCGGTAACAACGACCTGTCGGCCCGAACCGAAGAGCAGGCCGCTTCGCTGGAGCAGACCGCCGCCAGCATGGAGCAGCTCACCGCCACGGTGAAGCAGAATGCTGACAACGCCCGTCAGGCATCCCAGCTGGCGCTGACCGCCTCCGAAACCGCGCAGCAGGGCGGTAAAGTGGTGAATGGCGTGGTCACCACCATGAAAGAGATTGCCGGCAGCTCGAAGAAGATCGCAGACATCATCAGCGTGATCGACGGCATCGCCTTCCAGACCAACATCCTGGCGCTGAATGCGGCGGTTGAAGCGGCACGAGCCGGTGAACAGGGTCGCGGTTTTGCGGTAGTGGCCGGTGAAGTGCGCAGTCTGGCCCAGCGCAGCGCCCAGGCCGCGAAAGAGATTAAAGGCCTTATTGAAGACTCGGTGTCACGCGTCAAAAGCGGTTCACTGCAGGTTGAAAGCGCCGGCAGCACCATGAATGAGATCGTGGGAGCGGTGACCCGCGTGACTGACATCATGGGTGAAATCGCCTCGGCGTCCGATGAGCAGAGCCGCGGTATTGAACAGGTTGGTCTGGCCGTCACGGAGATGGATCGCGTGACCCAGCAGAACGCCTCGCTGGTTGAGGAGTCAGCCGCCGCGGCGGCCGCGCTGGAGCAGCAGGCCCGCGTCCTGACCCAGGCCGTCTCCGTTTTCAAAATTTCCCGCGCCTGATTTCCCGCCTTTCACCATGGCAGCGGCGTAAAGCCGCTGCCATGCATAAAGTTCCCCCCGACCCCGCCGATAAATAAACACGAATCGCCAACCAATGAGGTGTTTATGTTTAGTCGTGTACGAGTCGTTTCCGGCCTGCTATGTGTGCTGGCGCTGTTTGCGCTGCTGCAGCTGTTTTCCGGCGGAATGTTTTTCAAAACTGTCAGTTCAGATAAAGAGAATTTTGCCTACAACCAGCGCCTGAATACTTTGCAACAGGCGATGGGCACCTCATGGGTTTCGCTGGTTAAGGCGCGCAACACCCTTAACCGCGCCGGTATCCGTTTTCTGCAGGATGCACAGATGTCGGGATCGGGTGCCAGCGTGAAAGAGCTGGTCGCACTGGCGGGCGAGGAGCTGAAGCAGGCTGAAGTCAGCTATCAGATATTCAACGATAACCTGTCAGAGCAGGGTAAAACGGCCGAAAACGTCCTGGCATTACAGGCCAACTACAAGGCCTATCACGATGCGCTGGCGGAACTGATGGTCTTCTTTACCGCCGGCAACTTCAAAGGTTTCGTGGATCAGCCGACCCAGAGCTACCAGGACAAGTTCCAGAAAGATTACAGCGAGTGGCTTGAGCACAATAAAGCGCTGTCTCAGCAGGGTGTGGAAGCCAACCAGAAGGCTTATGACCGCTCCATCACGATTGTTATCGCCACGCTGGCAGTGACCTTGCTGATGATTATCCTGGTGTGGAATGTGATGCGCTCGGTGCTGATCCGTCCGCTGCGTCAGAGCATTGAGCATATCCAGCACATCGCACGGGGCGATCTGACCCAGCCAGTTGAGATTAGCGTGCGTAACGAAATCGGCGAGTTACTGACGTCGCTGCAGCACATGCAGCAGGAGCTGGTCCGTACCGTGCGTACCGTACGAGACGGCTCTGATGCCATCTATACCGGTGCCAGCGAAATCTCCATCGGCAATAACGATCTCTCTTCGCGTACCGAACAGCAGGCCGCTTCGCTGGAGCAGACCGCTGCCAGCATGGAGCAGCTCACCGCGACCGTGAAGCAGAATGCCGAAAACGCCCGTCAGGCGTCCAAGCTGGCGCTGACTGCCTCAGAAACCGCGCAGCAGGGCGGCAAAGTGGTGGATGGCGTGGTCACCACCATGAAAGAAATTGCGGGCAGTTCCAAGAAGATTGCCGATATCACCAGTGTGATTGATGGCATCGCCTTCCAGACCAACATTCTGGCGCTGAATGCGGCCGTTGAAGCGGCGCGTGCCGGTGAACAGGGTCGCGGCTTTGCGGTCGTTGCCGGTGAAGTGCGCAGCCTGGCGCAGCGCAGCGCCCAGGCCGCCAAAGAGATTAAAGGTCTGATTGAAGATTCGGTTAGCCGCGTTAATACCGGCTCGGTGCTGGTAGAGCGCGCCGGTGACACCATGAGCAACATCGTCAGCGCGGTCACCCGCGTCACCGACATCATGGGTGAGATCGCCTCAGCGTCGGACGAGCAGAGCCGTGGCATTGACCAGGTGGGCCTTGCGGTGACCGAGATGGATCGCGTCACCCAGCAGAACGCCTCACTGGTCGAAGAGTCAGCGGCAGCGGCTGCAGCGCTCGAAGATCAGGCAAGTCACTTAAAACAAGCGGTATCAGTGTTCAATATTGGTAAAGAATTTGTCGCTCAGGCCGTTAACAAGACAACGGCGATGAAAACTCTCCACTCAGATGCACCGTTAGCCGTTGGTCGTTCGCCTGCTACCCGCAGCGACGACAACTGGGAAACCTTTTAATCGCCCGTGGCCCGGCCGCTATTGAGCCGCCGGGCATCGCAGCAGACAGTTAATGTATTTAGTTCGGGCCAGGTGCAGAGATGAAAAAATCGACAATTTTAGATCAAAATGAGACGACAACGCTGCTGTCGCAGATGGTGCAGCGTTTACCGCTCTCCGATACGCATTTTCGTCGTATCAGCCAGCTGATCTATCAGCGTGCCGGTATCGTACTGGCCGATCACAAGCGTGAGATGGTTTACAACCGTCTGGTTCGTCGCCTGCGTACGCTGAACATCGATGATTTCGGTCGCTACCTGGCGCTGCTGGAATCCGATCCGAACAGTGCCGAGTGGCAGGCGTTTATCAATGCCCTGACCACTAACCTGACCGCGTTCTTCCGCGAAGCGCATCACTTCCCGATTCTGGCGGAGCATGCACGTAAGCGACAGGGCAACTTCAGCGTCTGGAGTACCGCAGCGTCAACCGGCGAAGAGCCTTATTCCATCGCCATGACGCTGGCGGAAGCACTGGGTACCGGACCGGGCAAGTTCCAGGTTCATGCCAGCGATATCGACACCCAGGTGCTGGAAAAAGCGGTGGCGGGTGTTTATCGCCAGGAGGAGCTGCGCACGCTGTCACCCGCGCAAATGCAGCGCTACTTCCTGCGCGGCACCGGTCCTCATGCCGGTATGGTGCGGGCGCGTCCCGAGCTGACCAATATGGTCACTTACGCGCAGCTTAACCTGCTGGCCAATGACTGGGCACTGCCGGGTCAGTTCGACGCTATTTTCTGTCGCAACGTGATGATCTATTTCGATAAAGAGACGCAGGAGAAGATTCTGCGTCGGTTTGTCCCGCTTCTGAAGCCGGGCGGCATTCTGTTCGCCGGTCACTCAGAAAACTTCAGTCAGATCAGTAAAGAGTTCTGGCTGCGCGGGCAAACCGTCTATGGACTGACGAAGGAAAGATGATGAGCAAAATCACCGTGATGTGCGTAGATGACTCTGCGCTGATGCGGCAGTTGATGACAGAAATCATCAACAGCCATCCGGATATGGAGATGGTCGCTACGGCGCCCGATCCGCTGGTCGCCCGCGATTTGATTAAGCAGTTCAATCCGCAGGTGCTGACGCTGGATGTGGAAATGCCGCGCATGGATGGCCTCGATTTCCTGGAAAAACTGATGCGGTTACGGCCAATGCCGGTGGTGATGGTTTCATCGCTGACCGGGAAAGGCTCTGAAATTACCCTGCGCGCGCTGGAGCTGGGAGCGGTGGATTTTGTCACCAAACCCCAGCTCGGTATCCGCGAAGGGATGCTGTCCTACAGCCAGATGATTGGCGACAAAATTCGTGCAGCCTCCCGTGCCCGACTGCACAACCGTGCAGCGATGCCGGTGCCGGCGACGCTGAAAGCGGGTCCGCTGCTGAGTAGTGAGAAGCTGATTGCGATTGGCTCCTCAACCGGCGGCACCGAGGCCATTCGCCATGTGCTGCAGCCGTTACCGGCCACCAGCCCGGCACTGCTGATTACCCAGCATATGCCGCCAGGCTTTACCCGCTCTTTTGCCGAACGTCTGAACAAGCTATGTCAGATCACGGTGAAAGAAGCTGAAGATGGTGAGCGTATTCTGCCGGGCCATGCCTACATCGCGCCAGGCGCAATGCACATGGAGCTGGCCCGAAGTGGCGCCAACTATGTGGTGAAACTGAATGAAGGGCCACCGGTTAACCGGCACAAACCCTCTGTGGATGTGCTGTTTAAATCGGTGGCAACTTATGCCGGACGAAATGCGGTGGGGGTCATCCTCACCGGCATGGGCAACGACGGTGCCGCCGGGATGCTGGAAATGCATCGGGCAGGCGCCTGGACTATCGCCCAGAACGAAGCCAGTTGTGTGGTATTTGGCATGCCGCGTGAGGCCATTGCCACAGGCGGTGTGAGCGAAGTCGTGGATTTAAGCAACATCAGCCAGCACATGCTGGCGAAAATTAGCGCCGGACAGGCATTGCGTATTTAACAGGCCCGTCCCGCCGGGCGAGACAACTCAGGAGTAGATATGGCTGATAAAAACATGCGCTTTTTGGTAGTAGACGACTTCAATACGATGCGTCGTATTGTGCGTAACCTGCTGAAAGAGCTGGGCTTCAATAACGTAGAAGAAGCGGAAGATGGTGTGGATGCCCTCGGCAAACTGAAAGCGGGTGGTTTCGACTTCGTGATTTCCGACTGGAACATGCCAAACATGGATGGCCTGCAGCTGCTGCAGACCATTCGTGCCGACGCGGCAATGAGTTCCCTGCCGGTGTTGATGGTGACCGCGGAAGCGAAGAAAGAGAACATTATCGCCGCCGCCCAGGCCGGTGCCAGCGGATACGTCGTGAAGCCATTCACTGCGGCAACCCTGGAAGAAAAGCTGGGTAAAATTTTCGAAAAACTGGGCATGTAAGGGGATGTGATGAGCGACTTTCCGAAACCAACTGAGGATGCCGCGGCACACGACATCATTTCACGTATTGGCTCTCTGACACGCATGCTGCGCGACAGCCTGCGCGAGCTGGGGCTGGATAAAGCCATAGCCGATGCGGCTGAAGCCATTCCTGATGCCCGCGACCGTCTGGATTATGTTGTGCAGATGACGGCGCAGGCCGCCGACCGTGCGTTGAACTGTGTTGAAGCAGCACAACCCCATCAGGATAAGATGGAAGCCGGGGCAACCCAGCTGAAAGGGCGTTGGGATGAGTGGTTTGAGAACCCGATTGAACTGGGTGATGCGCGGGAGTTGGTGACGGATACGCGCGCATTCCTCACCGCCGTGCCAGAGCATACCGCCTTTACCAACAAGCAGCTGCTTGAAATCATGATGGCGCAGGATTTCCAGGACCTGACCGGTCAGGTGATCAAGCGCATGATGGATGTGATCCAGGAAATTGAGCGCCAGCTGTTAATGGTGCTGCTGGAGAATATGCCAGAAGTCAGCGCTGAGAAGCGTCAGGAAGGCACCAGCCTGCTGAACGGGCCGCAGATTCACGCCGATGCACCGGGCGTGGTGGCGAACCAGGATCAGGTTGATGATCTGCTGGACAGCTTAGGGTTCTGACCCGGTTTCGTCCGCCAGCGGGCGGGCGAATCCGCTGCAGGTTATAATAAACAGGGTCACCTTCGGGTGGCCCCGTTCCGCATTGTCAGACCCATCCCCGAAAGAACGCCTGTTTTCTCCATCTTATCTCCGCTTTAACTTAAGCCAGATTTGGCATCCTATGCTCAGAATTCCTGCCAACCGAGGTTTGTCGTGGCTGAAGATAGCGACGAAGACAAAACAGAATCGCCCACGGCCCACCGACTTGAGAAAGCGCGTGAAGAGGGCCAGATTCCGCGTTCGCGCGAACTGACATCCGTACTGATGCTGCTGGCCGGCATCATGATCCTGTGGATGGGTGGCAACATGATGGCGCACCGGCTGGCGGCGATGGTCGCCACCGGACTCCGTTTTGATCACGGCATGGTCAGAGATGACAAAATTATCGTCAGCCACATCGGCAGCCTGATCACGCAGGCACTGATGGCGCTGCTGCCATTGATGGGCGGTCTGGTGCTGGTGGCAATCGCCGCGCCCATGCTGCTGGGCGGTATCGTTTTCAGCGGTAAATCGATCAAGTTCGACCTGAAGAAGATGAGCCCGATGGCTGGGTTCAAGCGAATGTTTGCGGCGCAGGCCTGGACGGAACTGTTTAAAGGCATCCTCAAGACCATCTTAGTAGGCTCGGTGGGCTGGTGGTACATCTGGAGCCACTGGCCCGAGATGCTGCGGCTGATCAGCGAAGCGCCCGTCACCGCGCTGATTCACGGCATGGAGATGATCGCGGTCTGCTGTTCACTGGTGATGCTGGGGCTGATCCCGATGGTCGGGTATGACGTCTTCTGGCAGCTGCACAGCCACTTTAAAAAGCTGAAGATGTCGATGCAGGAGATCCGCGACGAGCATAAGCAGCAGGAAGGCGACCCGCACGTTAAAGGGCGCATCCGCCAGCAGATGCGTGCCGCAGCACGACGCCGAATGATGGCGGATGTGCCGAAAGCCGATGTTATCGTCACTAACCCGACGCACTACTCGGTGGCACTGCAGTACAACGAGAAGAAGATGAGTGCGCCGAAAGTGGTGGCGAAAGGCGCAGGTGAGATCGCCCTGAGAATTCGTGAACTGGCTGCCGAACACCGCATCCCGGTTCTGGAAGCACCGCCGCTGGCGCGTGCGTTATACCGACATACTGAAATTGGTCAGCATATTCCTGGCGCGCTCTATGCCGCCGTGGCCGAGGTGCTGGCGTGGGTCTGGCAGTCGCGTCGCTGGAAGCGCGAAGGCGGCCTGATCCCAACCAAACCAAAAGACCTGCCGGTTCCGGCAGAGATGGACTTTGCAGGAGAGAGCAAAAACGATGGCTAATAACCTGGCCGCAAAACTACGTTTACCGGGCAACTTTAAAGATATGCAGTGGCAGGTGCTGGCCGGGCCGGTACTGATCCTGATGATCCTGTCGATGATGGTTCTGCCATTACCGCCGTTCATCCTTGATCTGCTGTTCACCTTTAACATTGCGCTGTCAATCATGGTCCTGCTGGTGGCAATGTTCACGCAGCGAACCCTGGAGTTTGCGGCGTTCCCGACCATTCTGCTGTTCTCTACCTTGCTACGTCTGGCGCTGAACGTGGCTTCAACCCGTATCATCCTGATGGAAGGACATACGGGTGCTGCCGCGGCAGGGCAGGTGGTTGAAGCGTTCGGTCACTTCCTGGTGGGCGGTAACTTCGCCATCGGTATCGTGGTGTTTATCATCCTCGTCATCATCAACTTTATGGTTATCACCAAAGGTGCCGGTCGTATCGCCGAAGTGGGCGCGCGCTTTGTGCTGGACGGGATGCCCGGTAAGCAGATGGCGATCGATGCCGACCTCAACGCCGGTCTGATCGGTGAAGATGACGCCAAACGTCGCCGTGCCGAAGTGACCCAGGAAGCGGACTTCTACGGTTCGATGGACGGTGCCAGTAAGTTCGTTCGTGGTGATGCCGTCGCCGGTATTATGATCATGGTGATCAACGTCATTGGCGGCCTGCTGGTGGGCGTGGTGCAGCACGGTATGGATGTGGGTCATGCCGCAGAGACCTATACGCTTCTGACCATCGGTGATGGTCTGGTCGCGCAGATTCCGGCGCTGGTTATCTCTACCGCAGCCGGTGTTATCGTGACGCGCGTTGCCACCGATCAGGATGTCGGCGAGCAGATGGTCACCCAGCTGTTCAAAGATCCGCGCGTGCTGATGCTCAGCGCCGGGGTGATTGGTCTGCTGGGTCTGGTGCCTGGCATGCCGAACTTCGTCTTCCTGCTGTTCACCGCCGCCTTACTGGGTCTGGCCTGGTGGCTGCGTGGCCGCGAAATGCAGCCGAAGAAGAAAGTGGAAGTCACAGGCGGCATCGCCAAAACGGCAGACACGCCAGCCGCCACCGAAGCGTCGTGGACCGATGTGCAGCTGGAAGATACGCTGGGCATGGAAGTGGGCTATCGTCTGATTCCGATGGTCGATCATCAGCAAAATGGTGAACTGCTGGGACGTATCCGCAGCATCCGTAAGAAAGTCGCTCAGGATGTCGGTTTCCTGCCGCCGGTGGTGCATATCCGCGACAACATGGAGCTGCCACCGGCACGCTATCGCATCCTGATGAAAGGGGTGGAGATTGGCAGCGGTGATGCTTATCCTGGCCGCTGGATGGCGATTAACCCGGGCACGGCTGCCGGAAGTCTGCCAGGCGAAGCGACCGTTGATCCCGCCTTTGGACTGGCAGCAGTCTGGATTGATAGTGCGCTGAAAGAGCAGGCACAGATTCAGGGCTTTACCGTGGTTGAAGCCAGTACCGTGGTAGCAACTCACCTTAACCATCTGATTGGCCAGTTCGCCAGCGAGCTGTTTGGTCGTCAGGAAGCGCAGCAGCTGCTGGATCGTGTGACTCAGGAGATGCCGAAGCTGACCGAAGATCTGGTGCCGGGTGTGATCTCGCTGACCACCCTGCACAAGGTGCTGCAGAACCTGCTGGTGGAGCGGGTGTCGATTCGCGATATGCGCACCATTATCGAAACGCTGGCGGAACATGCGCCGGTGCAGAGCGATCCGCAGGAGCTGACCAGCGTGGTGCGTGTGGCGCTGGGCCGTGCAATTACTCAGCAGTGGTTCCCGGGGAATGACGAAGTGCAGGTTATCGGGCTTGATTCCACGCTGGAGCGCCTGCTGTTACAGGCATTGCAGGGCGGTGGCGGACTGGAGCCGGGTCTGGCCGATCGGCTGTTAAGTCAGGCACAGGCGGCGTTGCAGCGTCAGGAGATGCTGGGCGCGCCGCCGGTGCTGCTGGTCAATCATCCGCTGCGTGCGCTGCTGGCGCGCTTCCTGCGCCGCAATCTGCCACAGCTGGTGGTGCTCTCTAATCTGGAGCTGAGCGACAACCGCCAGATCCGTATGACTGCCACCATCGGAGGCAAATAATGCGCTGGCTGGTGATGGCATTCGTGATGCTGCCACTGATGGCGCAGGCGGCCGGTGGTGCCTGGAGTGCTTCGGCCAATGGGCCGCTGCTGGCGAACCGAGGCAGCTGGCAACGGGCGCAGCCGCTGACGCCGCCCGCCGACATTGGCGGGGAGGTTAGCGTTGTTAACTGGCGTTATCAGCTGAGCAGACCGGCCCCGTCCGGCCTGCAGGTGCGGCTGTGCGGCGAACAGCGCTGCACTTCCCTGGAGGGGGCCAGCGGCACCACGCGCGGGCTGGCACATCTGAGCGCCGGTGAGACTTTGCACATGGTGTTTGGTTTTGCCGGGAGCGGGGCGCTACCACCCGGATTGCGGGTGGTGAGCAGTGAAGTGATGGTCAATTACGAGTAAGGGTATCGTTGCTGAATTGACTAGCGCACCGATGCACAGTGCGCAAGTGCATAGTTTGTGTTCAGGCGTTAACCCCCTTCATTCCCTCCTCAGAGTAGCGACCGCCTTTAACCTCAATCTGCTGATGCACAGCGTTCAGCATCCCGATATCGTCCTCTTCGAGCTCGATATCTGCGGCCTGCGCGTTTTCAGTAAGGTAAGCGATCTGTTTGGTGCCTGGTATCGGCACAATTTTTTCATACTGTGCCAGTAGCCAGGCCAGTGCAATCTGCCCGGTGGTGGCGTGATATTTCTCAGCCAGTGGTGTCACCGCGTTAAGAAGCTGCAGATTGTGATCGATATTTTCCTGCCGGAAACGGTCATTATTTTTGCGGAAATCACCCTCGGCAAAATCGCTGTTTTTACGGTATTTACCCGTCAGGAATCCTCTGCCCAGCGGCGAATAGGGCACCAGTCCGATACCGAGCTTTTTCACTGTCGGCAGAATTTCTTCTTCGATGTCACGCGTCCAGAGTGAATACTCCGTCTGCAGCGCGGCCAGCGGATGGATCGCCTGCGCCCGATTCAGCGTTGAAGCCGACGCTTCACACAGCCCAATCCGGGCGATCTTTCCCTCCTGTACCAGACGGCTGAGACACTGCATGCTCTCCTCAATCGGTGTCTCCGGACTGACCCGGTGCAGATAAAAGAGATCGATACGCTCCACACCCAGCCGTTTCAGTGATGCATGGCAGCAGCGGGTAATGTAGTCCGGCTGATTGTTGATGGTGCGGGCATAGGCCGCATCCGCCGGACGCTCAATGCCACATTTGGTGGCCACGGTGAACTTCAGCCGTTCGGCCCGATTAAGCCCGGCAAGAAACTGGCCTATCAACTGCTCGTTGTGACCGCGACCGTAAAGATCGGCGGTATCGATAAAGGTGATATCCAGATCGCGCAGCTGGCTGAGCAGTTGCAGGGAATGACGGTCATCGGTCTGACCATAAAATTCGCTGAGCCCCATCGCGCCATAGCCGATGGCGCTGACGTCCAGACCCTGAGTTAACGTTCGCTTTTTCATTGTCGCTCCTCGTATGTGAGACGCGATTGTTTCACTCCGCGTGAAAGCAATGAATTGCTCTTTCCGTCATGCAAAAAAGGTATCAGGCGAATGAAAGGGCTTCAGACATACATCCGGCATGTCGCTACAGTAAGCTCACAGCAGCAGGCTGAGCGGGGATTAAGAAAGAAGAAGAGGGGAGATGCTTCGCTGCGTTTCAGCGGCGCGGCATCATGCAGACGCTATCGCTTCTCCGGGATGAGAGAGTGCTCTCAGCGCATTGAGAACCGCCTCATTTTTTTCATCGGCGCGAACCGCCGCGTAAACATCAATCGCCAGCGGCTGTGTCGCATCTTCTGTCAGCGGGCGGTAACAGAGACCTGCCTGATTAAAGGTGCATTTTGACTGCGGCATCAGGGCGAACCCTTTTCCTCTGGCGATGTGCGACAGCATCAGCAGGGAATCGTCCGGCTCTCTCACCCGTTTCAGCGTGACGCTGAGTGTGGCAAAGTAGCGCTCGCATTTATCGTAAAACAGCGGATTGGCGCTGCGGGCAAACCAGAACAGCGGCAGATCGGCCAGCGCTTCCAGCGAGACCCGTTCCGCCACACTGGCAGGGTGCGCCGACGGTATGGCAATCAGCAGCGGCTCACGGTAAACCCAGGCGTACTGAACGGAGTCTTCCGCATCCGACCCCTTTTCGCCGGTGAGTATTAAATCCAGACTGTTTTTGGCCAGGCTTTGCAAAAGCTGAGGGGAGGTCAGGCGGGGCATCTCCATCTCGTCGCTGGCATGAAAAGCGGCGAGCTGCCGGTTAAGCGGCGCGATCAGTTCAAAATTCAGCGTGCGGGTGAGCCCGATACGTAGCCGGGCCGCGGCGGGCTGCGCATCCTGCTTCAGGACACTCAGCGCAGTCAGGATCGCTTCCGCTTTTGCGACCAGCGCACGGCCAGAATCGGTGAGCGCTACCTCATGGGTCGTGCGGCTGAACAGCGTGTGGCCCAGCAGATCTTCCAGACTCTGAATCTGACGGGTAAGCGGCGGTTGGGTCATGCTGAGACGTTCTGCGGCCCGGCGAAAATTAAGCTCGTGCGCAACAGCCAGGAAGCACTGCAACTGTTTTATGGTGGGAAGGTGGCTGCTGATGAGGTGCGCGGCTACAGACATAACACCATCCTGCTGCGAAGATTTGGGGGATCAGAGCGGATATACGAATTCATTAACGGAGAGGGAAACCCCTCTCCGTTTCAGAGATTACATGCGCTCGACGGTGTCGATGCCCAGCGTATCCAGACCCTGCTTCAGCGTTTTCGCGGTCAGCGCGGCCAGCTGCAGTCGGCTCAGACGGGTTGTGTCTGATTCTGCGGTGAGAATCGGGCAGTGTTCGTAGAAGCCGGAGAACAGCCCGGCCAGATCGTAGAGATAGGCACACATCACGTGTGGCGTGCCGTCACGAGCAACCTGCGTAATAACCTCTTCAAACTGCAGCAGACGGGTAGCCAGCTGCGCTTCACGCTCTTCACTGATCACAATCGCTGCATCCAGCGAATCGGCATCAATACCTGCCTTGCGGAACACGGAGAGTACGCGGGTGTAGGCATACTGCATGTAAGGCGCAGTGTTGCCTTCGAACGCCAGCATGTTGTCCCAGTCGAAGATGTAATCGGTGGTGCGGCTTTTTGACAGGTCGGCGTATTTTACCGCGCTGATGCCAACCACTTCCGCCAGCGTTTTCACTTCCGCTTCGCTCATCTCCGGGTTCTTCTCACGCACCAGCGTGTAAGCACGCTGATAGGCTTCATCCAGCAGATCGGAGAGCTTGATAGTGCCGCCGCTGCGGGTCTTGAACGGACGGCCATCTTTGCCCAGCATCATGCCGAACGCATGGTGCTCCAGTGGAACAGATTCCGGCACATAACCCGCTTTACGAACGATGGTCCAGGCCTGAACCAGATGCTGATGCTGACGTGAGTCGATGTAATAGAGCACGCGATCGGCTTTCAGCGTTTCGTAACGATATTTCGCACAGGCGATATCGGTGGTGGTGTAGAGGTAGCCGCCATCTTTTTTCTGGATGATGACGCCCATCGGTTCCCCCTCTTTGTTCTGGAATTCATCCAGGAACACCACGGTCGCGCCTTCACTCTCTACCGCTAAGCCTTTCTGTTTCAGATCGGAGACGATGCCAGGCAGCATATCGTTATAGAGACTTTCACCCATGACATCGTTGCGCGTCAGGGTGACGTTCATGCGGTCATAGATTTTCTGGTTCTGACTCATGGTGATGTCGACCAGCTTCTTCCACATCTGGCGGCAATAGTCATCGCCGCCCTGTAATTTCACCACATAACTGCGCGCGCGCTCGGCAAACTCAGGATCTTCATCATAGGTGCGCTTGGCTTCACGGTAGAAGGCTTCGAGATCGGCCAGCGCCATCTCTGCATGATCTTCATTCTGCTGCTTTTCCAGGAACGCGATCAGCATACCGAACTGCGTTCCCCAGTCGCCAACGTGGTTCGCACGGATCACGTTATGGCCGAGAAACTCCAGCGTACGCACCGCTGCATCACCAATGATGGTGGAGCGGACGTGGCCCACATGCATCTCTTTCGCAACGTTAGGCGCAGAGTAGTCAACCACGATAGTCTGGGGTTCGGCCAGCTGCACGCCGAGGCGCGGCAGACGCAGCGCTTCCCGTGCATGACTGGCCAGCCAGTTGTGGTCAAGGAAGATATTGATGAAGCCCGGCCCGGCAATTTCGACTTTGCTGGCGATGCCAGTCAGGTCGAGGTGCTGAATCACCGTTTCCGCTAATTGTCGCGGTGCCTGTCCCAGCTTTTTCGCCACGGCCATAATGCCGTTGGCCTGATAGTCTCCAAACTGAACCCGGGCAGATTGACGAACCTGAGGTTCGCAATCGGCGGGTGCGCCGGCTAAAACCATTGCCTGACTGACTTTTGCGGAAAGAAGTGCCTGAATATTCACCGAGTTACCTTCATGTGCTGAGCAACGCCCGGACCAAAAAGCCGGGCTGTCATCATCTTGCCTGAGCGCATCGCGTCACGGAGAGGCAGAAACGGATGGGGCAGACAAAACGGAAAAAAATGAGGGGAAAAGTATACGTGAAATGTCAGTGGGCGTCAGCAGTTGGATGAAGCGGGGAAACAGAGCTGAATAAGATGTTTCCCAGAGGCATTAACGACGTCGCAGATGACGGCGTGGGTTCTTTACGCTTTTATCTTCACGCACCTTCCAATGGCGGGAGATTGCAAATCCCATCAGTGCGATCAGGACAGCGACAACGATGAGCATAGACATAGAGCCATTCCTTTTGGTTGTGTTAGGTCAAATTTATAGGAAGGCGGGATGGGCTGCAATTGTTTACCCTTCAAATGAGAGTTATCTTATTGTATTAAAGAAGTTGATTAAAATCATTTAGTTAACATGCTTTCATCAAGGAACTCATGGACCTAAACAGGAGATAAATCCGAAATGAAAGATGTTATTATAAGGTTTTGCGTTAAATTTCGGGCCAAATAAGATGAATCTGATCATTATGTGATGCTCAGCACGCGGCGCGCAGTAAGCCAGGCGGGTTATAAATGCCAGACAAATTGAGAGGAATTGGGGTAGTGAAGAGATCTTTTCCGGCAGAATTGGATGATTTAAAGACAGATTTAGAACGTTTTGAAGAATCGTTGCAATATTTTGCGCAGCGGCTCGGTTTGCGCCTTAACGATCTGGAAATGGACCATATCGCGGTGCGTTGCCATCAGGACGCCACGGCGATGCGCTGGCAGCAAGGTTTGCAGCAGATGGGCACGCAGTTTTCCGCAGCGATGATCAACGGCAGGCAGATTTGCCTGTTTAAACTCCATGATCCGCTGGTTGTCGCAGGCAGGCTGATTGATGTGGTCGAACTGCCCTGGCCGGGTGAAAAGCGTTATCGCCATGAAGGCTGGGAGCATATTGAGGTAGTGCTTCGCGGCGATCATCAGACGCTGGGCGTGCGCGCGATGGCCTTGCTGTCAGATGAGGCACTGACGCAGCCGGGTATATCATTTAAAACCAGCTCACCGCAGGGCGAGAATGAGCGCCTGCCCAATCCGACCCTGGCGGTAACGGATGGGCAGACGACAATTAAGTTTCATCCATGGCGACTGGAGGAAATTGTCGCCAGCGAGCAGAACTAAAGGCGGGCGGCTAACGCACGCTTCAGGCGCGCAACGGCTTCATCCAGTAGCGCGCGGGTACAGCCGAAATTGAGCCGGACAAACTGGTCATTGCCGAACTCACGTCCGGCGGTTAAGCCCAGCCCGTGCTTTTCAAAATAGAGCGCCGGGCTGGCCACTCCCAGCGCGCTGGCGTCGATCCAGGCCAGGTAGGTCGCTTCCGGCGAGGCGAGTGACAGGCCGGCCATCTTGTTGACCTGTGACACCAGCCAGTCACGGTTACTGCGCAGATAGGCATTCTGCGCATTCAGCCAGGGCTCACCCTCGCGCCATGCCGCTGCGGCTGCGGTGAGTGCCAGAATGTCAACATCCGGCACAATGCCGCGGCGAAACCGGTTAAAGCGCGCGCGTAGCCCGGCATCAGGAATGATGGCGATGGAAGCCCCCAGACCGGCAATATTAAAGGACTTTGAGGGCGACATCAGCGTTACGCTACGCTGGGCTGCATCTTCGCTCAGTGAAGCAAAGGGGATGTGCTTAACGCCTGGCTCCAGCAGCAGATCGCTGTGGATCTCGTCGGAACAGACAATCAAATCGTGCTTCTGCGCAAATGCCAGCTGCGCCTGCAGTTCCTCGCGGCGGTAGACGGTGCCGCCCGGATTCTGCGGGTTGCACAGCATTAACAGCCGCGCTTTATCGTCCAGCTGACCTTCCGGCGCATCCAGATCCAGTAGCCAGCGTCCCTCTTGCAGCGTCAGCGGCAGCGTGATCTGACCGCGCTCTGCCAGTTTTGCTGCACCGCGAAACGGCGGATAGATGGGTGTTGGCGCAATCGTCAGCTCGTCAGGCGCGGTAAAAGCGCGCACTGCGAGATTCAGCCCGCTCACGACACCCGGTAAAACCACAATCCATTCCGGATTAACGTGCCACTGATAGCGTGAGGCGAGCCAGGCTATCGCGCTATCGATAAATTCAACCGGCGTGTCGCCATAGCCAAAAATCCCATGTTCGGCACGGGTTTTAATCGCATCGATGACGCAGTCAGGCGATCGGAAATCGGTATCTGCCACCCACATTGGCAGAATGTCCTGGTCCGCATATTTGTTCCATTTAAGGCTATCGCTGTGACGACGGTCTATCCGTTGGTCGAAATTGAATGCCATAGTTAACTTTCCCGGTAAACTCATTCCAGCAGCCAGACTAACTGATGAATCTGCCTTGAACCAGAGTCATGTAAAGGAGAAAAGAATGACCACACTGGAAATTTGCTGCTATGGCGTGGATTGCGCTGTGACCGCACAACAGGCCGGCGCCGATCGGGTTGAGCTCTGTGCCGCACCGCGTGAAGGCGGCCTGACCCCGTCGGCGGGGATGCTGAATGCCGCCCGGCAAGACGTTTCGATTCCGGTTCATCCTATTGTCCGGCCACGTGGTGGCGATTTTTGTTACACCGCACGCGAATTTGAAGCGATGAAATCGGATGTGGCGTTAATTCGTGAACTCGGTTTTCCCGGTCTGGTCATTGGGATGCTGGATGAAGATGCTCACATTCATCATGGTCAGATGCGGCAGGTTATGGCGCTGTGCGATGGCCTGGCCGTAACCTTTCATCGCGCCTTCGATCTCTGTCACAGCCCGAAGCGTGCGCTGGAAGAGTTAACGGATTTAGGCGTGGCACGCATCCTGACATCCGGTCAGCAGCAGAGCGCTGAAAACGGAATTGCATTACTCAGGGAACTAAATGAGGCCAGTACGGGTCCTATTATTATGGCGGGTGCCGGGGTACGCCTTAGCAACCTGCAAAAGTTTCTCGACCTGGGGATTGATGAAGTTCACAGCTCGGCCAGCCGCCTTGTCGCGTCGCCGATGCGCTACCGCAAAGCGGGGGTCTCCATGTGTTCAGAAGCCGAGACTGACGAGTTCAGCCGCTACTGTGTAGACGGCGATGTGGTTGAGGCGATGAAAAGCGTGATGCAGATGAGCACCGTTCGGGTCGCCTGAACAACAACAGATTTTGCCGCGCAGCACGCCGATCATTGACGTGGTGTTTGCAAGTACCAAACCCCAGTATGCTTGCTGGGGTTCTTTTTATCTAAAACAACAGCTTAAGCAGAAAAGGGATCCTCAGGGGTTCCCGAGCCATGCGAAAATAGCGCATGAATAGCGTGTAATCAACAGGTATGTGCATTCTTTGGTTGGGCGTATTAGCGAAAAGATAAGGGCCTTTCGGCCCTTTTTTGTTACTGATGAGAGTGTGAGGCGGCGTGTAGTTCCCGGCTGGCCTTGCGCTGGACATCAATGTAATCAGCCAGGTCTGCAATATGAACCATGCGCGGGGCTTTCTGGCTGTCTGCCGTTCTAAAGGTAGGGATAGGAAGTTTGTTATCCGCCGCCTTTCTTTCGGCTGTAGTGGCTTTCATCCCGAAATATTTTTCGCAAACCTGGCTTAGCGGCACGGTCGCGGTTTCGTACTCAGCCATCAACAAAAACATCGTGTTCATTTAACTGTCCCCTCATCGAATGCTGCTGCGTGAGATTTTTCACAGACGTTCACACCACCCATTACCATCAGATACACGATCATCGCTGCTCTTAGCGGATTTTTGTGACGAGCTGCTGCGCCGCTTTCGTGTCTCGCTTCCCACGTTGTTTTTGATGCCGGCACAATGGCGATCCGGTTACGGACGATAATCTGAAAGCCATCCTCAGCCTTGCTGACCGGAAAGAAGCCAAACTTGTGGCCGATGCTGCCAAAGCTCCGTGTGTACTGCGCACCCTTTGGGTTATGCGGGTGGATCTCCACTTCATACTTTGGATTTTCTAACCTGCAGACCAGCACACTAATTTCACCGTCTGTCAGCTTGCTGTAATTTCTTTGTGTTGGTTTCATCACACCGCTCCTATTGCCTGTTGCACCACCCGATGCCCGCGCTTGCGCAGCTTCTTTTTTGCCTCGATCTTCACTGGCGCCACTTTTGGTGCTGGCGGTCGGGCAGGGCTTAGCCCGTTACGCATATAGCGCTTCTGGTTCATCTGCCACACGATGCGCTGTGAGTGGTCGCACCCGTCATCGATTCTTACGCTGGCCTGCACCAGCGCGTCATTGAGGTCTGCCATGTCACGCTGCGTCATTGGTCACCACCTTCACGTATCCTGCTGCAAGCATCTCTATTGCAGCGCTGGCTGCCGTTGTTCCTTCTGACATTACTGCTTCGCAAACAAATTCGTTTAATTCCTCTTTGAGAACATCTCCATAATCTTTTGGCCATACTTCCCATGGCATATCAGCTCCGTGGCAGCCACTGACTATCGCAAGTGTCAGCTCAACTTCCTCTTCAACTGAACGGGCAGGACGACGATAACCAGCAGCCCATACAGCATCGGTAACCTCGCTAGGGTCGACGCCTGCCGCTTTAATAACCTGTGCCAGTGCGAATACATTTTGCTGAGTCATTTTGCAGCCTCGCTGGTGGCCGCGCGATATGCACGCAGCCCACGTTTAATCGGTCCGCTGATTACCGTTTTACGGATGAAGATGCCTGAAGTTCTTGCGGCCACATCAGCGGAGAGGAGCGCAGCATCTACTGCCCGATTGTGGCGGCGATACTCCAGCAGACTGCTGGTGATAGTCAGCGTTGCCACGGCGCCCTTATCGATAAATTCAAATTTCATCAACCAGCTCCTTTTTAATCATCGCATCAACCACATCCTGCCCGCCCAGAGCCTGGACCATTTCACCGTAGCGATTAAAGCAGGCATTCATCCACCGGATACCTCGCGGCTTAAGCTTTGGCACCGTTCCCCAGTCAACAAAATCGGAGTTTTTGCGTGCTGCATAAGTATCCATATCCAGTAGGGTGATATAGCGGTTGCGGCGCTCCCGGATAGTCATGCTTTTTTCAGCAAGGTGAGTATCAATAAAAGCCTGCACCGCGTGCTGGCTCAGCGAAATATCTCCAAACTGATGACGGTACACAGGGCGACGGTGCATACTTACCAGGTGAAACAGGTAAGCATCAGCCAGCCACTGCAAAGCCTGCTGGTGGCTTTGCTGCAGATTCTTGCTGTATGAGTGGGTTTCACGCTTTGGCACGGTTAACCTCCGGTGTATAGATCGCCTTGTCATGGCTGTACTCACCATTCCATGTTTTCTTCATAGGCAATTCGCCCTTCATATAAAGCTGATAAAGTCGGTGGCAACCGCCTTCCAGAAGGACAGGGGAAAAGCGAGTGAAAGTTTCCATGCCGTGCGGTGTGACTTGAGTTTTATCCTCGGTCAGATACTTATCCCGCGCATAGCTAGCCACGCGCCACCGAGGGTCTTTCTCTGGATCACGCTGCTCGCTGTAAACCCAGTCACGCCCAAACGCCCACCACATCATTTTGCTGACGTTGACGCCGTTAAGTCCTTTGCAGAACGCCGGGATCGTCATGCCTTTAGTGAAGTGCTTTTCAAGGCTGCCGACAGTGGCAGTAAGCAACTGGTTTTCACCGGTCAGGCGCTGATTATCCTCTGAGTAATTCATCAGAAGCCCGCGAAGTGTTGCTGGGTCGCTCAGCATTCGCATAGCATCAACAGGGGCAGGGCTCTGCATGTCCTCCAGTTTATCGACGAGGGAGCGACGCACAGCTTTTGACTCACGCGCGGCCACGCGAAGCGCCTGTTTAATTTGCATGTCGATAACTTCGGTCGGGCGCCCACCGTTTGTGCCTGAGGGTTTTACGAAAGTTTCGTAATACTCACCTTCCAGCTCATCTTTGATGCGAGCCACAAAGTCATTGTTACGGATCGGCTTCTCGCCATTTGACTCACGGGCATCATTCACCATTTGCAGCAGGTACTGACTGTCGATAGTCAGAGCAGAAGCAGGCGATACAGAGAGCGGCTGAGCCAGGGTGATTCCTTTTTTCATAGTCATCATTTTCCCTCAGTGCATAACCGGCATGGCAGGCATGCCATTCGTGTTCAATTCTTCAATAAAGTCATCGTGCAGCATGTTTAAACCTGTTCTACCCATTTCAGAGATTCTGAATCCGCGCTGAGGGCACATCGTCAACATTTGCTTGTACATCTGGAGTAACAGAGGCAGGCCTTTTTTAACGCCGTATTTCGCTACAGCTGGCATCTCCATGCTGGTGATAAGAGCAACGCGCACTGGACCAGGATAGATGCTCATGCTGCCTTTCACGCCCCGGTAAATGACCGCCTGATCAAAACCGCCATCCACGCTTTGAACGTCGACGGTGCCATTCTTCGCTTTCTCTTCAATGATGAAGGTGGCGACAACCAACCAGCGCCAGATGACGATCTCTTTTTCTACTGAAAGGCTCAACCAGCCTGCTGCCATGGCATCCTGAATGCAGGACAAAACATGAAGACCATCAGAGATAGGCTTGTCGTATTTCCCCGCGTCCAGATGCCTGATAGCTCCTGAAAACCCTATCGTTCTGTTGCCGAAACTCACGCCTGATGGCGTGGCAACTGCTGATGCGATATTTTGCATGGTCACTTCCTCAGTAGGGCTTCTGGTTGAGCAGGCTTGCGATTCTGCTGGTGGCTGCGTCATATCCTTTCTGCCACTTTGCGATTTCACGGCGGCGGGCCATCAGCTTCTGAACTCGGCGATAGGTGCGGTGATGTGCATTCCAGTAGCGCTCAGTCAGCTCACCATGCTTATGCGCCAGAACACCTTCATCTTCATTCCACACCTTCCGCATCTGTCCGTGCGTCGGAATGCCTGCCTTATCGAAGGTGCCGGTCACCATGAAATGCACCAGGTTGTTGAGAGCGGCGCTGCGACCAAGAAAGCGCCGGCGGCGTCCGTGACGTGTCACGACATACACAGTCGATTGCACCTGGCAGAATGCGGCATCAGCACCTGACAATCTTTTAGATACCTGAATCATTTTCCATCCTTAGCGGCGTTGTACCGCTCATGCGTCATTAACTGCCAGTCTTTGCCGCCGTTCTGCGAAAGCAGGCGCCAGCGAGGGTTAACCTTCAGGCTCAGATAGCCGGTGCCATGTATGCGGCAAGGGAAGATGCGGCGCTGGCGGTACTGCGCCAGCTTCCGCGCGGCCTGCTCTACAACCCATTCAGGGGTGCGGAGGGCAGTCAACGTCATTTCACACCCCGCTGACTGAATGCCTGTTCGACCAGGTTGGAAATCAGTTCCTCCATAAAACCCTCACCGATGTGCGATAGCTTTCCGGATTTAATCTTCACGCAGTCGCCATAGGTATCAGCTATTTCCCGGTCAGCAGCATCACCGGGGGTAACTTTTCTAACCGCCGATTCAAATAATTTAATCAGCGCTTTATTCAGGATTTCAGCATCCAGCTGGACGGTAGTAATTGAGCCGTCCGGTAATTTGGCGGTGGTCATCATCACGCCGGTTTTAGCAACTTTATTTGCCAGATAAATATTCACCAGACGGGTGCGGTTAATTTCAACGATGCTTGGCATTATTTATAGCCTCCATATCCTGACGTTTTTCTTCTTCATTAAGGAACAGGTGCAACTTGGCAGCCATGTTATATGTGAGACCAACCACGGGATCGTTTACAGGCAGACCACTTCCGGTACCGCGTTCGAATAACAATTCGAGTACTGCAGTAAGCTGACTGGCAAGCTCAGAGGCTTCACAAATAATTAGCTCATTACTTTTCATTACTTCACCCCGTAAGCAGCGTTGAGGAAGAGAATAGCCAGATGCCACTGGCCGCTGTCCCGCATCATCAAAGCCTGACGAAACTTTTCTTTATTAATTGAAGGAGACATCAGCGCCCAGCCTCGACGTTAACGGCAGTTCGCTCCACCATGAATGCCAGCTCCTGAATTAGGGAGTGGAAGCGACCTGCCACATTGGGATCTACCTGCGCCATAGGCTTGTAGAGCACGGCCATGAACTCCTGCTGAAGCTGATCTGCATAGCCAAGAGCGGCTTTTGATGTATCAGCTGCACTTGAAATACGTACGCCTGCGCTTTTTTCAGGATCTGCAACAGCGCCTTTAGGTAATGCCATCAATTTATTCATGCTCAGCCTCTAATCACTTTAAGGATGTGTTTAGCCCCAGCGCAGGCGCTGTAATTTATAATCAGATTGATTAATTCAGAAGGTAATGCAGTTTTGGATTTTCCTTAATGATCTGCATGGCTTGATCATTAATTTCATTTTTATTAGCCCAGGCGCAGACGAGGTAAGCAAGCTTCTCTTTGCGAAGATAAAGAGCATAGATAAAATCATTTATGCAATTGCACTGAACTTGAATATTAAAATCAGAATTAGTTTTAAAAAAACTTGGGAACAGGCCTTTGTTATCCACAATAGGAAAATCAAAGTATTTTCCAGGTGCAATGCGCACTGATGCTGACTCACAGTTAATAATTTCACTTGATGGTGTTTTCATCTCAAAGGCTCCGTTGTTTGCCGATGAGTTAAAGGTAATGCACTTTAGATGCACATGCAATACATAAAGTTATATTTTATTGCGTTCATGCATGATCTATATGATTTAAATAATAATTTTTCGAATTTATCTTATGCAATATTGCAATCTTGATCGAGGGGCGAAAAAAAACCAGGCTGAAAAGCCTGGCTTGTCTTTTGGGTCGCTGTCTCACCAAAGCGTGGAGGTCATAAACACCCGGCCAACCACATCGAATTCGCCTAGTTTTGCTTCTTCATCTGGGTGATTTGCGGTATTGAAACTTCTGATGCTTACCAGATCAGGTGATGTGCGGTAAAGCTGCCTGAGCCGTTTCCAACCATTTTGACTTATGACATAGATTTTGCCGTCAATTATTTTTTTATTATTACAGTCAATGAACACCCTTGAACCGTCTGGTATGAATGGATCCATACTATCTCCGGAATGCAAGAAGCATACGACTCCACTTCCATCAACCCTCGCGCCTGCCTGAGATAAGACATCCTTTTTTACGCGTAAAAACATGAAATTACTTTCGCCGTGACTGATTTTCCCATCATCAGGAACGGAGTCTATATCGTTTAAGTAAGGAACATCAGCTTCGCTTAAATCAAGGGGCTTGCTATGGTCCCATGGCTCCTGCTGGTTCAGGTTCTCATTTCTGGAGTCAAAGTATGTATCAGGATGATATACCGGCTCCCTCTCTTGTTGCATGCCGCCAACACCATCTACAAGCCACCCAGGACTTACCGAAAGAACTCGAGCAATATCGGTTATCTTTCGGCTGGAAGTAGTCTTGCCCGTAACCAATCGGTTAATCGCTGGTTGTGATACGTCAACAAGCTGAGCAAGCTGAGCCTGAGTAATTCCAGCGTTTTTCATAGCCTCTTTGAGGCGGTCTGCTAATGATTTCATACAAGCCAACATATACCTAAAGTTATAATCAGGCAAATACATTAAGTTATTGCACAAAGTTATACAAGTGATATTATCTGCACATCACGATATAACTTTTGGTAATTTCAATGCTTAATAAGCACATCAAGATTGCTGTTGAAGAAGTTGGAGGTCAGGCTGCGCTTGCCAGAGCGTGCGGCGTATCTCAGCCAGCAGTTTTCCGCTGGTTAAATGGGCGGCGAGTAAAGGCTGATTACGTCATGGACATTGTTAATGCCTCCAACGGAAAGGTTCAACCACATGAATTGCGTCCTGATCTCCCGACGCTGTTTCCGCACCCATCAGGTTCAGACAATGCAGCAGATTAACTCTTTTCAGCACATGGACCGCGCCTACCGTGATCCGCGAGGTGTTCTGGTGCATGTCACTGGCTACGACCGCGAGAATCAGCAAGTAATCTTCACCCGCCCCGGCTACGAGCATGAATGCATGCGACCAGTCTGGCAGTTCCAGCAGCTTTTCAGGAGGGTCTCAGAATGAGTATGGAGTTGATGGTTAAAGCCATGAAGCTCAAGGTCGGAAACCCGCTGCGTAAGCTGGTGCTGCTTAAGCTCGCTGACAATGCCAATGACCAAGGTGAATGCTGGCCTTCATATCAGCATATTGCTGACCAGTGTGAAATCGGAAGATCGACTGTTAAAGGTCATGTTCGTGCACTGGAGGAAATGGGGATGCTACGCCGGGAATATCGTCGCAAGGGCGAGCTGAATCAGTCCAATTTATTCCATTTGCGGCTTGATGAAAAAGAATACAAAGAGCCTTCAAAGGGTGGGGCAGGAGCTGACCTAGGTCAGCAGATGACTGAGGTGGGGCAGCAGGTGCCCGAGGGTGGGGCAGGAGCTGACCTAGGGGGTGGGGCAGGAGCTGACCCCAGAATCAGTCACTCCTTAGAACCAGTCATTGAACCAGTCAATGAACCTAAATCTATTGGCACATCGGCTAAAGCCGCTGAGCCGTCACATAATGCTAAGCAGGATTATTCACCTGAGTTTGAAGAAGCCTGGCAGGCATACCCTAAGCGTGCTGGTGGTAATCCCAAGCCATCTGCATGGAAAAGCTGGTCAGCGCGTATCCGTGAGGGCGTTAAACCCGCTGATATGCAGGCAGGCGTAAAACGTTATGCAAACTACGTCACTGCCACCGGTAAGGCCAACAGCGAATACGTGAAGCAGGCTGCGACGTTCTTTGGTCCTGATCACCACTTTGCCGAAAGCTGGGATGCACCTGCTAGCCAGCAGCGCAGCACACCAGCACAGAGTCGCCACAGCGGTTTCTCAGAACGCGACTACGGCACCACCATCACACCTTCCTGGGCTAAAGGAGCAGCAGAATGAGCCATCAGATTAATGGGCGTAACAGCCAGATTCAGTCACTGAGAACCACTATCTCCACGCTTCGGGAAGAGCTGAGATTTGCTGGTGGAACGGTCTCTCCAATGGATCGCTGCTTTGACCATCAAGAAGCCGTTGCAGGAACCTGTGAGACACACGGTAATTTTCATCAGCAGCGCATCTGGACTAAATACAGCGGTCGCGTGGCTGAAAAGTTTTCCCGCTGCCCTGACTGCATCACGGCAGAGATGGAAGCGGCACAGAACAGCCTGAACAGCATCCAGGCAGAAAAACTGACTGAAATGGCGAATATTCCTGAACGCTTTGCTGGCTGCAGCTTTGAAAACTACCAGGCCGTGAATAAAGCCGCTCAGAACAACCTGACTATTCTTCGCGGCTATGCCAGTGCTTGGCCCCAGATGTACGAAGCCGGGACCAGCCTGATTCTGACGGGTAGACCAGGTACCGGTAAGAACCACCTGGCGGTTGCGCTGGCGAAAAGCATTATCGAGAAACATCATGCATCGGTATTACTGACCTCTGTCATGCGCATCATCCGTGCCGTTCGGAGTACATGGGAGAAGGGAAGCGAACGCAGCGAAGAGGATGTCATCGCGCTTTATACCGGAATGGATCTGCTGATTATCGATGAGGTCGGGATTCAGTACGGTTCTGAGTCAGAGATGATCATCCTGTTCGACATCATGAACACCCGTTACGAACGCATGCTGCCAACGGTACTCATCAGCAATCTTTCGCTGCCTCAGATTTCCCTGGTTATCGGTGACCGCCTGACAGACCGCATGGTTGAGGGTGGCGGGGCAACGCTGGTATTTGACTGGCCCAGCTATCGCAGCCAGAAGGGAGCGCCAGCAGTATGAGTGATGCACAGTGGCGTGATCAGGACATGGAAGCGGCGGTGCTCGGGGCGATGTTTCTGCGTGGCGCTGAGGCTGAGGTGATGGAGGTTATCTCCTCGCTGCCGGACACGGCGTTTAACTTCCAGCAGTACCGTGAAATATACCGGGCGATCACCGCTCAGGCGCGCGGCAAAGGTGTTATCGACCCGATCCTGATTGGTGAGCAACTTCCTCAGCACCAGGCGCTTATCGATGAGACCGGACGCATTGCGTGGGCGAAGTCGTCACTCAAGTCATACTCACAGCAACTGGTTCGCAACGCAGCGCTTCGTGATGCTTTTCAGGCCCTAACTGGCGCTCTTAACAGCCTCCAGAAAGCACCTAACAGCGATGCGGGGATTCGCATTCTGGAAGAGGTGAAAGCAGCCGTGGGGGCGATACAGACGGAATCTGATGCCATCCGTCCCGTTTCAATCGACGAGCTGCTTCCGACCATCATCAACCGGATTGATGAGCGGATGGCGTCCGACAGTGCCGGCCGTTCGGTTATGACCGGGATCGCGGAACTGGATGAGGTTACTGGCGGCTTTGACCAGACTGACCTGATTCTGCTGGCGGCGCGGCCATCGATGGGGAAAACGGAAATGATTCTGGATATCACCGAAAACCTGACCGCCAGCGGCGCCGGGGTGCTGTTCTTCAGCATGGAAATGAGTGACATCCAGATCGCAGAGCGTCACGTTGCAGCGGCGGGCGGTATCTCAGCCTCACGCCTCAAATCACCGGACCAACTGAAAGACGAAGACTGGGCGAGAATAAGCAACGGCATCGGGCAGATGACCGGGCGCAATATCTGGATCGTCGACGCTAACAACCTGACCGTTGACCAGATACAACACATCGCAACTCGACACATTCAGCAGCACCCGGAGACTGCGCTGGTGGCTATCGACTATCTGCGCCTGATTAAGTTGCAGAGCGCCAGCCGTCACGATCTGGCTGTGGGCGAGGTATCAAAGGGACTGAAGTCGCTGGCTAAAGCTAACCGTGTGCCGGTGGTGGCACTCAGCCAGCTTTCTCGCAGCGTGGAGAGTCGCCCGAACAAACGCCCGGTAAACGCTGACCTTAAGGACTCAGGCGAAATCGAAGCCGACGCTGACATCATCATGATGTTGTACCGGGATGAGGTTTATAACCCGGAGTCGCCAGCCGCGGGCATTGCTGAAATCAACATCACCAAGAACCGTAACGGGCCACTGGGTACCGTTTATCGCCGGTTCTGGAACGGCCATTTCCACCATATCGACCAGGAAGAAGCCCGCGCCCGCAGCACGGAACGGGAAGAATCACACACTGGCAACAAGCGTTATTCGAAGGGGCGTGCAGCGTGAAAATTGAATCAGCATTGAAGTATTTCAATCCGAAAAGCCAGAGCTTCACCGACTCTTCGCGCGCAACAGGAAGCGAATCACTGACCGGAACCGATCTGATGGGTGCCATCGGCTTCTGCCAGTCAAAATCGCCTTTCGGCATTTCTGCAGTGATGGCAAAGACGGGCAACAGTGAGCAGGATACCATCAGGACGGTTCAGCAGCTGATGCAGTACGCTAACCGCACCGCGCCAAAGCTGCTCCGTAAAGCGGCTGGCTCAAAGCTGGGGAGCTGCCTGGTCATTCTGTCGAAGCTGGCATTTGATGAGTACGTCCGTTCAGCTGCCACCACTGAGTCGTGCGATCACTGCAACGGCACCGGCTTCATTGAATCAGAAACGGAAGTGGTTAAGTATGCCGGAAAATTCAACGAGTCAGGCGAGCAGGTGATTGCTCCACGCACTGAGAAGCAGATGGTCAGGACGAAGTGCCAGACTTGCGAAGGGAAGGGGCGCATTTCATCGCGCTGTCGTTGCAATGGAACGGGTCGGGTGCGTGATTTGGCGGAATCAACCCGCAGAGGCGCGCCGGTTGATAAAGAGTGTGAGCGCTGCACCGGTCGTGGTTATCGCCGCATGCCATCCAGCACAGCGTTCAGGGCGATTAACGTGCTGGTGCCGGACCTGACTCAGTCCTCATGGTCGCGTAACTGGAAGCCGTTTTTCGAAAAGCTAGTGGCGAAGTGTGAGATCGAAGAGAGTCACGCAGACGCAATGTTTAGAAACGTAACAAAATAATTGACTTTGCATAAAACTGGCGTATTCTAGCCAAATAGTGGCAGACCTCTAGCCATGCAACCACATCAAAATGAGCCTCAGCATTGCTGGGGCTTTTTTTATGGCAGCCGCATAAAGAGACTGCCTTAAATTTATTTTTTAAGCGCCATGAACCATGAGCGCCCCGCGGATTCAGTGACCAAAACCCTGACAGGTGATTTGACTGATTCAGCTAAAATTTTTGCCTCATTTCTTACTTCAGAAACTGTTAAATTTTTCTGTGTCACATATTCGGCATCAATTAATTTGAACATTTCTCCAGTATTGCTTTCGATTTCTCTTGAATAACCATGCGCTTCCATTTTCTCATGTAGATTTTCATAGTCGTTGCCATCTGCATTTCTTAGTTCAATTCTTACTGTAAAATCAGCCATGCACTCACTCCATTCATAAGTTGATTTAATACATTACCAGATTAATCTGAGTTTGGATCGTTGGTGCCTGACAAGATTTCAGGTAAGTAAAAATTAAAAATTCTCGAACTCGCTCCGGCGGGTTTTTTCATTTCAGCGCCCAATGGATTTCCTCACACTTCATCCTGTGTCTTTTACGCGGGCGCTCTTTTATTCCCACAGCACACGGCCGGTTCATCCGGGCAACGCCGGAGACGGCCATGAACAGCAGACACTTATCTTCATCACCTGACGGGCGAGGTCAGGCATGAATGAAAGCTTATTTACGAGCATTGGCGCATTACTTCTCGGTGGCGGTGCAGTAGCACTGTTCTGGAAGCCGCTTATTGCCGGTATCACCTCCATCGTTACCAACAATCGCGCCAGTGGCGACATCATCACCGGCTACAAAGAGCAGGTACAGCTTCTTAAGGAAAGTAACGCATTGCTCCGTGAAGAAAACGATGAGCTGCGTGACCGCCATGACCGGAACCTGCGCCGCATATCAACTCTTGAAACTGACCTGCGCCTGATTAAAAACGCGCTTGGCATTCTCCTGGCAATGTCGGAATCGAATGTTCCTTCAGGTGATGCGAGGTTCAGGACAGAAGTAAACAGGCTGATCGCCACACTGGAGGACGACAGCAATGGCTCAAAACAACGACAAGATTAAGCACAAGCGCAACATCATCATCGGGTCACTGATGCTGCTGATGAGCGTCCTGTGCATCGTAATGACCATCATGTTCATTTACGTGAGCAACAGCGCCAATGAGCGCATTGATGGCATTCGTGAGGATTACCGCAAAGTAGCTGACCGGCGAGACGCCAAAGTTGCCCGGCTGGCGCAACAGGTTTCAGAGCTTCAGGCTCAAATGGCTACGCTTCCAGAGAAGACCGCCCAGAAGACAGCTGACCAGGTTAACCAGGTAGTGAAAGAGGATGAGGGCAAATGACGAAAGACGAAATTTTTAGCGCCATCCTCGGCAAAGAAGGGGGTTACGTTAATAACCCAGCAGACAAAGGCGGCCCTACCAACTGGGGCATCACTCAGGCTGTCGCCAGGGCGCACGGTTACACCGGTGACATGAAAGACCTCACCCGTTCTCAGGCTCTGAATATTCTTGAATCAGATTACTGGGTCGGCCCGAGATTCGACCAGGTCTCTCAGGTCAATAATGCGATCGCTGTAGAGCTAACCGACACCGGCGTAAACATGGGGCCATCGGTTGCCGCAAAGTTTCTTCAGCGTTCCCTGAACGTGTTCAACAATCAGGGCAAGCTTTATCCCGATATCGTGGCAGACGGTCAGATTGGCCCGCGCACTATCACTGCACTGCGATCATTCCTTTCGGCCCGCAGCCGGGATGGTGAGAAGGTGATGCTAAAGGCGCTAAACAGCCTGCAGGGCGCTCGGTACATTGAGCTGGCAGAGTCCAGAGTAGCTAACGAGACGTTCGCATACGGCTGGTTTGAGAGGGTGGAAATCTGATGGCGCTGGCAGACATTGTTAAAAGCGTTGGCGACGGAAAGCAAAGCCTGAGTAAGTGGACGCAGCTGATCGCCTTCATTGTGAGTTCCGGCGTTATTGCATGGTACGGCTACAAGCTGGAACTGAGTGAATGGATGTTCACTGCTTACTTCGGTGTTGCCGTTGGTGCCAACATCATCAACAAGAAGATTGCCACCGACAAAGACATTCAGCAGCAGAAGCTGGATGCAGGAATTGACCCGGGAGCTAAGCCATGAGCATTGAATTCATCCTCGGCATTATCGGCGTCATTGCTGCAGCTATTATGACGGCATTCGGCATTGGCCACTCTAAAGGCAAGGCGAAAGCAGAAGTCTCAGCAACTGAGCGAGAAACCAAAGCCGCCATCGCGTCAGAGCAGGCAGTGGCTACCCGCCAGACCGAAACCGCCAAAGAGGCATCCGATGTTCAAAACACTGTTACCCGCATGTCTGATGGTGATGTTGATGACGAGTTGCGCAGAGAATGGATCAACAAGGGTTGAGGTAGTCGATACCGCCTGCGCCTGGGTGAAGCCCATTCTCGTTACCGAAGCCGACATTATGACGATGGATGACCGTACCAAGCGCGCCATCCTCGCGCATAACAAGACGTGGAAAGCCAACTGCGGAACGGTGACCCAATGAGTGGGTACTCAATCTACAACATCCTCTCTGGTGCCTGCATAGGCGCACTGGTAATGACGTGGATAGGCTTCTGGATTCACCAGCGGCAGGAGATAGGCACCTGCCACCACAACCTTTGAGCCACTGGCATTTGCTGGTGGTTTTTTATTTTGTGCTGAAAACTGCATTCACTGAGTTCAATTTTCAGCATAAACACAATGAATCATCGGTTGGCGGTCTCACCATTACCGAGGGTTAAACACGTCAAGCCAGCAGGAAACTCTAATGAGCCAAAAAATTATCATTCTATCGGGCGCAGCCAGCGATGTGCTCTATGCACTTTTCACTCGGGGCGCCCTCGCATCTGGTGACCTGCCATCGAAATCAGGAGCATCCGAACTCCGTGAGGCTGGACTAGCAGACACTCGTTCGGTTGCTGCTAAGCGCCAGGCCGAAGAGCACTTCACGTTCCTGACTGCGGAAGGGCAGAAGTTTGCCATCCAGCATCTGGTAGAAACAGACTTCGGTCGCAAGAGTATTAATTACCACGGTGCGATTAACTTGAGCATTAGTGTTGATGCAGACACCTTGCTGAAAGAGCTGAGCATCATTGTCGAAAGGCTTGAGAAAATTAATGATCCTGAACAATTGAGACAGCAGGTTCAGAAAACTATTGCAGAACGCCTGAATAAAGAGCTTAAGCCGGGTGGATTGCTTCACAAACGATAACCTCCTTCGGGAGGTTTTTTATTGGGGTCAATATGGACGTTATGATTGATGGTGTGCGGTACGCGCCGGTAACTGAGCGAGCTTCGAATATTGGTATCGCCATCAGCACACATAACCGCCATGACGTCATATCCGGCGCACTGGATCACCAACTGAAGTTTCTGCCAGCCGGTGCGCTGGTGGTCGTTATTGATGATGGTTCAGCAAAACCAGTGACAGCGCCTGAAGGTGTCCGGGTTATTCGGCATGACGTATCACGCGGTATCGTGGCCGCTAAGAATACCAGCCTTGAGATACTGATTGATGCCGGGTGTGAGCACCTCTTCTTGTGGGACGATGATGCCTGGCCGATTGCTGGTGGTTGGGAACGACCTTACATTGAATCGCCTGAGCCACACCTGGCTTACCAGTTTCAGGACTTTGCAACCGGACAAAAGCTTAACGACATTGCGGTGCTGTATCGGGATGACCGGCATGTAGCTTACACCGGCCAGCGTGGCGTAATGCTGTATTACCACCGCAGCGCGATTGAGACGGTCGGCGGTTTTGATCCCATCTACCAGCGAGGCATGTATGAGCACTCTGATTTGGCGCTGCGCATCCACAATGCAGGATTAACCAGCTGGGCGTTCGCTGATGTAGTCGGTTCTGAAAAACTTATTTACTCGCTCGATGAGCACCAGGCGGTTGAGCGGTCAGTTCCTAAGCCTGATCGTGAAGCACAGGTTAAGCGCAATGTGACCATCCACAACGAGCGCCGTAACAACGGGTACACCGGATATGCGGAATACCGGCAGCAGCGCAATGTGGTGATTACCACTTTACTAACAAGCCAGCCAGACCCGCAGCGCAGTACAAAGTTGGTGGCATCGCCTGAGCTACTGGATAAGTGGGCATCGTCTCTGAAAGGCAGCCATGGGATTGTGCTCACCGATGAGCTGACTACCGCACCTGCAGGGGCTTCGCTGGTAGCCGTCCCTGATGTGAACATGAACGTCTACTTCCGGCGTTGGCTACATATCTGGCAGCACCTTCGCGATCACCCTGAATATCACTTCGTCTGGTGTACCGATGGCACTGACGTTGAGATGCTGCGAGAGCCGTGGGGAGATATGGAAGATGGCAGGATTTACGCTGGCTCTGAACCGAAGACGTATGCTGACCCATGGGCCACACAGTCTCACCCTGAAGCTATCTATAGGGCGTTTATCACTGAGCATCGGAATGATGTGATGCTCAATGCCGGGTTGCTGGGAGGTTCGCGGGATGACGTTATGGCAATCGCGCATGGCATCGTACGCCTCTACTACCACATTGAATCGCTGCGCTTCTGGGGGCAGGAATCATCGGCCTCTGCTGTTGGTGACATGATGGCATTCGGTATCGTTGCCCACCGTTACAGCGACAGGCTGGTTACCGGCCCCAGCGTGCACACAGTATTTAAGTCAGATGGAATCGGTAAGGAGTTTGCCTGGTGGAAACACAAATAAAGTTTGTGGTGGTAGGGCACCACTCACGCAGGTATCAGGCAGAACAGTTGGCAAAGTCGCTTAACGCACACCGTCTCATGGATGAGGGGCAGCATGGTGCGAACTGGAACCATCGCCGGGCTATTGAGTGGGCCAGTCAGCAGCAATGCCGGGTAGTGATACTGGAGGATGATGCGGTTCTGGTTAACGGCTTCACTGAGAAGGTAACAGCCTGGCTCAGCCGGTTCCCCGATGAGTTGCTGTCTTTCTATCTGGGCACCGGCAGACCGCCTCAGTATCAGAACGAGATTGCCGGAATGCTGGTGGAAGCTGACCGAATAAACGGCGATTACATAGCCATGAGCAAGCTCATTCACGGCGTCTGCTATAGCCTGCCAGTGAATAAAGTGCAGCAGGTTTTAGGCAGATGGAATCAAGCGCTCGCTGCTGATTATGCAGTAGGTGATGCATATGGAAGCCGCGTTATCTATCCGTGTTACTCGCTGGTGGATCACGCTGACACGCCCACAGTTGAGCGACACCCGGACAATGAACCGAGGACAGAGCGTCGCAGGGCATGGAGGCTGGCATGATTAAAGAACCTCGCGTTTATGGCAGCAGATGGGATAAAGCACGCCTTAGATTCCTGCAGCAGCATCCGCTATGTGCGATGTGCGAGCAGCAGGGACGTATCACAGCGGCCACAGTTGTTGACCATATCGAACCCCACAAACTCAAAGATGCGCTGAAGTCTGGCAATCCGCTGGCGATATCGAAAGCACAGCACCTGTTCTGGAGTAAAGAGAACTGGCAGCCACTGTGCAAAGCGCATCACGACTCAACCAAACAGAGAATGGAGAAGAGCGGCACAGTCATTGGCTGCGATGCCAGCGGCTACCCACTCGACCCCGCATCTCACTGGAGCAGGTAATGACACAAGACCAACAGACGATCCTGATGTTCAAAGGACTCATTGCTTCATTGCCTGAAGAGAGTCAGGCGAAAGTTAAGCAGGCTGAAAAAGTAATTCGTCAGCTCCTGACAGACTACCCCGATGGAGAGGCGACGATTGCCCTTGGTCTGGTTGGTGCCGAATTGCAATGCGATGGCCCCGAACATGTAACCAAGTGAAACCATTTCAGTCGCAGCAACCTCAAATGATAATGGGTATCAATACCATCTCTCAAGTGAGAATGAATTTCATCTCGGCGGAATCAAACGAGAACCATTATCATCTTTGGGGTGGGGGGGGGGAGGGTAAATCTTCAGGCCCTTTCGCTTAAATGACCGCCGCCAAAGTTTGATTTTAACGCTAACCCGATTTTTTCAGTTTTAAAGGTGTTGACATATGGCACAAAAAAGAACCCGCTCCGACAGTTCGTCGGCAGCAGTTCAGGCCATGCAGAATGCAACCGAGGACACCATCCAGCCCCCGGTTCATGCGGGTCTGGAGAAAAAAGCCGAACCTTTCTGGCATGACAATATCCGTTCAAAAGCTTTGGACAGCTGGACGCCTGCAGACCTGCTGGCAGCCGCTGAGCTTGCCAATAATCAGCTCTATATCACCGTTTTACGCCGGGATTTGCGCAAAGAAGAGCGCATACGTGGCGAAGAGCGGAATGAGGGTCTGATAAAGGATTTGAGAAAGCAGATAACGGAACTGCAGCGCACCATTCTTGCGCAGCGCCGGGATTTGCAGATTCACTCTCATGCCACGAACGGGGAGAGCCGTGACCAGAAGAAACGTAATCAGAACGACCGCGCTGCCCGCAGCACCAAAACCGAACATGAAAATCAGGATGACAACCTGATCGCCTTCCCTAAGCACGGATAACAGCCTATGACGACGCGAGGTGAGCGTGTAATAGCGTTCATTGAGCGCTTTTGCATTGTGCCTGAAGGTAAGCTGCTTGGTCAGCCAATGAAGCTCGACCCTTTTCAAAAAGATTTCATCCTGGCGGTTTACGACAACATTGCCGGGACAGACATGGCGATCCTCAGCATTGCCCGTAAAAACGGTAAGACCGGTCTTATTGCCGGAATCCTGCTGGCTCATCTTGTCGGACCGGAGGCAGTGCAGAACACGCAGATTGTCAGTGGTGCATTAAGCCGTGAGCAGGCGGCCATTGTTTTTAACCTCGCCGTGAAGATGGTCAACCTGAATCCAAAACTTCAGGAAATCGTTCATATCACCCCGAGCGGTAAAAAGCTGATCGGGCTTCCCTGCAATGTCGAATACAAAGCGCTGTCCGCTGAGGGGAAAACTACGCACGGTCTGTCACCCATCCTGGCAATTCTCGATGAAACCGGACAGGTGCGTGGGCCGCAGGATGATTTTATAGATGCGATAACTACGGCGCAGGGTGCGCATGAAAGCCCGTTGCTGATTGTCATCAGTACGCAGGCGGCAAATGATGCTGATCTGCTGAGCATATGGATAGACGATGCGGTGAAATCGAAAGACCCGCATATCGTCTGCCACGTTTATGAAGCGCCAAAAGAGGCGGATATCAGTAAGCGCGAGAGCTGGCTTGCGGCAAACCCGGCGCTTGGAACCTTCAGGTCTGAAAAAGACATGTCGCGCCAGGCTGAAAAGGCCGGACGAATGCCCAGCTTTGAAAACACCTTCCGCAACCTGAACCTTAATCAGCGCGTATCAACGGTATCGCCATTTATTTCCCGTAACGTGTGGGAGTTGTGCGGAAACGAGCCGGTAAACACGCCGCGTAAATGGTATGCGGGGCTGGACCTGTCAGCGCGGAATGATTTAACCGCCTTCGTGGTGGCCGGTGAAGGTGAAGACGGAATCTGGGACTTTTTCCCGTTCTTCTGGACGCCAGAAAAAACACTCAGCGAACGAACCAAAACGGATCGCGCACCCTATGACGTATGGGTGCGTGAGGGACTATTGCGGACAACGCCAGGCGCATCGGTTGACTACGCCTTTGTGGTTAATGACATAGCCGAAATTATCGCGGATTTCGATCTCACCTCTCTTGCCTTCGACCGATGGCGTATTGACCAGTTCAGAAAAGATGCTGATGCCATTGGCCTTTCACTGCCACTGGTCGAGTTCGGTCAGGGATTCAAGGATATGGGGCCAGCGGTTGATACGCTGGAGTCTCTGATGCTGAACGGGCGCGTCAGGCACGGCATGCATCCGGTACTGACAATGTGCGCAGTGAATGCCGTTGTGGTGAAGGACGCTGCAGGTAACCGCAAGCTTGATAAATCCAAAGCAACAGGCCGCATTGATGGCATGGTCGCAATGACCATGTCCGTAGGTGCGGCAAACGGGGAGGTCACTGCGCAGGGTGGTGACTTTGAAGACTTTATTTTCAGACCGCTGAGCATGTGATGGAAGAACCCAAATATACGATTGACCTGCGGACCAACAACGGGCTGTGGGCAAAGCTACAGTCATGGTTCGTCGGCGGACGCTTAGTCACCCCCGGGCAGGGCTCGCAGTCGGGGCCGGTTTCCGCCTCCGGCCACCTGGGTGATTCTGCTGTTAACGATGAGCGAATTTTACAGATATCCACTGTATGGCGCTGTGTGAGCCTCATTTCCACGCTGACCGCCTGCCTGCCCCTTGATGTGTTTGAAACCGATAAAGAAAACAACCGCTCCAAGGTTGATATGACCAATCCTTTAGCACGACTGCTGAGGTATTCCCCTAACCAGTACATGACCGCTCAGGAGTTCAGAGAGGCCATGACCATGCAGCTTTGTTTTTACGGAAACGCCTATGCACTGGTTGAGAGGAATGGCGCGGGTGATGTCATCAGCCTGCTGCCCCTGCAGTCTGCCAACATGGATGTGCGGATGGATGGCAAAAGGCTGGTCTATCGCTATCAGCGTGACGGCAGCTACGCGGACTTTGCGCAAAAAGAAATCTTTCATCTTAAAGGGTTCGGCTTCACTGGCCTGACAGGGCTGTCACCTATCGCATTTGCCTGCAAATCTGCGGGCGTTGCGGTGGCGATGGAAGATCAGCAGCGCGATTTTTTCGCAAACGGGGCCAAATCACCTCAGATTCTATCAACCGGCGAAAAGGTTTTGACCGAAGCGCAGCGATCGCAGGTTGAAGAAAACTTCAGAGAGATAGCGGGTGGGCCCGTTAAAAAGCGCCTCTGGATTCTGGAGGCGGGTTTTTCAACATCGGCTATCGGTGTGACGCCCCAGGATGCCGAAATGATGGCTTCACGAAAGTTTCAGGTCAGCGAGCTGGCCCGCTTCTTTGGCGTGCCACCGCACCTTGTCGGAGATGTTGAGAAGTCAACGAGCTGGGGAACAGGCATTGAACAGCAGAACCTCGGTTTTCTTCAGTACACTCTTCAGCCCTATATCTCACGCTGGGAGAACAGCATACAGCGCTGGCTGATCCCCCCTGCCAATGTCGGCCGGTACCATGCTGAACACAACCTCGATGGACTCCTGCGCGGCGATTCCGCTTCCCGTGCTGCCTTTATGAAAGCAATGGGTGAGGCAGGGCTCAGAACGATTAACGAGATGCGGCGGACAGACAACATGCCGCCTCTGCCGGGTGGTGATGTGGCGATGCGCCAGGCGCAGTACGTGCCAATTACTGATTTAGGAACCAACAAAGAGTCCCGCGATGTCGGGGCTTAATTTTTATGGGGGCCGTGATGCCTGAGATCGTAAAAACGCTTTCGTTTGATGAAACGGAAATCAAGTTTACCGGCGACGGCAAGCAGGGGATTTTCGAGGGTTACGCGTCCGTTTTCAATAACACGGATTCAGACGGCGACATTATTCTGCCCGGCGCGTTTAAAAGTGCACTGTCCAGCCAGACGCGAAAAGTAGCCATGTTTTTCAATCATAAAACATGGGAACTGCCTGTCGGGAAGTGGGACAGCATTGCCGAAGATGAAAAAGGTCTGTATGTGCGGGGACAGCTTACGCCCGGTCACAGCGGTGCAACTGACCTTCGCGCGGCCATGCAGCATGGCACGGTGGAGGGGATGTCGGTTGGCTTCTCAGTCAATAAAGACGATTACTCGGTCGGTACCAGCGGTCGAATCTTCAAAAACATCCCGCTTCTGCGTGAAATCAGCGTCTGCACCTTCCCTGCCAATGAGCTTGCCGGTGTGGCAGCCATGAAAAGTGTGGACGGTATTGAAACCATTCGTGATGTGGAGAGCTGGCTGAGGGATTCAGTCGGCCTGACCAAATCACAGGCAGTAGGGTTTATATCCCGGTTTAAGTCAGCAATTCGGAGCGAGTCCGAGGATGACGCGAACAAAACGCAAATCAGTGCTCTTTTAGAGAGCATCAAATCATTCCCCTCTCATTTAGGTAAATAACATGTCCGAACTTGCACAAATTCAGAAAGCCATCGAAGACTCACAGTCAAAAATGACCCAGCTTTTCGATGCGCAGAAAGCAGAAATCGAAAGCACCGGTAAAGTGTCAAAGCAGCTGCAGGATGACCTGGCGAAGGTAAACGAAGAGCTGCAGAAATCCGGCACCCGTCTCTTCGATCTGGAGCAGAAACTGGCCTCCGGCGCGGAAAATCCGGGCGAGAAAAAATCGTTCTCCGAGCGTGCTGCTGAAGAGCTGCAGAAGTCCTGGAACGGCAGCAAAGGCAGTTTTGAGGCTAAAACCTTTAATAAATCGCTGGGCAGCGATGCAGGTTCTGCCGGTAGCCTGATCCAGCCGATGCAGGTGCCTGGCATCATCATGCCGGGCCTGCGCCGCCTGACCATTCGTGACCTGCTGGCGCAGGGCCGCATCTCCAGTAACTCACTGGAGTATGTGCGTGAAGAGGTGTTCACCAACAATGCTGATATCGTGGCAGAGAAGGCGCTGAAGCCTGAGTCTGATATCACCTTCAGCAAGCAGACAGCCAATGTTAAAACCATTGCGCACTGGGTACAGGCATCGCGTCAGGTGATGGATGATGCGCCAATGCTGCAGTCATACGTCAATAATCGCCTGATGTACGGTCTGGCGCTGAAAGAAGAAGGCCAGCTGCTGAACGGCGACGGCTCAGGCGATAACTTGGAAGGCCTGAACAAAGTAGCATCGGCGTATGACACCTCGCTTAATGCCAGTGGCGACACACGCGCTGACATCATCGCGCACGCCATCTATCAGGTGACTGAGTCAGAGTTCAGCGCGTCAGGCATCGTGCTTAACCCGCGTGACTGGCACAACATCGCGCTGCTCAAGGATGGCGAAGGCCGCTATATCTTTGGTGGTCCGCAGGCATTTACCAGCAACATCATGTGGGGTCTGCCGGTTGTGCCAACCAAAGCGCAGGCTGCCGGCACCTTCACGGTGGGCGGCTTCGACATGGCCTCTCAGGTCTGGGATCGCATGGATGCAACGGTGGAAGTCAGCCGTGAGGACCGCGATAACTTCGTGAAAAACATGCTGACAATCCTGTGTGAAGAGCGTCTGGCTCTGGCTCACTATCGCCCGACAGCGATCATCAAAGGCAGCTTTGCTGCAGGCTCATGATAAGGGGGAGCGGGGAAACCCGCTCTTTTAACGTATGGCGATTGATGTTCTTCAGGTTGTGAGCTTAAACCTGCTAAAGCAGCAGGTTGAATTTGATGGTGATGACCGTGACGAGCTGATCACGCTTTATGCTCAGTCAGCCTTTGATTACTGTGTGCGCTGGTGCGATGAGCCGTCCTGGAAGGTGCCGTCAGATATTCCTGCAGCTATTAAGGGGGCCATTCTGCTGGTGTTCGCTGATATGTTCGAACACCGAACAGCACAGGGTGAAGTTCAGCTTTATGAAAACGCTGCAGCTGAGCGAATGATGTTCATTCACCGAAACTGGCGCGGAAAAGAGGATGCCGATCCTCAAAGGGGTAGCTGATGGAACCCGGTCGATTAAGGCACCGTGTGCGCATTGAGGTAAAAAGCGCCGACCGGGATGATCACGGGCAGCCGGTAGGGTGGAAAGAAGTTGCGCAAAATGTGCCTGCTGATATTCGTTCAGTTACCGGACGTGACTTTATCAGCGGTAATGCTGAGCGGTCATCTGTCACGACCAAAATCTACATGCGCTACCGCGAAGATATCCGGGCAACGACAACAAGGATTGTGGAGGTAACCGGCAGAGGAAAAGGCCGGGTCTTTACAGTTACTGCACCGCTTCCGACGCGGGACCGTCGCAACATTGAGGTGCTGTGTACAGAGGATTTCAGCCATGTTCAGTGAACTGAAAAGCGAAATTGAAAATCTTCTGGGCATTAATGTTTATCCGCTGATAGGACCACAGACTGAAGCAGATTTCGTCACACTCCAGCTGGTCAGCGATCCGAATATTGAGTCCGGGACAATCCGCACACGGCTGGTTGCCGCACGCTTCCAGCTCAGCTTTATTTCATCTGCATATCGGAACAATGAGGAAAGGGATAACCGTTTATGGACGCTGTGGCGTGATATCACCCACGGCTCCGTTGGCGGCTACCCCGTTCAGTATGTTGAACGGGGCGGCCTGTCCGAAAGTTTTGATGCGGATGACGGCGGGAAGTACCGCCGTGCGCGTGACTATATTTTTTACTGCCCGGAGGTCGCAACATGATCAGGATGGAGGTTACCGGGCTTGATGAGCTTGAGCGCCAGCTTATTGCCCTGGGCGAAAAGGCCGGGACAAAGGTTCTGCGCGAGGCTGGCAGGGCTGCGCTTGAAATCGTGGAACAGGATATGAAAGAGCATGCGGGTTATGACGCGTCAGCGAAAGGGCCGCATATGCGTGACTCTATCAAAATCCGTTCAACAACCCGGACTACAGGTAACGCCGTTGTCGTGCTGCGGGTCGGTCCGAGTAAGCAGCATTACATCAAGGCACTGGCTCAGGAGTTCGGAACGGTTAAGCAGATTCCTGATCCCTTCATTCGTCCGGCGCTGGATTACAACAAATCCCGCGTTCTCCGAATCCTCGCGGTAGAAATACGGGACCGCATTCAAAACAACGGGTAGCAGTCGCTACCAACTTCAAAGAGAGAGAAAGTCATGGCTGATAAAACTTCGCCAGAATACGCGATGCTGCCTGCAGGAACCGTAGTGAAATGGGGGCCATCCGGTGCCGCTGTCTCAGCGATGAAGCCGCTGATTAACTGTAAGGCGCTGGGCGCTACCGGCCAGACCGGCAGCTTCGTGGACTGCACCACGCTGATTGATAAGAGCAAACAGTTTATTTCTGACCTGCCGGAAGGCCCGGAAAAATCGCTGGGCTTCATTGATGATCCTGCTAATACCGATTTTGCAGACTTCCTGAATGCCGCGCAAAACCGCCAGACGGTCCAGTTCTACGTTGAACTGCCCAACGGGCGCACAGCCAACATGGTACTGGCGCTGTCCGGCTGGCAGATGAATGAAATCACCGCGCCAGCAAGTGAGGTAATTCAGATTACCGTTCAGGGTAAACAGAACAACATCGAGTGGGGCGTAGTCGCAGGCTCCTGATTTCCATCAGCCACGCCGTCTGAATGGCGGCTTTTACCACCTTGCGGGATCAAATAATGTCCGAGAAAAAATTCAGTGCGGCCACGTTAAAGTCAGTTCTGCTACAGCCTAAGTCTACCGCCATCAAAACAGAACTGCTGGGCGCTCAGGTATACATCCGCCGCCGTACTGCCGGTGAGCTTATCCGCTACGAGGAAGAGCTTGATGCGGCGCAGGCGTCCGGCAGTATCCGTGCAATTTCAGAAATGAGCGTCCAGCTGGTTCTCGACAGCCTAGTTAATCCTGATGGTTCAGCCATCAAGCCTGAACTGCTTCCGACTGCAGCAGAGCTGCTGGATGCTCACGATAACCCGGCGCTGATGTCCGCCATTGAACGCGTCAAAACGCATGCCATTGGTAAACTGGACGCCGCCGAAAAAAACTGACCGGCTCGTCATGGCTTCAGCTGATCTTCTGGCTGGCTGACAGGTGGGGTGAGCCTGACCCGTCAGTCATAGCCGCATTACCGTGCGATACGCTGAACCACTGGCGAGCTTACTTTCTTCAGCAGGGCATCCTGACCCGCTCCGAAGCACAATCCGCAAACTCCGCAAACGACACCAGGCAGAGCACACCCACGCACAGCGTGGATCAGCAGTGTGACGCCGTAATGAGGGCGTTAATGTAATGGCTGACGTAGCATCGCTGGCGGTAGGGTTACACCTCAACGCCGCAAATTTTAAAAGCCAGCTCGTCGGCGCCTACGGCGATGCCGGTAAACAGTCCCGCCAGTTCAACAGACAGGCGCAGGATGATGCGAAAAAAACGGAAGAGGCTTACGGGCGCGTAAATTCTGCCGTTCGCGGACTGGCCGGGCGGATCGCCGGGCTGGCTGGCGTAGGGCTGTCACTGGGTACGATTATCCAGACATCGCGGCAGTATTCTCAGGCGCTGTCTGACCTGTCATCCATTACCGGCGCAACCGGTAATAAGTTGCGTGATCTGGATGCAGCGGCTCAGCAGATGGGGCGCACTACCGAGTACAGCGCCAGCCAGGCTGTTGAGGCGCTGAAGCTGATGGCGTCAGCAAAACCGGAGTTGCTTGATACGGCTGATGGTTTGCAAAAGGCGACCAATAGCGCACTGCTGCTGGCTCAGGCGGGCGGCAGCACGCTGCCGGATGCCACCAGAACGCTGGCGCTGTCACTGAATCAGTTCGGTGCCGGTGCTGAGCAGGCCGACCGTTATATAAACGTCCTGGCAGCCGGTGCAAAATTTGGTGCATCCGAAATTAACGATACTGCCGCCGCGATTAAAAATGGTGGCGTGGCCGCAGCACAGGCTGGTATCGGGTTTGAAACGCTGAATGCCGCCATTCAGGTGCTGGCGTCGCGTGAAATTAAAGGGGGTGAAGCGGGCACGGCGCTGCGCAACATCATCCTCAGCCTTGAAAAAGGCACAGATAAAACGCTCAAACCGTCCGTTGTAGGGCTCAGTAAGGCGCTGGAAAATCTGGCGGGAAAAAACCTTTCAACCGCGCAGGCCGTAAAACTGTTTGGCGTTGAGAACATCAACGCCGCGTCTATCCTGACGGGCAATCGCGGCAAAATTGATGATCTGACCAAATCCCTTACCGGAACGCAGACGGCGCATGAACAGGCGGCGATAAGGGTGAACAACCTGAACGGCGATCTTATGGGGCTGACCAGCGCCTTTGAAGGACTGATCCTCAAAGTGGGTCAGTCTGGCAATGGCCCTTTGCGTTCCGGTGTTCAGACTATTACGGAGTCGGTTAACGCACTAGCCGACAACTTCAATACCGTTGCCTCAGTCGCGCTCTATACGCTGATTCCGGTTATCTCAACCAAACTGACAGCCGGGCTCAGGGAAAGCGTGACATCCTGGACTGCTAACGAAATGGCAGTCAGGAGAAACGCATTACAGCAGGCCGAAATTGCCAAGCAGACTATTGCAGCGGCACAGGCCACGCGGTCACAGGCTCAGGAAGAGGCCCGTTATCTTGGTACGCGCACAGCGGCAAACGCGGCAGCGGGCATTAATGTTGGCTATCAGAAAGAGCAGGTTGCGCTAAGTCGCACAATCAGAGAGTCGAGAATCGCTGAAGCAGCGGCCACTGAGCGGCTTGCCGCGGCTAATTCACAACTTTCCCTCAGTGCGAGGGCGGCATCGGTTGCTTCCGGGCTGGCGCGTGGCGCACTCTCACTCATTGGTGGTCCCGTAGGTGCAGCCATGCTGGCAGGTTCTGCTGTGCTTTATTTCCATGAGCAGGCCAAGCAGGCCCGGCAGTCAGCTCTGGATCTGAAAGGCGCGGTAGTTGAGACCACAGCGGCATTGATGCAGCTCTCAGATGTGAAATTGTCGGTTAAATTAGACGATTACACTGAGCAGTTGAACAACATCAACACGCAGCGTGAAAAAGTGAAAGATGAGCTGTCACGTTACAGCGACACGCGGATCAGCCTTGCTAAAAGCCGTGAAGGTTCATCGCTTGGATTTCTTTTCCCCTCTGCTGAAACTCTTGAAAAAGAAAAGCGTCAGCTAAAGGGACAGCTCGAAGACCTTGATTCAGCGGCATCAACAGCCAGAGATAACATCACTAACGCAACTAATGCCCGTTTCCTTGTGAAAACAGGCGTTGCTGACCGGGCTAAAAATCTTCAAAGCGATATTCAGGCGGCGACAGCTGCAGCAGCTGAGGCCGGTAAAGGCGCATCGCCGTGGGGCGGAGAGGACCCGGCTAAAGCTGACAAGAAAGGCGCTCAGGCGCTGAAGCAGTTTACTGCGCTGCGTAACGAGATTGAACAGGCGCATGCCTCAAGCCTGGAAAAAATCAATCTTCAGGAAAAAGTATCGCAGGAAAAAATCCTGAAGGATGCCAAAGCTGCTGGTGTGAGTCAGGCGGAGGTGCAGCGTGTACTGACACTGAATGCGGCTAATTATCAGCGCCAGCGTCAGGAACTGGCCGAGCAGTACTCACCCGCTAAAGCCATTATCCGTCAGGAGTCCGAAGCCAGCCGCAACCTGAAAGAGCTGTATGACGCCCGCCTGGTCACTGAGCAGGAGTACCAGTCAGCCCGCATTACGCTGGCAAACGATTCAGCTCAGAAGATGATTCAGGCGCAGGCCAGCCAGGCTGCCGCGCCAAAGATCAACATAGCCGGAGAAGTTGATCCGGTTGCGCAGCTTCAGAATCAGCTGGTGCAGCAGCAGAGCCTTTATACTGCTTACTATGAAAATAGCAGGCTGAATAAGGATCAGTATGAAGCGCTGATGCAGAAGTCATCACGGGATTCGGCAGACGCTCAGTATCAGGCTGCGCTCAATCTGTATGCCGGGCAGAGCACACTGAATAAAGGGATCGTGAGCCTGGCTGAAACGGCGGCGGAGAGAACGACTAACTCCCTGACCGGTTTGCTTACCGGCACGCAGTCTTTCCGGGAAAGCATTTCAAATCTGTTTGCCTCGCTGGCGCAGAGCGTTATCAAAAGCCTGATTGAAATGACCGCGCAGGCACTGCTGACTAAAACAGTGCTGTCATCCTTTATGAGTTTTGGCGGTGCTGCAGTCGGCGCTGCCGGAGCAGCGGGAGCCGGTGCCGCCGCGTCTGCCGGGAGTACCGGCGCAATGGGGATGAGTACCAGCTTTCAGGCATACGATGGCGGCGGATTCACCGGGACCGGTGGCAAATATGACCCGGCTGGCGTGGTTCACAAGGGTGAGTTCGTCTTTACCAAAGAGGCCACCGAGCGTATTGGCGTTGAAAATCTTTACGGGATGATGCGCGGGTATGCCAGCGGCGGGCTGGTCGACACCCCCACGGAGCGACCCGCTGCGCTGCCCGGCAGTGGCCGCGCGGGTGGCAATACCATTATTCAGGTAGATGCCCCGGTAACGATCATGCAGGAAAGCGGGGCCGGTGACGCATCCGCTACGGGAACCTCGGCGGCAGCCTCACAGCTCAAATCTATCGTGCAGCAGACGATAACGGACAGGCTGAAGAAGGAAATCTCACCGGGCGGAATTCTTTATAGCGGTCGGAGCTGATTATGGCGACAGATACATTTACCTGGGCGACGCGCATTCAGGCGAGCGAACAGCTCAGCGTTTCCACCATTCAGGCGCAGTACGGCGATGGTTACAAGCAGGTTGCCGGGAAAGGGATCAACGATGCTGCTGAAAGCTGGTCGCTGAGCTGTAACGGTCAGGTCCCCGTTATGGCGTCTGTCCGGGCGTTCCTGAAAACCCACGTCACCACCTCATTCTGGTGGACAAATCCATGGGGCGAGAAAAAACTGTATCGGGTGAAAGCAGATTCGATTAATCCGAAGTTTATCAACGGCGAATTTGCCGAGATCAGCTTTACCTTCGAACAGGCTTTCGCACCGTGACATGTCACGACAGCAACAGGGCGCTTATGCGCCCTTTTTTATTGGGTGAAAAATGAGTTTCAACCAGGACATTCAGGCGCTGGAGCCGGGGAGTCTGGTCCAGCTGATAGAGATTGACGGTGCCGCATTCGGTCTGGATACCGTGCTGCGCTTTCATGCCTACAACCTTCCGACCGAAGGCTGGAAGTCTTTTGCAGCGGAAAACCTGCCATCAATCATCTGGCAGGGCAATGAGTACGATCCTCACCCGTATGAGTTGACCGGCATGGAGATGAGCAGTACGGGTTCACAGCCGACGCCAAAGCTTTCAGTCGGCAACGTAGGCAACTATGTCACGGCACTCTGCCTGCAGTTTGACGACATGGTTAAGGCGAAGGTCCGTATTCATACCACGCTGGCAAAGTATCTTGATGAGGCAAACTGGACGGCAGGCAACCCCAACGCCAATCCGCAGGAAGAGCGGGTACAGCTGTTTTATGTGAATGCGAAAACGTCCGAGACACGCGCGCAGGTGGATTTTGAACTCTGCTCTCCCTTTGACATTCAGAGTCTGCAGCTGCCTTCACGTCAGATTACGCCGGTATGCACTTGGTGCATGCGTGGCTGGTATCGCACCGGCACCGGGTGTGATTACGCGGGCAACCGGTACTTTGCGAAAGATGGCACGCCCACGAATGACCCATCTAAAGATGTTTGTGGTGGGCGAATGGCAGACTGCAAAGCACGCTTTGGTGACGATCAGCCACTGCCTTTTGGCGGGTTCCCGGCTGCAAACCTTCAGGGCAAATAACCATGCGCAAAAAAATTCTTGAGGCAATCCGTGAGCACGTTGCCGCCGAATACCCGAAAGAAGCTTGCGGTCTGGTCATCCAGTCTGGCCGGACGCAGAACTACATCCCCTGCAGGAATATCGCTGAAACGCCCACAGAGCATTTCACGCTGTCGCCGGAGGATAAGCGGGCAGCGGAAGCGCAGGGTGACATTCTGATGGTCATCCATTCTCACCCGGACGTGCCGCAGCTTATCCCGTCAGAACGTGACCGGGTTCAGTGCGACTTTTCCGGCGTGGAGTGGGGGATCATGTCGTGGCCGGATGGCGACTTCTGCACTATCAGCCCGCGCATTGATCGCGACTATACAGGCCGCCCCTGGCTGATTGGCGGTAATGACTGCTGGACACTCATCATGGACTACTACCAGCGTGAGCACGGCATCACTCTGAAAAACTGGTCTGTTGATTATGAGTGGTGGGTGGACGGCAAAGAAAATCTGTATGACGACAACTGGCAGTCAGAGGGGTTTGTGGAGATTGAACCAGCGGAAATGCGTGAAGGTGACATGATCATGATGCGCATCAGCGCCCCGGTAACGAACCACGCCGCAATCTATCTGGGTAACAATATCATTCTTCATCATAACGCCGGGAGCCTGTCTACGCGGGTACCTTATGGCGAATACTGGCGTAACCGTACTGTGCGCATCGTGCGCCGAAAGGAGCTGATGGATGCTTAAAACCATGCGACTTAAAGGCCGGATGGCAAAAATGTTTGGTCAGGCTCACCAGTTTCACGTCGCTGATTTGCGGGAGCTGCTGCGTGCGATGTGCTCACAGGTGCCGGGGTTCAAAAAGTATGTGTCGAATGCGCATCTTAACGGTGTTCGCTTTGCCTTCTTCAGCGGCAAAGATAATATCGGACTGCAGGAGTTCGACATGTCCTCAGCGGCGACCGAATTTCAGATGGAGCCGGTTCTGGAGGGTTCGAAGCGGGGCGGTACGTTGCAGATCATCATCGGAGCCGTTGCGATTGTGGCCGCGTTCTTCACTGCTGGTGCGTCACTGGCTGCATACGGTGCTGCTATCGGTACCACGACCGCAGTTGGCCTGGCTACTACAGCACTGACCAGTATCGGTATCAGCATGCTGCTGGGCGGTGTCGTACAGATGCTGACGCCGCAACCCAAGCTCAACGTGGGTGCGTCATCCAGCACGGACAATAAGCCGAACTATGCTTTCGGTGCGCCGGTGAATACCGTTGCCATGGGGTATCCGGTTCCGGTTCTTTACGGGACGCGTGAAATTGGCGGTGCGGTCATCAGCGCAGGTAGCTTTACCAGCGATCAGCAATAGCCAAACACAGTTAATTCAACAGGCCACCTTCGGGTGGCTTTTTTATGGGTGAAATATGCGACTTATCGAAGGTGCCGTGATTCAGGGCAGTAAGGGTGGCGGCGGTGGCAGCGCTCATACTCCGGTTGAACAGCCAGACGATCTGCTGTCTATCGCAAAATTAAAAATGCTGCTGGCTATCTCAGAGGGTGAGATTCAGGGGGATTTAACCGCTCAGCAGATTTACCTGAACGATACCCAACTGGCTAACGAAGACGGCACCTACAACTTCACCGGCGTAGTGTGGGACTGGCGTAAAGGTACGCAGGACCAGAGCTATATTCAGGGCATGCCTGAAGTCGATAATGAGCTTTCTGTTGGGGTTGCAGTAACGCAGGCTATCGCCTGGACCCGCCAGTTTACCAATCTGACACTGGATGCCGTTCGCATTAAGCTGAGTCTGCCTGTGCAGTATCAGTACAAAGACAACGGCGACATGGTTGGTACCGTGACGCAGTATGCCATTGATCTCTCTACTGACGGCGGTTCATGGGTCACGGTGGTGGACGGAAGGTTTGACGGTAAAACCACGTCTGAATATCAGCGCGATCATCGCATCGACTTACCTAAAGCCACTTCCGGCTGGTCAGTCCGGGTGCGCCGCATTACCTCTGATTCCTCATCCTCAAAGCTGATTAACGCTTTCAAAGTTTTTTCGTTCGCTGAGGTCATCGACAGCAAACTTCGCTACCCCAATACCGCGCTGCTGTATATCGAGGTTGATGCCAGTCAGTTCAGCGGTCAGGCACCAAAAGTAACGTGCAAGCCAAAAGGGCGGCTGGTTCGCGTTCCGACAACTTATGACCCGGTATCACGCACCTATGCCGGTACGTGGCAGGGTGATTTTAAATACGCCTATACCGATAACCCGGCATGGATTTTCTATGACCTGGTGCTGGATAAAATCTTTGGTATGGGGACGCGTGTCGATGCCACCATGATCGACAAGTGGGAGCTTTACAGTATTTCGCAGTATTGCGATCAGATGGTGTCTGACGGCGCAGGCGGAACGGAGCCGCGCTTTACCTGTAACGTGTTCATCCAGAGTCAGCAGGATGCTTACACCGTGCTGAAGGATATTGCGGCGATATTTCGTGGCATCACGTTCTGGGGCAACAGCCAGATTTTTGTGAATGCAGACGTGCCGCAGGTCGATTCAGACGGCAATGTTGACGTTGATTTCGTTTACCACGCGGCGAACGTCATTGACGGGCTGTTCACGTATGCCGGTGGCAGTTACAAAAACCGCTATTCATCCTGTCAGGTAAGCTGGTCCGATCCGATTAACCACTATTCCGACACTGTAGAGGGCGTTTACGACTCAGACCTGGTGCAGCGTTATGATGTGCGGGAGATGAGCCTTACGGCCATCGGCTGCACGTCTCAGAGCGAGGCGCACCGTCGCGGGCGCTGGGCCATTCTCTCCAATGCTAAAGATGGTACGGTTTCATTCGGCGTCGGCCTGGATGGTTATATTCCTATCCCCGCTGAAATCATCGGTGTGGCGGACCCATTCCGAAGCGGGAAGCAGAACGGCGGCCGCATCAGTTCCGTTAATGGCCTGCGCGTTACACTCGACCGCCCGATTGATTACGCAGCCGGTGACAGGCTGGTGGTGAACCTGCCGGATGGTACCGCGCAGACACGTACTATTGGCAGCATCAGCGCGGACAAGAAAACGGTCAGCGTTAACACCTCTTTCCGTATCACGCCGGTGGCGGGAGCGGTATGGGCTATCGATAGCGATAATCTGGCAATCCAGTATTTCCGTATCACCTCAGTAGCCGGTAACGATGACGGGACGTTTACCATTACCGGTGTGCAGCACGATCCGAATAAGTACCGTTACATTGACGATGGCGTGCGCATTGAGCCAGCCCCAATTACGGTTACGCCAATCAGTGTGCTGAAGGCACCTGCCAACATCAAAATCAGCGAAGTCAGTTTCGTTGAGCAGGGGTTGTCTGTCTCATCAATGCAGGTAACGTGGGACCGTGTCGAGGGTGCAATCAGCTACGTGGCTCAGTGGCGCAAAGATAAGGGCGATTGGGTAAACGTCAGCCAGACCAGCGCACAAGGTTTCAGCATTCAGGGTATTTATACCGGCGTTTATGACGTGCGGGTGCGCGGCGTTAACGCGGCAGAAGTTTCTTCTCCGTGGGGGTACGCCGATTCAACCTCACTCATTGGCAAAGCAGGTAAGCCGGGTACGCCTGTTAACCTTCGTGCTACCGATAACGTGGTATGGGCAATTGACGTGACGTGGGCGTTTCCTGACGGTTCCGGTGATACCTCTTACACAGAGATTCAGGTGGCCACAACAGCAGACGGGCAGAATCCGCAGTTTCTGGCTTATGTTCCTTACCCAGGAGTGAGCTATCAGCACGGCCCTATGCCCGCTGGTGTTCGCCGCTGGTACCGCGCCCGGCTGGTGGACCGCATCGGTAACACTGGCGACTGGACGAAGTTTGTGGAGGGTGCCAGCAGTGTTGATGCGACCGCGTTGCTGGGCGACATTACCGAGCAGGTCCTGAAAACGGATGCCGGTAAGCAGCTCATAGCCAAAGTTGATACCAACATCGATGCCATGCTTCAGAACGCGCTCAACCTCGACGCAACTGTTGATCACCAGATGGCTGAGTCTGGTAAAAACCGTGCTGATATCCTGACGGTCAAACAAACAATCGCGACAAACGATCAGGCTTATGCGCAGAAGTTTGAACAGGTACAGGCCACAGTTGACCAGAACACTGCCGCAGTTCAGCAGACATCTACCGCGCTGGCCGATACCAACGGCAAGCTGTCAGCACAGTATTCTGTAAAAGTGTCCGTAGACAGTAACGGGCGTCAGTACGCTGCAGGGATGGGTATTGGTGTTGAAAACAGCCCTGCTGGTATGCAGACGCAGGTGCTGTTCCTCGCTGATCGGTTTGCTGTGATGTCACAGGTTGGAGCGACCCCGAAAACTTTCTTTGCCATTCAGAACGGCCAGACAATCATCAATCAGGCGTTTATCGGTGACGCGACTATTACGAGTGCAATGATTGCCGCCTATATCGAGTCCACAAACTACGTTGCTGGCGCTACGGGGTGGAGGCTCAGTAAAGACGGAACCTTTGAGAACAACGGCTATGAGCCTGGCAATGGACGAATGGTGCAAACGAATAACCAGATTAGCGTTTACGACGGAAATGGCGTATTGCGCGTCAGAGTGGGGAAACTCAGCTAATGGCATATGGTTTTGGAACGTGGGATGCCAATGGCGTCGATAACAACACCGGACTCGTGAAAATAAACGCGCTCGGTGTCATGGCTATCGATGCTATCAGTAATTACAGCCAGGCATTTTCATTACCTTCTGGCTACTCCCTGGATTATCTCTTTCAGCCCAGCGGGGATAGGAGTGGAAATGGCAGGAAGAGAATATATGCAAGCGGAGCCAATATGGTTGTCACTCAGGTATCAAGCTCGGATTTTTCGACTGGTACCTTTCCTAATGTACCCGGCAATATTCTGGTATTCGTGAGGTGATATGGCATACGGAGCGATTCTGACAGATGCTGCTGGGGTGCCTTTTTATATTGGCGACACGATGCCTCTCACCCTGCTAGAAAAGCGCGTGCTGAATGTTCCACAAGCATCAGGAAGCGGCGCAGTAATAAACCTATTCAGCAATGATGGAGCAATCAGGTTTATTTTTGCTAACAGCAATGGCGCTCAAGGTAGCAATCTAAACACTTGCGAAGCGCTGGAGCTATCTGGTGGGCTATGGAGCTTAAGGTGCGCTGGCCCAGCAAGAACGGTCAATGTTTATATTTTCGGGTATCAGTTTCAGCCAGTGCCCGCCTGGGGAATTCAGATTAATGACGCTCAGGGCAGGTGCATTCTTACAAATGAAACGAAAGTTCTTCGAGACGCGCAGAAGTTGGGCGATGAAGGATCAGATACGGGATCAGGCTTTAACGCCAACTTCACGCTTACCGGCGAGTGGGCTGTAGCTCCAGCCTATACTGGAAATTATACCGGAACGGTAAGCCAGGGTGGGCAGGTTTATCCTGTAGTGGCTCAGTATGCAAGCAGTGCAAGATTCAACGGCAGCACGACCCAAATCACCAGCGGCTATATTGGCAACCTTAATACAGGAGGCGGAGGCACCGGCACCCTTACCAACTACCGAAACCGCCTAGTAGCTGTAAATGTTCAGCGGTATTAAGATTTTCGATCTTCGTGATTGATAAATAAAGTTGATGATATTTTATGGCGCAGGTATAAGGGAATGAAACAGACAAGGATGATGAAATGAAAAATAAACTCTTAGTGGTAGCTGTAATGTTACTCACCGGATGCCAGACGCTTCCTCCTGTAAAATGCTCTGCAACCGCCAGAATTGGCGGGCAGGATGTAGCGGTGCCTATCTATGATGTTAAGACGGTAGCAAACCAGACTAAATATTACGCGGGAAATCCTTTTGGATGGAAGTGGGTTTCTAAATCAAACTTCACCGAAAGTACCTGCGATAAATAGTAAATAACTCAAATCAATGAACCCGGCCACCGCGCCGGGTTTTTTATTGCCCGGAGAAAGCTATGCCAGCAGGCACTATTGCACTAACTAATAATTCAACCGCGGTCACCGGCACCGGGACATCATTTACAGCAGAGCTTAAAGCTAACGATTTCATTGTCACGGTTGTTGGCGGTGTGACATACACGCTGGGCGTGCAGTCAGTTAACTCAGCGACCAGCGTTACACTGACTACGGCATACAATGGGCCGACAACTTCAGGTGTGGCATGGACGGCAGTTCCTAATGCGGCGCTGGTTGGGATTACAGCTCAGGTAGCCGCGGATGTAGCAAAGGCCATACGCGGCCTCAATCTCGATAAGGCTAACTGGCAACAGATATTTACCGGAACAGGTAATGTTACGGTTAACCTTTCTGACGGCAGTTCATGGACGGGGCCAGCCTGGAATGGAATTTCCACTTCCATATCCGGCAAGATGGATAAAAGCCAGAACCTGAATGACCTTCAGGACAAGCCCACATCAAGAAATAACCTCGGCTTAGGAAGTGTGGCAACTGAGAACACTGTTCCTATTAATAAGGGCGGCACAGGTGCAACAACTGCAGCTAATGCACGAACGGCATTGGGCGTTAGCTACACAAATTCCGAAGCGAATCCTGGCGGAGGGATTTATCGGCTCTTCGCTACCAATTCTGGCTTATTGATTGTAGTCAGGCGGTTTTATATCGCAGCTGCTGCGAACTCGGCAACATCCTGGTCTTATAGCTGGAGTGATGAAGGCGCTGGTTCTTTTACAAATTATCCAGGGGTATCCATAAATGGGCAGGCGGGCAATTCTGGCTCCTGGCGAGTTGGAGTTGAAGGCCATACGCCACAGGGAGTGAGTGGTTTTGTTCATAATTCCGGATCGACCAATAATATATGGATAACTGTTACAGCTATAGGAGTGAAGGCATAATGACCGACAAACAACCTGAAAATACGCAAGAGGCACTCCTGGAAATAAATGGTGAGCCACAGGAGATTAATCCGGATGCCGTAACAAGCGGCGTGGACTACGAAGCCACTGCTGATATGCGCATGCAACTGGCAATGTCGGAAATCCAGAAATATGCTGCTATGGCTGACTTTGACGAAGATGCAGACGCCCTAAGGAAAGGGTGGGGCGCGTATTATAAATCAATTAAACCACTTATTGCTGACGGAAAGTTTGAAGAGGTCTTTAATATCGCACTTCCAAAGTAGGCATAAAAAAGCCCCGGCGACGGGGCAGCTACAGACCGCGCCAATCTCAGCAGGCTGCGGGGTGTGATTTGAGATTAGTCACTCCCCACCGTAATCGCCAACTAAAAACCCTTCACCATCAATCCCTTTACAAATCTGTGACCTACTCCGCCTTGATCAAATCTACCGATCGATATTACTGTTTATCCATACAGTATTTATCAGAGGAGGATTAATTATGGCTAGAGAGAGTGACATACACGCGGCGTTCACTGGAGCGATAACGAAGGACGGCAGGGGGCGGCAGATTGTCACCACTGCGGCGTTCCAGAAGCGGCTGGATGACCTGAATCACGTCTGGACGCTGGCAGAGTGCAATCGGTGGATACGGTACTACCAGAACTTCTTCTTCGAGCTGGTCACAGAGGAAAGCGAGAATAAGACCTGGTCGTTACGCAACATGGGATACGTGAGGTAATTATGGGATTTCCATCACCAGCGTCCGATTACATCGAGCGGCGCATCGATCTTAACGATGTACTGATGCCTCACCGCAACAACATGATCCTGATTGAGACGCCAGATGGGTTCGTGCTGGCGGACAAGTCACTCAAGCCCGTTCCGGGCGATAAGATCGCATTCCAGATAGGCGAGTTCCCGCAGGTGGGAAAATTATTCAGTACCGGGATTATCACCTCAGACGGTGAAACGATCGACGGAGAGGGCATGGACGGGATTATCATGCTGGGAAAAGTAACTGCTGAAATAGTGTCGGTTTATGAACAATGTCGCCCCACGATTTAAGGTTTATCCTAATCGAACAGGTCTCATAGTGACGCATCTCTGTTAGCATGAGCTCAAGTAAAACTGACAGGATTAATTGATGAAAAATTTAGCCGTCGCGCTGATAGCTCTGGGGCTAGTGGGATGCACTAACCCATATAATTATCGTAAGGATCAAGAGGTTTTAGCGTCATATACGACGGCAAAAACCCCAGAAGAGACTCAAGAGTGCATTTTAGCTGCATGGCAGAAAAATCCACTTATGTACCAAATTATTCCTCAGAAAACAGGTAAGTATTACAGCGTATTTTCTGGAGCAGATAACGCAGATGTATTTGCAGATGGCGAGGTGACGCGGATAAACTTTTACTCTCTTCGTGGCGCTCTGGACGTCACAAGTGGCATAGAAAAACGTAAGGCTGCAATCAAAACCTGCTTATGATTTTCCGCCCGGCACCTTCCGGGCGTTACTTACTTAACACTCGCGTTCACGGGTGTTTTATCAAGGTCAGTAATGAGGTCGCTTCTTTTATCCTGCAACTCTTTGAATCGGTCATGCAGGGAGCGGGGATAAAGCTCTGTATATATTTGCCACAATGTCTTAAGCGAACGGTGTCCTGTTACTTGGGCTACCTCCTCGATCACAAATCCCGCCTCAAAAAGCCTACTGGCTCCCTCTCTGCGCAGGTCATGGTATCGAAGGTCTTCAATGCCTAACTTGTTCCTTTCTTCACCAAACACGATTGAAATCCTTTTGTGCCTGTAGGGAAAAATCATATCGCTGGTTTTAGGCTGCATCATGACTATGTCCCAGGCATCACCAAGCAGCGCGACGTACATGTGATTACCCATCTTTTTACGTGGGTGCTTACGATCGCGAACCAGTATGGCTTTCTGCTGATGATCAATATCATCCCACCTCAAGCGAGTTACCTCGCCAATCCTCATGCAAGACAATATCGAAAAAAGAAAAATGCGGTGAAAGGGAATTTTTTTGTATGAATGACGCGACCGCTCTTCAAGTGCAACCAGAAGGGCATCCGTCTCATCTTTGGTAGGTCGCCGGCTTCTTTTTTGAGAGTGAGCGATCATCCCTAATTTGCTCATCTGATATTTGGCAGAACGATAACACTCCATATCAAATGCTATGTTGAACATAGGCGATGCCGAAGCCAGGACAGCACCGATAAAGGTGATATCGTTTCTAATGGTTGAAGGGCCGGCACCTTGGTCAGCCCTCAGCTTGGCGTGATTTATGAAAGTGTTTGAGCTGAAGTCTTTGAGAGGTACGCTGCAAATTTCGCAGCGACTAATCAGGCTTAAGGATGAGGCCTTGCTTGCACTATAAGTTATGCTGGGGTGGCTGATATACATCTTCAGCAAATCGCCAAAGAGGGCGTTATTTTTTTTATTCTCAACAGGTATGCCGTTCTTTTCGATGTCGGCAACCCTGATGACACCCCATGATTTTGCCTCAGACTGCTTGGAGAAAGTCTCTCTTTCACGGTGAACTACTATCCCTTCGTTTTTTACTGCTACAGTACAGCGATAACGAAGATCACCCTTAGACGTCTTTCTTTTTTCAATAACGTAGTAAGCCATAGAATCAGCCCTGTTTGATTGGGATGCTCAGGGGGTCCTGCAGGGGATCCTGACCCGTCAAAAATGATTGCTAATACTGTGATAATGTACAGTAATCTGCAAGTGAAAAAACCACATCACAACGCAATTTATTGATTTATATAACAATAACCTTTGGTGGCTTTTTTAGAATCACTATATGCTTGCTGGGGTTCTTTTTGTGTAAAGCAACAAGTTAAACAGTTAAGGAAACCTCGGGAGCTAAGCGAATACGACGCAGCACAATTCCTTAATCAACAACATTATTCATCTTGAATTAAAAATGATGCCGGATAAAAAGTTTATTCAATCCTATTGTAACTGCCGCTAAAAACACCTTTCTCTTTTACATTCATTTTAGCTACTTACTCCGACTTTTGCGGCCTAAGGATCAGATTTCTGAGAGATTGATAGATAGGTGTCTATCGATGCTCAATGTGCATCTTGAAATGGATGAAAATTTTTGACAAAAGTGGCCCATTGAAGAGCCACCACTATTTTATGGTAAAAGCAGTCCGATAAAAGCGAAAATGATGAGACATGCTGTAGCTGCAAACCACAGGCCAGAAAAAAATCTCATCCATGAGTGTATTTTGATGTTGTTATCATCAAAGAAAGAATATGCTGGGTCATTACTGTCCATAAGAAATATTTTCTTCCGCTGGCTTAATTTTATAAAAAAACGTATGACCGGGAATGCACCGAAGAAGCCGACACTATGATAGAAAGAACAAGGTGCGGGGAATTTATATTTATTCGAATAAGATGAGATCAGTTTGTAGTAATCTTTTCTTTTCGCCGCATAAACAAAAAACGAAAAAAATATAAGCCCGCTGCCTAATAATCCAAAAAATAATGATGTGCCAGCTAATAATTTGTCAGTTACCATAGTAGCTCTGTTAACTTATTAACAATTGCTTCTGCGCCAGTGCTGCCAATATAACCACCGGCGACAGATCCCACAACAGCACATGCCACTCCACCTGCTCCTACGGTAGCAATACCTATAGCGGTACAAATACCGGTCATAGCAGCACCTCCATATGCACCGCCAACCACTCCTCTGGCTGTGCCAAGCACAAACTTTGAGTAATCTCTTACGGCGATTTTGCCACATTCACCCTCTCGGCCTGTCATACAGGCATTCACAACTTCATTACTTGTCCCGGCAAAAGCAAATCCCATACCAATATATCCTCCGGCCTTTAGGAAGCGCGCTGCTCTAGCCGCATTGCCCATATAATACGAATATCCAGGAATGCTACCCATCCCCACAGTAGACCACTCATGAACAATCGAACGGCTGGAGAGGTTTAACGCCCGCTTCATATTGTCATACTGTTGGAATTTCAAGGTATATCGTGCAAGGGATTTTAACAGCGGTCTGTTAACTAATTCCTTTAGCTGGTGCAGCAATTGATTACTTTCCACAAAAAACTGCTGGCTGATCAACGTCCCCTGGGTACGAAACTGATTCTGGTAGCTGGCTTCAATTTTTTTTAGTGTTTGCTCAATGGCATTGAAATACTTTTCGCCGACATCACCCGCAGTGCTGAAGATTTTTTATCCGGCACCACTCAGCGCAGCGATCATTCCGTAATGTTTCTGCATAAACCGGGCATCGTCGACACTTACGCCTGTAAGCGCCGCGTTGGTTTTATTTTTTGCCTGTCGGAGTGTGGTCAGCATCTGCATTGTCAGGTGATCAGGCGTGTCCGGGTCAGCAACGATTAAAATTTGCCCGGGTTTCAGATATTGCGTATCCGCATTGATTTTCATAAACAGGCTGGTGGCTGGGGAACGAATATCTCTGAACAGTTCCCGTGCCTGATAATCCAGTGTACCGGGTCTTTCCACTATACAATATCCGGGGGCTAATTTACGCGGCATGCTTCCGTGCTCCATCAATATTAATGCCACAATCTTCAATGTTGTGGATTGTAAATCCGCATTAAGTATAAATAATTTAAGTGCGTCACGCAAAAAGAATCCCATAGTGTTAAATATTGAGATAACGCGCCAACATATAACATTAGAAATCTCGCCATCTGGTGGGTTTTTGGCTTTCTTAGCAACCTCTGATGTAAAGAGAAAAACAGCCCTCTTGTTTCTTTGACCCTCGAATGACAATAGTGCAGTCTGAAGAATGGCTGAATAAGCAAAAGTTACATGTCTCTCTATAACCGCCTGTGCATCTGCGCTGATTTTTATCAATCCTGAGTTCGTCCTGAATGACGAACACCTGCTAACTACCTTACATAATATGCAGAATGAGGCATGTTACAGTTTTCGTTAATTCTGGAACGAGTTAAGTGCAGTACCCGGACAGACTGATTTCCTTTTTTTGTAATTTGATGAATCAGCTTCCAGGCAGGCTGATACACACTGATTCTACTCTTTAAAAGTGTGAAATCCTGATATTTACAAGATGGACATAACAGGTAAGAGTACTTCATAGTAACAGTGGGGGGCTGAAATCTGGCTGCAGCGAAGTTATCACTCTTTCGCCTGGCTCGATAAAAATCACCTGCCCCTTATTAATCATTACATGTCATCCAGGACTTCCCGTCCCGGCAGCAACGTAATCACTCGCTTTCTTCGTTATGCTGATGCCGCATCGCCTCTTCAATCCTTAAAGGCGATGCAGGCTGAAATCTTCACAGATCGCCGCCGTTAATCACCGCAGCGTTTACACTGAAAGCAATGTCGCCCGGAAATGACTCTATGAAACCCAATCCGATTGCTGTCCTGATCCTGACCCTGACTGCTCTCTGCAGTGGTAGCGCTGCAGCCAGTGCATGCAGTCCGAACCACGTTGCCGTTACGAACAGCAATAATCTGATTTTGCTGGGCGGGATGGCGAAAGGCGCGGTGAAGCAGGTGGTTGCGGGTGAGTTTGGCAAAGATGTGAACTCGCAAAAGCGGGTACTGGGGCAGTTTGACGCCTGTGGCGATCTGACGGTTGCCGACGTCAGCTATGACAAAAGTGAGCGCAACGTAACGCTTAGCATGGAGCAACATATTGCCCGGGTGCAGGGCGGCTGGGTGGCGGAATATGCGTATCGGGTAAAAGTGTTGAAAGAGGGCAAAGAGGTGGTGGTCGATAACCGACAGGGGACGATTAACTGGCAGAAAGGTCAGCATGGCAACATCACCAGCGCCTCCGATAAATTTATCAGTATGGGTAAAAGCGGCTTTACCGATACCACCTATCGCTATGATCGGCAGTTCCGGCTTGAGAAGAGCGTGGCGCGCGGCAGCGATCCCCTGACCAACGGTGAAACTCACTATCACTGGAACCCGCAGGGTCTGGTGACCCGCACCACATCGGCTCGCAGCACTGACAGTTATACCTACGATCCCCAATGGCGAGAAGTGCGGCTCAACGGCACGGCGACCACACCGCTGAGCACTATCCGATCGGTGGATGAGTGTCAGTTCTGGGATCAGAGGGGTAATTGTACGCTGAGCTACCTGCACGAGACTGAAGTTTTCACGCGTGGCACTATCGAGCGCCATCTCAGTTCCGCCTACAAATATGAATACTGGGACCAGCCTGCGGCGGCGGAGTAAAAGGCGATCGGATGATCGCCTGTCGGGTGGCTATTTTACCGTCTGACTAAAGGCATCCAGCGCCAGCAGTGCGTGTGCAATATCTTCCGGTGAAAGATTTGGATTCAGGTTTTTCAGCGTGTCGCCCTCACTGTTCGCCAGTGCACCCACTTTCACCAGATTCTCCCAGCTCTCATTTTCCAGATGCAGTTCCCGGAGCGTAGTCGGCATGTTGATCGAGCGATAGAAGCGGATATAGCGCGCAATGTCCTCATCCGGACGCTTCTCAAGGACCATCTGCGTCAGTGTGCCATAGGCGACTTTCTCGCCATGGGTCAGATGGTGGATATCCCCATCAATCGCGGTGAACCCATTATGAATAGCGTGCGCAGCTGCCAGCCCTCCGTTTTCAAAGCCCAGCCCCGATAGCAGCGTATTCGCCTCAACCACCGCTTCCACCGCGGGCGTCACTCGTTTTTGGGTGACGGCAACATAGGCGCTGTAACCCCAGGTAAGAAGCGTTTCTTCGCAGGCACGGGCAATCGCCAGTCCGGCAATTGTCGGATCACCATTGACCATCGACTTTGAATGCGAGCGCGCCACCGCCTGCGCTTCAACCCAGGTCGCCAGTCCATCTGCAATGCCTGAGGCAAAGAGTCGTGCTGGCGCACTGGCGCAGACTGCGGTATCCACCAGCACCAAATCAGGATTTTTGCTGTAGAAGCGATAGCTCTCAAATACGCCGCTGTCAGAATAGATGACCGACAGCGCACTGCAGGGGGCATCGGTGGAGGCGATAGTAGGCACGATGGCTACCGGCTGCTTCAGCTCATCCGCCACCGCTTTAACTGTATCCAGCGTTTTTCCGCCGCCCAGCCCGACAACCACGTTACAGCCCTGGTTTTTCGCCAGCTGGCTCAGGCGGGTAATCTCATTGCTCGACGCCTCGCCGTTGAACTGGTGCCAGTTGAAGGTAACGTCCGCCTTTTGCAGCGCCTGTTGCGCGCGTTCGCCGATCAATTTCCAGACGACATCATCCGCGACCAGAAAAGCGTTATCACCCAGTTCGGCCACATAGGGACCCAGCTCATCCAGCACGCCCGCGCCCTGCACATATTTACGGGGTGAAGAGAAGATAAATTTACTCATAATCACAGCTCCTTAATATGAAGTTAAACCGTCCTTAGCCTGGCACACGCTGACGAACAGGGAGAGTAAGCAGGGTGAGATAATTCGACGGGCCTGTTACGCTGGCAGGACACCCATTCGCTGCTGATCGGCTGTTACCTCCAGGGAGAACGCCATGACCACCACGCTGTTTTCATTTCTGTTTGCCATCACCATACTGACGCTGACGCCGGGCTTTGATACCGCGCTGGTGTTGCGCTCAGCAGTCGCTCAGGGCGCGAAGCGCGCCAGCGTGACGGCACTGGGTATCACGCTCGGCTGTCTGGTCTGGGGTGTCGCGGTGGGATTCGGATTAGGCGCGCTGCTGCTGGCCTCCGAAATGGCCTATAACCTGCTTAAGTGGCTGGGTGCCGCCTGGTTACTCTGGCTGGGGCTGAAATTGTTGCTGAAACCCCGTCAGGCAGCAATCGACACGCAACAACCCGCGCTGCAACCGGGCTATCTTGCCTGTTTCAGCCGCGGGCTGCTGGGCAATCTGCTAAACCCCAAAGTGGGCATCTTCTATGTGAGTTTTTTGCCACAGTTTATCCCGGCGGGGGCGTCGGTGGCGCTCTGGTGTAGTCTGATGGCGCTGGCACACATGCTACTGGGGCTGATCTGGAATGCGGTACTGATTGGCGGCAGCCACTATTTCGCCGGTCATTTGCGAAAACCGCGGGTGCTGAAGGTGATGGATCGCCTGACCGGTTGTGTGTTTATAGGATTTGCGGCGAAACTGGCGTTGTCTCGCCGCTAGGGCATTACGGTTTGGTGGCAACCAGCACGGCGCGCAGAGGCGCCGGATAGCCCTCGACCGTTTTGCTGGGATCATCGGGATCGAGGAATTCAGCCAGAGACTCGCTGGTCATCCAGTCGGTACGGCGTTGCTCTTCAGTTGTGGTGAGGGCAAAATCGACAATCCGGACATCGACAAAGCCGCTTTTTTCCAGCCAGCTTTTCAGCGCTTCAGCTGATGGAATAAAGAAGACATTGCGCATCTGCGCATATCGCTCACCAGGCACCAGCACCTGATTCACATCGCCTTCAATTACCAGCGTTTCCAGTACCAGTTCGCCACCGCTGACCAGCTGATTCTTAAGCTGTAACAGGTGATCCAGCGGCGAACGGCGATGATAGAGCACGCCCATCGAGAACACGGTATCGAATGCCTGCAATACCGGTAACTGCTCAATGCCCAGCGGCAGCATATGCGCCCGGCGATCGTCGTTCAGCAGCTTACGCACCGCTTCGAACTGCACCAGGAACAGCTGCATTGGATCGATGCCGACCACCAGATGGGCACCCGCGCCAATCATCCGCCACATGTGATAGCCACTACCGCAACCGACATCGAGCACTGTGCGGCCCGCCAGCGGAGAGATGTGCGGTAGCACGCGCTCCCACTTCCAGTCAGATCGCCATTCGGTATTGATGTGGGTGCCATAAAGGAAATAGGGCCCCTTGCGCCACGGCATCAGGTTGCGCAGTAATTTCTCAATACCCTGACGATGACGATCGCTGATGTCATCGCGGTCGGCGGTAACGCTGTGCAGCAGGTCAAGCTTTTGAGGCTCCAGCAGCGGCAGATACTCCAGCGACTTGTACCAGTCGCGGAAGTGCCCATGCAGGTTTTCACGCTGCCACTCGCTGATTTGCGCCGGTAACACTTCCAGCCACTTCGCCAGCGGTCCCACCGCAATTTGCTGATAAAAACGGCCAAAGTCGATCATTTCAACGCCACCAGAGATCCAAAATTAAAGCACTGGAACCAGAGTTCGGCGTGCGAGAAACCGGCCTGTTTCAGACGGGCTTTATGAGCTTCAACGCTGTCAGTCAGCATCACATTTTCCAGCATGCTGCGTTTCTGGCTGATTTCCAGTTCGCTGTAGCCGTTGGCGCGCTTGAAGTCGTGATGCATGTTAAACAGCAGCTCACCGACTTCGGCATCTTCAAAACTGAACTTCTCTGACAGTACCAGCGCACCGCCCGGTTTCAGTCCCTGCCAGATCTTTTCCAGCAGCGCCAGACGCGCAGGCGGTTCCAGAAACTGCAGAGTAAAGTTGAGTACCACCAGAGAGGCATTCTCAATCTCAATATCGCGGATATCCGCTTCCAGCACCGTTACCGGTGTATCTGCGCGAAACGCATCAAGATGGCGACGGCAGCGCTCCACCATCGCCGGGGAGTTATCCACTGCGATGATCTGGCAACCCGGCACCTGAATATTGCGGCGCACCGACAGGGTGGCCGCGCCCAGCGAGCAGCCCAGGTCATAAACCTTGCTGTCCGGGGTAACAAAACGTTCTGCCAGCATGCCAATCATCGAAATGATGTTGGAGTAGCCCGGCACCGAGCGCTGAATCATGTCAGGAAAGACTTCAGCTACGCGCTCGTCAAAAGTCCAGTCGCCCAGTTTTGCAATGGGCGCTGAGAAGAGTTGATCGCGGTCAGACATATCGAAAATCCGAAGAGACGACGGAAAGGGCGCTATTCTCGCAGAAAGTGGGGCGGGCTGCACCCCTTAACCCAGGCCAGCTTAATGCAGCGTCAGCACCAGTTCCCACGGCATATAGATCAGGTTAAAAATCACCATGCCGCACAGGGAAAATAGCGTCAGCAGCATGCCATATTTGCGGCCTGCCATTGCGCTGCTGCGCAAACCCCAGGCGTGCAGCAGGCGACTGATAAAGAACAGCAGACCCGTGAGATGCACCATCCAGATATCGGCGCCGTTCATCTCCATCATCACCAGCAGAAACAGCGCCAGCGGAATAGTTTCGATGGCGTTGCCATGAATGCGAATCGCCATTTTCAGGTCGTGGTAGCCGCCATCGCCATACGCCACGCGATAGAAACGGCGGTAGCGAACCACGTCCAGCGTGAATTTCATCACCAGTAATGCACCCATCACCACATATAACGCGCTAACCATTGCCACCCCTGCGACTGTCCATAATGCTTCTATTCTAACGGGCGCACAGCCCGCTGTCCTGGGCAGGGATCAAAACAGTGACGTCTGCTGCGGCCAGTCCGGTCCATTGCCAATAGCCGGATCGATTTGTTGCAGTTGCGGCCAGAGCGCCTGCACCAGCGGAAAGACCTGGCCCATATCAGGCGTGTGCAGAAACAGCATGGTGTCGCCCTGTTGCTGCCACGCCGTCAGCTTGTCACGCCAGATCTGAAACAGCGGCACGCTCTCTTCCACGCTATCACTGCCGATAAAACGCACCATCGGCTGCGAGCCGGTTCGCAATGCATGAGGCGGCACCCGGGGCTTCTGTGCGCGGGCCACCAGCGCGGCCGGACTTTGCGAGGTGGAGGCGTGAACCGGACGGCTGTCGAGGATTACGCGATTGATGCCACGCGCCAGCAGGCCGCGATTCAGCGCCCGCTCCGCTTCACCCTTGGCGAAGAAAGCGGGGTGGCGGACTTCGACGCCGTAGTGAAAACGGCGCGGCAGGCTGTCAAGAAAGCGCCACAGGTCGTCGAGCTGCGTCGGTGAGAAGCTGGCAGGCAGTTGCAGCCAGTACTGACCGATGCGATCGGCCAGCGGCTCCATCAGGCGCAGGAAATCGGTCAGCAGGTCGTCGCTGTGCTGCAGCGCCGCCTGATGGCTGATGGTATTGGGAAACTTAAAGCAGAAGCGAAACGCATCGTGCGTCATATCACGCCAGCGCATCACCGTTTCCGGATTCGGCAGCGCATAGAGCGTGGTATTTCCCTCTACGCAATGGAAATAGCGGGCATAGTCCGCCAGGCTTTCGATGCCCCAGCGTTTCCAGTGTGAATGCTGCCACTGGGGCAGGCCAATACGAAGTGTCACGCGCGCTCCTGGCTGCAGATTAAGATACCCCATTATCCGTCAGGGTCAGGCTGGGGGGCAAATGCACACAGGAAATCGGCGCTTTGGCGCGGATCTGCTTATCCTGTCTGGCTTTTTCCATTATAATGACCGCCATTTTTGCGACAGCATCGCAACAGGTAACGCGGCCGGATGCTGTCAGATGCAGCGGCGAAGTTAAAAGGATAGTGTTATGCGTACAGAATATTGCGGACAGCTCAATCTGTCTCATGTGGGTCAGCAAGTCACGCTTTGCGGCTGGGTAAACCGCCGTCGCGATCTGGGCAGTTTGATTTTTATCGATATGCGCGACCGTGAAGGCATCGTGCAGGTGTTTTTTGATCCCGATCGCCAGGACGCATTTAAGCTGGCTTCTGAACTGCGTAACGAATTCTGTATCCAGATTACCGGTACCGTGCGGGCGCGTGATGAGAAGAACAAAAACAGCGATATGGCGACCGGTGAAGTGGAAGTCTTTGCCCAGGCACTGACCATCATTAACCGCTCTGAGCCACTGCCGCTGGACTCGAATCAGACCAACAGCGAAGAAGCGCGTCTGAAGTACCGCTATCTGGATCTGCGCCGGCCTGAGATGGTGACGCGTCTGAAAACCCGCGCAAAAATCACCAGCTTTGTTCGTCGCTTTATGGATGACGAAGGTTTCCTGGATATTGAAACCCCGATGCTGACCAAAGCGACGCCGGAAGGGGCGCGTGACTATCTGGTGCCAAGCCGGGTACATAAAGGCAAATTCTATGCGCTGCCGCAGTCACCTCAGCTGTTCAAACAGCTGCTGATGATGTCCGGTTTTGACCGCTACTATCAGATCGTTAAATGTTTCCGCGACGAAGATTTACGTGCCGATCGCCAGCCAGAATTTACCCAGATCGACGTGGAAACCTCCTTTATGACCGCGCCACAGGTGCGTGAAATCATGGAGCGTTTAATCCGCAATCTGTGGCAGAACGTGCAGGGCGTTGATCTCGGTGAGTTCCCGCAGATGACCTTTGCAGAAGCGATGCATCGCTACGGTTCTGATAAACCGGATCTGCGTAACCCGATGGAGCTGGTGGACGTCGGCGACCTGCTGAAGAACGTGGAGTTCCAGGTCTTCTCTGGCCCGGCTAACGATGAAAAGGGCCGTGTTGCCGCGCTGCGCGTACCGACCGGCGCACAGCTGAGCCGTAAGCAGATTGATGAATATGGCAAGTTCGTGGAGATTTACGGCGCCAAAGGTCTGGCGTGGATGAAGGTTAACGTCCGTGCTGACGGCCTGGAAGGCGTACAGAGCCCGGTTGCTAAGTTCCTGAATGCAGAGATCGTGGAAGGCATTCTGAGCCGCACCGGTGCTCAGGATGGCGACATTATCTTCTTTGGTGCCGATCGCGCCAAAGTGGTCGCTGATGCACTGGGTGCACTGCGTCTGAAAGTGGGCCGCGAGCTGAACATCACTGATGAGAAAGCCTGGGCACCGCTGTGGGTGATCGACTTCCCGATGTTCGAAGAGGACGAAGAGGGCGGTCTGGCTGCGATGCACCATCCGTTCACGGCGCCAAAAGAGATGAGCGCAGAAGAGCTGGCCGCCGATCCAACCCGTGCCGTGGCGAATGCCTACGACATGGTGATCAACGGTTATGAGGTGGGCGGCGGTTCAGTGCGTATCCACAACGGCAAAATGCAGCAGACGGTGTTCAGCATTCTGGGTATCGAAGAGCATGAGCAGCGTGAAAAGTTTGGCTTCCTGCTGGATGCGCTGAAGTTCGGTACGCCACCGCATGCGGGCCTGGCCTTTGGTCTGGATCGCCTGACCATGCTGCTGACCGGCACCGATAACATTCGTGACGTCATTGCGTTCCCGAAAACCACCGCGGCCGCCTGCATGATGACCGAAGCGCCAAGCGAAGCCAATCCGGCTTCCCTGCTGGAGCTCGGTATTCAGGTCGTTAAAAAAGAAAAGCCTGAGAATAAATAATGGGCTATAAACACCCGGTTTCAGTGCTGGTAATCATTTCGGCGCGCGATACTGGCCGGGTGTTGATGCTGCAGCGACGCGACGACCCCACGTTCTGGCAGTCGGTTACCGGCAGCCTGGAGTCGGGAGAGTCACCGCTGGCGACCGCGTGTCGTGAAGTGAATGAGGAAGTCGGCATCGACGTGCTGGCCGAGCGGCTGGAGGTGGAGGATTGTCAGCGTCAAATCGACTTTGAAATCTTTCCCCATTTCCGCCATCGCTATGCCCCTGATGTCACCCATAATCACGAGCACTGGTTTCGCCTGCAACTGCCGACGGAGCGCAATGTGATGCTCACCGAGCATCTGACGTTTCGCTGGCTGGCACCCGCGGACGCTGCAGCATTAACCCGATCATGGAGTAACCGCCAGGCAATTGAAGAATTTATCTGAATGCTCGCCATCGCCCGGTATTCCGGCGGCGGATAGATTAAATTTTATGAATCTGGTGAGTTTTAACCGGACTTCACCAACATATTGAACAGTCAGGCGTAATCGGCACCGTGAGGTTGTTCACCGCCCGCGCGACATCGTCAGCGTACGCTTGTACATGAGGATGCTTCGCGAAGCTCGCCCTCGGGGCATGCAGGTTGTCAGTCACCTGTATGCGTACGGACGGTAAACAGGCTCGCAAGCAGAATAGCCTGCACCCTGTAAAAGATCGGAGAAAAGTTAAAATGGCAGGACACAGTAAGTGGGCAAATACCAAACACCGTAAAGCGGCGCAGGATGCCAAGCGCGGCAAAATCTTCACCAAAATCATTCGTGAGCTGGTGACGGCGGCCAAGCTGGGCGGCGGCGATCCGGGCTCAAACCCGCGTCTGCGTGCAGCGATGGATAAAGCGCTGGCGAACAATATGACGCGTGACACCATGGATCGCGCTATCGCGCGTGGTGTGGGCGGCGATGACAATGCCAACATGGAAACCATCATCTATGAAGGCTACGGTCCTGGCGGCTCGGCCATCATGATTGAATGCCTGAGTGACAACCGTAACCGTACCGTGGGCGAAGTGCGTCACGCCTTCACCAAAACCGGCGGGAATCTCGGCACCGACGGCTCCGTGGCTTACCTGTTCAACAAGAAAGGCGTGATCTCCTATGCGCCGGGTCAGGATGAAGATGCGGTGATGGAAGCGGCTCTGGAAGCGGGCGCAGAAGATGTGGTCAGCTATGACGACGGCGCGATTGATGTCTTCACCGCATGGGAAGAGATGGGCACGGTGCGTGATGCACTGGAAGCACTCGGCCTGAAAGCGGACACTGCAGAAGTGGCGATGATCCCAACCACCAAAGCCGAAATGGATGCGGAAACCGCACCTAAACTGCTGCGTCTGATCGACATGCTGGAAGATTGCGACGATGTGCAGGAGGTCTATCACAACGGTGAAATCTCCGACGAGGTAGCGGAAACGCTGTAATGGCGTCTACCGTAATCACTTTAACCAAAGAGGCGTAATGTCGATTATCCTGGGTATCGATCCCGGCTCACGCATCACCGGTTATGGTGTTATTCGTCAGACTGGCCGCCAGCTCACATATCTGGGCAGCGGCTGTATCCGCACTAATACCACCGAGTTGCCCGCCCGTCTGAAGCTGATTTATGCGGGCGTCTGTGAAATCATTACGCAGTTTTCACCTGACTTCTTCGCCATTGAACAGGTGTTTATGGCGAAGAATGCAGACTCCGCGCTGAAGCTCGGCCAGGCGCGCGGTGCCGCGATTGTTGCCGCGGTAAATCACGATCTGCCGGTGTTTGAGTATGCCGCCCGTCAGGTTAAACAGACCGTCGTTGGCATCGGCAGCGCAGAGAAAAGTCAGGTACAGCACATGGTGCGAACCCTGCTGAAGCTGCCAGCGAACCCGCAGGCCGATGCCGCCGATGCGCTGGCAATTGCCATTACGCACTGTCATGTGGCTCAGAATGCGGCGCGCATGAGTGACAGCAAGCTGGTGCTGACGCGCGGACGGTTACGCTCAGGTTAGCCGTCATCGCCCAGGTCTCACTCTCAGGCTGGATATTCATCCAGCCTTTTTTATGTTATAAAATCCGCCACATTCGTTAGTTAAGGAAGCGTTCAGGTGATAGGTCGTTTACGGGGCAATATTCTGGAAAAGCAGCCGCCACTGGTGCTGCTTGAGGCACACGGCGTCGGCTATGAAATTTATATGCCCATGACCTGTTTTTATGAGTTGCCTGAACTTCAGCATGAAGCGGTCATTTTTACCCACTTTGTGGTGCGTGAAGATGCCCAGTTGCTGTTTGGTTTTAACAGCAAGCAGGAGCGCGCGCTGTTTCGCGAACTGATTAAAGTGAATGGCGTCGGACCCAAGCTGGCGCTGGCGATCCTCTCCGGCATGTCGGCGCAGCAGTTTGTAACCGCTGTTGAGAAAGAGGAGATCGCCTCACTGGTGAAACTGCCAGGCGTGGGCAAAAAGACGGCTGAGCGTCTGGTGGTCGAGATGAAGGACCGCTTCAAAGGGATGCACGGCGACCTGTTTGGCGGCGATTCTGCGTTTACGCTGACCACGCCGAGCGCCGAGCCGGAAACCAATGACGCGGAAGCCGAAGCGGTTGCCGCGCTGGTATCACTGGGTTATAAACCGCAGGAAGCGAGCCGTATGATCAGTAAAGTCGGACGACCGGATGCGGATTGCGAAACCCTGATCCGCGAAGCGCTACGCGCCGCCATTTGAGGTAATTCATGATAGAAGCCGACCGCCTGATCTCCGCTGCCAGTATCAGCGAAGAAGAGGTTATTGACCGCGCTATTCGCCCGAAGATGCTGACCGAGTATGTCGGTCAGCCGCAGGTGCGTGAGCAGATGGAGATTTTCATCAAGGCAGCGCAACTGCGCGGCGATGCGCTCGATCATCTGCTGATCTTCGGTCCGCCGGGACTGGGTAAAACCACCCTGGCGAACATCGTGGCCAACGAGATGGGCGTTAATCTGCGCACTACCTCAGGTCCGGTGCTGGAAAAGGCGGGCGACCTGGCGGCGATGCTGACCAACCTTGAACCGCACGACGTTCTGTTTATCGATGAAATCCATCGCCTCTCACCGGTGGTGGAAGAGATACTCTACCCGGCGATGGAAGATTATCAGCTGGATATTATGATTGGCGAAGGCCCGGCTGCACGCTCAATCAAGCTCGATCTGCCGCCGTTTACCCTGATTGGCGCCACCACGCGTGCGGGCTCGCTGACCTCGCCGCTGCGCGATCGTTTCGGCATTGTGCAGCGGCTTGAGTTCTACCAGGTTAAAGATTTGCAGCACATCGTAGGCCGCAGCGCCGCCTGTCTGGGTCTGGCGCTGAGTGACGAAGGGGCGTTAGAGATCGCCCGTCGCGCCCGCGGCACGCCGCGTATTGCCAATCGTCTGCTGCGACGCGTTCGTGACTTCGCCGAAGTGCGGGCTAACGGTGACCTGAGCGGTGAAGTCTCCTGCAGCGCGCTGGATATGCTGAACGTAGACAGCGAAGGGTTCGATTACATGGACCGTAAACTGCTGCTGGCGATCATCGACAAATTTATGGGTGGGCCGGTGGGGCTGGATAACCTGGCTGCCGCCATTGGTGAAGAGCGCGAAACCATCGAAGATGTGATTGAACCCTTCCTGATTCAGCAGGGCTTCATTCAGCGCACACCGCGTGGCCGGATGGCCACGCAGCATGCTTATCGTCATTTCGGCATTACGCGCGAAGAGTAACTAGACTGCCGGTTTACGTACCATACTGAAGATAAACAGGATGGCGGCGCAAAGCACTACTGAAGGCCCGGCTGGCGTGTCGTAAAAAGCGGAGAAGGTCAGACCGCCGGTTACGGCGATCACCCCGATGACGACGGCGACGGCCGCCATGCCTTCCGGCGAGCGCACAAAACGACGTGCGGTCGCAGCGGGGATAATCAGTAGTGAGGTAATGATCAGCGCACCCACGAACTTCATTGCCACTCCGATCGTCAGTGCCGTGACCAGCATCAGAATCAGTCGGGTACGCTGGATATTGACGCCATCCACCTGTGCCAGTTCCGGGCTGATGGTCATCGACAGCAGCGACCGCCACTGCCACGCCATCACCAGCAATACGATCACCACGCCGCCACCCATCATCCAGAGGTCGTCTGGCGTCACCGCCAGCAGGTCGCCAAACAGATACGCCATCAGATCGACGCGAACGTTCTTCATCAGGCTGACGACCACCAGGCCCAGCGACAACGCACTGTGCGCCATAATCCCCAGCAGGGTATCGATAGCCAGATGCGGACGACGCTCCAGCCAGACCAGCCCCAGCGCCAGACAGACCGTAACCAGAATCACTGCGTAGTAAGGATTCACATTAAACAGCAGGCCAAATGCCACGCCCAGCAGCGAGGCATGCGCCAGGGTATCGCCGAAATAGGACATCTTGCGCCAGACAACAAACGACCCCAGCGGACCGGCAGCCAGCGCTAACATCACACCGCCTATCCAACCCGGTAATAACAACTCAATCATGATGGACCCTGTCCTTTGCGTAAAACGATACGTCCCTGAAGGTCGTGACGGTGATTATGATGATGACGATAAATTGCCAGCTCCTCCGCGCCGCGCGGACCAAACATGGCGATGAATTCCGGATGCTGTGATACCGCTTCCGGGGTACCGGAACAACAGATGTGATGGTTAAGGCACAGCACTTCGTCGGTTTTGGCCATCACCAGATGCAGGTCATGGGAGACCATCAGTACGCCGCAGTTCAGTTCAACGCGTAACTGATTGATGAGGTCATAGAGTGACACCTGACCGTTCACATCCACCCCCTGCGTAGGCTCATCCAGCACCAGCAGCTGAGGTTGATTGAGCAGGGCACGCGCCAGCAGCACACGCTGGGTTTCACCACCGGAAAGCTTTTGCAGCGGGGAATTGAGCAGATGACCCGCCTGCACGCGTTTCAGTGCTGGCAGGATTTCGGCGTTTTTGCTGCCCCGGGTCAGACGCATAAAGCGCTCCACCGTCACCGGCAGGGTCGGATCAATGTGCAGCTTCTGTGGCACATAGCCAATACGCAGACCGGGATCACGCTGAACGCTACCGGTAGTGGGGGCGAGCAGGCCAAGCACCACACGCACCAGCGTTGATTTTCCAGCGCCGTTGGGACCCAGCAGAGTCAGGATCCGCCCAGGCTGCAAGGCCAGGCTGACACCTGATAACACATTGCGCTGATTAAACTTTATCGAAACATTATCGAGTGTAACAAGTGAGGTCATAGTATTTACAGGTTGCACAGAATTTCGAATGTTATAATATCACATTCTAACTCATGGTCACGATGGAATGACGCAATATGTTACATAATAAAAAGGGCGCATTATTCGCCTTAACGGCTTTATCGGTTTCAGCTTTGTTAACCCTTCCTGCTCAGGCGAATGTCGTGGCTTCGCTTAAACCGGTAGGGTTTATCGCTGCGGCCATTGCTGATGGTGTCACACCGGTTGAAGTACTGCTTCCGGATGGGGCTTCTGAACACGATTATTCTTTGCGGCCCTCTGATGCAAAACGCTTAAAAACCGCGGACTTAGTCGTCTGGGTCGGGCCTGAAATGGAAGCCTTTATGGCGAAGTCTGCGTCTGAACTTCCGCCCCAAAAAAACCTCGCGATGGTGAACATCGACGGGGTAAAACCGTTATTGATTAGCGGTGGTGAAGATGAAGATGAACACACAGGGGAAAAATCCGAAGAACAGGACGCCGATGCTCATCACCATCATCACGGCGAGTTTAATATGCACCTGTGGTTGTCGCCAGAGATTGCGCGCAAGACCGCGGTTGCAATCCATGGAAAATTATTGGAACTTATGCCGCAAGATAAAGCCAAACTTGACGCCAACCTCCAGCAGTTTGAGGTAGCTTTGGCGGACACGGACAAACGCGTTAGCGCACAACTCGCTCCGGTCAGAAATAAAGGATATTTCGTTTTTCACGACGCTTACACGTACTTTGAAAAACAATACGGTCTCTCGCCTACCGGGCACTTTACCGTCAATCCTGAAATTCAGCCGGGCGCTCAGCGTTTACATCAGATACGAACACAGTTGGTTGAGCAAAAGGCGGTCTGCGTCTTTGCTGAGCCACAATTCAGGCCAGCAGTCATCGATGCTGTCGCCCGCGGAACGCAGGTGCGTAAAGGCACGCTCGATCCTCTGGGAACAGACATCAGCTTAGCCAAAGACAGCTATGTGAAATTCCTCTCACAACTGTCGAGCCAGTATGAAAGCTGCCTGAATGGAGCATGAGGAATAGGTAAAAGTGCAGCAGATAGCCCGCTCTGTCGCCCTCGCATTTAATAATTTGCCGCGCCCCCACCGCGTAATGCTGGGTTCTTTAACTGTAGTCACTCTGGCCGTCGCTGTCTGGCGGCCTTACGTTTATCATCCTTCGGATGATGTGACGCCCATCGTCAAAAATATCGAACTGGATAAGAACACGTTCCGCACGCTGTTGCCGGAAGCCAGTGAGCCTATCGATCAGAGCACACCGGAACCGGACGAAGAACTGCCTGCGGACGATGTCGATACCGATGTGCCCCAAACGGCAGGGGTTCACGACTACACCGTTTCATCGGGCGATACCCTGAGCAGTGCGCTGAATCAGTATGGCATCGACATCAGTGACATTAATGCGCTGGTGATGAGCGACCGCGACCTGCGTAATCTGCAGGTTGGTCAGCAGCTGAGCTGGACGCTGGATGATGATGGTGGCCTGAAAACCCTGAGCTGGGAAATCTCCCGCCGTGAAACCCGCACCTATGAGCGCACCCCTAAAGGCGGCTTTAAGATGGATGCGGAGATGCAGAAGGGTGAATGGCGCAACAGCGTGATGCAGGGCGAAGTGCGCGGCAGTTTCGCCGCCAGCGCCCAGCGTGCCGGGCTGAGCAGTGCCGAATCCAGCGCCGTAATCAAAGCGCTGCAGTGGCAGATGGATTTCCGTAAGCTGCGTGCGGGAGACCAGTTCAGCGTACTGATGTCACGCGAAATGCTGGATGGGAAGAGTGCGCAGAGTCAGTTGCTGGGTGTGCGCCTGCGCAGCGGAGGTAAAGACTATTACGCTTTCCGCGCCGAAGATGGCAAGTTCTACGATCGTAGCGGCTCCGGTCTGGCGCGCGGCTTTATGCGCTTCCCGACGGTGAAGCAATATCGTGTCTCCTCTAACTTTAATCCGCGTCGTCTCAACCCGGTCACCGGCCGTATTGCACCGCATAAAGGTGTCGATTTTGCGCTGCCAATCGGTACGCCGGTGCTGGCGGTGGGTGATGGTGAGATCGTCGTGGCGAAGAACGGCGGTGCCGCCGGTAACTACGTCGCGATACGTCATGGTCGTCAGTATATGACGCGCTATATGCATATGAAGAAAGTGCTGGTGAAGCCTGGACAGAAAGTGAAGCGTGGCGACCGTATTGGACTGTCAGGCAATACCGGACGTTCCACCGGGCCGCATCTGCATTTCGAAATCTGGATCAATAATCAGGCAGTGAACCCATTAACGGCGAAACTGCCGCGCATGGAAGGCCTGACCGGCAAAGATCGCAGTGATTACCTGGCACAGGTTAAATCCTGGCTGCCGCAGCTGGGTCTTAAATAAGCGAATTTCGTCAAATCGCGTAAAAACCGACGGGTTCCCCGTCGGTTTTTTGCTATCTGGCGCAGGATGATTGCAAATTTTCAGGTCGTCACTATCATTAGCCGGTCATTGCTTGAGGCGAGTGCATGGAAACCCGTAAAAAAAATAACACTGAATTTATTCCCGTTTTTGAACGTTCTTTTCTCAAACCTAAGTACTGGGGCAGCTGGCTGGCAATTGGTGCGCTGGCGGGTCTGGCTTATTTACCCCCAAAAGTGCGCGATCCGCTACTGGGGCGTCTGGGCCGTTTCGCGGGTAAGCTGGCAAAGGGTGCGCGTCGCCGTGCGCTGATTAACCTTTATTACTGTCTGCCGGAACTCAGCGAGGCGCAGCGCGCAGCACTGGTCGATGAAATGTTTGCGACGGCACCGCAGGCGATGGCAATGATGACCGAGCTGGTACTGCGCGATCCGGCGCATATCCGTGATCGTGTTGAGTGGCATGGTCGTGACATTATCGATCAGATGATGGCTGACGAGCAGAATGTGATTTTCCTGGTGCCACACGGCTGGGCGGTGGATATTCCCGCGATGTTGCTGGCATCAGAAGGCCAGAAGATGGCGGCGATGTTCCATAATCAGAGCGACCCGCTGATGGACTATGCCTGGAACACGGCACGTCGCCGCTATGGCGGCCGGTTGCATGCCCGCAATGACGGAATTAAGCCGTTTATCAGTTCGATACGACAGGGTTACTGGGGCTACTATCTGCCCGATCAGGATCATGGTCCGGAGCACAGCGAGTTCGTCGATTTCTTTGCCACCTATAAAGCGACGCTGCCGGCTCTGGGGCGTTTGATGAAGCTGTGCCGTGCCCGCGTGGTGCCACTGTTCCCGGTTTATAACAGTGAACGGCATGTGCTTGAGATTTATGTTCGTCCGCCGATGGACGATCTGCTGGAGGCGGATGACCATCAGCTGGCTCGCCGGATGAATGAAGAAGTTGAAGTCTTTGTCCGCCCGCATCCCGAGCAGTACACGTGGATCCTCAAGCTGCTGAAGACCCGCAAAGCGGGTGAGACTGAACCGTATTCGCGTAAAGAGCTGTATCCGCGCAAATAGTAAAAAGGCCGCGCAAGCGGCCTTTTTATGATGAGAGGGAAGGAACTGGCTCAGGAAGCAGACGCCTTTCGCAAAGACGCATAAGGCGCCCTCCCTGGCCCGCGCTGTTTTGCTACAGTCATATACTCTCATCGCTTTGAACTTCTGAGCTGCCTGCTCAGGGTAAACCTGTGGCTGCGCTGCCTGTTTATAACGCCTCCAGCCTGCTGCGACGTTTACGCTCGCGCATAAACAGGATCACCAGACCAAACCAGAGCACGCCGCTGATAAAATTGACCAGACAAAACCACAGCGTGCCGCCGCTGAAGTAGCCACTTTTCGCCAGCTCAATTCCCACTGCCAGCGTCATAATACTGATCATTCCCAGCATCGCTGCCACGCTGCCTTTGCCTTCGTTGCTGGCGTAGAGCGTCAGGCGATAGAGTCCTGCATTGACCATGCCCGCGCCATAAGCGTAGAGGCTCAGACCCGCGGTTATCAGCAGATAACCGTGGCTGTTCATCAGGCTCGCCACCAACGCCAGGCTCAGACCAATCAGAATCGGCCAGGCGGCGAACTTCACCGGCTGTTCTATGGGCACGCGTCCCGCCAGCTTACTTAGCGTCAGGTTACCGGCGATCATTGCCAGAAACACCGGCAACTGCAACAGGGCGTACTGCATACGCGACAGACCTTCGTCGTGCATCAGGATCACCGGCGAAAGGGCAACCCAGGTGAGGATCGGGATAAACACCAGCCCGATAGCGAAGGAACCAAACATCACCAGCCGGTCTTTCATCAGCCGGCCGTAGTTGCGCGCCAGATTGGGCAGAGCGATGGAGTGACTGCGGTCACCGGCGGTTTCGGGCATCACACGCCACAGCACCACAAAGGCAACCAGGCTGCAGGCGGCAAACAGCCAGAACATGCTGCGCCAGCTGCCAATGGTAAGCCAGGCTGCACCAGCAAGCGGACCCGCCAGCGGAGCCAGCAGCGCCACGTTGGCCATCAGCGCCATCATGCGCACCGCCAGTGCCTCATCAAAGGCCTCCTGAATCGCGGCATAGCCGACTGCGCCGATAAAGCAGAGGCTGATGCCCTGAATAAAGCGCAGGCTGACAAATTCTTCAATCGAGCTGACCCAGTGCATCAGCATGCAGGCGACGGCAAAAAACAGGATGCCGAAGAGCATCACCGGTCGCCGGCCAAACTTATCAGAGAGAGGGCCCAGCAGCCATTGCAGCACCACGCCGCCAATCAGGTAAGCGGTCAGCGAGGTAGAAACCCATTCAGGGCCGACGGAAAATTCGCTGGTGACGATCAGCATACCAGGCTGGATCATGTCGTGAGCAATATAGGTGGCAAACTCGAACAGCACTAACGCCAGAGGAAAGAGTAAAATTCGGCCGGTAAGCTGGCTGATGGGGTGGAAACGGGCCATCTGGCCTCCTTGTCAGAAAAGAAAACGCGACTGCCAGGCAGTCGCGTCGTTTATTCTACACCGACAATGTAAACCCGGGCTCAATTAATCCACGCGCAGGACACGCGTGGTGTTGGTGGTGCCGGTAGCGCCCATTACATCGCCCTGCGTGACAATAACCAGATCGCCAGAGACCAGGAAGCCTTTGTCGCGCAGCAGGTTAACGGCATCATGCGCAGCCGCCACACCGTCGTTATTGCTGTCGAAGAACACTGGCGTTACGCCGCGATAAAGCGCGGTGAGATTCAGCGTGCGTTCATGGCGTGACATGGCAAAAATCGGCAGGCCCGAGGTGATACGTGAGGTCATCAGCGGGGTACGGCCTGACTCGGTCATGGTGATGATCGCGGTGACGCCCTGCAGGTGGTTCGCGGCGTACATCGATGACATGGCAATCGCTTCTTCGACATTGTCGAACTGCACGTCCAGACGATGCTTGGAGACGTTGACGCTCGGGATCTTCTCCGCGCCCAGGCAGACCTTCGCCATCGCTGAGACAGTTTCAGCCGGATACTGACCCGCTGCGGTTTCCGCAGAGAGCATCACGGCATCGGTACCATCCAGCACGGCGTTCGCCACGTCCATCACTTCTGCGCGGGTCGGCATCGGGTTAGTGATCATCGACTCCATCATCTGCGTTGCAGTAATGATGGTGCGGTTAAGCTGACGGGCACGACGAATCAATGCTTTCTGAATGCCGACCAGTTCCGGATCGCCAATCTCAACACCCAGATCGCCACGCGCCACCATCACCACATCAGAGGCCAGAATAATGTCATCCATCGCTTCCTGGCTGGCGACCGCTTCGGCACGCTCCACTTTTGCAACCAGTTTGGCGTCACAACCCGCTTCGCGCGCCAGACGACGTGCCAGATTCATATCTTCACCACAGCGTGGGAAAGAGACGGCCAGATAGTCGACCCGGATTTTGGCGGCGGTAATAATATCCGCTTTATCTTTTTCAGTCAGCGCTTCTGCTGAGAGTCCGCCGCCCAGCTTGTTAATACCTTTATTGTTCGACAGCGGGCCACCCACGGTGACTTCGGTGAACACTTTCATCTCCTGAACTTCCAGCACTTTCAGCTGCACGCGACCATCATCCAGCAGCAGGATATCGCCCGGCACCACATCTGCAGGCAGGCCTTTGTAGTCGATACCGACGCGCTCTTTATCGCCTTCGCCTTTACCCAGATTGGCATCCAGCAGGAAACGGTCGCCGATATTCAGGAAAACTTTGCCTTCTTTGAAGGTTGAAACACGAATTTTTGGACCCTGGAGGTCACCGAGGATGGCCACGTGGCGACCCAGTTTTGCGGCAATCTCGCGTACTTTATCGGCACGGATCTGGTGATCTTCTGGCGTGCCGTGAGAGAAGTTGAGTCGTACAACGTTCGCGCCGGCAGCGATGATTTTTTCAAGGTTATTATCACGATCGGTGGCCGGGCCGAGGGTTGTAACGATTTTGGTTCTTCTGAGACGTCTTGACATCGAGGACTCCGTAAACATTTAAGCGTGCCCTGGTCTGTGGACACAGCATGGTTATCTATTCTATATGATCGACGGGTTGTGATACGACTCACATTGTAAATGTGATGTTAATTTTTTACTGATCATCCTTTTCCCGAATGGTGTGCTTTTCGTAACGCGACGCTTTCAACGCCTCTTTCACGCGTTTCAGGTTTTCCCGGAAGGGCGCACCCCGTTCCAGGGTGAAACCGGTCGCCAACACATCGATCACGGTCAACTGCGCCAGGCGCGATACCATCGGCAAATAGATATCCGTATCTTCCGGTACATCAAGCACTAAAGCTATCGCTGCTTCATGGGCAAGGGGAGAATCGGCAGAGGTGATGGCTATAACGGTGGAACCGTTTACACGGGCCAGGCGAGCCAGTTCTACCATATTTTTTGTGCGTCCAGTATGCGAAATGAGAACAAAAACGTCACCGGCTCGACTATTTATGCAACTCATGCGCTGGATCACAATATCGTCTGACCAGATGACCGGCAGATTAAAGCGCAGAAATTTGGTAAAGGCGTCATGCGCCACCACAGCGGAAGCACCCAGCCCGAAAAAGGCGAGTTTGTCAGCCTGAGTGAGCAGGGTGACGGCCTGCTGCAGTTGGGCGCTATCCAGTTGATCCCGCACCCGCTGCAGCCCTGCCAGCGCCGAGTCAAAGATTTTGTGGCTGTAGTTCTCCACACTGTCATCGTCCTCCACGCCCCGGCTAACCCAGTTGCTGCTTTTCACCAGGCTCTGCGCCAGTTGCAGCTTAAAGTCGGGAAAGCCGCGCGCGCCCAGTCGATGACAAAAGCGATTCACGGTGGGTTCACTGACGCAGGCTTCGCGCGCCAGGGTTGCGATACTGGAGTGCATCGCTGCCTGAGGCGCAGCCAGAATCTGTCGGGCGACTTTCTGTTCCGCATTGCTGAGCGCGGCGAACTGCGCCTCAATTTTCTCCAGCATATTCATAAGCCGATGACCATAATCACTTTTACCAATTTCAATTATCCCTGTCGTCAGAGTCGATTAACAGAGACTATATCGTGTCAGCACCTGCCAGGCGCAACGGCGGACAAGTCGATTGCCCTTTTTTTTGGGATACTTTGACCGGTGCCTGATTTTCCTGACACCAACAGACACAGAAAAAACCGGCAATCCGCACGTGTCATCACACGCGCATAGCACATCCGGTACAGAGTTAATGCGGTTGACCCGGCGAGTCGGTTTACCTGGCGCGGGGAAAAAAGTACATTGTGCTCAAAGAAAATAATAACCTGGACCCGGTGGCAGAGGATGCATCCCCACCGGACTATCCTGCAACGAGGAGAGGAAAATGGCGGTAACACAAACAGCCCAGGCATGCGATCTGGTGATTTTCGGTGCCAAAGGCGATCTTGCACGCCGTAAACTGTTGCCTTCACTGTACCAGTTAGAGAAAGCGGGGCAGATCCACGAGGAAACCCGCATTATTGGTGTCGGCCGTGCCGAGTGGGATAAAGCGGAATACACCAAAGTGGTACGTGAAGCACTGGAAACCTTCATGAAGGAGAAGATTGACGAAGCGCTGTGGGACAAACTCAGCAATCGTCTCGACTTCTGCAACCTCGATGTCAACGACACCACGCACTTCCCGAAACTGGGCAAGATGCTGGACCAGAAAAATCGCACCACCATCAACTACTTCGCCATGCCACCCAGCACCTTTGGCGCTATCTGCCAGGGTCTGGGCACCGCGAAGCTGAATGCTAAACCGGCGCGCGTAGTGATGGAGAAGCCGCTGGGCACTTCACTGGAAACCTCACAGGAGATCAACGACAGCGTTGGTGAGTACTTTGATGAGAGCCAGGTGTTCCGTATTGACCACTACCTCGGCAAAGAGACCGTGCTTAACCTGCTGGCGCTGCGCTTTGCTAACTCTATCTTCGTGAATAACTGGGATAACCGCACCATCGACCACGTCCAGATTACCGTGGCCGAAGAAGTGGGTATCGAAGGCCGCTGGGGTTACTTCGATAAAGCGGGCCAGATGCGCGACATGATCCAGAACCACCTGCTGCAGATTCTGACCATGATCGCCATGTCGCCGCCATCCGATCTCAGCGCCGACAGCATCCGTGACGAAAAAGTTAAAGTGCTGCGCTCGCTGCGCCGCATCGATCAGACCAACGTGCGTGAGAAAACCGTGCGCGGCCAGTACACCGCTGGCTTTGTTCAGGGCAAAAAAGTGCCGGGCTACCTGGAAGAAGAGGGTGCCAATAAGTCGAGCGCCACAGAGACCTTCGTGGCAATTCGTGTCGATATCGACAACTGGCGCTGGGCGGGCGTACCGTTCTACCTGCGTACCGGTAAGCGTTTACCGACCAAGTGTTCAGAAGTGGTGGTTTACTTCAAAAACCCGGAAATGAACCTGTTTAAAGACTCCTACTCAGAGCTGCCGCAGAACAAGCTGACCATTCGTCTGCAGCCGGACGAAGGGGTGGATATCGAGATCCTGAACAAAGTGCCAGGCCTCGATCACAAGCACAAACTGCAGACCACCAAGCTGGATCTGAGCTACTCCGAGACGTTTAACCAGTCGCACCTTGCCGATGCTTACGAGCGTCTGCTGCTGGAAAGCATGCGCGGTATCCAGGCGCTGTTTGTACGCCGCGATGAAGTTGAAGCCGCATGGACCTATGTCGATTCCATCATCGACGCCTGGGCTGCGGATGGTGACTCTTCCAAGCCGTATCAGGCGGGCACCTGGGGCCCGGTGGCCTCCGTGGCGATGATCACCCGCGATGGCCGTTCGTGGAACGAGTTCGAATAACAGACGTGATAATGAAGCCCGCAACGCGGGCTTTTTTTTCGCCCTTTAACCGGGCCAGCCGATATGAATAAAACTGAACTGCCGTTTCAAAATGGTTGCAGGATGATAGACGCTCAGGAAGTTGATCATGTATGGTAGTGACGCAATTTACAGGGCAGGAGCCAATGCTCCATGACCGGGTCGCAATCCTGGTGTTATCAAGCAAGGGGAACTGATGAAAAACTGGAAAACGAGTGCAGAACAGATTCTGACCACCGGACCTGTCGTACCGGTCATCGTCGTGAATAAACTGGAACATGCGGTGCCGATGGCGAAAGCGCTGGTGGCAGGCGGTGTCAGGGTGCTGGAAGTGACGCTGCGCACACCCGTGGCGATGGATGCCTTACGTGCAATGATCAAAGAAGTGCCGGATGCGATCGTCGGTGCGGGAACCGTGATCAACCCACAGCAGTTACAGGAAGTGACCGATGCCGGTGCGCAGTTTGTGATCAGCCCTGGCGTCACCGAGTCGCTGCTGAAAGCGGCGGTTGAAGGGCCGGTACCGTTGATTCCCGGCATCAGCACCGTTTCTGAGTTAATGACCGGTATGGACTACGGTCTGCGCGAGTTCAAGTTTTTCCCGGCAGAAGCGAACGGCGGCGTCAAAGCGCTGCAGGCGATTGGCGGACCCTTCCCGCAGGTGCGATTCTGCCCAACCGGGGGCATCTCTCCGGCGAACTACCGTGACTATCTGGCGCTGAAAAGCGTGCTGTGCATCGGCGGCTCCTGGCTGGTGCCCAACGACGCGCTGGAAGCGGGCGACTGGGATCGCATCACCCGCCTGGCACGCGAAGCTGTTGAAGGCGCGAAGTAAGTTATGGCGGTGAGCGTCTGCTCACCGCACACGTTTACCCCTGAACCGTGAGCGCTGCTGCGCTGGCAACGGCACGCGCAATCGCCTGATCGGTGCTGTCACCGCTGGCCAGTGCCACGCCCAGACGACGCTGACCGCTGATTTCCGGCTTGCCGAACAGGCGCAGTTGCAGACCGGCACCCAGCGCCGCTTCGACATTCACAAATTGCACATTCTGGCTGGTGAGTTGCGGCAGAATAACGGCGGACGCTGACGGACCATACTGGCGAATCGCGCCAATCGGCAGACCGAGAAACGCCCGCACGTGCAGGGCAAACTCTGACAGATCCTGTGAAATCAGCGTCACCATGCCGGTGTCGTGAGGACGCGGCGAAACTTCGCTGAATACCACCTCATCACCGCAGACAAACAGCTCAACGCCAAACAAGCCATAGCCGCCCAGCGCCTTAACCACCTGCGCGGCAACATCCTGTGCCCGCTGCAGCGCCACATCACTCATCTGCTGCGGCTGCCAGGATTCACGATAATCGCCATCCTCCTGACGGTGACCAATCGGCGCACAGAAATGAATGCCATCGACTGCGCTGATGGTCAGCAGGGTGATCTCAAAATCGAAGTCGACAACCCCTTCGACGATGACGCGTCCGGCACCCGCGCGGCCACCCTGTTGCGCATAGTCCCAGGCGCTCTCGAGCTGGCTGGGGTCGCGGATGAAGCTCTGACCTTTGCCGGAGGAGCTCATTACCGGCTTCACAATGCAGGGAAAGCCGATTTCGGTAGCCGCTTCATCAAAGCGCGCCTTACTATCGGCAAAGCGATAGCGGGAGGTCGGCAGAGAGAGCTCTTCAGCCGCCAGCCGACGAATGCCTTCGCGGTTCATGGTCAGCCGCGCAGCACGGGCAGTCGGCACCACGCGCTGGCCTTGCTCCTCCAGCTCAACCAGGGTTTCCGTGGCGATGGCTTCGATTTCCGGTACGACAAAATCAGGCTTCTCTTCAGCTATCAGCGCAGCCAGTGCCGCGCCATCCAGCATGTTAATCACATGGCTGCGATGGGCAACGTGCATCGCCGGAGCATCGGCATAACGATCAACCGCGATCACCTCCACACCCAGACGCTGACACTCCAGCGCCACCTCTTTACCCAGTTCACCTGAACCCAATAGCATCACACGCGTGGCTGCCGGACGCAGCGCTGTTCCGAGAGTCGTCATTTCTTCACCTAAGCAGTCAAAATTCGCGCGCAAGTATAAACGAAAACGTTTGCGTTCTCATCTTCCGTCCATCTGACACGACTTTTTGCCTTACTTTTCCCGCTCTGACGTTTCCTGACATCCTTTTCGTCAGGATAGCGGGCTGACGTCTTAAAAGGAGTGGATGATGAATAACTGGTTGCAACAAATTCAGTCGGTACTGACGAAGAAGGGCGGTGAGGGCAAATCGGGCGGCGGCTTAAGCGACATGCTGGCGCCGGGTGCGCTGGGCGGCCTGGCCGGTATGCTGATAGCCAGTAAATCGTCGCGCAAACTGCTGACAAAATATGGCGGCAAGGCGCTGATTATCGGTGGCGGTGCGGCTGCGGGCGCGGTGCTATGGAACAAATATAAGCAGCGGGTCAGCGAAGCACACCAGAATGAACCTGACTTTGGCGTGGCGCAGACGCCGGTTAACCTGCGGGCTGAACGTCTGGTAACGGCGCTGGTGTTTGCCGCCAAGAGCGACGGGCACATTGACGATCAGGAACGGGCAGCGATTGAGCAGAATATTCATCAGTCCGGCTACGGACAGGAAGCGGAACAGCTGATCCAGAAAGCGATGAACCGCCCGCTGGATCCGCAGTGGCTGGCTGCCGATGTGAAAAACGAGGAAGAGGCGCTGGAGCTCTACTTCCTGAGCTGTGCCGCTATCGACGTTGATCACTTCATGGAGCGCAGCTACCTCTCCGCGCTGGGCGACGCGCTGAAAATCCCCCAGGATGTGCGCGACGGCATCCAGCAGGATCTTGAGGCTGAGAAAGCCCGTTTACCCGCCAGTTAATCTCTCTGATATTCCGCTGGCGGGTCACAGGATGTGATCCGCCAGCGGCTGCTTCTCAACCTATACCTGGCTTCCCGCTGCTGAAGTGTTACGCTTACAGATCATTACGTTCACGGAGACGGATGGATGAAAGCACCCATCGCAAAAAAAATACCCCATGAGATGACGTTGCACGGCGAGACGCGCGTTGACGACTACTACTGGCTGCGCGACGACAAGCGCGAAAACAGCGAGGTCCTTGATTACCTGCGTGCCGAAAACAACTACGGCAAAAAAATCATGTCGTCACAGCAGCCACTGCAGGACCGGGTATTAAAAGAGATTATCGATCGGCTGCCGCCTGAAGATCACTCGGTGCCCTATGTGAAAAATGGCTACCGTTATCAGAGCCGCTACCAGAGCGGTAACGAATATCCGGCCTATTACCGCCAGCCCGCAGCGAGCGATGAGTCTGACGAGTGGAGCCTGCTGCTGGATGCCAACCAGCGCGCTTCGCACAGCGATTTCTACACCATGGGCGCGCTGCATATCAGTCCGGATAACAGGGTCATGGCGCTGGCTGAAGATTTCCTGTCTCGCCGGCAATATGGCATCCGCTTCCGTAACCTGGAGAGTGGCAGCTGGTACCCTGAAGTGCTGAGCAATGCCTCTTCCAGCTTCGCGTGGGGTAACGACTCGCGCACCCTCTACTATGTGCGAAAACACCCGCAGACGCTGCTCTCCTATCAGGTATGGCGACACGAACTCGGTTCACCACAGTCTGCTGACCATTTGGTGTATGAAGAGCAGGATGACACTTATCATCTCAGCGTACATAAGACCACCTCTAAGCAGTTCATCATGATTGCGCTCTACAGCACCAACACCAGCGAAATTCAGCTGATTGATGCGAACTTTCCCGACGCGCAGCCCCATGTGTTTCTGCCGCGCCGCCGCGATCATGAGTACAGCATCGACCACTACGAGCATCAGTTCTTCATTCGATCCAACCGGGAAGGCGAAAACTTCGGGCTTTACCGCAGTCGCTATCTGGACGAGTCACGCTGGGAAACGCTGATCCCGGCACGGGAACAGGTGGTGATGGAAGATTTTCAGCTGTTTCGGGACTGGCTGGTGGTCGAGGAGCGCCAGCGCGGCTTAACCAGCCTGCGGCAGATCAACTGGGCCAGTGGTGAAACCAGCGGCATCGCCTTTGACGACCCGACCTATGTGACCTGGCTGGCCTACAATCCGACGCCGCGCACCAGCAAACTGCGCTACGGCTATTCGTCGATGACCACGCCGACCACGCTGTTTGAGCTGGATATGGATACCGGCGAACGCCGCATCCTGAAGCAGAGCGCGGTGAAAGGCTTTAACGCGGAAGATTACAAAAGCGAACACCACTGGATTAAAGTCAGTGATGGCACCGAAGTGCCTGTATCGCTGGTGTATCACCGCAAACACTATCAGCCCGGTCAGAACCCGATGCTGGTTTATGGCTACGGTGCCTACGGCAGCAGCATGGATGCCGATTTCAGCGTCAGCCGCCTGAGCCTGCTGGATCGCGGCTTTGTTTATGCGCTGATACAGGTGCGCGGCGGCGGTGAGCTGGGGCAGCAATGGTATGACGGCGGTCGCCTGCTGAACAAAATGAACAGCTTCACCGATTTTATCGATGTCACTAACGCGCTGGTTGCGCGCGGCATCGGACACCCGGAACGGCTCTATGCCATGGGGGGCAGCGCGGGCGGCCTGCTGATGGGCGGGGTGATTAATCTTGCACCGGAACGGTTCCACGGCGTGGTAGCTCAGGTGCCATTTATGGATGTGGTCACCACGATGCTGGATGAGTCGATTCCTCTGACCACCGGCGAGTATGACGAGTGGGGCAACCCCAACGATCCTGAGTACTACTGTTATATCCGCCAGTACAGCCCTTATGACAACATCGAGGCGAAAGCCTATCCCCACCTGCTGGTCACCACTGGTCTGCACGATTCGCAGGTGCAGTACTGGGAACCGGCCAAATGGGTGGCGAAACTGAGATCGATGAAAACCGACAATAACCTGCTGCTGCTTTGCACCGACATGGATGCGGGGCACGGCGGCAAGTCGGGGCGCTACAAAGCCTATGAAGGGATCGCGATGGAGTACAGCTTCCTGCTGGGGCTGGCGCAGGGCACCTTACCGCCGGCTCAGGATTACTGAGATTCGGTCAGGTACTTACGCAGCGCCTGCCGCAATGGCGGGCGCAAATCGCTGACGTTATCCAGCATCCACTTCAGATAGCCCGGATCCTTGCGCGCAACCACCGCAATCGCCTGTCCGCGGTATTTGCCAAACGGCAGAACGTCATCGCGCTGGGCCGCCGGTTGTGACCGCACAATCATCTCGGAGGCACTCCAGCCGGAGATCTCCATGATTCGGATCAGCAGCGCCGCCGTAACATAGCAGTCATAGAGTGCGCGGTGAGCATGCAGGTCAGCGGGCGGCGTGACATCCAGCTTTAGCGAATGACGCAGAGCCTGGTTGCCATATTTAATGCCCGGCCAGAGCTGACGTGCCAGCTGCATGGTGCAGATCCATTCACCGTACATTTCCGGCAGCATCCTCCGATCAAAGCTGGCGTTGTGCGCCACATAAAAAGCACTGCCGTAATAACGTGGGATCGCCTCTTCAATGGTCGGTTTACCGGCGACCATCGCTTCGGTAATGCGATGCACCGCCATCGCCTGACGGCTGATAGGGCGGTCGGGCAGGGTGAGATCGCTCATCGGATTCACAATCTGGCCGTCGACAACATCCACGGATGCGACTTCAACTACGCCGCCCTGCAGACCGCAGGTTTCAGTATCAATAACGCGAAATATCATTGCTTCATCTTCGGTTCATAAGGAAGGCGCGACAGGCTGAGCGACGCCTGGCGGTATTGCGTCAGACGCTGACGAAACCAGTCACGCAGCGCTTCGGGCTGTTCCTGCGCCACCATTTCGGCAACGACCGGCATGTTATAGCGCTCTTTAAACGCCACACCCGCTGCCGCCAAATCGACATTAATCTTGTCTTTCTCTTCCTGGGACAGCCGGGCAAGGTTATGGCTCATAATATTCTCCTGACGATAGCGGGCAAAAGTAATGTTTTCGGCGGTCTGAATCAAGGATAAAGGATCGCATCGCTGGCCTCGACAGTGCAAATACAGCAGCGTATCCTTTTGCCACGTTTATCGCCCTGGCGGCGGTTAAAAGGATGATCTTATGCATAAAAAACTGATTTCCCGCATGGTTATTGCGCTGGCAGCAGCCGGACTGATGGCATTCAGTTCGCTGGCGGCGGCGCATGCGCATCTCCAGTCTTCTCTCCCGGCGGCCAAAGCGCAGGTCACGGCATCCCCTGATGCGTTGACGCTGAACTTCAGTGAAGATATTGAAGCGGCATTCAGCGGCGTCACGCTGCTGGATAGTGAACAGAAGCCTGTCGCCACCGCTAAAGCCCGCGTTGAATCTGGCCAGAAAAACCGGCTGATTGTCGGCCTGTCTCAGCCCCTGAAAGCAGGCAGCTATCAGGTTAACTGGCATGTGCTGTCAGTGGATGGACATAAAACGGCAGGAAGCTATCGCTTTAGCGTGAAGTAACGCCGGTGACCACCCTCTGGATCCTGTTGCGCGCGCTGCATTTTATCGCCGTGATGCTGATGACCGGCAGCGCCTGTTACAGCGCGCTGCTGGCGCCCGGACGCTATCGACCCCTACTGGCGCTACGATTAAACCCGCTGGTGAAAGGGAGCGCCTGGCTGGCGCTGCTGAGTGCACTGGCGATGCTGGCCTGCCAGAATGTGTTGATGAGCGGCGACAGCGCCAATCTGGCCGATGTCGATATCTGGCAGGCGGTGATTGGCACGCACTTCGGTGGCGTGTGGCTGTGGGAAATCCTCTTTAGCCTGCTGGCCGTTGCTGGTTTGTTACTGACCGGGCGGCTGCGTCAGCCGGTGTTACTGCTGGCAGGCGTACTGCAACTGGCCTGCATGGCTCTGATAGGTCATGCCGCGATGCGCGATGGCTGGCCGGGATTGTTTCAGCAGCTCAATCATGCACTGCATCTGATTGCCGCGGCGTTCTGGACGGGCGGATTACTGCCTCTGTTGCTGTTGATGCGAGAGGCGCGCCAGATCGATCGCCGTGCCGACGCTATCCGCACCATGATGCGCTTTTCGCGCTATGGTCATCTGGCGGTGGCGTTAACGCTGCTGAGTGGCCTGATTAACAGCGTATTGATCGTGGGCTGGCCGCTCTCGTGGCACGATTCACGCTACATTATATTGTTGCTGTGTAAAGTGCTGCTGGTTGCCCTGATGGTGCTGGTGGCGTTGATTAACCGATACTGGCTGGTGCCGCGATTCCGCCTGGCGGGCAGCGGGACGCAGCAAAAATTTATTCGCATGACGCAGCTTGAACTGCTGCTGGCGTGTGGAGTGGTTGGGCTGGTCAGCGTATTTGCCACGCTGTCGCCAGCCTGAATGTGGTTTAAGAGAGAAAAGGGTAGTTATGTTGCTGAAGAAAGTGATCCCCGCAATCCTGTTGTTATCCGTATGCGGCCAGGCGCTGGCGGCACAAATCATTACCGTCAGCCGCTTTGAGATCGGTAAAGAGAAGTGGCCGTTTAACCGTGAAGAGGTGATGCTGACCTGCGAGAAAGATGGTGCGATGTTTGCCATCAATCCGAGCACGCTGATGACATACCCTCTGAACGATATCGCCGACACACTGTTCAAAAACAAACAGGTGAAAGCGCAGCCGATCAGCGTGATCCAGGCCGAAGACAAAGCGCATCCGGGTCAGATGATGAGTCTGCAGCCGATTGTTGAGCGCACCCAGGCGCTGTGCGGTAAATAAACCTGTCGGGTGCAGCATCGTGCTGCGCCCAACCCCTCTTTTTTGCCGTTGCGATCACAAACTGATCCGGTTTATGCCCCTGCGCCTCCCGTTTGCTGGCAATTCCACCGCGCTGTTCTAATGTTAAATGGCAAGGCGACATCGCCTTCATAAATGCCAACTTTTAGCGCACGGCTCCTTGAGAGCCATTTCCCTGGACCGAATATAGGAATCGTATTCGGTCTTTTTTTGTTTTATGATTTTTAAAGATTTTATGTGATTGTTACGAAACATCCCGAAATCACACTATTCAATCTATGCCATCAAATATTCCTGATCGCTTGAATCACGATTGTTTTTTCTTCATGGAAAAATTTTTTATGGTCGAATGGCCTTTACAAAAAACTTCTTCAATTCTCACATCAAATAATCGACTTTCAGCGCGTCTCATCTCATGAAAATTCGGCAGGTCTGGCCCAATCTTAATACCTCTTATTTCGCACGCTTCGACTAATACTCTCATTAATCCATCTGGGGCATTACGTTGGATCAAGTCTTCATGACAAACATGCCGTTATTGATTTCGATAATGCAGACACAGTGACGTTAATCATTCATCCGATGTCCATTGATTGAAGGTATGTTAGGGGACACAGCTCGTGCCGAGGGATTCACGTATTTATAGGTCTCTGACGGACGCATAGGCAAATTTCGGAGAGTGATCGTTTTATCTTAGTGTGGCACTATAATGCAGCCATTATCATGAACGAGGGATTGAGAATGATATCAGGAACAGCAGCAAAACAGGAACCTGGACGTTACTACACATTTGAGTCGAGATTGCCTCAGGGCGTTTTTTTTGAGATTCGCCCCAGCCATTTGCCAGGAAATGTAAAGCCCGTAACAGATGAAACCAGCGGTATGTGTATCGGTTACTCGGTCGCACAGGCTCCGGGTTTGTGGCAGATTTATGATGTTCAGGGGCATTTTCTTCACCTTTAAGAAGCACCGCTTGAAACACCGCTAATTGATCCAACTGATATTGTATTATTGGCGTTAGGTGTTTTTCGTATTCTTCGTACCGGACGGGTACTATTTGAAGCTGGCTCACGTGCGGCAATCTCAGCAAAAATTAGTCAGGGTACGGTATCTATTTTGCGTGGGCGGCTGAAATTCGGGCTACATGCGCGCAAACTTAAAATGACGGAAACAGCCGCAAGCCATATGTACGAACCCGCTCGATATGTTCCTTTGCAAATTCAGTAAAGGGCTATTCGTTATGGCAAGCGCATGCCAGATCCTCGTGAAGGTAAGGGAATGTCCCGATACGAAACGGACATTTATAAGCTGCGCTTCGATAAGCAGCTTCAAGAGTATTTCTATCAGAAGTACAAATTAGAGGTGATTGTCAGAGAATCAAACTGGACAATATCTCATTTTCAATATTTTCATTAATTAACAGGAACATTTCCATGTTTGATATCAGGAGTGAAGAATTTACTTTTGCAATCGCACCTTTTGAACGCATTGTGGATAACGAAGCCGATCCTGTTAACCATCACTGGGATTGGATACAGTCCTGGATCGAATTCTCGGTAAGCGGCCTGAAGGTGGCGTTTAAGACTGAGTTCACTGTTGGAGAGTTAAAAATGTTGAAAAAAGAATTTTCAGCTTTTCATCAGGCGATAATTACTCAGCAAAAGTTAAAGTCGTTTAAATATCAGAGCGATATTCATCAGCTTGATATGATACTGACAAATGAAAATAGTATTGATAGCGTAACTATTGATTTTATCCTCCGACCGGAACCCCATGCCGACAGCGTTCAGGTTAAAGGCAGCTTTGGCCTTAATGAAAGCTATTTCCCCGACATTCTGAAGAGGCTGGATGAAATGATTCAATGGCAGAATTAAAGATTTTGTCATTAAAAATTTTTAACTGAAAAATTCGGGCGTAGAATGGATTTTAATTTAGTCCTTTCCGTCTATGTACTATTCGATGCGGCAGTATCAAGTACCTGTACTGCCTGCATGTAGTTCATCCATGCCGAAAGCGATGCCTCCCAAGGTCAGCGTGTAACCCGTGCAGTAAGCGGTCTGCGTTTGTCGAGCACCACGTCAGCGGAAGGCTTGATAAGGTTGACGCGCTGCACGCTCTCAACGTGTATGGCGGCATAGAGCGCAGACAGGCGAATGGTCGCGGCCAAGTCGCTTTTGCTCGATAACGTATGCGGTGAGCTTCGCCTCAAAGGCACCATATAGTCAGCCGACATAATCTGCAGGCGCAGCTCCTCGTATTACGGCTGGTCAATCAGTGTGGATAAAGAGAACCATACTGGCGGTGCATCACTCTGGTGCCGACAGGGGGCAGCAGAATGTCACGCACGGATTGCCGGATGTGATCGAGGTCGGTCAGCATGCCGCCGGTTTCCCTTTCCATGCCGATGTATTATACGGTTGTCATACTGGCGCTCCCGTTTTTCCGTCTTTGTCGTCCGGATATAAATGCGAACGCGATACCTTGCCGTTGGAGGAAAGATTGCCGCCGGTATGCTTACGTTGCCTTTCATCGTGCCGCCCTGGGTGACTTCCAACTGCGCAGTTTTGAGCAGCGCTGTGCATTCAGCTTCTGGCGAGTCGAACAGGATTTTTACCGCTGCTTTATTGGTTGCCGTCTGTATGTCGGTTGCGGTCAGAGCACCGGTTTCCGGCTCGTACTCGATCACCACGCCGTCGAGAAATCACCAGTGCAGCGCATCGGCCGAGGCAGACAGAGCAGGGTTGTCATCTGAGAAATGCCCGGAAGTACTAAACCGGTATCGAGTTCGCCGCCCAGGCAGAGAACAAGCGCCTGCTCACCAACTGACGAGGCATTCCACGAGCGGGTTCTACACATGTGTGTGCTCAGCCAGTGCAGCCAGCCGGTAATATTTTTTTCCGGTATCGACATGGCACAACCCGCCGTCAAGATTGACGGCCGACACGGTTCCTATGCGGATCAGATTGCGTAACAGGCGCTGAATTTTAGATATTTGTAAGTTGATGGGGATAGATAGCCCCATCAACCAGAGAAAAAAAGATTTAGCGTTTGTTCATGGACAGCTAAACATCAGAGGAAGTAAGAAAAGAAATAGTACCAAACGTTTTGATACATCCATGTAATGTAATTGAAGTTAAGATTTAAAATAGCAATCACGCCTCCACAAGCAAAAAAATGGCCAAATAATGAGGCTGGCACCCAGCGAAATATAGCATCAAATGTCACGTCAAAATTCTTATCTCTATTTAGAAATCCAAAGCAACAATGAATTAGTGAAATAAACAGAATTGAAAGCCCAAGGTAGGCCACACCTTCTCCAATAATCGAGGTTATCCCTTGCGAGTATCCATGGATATAGCCCCCCCCGACTATGGTTTCATAAGCACGTAGATAATAGTCAGTGAATATATATTTATTGGCATGCACCATAGATAACGCAGAAATAGAAAAGAAACTTATGACCGCCGTTCCAATTAGATAGAAAAGACTGTAAATTCCATTGTTAACATTTTCTGAGATGTTTTTATACGTACCGGTCGCACAAATAAATAAAGCACATATGGAAAATGTGGATAATGAATCTATGAAGAAATCAGGATAAACTGGAAATAATGCCAAGATTATCAACTCAATACAAACCCATAAACGTTTAAAGCTGGAGATTTTGCCTGAATAATCTGAGTAATTTACATAAACGTTGTTGTTATTACCTGTTATCTCTGACTTTATTACACTACTATTATTAACGTAATTTATATTTAATGCTTTAATGGTAAGGGCGAAACTTAAGGTTACAGATATAAGAGAACCTAGCGACAGGAAATTTTCAAACATGACAACTCCATAATAGACGACAAACATTCTAGAATGTTACCTGCCAAATCCCAGTGCTTCAATCATTAGATATTGTAACGTTTCACTATAACCTTTCGGCAAGTCCAGCAGCGGTCTTGCCTCATATAGAATTTATTTACCCCCACGGGCTGGCTGATCGCGCAGTCCGTAATGATGCACGCGGGCCATGTGCTGCACGTTACCCGCAAACTCGATAACAGTCTCATTCAGGCTGGCATGCGTCTTCATATACTTAGCCGTGCGCAGCTTTGCAAACATCTCGCCCTTTTATACAGCCCTTTATGCTGCGCACCGGCTGCGTTTTGCGGGGCTTAAAGGGCGTGACGTCCTGTGCCTGATGTTCAACTGCTGACTTGCGCGCAGCCTTGCGACCAATGCTCAGCGCCATGTCTTTACGTACCGGGATTGACAGGTTGCTGCACGATGTCCATTGAGTCAGCCATCAATGCGCCTCCTCAGCCTGAGCCTAGATTTTTTCCGCTTCCTGATTAAGTAGTTCAACTGCTTCGACACAGATCAATTCATTCCGGCGAATATTCGAGGCCAGGATGTTAAGGAGGGATATCATGAGGTCAGAACGACCGCAGCGCTCTTCACGACGCACATCATTCAGCAACATAAGTATTTTTGGTGCATGGGTTGTGGACGAAAGTATAAGTAGAATTAGCAAGGGTAGCTGGATCTTAGGTGTAGATGGCAAATATTACGTTTAGGATGTCTCTTTACTCCCGGGTAAAAAAATTAGATTTAATAATGCAAATGCAAATGCAAATGCAAATGCAAATGCAAATGCTAAGTTTAGTTATTTAATTAGTGATGTATAGATTGCAAAAAAAGTGTTGGCTATCCTGAACTTCAACTGATACGGACGTTTATTGAATTAAGGGCGTATTGATGACGCCCTTTAACATAAGTAATTATAAATTAAGTCAATAATGCCCTAGTTCATGTAAGACTTGATTGTGCTTATTACACCCCCTGCATTGGTTGCATGGGGTGATTGACTTATGGCAACTGTGAGAGAGTTTTAGTACTCCATAGGGTATTGACGATTTTTTTATTAATTCCAAAGTGTCAAGATTTATTGCTGGAGCATCAATAGTAATGTTTCCTTCTTGTAGGGATACTAATTTAGATATTGCTTCAATAAAATATTGAGTTCCATCTTGATGAAAGCCATCACTTTTCACAGAGCCTATCAAAAGTTTGTTTACTCCCAAAGAAATTGCTTTCATGGCTGCAAAAGTAATTAGCATTTGGTTTCTGTAAGGCCACCAATCAGTTGCTGGAGCTTTATTATCAGCTGATTTTCCTGCCATGTCACCGGAGCCAAGTTGTCGACAGTCTATAGAAATTATATGGTACTCAATATCTAAAGCTCGACAAATCTCAATAGAGGCCTCAATCTCTGCTTTTGCAGCCAATTGTCCATAATCAATAGTAAAGGCAACGGTCGGTCTCAACCACCAAGCTAGGCAGGTTGAATCCATACCGCCAGATAAAATAAGTCCAACTTTATTATTCATAAGTTTGCCCAAAGGGTCTTGTAAATAGCTGTTACGTAATCATCGACTATTATAGTATGCTCATTGTGAAACATAACCAAATCGCTATTCGAAACGTTTTCTGAGTATAAAATTATTCTCTTTTTCAAAGACGTAGTATAACCCAATTCGAATATCGTTCCAGTGTCATGTCCATCAACTATTCCAAATACAATGTCAGAATTTTCTATTCCTTCCAAGTCTAACTTACATATTTCATGAAAATCATCAGGATGTTCATCTTGGATCATTCCAATATCATGATAAGGAGATATTACATTTATCCCCATCTCGATTAAATTAAACCTTACTTGTTCAACTAGCCATAGTTGAGATAGTGTAAAAAATGGACCAGCTATATAAACTGTTGGGTCTACACTTTTCTCTATATACTTAATGGGCTCAGGCTTAAATTCTTTAAGCATGAAGGGAGATGGCAAAGTTGAACTTTCACAAAAAAAGGCAGTAGCCAAAGAAGCATTATAAGCAGCATTCTCCGGTGATTCTTTATTCTCTATCCAATTGTTTGCAAAATGGGCAGAAAAACAATCGCCAGATCCAATTTTCCATACTCTATTAGTTTTAAATGCGGGAATTGTTGTTTTTTTATTTTTATAGGATACAACAGCACCTGAAGGTCCACATTTTACTACAATTACTTCAGCTGATTCTTTAATATGGAGCAGGTCGATGATGTCATTAATACTTTCAGATAAATCTCTACCAGCAAGAATTCTTGCTTCATTCTCGTTAAGTACTAATGCTAAGTGCTTTGCTGTAGATCCATTTTTAGAAAAAGGCTGGGTGCTAAAAGTATTTTGAGGATCATACACCGCAAATTCGGCTTTGATTTCAAATTCACACTCTAACATTCCAAAGACGAGGACATTATCAGCTTTTAAATTAATGTTTTCTTTTCTTTTAACTATTGGTGGATTCAGTGGGTCTAAACCATGCGAATAATTGAAACAGATTTCATTATCGTAAGATAATTCTTTAACTTCAATAATGTTCCCTTCTATAAGAGCAAGTTTAAATTTGAATTCACTTAAAGATTTGTCACTAACATATGCATGCAAATTGACTCTGGTTCCCATGTTCGCGATAGCTATTGCAGCTCTACCTCCAGAGCCATAAACATGATCCCATGAAGGCTTTATACATCTTTCACGATAAATACCACCTATAACATTGAGCATTTTTTATCACTCCGGATATACATAAACTCTAATCTGCCCCAAGTTTTTATTAAGCACGCTCGCTTTATAAGTATTTCCTTGAGACAGACAGAACTTCAATCGTGCACTTTCTTTACAGGCGATGCCGCCCACTATAACTCCACCAAAAATAACAACTATGCCATCGTCTTGAACCATAACATCTAATATGTCGCCAATTTCTAAATCCATTGCTGCCGCTTTGGGAGAAGCAAGGTCTGTTCTGAATTTAAGATTGTTACAAGGAGTTGTTATATCTGAACTACTTACGCCGCCACCTGAACCACTCATGAGAAATCCTTTCATTAGGAAATGGATGATAAGAATTATCCTAATTAATTTAGAAGTTAAAGAGCCCTAAAGAATTATTGTGATCTTTACCACATTATAAAACATTTAATGCCATTTAACGTTCTGAATAGTAAGCGTTTTTAATGTAATGAGTTTACTATCACTATTCATGCAAAAATTGGTTCCTGCCTGTTGAGCCATATCATCGCCAAGTTGATGCATAACTGATTGATTTTATTGACTATCAATAGTATTAGGTCTTTTTTTGTGTGTGTAACGTTCAGAAACTACTTCAGAGTGCCTGAAGAAGATGAATTACTGGAGAGGGTAAGAGATTATCGCGTTCCACTCTTGTCCTCTGGAAGTGGTCGCACAAACTGAAGATATAGACGCCTGCATTTGCAGACGTGAATTATTTACCCAACCAGCGTCCGGCCTGTGCAGACTCAATTAACAGACGAATAGTCAGCGGATCGTGCGGCGCGTTGAAATCTTCCGGGAAATATTCGGCAAACGTGATAGTTTCAGGATTAATGCCAAATCTTTCAGCATACCGCTCTAGCAATTCATACGCGTCAAGAGGATCCATGCGAAAGTCATTGTTCAGATCGGTATCCAACTCAAGCTTATAACGTCTTAACGTAAAAAAACTTCTGCCGTTATAATCTTCAACCAGCGCAAATACAGCTTCCTCTATATCCTCGTTTACCATATCTTGTCTTCCTTATGAGCAAGAAGGTTATATTTTGCCGTAGTTTTCCAGCCAATTTCTGCCACATCAGCGGCCATAATTACCCAGCCTAAAACGGGGATTGTGCGACCGACGAAAGTCCCCAGCTTGTGAGTCATTAACATTTTAATTTGAAGAGGGTTTTTAGGGTTCTGTATCCACGTGGGTAATCTGAATGGAAGACGGTATTCCCGTAACAGCTTTCGAGAATAGACCGAAGCATAAGAGGTGCCGTTCCATGCTCCGTTTAGCTTACCGGATACGTCAATCGTATTTTGCCCCGAGTAAATCGCAACCAGAGCGATGATATCCTTTTTACCGCTGAAGTGCTCTGCAGTCACATCAATCATTATCCAGAAATAAAGCTCTCTTGTGTAAAGGTTAGTAAGCCCGCCATAGAAGTAAGTTCCGTTTAACTGCTCCGTTGTATCCATACCATTCCCTTAAATGGGTACTGTAATGGTCAAAACTGTATCACATCAATTCCGGTCACTGCCAGATACTGGCTGGCGCTATCTGATGCATTTTGCGACTTTCAAATCTATAGTTGTTGCTCCGCTGGTATCAAACGATCACGATGCCCACGTTCGGATCGTTGACCGCTGCATGATCTATGCATCTTATCCCTCAGCCCACAGTAGCTATCATCGCAATGGCGGATCACTGGATGCATGCTTTAACTACAGTTTTACTAACGTTCATCTCATCATTGCTACTATGGCAGGATTTGGCAGCGAGAAGAAAAAGCAAAGAGTCTGTCAATATATAAAGGTCAACGCCCCTCATAACAGATATTTAGTTATTGCGAAACCAATAGGTTGATTTGTGAAAAAAGTAAATATGAGTTATGGGGTGCTCTATGGCTGAATTACAGGATGTTTACTTATGAAATCTTTAATTCATATAGGTTGTTGAAATTGAAGATAAACATCAAAAAATATTGGGTGCAGGCTATGTATAACAGCGAAGGGAAAATTGCTGATGCTCTATATGAGATTATGAATAAATGAAGCGTGCTATTTTATGGCTGATTCAGTCATTTTTCTATTTAGTCCCTGCTGCAGTTATTGTGGCTGGCGTGTATATCTTCATCTGCTTTGTTCCGCAGTATGCAGCACTTCTTAGTTTTGCATGGGTTATCGTAGTTTCTTATGTGTATATTAAATTTAACCGATGGTATTGATAAAATCCTGACATATTAGTGAGCTTAAAATTTGGGTTGAAAAGCGAACGCAAAATAACCCTATTAGTTTAAGGTGCTCGGCCTCCATCCCAAAAACCCACCCCACTCACAAAAGCAGAAACAACCCTGCCAGCCTCGCACCCAAAGCTTACCTGTCATCTTGTCATCACCCCCGTTTGGCTTATCCTTAAATCTTCAATCATAAGGAGTAACGTTTATGAAAGCGGCAATTGCTAACAGTGAACACAAGGTTGAAGTGGTTGAGAAGACGCTGCGTCCTCTCAAAACGGGCGAAGCACGGCTCAGGATGGAATGCTGTGGCGTATGCCATACCGATCTGCATGTGAAGAACGGGGATTTCGGTGATAAAACCGGCGTGACGCTGGGCCATGAAGGTATCGGTATTGTTGAGGAAGTCGCGCCAGATGTGACCTCACTCAAGCCAGGCGATCGCGCCAGTGTGGCGTGGTTCTTCAAGGGCTGCGGGCACTGCCAATACTGTAACGCCGGTAACGAAACGCTCTGCAGAGAGGTCGTTAATGCCGGTTATACCGTCGATGGCGGTATGGCTGAAGAGTGTATCGTCGTTGCAGACTACTCGGTCAAAGTCCCCGACGGGCTTGATCCTTACGCCGCCAGTAGTGTCACCTGCGCCGGTGTCACCACCTATAAAGCGGTGAAAGTGTCAGAGGTAAAACCGGGTCAGTGGCTGGCGATTTACGGTCTTGGCGGGCTGGGAAACCTCGCTCTGCAATATGCAAAAAATGTCTTTAACGCCAAAGTGATTGCGGTTGATGTGAGTGATGGGCAACTGGCACTGGCGAAAGAGATGGGTGCCGACCTGGTCGTAAACTCGGCCAGCGAAGATGCGGCTCGCTTTATTCAGGAACAAACGGGTGGGGCGCATGCGGCTGTGGTGACAGCGGTTGCCAAAGCGGCCTTTAACTCTGCTGTCGATGCGGTCAGAGCCGGTGGTCGGGTGGTCGCTGTCGGACTGCCGCCGGAAGCGATGAGCCTGAATATTCCACGTCTGGTGCTCGATGGCATCCAGGTCGTAGGATCGCTGGTCGGGACGCGTAACGATCTGGCAGAAGCTTTCCAGTTTGCGGCAGAAGGGAAGGTAGTGCCGAAGGTGACCAAAAGGAAGATTGGTGAGGTCAATGCTATCTTCGATGAGATGATTCAGGGCAAGATCCGCGGCAGGATGGTGATCGACTTTACCGATCACCATGCCGAATAATCTGCGCAGATAATTGCAAATGCCCGCGCCGTGCGGGCTTTTTTATGCCTGTGAGGCCAGTTCCCTCCCTCTGAATGCGCAAGAGCCCTTTCCGTTAAAGCATTAATAAGCACAGCTTTATGTTTCATGATGTGATTTTCACTTGAACTTTACCGGTAACATTATAGTTTATGGGGTGAAGTCTGATTACACACATCTGAAGGAGGGTTATTTATGGCTAAGCATCACTTACTCAAATCCATTGAAATTGCAGCAATTGTGCTGTTTGTCCTGATACTGGCGTATCTGGCGGTTACCGGTCTGCTGTCATCAACAGGCATGGATCACGCCTGGCCTTATCCCAGTAAGTAACTGAGTGCCGCACCAGGGAATTAATAAATAAGATAAATAGATAACTGATCCTGATACAGGACATAAAAAACCCCGCGATTGCGAGGTTAATCAGAATTTACACCAGGCTCACCGAAAGCAGAATCAGCTCTTCGGTTTCCAGCGACAGGCTTTTTTTGGTTTCGAACATAAAGGCTTCCAGTGCCTCCTCGACATCGTCGCCCTCGATAAAGGCGTGAGTCGTGACATGATTTTCACCTTCAGGCTTAATCACGTAAGAAACAAACCACTTCTTCTTTTGCATGATGCTAATCCTCTTCTGAATAGGTAAATGCCGCGCACCGGCAAGACTGAGCTTTTCCGCCAGCAGTTCAGCGGAACATGTACGGGTTCTGTCCGACAAAGACTAATCGAGCGGGGCCGGATGCAGCAGGTCGATCACGTCATCAATTTCATTGCTGGCCGCATGGCGATCAAGGGCAACCGCATAGTAGCGTCCCTTGCAGTAGTGCTTTGTTACCGCCACCCGGTGGCCGGTATCGCTGTCAGCTTCACCACCGCTCAGGGTCTGCAGGTGGGGCGGGATAACCAGCTCACTTTCGAGTTGTTCTGCTTCAATGATCACCGCGCCACCGTCACTGGATAGCAGCAGATGCTGAATGCTCATGTTCTCTCCTCTGCGTCAGATTGCTAACCGGGAAAGTGTAGTTCACCTCAGCGCGCGTGCTGGCAACGGCGCTTAATCATTGCCAGAGCAGGCTCGTTATCACAGCCAATTGCGCTTTTCCTGGCAAAAAAAAGCCCCGAAAATGGGGGCTTTTTTAAAACTGAACGGCCTGCGTTAAAAACTCAGCTGGTCTGATCGGCCAGTTTCGGCTTCAGCACGCGCTTACCAATCTGAATGCCAGGCTTCTCAACATATTTATAAAGTAACGAGGCCAGCGCATAAGTCAGCGGGATGGCAGAGACGCAGACGATCAGGAAACGCATCATGTCGCTCTTAAACTCAAGGTCGGTGTGATTGAGCAGCAGTGCAATCATCGGGAGCACAATCAGCAGGTGCAGCAGGTAGACCGAGAACGATACGTCACCCAGCCAGGTGCTGAGACGGTTGTTCAGCAGCTTACGTGGCAAGGCAATCAGCGTTGCCATCAGGCTGCCCTGGGGGTATTGCCACAGAATCGCCGTCATACCAACGATCATCAGCGCTTCCATAATCACCTGCAGCTTAATCGCCCCCAGGCCCATCGCCACGCTGGCAACCGGGCCGAGTAGTGCATAAGCGACGTAAAGCAGTGATTTACGGCGAATCGCCTCGGCCAGCAGCATGCCCGACAGGAACATGTTCAGCTTAATCAGGATCATTGAAGGCATCTCAAACGCCTCATAATAATCTGCCAGCACATACCGGCCAGCGCAGCAGAGTGCCATGATGCCAATCAGCGATGCGGCATAACCAAAGCGCAGCGTTACCAGCATGATGAACGGGAATAGCAGATAGAACTGCATCTCCAGTCCGATACTCCAGTCTGGCAGCACGGTATTAAAACCATATTCGGGGAGCAGGCCGAACAGGAAACTGAAGTGGGTCAGGATGTTTGCCAGCGACTGGTCGGTGTAACGTGATGACTCAGTGGCGGTGCCGGAATAGAAATGAGCAATGGTGTCACGCATCTCGCCAAACCATGGGCCATAAATCAGGGCGATGATTAACAGCAGATAGTAGAGCGGGGCGATACGGAAGAAGCGGCGGATCCAGAACTTCTTAATGGTCTCCGCGCTCTGCCACGGCTCTTTCTGCTGACGCTCGACGTAGTTTTTCGCCATCAGATAACCCGATAACAGAATAAACAGATCGACCCCGATGCCAGGCGATGAAATAAGCGTGATATGGCAATGAACCAGTAAGCTGATATGGCCAACTAATACCCAGAGAGAAGCGATGCCGCGCAACCCCTCCAGTTCCGTAGACCAACCTCGTGTTGCAGACATAACTATTCCTCGTTTTTATCCGACCTTCGGCGCTCACTAAGCCTTAAGGCAACAGATATGTAAACGGGCCTTTACAAAAGTAAGAAGATTCCGACCACAGAAGAGGGGCGAAAATCAACCGCAAAAGGGCGGGAAAGCACAGGAAGTTAAGGGCGTGCAGTGGCACACCCTTAATCAATATCACTGATTGAGAGGGCCGATCAGGCCAGTTTTAACAGGATCATACCGGCCAGCAGCAGGGTCAGGCCGGCCCAGCCTTTGCGGTTCAGCCGCTGGCCAAACAACACCCATCCGGCCGCGACAGTGGCGATAATCCCAAAGCCGCCCCAGACCGCATAGGCAATCGACAGCTCGATACCTTTGACCGCCTGGGCGAGTGCGCTGAACGCGAGCAGAACGCAGCAGAGGGAAAGCAGACCGTACAGCGGTTTCTTAAACCCATCAGAATATTTAAGGAATATGTTGGCGGCAATCTCCAGCACGATCGCCAGCGCCAGCCAGGACGCATGAACAAGATCAGCGAGGAGCATGATTAACCTCCGCTGATGATTGGGTGCCGGTTTTGATCAATACAATTCCGGCGATCAGCGTCACCAGCCCACAGATTTTCAGCGCTGACAGCGTTTCACCAAACAGCTGCACACTGAATAACGTAATCAGCATGATGCCGATACCTTCCCACAGGGCATAAGCCACGCCCAGGGCGATACGTTTAATGGCGAAACTCAGCAGAATATAAGAACAGGCAATCATGCCCAGCATCATCAGGTAGCCTGAATGGCTGCCATTGAGGCTGGACCATTTCATAAAAAGGGTTCCAACAATTTCAGTAACAATAGCGAGTGATAATAAAATCCAGGCGCGCATGGGTGCTCTCCAGCAACGATAAATGACGACCTGCAACAACGCACAACGTGCGGGCAGACTCAGAACAGTGTCGAAGTGGTGAGGGGACTACAGGGCGTTACGCCAGTGCTGATCGGCGGCGTTCCAGCCAGAAAGGCAAGAGGGGGATAAAAGGGGGTTTGTCATGAACATTCTGCTCATAGAATTTACAACGCATCCACATTGTTGCTTCTCATCAGTGGACGGATAGTGCCTCCGGTTAAATAGACGCTGGATTTATAGCATCCTGCACATCGCCAAATCAACAGCAGATGCTGCTTTGTTTGATGTCGGTTAAGGTTTGATGATTTGAAAAATGTGAAGTGTGGAAAAGGATGTGTGGTAAAACGGAATGAAAAAAATAGCCGAGCAACAGGGTTGCCCGGCTATTATTAAGTGACGGTGTCACGGTTTATTCCGCGCGCTGCGGAACCGTGCGAACGGGTGCATCACCCGCGACATAATAAGCGGCGGTGCTGCGCGGCAATGGATCGCGACCACGAATCTTATCGGCAATCTTCTCGCCAATCATGATAGTGGTGGCATTCAGGTTACCGGTGATGATCAGCGGCATTATTGACGCATCGACCACGCGTAAGCCTTCCAGTCCATGCACACGGCCTTCGCCATCAACCACGGACATCGGGTCATTACCCATCTTGCAGGTGCCGCACGGGTGATAGGCGGTTTCGCCGTGGTTACGCACGAACTCATCCAGCTGCTCATCTGTCTGGCAATCCATTCCCGGACTGATTTCACGGCCACGATACTTATCCAGCGCCGGCTGGTTGATAATCTGGCGCGTGATGCGAATCGCATCGCGGAACTCATGCCAGTCCTGCTCATGCGACATGTAGTTAAACAGAATGGCCGGATGACGACGCGGATCGCGTGACTTCAGGCGTACATGTCCGCGGCTTGGAGAGCGCATCGAGCCGACGTGACACTGGAAGCCGTGCGCATCGACCGCGTTGGAACCGTTGTAGTTAATCGCCACTGGCAGGAAGTGATACTGAATGTTCGGCCAGCTGAACTCTTCGCGGCTGCGGATAAAGCCACCCGCTTCAAACTGGTTGCTGGCGCCGATACCGGTGCCGTTAAACATCCACTCCGCACCGATTTTCGGCTGATTCCACCACTTCAGGGCCGGATAGATTGAGACCGGTTCTTTACACTCATACTGAAGATACATCTCCAGATGGTCCTGCAGGTTTTCACCCACGCCCGGCAGGTCGTGAACCAGCGGGATGTCGAACTGTTTCAGCAGTTCAGGCGAGCCTACGCCAGAACGCTGCAGGATCTGCGGCGAGGCAATAGCGCCGGCACACAGCAGCACTTCACGGCGCGCGGTCACTTTGTTAATGGTGTTGCTGTCGCCCTGCAGATACTCCACGCCAGTCGCGCGCTTGCCATCGAAGATGATGCGATCGGTGGTGGCATGCGTGATGATCTTCAGATTAGCGCGCCCTTTGCCCATATCAAGATAGCCACGGGCGGTGCTGGAACGGCGACCTTTCGGCGTCACGGTACGATCCATCGGACCAAAACCTTCCTGCTGATAGCCATTAAGGTCGTCAGTGCGCGGATAACCCGCCTGCACGCCCGCCTCAATCATCGCTTCGAACAGCACGTTGTTGCCCGCTTTAGGCGTTGCAACACTCACCGGGCCGTCGCCGCCGTGGAAATCGTTCGGGCCGATATCGCGGGTCTCTGCTTTACGGTAGTAGGGCAGGCAGTCCAGATAGCTCCAGTTCTCCAGCCCAGGTTCGCTGGCCCAGTTATCAAGGTCCATCGCGTTGCCGCGGATGTAACACATGCCGTTAATCAGTGATGAACCGCCCAGACCTTTGCCGCGTCCACACTCCATGCGGCGATTGTTCATGTAAGGCTCTGGCTCGGTTTCATAGGCCCAGTTATAGCGTTTGCCCTGTAACGGGAAGGCAAGGGCCGCAGGCATCTGGGTGCGAAAATCAAAGCGGTAATCCGGGCCGCCCGCTTCCAGCAACAGGACGCTCACGTTGCTCTCTTCGGTCAGGCGGGTAGCCAGAACGTTTCCTGCGGATCCGGCTCCAATAATAATGTAATCAAATTCCATTCATCGTTCCTCAGGTTAAGTGATTAAAAGACTGACTGAAAACGCGTCAGCTCAACCTGCACGGACTTCACCTGGGTGTAGCTCTGCAGCGTCATCAGGCCATTCTCACGGCCGATGCCGGAGTGCTTGTAACCCCCCACCGGCATCTCTGCGGCCGATTCGCCCCAGGTGTTAATCCAGCAGATACCTGCTTCGATCTGATGAATCACGCGGTGCGCCTTATTAAGATCCTGGGTCACCAGTCCGGCGGCCAGACCAAATTCGGTGTCGTTGGCGCGGCGGATCACTTCCTCTTCACTGTCGTAGCTCAGGATTGACATGACCGGTCCGAAGATCTCTTCACGCACAATCTTCATCTCGTCACGGCAGTCGGTGAACACGGTGGGTGCAACCCAGGCGCCCTGGTCGAAATCGCCACCGGTCAGACGTTTGCCGCCGCACAGTACGCGGGCGCCTTCAGCGATGCCGAATTCGATATAACGCATCACATTGTCGCGATGGCTGAAGCTGACCAGCGGACCAAAGTTGGTCGCCGGGTCACGCAGATCGCCTGCCTGAATGCGGGCGACGCGTTCGCTGATTTTCGCCTCGAAGGCGGCCTGCAGTTTTGCAGGAATAAAGACGCGGGTGCCGTTGGTGCAGACCTGACCGGAGCTATAGAAGTTCGCCATCATGGCGATGTCGGCGGCCAGATCGAGATCGGCATCATCAAAGATGATCAACGGTGATTTACCGCCCAGTTCCATGGTGACCTCTTTCAGCGTTGAACCTGCTGCATTGGCCATCACTTTTTTGCCGCTGACGACGCCACCGGTAAAGGAGACTTTATCGATGCCAGGATGTTCAGTAAGCAACTGACCGGTAACTGAACCGATGCCCGGCAGCACATTGAATACGCCATCCGGCAGGCCCGCTTCGGTGTAAATTTCCGCCAGCTTCAGGGCAGTGAGCGGGGTCATCTCACTCGGTTTGAAAATCATCGCATTACCCGCTGCCAGCGCAGGCGCGGATTTCCACAGGGCGATCTGAATCGGGTAGTTCCAGGCGCCGATACCGGCTACCACGCCCAGCGGTTCGCGTCGGGTGTAAACAAAGGAGGTGTCACGCAGTGGGATCTGCTGACCTTCCAGCGCCGGAACCAGACCGGCGTAATACTCCAGTACGTCTGCGCCGGTGACGATATCGACCGCTGAGGTTTCGCTGTAAGGCTTACCGGTATCGAGCATTTCCAGCTCTGCCAGCTCATCATTACGCTCACGCAGGATATCGACGGCGCGACGCAGGATACGCGAGCGCGCCATGGCGGTCATCGCGGCCCAGACTTTCTGGCCTTTTCTGGCGGCAGTAACGGCGCGATCGACATCCTCCTGGCCGGCGGCATGAACCTCTGCCAGCACTTCGCCGTTAACCGGATTAATCGTCTGGAACGTTTCGCCAGACGCTGCGGCAACATAAGCGCCATCAATATAGAGTTTCTGCTCGGTGAATCGGGACATGTTTTCTCCTTCCGTTATTCGTGCTCGCCAGCCAGTTGCTGACGGATGAATTGGGTGGTCAGTGTGCGGGCGATGATCGGGTTGAACGGCTTACCGCTCAGTGCAGCGCGTAGCCACAGACCATCGATCAGGGCCGCCAGGCCATGTGCGGCCAGGCGTGCCGTTTCCAGCGGCAGTTCGCGCCGGAACTCGACCACCAGCGTTGAGTAGAGCCGCCGGCTACTGACCCGCTCAAGGCGATTAAGCTGGGGCTGGTGCATACTGCTCGACCAGAAGTCGAGCCAGGCTTTCATGGCCGCGCTGTGCACCTGGGTTTCATCGAAATTCCCGTCTACGATGGCACATAGCCGCTGCTCTGCAGAGGCATCGGCCAGCGGTTGTAACCGCGCCAGCACCGCCTCTCGCAGTTGACGCGTCACATCACGCATCGTGGCTTCAAGTAAGCCGTTCTTATCTTTAAAGTAGTGACTGATGATGCCCGTAGATACGCCCGCCCGACGGGCGATCTGGGCAATCGTGGCATCATTAATCCCCACTTCATTAATTGTGCTCAGGGTCGCATCAATCAGTTGCCGACGACGTATCGGCTGCATCCCTACCTTTGGCATAGCTCCAGCTCCACCCTCAAATCGAGTCCCTATTAAAACTTTTTTTGATTGCACGTTCAATATAAAAAGAAACTTTGTTAGGATGCTGTTCTTTAAATGTAGCGAAAGCGAAACGGCAATGAGTGCTAAAATAGGCTGGTTTGTCAGAGCGATTAACAGGAGATAACAGAACGAAACAGGGCCGCACGGGCTGAAAACCGTGGGCGGCAATTTTTATCTATTGCGTATTTTCAGGACATTAACCAGAGGTAATCGATGAATAATCCACCTGCCGGTGAAAAAGACAGACTCAATCCCGTTGTATTTTATACCTCTGCCGGATTGATTCTGACGTTTTCACTTGTCACGATTCTCTACAGTGAACTGGCCGCGAGCTGGATCCTCAAGGCGGTCAACTGGGTTTCCGCCACCTTCGGCTGGTACTACATGCTGGCTGCCACACTCTATATCGTCTTTGTGCTCTACATGGCCTGCTCACGCTTTGGTTCGATCAAGCTCGGGCCGGAGCACTCCAAACCCGAGTTCAGCGTGCTCAGCTGGTCCGCCATGCTGTTTGCCGCGGGGATCGGTATCGACCTGATGTTCTTCTCGGTCGCCGAACCCGTGACGCAGTATATGCAGCCGCCGGAAGGCGCAGGGCAGACTCTGGAAGCGGCCCGCCAGGCGATGGTCTGGACGCTGTTCCACTACGGACTGACCGGCTGGTCAATGTATGCGCTGATGGGCATCGCGCTGGGCTACTTCAGCTATCGCTATAACCTGCCGCTTACCATCCGTTCCGCGCTCTATCCCATTTTCGGCAAACGGATTTATGGCCCGATTGGCCACACCGTGGATATTGCCGCCGTGGTGGGCACCATCTTTGGTATCGCCACCACGCTCGGCATCGGGGTCGTGCAGCTTAACTATGGCCTCAAAGTGCTGTTTGATATCCCGGAAGGCCTGACCGCGCAGGCCGCGCTGATTGTCCTCTCCGTGGTGATCGCCACGATTTCTGTGACATCGGGCGTCGATAAAGGGATTCGTATTCTCTCTGAGCTGAACGTGGTGATGGCGCTGGGTCTGATTCTTTTTGTGCTCTTCTTCGGCAACACCGAATTCCTGCTGAATGCGCTGGTGCTGAACGTCGGAGATTACATCAACCGCTTTATGGGCATGACACTCAATACCTTTGCGTTTGATCGTCCTACACAGTGGATGAACAGCTGGACGCTCTTCTTCTGGGCGTGGTGGGTGGCCTGGTCGCCATTCGTTGGTCTGTTCCTGGCGCGTATCTCACGTGGTCGTACCATCCGTGAGTTCGTACTGGGCACGCTGATTATCCCGTTCACCTTTACGCTACTGTGGCTGTCAGTGTTCGGTAATGCCGCGCTGTATCAGATCATCCACGGCAATACGGAGTTTGCGCAGGAAGTCATGAACCATGCGGAGCGCGGCTTCTACAGCCTGCTGGCGCAGTATCCGGCGTTCAAACTCAGTGCCTCGGTCGCCACCATTACCGGTATGCTGTTCTACGTCACCTCCGCGGATTCCGGCTCGCTGGTGCTGGGTAACTTTACCTCGCGACTGAAAGACATCAACAGTGATGCACCGAACTGGCTGCGTATCTTCTGGTCTGTGGCGATTGGCGTACTGACCATGAGCATGCTGATGACCAATGGTATTACTGCCTTGCAGAACACTACGGTGATCATGGGGCTGCCGTTCAGCTTTGTTATCTTCTTTGTCATGGCGGGGCTGTTTAAATCCCTGAAGATTGAAGATCACCGTCGGGCCAGCGCCACGCGCGACACCGCGCCTTATCTGGCTCATGCGACCGATCGTCTGACCTGGAAGAAGCGTCTGTCACGCCTGATGAACTACCCTGGCTCGCGTTATACGCAGCAGATGATGGAAAAAACCATCTATCCGGCGATGCAGGAAGTGGCGAAAGAGCTGGAACTGCGGGATGGCCGGGTCACGCTGGAGAGGGTTGAGGCGGATGAAAGCAACCCGATTGGCTATCTGGATCTGCGCGTCCATCTGGGTGAGGAGCAGGACTTTATCTATCAGGTCTGGCCGCAGCAATATTCGATTCCGGGCTTTACCTATCGTGCCCGCAGCGGTAAGTCGACCTACTACCGGCTGGAAACCTTCCTGATGGAAGGCAGCCAGGGTAACGACTTAATGGATTACAGCAAAGAGCAGGTGATCATCGACATTCTCGATCAGTATGAGCGACACCTGAACTTCATCCATCTCAACCGTGAAGCGCCGGGCAGCAACATCAGCTTCCCAAGCGCTTAAGTCAGGGCCCGTCAGTGAGCAATTGCTGGCGGGCTTTTTTTTCGCTACCGTCGTCATGAACAATACCGCTTCATCTGATGAAATCGACTATCTTTAGGGCTTTACTGGCCTGATGCCTGAAGGGTGTAGACAGGAAGTCATATGGGAAAAATATTCAGTACGTTTCTGCCGCTTTATACCACGACGCTGCTGATGCTGCTCGGTTCTGGTTTACTGACTACCTACGTCTCGTTACGGCTGGCCAGTGAGCAGGTCAACGGTGCGCTGATCGGGGCGATTATTGCGGCCAACTACATCGGGCTGGTGATCGGCGGCAAAGTGGGACACAACCTGATTGCCCGCGTCGGCCATATTCGCGCCTATGTGGCCTGTGCCGGGATTATTACCGCCTCGGTGATTGGTCACGGGCTGACGGACTTTATTCCGCTGTGGGTCTTTCTGCGTCTGATTATCGGGCTCTGTATGATGTGCCAGTACATGGTACTGGAGAGCTGGCTCAACGATCAGGCGGAATCTTCCCAGCGCGGCATGATTTTCGGTCTCTATATGGTCGCCACCTACCTTGGACTCAGTGGCGGACAGGTGATACTGAGCCTGCAATCGGGGTTTGGGGTGAGCACGCTGCTGATTGTGGCGCTCTGTTTCGCGCTCTGTCTGGTGCCGATTGCGTTGACCACCCGCACTCATGTCCGGCCCATGACGCCAGCGCCGATGGAGCTGGGCTATTTTATTCGCACAATTCCTAAACTGCTCGGCACCACCCTGGTGACCGGCATGGCGATTGGCGCGTTCTATGGCCTGGCGCCGGTTTATGGCAGCAGCAAAGGCTTCACCACCAGCCAGACCGGTTATTTTATGAGCCTCACGATTTTTGCCGGGCTGGTATCGCAGTTTCCGCTGAGCTGGCTCTCTGACCGCTATGACCGCCAGCGGCTGTTATTCATCATTGCCATGCTCTTTGCCGTGGCCTGCGTGCCGCTGGTGGTGCTGCCGCATCTCACCTTCCACTGGATGATTGGCATCGCCTTTGCCGCCAGCATGATGCAGTTTGCGCTCTATCCTTTGCAGGTGGCACTGGCCAACGATCAGGTCGCCGCCGATCGCCGTGTCTCGTTAACCGCCTGTCTGCTGATGGCGTTTGGTATTGGCGCCAGTATCGGCCCGCTGGTGGTCGGCGCGCTGATGCAGCCGCTGGGCAGCTATATGCTCTATCTCTTCTTTATGCTCTGTGCGCTGGTGATTGGCGGACTGAGTTATGTGCGTGCGCCGGGTCCGCTCCCGACGACCGAAGTACCGTTGCCGCATGTGGTGATGCCTGACAGTCTGGCGACCTCGCCACTGGGTGCCGCGCTGATCCCGACGCTGGAAGAGGAGGTGATTCATGCGTCGATGGGCGGTCAGGCGCCGGAAGAGGAGAGTGCTGAGTTCGATGGCACAGCGGACGAAGAGGATTTGCCCGATGACCTTCCTGAGGATCAACGGCAAAAATAGCAGCGGTAAAGCAGGATGCCATTCGCCGCTGACTGTACCGTTAAAGCAGGATGTCCGGATCTGACTCACTCTTGTCCGGTTGCTGGCTCGACATTTGGGTCAGCAACCGCGAAGCTGGCGCATACCGCTTTTTTAAGGAGTCACACCATGCTGGAACTTCGCCCCAATTGTGAACGCTGCGACGTTGATCTGCCGCCATCATCTCTGGCAGCACGCATCTGCTCGTTTGAATGCACCTTCTGCGCTGACTGTACTGAGCATCTCACTCATCTTTGCCCCAACTGCGGTGGCGAACTGGTGCGCCGTCCGGTGCGCCCGGTGGAGAAATTGCAAAAATATCCGGCTAAATTGCGCAGCTGATCCCAAATGACGACAAATATGATTTGGGCAGAATAGCCTGTCGTGCCTGATGTCGTTATCATAAGTTTCGTCCCTGACAGAGCTACCACCTTAACTGAGTGCCGGAGATAAGCGCCGGAAGGGACGCACCTTTCACCCACCGTTACTTTCTCTTTGCCCGATAGCCTTACACACTCTGCTTTCCCGTTCGTCCTGCCGGTTCAGCCCTGACTATACTCTGATGATGTTTTCAGCAGAGAGGTCGGGTGCATCAATGTATTACCACGTCCTGAATGGCGCAGAATGGCGACGAATCTGGGTGGTCGGCGATCTGCATGGCTGCCGCCGCGAACTGGATGCGCTGTTGCAGCAGCATCAGTTTGACCCGCAGCAGGACTTACTGATTTCGGTGGGTGACATCATCGATCGCGGGCCCGACAGTCGGGGTTGTCTGGCGCTGCTGGAGGAGCCCTGGTTTCGCTGCGTGCGGGGGAATCATGAGGAAATGGCGCTGTCGGCATTACAGGGGCAGGAAATGGCGCTCTGGCAGATGAACGGTGGCGACTGGTTCTTTCGGCTGCGTGGTGCAGCGCTGATTGCGGCGCGTCACGCGTTGCAGCGTTGCCGTGAGCTGCCGCTGATTCTCCACCTGCAGCTTGATGAGCGAATTATTGTGATTGCTCATGCTGATTATCCAGCCCGGGAATACGTGTTGAATAAGCCACTCGACTGGCAGCAGGTGGTCTGGAGCCGTCAGCGGCTGGAGGCAATAGAGTCAGGCGAACGGGCGGGCATCCGTGGCGCAGACGCCTTTTACTTCGGCCATACACCGCTGAAACAGCCGCTGACGATTGCCAATCTGCATTACATCGATACCGGCGCAGTGTCTGGCAATCATCTGACGATGCTGCAACTAAAGTAATTCAGCGGAACAGGCGTCCGTCGCGCACCAGCTCCCGGGGATAGCTGTTCTTGATGCGGCTGCCGACTTTTTTAGCCAGCCCCAGCGGCTGCTGCTGATAAGTCACAATCATCTCATTACGGGTGGGTTCCGTTTCCGGATAGATATCCCGGCCGCGATACCACTCTTCCGCCTCTGCTGCGGTGAGCTCAAAAGTCTGTGCCGCATCGGGTTTTGCCAGCGCAATCACCGCTTCATGCTGCCAGCGATAGCCTTTAGCAAAAGTTTCTGCCAGCTTCAGGCCGATACGCGAGAAACGTACTTTGCCCAGCAGCGGAGTGACGGCCTTCGGGAACAGCCAGATCTCTTTGTCACGCTGCCACAGCTCCAGCGACGTATCCCATTTTATGGAGACAGCGGCGGCGGCCTGGACTATCTCACTTTCCAGCTTGCGGCTAAGGTGGGAGAAGGGCAGTTTACCCACTTTGTAGCCCGGCAGCGGTAAGGGCTCAACCGACGCGGTTTTACGCAGTCGGGCAACGAAAAAGCCTTCGCTGTCGAACATCTGCGGGAAGACATGCAGATAGCCCTCGGGCGTCGCGGCCTGTCCGGCACCCTCAAACAGCCCATTGAGCGGAATGACCTCCACCGCATCCGGATAGCGCTCCAGCAGCCAGGCGATCACCTGCTGATTCTCAATCTGATTCAGGGTGCAGGTGGAGTAAACCAGCGTGCCGCCGGGTTTGAGGGCGTGGAAGGCACTGTCGAGCAGATCGCGCTGGGTCGCGGCGATCTCATGCGTACTCGCCAGCGACCAGTTTTTCAGCGCATCAGCATCTTTGCGAATTACCCCTTCGCCGGAGCAGGGCGCGTCGAGCAGGATGGCGTCGAACTGTTCCGGCAGGGCTGGCCCGAAGACCCGCGCGTCAAAGTGCGTTAAGGCACTGTTGCTGACGCCACAGCGGCTGATATTGGCATGCAATACTTTTACCCGGCTGGAGGAGAATTCGTTAGCCAGGATAACGCCCTGATTGCCCATCCGCGCAGCAATCTGGGTTGTTTTAGAACCCGGTGCCGCCGCCATATCCATCACAGCGCTGACCTCTGACTGAGCATCAAACAGCGCGGTCACCGGCAGCATGGAGCTGGCCTCCTGAATGTAGAACAGGCCGCTGAGATGCTCAGCTACGCTGCCCAGCGGCAGGCTCTCATCTTCCCGGATGATCAAGAATCCCTCTTCGCACCACGGCACCGGCGTCAGCTGCCAGTCATAATTAGCGGTCTGACTCAGAAAGTCAGCCACGCTGATCTTCAGGGTATTGACGCGAATACTGCGGCGCAGGGGTTGCTGACTGTACGCAATAAATTGCGCGAGGCTCGCCTCATCGGGCAGGCTCTGGCGCATTAATGAGAGAAAATCGGCGGGGAAAAGCGAAGAAGCATCTGACACGGGCACATTCCAGTTAAGGCAAAGGCGGCAGTGTACCATGAGGAAAGGAAACGGGCAGCCAGGCTGCCCGTTTGAGGGAGTGAATAGGGTGTTGGCTCGTATTGGCCGCGCGTAATCCGCTTTTTCAGACGGCTCAAAACGCAAAGCGATGGGCGCATACGCCTGGAGTAAAGCATCGCGGGCCAGGGATGACGTCTTTTGCGTCTTTGCGGAAGGCGTATGTTCCCTGAGCCGGTGCTCACTTTAAACGCTCAAACGGGCAGAACAGCCTGCCCGTTTGAAATAGCCTTTAGCGCGGAGACGGGATCGCCGTTCCCCAGTTACGCCACTCTTTCGGCGCTTCATCCTGCAGCAGGAAGTGTTTATCCGGATTCGCCTGCGGCGCCAGCGGCACCGTCGGCGGCGTCGCAAACTGAATGCCACCGCGAATAAACTGCTGGAAGGTCCCGGTTTTCACTACGCCACCCACCAGACCGAAGTCCAGGTTATAGCCGGATGCCAGCCAGAACACCGAGTTATTACGCACCAGATGCTGGTACTTCTTACTGATGCGCAGGGCGATCTGCACGCGATCCGCCATCGTACCCAGTGAGGTGCCGGTCACGGTACCCACTTCCACACCACGGAACAGCACCGGCGTACCCAGCGACAGTGAACCGGCCTCAGTGGCATCAACATAAATGTTCAGACCATTAAGGTAGCGGGAGTCGGTAATGGTGCTCTCCTGCAGTTCAAACGTGCGCGCGGCGCCACCTTTACCTGGATCCACGTTGACGTAAGGCTGCAACAGGGTTTCCAGATGATTCACACCAGTGGCGGAAATCTCCGGTGAGACCACCGAGAAACGGCTGCCGAGACGGGCGAAATCGTTGACATACTCCGGATAGAGAACGGCTTTCGCCACCACCTGATTGTTATCTTTGCTTAACGACAGTGACTCCACCTGACCGACATTAATACCCAGGTAACGAATCGGCATTCCGGCAGAGAGCTTGCTGGCGTCATAGGTGTGCAGCGTAATCTGGCTACCCACCGCGCGGGCAGCCGTTTCAGAAGGATAGAGGACGCGTTTGGCCCCTTTGCCCGACTGTGCACCACTCATATTGTCGAAACTGATCGCGCCTTTCAGCGCGCGGTTAAGCGGCGATGCCTGCACCGTCAGACCGCTGCCGTTGAGGCTGACGCGTGCGCCACCCTCAGCCCAGAACACGCTTTCGCTGGTCAGCAGCTTGCGATACTCCGGCTGGATATGTACCGCAATATCAAAGGCGTCAGCACGCGGCGTGACTTTAACAATCTCACCCACCTGATATTTGCGGTAAAGCACGACAGAGCCAGTCTGCACATCAGGCAGACTGGTAGCGGTCAGCATCAGCGTGGTAGAAGGGCCATCGCCGGTAATGCCTTCTTCCGCTTTTTCAGCATCGGAAAACAGCGGATAGGCACTTTTTGGCTCACCCTTTTTGCCCGGGTCCAGCCGGATACCGCCATCCACCCATTCACGGGCGCTGGCCCCTAATACCTGCATGCCATCAAGGCCGAACTTCACATCAAGCCGACTGTTAACGATAAATTTGCTGTCGCCATGCACCAGATTACGATGTTCAGGATTGACCGCCACGACGAAATTCACGCCATTTTCATCCAGCGAACGCGACATCACCTGACCAATCTGCATACCGTGCAGCATCAGCGGCTGGCCCTGATCGATACCATAGCTCTCCGGCGCGCTGAGTTTTACCGTCAGCACATTGGGTTTCTGCAGCAGAGTTTCATTGGATGCCAGCACGGTGTAGTGCTGCTGCGGCTCGCCTTCGCCCGGTACCAGTTCCAGCGTGTTACCGGTCAGTAACGCGCTGAGGCTGGTATCCGTCAGGCTGATTTTCGGGCTGTGCATCTCAATGCGGGTGCCGCTGCGCATCAGATCGACGACAGAAGGGTCAATGGTCAGCTCGCCGGTGACTTTGCCACCATCCAGCAGATTCAGTTTGGTCAGCGTGCCGACTTCCAGTCCCTGATACATCAGCGGAGTGCTGCCCGCCTTAAGATTGTTGCCGTTGGGCAGATCCAGCGTGATCTGCACGCCGCGCTGACTATGCGCCAGATCGGGATAGAGCCGGTAATTCTGCTCAGCTTTGGCCGTTTCCGCACCCTGTGGTGAGTCAAATGCGATCGCGCCATTGACCAGCGCCGCCAGACTCTCCAGCTGCACTTTAGCCCCGCTCAGGCTGACGTCAGCATTCATGCCTGACACATTCCAGAAACGGCTGTTGGTTTTCACCAGATTGATAAAGCGGCGGTCAATCAGCACATCAATCGACACGCCATCTGATTTGCTGTTTATGCTGTAGTCATAGACCCGGCCAACCGGAATTTTGCGGTAATAAACCAGCGAGCCGGTGTTGAGTGAGCCGAGATCGGGCGCATTCAGATGGATCATCAGTTCGCCGGTATTCACCCGATATTTAGGCTGCGTATCCAGCGCGGTAAACGACTCGCTGGGTTTACCTTTACCTGGCATCATCCCGATGTAGTTACCCCCGACCAGCGCATCCAGCCCCGACACACCCGCCAGCGAAGCTTTAGGCGTTACCAGCCAGAACTGCGTATCTTCGCGCAGCGCATCGCGCATGTCGCTCTTGATGCTGGCTTTAATCTGAATGCTGCGATAATCATCACTGAGATTAATGCCCTGCACGGTGCCCACTTCCACGCCCTGATACCGGATCGGGGTACGACCCGGCACGATACCATCTGCCGTCTGGAAATTGATGGTGATGGTGGTGCCGCGCTCCTGATAATTGGTCCAGAGCAGCCAGCAGGCAATCAGCATCGCAATGATCGGCAGCAGCCAGAAGGGCGAAATTTTACGCTTATTGCGCAGCGTTGCGTTAGTCGGTGTAGTCGGCGTTTCCTGTTGCATGTGCATCCCAGAGCAGGCGGCTGTCCAGCCACTCAACAGACATAATGGTCAGGATGACGGCCGCGCCAAAAAACAGCGCCGCCGGTCCCATGGTAAAAGCCAGCAGCTGATCACGGTTGACCAGCGACATGGTTAACGAAATGACAAACAGATCGAGCATTGACCAGCGGCCAACCCAGGTGACAAACCGCAGTAACCGGATGCGGGTTCTCAGTCCCTGTTCACAGCGAAAATGAATGCTGAGCAGCAGAGTCAGCATTACCAGTACCTTGATAAACGGCACCAGAATACTGGCGATAAAAACAATCGCCGCCACCGGGATATTGCCTTCAGCCAGTCCCAGAATGCCGGAGAAGATGGTGTCCTCGCGCCGGGAACCGTTAAGGTAAACCACGGAGATCGGCATCAGATTTGCGGGGATCAACAGCACAATTGATGCAATCAGGGCGGCCCAGGATTTCTGCAGGCTGTGACGGCGCCGGAAGTCGAGTGGCGTGTGGCAGCGCGGGCAGCGGCCCCGATCATCGGGTATGCCGGTGTTGTGGCAGTTCAGGCAGACCTGCATATCATCACGGGCCATATTACCGGGGGTTTGCGGATAGAAATGCTCCCATAGCTGCTCCATATTCAGATGGATCAGCGTCAGCACGCTCAGCACCGTCAGGGCAATGTAAGCCGCCAGCCCGTAGCCAACCTCCAGCGAAGCATAGTCCTGCACTTTAATCGACGCCACGGCAATGCCGATCAGATAGATATCGAGCATCACCCACTCTTTCAGCTTCTCCAGCATCAGCAGCACGGGACGCAGGTTCATGCCCAGCCGGTGGCCGATACCGAGATAACAGATACCCGCCACCAGTGTTACCGGCGCGCCGATGGTGCAGAACGCCACCATTGAGGCCGTCAGTACATCACCCTGCTGGGTCATCTGGATGATGCCTTCCAGTACGCTGGCATTAATGCGCATGCCAAGCAGCCGGATATCTACCAGCGGCAGGGAGAAAGCAAAGGGCATTAACACCATCATGGTGGCGGCCATCGCCATAAGACGGGTCATCGGCCAGTCGCGACCACTGAGAATTTCGGCGTTACAGCGTGGGCAATGTGCCGACTGATGAGATTTCACATCCGGTAAGGAAAAAAGGGTATCGCATTGCGGGCAACGCTGATAACGTGCGTGAGGCAATGTCTGGCTGATAGCGTGAATTTTCATAGGGTGATGCAATCTTCGCTCTTCAGAAGTAACAAATATCGGTCATTAAGACATTGTCTGTGTGCCTGTCTCGGGCATCACGCTTCGATCCACAGAATGCTAAGGGTATAGCAACTAACGCTATGATTCACCTTGTGGCTCTGGATATTTAAAACTTATTTTTAACGAACGGTCTCTAATGCCCCGTTCAGATGTCATTGGTAACGGTTAAATAATGAACAAAACTGCCTTTTACGCCGATTTGAATCGCGATATGCGCGCCTTACTGGCGGGAGAAACGGCGTTCCTCGCCGCGATGGGAAACTTTAGCGCGCTGCTGTACGAACGTCTCGATGGCGTGAACTGGGCAGGTTTCTACCTGCTGACGGAAGCGGATACGCTGGTGCTGGGCCCGTTCCAGGGCAAAATCGCCTGTGTGCGCATTCCGGTCGGTAAAGGTGTGTGTGGCACGGCGCTGGCAGAAGAAAAAGTGCAACGCGTAGATGATGTGCATGCCTTCCCGGGCCACATCGCCTGTGACGCTGCCAGCAATGCTGAGATTGTGATTCCTCTGAAAGTGAATGGCACTGTGGTTGGGGTGCTGGACATCGACAGCGTGGCGTACAATCGCTTTGACAGCGACGACGAATCGGGGCTGGTCACACTGACTGATGGGCTTTGTGAAGTGCTTGCGAACAGCGACTTAGAAAAATATCTGCAGCTGACGCGCAGCTAATCGACTGGATCACATGGCATTTAGCGATGTTGTCATTATAATGTCGCCTGTTCATGCCTGCGCTGGTCGGCAAACCCGTTGTAATCAGGAAATTTCATGGAAAATCAACCTAAGTTGAATAGCAGTAAAGAAGTCATCACTTTTCTGGCGGAGCGCTTTCCGCACTGCTTTAGCGCTGAAGGTGAAGCGCGTCCGCTCAAAATCGGTATCTTTCAGGATCTGGTCGAGCGTGTTCAGGGCGAAATGGGTCTGAGCAAAACACAGCTGCGTTCCGCGCTGCGTCTCTATACGTCAAGCTGGCGTTATCTGTACGGCATCAAAGCCGGTGCTATCCGTGTCGACCTCGACGGTAACGCCTGTGGCGTGCTGGATGAGCAACACGTTGAGCATGCACGCAAGCAACTGGAAGAAGCGAAAGCACGCGTCCAGGCGCAGCGTGACCAGCAGCGCGCCGCGCGTCGTGAAGCAGGCGAAAGCGAAGAGGGCGCGGCACCGCGTCGTCCACGCAAGCCCGCGGCACGTAAGCCTGCAGAAGGCGAAGCCGCGCGTAAACCGCGTCCGCAGACCACTGCACCGCGTGCGACCGCCTCACAGCATCGCAAGCCAGCCCCACGTCCGGAGCAGGAAGCCCGACCCATCACTGATACCTCAACTTTGCAACCCGGCCAGAGTATTAAAGTTAAAGCAGGCAAAAGTGCGATGGACGCGACGGTTCTTGAAGTATCAAAAGACGGCGTTCGGGTCCAGCTCGCTTCCGGCATGGCAATGATTGTGCGCGCAGAACACTTGCAGTTCTGAAACGGAGGCTAACCCCGGCATGAACACCCTTTTTAAAGTTGGACTTATTGCGGGCCTGCTATTAGCAGGCCCTACCTTCGGCGCAGAGAACATCACACGCGCCGATCAGATTCCCCAGCTTCACGAAGATGCGCAGGATCCAACGGTCAGTGAGCGCGTAACCTCGCGCTTTACCCGTTCTCACTATCGCCAGTTCGACCTGGATCAGAACTTTTCAGCGAAAATTTTTGATCGCTATCTGAACATGCTCGACTACAGCCACAATGTGCTGCTGGCGTCAGATGTGGCGCAATTTGCCAGTAAAAAAACCACGGTCGGCGATGAGTTGCGCAGTGGTAAGCTGGATCTCTTTTACGATATTTATAATCTGGCGCAGAAACGCCGTTTTGAGCGCTATCAATATGCGCTGACGGTGCTGGCTCGTCCGATGAATTTCAGCGGCAATGACACTATCGACATTGACCGCGCGAAAGCGCCGTGGCCGAAAGATCAGGCTGAACTGAATGCGCTGTGGGATGCCAAGGTCAAATATGACCAGCTGAGTCTGAAGCTGGCAGGTAAAGACGATAATGAGATTCGCGACGTTCTGACCAAGCGTTACAACTTCGCGATCCGTCGTCTGGCTCAGAGCAACGGTGAAGATGTTTTCCAACTGGTGATGAACGCTTTCGCCCGCGAAATCGATCCGCACACCAGCTATCTCTCGCCGCGTAATACCGAGCAGTTTAACACCGAGATGAGCCTCTCCCTGGAAGGCATCGGTGCGGTACTGCAGATGGATGACGACTATACCGTGATCAACTCGATGGTTGCAGGCGGCCCGGCCGCGAAAAGCAAAGCCATTACTGTTGGTGATCGCATCGTGGGTGTCGGTCAGCCAGGCAAGCCGATGGAAGATGTGATCGGCTGGCGTCTGGATGATGTCGTGGCAAAAATTAAAGGACCGAAAGGCAGCAAAGTGCGCCTGGAAGTTCTGCCAGCCGGTAAGGGCACGAAAACCCGTACCGTGACGCTGACGCGTGAGAAAATCCGTCTGGAAGATCGCGCGGTTAAATTGACCATCAAAAATGTCGGCAAGCAGAAAGTGGGCGTGCTCGATATTCCTGGTTTCTATGTCGGGCTCACCGACGACGTGAAAGTCCAGCTGCAGAAACTGCAGAAACAGAACGTCGACAGCGTGGTGATCGATCTGCGTACCAATGGCGGCGGCGCGCTGACCGAAGCAGTCTCGCTTTCCGGTCTGTTTATTCCGAGTGGGCCGGTGGTTCAGGTACGCGACAACAATGGCCGGGTGCGTGAAGACAGCGATAACGACGGCGTTGTCTACTACAAAGGACCGCTGGTGGTGCTGGTCGATCGCTTCAGCGCCTCAGCCTCTGAGATCTTTGCTGCCGCGATGCAGGATTACGGTCGCGCGGTGATTGTCGGCGAGCCAACCTTTGGTAAAGGCACCGTTCAGCAGTATCGCTCTCTGAACCGCATCTACGATCAGATGCTGCGTCCGGAGTGGCCTGCGTTAGGCTCCGTTTCTTACACTATTCAGAAGTTCTATCGCATTAACGGCGGCAGTACACAGCGTAAAGGCGTCACGCCAGATCTGCTGATGCCAACCGGCGTTGAAGCGGCTGAAACCGGTGAGAAATTTGAGGATAACGCACTGCCGTGGGACAGCATCAAAGCGGCAACCTATGTCAAAACCGGTGATGTTAAACCGCTGGTTGCGCAGCTGACGAAGCAGCATGCTGACCGCATCGCTCAGGATCGCGAGTTCCAGTACATTATGAAGGACATTGCCCGTTACAATGCCCTGAAAGACAAGCGCAACATCGTGTCGCTCAATCTCGCTCAGCGCGAGAAAGAGAACCACGAAGATGATGCGTCTCGTCTGGAGCGAATCAACGCGCGCTATCAGGCCGAAGGCAAAAAACCGCTGAAAAACCTGGATGAGCTGCCGAAAGATTATAAAGAGCCGGACCCGTATCTTGATGAGACGGTGAAGATCGCGAATGATCTTGCGCAACTGGAGAAATCCCAGCCGGACGTGCCAGCGGCTAAATAATCCGCTGTTGCCAGAAAAAGCACCGCTCAGCGGTGCTTTTTTTTATACTCAGAAAAGTTTCCAGTAAGCAATGATTAGCACGGGTGAAGGTGCCTGAAGGCTGGGCTCCTCTTCAGGCGTGTCAGAATGTAAAGTTATGTCTTTTTAGGCACTTAAACGTTAAGGTCGCTTGAAAAGCCGCCCAATGCCCATAGGATATGGATCCGCGTATAGGCGCGTGAACTACTGAGGAAGATTAACAAAAATGATGCGTATTGCTCTTTTCCTGATGACCAACCTGGCTGTGATGTTGGTATTCGGGCTGATTCTCAGCCTGACAGGGATCCAGTCAAGCAGTGTTCAGGGCCTGATGATCATGGCAGGCCTGTTTGGCTTCGGCGGTGCGTTTGTTTCACTGCTGATGTCGAAGTGGATGGCACTGCGATCGGTTGGCGGTGAAGTGATTGAACAGCCACGCAACGAAACCGAGCGCTGGCTGGTGGATACTATTGGCCGTCAGGCTCAGCAGGCGGGTATTGCGATGCCACAGGTGGCTATCTATCACGCACCTGACATCAACGCCTTTGCGACTGGCGCACGGCGTAACGCCTCACTGGTTGCTGTTTCAACCGGTCTGCTTCAGAACATGAGCCGTGATGAAGCGGAAGCGGTGCTGGCACACGAAGTGTCACACATCGCCAACGGCGACATGATCACCATGACGCTGATCCAGGGTGTGGTGAACACATTTGTGATTTTCGTTTCACGTATTCTGGCGCAGATCGCGGCGGGCTTTATGTCCGGCAACCGTGATGGTGAGGAGAGCAGCAACGGCAATCCGCTGGTCTATTTTGCGGTGTCGATGGTGCTGGAACTGGTGTTTGGTATTCTCGCCAGCATCATTACCATGTGGTTCTCCCGTCACCGTGAGTTCCATGCTGATGCCGGTTCAGCGAAGCTGGTGGGGCGTGAGAAGATGATTGCGGCGTTACAGCGCCTGAAAACCAGCTACGAACCCCAGGAGCCGAGCAGCATGATGGCGTTCTGTATCAACGGTAAAGGTAAATCGTTCAGCGAGCTGTTTATGTCGCATCCGCCGTTAGATAAGCGTATTGAAGCACTGCGCAGCGGTCAGTATCTGAAGTAGCGTTCAGCAGAGCAAAAAAGGCGACCCTGGGTCGCCTTTTCTGTTTAGAAACCATAATCAGACTGAATCTGACAGCAATATCTTAGCTCAACATGTAGGGAACCCGTGCAGAGGAGGAAAGCGTCCCGCGCCATGGATGGTGCGGGCCGACCGTCATGGATGACAGAAGTCTTTCCGATCTGACCGGGTTCCCTGTGAAGGCTCGGCCTTACAGCGAATCGGGTCACACTCTGTCAGGTGGTCGCCTTTTCTGTTTCTGCCATCAGGCGCGAGTCTGCGTCATCCGCGACACACTGACCAGCGCGGCCACGGCGGCAAAGCTGCCCGCCAGCAGCAGTGAAGCGTGCGTCCCGTGTTCATCAAACAGATTAAACATCAGCGCGACCAGCGCGGCCCCCATACTCTGGCCCAGCAGGCGGGCGGTGCCCAGCATACCGCTGGCGCCGCCGCTGCGATGACGTGGAGCGGAAGTGACGATAGTGTGGTTGTTGGGTGACTGAAACAGCCCAAAACCGGCACCGCACAGCATCATGCGCCAGATAATATCGCCATCACCCGGGTTTGCCGGAAGCCAGGCGAGCAGAAACAGCCCCAGGGCGAACATGGCCAGCCCGATGCCGCCCAGCAGCCCGGCATGTACCCGTTCAATCAGCCGGCCGGCAATCGGCGCAAACACCATGGTTGCCAGCGGCCAGGGCGTCAGCAGTAAACCGGTTGCCACCTCATTACGATGCAGGACGTTTTGCAGAAAGAAGGGCAGCGAGACCATCGCCAGCATCTGCGCGCAGAACGAACAGACCGACGTCCCCATCGACAGGCTGAATACCGGGATACGCAGCAGATCAACCGGCAGCAGCGGCACCGCCATATTTAACTGACGACGAATAAAGAACCAGCCCACAACCAGCAGAGCAATGACCTCCGACAGCACCAGCAGATGACTCTGTCCCTGTGCAAATCCGCTCAGCGCAGAGATGATGAGACCAAAGAACAGGGCGTTCATGATCGCGCTGGGAACATCAAATTTCTGTGCCGTCGCTTTCTGCGGATTATCAGGCAGTGTGCGCAGCGCCAGCCAGAGCGCAATGGCACCCAACGGAACGTTAATCAGAAACAGCCATTTCCAGCTTGCCACCGAAAGAATCGCTGCGGCGGCCGTCGGGCCTGCCGCGGTTGAAACCGCCACGACCAGCGAGTTTATCGCCATGCCGCGTCCCAGATGACGCTGCGGATAGATAATGCGTATCAGCGCGGTATTTACACTCATCAGCGCTGCACCCCCTAATCCCTGCAGCACGCGGGCAAAAGTCAGCATGGTCAGCGTGGTGGAGAAAGCGCAGAACAGCGAGGTGGCAATAAACAGCGCCAGGCCCGCCTGATAGACGCGGCGATAACCCAGCATGTCGCCCAGAAAGGAGAGCGACAGCAGCGAGACGATAATCGCAATCTGATAGGCATTCACTATCCAGATCGACTGCGCCGGGCTGGCATTAAGTTCACGCGAGATAGTGGGCAGGGCGACATTGGCAATCGCGCCATCCAGCACCGCCATGGTGATGCCCAGTGCAATGGTCACGATTGCCATATAGCGCTGACGCGCGGGTAATCCATCCTGAGGAGGAGAGAGAGTCATAAGTTAATTACTAAAGAGAGTGAATATCATCATGCTAATGAAATTAACGCTGAAATACAGCGATCAGACGGATAAAAAACTGTCTTTAAATATGACGTAATGGTTAAAGCATTGCTGCCTTCGTGTGCCTCACTCTATACTGACAGTCCGTTCCATTTTTTTTGAAACAGGTTTAACAAGGTGCGCGATGTCCTCTGCTGAAAATGATAAACAGCCCGATTCCGTCTCTTCGGTACTTAAAGTGTTCGGCATCCTGCAGGCGCTGGGTGAAGAGCGCGATCACGGTATTACTGAGCTCGCGCAGCGCGTGATGATGTCAAAAAGCACCGTCTATCGTTTCCTGCAGACCATGAAGTCGCTGGGTTATGTCACGCAGGAAGGTGAGAGCGAGAAGTACTCACTGACACTGAAGCTGTTTGAACTGGGCGCTAAGGCACTGCAGAACGTCGATTTAATCCGCAGTGCGGATGTACAGATGCGGGAGCTTTCGCGCCTGACCAAAGAGACCATCCATCTTGGGGCGCTGGAAGAGGACAGCATTGTCTACATCCACAAAATCGACTCACTCTATAACCTGCGTATGTATTCGCGCATTGGCCGTCGCAATCCGCTGCATACCACTGCGATTGGAAAAGTTTTGCTCGCCTGGCGCGATCGCAGCGAAGTCGAGGAGATCCTGCGGGATGTCGAGTTCAAACGGAGCACGGCTAATACGCTGTTAAGTGCGGAGGCGCTGATTACGGCGCTGGATCAGGTGAGAACGCAGGGCTATGGTGAAGATAACGAAGAGCAGGAAGAGGGCTTACGCTGCCTCGCTGTACCGGTATTTGACCGTTTTGGCGTGGTGATTGCGGGACTGAGTATCTCTTTTCCCACCATTCGCTTTTCAGAAGATGCCCGACAGGATTACGTGGCCATGCTGCATCGGGCGGCCCGTTCGCTCTCCTCAGAGATGGGCTATCACGACTACCCGTTCTGAAAACAGCGGGCCTGTGGCCCGCTGTTTTGCTAATTATCGATCACTTCTCCGCTTTTTTTCAGCAACGGACAATCAGTCACGCCAACTACACCACTGTCAGTATGCAGATACTGCGCGCTGATCACGCCGCGGGCGGTCAGATAGCTGCACTGCAGGCCGAGTCCGGCGGCATTTTTAGTACTGCCGGTTAATACGCCATAGCCGGTAAACAGCATCGCCAGCCAGATCACCGCCAGCAAGCCTACCGTACGAATAAACAGTTTCATCATGTCTCCTTGTGAAAGATAACTCAGCGCTCCACCTGGTGTCGCCGGTCATGATGATATCAGCATGCCTCGCTTTTCTGGTGGGATCGATCAGAGATAACTGAAACGGCAAAATCTGCATTGATGTTAACCCCATTATCTTTTGCGATGGCTACAGGTAGAATGAGCAGTTGCCATGTTCTGGCATTTCCACTGAGTTTTACGAGGCAGTTATGAATGAGTTAGCCGCAAATTCGGGCCCACTGGTCAGCTATGGCCTGCTGGTCATAATTTTGATTGTGGCGTTTATCGCCTGGTTCTTTGTTAATCGTGCCAGCGTGCGCGCCGGTGAGCAGATCCGCTTACTGGAATCGTTGCTGGAAGAGCAGAAGAAGCAGAATCAGCTGCTGCGCCGTCTGATTGAGATGCAGCCAGGGGCAGAGAGTAAAAAAACCGATGACGATCGGGAGAAACGCGACTTTATCCGGTTGATTCCGGAACGATAATCACAGCAGAGAGGCGGGATGGTCTGGAAAAATCCGTGGTATGACAGCAGCAAAGCGCATCACACGCCCGAGGGATTCTGCAATCCTGAACCGGAACGGCGCAAGCCGGGTGATCTGCAGCGCTGGCGCAGGGAGCGCAAAGCACAGGGGCTGCCTCTGCCGCCGCAGCAGGGCTACGGGGCTTTCACCGACCAGTGGTGGCAGCCCGCCGATATCAGCGGCAGTGATGATCGCATCTGGTGGCTGGGACATGCCGCCGTGCTGCTGCGGCTGAACCAGCAATATATTCTGATCGATCCCGCACTCTCGTCACGCGCCTCGCCGCTCTCGTTTGCCGGGCCGCAGCGAAAAACGCCAGCGCCGCTCCGCATCGCTGATCTGCCGCGTCTGGATGTCGTGCTGATTTCACATAACCATTATGATCATCTTGATCGGCCGACGGTTAAAGCGATCGTCCGGCGTTTTCCGCAGGCGACCTTTATCGTGCCGCTGGGCCTGGCTAAATGGTGCAGGGCGCAGGGCGTCAAACAGGTCCATCAGCTCGACTGGTGGCAACCGTTTATTGTCGGCGACCTCTGTTTTGATGCGGTGCCGGCCCGTCACTGGAGTATGCGAACGCCGCGCGATCGAAACCGTTCGCTCTGGTGCGGCTGGGTTGTGCGTTCTGCGTCCGTACGTTTCTGGTTCTCGGGCGACAGCGGTTACAGTGATAGCCTGCTGGAGATTACAGCCCGACTTGGGCCATTCAGCCTGGCGGCGTTGCCGATTGGCGCTTATGCACCTGAATGGTTTATGGCGGGGCAGCATATGAACCCCGATCAGGCGGTGGCGCTGTGGCAGGCAGCAGGCAGGCCGCTGACGCTGCCCATTCACTGGGGCGTATTCGAACTGGCCGATGAATCGCTGGATGCGCCACCGAAAGAACTGGCGGATGCACTGCTGCGGGCAAACGAGAGAAATAGCAGTTTCGCACCCTGGCGAATAGGCGAGAGCCGCGGGCTGAATAAGTGTACCCAGGAATTATCTTAAAGAGCCCCGGGATAAACATAAGCCCGATTTTTATTATCTGATATCAATTTTTTAAATCAAAAGTTAAATTCTTAATAAGTAAAACCAGCTTCGTTGCTTTTATTTGGAGCAAGGCTGGTGCCGGGCTCCTGCTTTTGGTGCACAAAACGTGTTATTTGTACGAAATAAAACGCGCTGTACAGGATTGACACCGGATTGTTGATATCTTTAGCTTTTAGCGCTTCGCTTATTCATTCTGTTATTGCCATATTTGTGAAATATTAATTTCTTATGGTATCCATTGGGTTAGACCCGACAACAGAGGCCAGAGAGGGTGCTGGTCGCGCTTGGGCTTTATTTGTACGGGCATTTGTAAACGCCACAGAACAGGCAATGTGAGCCTTCTGGCAATTATGTGCGCAGGCTCGCTGAGGTCATTAAAAATGGCTTGCCATTATTTTTAGGATATGTGATAACAAATCCTGAGTTAAACGAGGTACAGCTCTGTTTATGCATGGCATCTTCAGTAAAGAAGGACGAGTAAAGACGTTGACGTTGAATACCGCTTCCTTGCCGAACCTTAATTAGTGCCTCATGCAGTAATGTCTCTGGTTTTTCTGTAAGACAGCCTCCGGGCTAAATAAACATCTAAAGGAATTTGCAAAATGGCAAAGATTAAAGGTCAGGTTAAGTGGTTCAACGAGTCTAAAGGTTTTGGTTTCATCACCCCTGCTGACGGTAGCAAAGATGTGTTCGTACACTTCTCAGCTATTCAGGGCAATGGTTTCAAAACCCTGGCTGAAGGCCAGAGCGTCGAGTTCGAAATTCAGGACGGCCAGAAAGGCCCGGCAGCTGTTAACGTTACAGCTATCTGATTCAACTCCGCCTCGGTGCATTGCACCCTGACATGAAATCTCAAAGCCCTGGCTTCTCAGCCGGGGCTTTCTTTATGCTTCCGATGCGTAAACGTTAAGGTTACACTGCGCCGCGTTATCTGATGCCGGAGCACTCTATGTCGTTGATTTGCCCTCTTTGCCACACGCCTCTCACCTTCACTGCGCGCAGCTGGTGCTGCGAGAATCGCCATCGGTTTGATCAGGCGAAAGAAGGGTATGTCAATCTGCTGCCCGTTCAGCATAAACGGTCGCGTGAACCGGGTGACAGTGCAGAGATGATGCAGGCACGACGTGAATTTCTTGAGGCAGGCTACTACCAGCCGCTGCGTGATCGGGTCGTCAGCCTGCTTGCGCCCGCGCTGAGCCAGCCGGCGTGTAAAATCCTGGATATCGGCTGTGGCGAAGGTTACTACACCGCCGCACTGGCTGACGCGGCAGGCGAGGCCGGGCAGGTCTATGGACTGGATGTCGCCAGAATGGCGATCCGGCTGGCAGCAAAGCGCTATCCGGCGGTGCGCTTCTGCGTCGCCTCCAGCCAGCGCTTACCCTTTGCCGATCACGCCCTGGATGCGGTTGTCCGAATTTACGCACCCTGCAATGAAGCGGAACTGGCCCGCGTGCTGAAGCCGGGTGGCCTGGTACTGACCGTGACGCCGGGCCCGCATCATCTGCAGCAGTTCAAGGCGCTGATTTACCGCGAAGTGCAGTTGCATGTGCCGGAACAGAAAGAGTATCCCGGATTCCGGCAGGTGGCTCAGCACGCGCTGCGTTACCCGATGGCATTAACCGGCGCAGCCGCGACGACCCTGCTTCAGATGACGCCGTTCGCCTGGCGGGCGCGGGAGGAGGTCTGGCAGACCCTGCAGCAGAGCGAGCAGTTCAGCTGTGATGCTGACTTTACCCTGACTATGTGGCAGCGCGACTAACGCGCCTCCACCAGGGTGTTATAGATGCGCTCCAGATCGTCGAGTTGCTGCACTGCGATCAGCAGCCGACGCTGTTCCAGCTGAATGACCAGAATGCCATCCTCTGAGAGATTCATGCTCTGAATCCGCCGGTAATCGATCCAGATACCGGCGTAAAATAACCCCTCACTTTTCATCAGCAGCGTGGGCTTTCGCAGCCAGAATAACCAGAACGCCAGAAAACTCAGCACCATCAGCAGCGAGGTGGTGAGCTGCGGGCCGTGATGGCTGACGTTGTTCCACAGCAGGATCAGCAGCAGGCCGATGAAAATCAGGCTATCCAGCTTATGCTGCCTGCGCAACGCAACCCGTAAGCGGGTCGGACCGTGACGACGCGGCAGAATCGCCTCATGATAAATGGCAAACCCCATCAGGGCGGCAATACAACACGCAATCAGCGCATCGGTTAATGACATCATATCTACCTCAAACAGGGTGAGCTCAGCCGGTTGTGGCTCAGCTCACCACGCTTAAAAGCCGGGAGCGCAGGCTCCCGGCCGGGTGAAATTACAGACCGAGCAGGCCGATCCAGTAACCAAAGATACCGATGGCAAAGAAGCCGACGATAATCCACAGCGCATTCACTTTACGGCGTAACAGCCACATACAGCCAAAGGTCAGCAGCAGCGGCACCACGCCCGGCATCAACTGGTCGAGGATCGACTGTACGGTGGTGACGGTGGTTTTACCGGTCGAGTCGGTAATACGTGACACCACCAGCGGGATGTTAACGTGTGTCCACTTGTTGACCAGCGCCCCCATGACAAACAGGCCGAGAATCGACGCGCCCTCCGTGAGTTTCTGCAGGAAACCGCCGCCCATATCACTGACGATATCGATCCCTTTGCGATAGCCATAGGCCACGCCGTAGTAGCGGGTCAGCAGGCGTGCCAGGTTAAACAGCACAAAGAAGAGCAGCGGACCCAGCAGACTGCCACTCATGGCGATACCGGCGCCCAGCGCGGCAAACACCGGGCGCACGGTGCCCCAGAAGATCGGGTCGCCGACACCAGCCAGCGGCCCCATCAGGCCAACTTTAAGGCCGTTAATCGCGCCATCGTCAATCGGTGCGCCGTTTGCACGCTGCTCTTCCATCGCCATAGTAACGCCCAGGACGGGCGCAGCCACATAAGGATGGGTATTAAAGAACTCCAGATGACGCTTGATCGCCTGCTTACGCTCATCATTGTTCTCAGGATAGAGACGGCGGATCACTGGCACCATTGAGAAGCAGAAGCCCAGCGCCTGCATGCGTTCAAAGTTCCATGACCCCTGGAACAGGTTAGAGCGCAGAAAGACGGCGCGAACATCACCGGGTGTCAGTTTCTTTTCGACTTTCGTAATATCAACCATGTGCTCACCTGTTCCTTAATCGAGTTCGTTATCAAGATCGTTTGCGGTCGCAGCACCTGTTGGTGCGCCCGCCACACGGTTGTATTTCGGGCTGAGCTGAATGTAGAGCACCGCCATGACCACGCCAATGACGCCCAGCGCCACCAGGTTAAAGTTGGTGAAGGCCGCGGTGACGAAGCCAAGGTAAAAGAACGGCATCAGGTAGCCTGCGCGCATCATGTTAATGACCATCGCGTAACCGACCACCACAATCATGCCTCCGGCGATATTCAGGCCGTTGGTAACCACGTCCGGAATAGAGCTGAGTAAGGCGTGAACCGCACTGGTGCCAACCGAAATCGCCACAATCAGCGCCGGGATGGCGATACGCATCGCCTGTAACAGCAGGGCAGAGACATGGATCCAGGAGATGGCCGTGAGGTTACCTTTTTCGGCGGCTTTGTCAGCCGCATGCTGGAAGGCGACGGTCAGCGTACGCACGATAATGGTCAGTACCTGTCCGGCGGCGGCCAGCGGAATCGCCAGCGCAATACCGGCACCCACACTTTGACCGCCAGCGATAACCAGGATGGTAGAGATAATGGAGGCGAGGGCGGCATCAGGGGCAACGGCGGCACCGATGTTCATCCAGCCCAGCGCAATCATCTCCAGCGTACCGCCGATAATAATGCCGGTTTTCATGTCACCCAGCACCATGCCAATCAGGGTACAGGCCACCAGCGGGCGGTGAAACTGGAACTCATCCAGAATCGACCCCATACCGGCAATACAGGCGACAATAAAAATCAAAATAATTTGTAGCGAGGTTATTTCCATCATACTTCTTGTCCTCAGCAGGATAACAAAAACGAGCCCGGAAACGCAGGCGCAGAAGTGCTTCTGTTACGCGTTAACTTTCGCGATCAGATCCATCATTTTCAGTTTCTGGTCACTGGAAACTTTACGCACTTCCAGTTCAATATTGCGTTCATTGAGTTTGCGGAATGCGGCGATATCTTTTTCATCGACCGAAACCGCATTGTTGACCTGGGTTTTCCCCTGGCGGAACGCCATCCCGCCGATGTTGACGGTTTTAATGTCGACACCCTGTTCCACCACGCGCAGGACATCGGTAGGGTTGGTAAACAGCAGCATTACGCGATCCTGACCATACTTCGGGTTGTTCCACACCCGCACCATCTTATCGACATCCACCACATGCGCCGTAACGCCGGGTGGGGCGACCTGCGTCAGCAGGGTTTTGCGCACATGGTCGTTGGCCACTTCATCGCTGACCACGATAATGCGCTGAACGTTGGTCTCTTTTGTCCAGCGTGTCGCCACCTGCCCATGAATCAGGCGGTCATCAATGCGCGTCAGCCCGATTTTCATGTGGTCGCCGGGCGCCATCGGCTTAGCCGGTTGCACCGCAGCAACTGGTTTCACCGCGGCTGGCGCTGGCGCTTCTTCTTTGGCTTTCAGGGCCTTGACCCCTTCACGGCCGGTCTCCACCGCTACGGCGACCAGCTCGTCAAAACCGGGATTGTCATCGCGCGCCATCAGGGTTTCGACCAGCATCGGGATATTGACCCCGGCGATGACCTCATACTGCGGTTTGTCGACCACAATGCGACTGGCCGCATTAAACGGACTGCCACCCCAGGTATCGACTAAAAACAGGACTCCCTGCGTCGTATCCAGTTCGGCCAGTCGTGTCTGATATTTTTCAATCAGCGTTTCTGCATTTTCACCGGGGACAAAATCTATCCAGCCGACATTGTCCTGCTCGCCTAACAGCATTTCTGCTGTTTTCAGCAGTTGTTCCGCTGCCCAGCCGTGTGTACCAATTACTATCGCAATGGTCACGTGCTACCTCCGTTCGCTAGAGATGCTCATCTGAGTAAATGAACTGTGTTGAATTGCTTTGATGATCTGTTTAACCGGATGATTCGAATTATGGGTATAGCGTCGAAAAAACATGGGTTAACGACGTCAAGGCGATAAAGTCGCGATTTATTTTAGTGATCGAAAAAATAAATTATGTGATGGCTGTCAGCTATTCATCTTGTGAAGCGGCCAGTTACCTTTTTTATGCGCCTGATCATCTGACAGGCAGATTGTAAAAATAGGAAAATTTTTTGACGCACTTCGCCGACCTGATACATTAACGTTCTGTTTATTACTCAGGAGTAACGGGCTTCAGCCCACCTTTATGGATCGTCACCGACGTCGCTTAATCTGTTCTTTGCGCCTGCTGGCGCGTCACCCTTCGCCTCACGGCGTTTTCACCGCTTTCCCGACTACCTGCATGTCACGCTTTGCTGCGCTGATGAGCAGCACCGCGATCTGTTCCCTGTTCTGGAGTCATAAATAATGGAATTTTTATTCGACCCCTCAATCTGGGCAGGTTTACTGACGCTCGTGGTGCTGGAAATCGTGCTGGGCATCGATAACCTGGTGTTTATTGCCATTCTTGCCGACAAACTGCCGCCGAAGCAGCGTGATAAAGCACGCCTGATTGGCTTGTCACTGGCGCTGGTCATGCGTCTGGGTCTGCTGTCGCTGATCTCCTGGATGGTAACGCTGACAACGCCTCTCTTTAGCGTAGGCGGTTTCAGCTTTGCCGGTCGTGATTTAATTCTGCTGGCGGGTGGTCTGTTCCTGTTGTTTAAGGCGACGATGGAGCTGCACGAGCGGCTGGAGAACCGGCAGCTCGACGGATCCGGTAATCGGGGATATGCCAGTTTCTGGGCTGTCGTGACGCAGATTGTGGTACTGGACGCCGTCTTCTCGCTGGATGCCGTGATTACCGCCGTGGGTATGGTGAACCACCTGCCGGTGATGATGACCGCCGTGGTGATTGCGATGGGTGTGATGCTGCTGGCGTCTAAGCCGTTAACCAATTTTGTTAACGCACATCCGACCGTGGTGGTGCTCTGTCTGAGCTTCCTGCTGATGATCGGTCTGTCGCTGGTGGCAGAAGGCTTTGGCTTCCATATTCCTAAAGGCTACCTCTATGCGGCGATTGGCTTCTCGATTCTGATTGAGCTGTTCAACCAGGTTGCACGTCGTAACTTTATCCGCCATCAGTCAAATCGCCCGATGCGTGAGCGCACCGCCGAAGCGATTTTACGCCTGATGGGGGGCCGCAACCGTGCTCAGACCGCCAGCAATGGCAACACCAGCAGCAGCGAAGAGGCTGCGCTGGCGGAAGCGATGCCGCAGGAAGCGTTTAAAGATGAAGAGCGCTATATGATTAATGGCGTGCTGACGCTGGCTTCCCGCTCGATTCGCAGCATCATGACGCCACGCGGTGAAATCTCCTGGGTCGATGCGAATCGTCCGGTAGATGAGATTCGCGGTCAGCTGCTTGATACGCCACACAGCCTGTTCCCGGTCTGTCGGGGTGAACTGGATGAAATTGTCGGCGTAGTGCGAGCCAAAGAGTTGCTGGTGGCGCTGGAGCACGGTGTGGATGTGGCAACGTTTGCGGCCAATACACCGACTATCGTGGTGCCGGAGACGCTGGATCCGATCAACCTGCTTGGCGTACTGCGTCGTGCCAAGGGCAGTTTCGTGATTGTCACCAATGAGTTTGGTGTGGTTCAGGGTCTGATTACCCCGCTGGACGTGCTGGAAGCGATTGCGGGTGAATTCCCGGATGAAGATGAAACACCCGATATCATTGCGGATGGCGATGGCTGGTTAGTAAAAGGGGGGACCGATCTGCACTCGCTGCAGCAGTTGCTCGACTTCCATGAACTGGTCGATCCGGCTGAAGACCACGCCTCGCTGGCGGGCCTGTTGATTGAGCAGAAAGGGCAGTTACCGCTTCCTGGTGATGTGATTGATATCACTCCGCTGCATTTCCAGATTATCGAAGCGACCGACTACCGCATCGATCTGGTGCGTGTCACTAAAGATAAACCGCATGACGAGGATGAAGAGGGTTAATCGTTCTCGTTGAGGCAGAGGCGCTGCCGGGTTGACCGGCCCCGCTGAATTTCTCCGACAGCCGCTGGCTTAACGCCGCGGCTTTTTTTATCTGTGGCGCAATGTCATCAGGCAAGGCGAAACGGGGCTCAGGCTACTGTCACTTGCGCGCATCCGCCTGATGCTGCGCCAGCCACGCCGGGAAGTCCTGTAGCGGCATCGGTCGGGCAAAATAGTAGCCCTGCAGATGATCCACGCCGCGTTCGCGCAGATAGGCCGCCTGCTCAGCCGTCTCCACGCCTTCGGCCACCAGACTGATATTCAGGCGCTGGGCCAGCGAAATCACCATATCCGTCACCGTGGCATTAATCGCGTCAGTGCCGATGGCTGCGGTGAAAATCTTGTCGATTTTCAGCACATCCGGCTGAAGATCTTTCAGGTAGGAGAGGGAGCTGTGACCAGTGCCAAAATCATCAATCGCCAGCCGGACACCGATGTCGTGCAGTTGCGCAATCACCGACTGGTCCACGACCGGCAGGGCATCCCGCTCGGTAAGCTCCACCACCAGTTTCGGCACCGGATGGGCAGGCCACCACAGGTTTTGCAAATCCTCAAGAATGGCACGGTCGCGGAAATGGCTGGCAGCAACGTTAATGGCGATATGGAAAGCGGGATCATCAGGCAGCTGCGGTAGCTGTCTCACCACCTCATTCAGCACAAACCGTGTCAGTGGCTTAATCAGATTCTGTCGCTCGGCCAGCGGAATAAAGACATCCGGCGCAATCCAGCCCTGGCGGGCATTATGCCAGCGCAGCAGTAACTCTATACCGTCGCACTCGCCACTTTTGGTGTTGATCAGTGGCTGGCAATAAACCATAAACTCACGGGCCGTAATGCCATAACTGATTTGCCAGCTCAGGCTCATGCGATTTGCGGTCGCCAGCCAGACGATGTAACCCATAAGCAGACTCAGCAGCAGCGCCAGCGGAAGCTGTGAGGGAAGCGTTGCCAGTGCCAGCCGGGTCGGGGAGGGGCCATAGAGCGTCAGCGTGAACGGGTAGCGCAGCGAGCCCTGCTCATAGCCCACTTCATCATCTGCCGGTACCGTTGACTCTATCAGGGGATTACCATACTCCAGGCTCTCCCCGTTGACGTTAAAGACGGCGCGCTCTACCCAGGGCAACTGCGGCTCCAGCAGATAGTTGCTCATCATTTCAATATTGATTACCTGCAAAATCCCGGAGCGGTTATCCAGGCTCTTTGGCGTCCACAGTAGTAAAATGGGCGAGCCTTTCAGCAGATAATCATCGGTTGCCAGGGTCATGCGCTGACTGTTAAAGGCTAAGTCGGGGTAGGTCTGGCTAAACGCGATGGTGCGCGATCCATAGATACTGGAGCAGTAGAGCACGTCGTTATCCACCAGCAGGATCGCCCGGACTGTCTGCAGTGAAGATATTTTTTCAATGAGTGGAAAGCGAACATCCTGACAGGGGACGCCGACCAGACCCAGCGTATTATTGGCTGAAACCTCAAGCGGTGAAAACATCCGGTCAAACCGCATAATCGCTTTATCGGCGAAATCCATCGCCTGCTGCTCAATACGAGACTTCTCTTCGATATAGCGAAAGGCCAGGGTTAATATCAGCACCACGGTGGCGATCGACAGTGCTATCAGCAAACGCTTGCGCCTGAACTGTCCAACATATTGCTGGGCCATAAACATCAGTGTCCACCTTCCCAAAAAGCCAGTAAAAAGCAAAACATAACGGGGTGAGTATCGGCACGGTCAGATCAACATTGAGGCCGGGATGCAGAAAAGCGGGTCTGGAAAGTTGCGCAAGCCGGACGGCTGCGCGGAAATCACTCTACCGGTTAAACCTGCGCTGAGATAGCGCAGGAGGCGGATTTTATTACGTTTGCCCGTTTTTTAGACAGTCAATCGTTTCGATTAATCACACTGAACTTTAATCGCCAGGCCACCACGTGAAGTTTCACGGTATTTGGCGTTCATATCTTTGCCGGTTTCATACATTGTCTCAATGACCTTATCCAGCGAGACGCGGGGTTCGCTGGTGCGACGAAGTGCCATTCGCGCCGCGTTAATCGCTTTAACCGAGGCGATAGCATTACGCTCAATGCAGGGCACCTGAACCTGACCGGCTACCGGGTCACAGGTCAGTCCAAGGTTATGTTCCATGCCGATTTCAGCCGCCACGCAGACCTGCTCCGGACTGCCGCCCAGCAGTTCAGCCAGACCGGCCGCCGCCATAGAACAGGCGACGCCCACTTCACCCTGGCAGCCCACTTCCGCGCCTGAAATAGAGGCGTTCATTTTATACAGCACGCCGATGGCGCCAGAGGCGAGGAAATAGCGCAGGAAAATATCGGGTGTCACCGGCTCAATGAAGTGATCGTAGTAAGCCAGCACCGCAGGCACGATACCGCAGGCACCGTTAGTTGGCGCGGTGACCACCCGGCCGCCCGCGGCGTTCTCTTCGTTGACGGCCAGCGCATACATATTGATCCAGTCGATAACAATCATCGGGTCGCTGGAGTGTTTGTCGGAAGAGGTCAGCAGGCGACGCAGGGAGGCGGCGCGGCGCGGCACGCGCAGTGGCCCCGGCAACACACCTTCGGTATTCAGACCGCGGTCGATACAGGCCTGCATCGTCTGCCAGATGTTAGTGAAATAGGCATGGATCTCGTCACGGCTGTGCAGCGCCAGCTCATTTTTCATCACCAGACCTGAGAGTGACAGGCCGGTTTCACGACAGTGAGCCAGCAGATCTTTGGCGGAGTGGAACGGCCAGGGCACAGAGACTTCATCCAGTGCCGACTGCCCGAAGTGCTCTTCATCAACAATGAAACCGCCGCCAACGGAGTAATAGGTTTTTGACAGGATCAGCAGGTCGCCGGCAAACGCGAGCAGGCGCAGGCCATTTTCATGTAGCGAGAGGTTCTCACTGCGAAATACCATGCCGCCTTCGCGCGGGAAATCCACCTCATGCGCGCCTTTCGCCAGCAGCAGGCGCTCGCGCTGCTCAACATCTTTAATAAAGGCGGGGATCGCATCAATATCCACCGTGTCCGGCGATTCGCCCGCCAGACCCATAATAATGGCGATATCAGTGTGGTGGCCTTTGCCGGTCAGAGAGAGAGAACCGTAAACATCCACGGCGATCCGGGTGACCTCCTGCAGCTTTTCCTGTTCGCACAGCAAATCCACAAACTGTTTACCTGCTTTCATCGGGCCGACAGTATGCGAACTTGAGGGGCCGATGCCCACTTTGAACATGTCGAAAACACTAATCACAGGTGACACTCCTCACAATTATTCTCAGTCTGCCGGGGCAGTTTATGGCGCTAATAGTAATGGTCATGCACCAGGAAAGAGCAGCTTTTCGCATGAAATAAACTTATTAAAACCGATAGAAAAAATTATAGCGCAGCGCGTCAGTAACCTGACGGGCCGGAGAGAGAAAAATGCGAAAGGTTTCAGAATGCGATCTGAGAACTCAGTGATCGGATAATACCCGCGGTCATGCCCCACACCAGATAATCCTGATAACGCGACAGCCAGACCGGGTGGCGAATGCCAGCCCGATGCACCTCCAGCGCGCTGTAGCGGCTGAGCTGTAATGCCTCGGCCAACGGCATCTCAAAGGCGCTGCTGACTTCATCCGGATTAATCGTTAACTGCAGATCGGCCGGAATGATCCCCAGTACCGGCGTTACCTGAAAGCCGGTGCTGCTGGTCACGGCGGGCAGCGCGCCCAGTATCTCGACCTGATGTGGCCCGATGCCAACCTCTTCATGCGCCTCACGCAGTGCCGTGGCGATGAGCGATGCGTCAGTGTCATCCTGCATCCCGCCGGGAAAGGCGACCTGTCCGGCGTGTTTTCGCAGAGCGTGTGAGCGCTGTGTCAGCAACAGACCCGGTTCTGGCCGTGCCACAATCGGCACCAGCACCGCTGCATGGCGTCCGGATAGCGACTGCGTGCTGCGGGCTGGCTGCTGTAACAGAAAACGGCTGCGAAAATCATCAAGCGTCAGGGCCAACTGAACCTCCGGTCTGTTCCAGTGCCGGTAAGATCCGGCTGACTTTGTCGAGTGTTTCCTGATACTCGGCGGCGGGATCGCTGTCTGCCACAAGCCCGCCGCCCGCCGCACAGTAGAGCTGCTGACCTTCGGCGATCAGCGTGCGAATGGTAATACTGGTATCCATCCGGCCACACAGGCTGAGGTAACCGATGCTGCCGCACCAGGCATTGCGCCGCTGCGGCTCCAGTTCATCAATAATCTCCATCGCCCGAATCTTGGGCGCACCGGTAATCGAGCCGCCCGGAAAACAGGCGCGCAGCAGATCGGTCGCCTGCAGGGTATCAGGCAGCAGCGCCCGCACCGTGCTCACCAGGTGGTGCACGGCGGGGAAGGGTTCAACCACAAACAACTCCGGCACAGTGACTGAGCCGGGTAGTGCGACGCGGCCAATATCGTTGCGCAGTAGATCGACAATCATCAGGTTTTCGGCCCGATCTTTTTCCGCATGGCGCAACGACTCAGCCTGTTGCGCATCAGCAATCGGGTCGTCACAGCGTGGCCGGGTGCCTTTGATCGGCCGGGCTTCGATCTGTTTATTATTCAGCGACAGAAAACGTTCTGGCGACAGACTGAGGATGGCACTCTCAGGCAGACGCAGAAAAGCGCTGAACGGCGCGCGGTTAGCCGCATTGAGTACACTGAACGCCTGCCACTCATCCCCCTGATAACTGGCCTGAAAACGTTGCGCCAGATTAACCTGATAACAGTCACCCGCCTGAATATAGGCCTGAACCGCGGCAAAGCGCACAGCGTAATCGGCATAGCTCAGGTTGGAGCGCCAGCGGCTGGTCAGTGAAAAGGGCACGGCCTCGCGCGCCGGCCATTGCGCCAGCCAGGCGGCGCGATCTTCAGCGCTATTTAACGCTACCAGCGTCAGGGTTTGCTGATGATGATCGGCAATCAATGCCCAGTCATAGATACCCACCGCCATGTCAGGCGTGGTGAGATCGGCTGCGGCCTGCTGAGGCAGCGACTCAAACCGGCGGCCCAGATCATAACCAAACAGGCCCAGCGCACCGCCCTGAAACGGCAGTGCATCGCTGGCAGCCGGCGTCACACCCAGCGCGTCACACTGCTGCTGCACCAGCAACAGGGGATCGGCGGTCGATTCGGTCGTACCGGTCGCGTCGCTGACGGTAGTGACTGCACCACGGGTCACCAGGGTCGCGCGGGGGGCGGCGGTCAGAATATCAAAGCGGTTGTCGCTGTGGTTCGCCTGTGCAGAGGAGAGCAGCATTGCCCAGGGCAGATGGGCAAGCGGGGCAAAACGCTGAGTCAGCGCATCCGGGGTATAATCAAGACTGAGGGTTTCAACAATCATCGGGCAGAGAAATCAGAGAGCAAAGAGGCGGTCAGACTGCCATATTTTTTCATGACTGGCACCTGTTAGTTCCGCGTGGGATACTGTCTGCCCCAAAGCAGGAGTGAAACATGTTTATAGGAATACCGGCTCTCTCACATGAGCAGCAGCAGCAGGCCGTCGAACGTATTCAGGAATTGATGGCGGGTGGTTTGTCGAGCGGTGAAGCGATTACTCAGGTGGCACAGGAGATCCGACAAAATCACAAGGGCGAACGGATTCGGGCGCTATTCGAAGACGAAGATGAAGAAAACGAAAAAGAATAACGCCCGGCCTGCTTAACGTGCAGCGATAATTTTAATTTCGATTTTGTACTTCGGGTTCAACAGGCCGGCCTGAACCGTGCAGCGCACTGGCGCATTACCTGGAGAGACCCATGCGTCCCATGCGCGGTTCATGGCAGGGAAATCGGCCTTATCCACCAGAAACAGCGTTGCATCAAGGATTTTGCTTTTATCGCTACCGAGCCGTGTCAGAATCGCATCAATTACTGCCAGCGCATTGGCTGTCTGCGCTTCTGCGTCGGCATCCAGATTCTCAGGCACACTGGTGTAATAGATCGTGTCGTTGTGGATTACGGCTTCGGACATGCGATGTTCCGGATCAATGCGGGTAATACTCGTCGGTTTCTCCCTGGTTAATTGCGCCTTAGCCTGACACACTCCTGACATCGCTGTCACCTGTTAGCCTTACAGGCAGCGCTCAACAATTCCTTGTCTGTCCGCCATCACCTGAGGCGCCATCCTGAACGTCGTGAAATATTTCACATCCGCTCCTTTACGGTGGGGTGAAATATCCGCAAAAATCGAATCTTCCCAGGTAAAGACGCTGATCCCGCTGCCATCAGGCTGGGTGTGGGTGGTGTTATCTCTGGCAATGACGCTGGTGGTGGACCAGCCGCGATAAATACAGTCGCTGAGCTGAGGGACGGTGCGGGTACTTTGACCCTGAAAAACAGGCTGCTGCAGACGAGCCTGATCAGGCGTGGGTGCCTGGCAGCCGCAGAGCAGCAGCACGCCAGCCACAGAGCCGATGCGGAAATAGTTCATACATTCCTCCGCCTGAGTCAGGCAGTCGGGTTAGGGCCATCTGCTTAACACTGCCTGAACAGCGGCAATGTTAAACCCGTCTCAGCACGTCAGCCTACGAGTGCCACACCCCAACGGTAAGCTGATTTAATCATTATAATCCGCGCGTTTATTTACTCGCTGCGTTCCTCTGCATTTGCTAACTGCATCACACTGTCACACTGTCACGCTGACCGCGTTTAGATGGGTGTTCCTGACCTTGTCTGCAAATGGCGTTAACCGGCGGGCAGTGCCACAGAATTGAGGACACTGCCAGCTTAAAAATGTTATAAATCAGCCGAAGGTTAGCGCCACAGGATGAGGATTAGAGCATGGCGAATACGCAGTATCTGTTTTGGGTTATGGCTGGCGCACTGACGCTGCTGTTTATTGTGATTGCGGCGTTTGTGGGTTTGTCCAAAGGCACTAAGCAGGGAGTAATCACCTTTGCGGTGTTGTTCATCATCATGCTGGCAGGCGCACTTTACATACACCATTAGTGTTGCGCGGTGAGGTCATTTTCAGTCTCTTACAGCAATTTTACGTTTGGCTCACATTTCAGGCGAAAAATATGCGACCGGTATGACGGTTAACTATGCTCAGTTGAAATAGCAGCACTGCTATTTATCACCGGAGGTAATTATGTCTGAACGTCCTGATTACGATGAACCGCTGCCAGATGATGCTGAGATCTATCCGGAAGATGAAGAAGAGGATGAGGAGAACGAGCCGTCAGAAAAGGATGTTTAGCCGCCTGTAACGGCTGACTGACGAAGTGTCTGTCTTCTGAGTTAATCTTACACCGCAAAACCGCCAGTCGCGCAGTTTTGCGGTTTCTCACATTATGCGCCTTCACTTCGCCTCTCTTTGCGCTGTTTCAGCCTTAAACCGCTGATGGCACCGTAGCTTAAATTGACGATCCCTGAATTTCAGCAGGCAGATCAATTTCCTCAGATAAACGTCACAGATAATCCGCTTAATTACAGTAATTTAATCAAAAATGTTAATTAAATTAACATCGATGAAAATTATAAACTCTTTATTCATTCTGATTTTGATTAACCGCATTTTGTCACCTTGCTGACTCAGCAGTGAGCGGAATAGTATCCCTGCCGTCAATAAGCTGATAAAGCAGGGATAAAAATGAAATTACCAAAAATGTTAAGTCTGGTTGTGGCGCTTTCTACCCTCAGCGTAGCCGATGCGGCGGAACCGCACTGGACGTACGAAGGCAAAGCTGGCCCGGAACACTGGAGCGAACTGACCAGTGATTTCCACATCTGCCACGAAGGTAAGTCCCAGTCGCCAATCAATATTAAAGACCCGATTGAGGGACATTTACAGGCACTCGATCTGGCCTACCATACGTCTGCTGAGAAGGTGATCAACAATGGTCACACGATTCAGGTGACCGTTGACGAAGAAGATGATTTTGTACTGGATAGTGAAAAGTTCACGCTACGTCAATATCACTTCCATACGCCGAGTGAGAACCAGATTAATGGGCACACCTTTCCCCTTGAAGCCCACTTTGTCCACAGCAAAGAGGATGGCGATCTGGCCGTGGTTGCGGTGATGTTTGAGGTCGGTAAAGAGAACCCGGCGCTGGCGCCATTGATAGCGGCTATGCCGAAAAAGGAAAACCAGCAGGTCACCATTAATCGCCAGGTGAATTTACGCGATCTCTTTCCGGAAGATCTGCACTATTATCGTTTCAGCGGCTCTCTGACGACGCCGCCCTGCAGCGAAGGGATTCGCTGGCTGGTGATGAAACAGCCGGTTACGCTCTCTCAGGCGCAGCTCGACGCTTTTAAACAGGCGCTGAAAACCACCAACAATCGTCCGTTGCAGCATCTCAATGGGCGCATGATTGTAGAGTAGTTACAGCGATTTCTGCTTCCTTTCGTTGTGCGACTCTCCATCAGGCATCCCGGTGCAGCGAGCGCTTCTCTTCAGGCGGCCACGTGCCGCCTTTTTCTCATCTTTAAGACGCGATCCTGATTCACTGACTGCCACACTCATAACGGGTAAAAATAGATAAAGCATTGATAATTATCAATTTTGCTTTGTTGATCCAATACTGACATAATTACAGTGTTTTTGCCGTTCTTAGTGAGGGTATGTGGCAGACGATTTTGCAGTGGATGGCGCGCTGGCGCTGGCGATCGCAGGCTTTAAGCCGCGTGAAGCACAGCGTGAGATGGCGCAGGCGGTATCTGAAGCCGTAAAACAGCAGGGAGAACTGGTGGTCGAGGCCGGTACCGGCACCGGAAAAACTTATGCTTACCTGGCTCCCGCTCTGCGGGCCGGTAAAAAAGTAATTGTCTCCACCGGATCCAAAGCGCTGCAGGATCAGCTCTATGGCCGCGATCTGCCTACGATGATCAAGGCGTTGAAGTTCAAAGGCAAAACTGCCTTGCTGAAAGGGCGCTCCAACTATCTCTGTCTGGAGCGCATGGAACAGCAATCGATGGCGGGCGGCGATCTCACCGCGCAGGGGCTGACCGATCTGGTGACGCTGCGCAGCTGGTCGTCACAGACGGAAGATGGCGACATCAGCAGCTGCGCGGGCGTGACCGAAGACAGCCCGGTCTGGCCGCTGGTCACCAGCACCAACGATAACTGCCTCGGCACTGACTGCCCGCGCTATAAAGAGTGTTTTGTGGTCAGGGCGCGTAAACGCGCTATGGACGCCGATGTAGTAGTCGTGAACCATCATCTTTTTCTCGCCGACCTGGTGGTGAAAGAGGGTGGCTTTGGTGAACTTATTCCCGAAGCTGATGTGATGATCTTCGACGAAGCTCATCAGTTACCCGATATCGCCAGTCAGTATTTTGGTCAGCAGCTCTCCAGCCGCCAGTTACTCGATCTTGCCAAAGATATTATTACCGCCTACCGCACCGAAGTGCGTGATGCCCAGCAGCTGCAGAAATCTGCTGACCGTCTGGCGCAGTGCGCGCAGGATTTTCGCCTGTCATTAGGCGATCCCGGCTATCGCGGTAACCTGCGTGAACTGCTGAGCGATAACAACATCCTGCGGATGTTTACGCTGCTGGATGATGCGCTTGAGCTCTGTTACGACGTTATCAAACTCTCACTGGGCCGTTCAGCCCTGCTGGATGCCGCCTTCGAGCGCGCCGCGCTCTACCGCGGACGGTTAAAACGGCTGCGGGCGATTAACGAGCCAGGCTACAGCTACTGGTATGAATGTACTTCACGTCACTTTATCCTGGCGCTGACGCCGCTCTCGGTGGCAGAACGCTTCCGTGAAGTGATGGATAATCGTAAGGCTGCCTGGATCTTCACCTCAGCCACCCTGGCGGTGGATGAGAAAATGGCCCACTTCGCCGAACGGCTGGGTGTGAATGCAGCAAAAAGCCTGATTCTGAACAGCCCGTTCGATTTTGCGAAGCAGGCGTTGCTCTGCGTACCGCGCAATCTGCCTGAGCCTAACCGTCCCGGCGGCGCACGCCAGCTGGCCGCCATGATGAAGCCGCTAATTGATGCCAATAAAGGCCGCTGTTTCTTTCTCTGCACGTCACACCTGATGATGCGTGAGCTGGCCGCAGAATTCCGCGCCTCAATGACGCTGCCGGTACTGGTGCAGGGTGAAACCAGCAAGGGGCAGTTGCTGAAACAGTTCATCGATAAAGGCAATGCCCTGCTGGTGGCGACCAGCAGTTTCTGGGAAGGCGTGGATGTGCGGGGTGATGCGCTGTCGCTGGTGATCATCGATAAACTGCCGTTTACCTCACCGGAAGACCCATTATTAAAAGCCAGAATGGAAGATTGCCGGATTCGTGGCGGCGATCCCTTTACGGATGTGCAGCTGCCGGATGCGGTGATCACCCTGAAGCAGGGCGTGGGACGTTTAATCCGCGATACAGACGATCGTGGCGTACTGGTCATTTGCGATCAGCGTCTGGTTTCACGTCCTTATGGCGCACTGTTTCTCAATAGTCTGCCGCCGACGCCGCGCACCCGGGACATTGCCCGTGCCATCGCCTTTATCCGCCAGCAACCCGAAACAGACGCGTAATTTTATGCTAAGATGCGCGCCGTTTTCTTTCTTCTGAGGTAGTCATGTCAGCCCGAATTTTAGCGCTGGATACGGCGACAGAAGCCTGTTCAGCCGCCTTGCTGAATCAGCAACAGATTGATGCCCGATTCGAAATTGCCCCGCGCGATCATACCCAGCGTATTTTACCGCTGATCGAAGAGCTACTGCTGGCGCAGCAGCTGGAACTGACCGATCTGGACGCGCTCGCCTTTGGTCGTGGCCCTGGCAGTTTTACCGGCGTGCGGATTGGTATTGGTATTGCGCAGGGCCTGGCACTGGGCGCTTTATTGCCGATGATCGCGGTTTCCACGCTGGCAACGCTGGCGGAAGGCGCATGGCGTCTGCACGGCGCTACCCGGGTATTAACCGCTATTGATGCGCGGATGGGCGAGGTCTACTGGGCCGAATATCAGCGTGATGAACAGGGTGCCTGGCAGGGTGAGGCCAGCGAAAGCGTGCTGTCGCCCGAAGCGGCACTGGCACGGATGCAGGCGCTCTCTGGCGAATGGATGACCGCAGGCACCGGCTGGCCGGCTTATCCTGCCCTGCAGCAGGGGCACGAGCTAACCCTGAACGCCAGTGACGTTACGCTGCCCGCTGCAGAAGATATGCTGCCGCTGGCGACCCTTGCTCTGGCGCAGGGGAAGACGCTGTTGCCGGAAACGGCGGAGCCCACTTATCTGCGTAATGAAGTCGCCTGGAAAAAATTACCTGGCCGGTAAAATGCACGCAACTTATTGTTATGCGTCCAGTCTAACTCTTTACCTAACGGGAGAACGTCTATGTCGTCAATGTGTGGTAAAGGGCTTTCAGGTCTGTTGGTGACCTGTGTGCTGGCGTTAACCGGTTGTGTCTCCATTCCTGACACGCTGCAGGGCAGCTCACCTCAGCCGCAGCAGGATCTGTTGCGGGTCATGAGCGATCCTTCGCTCTTTGTCGGGCAGGAATCGCGCTTTGGCGGCAAGGTAGTGAATGTCACTAACCTGAACGGCAAAACCCGGCTTGAGATTGCTGCACAGCCGCTGGATGATAGCGCCAGACCGCGTCTGGGTGCGGCCTCGGTCGGTCGGATTTATGCCGATATCCGCGGTTTTGTTGATCCGGTGGATGTCAGAAATCAGTATGTTACGGTTCTGGGTACCCTGAAAGGGACAGAGCAGGGCAAAATTGGCGAGGCGGATTACAAATTTGCGGTCATTGATGTGCGTGGTTATCAGCGCTGGCGACTCACCCAGCAGGTGACAGCACCCCCCCAGCCGATGGATCCCTGGATCTGGTATGGTCCGACCCGCCATCGCGGCGGATACTGGGGCCCGAACCCTTACTGGGGAATGATGAACAGTGGGCCGGCAGAGGTGCAGACCATTCTGACTGAGTAAGTCCAAAAACTTTTAATTATCAGCCCGGTCGCGGTGCTCGCTGCCGGGCTTTTTATTTGCCTGTTTTATCAGCACGAAATTTAGTGATGCACTTCGCAACCTCAACATGCCAAAACAGGCAAGCTGGTACAATCAGTTAAAATATTGTTAACAAACCAGATTGGCTGAGGCAGCGATGGAAATACAACATAATTATCGGGGTGGATCCTTGAATAAGGTTTGGCTGAAACGCTACCCGGCAGATGTGCCTGCCGAAATAAGTGCAGATCGTTACACCTCACTGGTGGATCTGTTTGAGCAGGCCGCAAAACGCTACGCCGATCAACCCGCGTTCCTGAACATGGGTCAGAAGATGAGTTATCGTCAGCTGGAAGAGAAGAGCCGCGCTTTTGCCGCCTATCTTCAGCAGCAGCTGGGCCTGAAAGCGGGTGACCGGGTGGCACTGATGATGCCGAATTTACTGCAGTATCCGGTGGCCCTGTTTGGTGTGTTGCGTGCGGGTATGGTCGTGGTCAATGTCAATCCGCTCTATACGCCGCGCGAGCTGCAGCATCAGCTCAATGACAGTGGGGCCAGTGCGATTGTCATTGTCTCAAATTTTGCGCACACGCTGGAAAAAGTGGTTGCGAAAACCGCTGTGCGGCACGTTATCCTGACCCGGATGGGCGATCAGCTGGCACCGATCAAAGCGACGCTGGTTAACTTTGTCGTTAAGTATGTGAAGAAGCTGGTGCCCAAATACCATCTGCCCGGGGCAATCTCATTTCGCCACGTACTGGAAGTCGGCGAAACGCTCAATTATCAACGCCCGACGGTTTCCAATGACGATCTCGCCTTCCTGCAATATACCGGTGGCACTACCGGCGTGGCCAAAGGGGCGATGCTGACCCATCGCAACATGCAGGCGAATCTTGAACAGACCCGGGCGACCTACGGCAAAGTGCTGCGCGACGGTAAAGAGTGTGTCGTCACCGCGCTGCCGCTTTACCACATCTTCGCTTTAACGGTGAATGGCCTGCTTTTTCTGGAGCTGGGCGGTCAGAATCTGTTGATTACCAATCCGCGCGATATCCCCGGCTTTGTAAAAGAGCTGGGGAAATTTCCATTTACCGCTATTACCGGCGTGAACACGCTGTTTAACGCGCTACTCAATGATGAGCAGTTCAATAAACTCGATTTTTCAACGCTGCGTCTTTCTGCCGGTGGCGGAATGGCGGTGCAGAAAGTGGTGGCCGAGCGCTGGGAAAAACTGACCGGACACTATCTGCTGGAAGGCTATGGCCTGACAGAGTGTTCTCCGCTGGTGTCAGTCAATCCCTATGACATCAGCTGTCATACCGGCAGTATCGGTCTGCCGGTGCCCTCGACCGATGTGCTGATTCTGGATGATGCCGGTAATGAAGTCCCTCCCGGTGAACCGGGCGAACTTTGCATCAGCGGCCCGCAGGTGATGCTGGGCTACTGGCAGCATCCGGAAGCGACAGCGGAAGTGCTGAAAAATGGCTGGCTCCACAGCGGTGATATTGTTACCGTTGACCAGGAAGGCTTTATTCGCATCGTTGACCGCAAAAAAGATATGATTCTGGTATCAGGTTTTAATGTCTATCCGAATGAAATCGAAGACGTGCTGATGCAGCATCCTAAAGTGCGTGAAGCCGCGGCTATCGGTGTGCCCAGCGATCTTTCTGGCGAAGCGGTCAAAGTCTGCATCGTGAAAAAAGATGCATCGCTGACCAAAGAAGAGGTGCTCGATCACTGTCGCCGTCAGCTGACCGGTTACAAGGTGCCGAAAATCATTGAGTTTCGTGATGAGTTGCCTAAAACCAACGTCGGCAAGATCCTGCGGCGAGAGCTGCGCGACGAGGCGAAACCCGGCGCGAGCTGAATCCGGGCAGAAATTGAGGTTGAACGCCGGCATGTCCGGCGTTTTTATTGTTTTTAACATGGAGCGCCGCGCGTTGTTGGCTGCGGTGGAAATCAGACGTGAACTATTCCCTTATCGACCAGGATGATCAACTGGCAGACGTGTGTCAGAAAGCGCGCCAGCACGCGGCGGTGGCCCTGGATACCGAATTTGTCCGCACCCGCACTTACTACCCTCAGCTTGGCCTGATCCAGTTGTTCGACGATCAGCAACTGGTGCTGATTGACCCGCTGAATATCCGTGACTGGTCACCCTTTATTGCCTTGCTGACCGACACCCGCGTTACCAAATTCCTGCATGCCGGTGGTGAAGATCTGGAAGTCTTCCTGCACCGTTTCGGCGTGCTGCCGACGCCCATGATCGATACGCAGATTCTGGCGGCATTCTCTGGCCAGCCGCTCTCCTGGGGTTTTGCCTCAATGGTGGCACATTTCACTCAGGTCGAACTCGATAAAAGTGAATCACGCACGGACTGGCTGGCACGCCCGCTGACCCAGCGTCAGTGCGAGTATGCGGCGGCGGATGTTCACTATCTGCTGCCGATTGCCCGTCAGCTGATGATCAATACGGAAGAGGCTGGCAACATGGCGGCGGCACTCAGTGAGTGCGATAACCTGTGTCAGCGTCGTCTGGATAGCCTGTCGCCGGATGAAGCCTGGCGGGAGATTACCAATGCCTGGCAGTTGCGCCCGCGTCAGCTGGCGGCGTTGCAGCGACTGGCGGCCTGGCGTCTGAAGCTGGCGCGTGAAAAAGATATGGCGGTGAACTTTGTGGTGCGCGAAGAGCACCTGTGGAAAGTGGCGCGCTTTATGCCAGGCTCACTGGGCGAGCTGGATCATCTGGGGCTGTCAGGCCACGAAATTCGTTTCCACGGCAAAGCGCTGGTGGCGCTGGTGGCAGAAGCTGAGGCGCTGGATGAGAGCGAACTGCCGGCTCCGCTGGGCAATCTGATTGACCATCCGCACTACAAGCCGGTGTTTAAAGCGATGAAAGCGCTGGTGCAGCAGGTGAGCGAGCAGAGTGGATTCAGTCAGGAGTTACTGGCGTCACGACGTCAGATTAATCAGGTATTGAGCCAGCACTGGGGCCTTAAGCCGCAGGGACGTCAGCCGGAGTTACTCACCGGATGGCGGGGTGAACTGCTTAAACCCGGCATTGAGGAGATTCTGGCGGGTTGTTAACCGGTTAAATTTCCCCTGCCAGAGCGCAGGGGAAATTCAGCAAACGGTCAGCGTCATTTAGTCACTTCATCCGTTTCCGGCAGTGTGACGTTCAGTTCCAGAATTGAGATATCATCACCTTTCTGATCAAGCTGCACCGTCACCATTTCTGGATCGATCTTCACATATCTGCAAATCACTTCCAGAATGTCGCGCTTAAGTTGCGGAAGATAATGGGGCTCACTGTCGCCCCTTCTCCGTTCTGCCACGATAATTTGCAGCCTTTCCTTGGCTATGTTGGCAGTGTTCTTCTTCCGGGATAAAAAGAAATCAAGTAATGCCATGGTTTATCCCCCGAACAGGCGTTTCAGGAAACCCTTCTTCTCTTCTTCGATAAAGCGGAAGGGGCGTACTTCACCGAGCAACCGTTCAACGGTATCGGCATAGGCTTTGCCAGCATCAGATTCGCCGTCAAGAATCACCGGTTCGCCCTGGTTAGAGGCACGTAACACCGATTGATCTTCAGGGATCACGCCGACCAGAGGAATGCGCAGGATCTCCAGCACATCTTCCATGCTCAGCATATCGCCACGGTTTACCCGGCCAGGGTTATAGCGGGTCAGCAGCAGATGCTCCTTCACCGGGTCCTGACTGTTTTCAGCACGACGGGATTTGGATGAGATGATGCCAAGGATGCGGTCGGAGTCGCGGACAGAAGAGACTTCCGGGTTGGTGGTAATAATCGCTTCATCGGCAAAGTAGAGCGCCATCAGTGCGCCGGTTTCAATTCCTGCCGGTGAGTCACAGACGATGAAATCGAACTCCATCTTAGCCAAATCGTTCAGCACTTTTTCGACACCTTCACGGGTCAGCGCATCTTTATCACGGGTCTGCGACGCAGGCAGAATGTAGAGCTGCTCCGTGCGTTTGTCGCGAATCAACGCCTGGTTCAGTGTGGCATCGCCCTGGATCACATTAACGAAGTCGTAGACTACACGGCGCTCACAGCCCATGATCAAATCCAGGTTACGCAGACCGATATCAAAGTCGATCACAACCGTCTTTTTGCCTTTCTGCGCTAAACCGGTGGCGATGGCCGCGCTTGACGTGGTCTTACCAACGCCCCCTTTACCGGATGTAACTACAATAATGCGTGCCATAAATGTTGATTTCCTTAACAAAAGAAAAGGGGCCTAATTAAGTGTCTGGATAGTCAGCGCGCCATCCTGCAGGCACAGACGCGCGGCTTTACCAAAAAATTCTTGCGGGATCTGATCCATGATCCAGTACTCTCCGGCAATCGAGACCAGCTCGGCCGCCAGGCTGGTACAAAAAATCTGGCAGTTGCGATCACCGCTGGCACCTGCCAGGGCGCGACCGCGCATCATGCCGTAAATATGAATATTGCCATCGGCGACCAGTTCAGCGCCGGCGCTGACGCTGCTGGTGATAATCAAATCGGCGTCACGTGCATAAATCTGCTGGCCGGAGCGCACCGGAGTGTTCACGATGCGGGTTTTTGTTGCTGCCGTTTCGGTTACAACCGGCTGAGGTTCAGGTATCGGCTGCGGTGCGGCGGCTTGCGGTCTGGCTTCTTTACCTTCTGCCAGCACGGGCAGGCCAGCACGCGAGATCATACGTTTCAGCGCATCATCTTTGCAGCCGCTTACGCCAACGATGCGTAAACCGGTGGCGAGAACCGCCTGTTGCAGTTGTTTCCAGTTAACATCGGCACTGAGCGTTGAGACGTTAAGTACCACCGGCGCGTTTTTCAGGAAATCTGGAGCCTGGTCAATCTTGTCCTGGAGTGCCTTGCGAATCACCGCAGGGTCATGGTGATGCAAATGGACGACAGACAGGGTGAAACTGCTACCTTTGAATTCGATTGGCGTTTGCGACATCTGTCCCGACTCAGTCCTGTTTTCACTACCGTTAGCCTGGCGATGATAAAATCATCGTTGAAGCGCTAACGGTGAATATTCGAAGTTCTGCAAGCATGTTATAGTTACAGCTATATTCAGACAAGCCTCAACGCCGGTTAATTCGAGTAAAATATATGTTTTGTGTGATCTACAGAAGCCCGCTACGTGACCAGACTTATCTCTATGTTGAAAAAAAGGACGATTTCTCGCGCGTTCCGGAAGAATTGCTGAAAGGTTTTGGCAAGCCGCAGCTGGCGATGGTGCTAAAGCTGGCGGGGCGGGACAGGCTGGCTAATGCGGATATCAATAAAGTTAAGCAGGGTTTGAGCGAGCAGGGCTTTTATTTACAGCTCCCTCCGCCTATTGAAAGTCTCCTCAACATTCATTTACAGGCCGATAAAAAAGTTTAACTCGGATTCCTCTGTAAATATAAATCCTGTCGGCGCGATCCTGTCAGGATAATATTGCCCTGATGCTGCGCAAAATTAACGGCGCAGCTTATCTGTTTCACCCCTTTTTAAATTCCCTGCTCAATTTTTTCTCCTGATTTGTACGATTATTCAGCACTTCTGCGCCTGCATTTACGCTTTTTGACAAATTGCGCACCCCGGAAGGTTAAAAGGATCTTATTATCACGTCATGAGGTTGGCATTTCGATCAACGCACCAGCAAACACCAATCCGCCAGCAGCGCTGGCATCACACCTAACCTGAACAGGGGATGAGCATGTATCAGCATCGTAACTGGCAAGGCGCTCTGTTAGATTTTCCGGTCAGCAAAGTGGTTTGCGTCGGGAGTAATTATGCAAAACACATTAAAGAGATGGGCAGCGCAACCCCTACTGAGCCGGTGATCTTCATCAAGCCGGAAACGGCGCTGTGTGATTTGCGTCAGCCACTCTCTATTCCCGACGCGTTTGGCGAAGTCCATCATGAAGTTGAACTGGCGGTGCTGATTGGTGCGACTCTGAAGCAGGCGACCGATGCACATGTGGCTAAGGCGATTGCAGGTTATGGCGTGGCGCTGGATCTGACGCTGCGTGACCTGCAGTCCGGGCTGAAAAAAGCGGGACAGCCGTGGGAAAAATCCAAAGGTTTTGATAACGCCTGTCCTGTCTCCGGTTTTATTCCGGTGACGGAATTCAGTGGCGACCCGCAGAACGTCGAGCTTAAATTGCTGGTGAACGGTGAAGTACGTCAGCAGGGCAACACCGCGGATATGATTCATAAAATCCTGCCGCTGATTGCCCATATGAGCCACTATTTTACCCTGCGTGCAGGCGATGTGATTCTGACCGGTACGCCAGAAGGGGTGGGCCCGATGCGTTCGGGTGACCAGCTGGAAGTTTCACTGGCGGGTCACGGCATCAGCACGCGCGTACTCTAAAAACTTGCATCACCGCCGCATAGGCTTTATAAGGTGCGGTTTAGGCACAATCCGGACAAATCATCATGACTGACACCCCTTTCTGGCAACAAAAACGCCTGGCACAAATGAGCGATGAGGAATGGGAATCCTTGTGTGATGGTTGTGGACAGTGTTGCCTGAACAAGTTGCAGGACGCCGACACCGATGAGATCTACTTCACCAATGTCGCCTGTGATCAGCTCAATATTAAAACCTGCCAGTGCCGTAACTATGAGCGCCGCTTCGAGCTTGAAGAGGATTGCATCAAGCTGACGCGCGAAAATCTGACGACCTTTAACTGGCTGCCGCGCACCTGCGCCTACCGGCTGCTGGGTGAGGGCAAAGATTTACCCGTATGGCATCCGCTGCGGGCCGGTTCGAAAACAGCGATGCATGCGCAGCGTATTTCGGTGCGGTATATAGCGGTGCGTGAGAGTGAAGTGCGGGACTGGGAAGATCACATTATTGATCGACCCGATCGCAACGGCTAAGCGCCGCGCTATCAGTCGGAATAGAAAAAAGGCTGCCAGTGGCAGCCTTTTTTGATCTCAGCGACCAAAGAGATCGCGGCGTTTAGGTTTCAGCGGCTGCGCAATCAGCACCAGCGCTGCGACCAGCAGATAACCAGCGAACACCCCAATCATCCACTGCGGCATGCTGAGCGTCAGGAATGTCCAGCTGCGTTCTGCGCAGTCGCCGCTGGCCAGAAATACCGACGGCAGCCACTTATCCAGGGGTAATCCGCTGGGAAAGCGGGCAGCAAAATCACAGGTGGTGAACGGGTTAGGGTGCAGCTGAATCATGGTATGTTCATAAGAGAGACGCAGACCTTCCCAGGCACTGTAAATCCACAACGCCAGCGCCGCCAGACGCAACGGCGATTTCGGCGCAATCGCACCCACCAGACCCGCGCCTAACACTCCAAACAGCGCATTGCGCTCATAAATACACATTACGCAGGGCTTCAGGCCCATCACGTGCTGAAAAAAGAGTGCCGTCAATTCCAGTGCAAGCGCAGTCAGGGCCAGTAATAACCAGGCTCCGCGACCCCGTGAACATTGATTCAGATATCGCAACATAGTGCATTCCCTGTAAACGTTAATGCCACGCAGTGTAAACCAAAAGCGTTTACAAACCAGCCAGGGACGGGGAAAAATCGTATGCAAACATGACCTGATTCTGATCCAGAACAGGTCAGATGAGAATAAGCGCAGACTTTCACTCTGAATGCCCGGTCGGCTAAGAGAGAGAATATCCGAAGCGGCGACAGAGCTGATTGCGCCAGGCAGTAAGCGAAACGACAAATCGGTCAGACCGTCCGCAATTATGAAGCCGCTGATATCGCGGTCAGCCATTCTGAAATATGCGCTTGCGCCCGGTTTTAATGGTTACGCAGGCTATATCCGCTATAGGGCGTCTGGTATGATGAGTGCCCATCATGATTAGAAAAGCAACGAGAACACATTGCTATGGTTATAAAGGCTCAGAGTCCAGCGGGATTTGCTGAAGAGTATATTATTGAAAGCATCTGGAACAGTCGCTTTCCGCCAGGGTCGATTCTTCCTGCTGAGCGTGAGCTTTCTGAATTGATTGGGGTGACGCGTACCACCTTGCGTGAAGTGCTGCAGCGTCTGGCGCGCGATGGCTGGCTGACCATTCAGCACGGCAAACCGACGCGGGTAAACGATTTCTGGGAGACCTCCGGCCTCAATATTCTGGAAACGCTGGCCCGTCTCGATCACGACAGCGTTCCGGTGCTAATCGATAACCTGCTTTCAGTCCGCAGTAATATCTCATCGATCTTTATCAGCCGTGCGCTGCGCCATCATCCGGACAAAGCGCGCGAAGTGCTGGAAACGGTCAGCGCGGCTGCCGATCAGGCTGATGCCTATACTGAGCTCGACTACCGGGTGTTCCGCGGTCTGGCGTTTGCGTCAGGTAACCCGATTTACGGTCTGATCCTGAATGGCCTGAAAGGACTCTATACCCGCGTTGGCCGCCACTACTTCTCTAATCCGGAAGCCCGTCAGGTCGCGCGCGATTTCTATCTCAAACTGCTGGAACTGTGCGACAAAGAGCCCGGACAGGATGAGATTGTGGACGTGGTGCGCAACTACGGCCGCCGCAGCGGAGAAATCTGGCACAGTATGCAGAAGAATCTGCCCGACGATCTCGGCAGTAAGCGTTGAAAAAAAAACCGGACATCGCGTCCGGTTTTTTGTTTTATCCCATCACAGTGATGAACCGCGTGGTGGGTTACGATCCAGCAACTCTACGCTGCCATCCTCGTTCTGCTGTTCCAGAATCACATCAAATCCCCACAGACGATGCACATGCTTCAGCACCTCGCGACGGCTCTTATCCAGCGGTGTGCGGCTCTGCGGCACATAGCGCAGGGTCAGCGAACGGTCACCGCGCAGATCGACGTTATAGACCTGAATATTCGGTTCGAGATTACTCAGGTTGTACTGCGCGGAGAGCTGCTGGCGAATCGCCCGGTAGCCCGCCTCATCGTGGATCGCGGCGATTTCGAGATAGTTGTTGCGGTCATCATCCAGTACGGTAAACAGGCGGAAATCACGCATGACTTTCGGTGACAGGAACTGGCTGATAAAGCTCTCATCCTTGAACTCGCGCATCGCAAAATGCAGCGTTTCCAGCCAGTCGGAACCGGCGATATCCGGGAACCAGTAGCGATCCTCTTCGGTCGGCGACTGACAGATACGCTTGATATCCTGCATCATCGCGAACCCTAAGGCGTAGGGGTTAAGGCCGTTATACCACTGACTGTTATAGGGCGGCTGAAACACGACGTTGGTGTGGCTGTGCAGGAACTCCATCATAAAGCGTTCCGACACTTTGCCTTCATCGTAGAGATGATTAAGGATGGTGTAGTGCCAGAACGTCGCCCAGCCTTCATTCATCACCTGAGTCTGTTTCTGCGGATAGAAATACTGGCTCACTTTGCGCACAATTCTCAGGATTTCACGCTGCCACGACTCCAGCAGCGGGGCGTTTTTCTCCATAAAATAGAGCAGGTTTTCCTGCGGCTCAGAGGGATAGCGCGCGGCTTCAAAGGTCACGGTCTCTTTCTCACGCCGTGGCAGCGTTCGCCACAGGGTATTCACCTGACTTTGCAGATACTCCTCACGGCTTTTCTGCCGTGCCTTCTCCTCCTGCAGAGAGATCTTCTGCGGGCGTTTGTAGCGATCGACACCATAATTCATTAACGCATGGCAGGAGTCGAGCAACCGCTCAACCTCTTCGACGCCATAGCGCTCTTCGCAGTCACTGATATAGTTTTTGGCGAACAGCAGGTAATCGACAATCGACCCGGCATCCGTCCAGCTGCGGAACAGATAATTATTTTTAAAGAACGAGTTGTGACCATAGCAGGCATGCGCCATCACCAGCGCCTGCATGGTCATGGTGTTCTCTTCCATCAGGTAGGCAATGCAGGGATTGGAATTGATGACAATCTCATACGCCAGACCCTGCTGACCATGCTTATAGCGCTGCTCGGTCTCGATAAACTTTTTGCCGAATGACCAGTGTGAATAGTTGATCGGCATGCCGACGCTGGAGTAGGCATCCATCATCTGTTCAGAGGTAATCACTTCGATTTGGTGCGGGTAGGTATCAAGCCGGTAGAGTTTAGCGACCCGGTCGATCTCTGCTAAATAGACGTCAAGCAGTTCGAATGTCCAGTCTGGTCCGTCATTGAGTCGTTTGCTGTCTCTGATGGCTTCGTCAAAGATTGTCGTCATAGCGCACCTCTTTTTTGCAAACCGGCTGACCCGAAAGACAACCCGTTCTGGTTATTTAAGGCTTCGTCCTGAAAAAGGGAACCCGAAAAAAACTGAGCGAACACAACAATGATAGCCCACTGTCGCCTATCCGAAATGCGAACTCAAACGAATTCTTTGGCACAAAATCATTAAGAGTGGTGCGGCAGAGAATTTAACAGCCTTTAATTCGACATTCGTTATTTACTTTAGTGTTTAATCCTGTTTATAAGTGGAATGTATGGGGTTGAATGATTCTCCTGCAACAGGAAGATTTAACTGCCTCCGTTGTCATTTATTTCTGTGTTTAAGGATTAAGACGCATAAAGCGCTGAAATTGGCCGCCCGACAAGATTTTAGTTACCTGAAAAGTAAAAAAGATGTGAAATAGAAGGTGAAATTCCATGATGGTGTCCGCTATGTGAATCCGCTGACTATCATCAGTTGAACAGTGAATTATGCTTTTACAGGTCGGGTGGGGGAGCTATGCACGTTGTAATTCTTGGAAGTGGTGTGGTTGGAGTGGCAAGTGCCTGGTACCTGGCGCGTGCCGGACATCAGGTGACGGTCATTGATCGTCAGCCCGCCGCAGCGATGGAGACCAGTGCGGGGAATGCCGGTCAGATCTCTCCGGGTTATGCCGCACCCTGGGCGGCCCCCGGCGTGCCATTGAAAGCGGTGAAGTGGATGTTTCAACGCCACGCGCCGCTGGCAATCCGGCTGGATGGCAGTAGTTTTCAGCTGGAGTGGATGTGGCACATGCTGCGCAACTGCGACATCAATCACTATCAGCAGAACAAAAGCCGCATGGTGCGGATTGCCGAATATAGTCGTGACTGCCTGAAAGCGTTGCGCCGTGAAACCGGCATTGCCTATGAGGGCCGTCAGGGCGGGACGCTACAACTGTTCCGAACCCAGCAGCAGTTCGACAGCGCCAGCAAAGATATTGCGGTGCTGCGCGACGCGGGCGTGCCCTATGAACTGTTGCAGGCGAACGAACTGTCTCGCGTTGAACCGGCACTGGCGGCAACCCAGCATAAACTTACCGGCGGATTACGCCTGCCCAATGATGAAACCGGCGACTGTCAGCTCTTTACTCAGCGGCTGGCAAAAATGGCCGAAGAGGCGGGCGTAGTCTTCCGCTTTAACACCCCGGTCGATCACCTGCTGCGCGATGGCAATCGTATCTATGGCGTAAAATGTGGTGATGAGATCATCAAAGCGGACAGCTATGTGGTGGCGTTTGGTTCTTACTCGACCGCGCTGTTAAAAAACGTGATCGATATTCCGGTCTATCCGCTGAAAGGCTATTCGCTCACGATTCCGATTAAAAATCCTGACGCTGCGCCAGTTTCGACCATCCTGGATGAGACCTACAAAGTGGCGGTGACCCGGTTTGACGATCGTATTCGTGTTGGCGGGATGGCGGAAATTGTTGGTTTTAACACCAAACTCACCGAAGCGCGGCGGGAAACGCTGGAGATGGTGGTCAGTGATCTCTATCCTGAAGGCGGTCATCTCGCGCAGGCGAGTTTCTGGACCGGTCTGCGTCCAATGACGCCAGACGGTACGCCGATTGTGGGTGCCACACCGATCTCTAATCTCTGGCTCAATACCGGTCACGGTACGCTGGGCTGGACGATGGCGTGTGGTTCAGGTCAGTTGCTGGCCGATCTCATCTCCGGTAAAAAGCCGGCCATTGCGGCGGATGACTTAGCGGTGTTCCGCTACTTACCCGGTTTCGCGGCGACCTCATCGCCGCTGCGTAACGCCAACGCAACTCGTTAAGTATTCAGGGAGAGAGAGGATGTCACGTCCGATTGTCGCTACCATCAACCAGCAGGCGTTACGTCATAACCTGACTGTTGTTCGCCAGGCGGCACCCGCATCCCGCGTCTGGTCAGTGGTGAAAGCTAATGCTTATGGCCACGGCATTGATCGCGTGCGCGAGGCGTTATCTGCCACCGACGGCTTCGCGCTTCTTAATATGGAAGAGGCGATCCAGTTGCGCGAGCAGGGCTGGAAAAAACCGATTCTGCTGCTGGAAGGTTTCTTCCAGCCAGAGGATCTGCAGCTGATTGACCGTTATCGCCTCACCACCAGCGTACACAGTAACTGGCAAATCAACGCGCTGGCCAGCGCCAGACTTGCAGCACCGGTAGATATCTATCTCAAAATGAACAGCGGGATGAACCGACTGGGTTTTCGCCCGGAGCTGGTTTTCAGTGCATGGCAAAAGCTGCGGGCGCTGAGCACGGTAGGTGAGATGACGCTGATGGCCCATTTTGCCGATGCGGAAAATCCGCAGGGCTTGATTGCGCCACTGCAGCGCGTCGAGCAGGCGGCTGAGGGGCTGAACTGTCCGCGATCCCTCTCTAATTCCGCCTGCACCCTGTGGCATCCTGAGGCGCACTTTGACTGGGTTCGTCCCGGCATCATTCTGTATGGCGCCTCGCCCAGCGGTGACTGGCAGGACATTGCAGGCAGTGGCCTGAAACCGGTGATGACCTTAAGCAGTGAGATTATTGCGGTCCAGCAGCTACAGCCGGGCGATGGAGTGGGTTACGGCTACCGCTATCACGCCAGCACGGCGCAGCGGATTGGCGTGGTGGCCTGTGGCTACGCGGATGGCTATCCACGGCATGCCCCGACAGGTACGCCCGTCTGTGTCGATGGCGTGATGACTCAGGTGGTTGGTGCGGTGTCGATGGATATGATCACCGTGGATTTAACCCCCTGTCCCCAGGCCGGTATTGGCTCAGCCGTGGAGCTGTGGGGTGAGCAGGTGAAAATCGATCAGGTGGCAAAAGCGGCCGGAACGGTAGGGTACGAGCTGATGTGTGCGCTGGCACCCCGCGTTCCGGTCACGGTTATTTAAGCGCGGTCAGGCTGCCGCGCATCTTTCTGCTGCAGCGCCAGGCAATGAATGCCAGCGCTGCACCCAGCAGCATCATCAGACTCAGCGACAGCTTCTCCGCCACTGGCAGTGCGACAATCACCAGGCTGCCTGCTGCACCCCCGGCCATCTGAATGAATCCCTGCAAGGCGGACGCCACGCCCGCCTGTTGCTGATAGGGCTCCAGCGCATAGCTGGTGGCCGGTCCCACCGTAAAGGCCAGCCCGGCAACTGAAACGGCCACCGGGAACATATAGAGCGCCCAGTGCGTCTGCATCTCCGCCGGGAAGATCTGCATCCCCGCTACCAGCAGCACCGCGCCCAGCAGCATAGTGAAAAATCCCATCGCCAGGCAGAAAGGGCGACCCGCTTTGCGAATCGCTTTATTGACGAACATGCTGACAAACATGATCCAGAAACCGTTGGCGCCAAAAGCAAAAGAGAACTGGATCGGCGTCAGTCCGCCTTCGGTCATTAATACCTGCGGTGCCAGCGACACGTAGGTCAGCACCATGCCCAGCGCCCCGGCATTGGCGAACGCGAACGCCAGAAAGCGCGGCTGACGCAGGATCGCGATATACTGTTTAATCGGTAATCCTTTCACCCGCAGGGTATCCGCCGGACGCGTCTCTGGCAGCCAGATAATCACCAGCAGCGTAATCAGCACGCCGTAGGCGCAGAGAAACCAGAAGGGCGCGCGCCAGTCAAAGGCGCTGGCCAGCAAACCGCCCAGCAGCGGAGCCAGGGCCGGAACGATGTTTAATGCGCCATTCAGGAAGCCATACGCACGGGCGGCATCATCACCGCTCAGGCGGTCACGCACGCCGCTAAAGGCCACGACCGCGCTGCAGCAGACGCCACAGCCCTGCACCAGGCGGGCAAGGACGAACAGCGGGAATGAGGTGGCGGTGGCGGCGATGGCACTCCCCGTGATGTAAAGCGCCAGGCCCAGCAGGGCAATCGGCTTACGGCCATAGTTGTCCACCAGCGGGCCGGTCACCAGTTGTCCCAGCCCCATGACCAGCAGAAACAGGGGAATGGTGGTCTGCACCAGATTAACCGGCGTATCCAGCCCTTCTGCGATTTGTGGCAGCGTGGGCAAATAGAGATCGATGCCTAAGGGTGCCAGCAGCACCAGGCTTAATAACAGCAGAGTAAATTTTTGCATAACAACCAGAGGGTAAGCGTTCTGTTAAAAAACGATCGCAGAGGGTAATGATTCAGCGGCAAAAAAGATAGAGGAAGTCGTGCGGAAAGTGCGATGCCTGCTGTAAACAGGCATCGCATCAGGGATTTAGTAAGCGCCGTCGCGACGTAACACCACGCCTGCGGTTTTGAACAGGATCGCGATATCGGTCCAGAGCGCCCAGTTCTTGACATACCAGGAGTCAAAATAGACGCGGGTGTCGTAGTCGATATCGTTACGTCCGCTGACCTGCCACAGACCGGTCATACCCGGCTTGGCCATCAGGTAGTAGTCGACATCACCGGCATAACGCTCCAGCTCAGCTTCAATTACCGGACGCGGGCCAACCAGGCTCATCTCGCCACGAATCACGTTCCACAACTGCGGCAACTCGTCCAGGCTGGTTTTACGCAGGAAACTACCAATGCGGGTCACGCGCGGGTCATTCTTCAGTTTGAAATCTTTGTCCCACTCAATCCGGGCCTCTTCGCTGGTCGCCAGTAATTTCTCCAGCACCTCTTTGGAATTGGTCACCATGGAACGGAATTTCAGACATTTGAATTTTTTGCCATTCTGGCCCACACGCTCGTGACCATAAATGGCATTGCCGCCATCACGTTTCACCATGTAACAGAGCAGAGCGAAGATGGGGCCGAGGAACAGCAGCAGCATCGACGCCACTACGATATCAAAGGCACGCTTCATGAAACGGGAGGAGTGTTTCGCCAGGTTGTTGCTGACGCGCAGAATCATCACTTCATGGCTGAAGATAAAGGACATGTCCGTGCCGTAAAGCGGCACGCCGCGCAGCGTCGGGATGACTGAAACTGAACGGCAGTTCATCTTCGACAGGAATTTCAGCCAGCGATCGCGCATCGGCTGCTGCTCATACTCCATGGCCACAATAAACTGTACGTTGTCACGGTCAATGGTCTGCCAGTTGATATCTTTCCAGGTCATCACCGGCACGCCATTCACGCTCTGCTGAGCCGGGACATCATCGACCGAGATAAAGGCCTGCACGTTGTAGCCCAGGATTTCTTCACTCTGCAGCGCCGCGTAAGCTTCGGTGGCGTTTCTGCCGGAGCCAATAATGATGGTCTCTTTCTGCCACTGACCCGCCTTGTGAATGGCACGTTTAACCAGAGCACGCATCAACGGCAGCAGCAGCAAGGCATATGTCCAGCTGAAGACCCACACCATGCGGGAGAAGTCCCACTTAGAGAAGGCGATCAATGCGAGGTCGAGCAGCGAGAAAACAAATAATGTTTTAACGATCTCTTTCAGCTCAAACCAGAAGGGTTTGCGATAGGTATAGTGACGCAGGCGTACCCAGAACCAGCCGGTACACATCACGGACATAATAAACTGTGCTACGAAACGATATTCAATTTGATGGGGTGGAATAAAGGTATCCAGCTCGCCCCAAATACCCTGTATCGTCGCGGCAGATAAAAACAGTGCCAGGTTAAGTGCAATCAGATCGGAAAAGCTCAGGGCGAATTTCACGATGATATTTTTACGCGTGCCGCTCCATGAGCGGCTCGGGCTATTCATTATCAATGTACTTGCCATAAAACCTGCTCTCTTTCTCAAGTAAAAGATGGCCTGACCAGAATCATGTACGCGCTCAGGAGTGGGCTTCTGAAAAATTAAAAAATAATTTTCAGTCTGTTACAGTCAGTAAAGCCAGGGCAGCTGCAAAAAAGATAACGATTAAAGCGTGATGGTACTCACGAAATGTTGCAGCATTGAGAATGAGTATGCAGGAGTTATTTGACAGAGTTAATACGGAAAAAATCTGAAAACATCAAAAGTGATTAAACTTTTAAATTGATAAGTCGTGGTTTTAATTAGATAAAATAAGGGAGGTGGTGGTTATAACCAAACTGTTTAAGACGCTTTTTAGGAATTACCGCCGAATCTTACGACTGGCGGTAGTGATAAAGGCTCAGGCAGGTTTCTTTAAAATCCAGCGGTCCTGCTGTTTATCGTAATGACCGATCTGCAGATTCACCGGTTCCCCGTCAATCCATGCCGGAACGCTGGTATCGCGATCCCAGCCATCAAGTTGGGTGATCAAGCCGGGATTGGTGTGACAGGGGATACTGACGGTGTCGGCGTTCTCACTGTCAAGATCGGCATCAACAATCTCATAACGACCAATTTTAACCACGTGTCCCATTTATTTCTCCCGTTTTTACTGACGTAGATAGTTAAGCTTAGCGTATTGAGAGAAAATAACGTGGCAGAATGATTAGGATTATTCCTTCTCTTCAGCCGGACGGACACCAATCTTCACGATGCGGTTATCCTCTTTCTCGGCGACGGTCCAGGTCAGCTGATTCCACTCAACCTGATCACCCACCACCGGTGCGCCGCCCAGCATACTCAGCACCAGCTGTCCCAGCGACTGCTGATCATTGGTGTTCTCATCCAGTTCCAGTCCGTAAATCTGCGCAATATCGCGCAGGCGAGCTTCCGCATCCAGAATAAAGTCACCAAAGAAACGCTGGTCGAGAGAAACCGGCGGCGACTGGCTGAACATTCTACCCAGCGCCGGCAGATCGCGCTCCCGGCCAATCACGCAGATCACGTCGTTCTCCCTGAGCCGCGTCCCATCATTCGGATGCATCAGCACATTGTCACGGAACAGCGCGGCGATGCGGGTCTCACGCGGCAACTTCAGATCACGCAGAGCGGCACCGACGCACCACTTGTCAGCGCTGAGCTGGTAGACAAACTGCTCCCAGGGATTTTCGGGGTGGATATCCAGACCGATACGGCTGATAGGCGATGCGGTAGGCGGCACCACCACTTTGGCTTTTTTGGCCGCAAAGCCCAGCGAGGTACCCTGCAACATCAGGGAGACCAGCACTACAAAGAAGGCGATATTAAAATAGAGCGATGCGTTTTCTAATCCTGCCATCATCGGGAAGACCGCAAGGATAATCGGTACTGCGCCGCGTAAACCGACCCAGCTGATAAAGACGCGTTCGCGGGTAGTAAAACTGCGGAACGGCAGCAGACCAATAAAGACCGACAGTGGGCGCGCTACCAGAATCAGCCACAGCGAGAGGATCATCGCCGGAACCGCGATATGCCACAAATCAGAGGGTGTCACCAGCAGTCCCAGCACAATGAACATGCCAATCTGACTCAGCCACGCCATGCCGTCAAAGGTCTGCAGAATGCCGTGACGGTTACGAATCGGGCTGTTGCCCAGTAAAAAGCCGCAGAGATAGACTGCCAGGATGCCGCTGCCCTCTAATACCGTCGTCAGGGCGAACACCAGAATGCCGCCACTCAACGCCAGCAGCGGATAGAGTCCTCCGGCCAGACTGATACGGTTAATCAGTTGCTGCAGCGCCCAGCCGCCGCCCAGGCCCAGCACGATACCCAGACCAAACTGCTGCACCAGGTGCACCAGGAACATCCAGTCAAGGCCGCTGCGGCCCTGTTCGATCATCTCAATCAGCGTGATAGTCAGGAACACTGCCATCGGATCGTTACTGCCCGATTCAATCTCCAGCGTCGAGCTGACGCGCTCATTCAGGCCTTTGTCACCCAGCAGTGAGAAAACGGCGGCAGCATCTGTAGAGCCGATAATCGCGCCAATCAGGAAACCCTGCATCATATCCAGGTTAAATAACCACGCTGCGACCACACCGGTTAAGCCTGCGGTAATCATGACCCCGACGGTCGCCAGCGACAGCGCTGGCCCCAGGGCGACTTTAAATGAGCTGGCTTTGGTCCGCATGCCGCCATCCAGCAGGATAATCGCCAGCGCCAGGTTTGAGATTAAGTAAGCCGCCGGATAGTTATCAAAGGCGATGCCGCCGATACCATCAACCCCGGTCAGCATGCCCAGAGCCAGGAAGATCACCAGAATGGGGATACCCAGTCTGGATGAGAAAGAGCTGAGCAGAATGCTCGATGCGACCAGCACGGAACCGATGATAAACAGACTGTAGACGATAGTGTGGTTCAAACCCGATCTCCTGAGATATGGCAGTGCGGTGCAGCAACTGATGACAAATATCCATGCTATCTCTGAAAGATAATGTTTTATCAAGGAGTTGTCATTGTGAAAGTGATCATTATACGAATTGCTTAACCGGGTATGGAATCAGATTAATGTGAAGAATGAGGGGGTTGGCAGGCAAGCGGCAGAAAACAGACTGTTTTAGCAGGTTATTCGGAAGATAAAAAAAGCCGGCGATTAGCCGGCTTAGTACATCAGGCTTCCGTTGCCTGTTTATGGAACAGCGATCGGAACACCGGGTAGATATCTTCTGGTTCACGTATGTGTTCGATAGCAAAGTTATCGAACGTCGCCTGCAGATGCTCATATTCACGCCACAGTGTCTGATGCGCACGGCGGGTAATCTCGATATAGCTGTAATAACGCACCACCGGCAAAATATGCTTCGCCAGTATCTCGTGACAGAGCGGTGAATCGTCGGCCCAGTTATCGCCATCCGACGCCTGTGCAGCATAGATGTTCCACTGCGCCGGGTCATAGCGCTCTTTCACCACCTCATCCATGAGTTTCAGCGCACTGGAAACGATGGTGCCACCGGTCTCCTGCGAGTAGAAGAACTCCTGTTCATCCACCTCTTTGGCCTGCGTGTGATGACGAATATAAACCACATCGACATTCTTGTAGGTGCGGCTCAGGAACAGGTAGAGCAGGATATAGAAGCGTTTCGCCATATCCTTGGTGGCCTGATCCATCGATCCGGACACATCCATCAGACAGAACATCACCGCCTGGCTGGAAGGCTCCGGCCGTTTCTCAAAGTTTTTGTATCGCAGGTCGAAGGTATCGATAAAAGGCACCCGTTCGATACGCGCCCGCAACTCGGCGATCTCTTTACGCAGCCGTTCTTCTTCAAGAAGCTGAGCGGGTTCAGCGTTCTCAACCTCGAGCAGCGTTTCTTCCAGTTCGTGCAGCATCCGGCGTTTACCCGCCGTCATCGCCGTGCGACGCGCCAGCGAGTTCTGCAGCGAACGTACGACGCTGATATTGGCTGGCACACCGTTAGAGGTGAAACCGGCACGGTGGGTTTTGTATTCATTCAACTGACGATGCTGGTTCCGACGCAGGTTAGGCAGGGCGAGATCTTCAAACAACAGGTCAAGATACTCATCTTTCGAAATCTGAAAGACAAACTCATCCTGACCTTCACCATCCTGACTGGCATTGCCCTGGCCACTGCCGCCACCGCCGCCGCCACCCTGCGGTCGTTCAACGCGGTCATTCTGCACAAAATGATCGTTGCCCGGATGGACGCGATGGCGATTGCCGCCGCGACCCTGATGGAAAATCGGTTCATTGATGTCGTCAATCGGGATAGAGACAGACTCACCGCTGCTTACATCGGTCACCGAGCGTTTATTGATGGCCTCGGAGATCGACTGCTTAATTTGCGACTTATAACGGCGCAAGAAGCGCTGGCGGTTTACCGCGCTCTTGTTTTTGCCGTTGAGTCGGCGATCGATGAAATAGGCCATGGTATTCCCCCAAACTACATTGTAAGCAGGCCGGGCGAACCCGACCCTGTCAGACCGGTATCACTTACCGGCAAGCTTACAGACTCTTATCAGGACGATTTACGCACACGCAAATACCATTCGCATAGCAGGCGAACCTGTTTGCGGGTATAGCCTTTTTCCATCATGCGATCGACAAAATCATCATGTTTTTTCTGCTCATCGGTAGAGGTCTTGGTATTAAACGAGATCACCGGCAGTAACTCTTCCGTATTCGAGAACATTTTCTTCTCGATCACGGTGCGTAATTTCTCGTAACTGGTCCAGTTCGGGTTGCGGCCGTTATTGTGTGCCCTGGCGCGCAGCACGAAATTGACGATTTCGTTACGGAAATCTTTCGGGTTACTGATGCCAGCGGGCTTCTCGATTTTCTCCAGTTCGGCATTGAGCGATTCACGATCAAACAGCTGTCCGGTGTCGGGATCACGATACTCCTGATCCTGAATCCAGAAGTCAGCATAGGTTACATAGCGGTCAAAGATGTTCTGACCATATTCAGAGTAAGATTCCAGATAAGCGGTCTGAATCTCTTTGCCGATAAACTCCGCATATTTGGGGATCAGATAGCCTTTGAGATGCTCAAGGTATTTCTCAGCCTGATCCTGTGGGAACTGTTCGCGCTCAATCTGCTGCTCCAGTACATAGAACAGGTGCACCGGGTTGGCCGCCACTTCGGCGTGGTCAAAGTTGAACACCCGTGACAGAATCTTAAAGGCAAAACGGGTCGACAGGCCGTTCATCCCCTCATCCACACCAGCGTAATCATGATATTCCTGCCAGGATTTCGCCTTAGGGTCGGTATCTTTCAGGCTTTCACCATCATAGACCCGCATTTTAGAATAGATGCTGGAGTTCTCCGGATCCTTGAGGCGTGACAGGATAGAAAAACGAGCCAGTGTTTCCAGCGTACCCGGTGCGCAGGGCGAGGTCGCCAGCTCACTGTGATTAAGCAACTTGTCGTAGATTTTGATCTCTTCAGAGACCCGCAGGCAGTAGGGCACCTTGACGATATAGACACGGTCAAGGAACGCCTCATTATTCTTGTTGTTACGGAACGTCACCCACTCTGATTCGTTGGAGTGGGCCAGAATAATGCCGTTAAACGGCAGTGCCGAAATCCCCTCGGTGCCGTTGTAGTTTCCTTCCTGCGTTGCTGTCAGTAACGGGTGCAACACCTTGATAGGCGCTTTGAACATCTCAACGAATTCCATGATGCCCTGGTTCGCACGGCAGAGTGCGCCGGAGTAGCCGTAAGCATCAGGATCGTTTTGCGCATGGTTTTCCAGTTTACGGATATCCACTTTACCCACCAGCGCAGAGATATCCTGGTTGTTCTCATCACCGGGCTCAGTTTTGGCGATCGCCAGCTGTTCCAGGATGGACGGCCAGACTTTCACCACTTTGAAACGTGAGATATCGCCGCCAAAGTCGTGCAGTCGCTTAGCGGCCCACGGTGACATAATCGTGCCGAGATAACGGCGCGGCACGCCATATTCCTTTTCAAGTATGTGCGCATCTTCCTGCGGATTAAACAGGCAGAGAGGATGGTCATTAACCGGGCTGCGTTCCCCGTCGGCGCTCAGTACATAGATGGGTACGCGCTGCATCAGCGACTTAAGCCGTTCCGCCAGTGAGGATTTACCGCCACCTACCGGCCCCAGCAAATAAAGGATCTGTTTCTTCTCTTCCAGTCCCTGAGCGGCATGTTTCAGGTAGGAGACGATCTGTTCAATCGCTTCCTCCATGCCGTAAAACTCCTCAAACGCCGGATAGCGTCCCATCACACGGTTGGAGAATATTCTGGAAAGGCGTGGCTCCTGAGCAGTATCGACCATTACCGGCTCTCCGATAGCCATTAACAGTCGCTCTGCAGCGTTGGCGTATGCACTGCGATCCTGCTTACAGATAGCAAGAAATTCCTGCAGTGTGAACTCTTCGTCCTTGGCAGCTTCATAACGCTGACGATAGTGATCGAATATATTCATAGCGATGCCCGTCCTTTCGTTTTTAGCACAGGTAAGGAGCGTAATTAGAGGCTTATAGCAGCTCCCGGAAGATATTCTCTGTTGAGTACAGCAACCCTTATGCCAACCTGATCTTTCTTATCGGGATACACAACTTTTGTGGTTACTCTGCTCGTACAAAATGTATGCTGTTACTTCTAACTGTAGATGGCTTCTAGGAAATTTCCTCCACGGCTTTGGGTTAATGAGGGGAAGATCAACTGTACAGCGGGTCTGTTGTGAGAAGCGTTCATAGGGGTGATGCTTTAACTTAACGTGTTTTTAACCTTTAATGCCACTTTCATCGGTTGGTCACTTAAAGGATTTCGATATAAGTTAATCCAGTCGTAAAAAAACGTTAGACTTGCTGTTTGATTGTTATATTTATGGAATGAATAAATTGTGAACCAATTCAAATTTAAGACGCTTGTTGCACTTCTGCCCTGTTATTTACTGGCTACACACGCGAATGCCGCGCCGCTTTCCATCGGCGCGTCGGTCATCTATGCCGAATCACCCTATCGTGGCGGCCAGGACCGGTATATCCCGGTTCCCGTTATCAATTATGAGGGTGAAGACTTCTGGTTCCGCAGCCTGCAGGGCGGCTACTACCTGTGGAAAGATCCCCAGAACCAGCTGTCACTGACCCTGCTGGGGTCACCGCAGGAGTACAAACCCAGCGACAATGACCTGGGCGACATGAAAGGGCTGGATAAACGCCGCATGACGCTGATGGGTGGCGCAACCTATCGTCACACTGCGGACTGGGGGATTGTCCGTACCTCATTACTGGGTGATGTGCTCAATAACAGCAACGGGATAATCTGGGACCTGACATACCTCTATCGCTTCCAGATGGGTGACTTCAGCCTGACGCCGGGCATCGGGGCCACATGGAACAGCGCCAATCAAAACCGTTATTACTATGGGGTATCCGGGCATGAAAGCGCCCGTACCGGCATCAGCAGTTACAACCCGGATGACAGCTGGTCGCCTTATGTGGAACTGAGCGCCAGCTATCAGATTGCGCCGCAGTGGAATGCCAGCGTTATGGGACGTTACACCCGTTTTGACAGCGAAATCAAAGACAGCCCGATGATTGATAAAAGCGGGCAGGCCTTAATCTGGACAGGTGTCAGCTACAGCTTCTGATAACGCACCAAAAGAGGGCATTTAATGCCCTCTGTTCTTTTACAGGGCCTCAGAATGGGGCGGGAGAGCAGAATGCGTAACACGATTAACTTTGCCGGTTTTAGCGATCTGCCTGTTATTGGTCAGGGCACCTGGTATATGGGTGAAAATCCGGCGCAGCGGGCTGGTGAAGTCGCTGCATTGCAGGCGGGTCTTGAGTGTGGCTTGCAGCTTATCGATACCGCTGAAATGTATGCAGAGGGCGGAGCAGAAGAGGTGGTCGGGCAGGCACTGCTGGGCCGTCGCGATCGGGCGTTGCTGGTCTCTAAAGTCTATCCGTGGAATGCGGGCGAAGTGGATGCCATTGCAGCCTGTGAGCGCAGCCTGCGCCGTCTGCAAACCGATTATCTCGATCTCTACCTGTTGCACTGGCGCGGCAATATCCCACTGGAAGAGACACTGCGCGCCATGGAACGCCTGCAGCAACAGGGCAAAATTCGTCACTGGGGCGTATCGAATTTTGATACTGACGATATGGCTGAACTGTGGGATGAAGAGAAGGGCGAGGCCTGTGCGACCAATCAGGTTCTCTATCATCTGGCTTCACGCGGTATTGAATTTGATCTGCTGCCGGCGTGTCAGCAGCGTGGCGTACCGGTCATGGCCTACTGTCCGCTGGCACAGGCCGGACGGCTACGTGACTCACTCTTCACCGATCCTCAGCTGACTCAGATTGCACAGCAGAAGGGCATCAGCGTGGCGCAACTCCTGCTGGCCTGGGTGATTCGTCAGCCAGGGGTCATTGCCATTCCTAAAGCCAGTTCCGTGGCGCACGTTCAGGAAAATGCGGCGGCGCTGGAGGTGGAACTGACCGATGAGGATTTGCAGCTCATCGATCGCGCCTGGCCAGCGCCACAGCATAAGTTGCCGCTGGATATTGTTTAGCCTTTAACGTTATCGCTGGCTGCGGCTTTCTTTTTAAGGCGGAACGTCGTGGCCAGCCGTGCCGGCTTTTCACCCGCGCTGCGTAACGGTTTGCTGATACGCGCTGTCTCCACACAGACCATAGTCTTGTAACCCTCATTCGCCATATCCGTCATGCTGCAGGAGAGTTCCACACCCGGATTCCACGTGACAACGTCACTATGATGATGGTGGTACACCTCGATCTGCCGCTCGCCCGCAGTATCTTTGATGACCGAGCAATCTTCCGCAGCGGTAAAGATACGATCGATTCGTCCAGGATAACGCTGTTTGCCGTCGCTGCTGGCCGTCTCGCCATTATTCACCTTATCGATATAGCTGTTGCCCAGACCTGAGACTTCCACACCGTTGATGTCGCTGACGGTAAAGTAGCTGTGCAAAGCCGCCGTTGCTTCAAAGTCACCATAGGCTTCCAGCTCAATCTCACAATGCTGGCCCAGGCGGTAGCGGGCAATCAGGGTAAATTCGTGCGGCCAGAGCTTCAGCGTCTGTGCGTTGCTCTCCAGCACCAGCGTCAGCATGACGCCATCTTCATTTTCATCATGGGCTGTGAGCTTCCACGGCTGAACCCGGGCAAAGCCGTGTGCCGGTTCGCCCGCCGGGCCGAACCACGGCCAGCAGATCGGGACGCCGCCACGAATTGCCTTACCCGGTGCAAAGAGACTCTTATCACTCAGCCAGAGTACCGGCTTTTCGCCGCTGGGTTGCCAGGCGATCAGGTGCGCGCCCTGAAGCGTAATGGCTGCCCGCACTTTGGGGTGACTCACAACAATGGCGGGGAGTTCGCCAATCTGGCGCTGGGTGAGGTAAGGGGAGATCTGCGTGACCACCGGCAGAGAAAACAGTTTATCTTGCATGTTCGATTCCTTCCTGTGCGGATCAAAAAAAGGGCGACCGAAGTCGCCCTTATTCTCAATGATGTCTGGCTGCCTTATTTAGCAGAAACCAGTGCAATCAGGTCGAGAACTTTGTTTGAGTAGCCAGTTTCGTTGTCGTACCAGGAAACCAGTTTTACAAAGTTGTCGTTCAGCGCGATACCGGCTTTAGCGTCAAACACTGAAGTCAGGATTTCGCCGTTGAAGTCGGTAGAAACCACGTCATCTTCAACGTAGCCCAGCACGTCTTTCATCTCACCTTCTGCAGCCGCTTTGATTGCAGCACAGATTTCTTTGTAAGAAGCCGCTTTTTCCAGACGCACGGTCAGGTCAACAACGGAAACGTTAGGGGTTGGTACACGGAATGCCATACCGGTCAGTTTGCCGTTCAGCTCTGGCAGAACTTTACCAACGGCTTTAGCTGCGCCAGTTGATGAAGGAATGATGTTCTGCGATGCGCCGCGGCCGCCGCGCCAGTCTTTATGAGACGGGCCATCAACGGTTTTCTGGGTAGCAGTAGTGGCGTGAACAGTGGTCATCAGACCTTCAACGATGCCGAACTTGTCGTTGATCACTTTTGCCAGCGGTGCCAGGCAGTTAGTGGTACAGGATGCGTTAGACACGATATCCTGGCCATCGTATTTGTCGAAGTTTGCACCACGAACAAACATTGGGGTGTCATCTTTAGACGGACCGGTCAGAACGACTTTCTTAGCACCTGCGGTGATGTGTTTACGCGCGGTTTCGTCGGTCAGGAATATACCGGTTGCTTCAGCAACAACGTCAACGCCCACTTCATCCCATTTCAGGTTTGCCGGATCACGTTCAGCGGTAACACGGATTTTTTTACCGTTAACCACCAGCGCGCCATCCTGAACTTCTACGGTGCCGTCGAAACGACCGTGAGTAGAGTCATACTTCAGCATGTACGCCATGTAATCCGCGTCCAGCAGGTCGTTGATAGCAACGATTTCGATGTCAGAACGCTTTTGAGCAGCACGGAAAACGATGCGACCGATACGGCCGAAACCATTGATACCTACTTTGATAGTCATATATTCCACCAGCTATTGGTTAGTGAATAAAAGGTTGCCTGTAAAATTACAAAAACCTTACCAGGCGTCAAGCGGAATCGTGTCAATTGTTGCGACAAATCAATTCGCCTGATAGGAATAATTCGATGCGCAACCGCTTGCGAGCCGCCAATGATATCGCGTTTCGTCGAATCAATCGCCGAATATATAGGGATGCCCGGGATAAAAGGTGATCGAAGTCACAAATACGCTTTGCAATGGATGGCATGAAAGGGTGAGCACAAAAAAAGACCCGGTTATGTTGATCATTTGTTAGAATAATAGTCGAAATTTTCAGAATGGCACTGCCCCGGAATCCTAAAAATGGCTAAAGACACCGCACCCGACGCAAAAATCGCCGAGCTGACAGAAATGCAGCGTTATGTGACACAGCAGCGCGGAACGGAACCGCCTTACAGCGGCGCACTGCTGCACAACAAGCAGGAAGGGATCTACCACTGTCTGGTTTGTGAGGCGCCACTTTTTCTCTCTGAGACGAAGTATGACTCTGGCTGTGGCTGGCCCAGTTTCTATCAGCCGGTCAGTGACGATGCAATTCGCTATATTGAAGATGATTCACACGGTATGCAACGTGTTGAAATCCGTTGCGGCAGTTGTGATGCGCATCTGGGGCATGTCTTCCCTGATGGCCCGCAACCGACCGGTGAACGCTATTGTGTTAACTCCGCCTCGCTGAATTTTACCGACGAGCAGGGCGAACAAACCAAAGGGTAAAGGCGATGAAGGAACAGCTTGAAGCAATGCTCGCGTCGATGACGCCTGAAGTTTATCAGCGTCTTGCCACGGCGGTTGAGATTGGTAAATGGCCGGATGGGGTGGCACTGACCCAGGAGCAGCGCGATAATTGCCTGCAGCTGGTCATGATGTGGCAGGCGCGGCACAACGACGCGCCGCAGCACATGACCATCGGCAAAGGTGGCGAAATGGTGATGAAGTCGAAAAAAGAGCTTAAAGAAGAGTTTGGAATTGACCCTGACGTGACCCGCATCCATCTGCATTAAAAAAAGCTGGCGTCATGCCAGCTCCATTTTAAATCAGAATCGCGCCCTGAGCGGTCATCTGAGCAAAGGCGATTTCACTGTCTTCGGGATTCAGATTGACGCCGCGGCAGCCCTCTTTTACCACCTCAACGTGATAACCGAGCTCCAGCGCATCCAGCACGCTGTATTTTACGCAATAATCCGTCGCCAGCCCCAGCATCACCAGATGAGTGATCCCACGCTCACGCAGCCAGCTGTCCAGCTCCGTCTTACGGCGATGACCATTGTCAAAAAAGGCGCTATAGCTGTCGACATCCTGGTCCTGGCCCTTATGGAACGTCGCATCGAACAGAGAGCGATCCAGACCGGGATGAAAGTCAGCGCCAGTGGAGCCCTGAATGCCATGATCAGGCCACCAGATCTGTGCCAGGCCATTTAACTCGCCCAGCGTGTAGACCGGCTCGCCGGAAACCGAGGCAAAACTGCCGTGGTCAGCCGGATGCCAGTCCTGCAGCGCCAGTACGCATTCACCGTTTTCACGGAACAGTCGCGCATAACGATTTGCCACTTCGACCGTATGGTCGCCCTCATGGACTGCCATCGGGCCGCCGGGGCAAAAATCGTTCTGAATATCAATAATGATGAGTGCCCGCTTCATTACATATCGCTCCGTTTCAGTCTTCAGTCAGTTCGCCACGCAAATTCTGCTGCATTCTGGCTCGGATTTGATCGGCCGAAAGCTCCTGACTGAGTAAAAAGTGTAGCTTTGTCAGCGCCGCTTCCACCGTCAGGTCAAATCCGCTGATCACACCAGCATGTTCCAGCGCATTGCCGGTAGCGTATCCGCCCATATTAACCTTGCCTGAAATACACTGGGTGAGATTTACCACCACGATGCCACGCTCGCTGGCCTGCTGCAATTCTGCCAGAAATTCTTTGTCCTGCGGTGCATTACCCACACCATAGGAGCGCAGAATCAGTGCCTTGACTGGCTGACGCAGAAAGTTACGCACCACGTCTGCTGAAATTCCGGGATAGATGGTGACCACACCAATGGGCTGAGGCGTAATGGTGTGAACCTTCAGTTCGCCCTGACCGGCTGGGGCAGGCGGAGTATTGAGGCGACGAATATGAATGCCCGCTTCCAGCAGGGCAGAAAGGTTGGGCGAAGCAAAGGCGTTGAAGCCGTCGGCATGTGCCTTGGTGGTCCGGTTACCGCGATAAAGCGTGTTATTGAAAAACAGCGACACTTCGCTGATTGGATAGTTGGCCGCCACATAGAGCGAATTTAAGAGATTCTGCTGACCATCTGAACGTAATTCCGCTAACGGAATCTGCGAGCCCGTGACGATGACCGGCTTGGCCAGATTTTCCAGCATAAAGGAGAGTGCTGAGGCGGTAAATGCCATGGTGTCGGTGCCATGCAGAATCACAAAACCATCATAGCGATCGTAGTTCTGACGGATATCTTCTGCGATAGACTGCCAGTCCTGCGGGGTCATGTCGGAAGAGTCGATCAGCGGCTGATACTCATGAATAGTGAAATCAGGCATCTCAGGGCGATGGAACTCCGGCATGTTAGCCAGCTGTTGCTGCAGGTGTCCGGAGACGGGAATATAACCCTGCGCCGAACGCTGCATACCGATCGTCCCGCCCGTGTAGGCTACGTAGATGTTTTTCTTTTGCATTAGAGAACTCAGACTCGCCATAAAACGCGCAGTATAAGGGGAATAGCGGGGAAAAGCAGCCCGACCAGCGGCCGGGCTGCGAGGTTTATCGCACTTCGCCGCAGTTCAGGCAGAATGCATAACGGTTCTGAGGATCGTTCTGCTTGTCGAACAGACCAGGCTGGGCTTTCATGGCACTCATCACATCCAGCATCGGTGCTGGCAGCCAGGCTTTCAGCGTATCAGGCAGGACAGCCTGCACCGACGCGTTCATCTGACTCAGCATCATATCCAGGAAGCTCGGGTCATCCTGATACCAGCTCAGCTGCGGCTTGCTGACTTTCGCCAGCTCGCCCGCCTTCTTCACGGCATCATCGAAGTCACCCAGCGCATCAACCAGACCATTGGCTTTCGCATCGCTGCCGGTCCAGACGTGGCCCTGTGCAATGGCGTCAATCTGCTCTGGCGTTTTGTGACGCGACTTCGCTACCAGACCGACAAAGTTGCGATAGCCATTTTCGATGGTCAGCTGCATCAGCTGCTGCACTTCCGTTGGCAGCGCTTTGGTGGTTGAGATATCTGCCAGCGGGGAAGTCGCGACACCATCAGTGTGCACGCCGATACTGTCCAGACTGTTCTCCAGCGTATTGATCACGCCGAAGATACCAATCGAGCCGGTCAGCGTGCTGGGGTTCGCCACAATGTAGCTGGCAGGCGTTGAGATCCAGTAACCGCCGGAAGCCGCCATGCCTCCCATCGAGACCACAATCGGCTTACCGGCCGCCTGCGCTGCCGCCAGCTCTTCACGAATCGCTTCCGAGGCGGTGACACTGCCACCCGGGCTGTTCACCCGCAGAATAATCGCTTTGATTTTCGGATCGAGACGCGCATCGCGGATCTGAGCTGCCGTCGTGTCGCCACCGACGTTGCCTGGCGTCTCTTCACCATCCATGATGGCACCGCTGGCCATGACTACCGCGATGTTACCATCCTGCTGTGTGGCGGTGGTTTTCACGCTGTAGTCATAGATGCTGACGCTACGGTAATCGTTGCTCTGCTTATCCAGACCAAAAGTTTTCACCAGCTCCTGATCGGCTGCCGCTCGTGAACCCAGGGCATCGACCAGCTTGTTATCCAGCGCATATTGCGCGGTATCGCCTTTCACGGCGTTTAATCCGGCAATAATCGCAGCTGCACCGGGGAAGAGTTGCTCCGGCGTAATCTGGCGATTCGCTGCCACGGTGTTCAGGTAGTTCTGCCACAGCTGACCGACCCAGCGGCTGTCAGCATCCCGTGCGGCAGGGGACATGTCGTCACGCAGGAACGGCTCAACCGCTGATTTGTAGGTCCCGACACGGAAGACGTGTGAGGTGACTTTCAGCTTCTCCAGCAGGGTTTTGTAATAGAGTCCGTTGGTGGCGAAACCATGCAGATCTACAGTGCCCTGTGGCGACAGATAGATTTTGGTGGCGTAACTGGCAAGGTAATACTGCGCCTGGCTGTAGCTGTCGCCCAGCGCATAAATTGGCTTGCCGCTGTCGAGGAATTCGCGCAGCGCTTTACCGACATATTGCAGTGAAGGCTGATCGCCACCGGCAAATTCGCGTAAATCGAGCACCATACCTTTGATGTTGCTGTCATCTTTTGCCTGACGAATCGCGTCGACCACATCAAACAGCGAATTTTCCTGTAAACGGTCACTGCTGGCACCCAGCAGCTGGCGGCCAATTTTGCTCAGACGATTGCTTACCGACGGTTTATCCACCAGCACACCGCTGAGATCCACTTTCAGTGCGCCTTGCTGAATCGGCGCTGAACTGCCGCCCGACCCGCTGACCTGCAGCCAGATCCCAACACCCACCACAATCAACAAGATCAGGAAAATATTCAGAATAAATTCCCTGATAAAATTCAGTACCCGCCAGCTCCAGCGGAACAGACCTGCAATTATTCGCCACAATGTGCGCATCAGACTCTCCATAAATATGTAGCAGGAAGTGGCCGCCGCGCGGACCAGACTTCCCCGACGAGCTCATCCTAAAGAGCGGCGTGTTAAAAGTCAGCAGGAAATCACTGCGCACTGTTACAAAAAATCTGCCTGTGCCAGGATAACTGCAACATTACAGAGATCGGGAGAGAAAGATGGACGCACTGGAGTTACTGGTCAACCGACGTTCGGCTTCACGCCTGACTGAGCCGGCACCGGCGGGTGAGGCACTGGAAAATATCCTGCGGGCTGGCATGCGCGCCCCGGATCACGGCACGCTGCAACCCTGGCGCTTTATCATTGTGGAGAATGAGGGGCGTGATCGGCTGAGTCAGCTGCTGGAGCAGGCAGCACGCGATAAACAGCTGGATGAAAAGGCGATTAACAAAGCGAGTCAGTCACCGTTTCGGGCACCGATGATCATTACGGTGGTGGCACATTGTGAAGAGCACCATAAAGTGCCGCGCTGGGAGCAGATCGCCTCGGCCAGCTGTGCAGTGATGGCCATGCAGATGGCGGCCGTCGCTCAGGGTTACAACGGTATCTGGCGCAGTGGTCCCTGGACCGATGACGAGCAGGTACGCCAGGGGTTTGGCTGCCGCGAACAGGATGCCATCGTCGGCTTTCTCTATCTGGGCACCCCGCAACTGAAATCCAGCACTACGGTGCTCCCACCTGACACGGCACCGTTCGTGCGTTACTTCTGATCTGCCTGTCCGGTTCCGGCAGGGTGCTTTTCAGCCCTGCCTTTTGCACGGTTCCTGTGCGAACGATCGCTAACACCGCGCATCACACTTACGCCAGCGGGCCTGCCAGGCTAACATAGCCCCAGGATTCAAACCGACAGCGGACAACTGGTTATCACTGCGTTCCCCTGATGTTAAGGATTACCTGATTCAATGCGTTTGTTTATTGCGGAAAAACCGAGCCTGGGGCGTGCTATCGCAGATGTGCTGCCGAAACCGCATCGACGCGGTGAAGGATTCATAGCCTGCGGCAACGATCAGATCGTCACCTGGTGCGTAGGCCATCTTCTTGAGCAGGCGCAACCCGACAGTTATGACAGCCGTTATGCGCGCTGGTCGCTGGCGGATTTACCGATCATTCCGGAGAAGTGGCAGCTAAAACCGCGTCCCTCGGTCGCTAAGCAACTGAAAGTGGTTGAGGGCTTGCTGGCGCAGGCGAATGAAGTGGTGCATGCCGGTGACCCGGATCGGGAAGGGCAGTTGCTGGTGGATGAGGTACTCGACTACCTGAACCTGCCGGCTGAAAAACGCAGCAAGGTGCAGCGCTGTCTGATTAACGATCTCAATCCTCAGGCGGTGGACCGGGCAGTGAACCGCCTGCGTGAAAATCGCGAGTTTATCCCGTTGTGCGTCTCGGCGTTGGCCCGCGCCCGGGCGGACTGGCTCTACGGCATTAATATGACCCGTGCCTGGACGCTGCTGGGACGCAATGCAGGCTATGATGGCGTACTGTCGGTGGGGCGGGTGCAGACGCCGGTGCTTGGGCTGGTGGTCCGGCGCGATGAAGAGATCGAAAACTTCGTACCGAAAGATTACTTCGAAGTGAAAGCGCACATCCTCACCCCTGACGGCGCCCGATTTATCGCCAGTTGGATCCCCAGCGAAGCCTGTGAGCCGTGGCAGGATGAAGAGGGCCGCCTGCTCAAACGCGCGCTGGCCGAGCATGTGGTGGCGCGTATTACGGGCCACCCAGCGATCGTCACCGCTTACAGCGATAAGCGCGAAAATGAGGTGGCGCCGCTGCCCTTTTCCTTATCCAGCCTGCAGATCGAGGCCGCTAAACGTTACGGGCTGAGTGCGCAGACGGTGCTGGACACCTGCCAGCGGCTTTATGAAACCCATAAACTGATCACCTATCCCCGTTCGGACAGCCGCTATCTGCCTGAAGAGCATTTTGCCGGTCGTCATGCGGTGTTAAAGGCGATACAGGCGCATCAGTCACAACTGACCCCACCGGCAGATTTCGATGCCGATCGCAGAAATCGCTGCTGGGATGATAAAAAAGTGGATGCTCACCATGCCATTATTCCAACGGCCCGCTCCAGCGCGGTGAAGCTCAGTGAAAACGAGCAGCATATCTATGAACTGGTGGCGCGCCAGTATCTGATGCAATTCTGCCCGGATGCGGTATTCCGTAAATGTGTCATCGATCTCGATATTGCCGGCGGGAAATTCGTGGCGAAAGCGCGCTTCCTGGCCGAGGCAGGCTGGCGCGCGCTGCTGGGCAACAAAGAGCGGGATGAAGAGAACGACGGCATGCCGTTGCCGGTGGTGGCGAAAGGGGATGAGCTGCTGTGTGAGCGTGGAGAGGTGCTGGCGAAGCAAACCCAGCCGCCTCGCCCGTTTACCGATGCCACTATTCTTTCTGCGATGACCGGCATTGCCCGTTTCGTTCAGGATAAAGAATTAAAGAAAGTACTGCGTGCGACCGATGGTTTAGGAACGGAAGCCACACGCGCCGGCATTATCGAATTACTGTTTCGTCGTGGCTTCCTGGTGAAGAAGGGCCGCTATATCAATTCTACGGATGCCGGTCGCGCCCTGATTCACTCCCTGCCCGATCTGGCAGCACGCCCGGATATGACGGCGCAGTGGGAATCGACACTGACGCGTATCAGCGAAAAGGCCTGCCGCTATGATGAGTTCATGCAGCCGCTGGTGCAGACCTTAACCGGTCTGATTCAACAGGCGCGACAGCAGCCTGCGGCACATGCATTTCGGGGATTACCGTCCACCGGACAGAAACGTCCGGTGCGCAAAAGCAGGCGTAAAGTGAAGGAGACGGAATGAGGCGTTATTCAGTATTACTGGTCGTGGCCCTGTCGCTGGCGACCAGCGTGGCGCAGGCCAACAGTCGTTATCAGTCGATGCCACAGCAGGGCAGCAACGGTGGCAACACCGATGTCGTGGTGGATATGCCACCCGAAGCATGGACACAGGCAGAGAGACGTCAGCCAGACTGTCTCCGCTGCTGTATTTTTGAGAACCGTAACTACACGGAAGGCGCGGTGGTAAAATCAGAGGGGGTGTTGCTGCAATGTGCCCGTGATGAACACTCCATCGGCACCAATAACCTGATCTGGAAAATAGTAAAATAGCCGTCGCGTGGCGCTCTGCCACGCGACCGTCAGTTAAAAGCGGAAGGTTGACCAGATGGGCGCGTGGTCAGACGGTTTTTCCATGCCCCGGATCTCATAATCAATGCCGGTCTCAACGCAGTGCGACGCCAGGGTTTTGCTCGCCAGCACCAGATCGATGCGTAACCCGCGATTATCATCAAACCCTTTCGAACGGTAATCGAACCAGGAAAAGCGATCCGCCACCTCCGGATTGTGCTCACGCCAGGTATCAACCAGACCCCAGCCCAGCAGGCGTTCCATCCACTCGCGCTCTTCCGGCAGGAAGGAGCATTTGCCGGTGCGCAGCCAGCGCTTGCGGCTCTCCTCACCAATACCAATATCCCGATCGGTGCTGCTGATATTCATGTCGCCCATAATCAGAACCGGTTTATCAGCAGGCAGATCCTCGGTCAGCAGACGTTGCAGATCGCGATAGAATTTCTCTTTAGCCGGAAACTTGGTGGGATGGTCGCGGCTTTCGCCCTGCGGAAAATAGCCGTTAATTACCGTGATATCGCCAATCGGGCTGGGAAGTTCCGCGATGATCAGGCGGCGCTGGGATTCTTCGTCATCACCCGGGAAACCCCGGCTCACTGACACAGGCTCAGCTTTGGTTAACAGGGCAACGCCGTAGTGACCTTTCTGTCCATGATAGAAGACGTGATAGCCGAGCTTTGACACCTCTTCCAGCGGGAACATGTCGTCATGGACCTTGGTTTCCTGCAGACCGATAACATCGGGCTGATGTTGTTCGACAAGTGCCTGAAGCTGATGCGGGCGGGCACGCAACCCATTGATGTTAAATGAAATAAATTTCATGAGATCGACCATTGTTCAGAAATGTCAGGCGGAGATGGTAGCGATTTTTGCTGAAAAAGTCATGGCGGAACAGGTTGAGATTGTGCGAAAGAGGGCAGGAACGTAGGGGCGAACAGGAAGCTTAGGTATTATTTTGGGGATTGAGTGCGACATACGAAATGGTGGTGGGAGAAGGATTATTCGGCGCGATGCGCCTCACCCTGCGGGCCGCGCTGAAGCGCGTTGTCTCGCGATGCTCGACCCGAACCTTGATCGAAGGTTCTCATACCTCTCCCCGCAGAACAGGAAGCTTAGGTATTGGTCTGGGATGGAGTGCAACATACGAGATGGTGGTGGGAGAAGGATTATTCGGCGCGTTGCGCCTCACCCTGCGGGCCGCGCTGAAGCGCGTTGTCTCGCGATGCTCGACCCGAACCTTGATCGAAGGTTCTCATCCCTCTCCCCGCAGAACAGGAAGCTTAGGTATTATTTTGGGGATTGAGTGCGACATACGAAATGGTGGTGGGAGAAGGATTATTCGGCGCGATGCGCCTCACCCTGCGGGCCGCGCTGAAGCGCGTTGTCTCGCGATGCTCGACCCGAACCTTGATCGAAGGTTCTCATCCCTCTCCCCGCAGAACAGGAAGCTTAGGTATTGGTCTGGGATGGAGTGCAGCATACGAAATGGTGGTGGGAGAAGGATTCGAACCTTCGAAGTCTGTGACGGCAGATTTACAGTCTGCTCCCTTTGGCCGCTCGGGAATCCCACCTGGGATAGTGATGTGGCTTAAGATGATTCAGATTCAGATGGTGGTGGGAGAAGGATTCGAACCTTCGAAGTCTGTGACGGCAGATTTACAGTCTGCTCCCTTTGGCCGCTCGGGAATCCCACCATGGCCTGAATCTTTCTCTCTTAAAGCGGGGCGCATCATACCAAATGCGATAAAGGTGTAAAGCGCCCACTGGCAAAACCGCATCTGTTTGCCCACTTTTTACGCGTAGCGCTGAATCGGCAAGCAATTCAGCGCACTGGCTGATTAAAGAATAATCGTGCGGTTGCCGTAAACGAACACGCGCTGACCCAGCACTTTGTACAGTGCGTTGCTCAGGACATTCTTTTCTACGTCGCGACCGGCGCGCATCATCTCATCGGCGGTGTAGCTGTGATCAACGTTAATCACATCCTGCATGATGATGGGGCCTTCATCGAGATTGTCATTCACATAGTGCGCGGTAGCACCGATGATCTTCACGCCACGTTCATAAGCCTGATGATAGGGGCGGGCACCGATAAAGGCGGGCAGGAAGGAGTGGTGAATATTGATAATCTGGTTCGGATAACGCTGCACAAAGGCGGGCGTCAGGACGCGCATATATTTCGCCAGCACCACGTAATCGGGCTGATAGCGGTCAATTTCTTCGACCATGCGGTTATCGTGTTCTTCCCGCGTCAGACCCTCGTGACTCACCAGCACAAAAGGAATGTCGAAACGCTCAACCAGCGAACGGAGGGTGTCATGGTTACCCACGACCGCTGCAATTTCCATATCCAGGCCGCCAAACGCGCTCTTCATTAACAGATCGCCCAGGCAATGCGCCTCTTTAGTGACCAGAATCACCACGCGACGACGACCAGCGCTGTGCAGTTCCCGTACTGACCCCTGGGGGAGGGCGCTGTCGAGGTCGGCGAGCAGGGTATTGTCGTTGAAAATCCCTTCCAGCTCGGTACGCATGAAAAAACGCCCGGTGCGGTGATCAACAAACTCATTGTTCTGCACGATATTAAGTTCGTGCTTGTAACAAATATTGGTGATTTTGGCGATCAGACCTTTTGCATCGGGACAAATGGTTCGTAAAACTTTTCTTTGCATGGTTTGCGCTTGCATCTCAATCAGAGTCCTGTCAAAGCATTAAGGGTAAAACCGCTGGGGTAGCCGTCAGCTTAACCACAACATTTTTTGTATTTTTTGTCACTACCGCACGGGCAGCGATCGTTACGCACTACGGGCGGTGCTGTACCGTCAACATAGTACCAGCGTTGATCCTCGCGAAGAAAGCGTGAACACTCATGAATGGCCTGAATGTTGCTTTTCTCGCGGTATCGCGCAAAAAAGGTAACGAAAGCTTCGTTCTCATGGCTTCCATGATTACAACGGGTTACATTCAGGCTAAGCCAGACGGTTCCCGGAAAACTTTCAGATAAAAGCCCTGACAGGCCCGGATGACGCTTCTCAGGATGCCAGGTCGCAACCAGATAGTCCGCATTATGCTGAACATAAGCGCAATACCGGGATCGCATAAGTTGTTCAGCTGTAACAGGAATCTGGTTACCCTGAAGAAAGGGCTCGCAACATACGCTATACTGCACTCCGCTACAACATGGGCAGGTTTCTGACACATTATCTCCCGGGAATGATGGGTCGATTTTACAAGCACGCTATGTTAGCTGACCCCACGTTGTGATGCTATGTATTGACGGCAGGACCAGATACAAATGAGAAAGGTAAAAATTGGATTGGCTCTGGGATCTGGAGCGGCCAAAGGATGGGCGCATATCGGCGTAATCAACGCGCTGGAGCGTGCAGGTATTGAGATCGACGTTGTTGCGGGCTGCTCTGTCGGGGCATTAGTTGGATCTGCTTATGTGAATAACCGCCTGCCGCTGATGGAAAAATGGGTCAGTGCATTTCGCTACTGGGATGTGATTCGCCTGATGGATGTCTCCTGGCAGCGTGGCGGACTATTACGCGGTGAGCGGGTGTTTAACCATGTTCGTCAGTTGATCCCGAATGAGGCGATAGAGCACTGTAATAAGCCCTTTGGTGTAGTGGCGACCAACCTCAGTACTGGCCGTGAACTCTGGCTGACCGAGGGCGATCTGCATCAGGCAGTACGTGCATCCTGCAGTATGCCAGGTTTATTACCGCCGGTGGGCTACAATGGGTATTGGCTGGTGGATGGTGCCGTAGTCAACCCGGTGCCGATTTCACTTACCCGCGCCCTGGGGGCAGACATTGTTATCGCCGTTGATTTACAGCATGACGCGCATTTAATGCAGCAGGATCTCTTTTCCGTTACACCTCAGAATAGCGAAGAAGAAGCCGCCGCAGCGGCATTGAGCTGGGGTGGGAAACTGCGACAGCGCCTGGTGAATTTCAGCCAGCGCCGTGCGTCTCAGTCACCCGGTGCGATGGAGATAATGTCCACCTCTATCCAGGTACTGGAAAATCGCCTGAAGCGGAATCGCATGGCAGGTGATCCGCCCGATGTTTTGATTCAGCCGGTCTGTCCGCAAATTTCGACGCTGGACTTTCACCGTGCTGAAGAAGCCATTGAAGCCGGCAAGGCCGCCGTAGAGAAGAAAATGGATGAACTATTACCACTGGTCCGTGGCAGATAATCAGGTTGTTCATTCAAAGCGGTGACTTCGGCCAATTCTTAAAGGCGCAACTGCGTTTTATGAACCACTATTGAAATATCTGGTACGCAGGGGGAAAGAATGGAAAAACCACTACTCGGCAAAAAGATACTCATTGTCGAAGATGAGGCTGTTTTCCGTTCGTTGCTGGACCAATTTTTGTTATCGATGGGTGCTGTGACGTTACAAGCGGAAGATGGTCTGGAAGCAATTGCACAATTACAACAGCATACTGTCGACCTGATTATCTGCGATCTGGAAATGCCCCGTATGAGCGGCATCCAGTTCGTTGAACACATTCGTACCCGCGGCAACGTCGTGCCGATTTTAATCATCTCCGCCACCGAGAACATGTCTGATATCGCGCATGTATTGCGTCTCGGGGTGCAGGATGTGTTGCTTAAGCCACTGAAAAACTTCGAGCGCTTCCGTGAAGCGGTCTATGAGTGTCTTTATCCCTCTATGTTCACTTCGAAAGTGGAAGAGGATGAACAACTGTTCCAGGACTGGGATGCGCTGGTTCGTGATCCTAAAGCGGCTGCTAAGCTGCTCAAGCAGCTCCAGCCTCCGGTGCAACAGACTATTGCCAACTGCCGGGTTAACTATCGTCAGCTGACGATGGCCGAGCAGCCTGGGCTGGTGCTTGATATCGCGGCGCTCTCCGATAAAGATCTGGCGTTCTACTGCCTGGACGTGACGCGTGCCGGTGACAATGGCGTGCTGGCAGCATTGCTGCTACGGGCGCTGTTCAATGGTCTGCTGCAGGAGCAACTGACCGGGCAAAAACAGCGTCTGCCGGAGCTTAATGGGCTGCTCAGACAGGTCAATCTGTTACTGCGCCAGGCGAACCTCAGCGGCCAGTTCCCGTTACTGGTTGGGTACTATCATCGCGGATTAAAGAACTTAATCCTGGTTTCGGCCGGATTGAACGCCACACTCCATGTTCATGCCCATCAGATTCAGCTCAGCAATGGTGTCCCACTTGGCACTATGGGCAGCACCCATCTTAACCAGATCAGTCAGCGCGCAGAAAACTGGCAATGCCACGTCTGGGGCGCGGGCGGGCGTATCCGGCTGATGTTATCGACGGAAGAATAAGCCGTAAAAACACAGGAATTCTGGCGCTGAGGACAGGGCCAGAGTTTAGCTTTACAGTTGGGTAATAGTCTTAATTTCGACGGTTTGATGCCTTCCAGGATAAATCCGTTCGATACTAACTGATATACTCATTTCCGATTTTAAACCGACATATCAAGTATTAACTTGAACGGCCTATAAGAGAGGTATCTTAATGTCTGCCAATAATACCAAAGTAAAAAAAGCGGTAATCCCGGTAGCGGGTTTGGGTACGCGTATGCTCCCGGCTACCAAAGCGATTCCTAAAGAAATGTTACCGCTGGTTGATAAGCCGTTAATCCAGTATGTCGTTAACGAGTGTATCGCTGCTGGCATCAACGAAATTGTGCTGGTAACGCATTCATCAAAAAATGCCATCGAAAACCACTTTGATACCAGCTTCGAACTGGAATCAATGCTGGAAAAACGCGTTAAGCGTCAGCTGCTGGATGAAATCCAGTCAATCTGCCCGCCACACGTCACCATCATGCAGGTTCGTCAGGGTATCGCTAAAGGTCTGGGTCACGCTGTCATGTGTGCACACCCACTGATCGGTGATGAGCCGTTTGCGGTTATCCTGCCAGACGTCATCATCGACGAATATGAATCTAACCCAACCAAAGATAACCTGGCAGAGATGCTGAGCCGTTATGAAGAGTCTGGCCGCAGCCAGATCATGGTTGAGCCGGTTGCCGATGTGACGGCCTACGGTGTTGTCGATTGCCAGGGCGCAGAACTGAACCCAGGCGACAGCGCACCAATGGTCGGTGTGGTTGAGAAGCCTAAAGCGTCAGAATCCCCATCAAACCTGGCCGTAGTAGGTCGTTATGTTCTCTCTTCAGAGATCTGGCCACTGCTGGCTAAAACGCCTCCAGGTGCAGGCGGCGAAGTTCAGCTGACTGACTCCATTGCGATGCTGATGGAAAAAGAGACAGTTGAAGCATATCACCTGAAAGGCGTCAGCCATGACTGTGGTAACAAACTGGGCTACATGCAGGCTTTCGTTGAGTACGGTGTTCGTCATCCGGTATTGGGCAAAGATTTTTCTGAATGGCTCGATGGCGCAGTTGGCAACAAAAAGTAATTCATAAACACAGGATAACTCGATGAAAGTCACTGTATTTGGTATCGGCTATGTCGGTCTGGTTCAGGCTGCGGTGTTAGCCGAAGTCGGACATGACGTTCTCTGCATTGATGTCGACGAAAACAAAGTCGAAAATCTGAAAAAAGGCATCATTCCTATTTTCGAACCAGGTTTAACGCCGCTGGTAATGTCCAATTACGAAGCGGGTCGTCTGAAGTTCAGCACTGATGCTGAGATGGGCGTAAACCATGGTGTTATGCAGTTTATTGCAGTGGGTACTCCACCAGATGAAGACGGCTCTGCCGATCTGAAATATGTGACCGCCGTAGCGCGCACCATTGCGCAGCATATGAACGATCACAAAGTGGTTATCGACAAATCAACCGTTCCGGTTGGCACAGCAGACAAAGTTCGTGCAGTAATGACGGAAGCGCTGAAAGCGCGTGACGCCAACATCACCTTTGATGTGGTATCTAACCCGGAATTCCTCAAAGAAGGTGCTGCAGTCAATGACTGTATGCGTCCGGAACGTATCGTTGTCGGTACTGACAACGACGACGTGGTAGAACTGTTACGCGAGCTCTATGAGCCGTTTAACCGTAACCACGATCGTATGATCATGATGGATATCCGCAGCGCAGAGCTGACCAAGTATGCAGCAAACTGCATGCTGGCCACCAAAATCAGCTTTATGAATGAGATGTCTAACCTGGCTGAACGTTTAGGCGCGGATATTGAAAAAGTACGCCAGGGCATCGGTTCTGATCCCCGCATTGGCTACCACTTTATCTATCCTGGCTGTGGCTACGGCGGCTCCTGCTTCCCGAAAGATGTGCAGGCGTTGATCCGTACTGCTGAGTCAATTGGCTATCAGCCACGCCTGTTGCAGGCCGTGGAAGATGTGAATGACAACCAGAAAAACAAGCTGCCTACTTTTATCAAGCGTCATTTTGGTGACGATCTGAAAGGTAAAACGTTTGCACTCTGGGGCCTGTCATTTAAGCCGAATACTGACGACATGCGTGAAGCCTCCAGCCGTGTGCTGATGGAAACGCTGTGGGAAGCGGGCGCATCTGTCCAGGCGTTTGACCCGGAAGCGATGGATGAAGCACAGCGCATCTACGGTCACCGCAGCGATCTTAAGCTGATGGGTACCAAAGAAGCAGCATTGCAGGGCGCTGACGGCCTGGTCATCTGTACGGAGTGGCAAAACTTCCGTGCGCCTGACTTCGACATCATCAAAAATGCACTGAAAGAAGCCGTGATTTTTGATGGTCGTAACCTGTATGATCCAGAGCGTATCAGCAAACGCGGTTTCGTTTATTATGCAATCGGCCGCGGAGCGTCTATTCAAACTGCATAATTAACGAGGGATTTATGAACTTTCTGGTCACCGGCGCCGCAGGTTTTATTGGTTTTCATGTCAGCCAGCGTCTGCTGGCCGCCGGTCACCAGGTTGTCGGTATCGACAACCTGAATGATTATTACGACGTAAATCTCAAGCATGCCCGCCTCAATTTAATTAAGGCCGATCCTGGCTTTACTTTTATTGAGATGGATCTGGCGGACCGTGACGCAATGGCGTCACTGTTCGATCAGCAAAAATTCCAGCGCGTTATCCATCTTGGCGCTCAGGCTGGTGTCCGGTATTCCATTGAAAATCCTCATGCCTACGCAGACTCCAATCTGACTGGTCACCTCAATATCCTTGAAGGTTGCCGTCATCATAAAATTGAACATCTGCTCTACGCCTCATCCAGTTCAGTCTATGGTCTGAATCGCAAGATGCCGTTCTCAACCGAAGATAGCGTTGATCATCCGGTTTCTTTATATGCCGCGACCAAAAAAGCCAACGAGTTAATGTCACACACTTACTCGCATCTCTATCAGCTGCCGACCACAGGATTGCGCTTCTTTACGGTCTATGGCCCGTGGGGCCGTCCGGATATGGCGTTATTCAAATTCACCCGTGCAATGATTGCCGGTGAAGCGATTGACGTTTATAACCAGGGCCAGATGAAACGCGACTTTACCTATATTGACGATATTGCTGAAGCCATTGTTCGCCTGCAGGATGTTATTCCACAACAGGACGACAACTGGACGGTTGAAACCGGATCGCCGGCAACCAGTTCAGCGCCTTATCGTGTTTATAATATTGGAAACAGTCAGCCTGTCACGTTGATGAGCTATATCGAAGCGATTGAAAAAGCCCTCGGCATTACTGCGAAGAAAAATCTGATGCCAATGCAGCCTGGAGATGTACTGGAAACCAGTGCGGATACCGCAGCGTTGTTTAAGGCAATTGGATTCAAACCGCAGACCGGGGTCGAAGAGGGCGTTAAAAACTTTGTGGACTGGTACCGCGATTTTTACCGCGTCTGAATATCTGATTAAAAGAAAAAAAGGAAGCACCGGCTTCCTTTTTTATTGCGCATCAGGCTGCCAGGAAGGCAGTCACACTGCGGGTTTTTACAGTAAAAAATCGTCCAGCTTTTTACCCTGTTCTTCAAGCGCTTTTTTAATCACGGCCGGTGTGCGGCCCTGACCGGTCCAGGTTCTGGACTCGCCTTTTTCATCGGTGTAACCATATTTAGCCGGACGAACCGAGCGTTTACCTTTTGGCGCAGTCCGTGTGTCGGCCAGCGTGTTAATCAGTTCATTCGGGTCAATACCATCAGCCAGTAGCATTTCACGATACTGATTAAGCTTACGCGTGCGTTCTTCATTTTCTGCCTGAAAATGAGACTCTTCTTCGCGGCGCTCTTTTACTACTACGTCCAGCTTTTCCAGCATCTCTTCCAGTATTTCAACGGAATACTCTCTGGCCTGGGCGCGCAGCGTACGGATATTATTAAGAACTTTTAGTGCTTCGCTCATTGTCCTGGTCTCTGAATAAGGGAAAAGTGGTGTTGCCCGCTAATAGTAGTGGCGACATAAAATAACTGCAATCATAAAAATGTGTATATCACTAATTACCCTGGTGACTAAAATTACGCTTAGCCAGAAATTTTTGCAGTTATGTTCAATAAAAAGTATTTCTCTTAAGTCTGATATCAAATAAATTTAATGTATTTTGGGGCGGTAACAAAAATGTCATTCCTTTTGGTGCGGATAAAATAAGTAAGATTTATCCCGTCCGGCAGTGCACATAGCAGGCGCTGGAAACTGCATGCAGAGGAATAAACGGCCAGCCGTTACACTTTAATTCATTCATCAACCGCACCGTATTGCCGAAGCTTTGTGGTAATATGCGCGCCATTCCATTCAGTCCTGATGAAGATACGCGCCGATGGCTCAACTCTATTTCTATTACTCTGCCATGAATGCAGGGAAATCGACCGCACTGTTACAATCCTCCTATAACTATCATGAGCGTGGCATGCGTTCACTGGTTTACACTGCTGAAATCGATAATCGCTTTGGTGCCGGGCAGGTGAGTTCCCGTATCGGATTGTCGTCACCGGCCTTGCTATACAACGCAGAGACATCACTCTACAGTGATATCGCTGCTGAACATGCTGTTCAGCCTGTCCACTGTGTGCTGGTTGATGAGAGTCAGTTCCTGACCCGCGAGCAGGTTAAAGCACTGTCAGATGTTGTAGACAATCTTGATATTCCGGTGCTCTGTTATGGCCTGCGAACGGATTTTCGCGGTGAACTGTTTGTTGGTAGTCAGTATCTGCTGGCGTGGGCAGATAAGCTGGTTGAACTCAAAACTATTTGTCACTGTGGTCGCAAGGCCAGTATGGTTCTGCGGCTGGATAGCGAGGGCAAACCTTTCAGTGAGGGTGAACAGGTGGTGATTGGCGGTAACGAACGCTATATCTCAGTCTGCCGTAAACATTATAAACAGGCGATAGAGCAGGGATCGTTGCAGGCGATCCACGGCGCTCAGACTCCGCTGAATTAACCCTATTGTTCAGGCAATAAAAAACCCGCCGGGGCGGGTTTTTTTATCAGACAGTCAGAACGGCACTATCAGACTTTTTTGGCTTTCTTCTCAAGTTTAATACCTTTTACCGGCTGCTCAGCAATGGCTTCGGCTACGCTTGAGAACGGTTCGGTGAATTCACGACCGTAATAGGTATCGAGCATAATCTGTTTCAGTTCAGCAATCAGCGGATAACGTGGGTTAGCACCGGTACACTGGTCATCAAACGCATCATCGGCCAGTTTATCGACTTTCGCCAGGAAGTCCGCTTCCTGCACACCCGCCTCACGGATAGAGGTCGGAATACCAAGTTCAGTTTTGATCTCATCCAGCCAGGCGAGCAGCTTCTCAATTTTCTGCGCGGTGCGGTCGCCCGGTGCGCTCAGACCCAGATGGTCAGCAATCTCGGCGTAGCGACGGCGCGCCTGAGGGCGATCGTACTGGCTGAAAGCGGTCTGTTTAGTCGGATTGTCATTCGCGTTGTAGCGAATAACGTTAGAGATTAACAGGGCGTTGGCCAGGCCGTGTGGGATATGGAACTCTGAACCCAGCTTGTGCGCCATTGAGTGACAAACCCCGAGGAAGGCGTTGGCAAACGCAATACCGGCGATAGTGGCGGCATTGTGTACGCGCTCACGCGCCACCGGATTTTTGGCTCCTTCAGCATAGCTGGCTGGCAGATTCTCTTTCAGAAGCTTCAGTGCCTGCAGCGCCTGTCCGTCAGAGTATTCATTCGCCAGCACTGAAACATACGCTTCCAGCGCGTGAGTCACCGCATCCAGACCGCCGAAGGCGCAGAGTGAACGCGGCATATCCATCACCAGGTTGGCATCGACAATCGCCATATCAGGCGTCAGCGCGTAGTCAGCGAGCGGATATTTCTGACCCGTCGCATCATCGGTCACTACAGCAAACGGCGTGACTTCAGAACCGGTACCGGATGTGGTGGTGATGGCAACCATGCGCGCTTTGACACCCATTTTCGGGAACTTGTAGATACGTTTACGGATATCCATGAAACGTAACGCCAGCTCTTCGAAGTGAGTTTCCGGATGTTCGTACATCACCCACATGATTTTCGCGGCATCCATCGGTGAGCCACCGCCGAGCGCGATGATGACATCCGGTTTGAAGCTATTCATCTGCTCTGCACCTTTACGCACGATGCTCAGCGTCGGGTCAGCTTCAACTTCGAAGAACACTTCCGTTTCAATGCCGTGTGATTTCAGCACGCGGGTCACCTGGTCGGCATAGCCGTTATTGAACAGGAAGCGGTCAGTGACGATAAAGGCACGTTTCGCGCCATCCGTTGCCACTTCTTCCAGCGCAATTGGCAGTGAACCCCGACGGAAGTAGATGGATTTAGGAAGTTTATGCCACAACATATTCTCAGCTCGCTTGGCGACAGTTTTGGTATTGATCAGATGTTTCGGACCGACGTTCTCTGAAATAGAGTTCCCGCCCCACGAACCACAACCCAGCGTCAGAGACGGTGCCAGTTTAAAGTTGTAGAGGTCACCGATACCGCCCTGCGAGGCGGGGGTGTTAATCAGAATACGCGCGGTTTTCATTTTGTCGCCGAAGTAGTGAACGCGTTCGGTCTGGTTATCCTGATCGGTATAGAGACAGGAGGTGTGGCCGATACCGCCCATGGCGACCAGTTTTTCTGCTTTCGCGACCGCATCCTGGAAATCTTTCGCCCGATACATCGCAAGGGTTGGTGAGAGTTTTTCATGGGCGAACGGCTCAGACTCATCCACCAGTTTAACTTCGCCAATCAGAATCTTAGTGCTCGGTGGCACGCTGATACCGGCCATCTCCGCAATTTTAAATGCTGGCTGGCCTACGATGGCCGCATTCAGGCCGCCGTTTTTCAGAATGATATTCTGCACCGCACTCAGTTCGGCGCCCTGCAGCATATAACCGCCGTGGCTGGCGAAACGTTCACGCACCGCGTCATAGACTGAATCGACCACAATCACCGATTGTTCAGAGGCGCAGATAACCCCGTTATCAAAGGTTTTCGACATCAGAATCGACGCAACGGCACGTTTCAGATCGGCGGTTTCATCAATCACGACGGGCGTATTACCGGCACCGACACCAATAGCAGGTTTACCGGAACTGTAAGCCGCTTTCACCATGCCTGGACCGCCAGTGGCGAGAATCAGGTTGATGTCAGGGTGATGCATCAGTTGATTTGACAGCTCAACGGAAGGTGCGTCGATCCAGCCGATAATATCTTCTGGCGCACCAGCAGCAATTGCGGCCTGCAACACGATATCTGCAGCTCTGTTCGTCGCATCTTTCGCACGTGGATGGGGTGAAAAGATGATCCCGTTACGGGTTTTAAGGCTGATTAACGCTTTGAAGATGGCGGTTGAAGTGGGGTTAGTCGTCGGGACGATACCACAAATCAGACCAATGGGTTCAGCGATGGTAATGGTGCCGAAAGTGTCGTCAGTGGCTAACACACCACAGGTCTTTTCATCTTTATACGCGTTATAGATATATTCTGAAGCAAAATGGTTTTTGATCACTTTGTCTTCGACGATGCCCATACCGGATTCGGCAACGGCCATCTTGGCAAGCGGGATTCGGGCGTCTGCGGCGGCGAGGGCGGCTGCACGGAAGATAGCGTCGACCTGTTGTTGAGAAAAGTTGGCATATTCACGCTGGGCTTTTTTTACACGTTCAACCAGTGCATTAAGTTCGGCGACATTGGTTACGGCCATGGTGTTCTCCTGAAGGAAGTTAAACTTTTTTAGTAAACAATCCTGCGCCCTGAGTATAGTCACGTTGCCATAAGGCGTTGGACTGGGTCAGAACGCCCGGATTTTCAACTGTTTACTGAACTAGTCTTCTGTTGCAGTCAGTGAGATTTTCTTCGCTGCCGCTAATACTTCCGTTGCGAAAAGATTACCTGGTTTGGGGTAGAGCAATTTTGATGCAGATCAATTTAACCGCAAGCTGACACCTTTCAGCTCCCCTTTACGCTCTTTGTTTATCAAATTGGTTACCTCTCCACGTCATCAGTCTGGTAGCGGCTAAATCCAGTCACTTTTTAATCTCTGGGGTAAAGCGCTGGATACTCCGTCATTCAACAGTTTAAATAGCTGAGTCAGCATCTGGCGTCCGTGCCTGTTTTCACATACATTAGGCGCGTTTTCCCCCCCTGTGGTACGGAGTAAAGTCGTGAACCCTGCGCTGTTAGATTTATCAGGCTATATAAAATTTTTTGTCGGGCTCTTTGCGCTGGTTAATCCGGTGGGAATTATTCCGGTCTTCATCAGCATGACCCGTTATCAGGGGGTGGCTGAGCGTAACAAAACCAACCTCACTGCCAATCTGGCGGTGGCTATTATTCTCTGGACCTCTCTGTTCCTTGGGGATGCGATTCTGCATGTGTTTGGCATCTCGATTGACTCCTTCCGCATCGCGGGTGGGATCCTGGTCGTCACCATTGCGATGTCGATGATCAGCGGCAAGCTTGGCGAGGATAAGCAGAATAAGCAGGAGAAGTCAGAAACGGCGATTCGTGAAAGTGTGGGGGTTGTGCCGCTGGCGTTGCCTCTGATGGCGGGGCCGGGTGCTATCAGTTCAACCATCGTCTGGAGCACCCGCTACCACAGCTGGATAAATTTGCTGGGGTTCACCCTGGCGATTGCCATCTTCGCATTCTGTTGCTGGTTACTCTTTCGGGCCGCGCCGTTAATGGTGCGTATTCTTGGCCAGACCGGCATCAACGTTATTACGCGTATTATGGGTCTGTTACTGATGGCCCTAGGGATCGAATTTGTTGTCACCGGCATGAAGTCCATTTTTCCCGGCTTACTCAATTAAACGCTCACTTATTTCAGAGAGTGAAGCGAAATAATGATCCGTAATGGTGCAGTAGGGGCATTTTATGCACCATTACGATGCAAGTATTCGTTGTGCTTAACAGAATCAGGCAATTATAAATTTCATTACTGCGCGCTGGCTCACAGACTTTTTTCTGCGAAATAATGTCACTATTTTCACACGATATTCTGCTCTCTATTTTCGTATCAGCCCCACAAATTGCCAGAATAATCACGCTATCTTAAATTTCATCACGCTGAAGCCAGATTACCCAATATAAGTGCCAAAAAAGAGGCCGTTTGCCGCTGCTTTCTGCTCTTAAGAGGGATTTCCAGCTAAATAGTCTATTTTTCATATCGATATAATATTTTCAGGACGAAAATTAACACTTCCGCTGCCTGACTTCTCATGATAAAAGAGAATTAGTTAACATTTTAGCTATTTTGCTTTGGCGCGCCTTCGCGGCTTCTGATAATTTTTGGCCCAACGTAAAATTTTTTCTCCGAAAGCCCAAAGTGAGAACGCTTTTTGCTTAAGCCTGTCGGGATACTTAATTTAAGGTTGGCGTTTCGCATGATTGGGATGAAGAACTTACAGCAGCCGCGGTCAACACTCGCAGTCGTTTTGTTAATGGCTTTTTCGCCGGCCTATGCCGCCACGGTGCCGCCGGGTACAACACTGGCCGCGCAGCAACAGATTGTGATCAATAACGGCAATGAAGACTCCTCGCTGGATCCGCATAAAACCGAAGGCGTGCCGGAATCCAATATTATTCACAACCTGCTGGACGGCCTGGTCAATACCGATAACAGCGGGCAGGTCGTTCCTGGCGTCGCTAAAAGCTGGGAAAACCCGCAACCTGCCGTCTGGATTTTTAATCTGCGGGAGGATGCGAAGTGGAGCAACGGTGAGCCGGTTACCGCCGCTGATTTCGTCTACAGCTGGCGCCGTCTGGTGGATCCGAAAACCGCGTCGCCTTACTCCAGCTATCTGCAGGCAGCCCATTTTGCCAATATTGATGCCATCCTTGCCGGTAAAGCGTCACCCGATCAGCTGGGCGTGAAGGCGCTGGATGCCCATCGGCTGCAAATTACCCTGAGTGAGCCTGTTCCTTACCTGGTGGCGATGTTAGCGCATACGGCGATGAAGCCGGTTTATGCGCCTGCCATTAAGCAGTGGGGCGAAGCCTGGACCCGCCCGGGTCACTACATCGGTAACGGCGCCTACACGCTGAGCGACTGGGTAGTGAATGAAAAAATTGTCGTGAAGCGCAATCCTCGCTACTGGGATAATGCGCACACGGTGATTGAGCAGGGCACCTTCCTGCCGATCGCTTCTGAAAACAGTGATATCAATCGCTACCGCAGCGGCGGCACGGATATTACTAACAGTGCGGTGCCACCAGAGATGTTTGGCAAGCTGCGCAAAGAGCTGGGCGATGAAGTGAAGGTCAGCCCGCTGCTCTGCACTTTCTACTACGAGATTAACAACAAAAAGCCGCCGTTCACCGATGCACGGGTGCGTGCCGCGCTGAAAATGACCCTCGATCGCGAGGTGATAGCCAATAAGATCATGGCCCAGGGGCAGATTCCGGCTTACAGCCTGACGCCACCTTTCACCGCCGGTATCAAACTCACGCCACCTGCCTGGTTTACCTGGACGCAGGCGCAGCGTAATGAAGCCGCGAAGAAGCTGCTGGCCGGGGCCGGTTTTGATGCAGCCCATCCGCTGACCTTTACGCTGCTGTATAACACTTCCGATCAGAACAAACGACAGGCGATTGCGGCCGCGTCGATGTGGCAGAAAAACCTGGGTGCTAAGGTGACACTGCAAAATCAGGAATGGAAAACCATGCTGGAGACCCGGCATCAGGCACAGTATGACGTGGTACGCGCCACCTGGTGTGCCGATTACAATGAACCCTCAACCTTCCTGAACATGCTGATCAGCAACGCCTCGATCAACACCGCCTTTTACAGTAGCGCGACCTTTGATCGTCTGATGGCGGAGACACTGACGGCGGGCAGCGAGGCACAGCGTGCCGACCTGTATCAGCAGGCTGAAACACAACTCGACAAAGACTCACCAATTGTGCCAGTTTACTACCGCGTAAGTGTGCGCCTGGTGAAGCCCTGGGTTGGCGGCTTCACGGGCAAAGACCCGCAGGACATGACAGACCTGAAGTACTATTTCATCAAACAACACTGATCTGATCGCCCGTTCGGCGAGACAGTCGGGAAACGCATCAGCGTACAGACCATTTTGGGGTCAATCTCCCTGGTAACAGGCCGGGGAGCCCGGAGACGGGGGACGCCGGGGCAGAGCATCGCCACGGTGACGATAATAAAACTGGAGTGTAATAATGAACAACATCACGAAAAAAAGCCTGATAGCAGCGGGCGTTTTCGCCGCAGTAAGTGCCCTGGCAGGTAATGCGGCTTTCGCGGCAACCGTACCTGCGGGCGTTGAGCTGGCGGCAAAACAGGAACTGGTTCGCGGCAATGGCGATGAAGTACAATCGCTGGATCCGCACAAAATTGAAGGCGTGCCGGAAGATAACGTGGCGCGCGATCTTTACGAAGGTCTGCTGGTCAATGACAGCACCGGCAAACCGGTTCCCGGCGTGGCGGAAAGTTACGAAAACAAAGATTTCAAAGTGTGGACTTTCCACCTGCGCAAAAATGCGAAGTGGTCTAATGGCGAGCCGGTAACGGCGCAGGATTTCGTTTACAGCTGGGAGCGTCTGGTCGATCCTAAAACGGCTTCACCTTACGCCAGCTATCCGCAATATGGTCATATCCTGAACGTCGATGACATCATCGCCGGTAAAAAGCCCATTACCGATCTGGGCGTCAAAGCCATTGATGATCACACGCTGGAAGTCACCCTGAGTGAGCCGGTTCCCTATTTTGATAAGCTGCTGATTAACTCCGTCATGTCACCGGTCTACAAACCGGCGATTGAGAAGTTTGGCGATCAGTGGACTCAGCCACAGAACTGGGTCGGCAACGGCGCCTTTAAGCTGGACGCGCACGTGATTAACGAGCGTATCACTCTGGTGCGTAACCCGAACTACTGGGACAACGAACACACCGTCCTGAACAAAGTCACTTTCCTGCCAATCAGTTCTGAAGTCAGCGACGTTAACCGTTACTTCTCCGAGAACGGCAGCGACATGACCTATAACAATCTGCCGATTGAGCTATTCAAAAAGCTGCAGCGTGACAACGGTAAAGAACTGCACGTCGATCCTTACCTCTGCACCTACTACTACGAAATTAACAACCAGAAAGCGCCATTTACCGATCCGCGCGTGCGCGCCGCCCTGAAGCTGGGTCTGGATCGTGACATCATGGTCAATAAAGTGCTGGCGCAGGGTCAGATCCCGGCCTATAGCTACACGCCACCAGCGACCGACGGCATGGACATTCTGCCGCCAGACTGGTTCAAATGGCCGCAGGAAAAACGTAATGCCGAGGCGAAAAAGCTGCTGGCTGAAGCGGGATACACTGCCGACAAACCACTGACCTTTAACCTGCTTTATAACACCTCCGATCTGCACAAGAAGCTGGCAATTGCCGCCTCGTCGATCTGGAAGAAAAACATCGGCGTGAACATCAAGCTGGAAAACCAGGAGTGGAAAACCTTCCTGGATACCCGTCATCAGGGTAACTTCGATGTTTCGCGCGCGGCCTGGTGTGCGGACTATAACGAACCGACATCCTTCCTGAATACCATGCTGTCCAACAGCAGCAGTAACACCTCGCACTATAAGAGCGACGCTTACGACAAAGTGGTGCGTGGCGCGATTAAAGCACCTGATGAAAAAGCCCGTGCGGCGGAGTATCAGAAAGCCGAGCAGATCCTGGATAAGGACAGCACCATCGTACCGGTTTACTACTACGTGAATACCCGTCTGGTGAAACCTTATGTCGGTGGTTATAACGGTAAAGATCCGCTGGATAAAACGCTCGATAAAAACTTCTACATCATCAAACACTAATAGCATTCAGGCTATCAGCAGTGGCGGTGCCTCTGGCGCCGCCTTTTAATTTTTTTATATGTTGTGAAGCAACAGCCTGGTAGGTACGGCAATGTTAAAATTCATCCTGCGTCGCTTGCTTGAAGCGCTCCCGACGCTGTTCGTCCTGATTACCATCTCCTTCTTTATGATGCGACTGGCACCCGGCAGCCCGTTTACTGGCGAGCGCACCCTGGCACCGGAAGTGATGGCAAACATTGAGGCGAAATATCACCTCAACGATCCTATCGGTAAGCAGTATGTCGATTACCTGGTGCAGCTGGCGCACGGCGACTTCGGCCCATCTTTTAAATACAAAGATTATTCGGTCAACTACCTGGTCGCGCATGCGTTCCCGGTCTCGGCCAAACTTGGCCTGGCCGCGTTTCTGCTGGCGGTGGTACTTGGCGTCACGGCCGGGGTTATCGCAGCGCTCAAACAGAACAGTTTATGGGATTTTGCGGTGATGGGGGTGGCAATGACCGGCGTGGTGATACCCAGCTTCGTGGTCGCACCGCTGCTGGTTCTGCTGTTCGCCATCACCCTGAAATGGCTGCCGGGCGGCGGCTGGAACGGCGGGCAGTGGAACTACATGTTGCTGCCGATGGTGGCGCTGTCGCTGGCTTATATCGCCAGTATCGCGCGTATCACCCGTGGGTCGATGATTGAAGTGATGCACTCCAACTTTATCCGCACCGCGCGCGCCAAAGGGTTACCGCTGCGCCGCATTGTGCTGCGTCATGCGCTGAAACCTGCGCTGCTGCCGGTGATCTCCTACATGGGACCGGCGTTTGTCGGCATCATCACCGGGTCGATGGTGATTGAGTCGATCTACGGTCTGCCGGGCATCGGTCAGCTGTTTGTCAACGGCGCGCTGAACCGTGACTACTCGCTGGTAATGAGCCTGACCATTCTGGTTGGTTTGCTGACCATCGTATTCAACGCGATTGTTGACGTGCTCTATGCCGTTATCGATCCCAAAATTCGTTACTGATTGCGGAGTTCGCCATGATGTTAAGTAAGAAAAACAGCGAAGCTCTTGATGCGTTCAGTGAGAAGCTGGAAGTAGAAGGGCGTAGTCTCTGGCAGGACGCGCGTCGTCGTTTTATTCATAACCGCGCTGCCTCCATCAGCCTGCTGGTGCTGTTCCTGATCACCCTGTTCGTAATCTTTGCGCCGATGCTGGCGCAGTTCACCTACGACGATACCGACTGGGCCATGATGTCCTCGCCGCCCGATACCACTTCTGGCCACTGGTTCGGCACTGATTCTTCAGGTCGTGACCTGCTGGTACGTGTGGCTATCGGTGGCCGCATCTCGCTGATGGTGGGCGTGGCTTCTGCGCTGATCGCGGTGATTGTCGGGACGCTCTATGGCTCGATTGCTGGCTATCTCGGCGGCAAAACAGACTCGGTGATGATGCGTATTCTGGAAATCCTTAACTCCTTCCCGTTTATGTTCTTCGTGATCCTGCTGGTGACCTTCTTTGGTCGCAATATCCTGCTGATTTTTGCCGCTATCGGCATGGTTTCGTGGCTCGATATGGCGCGTATTGTGCGTGGCCAGACGCTGAGCCTGAAGCGCAAAGAGTTTATCGAAGCGGCCCATGTGGGCGGGGTATCGACCTGGAAAATCGTGGTGCGCCACATCGTGCCGAACGTGCTGGGCGTGGTAGTGGTTTACGCCTCGCTGCTGGTGCCGAGCATGATCCTGTTTGAATCCTTCCTGAGCTTCCTGGGACTGGGTACGCAGGAGCCGCTGAGCAGCTGGGGCGCACTCCTCAGCGACGGGGCAAACTCGATGGAAGTGTCGCCGTGGCTGCTGCTCTGGCCGGCAGGCTTCCTGGTGGTTACGCTGTTCTGTTTCAACTTTATCGGCGATGGCCTGCGTGATGCCCTCGACCCGAAAGATCGTTAAGGAGTTTCCCGATGACTATTCATGAATTCCAGCCAGCAATGGCGGCCCGCGCGGGAAGCGAACAGCTACTTACGGTCAAAGATTTACGCGTCACCTTTGGCACGCACGATGGTGATGTTACCGCCGTTAACGATCTGAACTTCTCGCTGCGCGCCGGTGAGACGCTGGGCATTGTCGGTGAGTCCGGTTCCGGCAAGTCACAAACCGCCTTTGCCCTGATGGGGCTGCTGGCGAAAAATGGCCGCATTGGCGGTTCGGCGATGTTCAATGGCAAAGAGATCCTGAATCTGCCCGAGAACAAGCTCAATAAACTGCGCGCCGAACAGATTGCGATGATCTTCCAGGACCCGATGACCTCGCTGAACCCCTATATGCGGGTGGGCGAGCAACTGATGGAAGTGCTTAAGCTGCATAAAGGGATGAACAACGCGCAGGCGTTTGAAGAGTCGGTGAGAATGCTGGATGCGGTGAAAATGCCGGAAGCGCGCAAGCGGATGAAGATGTACCCGCATGAGTTCTCCGGCGGTATGCGTCAGCGCGTCATGATCGCCATGGCGCTGCTGTGCCGTCCTAAACTGCTGATTGCCGACGAGCCGACCACCGCGCTGGATGTTACCGTCCAGGCGCAGATTATGACGCTGCTCAACGACCTGAAGCGCGAGTTCAACACTGCTATTATCATGATCACCCACGATCTGGGTGTGGTGGCGGGGATCTGCGACAAAGTACTGGTGATGTATGCCGGACGCACCATGGAGTATGGCCGTGCCCGCGATGTCTTTTATCAGCCGTCACATCCTTACTCGATTGGTCTGCTTAATGCGGTGCCGCGTCTGGATGCGGAAGGGGAAAGTCTGACGACGATTCCGGGTAATCCACCCAACCTGCTGCGTCTGCCGCAGGGCTGCCCGTTCCAGCCGCGTTGTCCGCACGCTATGGATATCTGCACCCAGGCACCACCGCTGGAACCCTTTGGCGAAGGCCGTCTGCGCGCCTGCTTTAAGCCGGTGGAGGAGTTAGTATGAGCACCGTAGCTGAAAAAAGAGTGTTACTGGAAATCGCCGACCTCAAGGTGCATTTCGACATCAAAGATGGCAGGCAGTGGTTCTGGCAGCCATCAAAAACCCTGAAAGCAGTCGATGGTGTCAGCCTGCGGCTGTATGAGGGGGAAACCCTGGGTGTGGTAGGCGAGTCTGGCTGTGGTAAATCGACCCTGGCGCGCGCCATTATCGGGCTGGTCAAGGCGACCGAAGGTCGGGTCGCCTGGTTAGGCCGTGATCTGCTGGGGCAAAGTGAAGAGGAGTGGCGCAAGGCGCGAAGCGATATCCAGATGATATTCCAGGATCCGCTGGCGTCGCTGAACCCGCGTATGACCATCGGCGATATCATCGCAGAGCCACTGAGAACCTATCATCCAAAAATGGCGCGTCAGGAAGTGAAAGACCGCGTCAAAAATATGATGATGAAAGTGGGGCTGCTGCCTAACCTGATTAACCGCTATCCGCACGAGTTCTCGGGCGGTCAGTGTCAGCGTATCGGTATCGCCCGCGCGCTGATTCTTGAGCCTAAGCTGATTATCTGTGATGAGCCGGTCTCTGCACTGGACGTCTCGATTCAGGCCCAGGTGGTTAACCTGCTGCAGCAGCTGCAGCGTGAAATGGGCTTATCGCTGATCTTCATTGCGCACGATCTGGCGGTGGTGAAACATATCTCTGACCGGGTACTGGTAATGTATCTGGGGCATGCGGTGGAGCTGGGCACCTACAAAGAGGTCTACAGCAATCCTCAGCATCCTTACACCCGTGCGCTGATGTCCGCGGTGCCGATTCCCGATCCGGACAAGGAGAAGAACAAGCAGATTCAGCTGCTGGAGGGGGAGCTGCCGTCGCCGATCAATCCGCCATCAGGCTGCGTGTTCCGCACCCGTTGTCCGATTGCCGGTCCGGAGTGTGCGAAAACCCGGCCGCTGCTGGAAGGCAGTTTCAACCACGCGGTCTCCTGTCTGAAAGTCGATCCGCTATAATGCAAAACGCCGGGCAATCGCCCGGCGTTTTCTTATCAAATCTGACGCTTACTCACGCCACAGGATATGACAGAGTTTGTGGTCTTTCTCGCGGCACAGCAGCACGCGAGCAAAGACGTCGGTGATCGGTTCACCGTCCGCTTCACCCAGCCCAATCACCACCTCGGCGAAGAAGTCCGGGTTCAGGTCGAAATCGACATGATCTTTCCAGTCGTCAGACGGATCAAACAGCTCTGCGCCACCGCGCTCTTCGAACTGCAGATTGAAGAGGATGACGTCTGCCGGGTCAAGATTGTCGACTGCCAGTTCGAGAAAAATATCGTAGGCTTGTTCCAGCGTTTCATCTTCGGTAAGGCGATTATTTAAATCCATAGTCTGTCCTGTCGGCCTGCGGCCATTTACACAATCTGGCTCGTTTTACAGTAAAGGACTGAAGAAGTAAAACAGTCGTTCGACGATGCGTTGCCACCAGGCACGTTTTGCCCAGCGCTTGCCATCCAGCAGGCGGGAACGGGCGATATAGTCATCCTGCACACAGGCGAGATCGCTGCCAAATCCCGCATCATCAACCACCAGCGTCACTTCAAAATTCAGCCATAAACTGCGCATATCGAGGTTCACGGTTCCCACCAGGCTCAGTTGTCCGTCGACCAGCACGCTTTTGGTGTGCAGCAGGCCATCTTCAAACTGATAAATTTTCACGCCCGCTTCCAGCAACTCACTGAAGAAGGAGCGGCTGGCCCAGCCAACCAGCAGCGAGTCATTGTGACGAGGCACAATCACGCTGACATTGACGCCACGCTGCGCCGCCGTACAGATAGCATGCAGCAGATCGTCGCTCGGCACTAAGTAGGGCGTGGTCATGATCAACTGTTCACGTGCCGAATAGACCGCAGTCAGCAGCGCCTGATGGATCATATCTTCCGGGAAGCCGGGGCCGGAGGCGATCACCTGCACGGTGTGGCCGCTCTCCTGTTCAAACGGCATAATGTTGCGATCGGGCGGCGGCGGTAAAATGCGTTTGCCGGTCTCTATCTCCCAGTCGCAGCTGAAAACAATCCCCATCGCCGTCGCCACCGGGCCTTCCATTCGCGCCATCAGGTCAATCCACTGACCGACACCCGCGCTCTGTTTAAAGAAGCGCGGATCGACCAGGTTCATGCTGCCGGTATACGCGATGTAGTTATCAATGAGTACGATTTTGCGGTGCTGACGCAGATCCATCCGTCGCAGGAAGACGCGCAGCAGGCTGACCTGCAACGCTTCCACCACATCGATTCCGGCATTGCGCATCATGCCGACCCACGGACTGCGGAAAAAGGTAACACTGCCCGCAGAGTCGAGCAGCAGACGGCAATGAACGCCACGGCGTGATGCCGCCATCAGCGATTCCGCAACTTCATCCGCCAGACCGCCGGGATGCCATATGTAGAACACCATCTCAATGTTGTGGCGGGCCAGCTGGATATCCCGAATCAGCGCCTGCATCACGTCGTCGGCGCTGGTGAGCAGCTGCAGCTGGTTCCCCTTGACCCCGGCGATGCCCTGACGGTGGTAGCAAAGCTCAAACAGCGAACGCGCAACGTCGCTGTGTTCGGTGGCAAAAATTTCACGGCACTGCTTAAGGTCAGCGAGCCAGCGGGCAGTGGATGGCCACATGGTGCGGGCGCGCTCCGCACGACGTTTACCCAGATGCAGTTCGCCAAAAGAGAGATAAGCGATAATCCCTACCAGAGGCAGAATATAGATCACCAGTAGCCAGGCCATCGCGGATGTCACAGCCCGTCGCTTCATTAACACGCGCAGCGTCACCCCGGCGATCAGCAGCCAGTAACCAAACACCAGCAACCAGCTGATCAGGGTATAAAAAGTGGTCATAAAGTGGACATCCCGTTCGCGCTTTCGTCCGGCAAGTTTACGTGCAGATGCCGGCTAACGGAACCCTTTATCCCGGACATCCTCGATGAAGGATCCGATTTGGCATTACCGCAGAGATCTCTATAATGCCCTCGCGTATATCTCGTGTGTATGACGTCAGAGAGGAAGTGATGAAACGAAGCAGAAATGAAGTGGCGCGCTGGAGAATGTTACGGCAGGTGCATCGCCGCCGCTCACGCTGGCTGGAAGGGCAGTCGCGGCGGTATAAGCGTATCCACTGCATTCGCCATCAGCTGGCACAACAGCAGCGTCGTTCGATTCTGTTTATTACGCAGATAATATAGCGAAAGCCCGGTGAATTCAGCCTGTCGGACAAAGCAGGCTATTCAGACTTCAAATCAGGCTTCAAAAAAAACCAGTTCTGCCATCGCCTGTCGCGCCATCGAGTGTTCCTGGCGCGACGCGCCGCGATCGTTAACCTCACGCATCAGACATTCCATTGAGCTGCCCAGCTCAGCCGGCCTGTGGTAACCCACACGATCATACCATTCGTAAGACCATTGACGCGATTTACGTTGATAATAGACGGTGAGCCACACTGAGCAATTAGCAGGGTAACCACTCATGACTTCTATTTTAGGGTCAACAATAGCCAGGAGCCGGGATAACAGCGGATTGAGCAATGTAAGAGACTGGCCAGAATAAGTTTTATGCATAATATGCCCGCGACTGTGCTGCGCATCCGTGCAGAGGTTCAACTCACAAGGGATAAATGTAGACAGATCTGCCCGATAATTCCTCTTTAATGCTAAAAAAATGGCGGAAAGATCATTTTTTAAAGAGTAAACCAGGGCATTCAGGCGCGGACAAAAGAGGGAGTATTAACAGGATAAAAACAGCAGGCTAAAAAGTTGTACAACTTTACATTATTGTAATGTGCTGTTATTTAAGAACTTGTTGTCATTAAATCATGACGGTCTTATTTTTTAAGCTAAATATCTGTACAGATGGCACATTGTTGTATAACTTTATTGCATCGGTTAGTAATCTTAAATGAATTCTATGAGGGTCAACCATGCAGGCTAACGTTCGTATTCCCGCTTCAGTCTCTGACATCTCCGCCTATTTACACAGCGCAGCGCAGCCCTCGCAACAGGCCATTCTTGGCTCCGTCGTGACGGAAATTATCAGTTCGGGTCGTAGTCTGAACCGTAAAGCGATCTGCTCAAAACTAATCGGCCGTTTACAGCATGTCACCAGTCCGGAAGAAGAGCAGAACTATCACGCACTGATTAGCCTGATTCTGGACCGCGGTTAATTCATCGCTGAAAATATGCCAGTGAGTAGTGGGAAAATAAATAGCTGGTTTCACTGAGCGACCTGGCTGACGTAATACCGGTGTCGTTAAGTGCAACGCCTTATTAAATAAAATAAGTTGATCGCCGCGTTTATTTACGCGGCATTAGCAGGATGTTCCGACTGGCGAAACGCTGTCACAGAGATTGACTGACTGTACATCGCAACAAAACGTTGCGCGATGCTCAACCAGCGAGACGCTGTGTAGACATCATCAGCGTAACATTGACCAGTTGCACTGCCGCCGCCAGCACGATCAGCATGACAATCCACTGCTTTTTATTACGCCAGCCCTGAGTTCGCCAGAGATAAACCGCGCTGCCGATCAGTAAAACGATAATGGCCAGTAGCCCCAGAATGATTATCTGCATCTTTTCTCTCTTACACGGTCAAAATAAAAATGGCTTCTGTGCCTGGCACAGAAGCCATTTTTACGGCTGATTCACGATCAGAAGACGCGCTTAAACGGCTTGACCGCTACCTGCTTATAAACGCCCGCCGCGAAGTAGGGGTCATCCTGTGCCCAGGATTGCGCTTCTTCTAATGACGGGAATTCAGCAATCACGGTTGAGCCGGTAAAGCCAGCCACGCCAGGATCGTTGCTGTCGACAGCAGGCATCGGGCCTGCAATGATCAGGCGTCCCTCTTCCTGCAGCAGTTTGAGCCGTGCCAGATGGGCAGGGCGCACGGCATTACGTTTTTCCAGTGAATCTGCAGTATCTTCTGCATAAATGACGTAAAGCACTAAGGAACTCCCATTAACCAGAATTTCGCAACACGTTAAGGGATTGCCGATCAGAGTGCAAACGAAACCTCAGAGCGGTTACTGGCTCAGCATAAAGGGCTAAAAAGCGCTTTTCTTCAGGCCGGATGGCGGGAGTTATTGAAACTGATTGCTATTTGCATTTAAAATCGATGCTTCATTCAATCACTGCGACTGTTATGACCACGCTGACTATGCCATTACCTAAACGCACGCCTGTCTCCATGTTGTTGTCTGTTGCTTTGCATGGGGCCGTGATTGCCGGAATTCTGTATGCTTCATTCCAGCAGGTGATTGACGTGCCTAAAGCGTCGCAGCCCATCAGCGTCACCATGGTCGCCCCTGAAGTCCAGCCTGAGCCTGCACCCGCCATCGTGGAGCCGCCTGCGCCGCAGCCCGAGCCGCAGCCAGAACCTGAGCCGGTGCCGGAACCTCAGCCTGTACCCGAACCGCCGAAAGCGGAGCCAGTGCCAATTCCCAAACCTGAACCTAAGCCAAAGCCCAGACCGAAACCAGAGCATAAGCGGGAGCAGCCAAAACGCGACGTGAAACCGCGTCAGGAGAGCAAACCGCAGGCCAGCCCGTTTAAGCAGGAAACGCCGGCGACGCAGACCAAACCGACCGCGGCGCCAAAATCCACGCCGTCACCCACCTCATCGGCGTCAAACGGCCCAAAAGCACTGAGTGTGAGCAAGCCAGGCTACCCACAGCGCGCTTTTGCACTGCGTGTTGAGGGCCGGGTACGGGTGAAGTTTGATGTGGATAGCGAAGGACGAGTGGATAACATCCAGATCCTCTCTGCGGAGCCACGCAATATGTTCGAGCGGGAAGTTAAGCAGGCGATGAAAAAGTGGCGCTATCAGAGCGGACGGCCAGGGCAGGGTCTGACCATGAATATCGTGTTTAAGATTAATGGTGGGGCCAGCCTGGAATAAAGTGTCAGGTCAGGCTGAAAAAGCCTGACCTGTTTTGTTTATTCAGCAGGCAGTTGATTTGCGCGACCGGCTGGCAGAGGACGGGAATTACCCTCACTGTCGACCGCCACATAAATAAACACCGCTTCCGTTGCAATGTAAGTTTGTCCAATCGGCTCAGACGACACTTTTTTGATCCACACTTCCACATTAATCGTCATGGAGCTGTTGCCGGTACGAAGACAGCTCGCATGGCAGCTCACCACATCGCCCACTGCGACGGGCTTCATAAATGACATGCCGTCGACGCGAACCGTCACTACGCGTCCTTCAGCGATCTCTTTCGCCAGGATAGCGCCACCCATATCCATCTGTGACATCAGCCAGCCACCAAAAATATCGCCGTTGGCGTTGGTGTCTGCTGGCATGGCGAGCGTACGCAGCACCATTTCGCCTTTCGGCAATGTATGTTTTTCGCCCATTGCTTCCACTTCTATGCAGGTGAATGCTAAAAAAAAGCCCGGCGGACCGGGCAGATGATTATTTTTGTTCCTGCGGCGGCATCTGTCGCCAGATGTAAAGCCCGCTGAGCAGGGTAAACAGTAAGGTCAGACCGGAGAGACCGAACACTTTAAAGTTAACCCAAAACGCCTGAGATAACCAAAAGGCGACATAGATGTTCACCAGGCCGCAGATAAAGAAGAACAGCGCCCAGGCAACGTTGAGCCTGCGCCAGACCGCGTCGGGCAACTGCAGCTCTTTGCCCAGCATGCGCTGAATCAGCGTCTGCTCCATAAACCACTGGCTGTAGAGCAGGGCGGCGGCAAACAGGCTGTAGATAACCGTGACTTTCCACTTAATGAACTCATCGTTGTGGAACACCAGCGTCAGGGTGCCAAAGACCGCCACCAGCACAAAGGTGAAAATCGTCATCTTTTCCAGCTTGCGATAGAGCACCCAGCTGACGACCAGCGCCAGACCGGTCGCAACAATTAGTGCGCCCGAGGCGACGAAAATGTCATACAGCTTGTAGAAGATGAAAAAGACCACCAGGGGAAGAAAGTCGAGAAGCTGCTTCATAGTTTTTCCATTCAGAGTTGGCTGCAAATGTGCCCGAAGGCACACCGTCAATCAACGTAACAGCATATAGAGCCGATAAAGATAGATAATCAACATTGCTGAAACCACGTTACCTGCCGCGGTAAAAATCACCGACGAGACGTTCAGCGGTAAAACCGTCAGCGAAGAGAAGAACAGCATCACCACCACTTTGGCCAGCAGCCAGAGCAGAATAGCGGGAGCAATCAGCTTCACATTCTTCCACGCCATCCGCATGCTGGCCCGCATGGCGGCAAAGACACCCATCTTCTCACTGGCCACCATCACCGGTGCCAGCGACAGCAGAATCGTGAGCAGAATGCCCGGCACCACCAGCACCATAAAGCCCAGTTGCGCCACCAGCGTCATCAGGAAGGTGAGCAGCAGCAGCTTTGGCAGCAGCGGCGCTGAAGCACCAATCGCCCGCAACGCACTGACACGCTGGCCGGAAGAGACCATCGGGATCAGATAGAGCATTCCGCCAAGCAGCAGCGTGTTCCCCATCAGCGCAGCAAAGGTGCTGGCCGCCGAGGCGCGCAGCAGCACCTGCTGCTGTTCCGGTGACATATTCTGCACCATCTCAAACAGCGAACCGGCGCTATCGTCACCCTGTTGCAGGAGGGCCATCTGATCGGCACCCGGCGTCAGCACATGCACCAGCATGACGGTGATAAAAGCGGCCAGCAGCGACATCAACAGCACCGTAGCCAGTTGATGGCGCGCGAAATTTCCTGTGTCACGGTATAACGAGCTTGCCGTGATAGACATGTACACTCCTTTGAGGAACCGGGTTAATTAACCCGGCGATTGTACATGTTCTGGCAGCTCGCGGGCACCCGCTGCGGCATAACTTTCTGTCATGACAGGTAAAGATGGAGAAAAAAGGGCGGGAAGGCCATACCGGGCGCGGGCGCGATCGCAGGCTTCATTGTGGATACCCGCTTCGCCCGACATCGAAAATTCCCGACAGGGCGTCGGACGTTGTTCGTAAATTCCGCAGGAGACACAGCCGCCAATGTCGCCCTCAAGGGCAACGCAGCGCGGGGCGCGATCGTTCGTGCCACGCATATTGCGCATTAACAGGCTTAGCGGTTCGGTTAATGCGGTCGGCACCGGGCCGCCTGCATCATCGGCTTCGGCCCAGTAAAATGAGACGCGGAAATGGGCGCAGCAGGCGCCACAGCTGACACAAGGGTTAGTTATTTCACTCATTTGATCACCCGCCCCTCCCAGGGCATCGAACCAAAATCACCAGAGAAGATAAGCAAAATAGGCCCGGCGAAATTATTCAGCAAGGGGAATTTTGCTGCGCCAGCCTGAGCCGAAATTGATCTAAATCAATCCATTGTTTTTTAAGTAATTTATCTGAAGGGTACAGAGTGCAATTTTCTGTAAATCACGTTAAATATTTGCCAGCAAAAAAGCGATGACGTTCGCGACATTAACATTAAGCAAAGGAGTGATGATGAAACTGGCAAAATGCGCGATGCTGCTGGCTCTGGCTTTACCCCAGCTGGCAATGGCCCACGAAGCAGGCGACTTCTTTATGCGTGCCGGCAGTGCCACCGTCCGGCCCACCGAAGGTTCCGATAATGTGTTAGGGATGGGCGAGTTCAGCGCATCCAACGACACGCAGCTGGGCCTGACCTTTACTTACATGGCAACGGACAACATTGGTGTCGAATTACTGGCCGCCACACCGTTCCGTCACAAAGTGGGCCTTGGCCCGACCGGGACACTGGCAACGGTACGCCAGTTACCGCCTACGCTGATGGCGCAGTACTACTTTTTTGACAGCAAGAGCAAAGCGCGTCCTTACGTTGGCGTAGGTATCAACTACACCACCTTCTACGATGCCGATTTCAATCAAACGGGCCGCGATGCGGGTCTGACCGATCTCAGCGTGAAGGATTCGTGGGGTGTGGCGGGTCAGGTCGGTCTGGATTATCAGATTAACCGTGACTGGATGCTGAATGCGTCGGTGTGGTACATGGATATTGATACTGAAGTGAAGTTTAAAGCGGGTGGCGAGCAGCAGAATATCAATATGCGCATCGATCCCTGGGTCTTCTTCTTCGGTGCGGGTTACCGTTTCTGATGATGAAGATGATAAAAGGCCGCTGAATCAGCGGCCTTTTTTGTCTGTTAAGACGTTATTTGATCTGCATATTGTTTACCACGGACTTCACGCCCGCCACGCTGCGCGTAACCTGAACAGCACGGTTAGCCATCTGTGGTGATGAAACAAAACCGCTCAGCTGAACTTTACCTTTAAAGGTTTCTACGTTGATTTCAGTTGATTTCAGCGCATCATCTTTCAGCAGTTCACCTTTAACTTTTGTGGTCACCACGGTGTCATCAATATAGCCACCGGTTCCCTCTTTGGTTGCGGTGGGCGCACAGGCGCTCAGTGTCAGCGCAACCACGCCCGCCAGTACAGCACCTGTCAGCAGTTTAACGAATTTCATTGCTTTCTCTCCCTGTCACAAAATGGATGCGACGTTACCGTAACGGCGCATTGTCATTGTGGTGCAGATTTTGCAAAAAGGGCAAATGGGGGAGTGAAAAAAAAGGAAACAAATCATGCCTTATCGCGCGATAAGGCATGCTGGCAGGATTAACGGCTGGCGGCTTTAAGGCGGCTGACAAAGTTCTTCAGCTCGCTCAGCATCACCTCAGGCTCTGAATGATGTTTTTCGATGATTCTGACAATTGCAGAGCCGGAGATCGCGCCTGCAGCGCCCGCAGCGATCGCTTCCTTCACCTGTCCAGGCTCAGAGATACCAAAACCCTGCAGCGGCGGGGCTGCATGGTATTCACGCAGCTTGTCGATCAGATGCTGCAACGGCAGGCTGGCGCGGTTTTCAGCACCAGTAACGCCCGCGCGCGACAGCAGGTAGGTGTAACCCCGTCCGTGTGAAGCGATCTCACGCAGTAGCTCATCGCTGGCGTTAGGCGGACAGATGAAGATGGGTGCAACGCCATGACGCAGTGCCGCCTGACGGAAGGGCGCTGACTCTTCAACGGGCACATCCGCTACCAGCACCGAATCCACACCTGCCTCTGCACAACGTGCATAGAACTCATCCACGCCGTTGGTGAAGACCAGATTGGCATACATCAGCAATCCAATCGGCAGATCCGGATACTTACGGCGGATAGTGGCCAGCATTTCAAAGCATTGGCTGGTGTTGGTGCCCGCCGCAAAGGCGCGTAACGTCGCGTTCTGAATGGTCGGGCCATCCGCCAGAGGATCGGAGAAGGGAATACCCAGCTCCAGTGCATCCGCGCCCCCTTCAACCAGGGCGTCAATCACGCTCAGTGAAAGCTCCGGGGAAGGATCGCCCAGCGTAACAAAAGGAACGAAAGCGCCTTCGTTATTCGCTGACAGACGGGTAAAAAGTTGATTGTAACGTTCCATCAGATTTCTCCCTGCGCTGTCAAAATGTCATGAACGGTGAAAATATCTTTGTCGCCACGGCCAGAGAGATTGACCACAATCAACTGCTCCTTTTCCGGCTCAGCGTGAATCATCTTCATGGCGTGCGCCAGGGCGTGAGATGACTCCAGCGCCGGAATAATACCTTCCGCACGACACAGCAGTTTAAAGGCGTCCATCGCTTCGTTATCGGTAATGGAAACATATTCCGCCCGACCGATGCTGTTCAGGTGCGCATGCTGCGGGCCTACCGACGGGAAGTCGAGGCCGGCAGAGATCGAGTAAGACTCTTCAATCTGGCCATCATGGGTCTGCATCATCGGCGATTTCATACCGAAGTAGATGCCGACGCGACCGTGCTTGAGTGGCGCGCCATGCTCGCCAGTTTCAATGCCGTGGCCCGCAGGCTCTACGCCGATCAGCTTCACGCTGGTCTCATCGATAAAGTCGGCAAACATGCCGATGGCGTTGGAGCCGCCGCCCACACAGGCGAGGATCGCATCGGGCAGACGACCCTCTCTTTCCAGAATCTGATTTTTAGTCTCTTCGCCGATCATGCGCTGGAACTCACGCACAATGGTCGGGAAGGGATGCGGACCCGCTGCGGTGCCGAGCATATAGTGTGATGTTTCGTAGCTGCCAGACCAGTCGCGCAGTGCTTCATTACAGGCATCTTTCAGCGTGGCGGAGCCGCTGTGAACCGGGATCACTTCTGCGCCCATCAGACGCATACGGAATACGTTGGGTGACTGACGCTCTACATCTTTCGCGCCCATATAGATGCGGCATTTCATACCCAGCAGCGCACAGGCCAGCGCTGAAGCCACGCCGTGCTGACCCGCACCGGTCTCGGCAATGATCTCGTTTTTGCCCATGCGTTTGGCTAACAGCGCCTGACCCAGCACCTGGTTGGTCTTATGCGCGCCACCGTGCAGCAGATCTTCACGCTTAAGATAGAGGCGGGTTTTGGTGCCTTTGGTCAGGTTTTTGCACAGCGTCAGGGCAGTTGGACGACCCGCATAGTTCTTCAGCAGGTCGGTAAACTCGGCCTGAAACTCAGGATCTTTCTGGGCGTCGACAAACGCCTGTTCCAGCTGGCGCAGGGCTGGCATCAGGATCTGCGGAACATACATTCCGCCAAATTCGCCAAAGTAGGGATTCAGTAACGTCATTTTTATCTTCCTTTCTCGGGCCCGCCGTTGAGCAGGCCAGGCAAATCAGTAGGCACGCAGTGTCTGAAACACAGCGGCAATTTTACGGGCATCTTTGATGCCAGGCGCGCTTTCCACGCCTGAGTTGAAGTCCAGTCCGGCACAGCCCAGCTGCGCGGCTTCAACACAGTTATCTGCGCTCAGGCCACCGGCCAGCAATACATTGTTCAGGTTCTGACCCTGTAACAGTGACCAGTCGAAACGCTGTCCGGTTCCGCCGTCGCCATTATCAAATACATAACGGTCAACATGCGGCCAGTCGCGCGCCGGTACGGAGCCTTCAATGCGCAGCGCCTTCCAGATTTGAATCTCTGCTGGCAGAGCCGCACGCAATTCAGCCACAAACTCCGGCGTCTCATGGCCATGCAGCTGTACCGCAGAGAGTGAAAGCGCAACGGCCTGCGTGACAATGTCACTTATAGCCGCGTTGCGGAACACGCCGACGTAGCGCAGCGGTGCCGCAGCAATCACGGTCTGCGCCGTGGCGGTGTCAATCTGACGCGGTGAACCTTCGGCAAAAATCAGCCCGCCATAGATTGCCCCGGCTTCATAGGCGGCCCGCGCATCTTCGTCACGGGTCAGGCCGCACACTTTATTGCTGCCCAGCGTAACCCGACGCACCGCTGCGGTCAGGTCGGCCTCTTCCATCAGTGCAGAACCAATCAGGAAGCCATTAGCAAAGTGGCTCAGCTCGCGGATGTCGGCATAACTGTTGATGCCTGATTCGCTGATCACCGTGACGCTGTGCGACAGGCGTGGTGCAAGCTGACGCGTGCGGTTAAGATCGATAGAGAGGTCACGCAGGTCGCGGTTGTTGATACCCACAACTCTGGCCTGCAGCGCGATAGCCCGCTCCAGTTCCTCTTCATTACTCACTTCAGTCAGAATACCCATCTTCAGGCTGTGCGCCACGGCGGCCAGCTGACGATACTGCTCATCATCCAGCACCGACAGCATCAGCAAAATCGCATCAGCCTGATAGTAACGTGCCAGATAGATCTGATAAGGGTCGATGATAAAATCTTTGCACAGCACCGGCTGGGTGATGGCCGCGCTGACAATCGGCAGAAAGGCGAAGTCGCCCTGAAAATATTTCTCATCGGTCAGCACTGACACCGCGGAAGCGTAGTGGCGGTAGACCCCGGCAATGGCGGCTGGATCGAAATCCTCACGAATAATGCCTTTCGAGGGAGAGGCCTTTTTACACTCCAGGATAAACGCGGTTCTTGCCCCCTGCAGCGCGTCGTAGAAATGACGGCTGGCAGGTTCAATGCTGTTCTGAAAGGTAGAGAGAGGCTGCTGCTGCTGACGGGCTTCAACCCAAATCGCTTTGTCCTGAACAATTTTTTCTAACACGGTGCCTTTCATGATTATCCTCTTGCTGCCAGTGCGACAACACGCTCATAAGCCTGTCCGCTGCGGATGGCGTTAAGCGCCTGCTGTGCGTTTTCACGCAGATCTTCCTGACCGAATACCTTAAGCAACATCGCCACGTTGACGGCGACGGCCTCCTCATGGGCCTGCTGGCCATTACCCTGGAGTAAAGAGGTCAGAATGTCACGATTTTCTTCCGGCGTGCCGCCCGCCAGCGCCTCTTTGGGATGGAAGCCAAAACCAAAGTCCTCTGGCGAGAGCTGATAGCGGGTAATTTCACCTTCACGCAGTTCGGCCACATGGGTTACATCGTGCAGCGCCACTTCATCCATTCCGCCACCGTGCACCACCGCCGCGCGCTGATAACCCAGCACTTTCAGCGTCTGGGCAATCGGCATTACCAGTTCCGGGCTGTAAACGCCAATCACCGCCAGTGGCGGGCGTGCCGGATTGATCAGCGGGCCCAGCACGTTAAACAGCGTCCGGGTCTTAAGCTGCTGGCGGACCGGCATCGCGTGGCGAAATCCGGTGTGATACTGCGGCGCAAACAGGAAGCAGACATTCAGATCGTCCAGTGCCTGACGCGCCCGGTCAGCGGGCATATCAAGATTGATGCCAAAGGCGGCCAGCAGATCGGATGAACCCGATTTGCTGGAGACGCTGCGGTTGCCGTGCTTCGCCACTTTCAGACCGCAGGTCGCGGCGACAAAGGCGCTGGCCGTCGAGATATTGATGCTGTTACTGCCATCGCCGCCGGTGCCCACAATGTCGGCAAACGCATAATCAGGGCGGGGAAAAGGTTTGGCATCTTCCAGCAGCGCGGTGGCGGCTCCGGCGATCTCTTCCGGCGTTTCACCGCGCACTTTCATGGCGATCAGCGCGGCGGCGAGTTGCGTTGGCTCCAGCTGTCCGGTAATGATGGCGCTGAAGAGCTGATGACTCTCAGCCTGATTCAGCGTCTGCGCCTGGTAAAGTTTTTCCAGTGTCTGTTGCATCGTTATTCTCCCTGTTACTTCGCCAGCGCCCAGGCCAGCGTCTGCTCAAGCAGGCGCGCGCCCTGAGAAGTCAAAATCGATTCAGGATGGAACTGAAATCCGCATACGCGATCGGTTTCATGGCGAACGGCCATCACCATCCCGTTGTAACTGGCGTTCACCGTCAGCTCATCCGGCGTGTTGCTGCCCACCAGCGAGTGGTAGCGCGCCACCGGCAGCGGATTGCTCAGACCGGCAAACATCGCCTCGCCGTCATGGTCGATTGAAGAGGCTTTGCCATGCAGGATCTCGCCTGCCTGGCCCACATGGCCGCCATAAGCTTCGACAATCGCCTGGTGACCCAGACAGATGCCGATAATTGGCAGACGACCACGCAGCACCCGCAGCAGCTCCGGCATACAGCCAGCATCTTTTGGCGCGCCGGGACCAGGAGAGAGCATCAGCACCGGGTTCTCCATCCGCTGCAGCTGTTCAATTAACAGTTCGGCAGGCAGGTTGTTGCGATAGATCACCACGTTGTGACCAAAGGTCCGCAGCTGATCAACCAGGTTATAGGTAAAAGAGTCGATGTTATCGAGCAGCAGAATATCGGCCATCAGAAGATCTCCTTGCAGTGATGGGCAGTCGCGATAGCGCGCAGTACGGCGCGCGCTTTGTTACGGCTTTCATCAGCTTCAGCCTGCGGATTAGAATCCAGCACCACACCTGCGCCCGCCTGAACGGTGGCGACGCCATCTTCGACATAGGCCGAACGAATAACGATACAGGTATCGAGATCGCCCTGAGCGGTGAAGTAACCGACTGCGCCGCCGTAGCTACCGCGACGGGTGCGTTCAGCCCCGGCAATCAACTGCATGGCGCGTACTTTTGGCGCACCGCTCAGCGTGCCCATGTTCATACAGGCACGATACGCGTGCAGAACATCAAGGTCGGCGCGCAGCGTGCCCACCACGCGGGAAACCAGATGCATCACAAATGAGTAGCGGTCGACTTTGGTCAGGTCAGCTACATAACGGCTGCCGGGCACACAGATACGCGCCAGATCGTTACGCGCCAGATCCACCAGCATCAGATGTTCAGCCAGCTCTTTATGGTCGGTACGCATCTCCAGCTCAATGCGGCTGTCGAGATCGCGGTCCAGTGAGCCATCGGCATGGCGGCCACGCGGGCGGGTACCGGCAATCGGATAGATCTCAATCTGACGGGAGGTGGCGTCATACTTCAGCGAACTCTCCGGCGACGCGCCAAACAGCGAGAAATCCTGATCCTGCATGAAAAACATGTAGGGGCTGGGATTGCTGTTTTTTAGCGTTTCATAAGCAGCCAGCGGCGACGGACACGGCAGCGAGAAGCGACGTGACGGCACAACCTGGAAAATTTCGCCGATGCGAACCGCCTGTTGCAGGGTACGTACCACGTCGCAATACTCTTCATCACTCTGGCTGGTGGTCAGCGTCATCTGTTCAACCGGCTGGACCGGCAGAGCCGGAGCCGGCTGCAGCATCTGGCCGTGCAACTGCTCAATGCGGCGCTGCAGGCGCTGGAACTCGCTGGTGGACGGGCAGAACAGGCTGGCCTGCAGACGCGCATTGCGGGTCTGGTGATCGATCACCAGTAAGGTCTCTGCCAGATAAAAACAGTAGTCGGGGCAGCGTTGCTGATTATCCAGTTCCGGCAGGGTTTCAAAACCGGCAACCAGATCATAAGCAAACAGGCCACCCAGTAGCACGGCTTCGCGCTCATCGGCCGGGGAGTTGACCAGTTGTGGAATCAGGCGCAGTGCATCAAACACCGACAGTGCCTTGAGGCGGGAATCTTCATCCTGCTGATGTTCGGTACTCTGCGGGAACGTCAGCTCACGTCCATCGGGACGTACCTGATTTCTGACCGACGCAGGCAGGGCCTCATCCAGCAGCGGCAGCAGGGCCCGGCCATTTTCTGACAACGCCTGAACGGTGACAGTATTGCCCATTGCGCTGACGCGTAGCGCGCTGTCGACAATCAGCAGGCTTTTTAGATTGCGCTTGCTGTCGATGTCAGCGGATTCAAGCAGCAGGGTTGCCGGACGTGCGCCGCACAGCTGGTGAAACACTGCGGCCGGATCTTCGCGGTAGGGTGCGGTGCCGGTAATCAACTTCACTGTAGGTTTCGCATTTGGCATGATGATTTCTCTGAATTTCGCTCAAAAAAAAGCCCGCTCGGTGGCGGGCTCAGGTATTAGCACAGCGTTTACGCAAAGTGTGCACGACCCTGTCGCCCGTTTTCGGGAACATCGCGCCAACCGTTTAAATGCGTGATTACAACAGCCATGATTGAATACCCGTTACGTGTGAACTTGTGTACTAGTTAACGGGTTCGGGGCGGAAATGTCAATACACTTTTTCACTGACCGTGAAAATCGTTATCATGCTGGCCGGTTTAGTTTTTGCAGGAGTTCTCTTGAGCGATATCGCCCGTTTCCCGGTTTATGATTTACACAGCCACACGCGTGCCTCCGATGGCTTACTGACGCCAGCAGCCCTGGTGCAGAGAGCGGTTGAGATGCGCGTCGGCGTACTGGCGATCACCGATCACGACAGCGTTGCAGGGGTAGATGAAGCGCAGCAAACGGCAATCGATCACGATTTACCGATAAAAGTGCTGGCCGGCGCAGAAATCTCCACCTTGTGGGAAAATCATGAGATTCACATCGTGGGGCTGAACATTGATATCCGCCATCCGGCGATGGTGTCGTTTCTGGCCGGACAACATGCCTGTCGGCAAGCACGTGCAGAAGAGATTGGTGAGCGACTGGCGAAGGCACGAATCCCGGATGCGCTGGCGGGAGCAATGCGACTGGCTGATGGCGGCATCATTACCCGCGGTCACTTTGCCCGCTTCCTGATTGAGCAGGGTAAAGCAGAGAATATGGTGCAGGTGTTCAAAAATTATCTGGCGCGTGGCAAAACCGGTTACGTGCCGCCACAATGGTGTACAATTAAACAAGCTATTGATGCGATTCATCATTCTGGTGGCTGCGCCGTGCTGGCGCATCCTGGCCGTTACGGTTTATCGGCAAAGTGGCTCAAACGGCTGGTCGCCCATTTCCGCGAAGCGGGTGGCGATGCGATGGAAGTCGCGCAGTGCCAGCAGCCACCCAATGAGCGCACGACGCTGGCGCAATACGCCAGAGATAATGAACTGGCCGCATCACAAGGTTCTGATTTTCATCAACCCTGTCCGTGGATTGAATTGGGCCGCAAACTCTGGCTGCCCGCGGCGGTTGAGCCGGTCTGGGAACGCTTCCCGGATCTGGCTCCCGGCCTGGCAATCACGGAAAGGTGACACGAGGTTTCTATGAGTCAATTGTTTCATATTCATCCGGATAACCCGCAGCCTCGCCTGATTAATCAGGCGGTCGACTACCTGAACAAAGGCAGCGTCATTGTTTATCCAACCGATTCCGGCTATGCGCTGGGCTGTCGGCTGGAGGAGAAGGGCGCGATGGAGCGTATCTGTCGTATCCGTCAGCTCGACGGACATCACAACTTCACCCTGATGTGCCGCGATCTCTCTGAGCTGTCGGTCTATTCGCAGGTGGGCAACTCAGCGTTTCGCCTGCTGAAAAACAATACGCCAGGCAACTACACCTTTATTCTCAAGGCGACCAAAGAGGTGCCGCGCCGCCTGATGAATGAAAAACGTAAGACCATTGGTCTGCGCGTGCCCTCTAATCCCGTGGCGCTGGCGCTGCTGGAAGCACTGAATCAGCCGATGATGTCGACCTCATTAATCCTGCCGGGCAACGATTTCACCGAGTCCGATCCGGAAGAGATCCAGCACAGCATCGGCAAGCTGGTCGATCTGATTATCGACGGCGGCACGCTGGGCCAGCAGCCGACCACGGTGGTTGATCTGACCACCGATGCGCCGGAAATTGTGCGTGAAGGGGTGGGCGATACCCGCCCGTTCCTGTAAGCCCTCAGGCTCAGGCACCGCGTGTCGGTGTCTGGGCCAGATTCGACTCTAACCAGCTTTTGAACTGGCCGTAAGGAATATAAAGTGAGACATCTTTCAGGATCACTTTGTTATTACGCCCATTTTTAATTGAGTCAGAATAGCCAACAATCACGCCGCCCAGCGTATCATCACGGTTATAAACGCCGCCGCCCGACATTCCCTGAACAACGCCTGCATTGGAGGCCATGGCTATACAGGGACTTTTATTCCAGTTATTCCGAATTGCCGTGCGGGCTAAATTAACCCCGGTCGATTCAACCGGCATCGCTGAAATAAAACTGTAGCCATACATTTTAACCGGATCGCCGATGTCGCTACTGCGGAACTTAGTCAGCGTGCTGGCGTCATTCTTGTGATAAATAATCGCAAGGTCGCAATAAGGGTGATAAGACTTAACGCGCTGCACGGCGGTTTTGGCAACGTGCGCAGCCGTCAGGCTATATTCAGGCGTCAGAGGAATGCTGGTACCCAGTGTGCCGAGACCGAGGATCGTCGGAATGCCAGTCACGCTCATATCTACGTGCTGCATCGCCGTACGACTGTACTCAGTATGGCCCACGGAACACCCGCTCAGCACCAGTGCAGCAAGCACCGGACACAGCAACAGGTTTCTCATGATGGATTTCTTTATTCAGGCATGTCGGGAAATCCCTGGTGAAGATTTTTGACATGCAAGCAAGGTTCATCACTGAACCGTATTAACGCAACAACTCCGGATGCGCCGGTTTATTGGATTAATGTAAAAAAACTATTTTTTAAACGAATAACAAAAGCCAGACTTCAGTTTCGCAAGACCCCTCTATTGTGAGTCCTGCTTTTTATTGTGCTACAGGAATAAATTATATCAGCTTAATAGTGTCGTACAATTTATTAAAGCTAATAAGAATCAAATGTTATGGAAAATAAGGTTTTAAATAAATCCTCCTTAAGAATAATCTGACTTTTTTATATTTACCGACCTTTTGTGATGGATAAAATCAACCTGGCAGTCATTTATGCTGACTTTAATGTTTTTTAAAGAAGATTAAAAGCAAGGGTGAATCTGTGGAAGTGTAAGATAGTGTTATGGTTTTCATTACCAGAACATGATTTTGATCCGCCTGGAGTGGTAAGAAAATTTAATTGTCATCTGCTATAAAGTTTTCAATAGATGCATTTTATTAATCAAAGGTCTTGTCAGATGATCGCGCGTTATTCAGAAGCGTATTATGGATTAATAGAGTTAAGACTATTTGAGGCCAACTCTTCTTTATTGGCTATTAACCCATTCATAAAGCGCGTTACTTCAGGATTAAATGCCTGTATAATGGGCCCAAATTAATAGGATAACCTGTTGATTCAGAAAGAATTATCACCCTACCGTGACGCCTGGGAAGGCGACAAAGAGGAAGCTCAATGAGCGAAAAGTTACAGAAAGTTTTAGCGCGTGCTGGTCATGGCTCGCGTCGTGAAATCGAATCAATGATTGCCGCTGGCCGTGTCAGCGTCGACGGTAAAATCGCCACCCTTGGCGACCGCGTCGAAAGCAGCAAATCCCTGAAAATCCGTATTGATGGCCATCTGGTCTCGATTGCTGAATCAGCAACCGAAGTTTGCCGCGTGCTGGCTTACTATAAACCAGAAGGTGAACTCTGTACCCGCAGCGATCCTGAAGGGCGCCCAACGGTATTTGACCGTCTGCCGCGTCTGCGCGGTTCACGCTGGATTGCCGTGGGCCGTCTGGATGTGAACACCTGCGGTCTGATGCTCTTTACCACTGACGGTGAACTGGCGAACCGCCTGATGCATCCCAGCCGTGAAGTGGAACGTGAATATGCGGTGCGCGTGTTTGGTCAGGTCGACGATGATAAGATTCGTCAGCTGAGCAAGGGCGTTCAGCTGGAAGATGGCCCGGCTGCCTTTAAAACCCTGAAATTTGGCGGTGGAGAAGGCATTAACCAATGGTACAACGTGACCCTGACCGAAGGACGTAACCGTGAAGTGCGTCGTTTGTGGGAAGCGGTCGGCGTGCAGGTCAGTCGTCTGATGCGTGTTCGCTACGGCGATATCACCTTACCAAAAGGCCTGCCACGCGGTGGCTGGACCGAACTGGATCTTCCTGCGGTTAACTACCTGCGTAACCTGGTGGAAATGGATGATGAAACGGTCACCAAACTGGTGGTCGAGAAAGATCGTCGTCGCACCAAAGCGAACCAGATTCGTCGTGCCGTGAAACGTCACAGTAAAGTGAGCAGCACCCCACGTTCACCACGCCGCAATCCGGGCAGCAAACGTAACTCCGGTTAATCACGTTGCCCGATCGCTAAAAACGCAGCCCCAGGGCTGCGTTTTCTTTTTCTGTTACCAGTCAATTCCCTGCTGAGCCTGTATCCCGGCATCAAAAGCGTGCTTAACCGGCCGCATCTCAGTCACCGTATCCGCCATCTCAGTCAGGCTGCGATGACAGCCACGTCCGGTAATGATGACGCTCTGATGCGCCGGTCTCTGTTGCAGGGCCGCTATCAGCTCTTCCAGTGGCAGATAATCCATGCTGACCATATAGGTGATTTCGTCGAGCACCACCAGATCCAGCTGCTCATCGGCCAGCATCCGTTTTGCATGCTGCCACACCGCCAGACAGGCGGCGGTATCCGTTTCGCGGTTCTGGGTATCCCAGGTAAAGCCGGTTGCCATCACCTGAAACTCAACACCGTGCTGTTCCAGCAGGTTTCGCTCGCCATTTGGCCAGTCGCCTTTAATAAACTGGATAGCCGCCGCGCGTTTGCCATGACCGGTGGCGCGGAGTGCCGTGCCAAAGGCCGCAGTGGTTTTGCCTTTGCCATTGCCGGTAAAGACCATCAGGATGCCACGAACCTCCGTGGCTGCAGCAATACGCGCATCAACCTGTTCTTTTAACCGCTGCTGACGCTGTTGATGACGATCGTCAGCCATTACTCAGCGGCTCCCGGTTTTCTGCCTGGCTGGGCATCAAAGCTGATCCCGGTTTTGCGACGGCTGTCATCACCCATCAGATAAAGGTAGAGCGGCATCAGATCGGCAGGCGTTTTCAGCTTATTGGCATCTTCCTGCGGAAACGCGCTGGCACGCATTTTGGTTCGCGTCCCGCCCGGATTAATACAGTTCACCCGCAGCGACTGGTTCTTATACTCATCAGCCAGTACCTGCATCATGCCTTCAGTAGCAAATTTAGAAACGGCGTAAGCGCCCCAGCCCGCGCGTCCGGTGCGGCCCACGCTGGAGGTGGTAAACACCAGTGAACCGGCATCCGATTTTAACAGCAACGGCAACAGCGCCTGCGTCAGGAAGAAGGTGGCGTCCAGGTTGATGTTCATTACCTGCTGCCAGACCTGTGGGTCGAGTTCAGCCAGCGGCACAATCTCCCCGAGGATACCGGCGTTATGCAGCACGCCATCAAGGCGCGGGAACTGCTGTGCCAGTTGTTCTGCTATCTGCTGGCAACGTTCCGGTGCCGCGTCGGCCAGATCGAACACCAGAATGTGAGCAGGGTTTTGATTAAGTTGATTGATTGCCTGCTCGACCTGCTGAAGCTTCTCTGGATTACGGCCCATCAGGATCACTTCTGCGCCATAACGGGCATAAGTCAGCGCAGCTTCCCGGCCGATGCCATCTGAAGCGCCAGTGACCAGGATAATACGATGATGGAGCAGGTCACTTTTCGGTTGATAGTGCACGGTGGGGTCCTCCAGCGAAAACAGCATGATTCCGCTTTATGCCTGAATTTACGAATGGGTGCAATCGCCAACCTGCGCATTCTGTGCCAGCTGCTGGCATTTCAGGCGACGAAGCAGGGTAAAACGGCTAAACTGACCAACTGTTTTTGATTCTCTGTTTACTAAGGCGACCTATGGATTTTATTTCAACGTATGGACTGTTTTTAGCGAAAGTGGTGACACTGGTGGTTGCCGTCGCTGTGATTGTCATGATTGTGATGAATGCCGCGTTACGGAAACGGGCACAAAGCGGTCAGCTTCGTCTGACCCATCTGGATGATGACTATCAACAGATGAAAGAGGATTTGCAGCTGGCGAAAATGAAACCTCAGGCACAAAAAGTCTGGCTGAAAAATCATAAAAAAAGTGAAAAACTGAAAGCCAAAGCGGAAAAGCAGGCGGCGAAGCAGGGGCAGACAGACAGTGCGAAACCCACGCTCTATGTCCTCGATTTCAAAGGCAGCATGGACGCCAGTGAGGTGACCTCACTGCGTGAAGAGATTTCAGCCGTGCTGGCCGTAAAGCAGCCTGGTGATGAAGTGCTGCTACGTCTTGAAAGCCCTGGCGGCGTGGTCCATGGCTATGGTCTGGCGGCCTCGCAGTTGCAGCGTCTGCGCGACCAGGGGCTGCGCATTACTGCGGCCGTGGATAAAGTGGCCGCCAGCGGCGGTTACATGATGGCCTGTGTGGCCGATCGCATTGTGGCGGCACCGTTTTCGATCATTGGCTCCATCGGCGTGGTTGCGCAGATCCCCAATTTCAACCGCCTGTTGAAGCGTAATGATATTGATATAGAACTCCATACCGCCGGACAGTACAAGCGCACACTGACGCTGTTTGGTGAGAATACCGAAGAAGGACGTGAGAAATTTCAGGAAGATCTCGACGAAACGCACCTGCTGTTCAAGCAGTTTGTCCACCAGATGCGCCCGACGCTCGATATTGACCGGGTGGCAACCGGCGAACACTGGTATGGCCGTCAGGCGCTGGATCTCGGCCTGATTGACGAAATCGGCACCAGCGATGACCTGATCATCCGTCAGATGGATCAGTTCAGCGTGCTCGGCGTGCATTATGCCCGCCGCCGTAAAATGATGGATCGCTTTACGCAGAGCGCCGGCTCGGTGGCAGAGCGATTGCTGCTGAAACTCTGGCAGCGCGGCGAAAAGCCACTGCTCTGATGATGCGAAACCCGGCCTGCGCCGGGTTTTTTCATTCCAGGTGGTAGAGCGGCGACAGCACCACGGCAAGGTGTTTAAACACGTTAAACACCGCCGTGGTTTTTGCGGTCGGCAAGCCATCGGCGTCGAGAAAAAACGGTCCGCGAAAGACCAGCACATCCCCCTGCTGAATCACCTCATCCGCCTGCATTCCCGCTAAATAATCATCATGTTCTTTGATTAGCGAATTGGCCTTTTCCAGCAACACCTGGCGGGAAATAGCCTGAGTCGATCTCTGCATTTATTCACTCCTGTTTGACAGCACTCTCATCCTTTCTATATTACTGGCGAGCCATGCAGTGTGACAAATCGGTGTAATCGATGAAAACCTGGCGTAAGTCCGGGCTGAGTGCTAATTAAGTTGCGTAACAGATTTTATCAGGTAGAGTGTGGGCGATTCCGATTTCAGGGATTTTGCACCGGGATGTGCGATGAGTTCAGATGGAAAAAGCACTCTTTATCATGCAGTTGCATAACGCCACATCATCTGATCTGAGATTGACCCCTCCGCCTTGAAATGTTAAACAGGCGCAGCAATATTGAACCCAATGGGTTTTCGGGCATCCAATCCTCTCCCGTTAAGCAGGATGTTTTCATTAGATAAAGGTAAATATGGGTAAAGCACTCGTTATTGTTGAGTCCCCGGCAAAGGCTAAAACAATCAATAAATACCTGGGCAGTGACTACGTGGTTAAATCCAGCGTTGGTCACATCCGGGATCTGCCGACCAGTGGTTCAACCGCAAAGAAGAGTGCTGACGCCTCGACAGATAAGAAAGCCAAAGACGCTTCGACTGACAAGAAAGTCAAAAAAGTTAAAAAAGATGAGAAGGCCGCACTTGTCAGCCGCATGGGTGTAGACCCGTATCACGGCTGGGAAGCGGATTATCAGATTCTGCCTGGCAAAGAGAAAGTCGTTGCCGAACTGAAGGCGTTAGCCGCCAATGCTGACCACATCTATCTCGCAACCGACCTTGACCGCGAAGGGGAAGCCATTGCCTGGCACCTGCGGGAAGTGATTGGTGGCGATGACTCGCGCTTCAGCCGCGTCGTGTTTAACGAAATAACCAAGAATGCGATTCGTCAGGCGTTTGAAAAGCCGGGCGAACTGAATATTGATCGGGTGAATGCTCAGCAGGCGCGTCGCTTTATGGACCGCGTGGTGGGCTACATGGTTTCGCCACTGCTGTGGAAAAAGATCGCCCGTGGTCTTTCTGCCGGACGTGTGCAATCCGTTGCCGTTCGCCTGGTGGTGGAACGTGAACGTGAGATTAAAGCCTTTGTTCCCGAAGAGTACTGGGAAGTTAATGCCGCGCTGACCACGCCGAAAGGCGATGAGCTGTCGATGGACGTGACGCACAAAGGCGATAAGGCCTTCCGTCCGGTCAACCGCGACGAGACGTATGCTGCCGTCGCGCTGCTGGAAAAAGCGCGCTATGAGATCGTGGATCGTGAAGATAAGCCGACCAGCAGCAAGCCGGGAGCGCCTTATATCACCTCGACCCTGCAGCAGGCTGCCAGCACCCGTCTCGGCTTTGGCGTCAAGAAGACCATGATGATGGCCCAGCGGCTGTACGAAGCGGGCCACATTACCTATATGCGTACCGATTCTACCAACCTGAGTCAGGATGCGGTCGCCATGGCGCGTGGCTATATCGAAAGCAATTTCGGTAAAAGATATCTGCCTGAAAACGCCATAACTTACGCCAGCAAAGAGAACTCCCAGGAAGCGCACGAAGCGATTCGTCCTTCTGATGTGGAAGTGGTGGCGGAAAAGCTGAAAGATATGGAAGCGGATGCGCAGAAACTCTATCAGCTGATCTGGCGTCAGTTTGTTGCCTGTCAGATGACACCAGCAAAATATGACTCCAGCACTATTACCGCCGCCGCCGGTGATTTCCGGCTCAAAGCGAAAGGCCGTATTCTGCGTTTCGACGGCTGGACCAAAGTGATGCCTGCGCTGCGTAAGAATGATGAAGATCGTACGCTGCCTGCGGTCAGTGTGGGTGATGTTCTGGACCTGCAGCAACTGCTGCCTGGTCAGCACTTCACCAAGCCACCGGCGCGCTTCAGCGAAGCGTCACTGGTGCGTGAGCTGGAGAAGCGCGGAATTGGTCGTCCATCTACCTACGCCGCCATTACCTCGACGATTCAGGATCGTGGCTACGTACGGGTTGAAAACCGCCGTTTTTATGCGGAAAAAATGGGTGAAATCGTCACCGATCGTCTGGAAGAGAACTTCCGCGAACTGATGAATTATGATTTCACCGCCCGCATGGAAAGTAACCTTGACCAGGTTGCCAATAACCAGGCGCAATGGAAAGCGGTACTCGACCACTTCTTCACCGATTTTACCCAGCAGCTCGAACTGGCTGAGAAAGATCCTGAAGAGGGCGGGATGCAGCCGAACCAGATGGTGCTGACCTCGATTGACTGTCCGACCTGTAGCCGTCCGATGGGGATTCGAACGGCCAGCACCGGCGTTTTCCTGGGCTGCTCCGGCTATGCGCTGCCGCCTAAAGAGCGCTGCAAACAGACCATCAACCTGATCCCGGAAAATGAAGTTCTCAATATTCTGGAAGGGGATGATGCTGAAACCAACGCCCTGCGTGCCCGTCGTCGCTGCCAGAAGTGTGGCACGGCCATGGACAGCTACCTGATCGATAACGAACGTAAACTGCATGTCTGCGGTAATAACCCGGAGTGTGATGGTTACGAGATTGAGAAGGGCGAATTCCGCATCAAAGGCTATGACGGCCCGGTGGTGGAGTGCGAGAAGTGTGGTTCGGAGATGCACCTGAAGATGGGACGCTTTGGTAAGTACATGGCGTGTACCAATGAAGAGTGCAAAAACACCCGTAAGATTCTGCGTAGTGGAGAAGTCGCACCGCCGAAAGAAGATCCGGTTCCGCTGCCAGAGCTGGCATGTGAGAAGTCGGATGCTTACTTCGTGTTGCGTGACGGCGCGGCGGGTGTTTTCCTCGCGGCCAACACCTTCCCGAAATCACGCGAGACGCGTGCGCCGCTGGTGGAAGAGCTGCAGCGCTTCAAAGAGCGTCTGCCTGAGAAGCTGAAATATCTGGCCGACGCGCCAGCAGCCGATCCGGAAGGCAACAAAACGCTGGTGCGGTTTAGCCGCAAGACCAAACAGCAGTATGTCTCCTCAGAAAAAGAGGGCAAGGCAACCGGCTGGTCCGCCTTCTATATAGATGGCAAATGGCAGGAAGCGAAAAAGTAATCCCTGAAGGCCAGCGCTCGCTGGCCTTTTTCTGAGCCTTATATCAATCCGTTCTACTCTCTCTCTTAAACTGATATAGTTGTTATAGCATTTCCGACCTTTCCTGATGCATAGCCTTTTTTAACCTCGCGACTATACGTCAACCGGGGATGCGACTCTGTAACTTACCGGGATGGAATAGATATGAAATTACAGCAGTTGCGCTATATCGTTGAAGTGGTCAATCACAATCTCAACGTCTCTTCGACGGCGGAAGGTCTCTACACCTCTCAACCCGGCATCAGTAAACAGGTGCGCATGCTGGAAGATGAACTGGGCGTGCAAATCTTTGCCCGCAGCGGTAAACATCTCACCCAGGTCACGCCTGCAGGGGAAGAGATTATCCGTATAGCGCGAGAAGTTCTCTCCAAAGTGGATGCGATAAAATCGGTAGCCGGTGAACACACCTGGCCTGATAAAGGCTCTCTCTATGTCGCAACCACGCACACTCAGGCTCGCTACGCGCTGCCTGGGGTGATTAAAGGCTTTATTGAGCGCTATCCTCGCGTCTCTTTGCACATGCATCAGGGCTCTCCGACCCAGATCGCCGAAGCCGTCTCCAAAGGTAATGCGGATTTTGCCATCGCCACCGAAGCCCTGCATCTCTATGACGATTTAATCATGCTGCCGTGCTACCACTGGAACCGGGCGATTGTGGTGACTGCCGACCATCCGCTGGCTGGAAAAGGGCAGGTCACCATTGAGGAGCTGGCCGAATATCCGCTGGTGACCTACACCTTTGGCTTTACCGGACGTTCAGAGCTGGATACGGCCTTCAATCGTGCAGGATTAACGCCACGCATCGTCTTTACCGCGACCGACGCCGACGTGATCAAAACCTATGTCCGCTTAGGTCTGGGGGTTGGCGTTATCGCCAGCATGGCGGTGGATCCGGTAGCCGATCCTGACCTGATTCGCATTGAAGCCGCCGATATCTTTACCAACAGCACCACTAAGATTGGTTTCCGCCGCAGCACCTTCCTGCGCAGCTATATGTATGATTTTATCCAACGTTTTGCGCCACACCTGACGCGCGATGTGGTAGATACCGCGGTTGCGCTGCGCTCCAATGAAGACATTGAGGCGATGTTTAAAGATATCAAACTGCCGTTTAAATAGAATTTAACCTCCCCGCGTAAACATAAGGCTGCCTGGTGCAGCCTTTTTTGTCTCCTGGCTTTAGCGCCAAATGAGAATCAAAAGTTTTTATGATTTTTTTGTAAATGAAACATTGATCACATGTTTCTCCATCGGTCTTTCTTAAATGCGAATTACAACACATTTTTAACTATGTTACTTTGCGGCTTGCCAGGATTATTCCCATACTCCAGTTAAGAGCCGATGTGGGAAGCCAGTAAACATAAGGTTCTTAAGTTGTCTCTATAGTTTTAAGTGGATCTGTTTTTAAATTAACTCAAATTTTTAAGCGGGTCTTTTAATTAAATATTAGTTCCGGGATTAATGATTTCTTACGTTATCTGAGCTCATTGATTAATACCGTTAATCGTTTTACTCAATAAAAATAACTGGATTTTTGGCCTTAAGGCGTTTAGGATTCCTCCTAAATCTTAATCGATGTTATCAATCATTTTGTTGAGAGTGATTATCAAAAACTATGAATACACGACTGACTGTACAACCGGGTTTCCCGGCAAAAAGCACCAAGGTTGAGCGTACCGGCAACACGCGTCGCAAAGCCTGGTTAACCGTATTCGCTGCCTCTGCGCTGTTTTGGGTAGTTGTCGCGTTAATGATTTGGCGTATCTGGGGCTAAAGCCATGTGGGCAAATACACTCAGTCATAAACGTTCCCTGACCTCAGGTCAGCACAAGACGGTCTCCTGTAAAGGAAAAGAACCCCTTGCAAAGGACGAAAAAGTGTCTATCCCCGATTCGTGGGATTTGAGTGATAACCAGCGACTTTTTATTGAGTCATTTCTGGACCCTAAAAACAAATAACGTTGTCAGACCATATAATAGTCACTGTTCTTTTATAGCCGGATTTTCCGGTGGGCGTTTAAATGCCCTTCACCACATCCTGTACGACCAAAGGGTGTCGCCTCTATAAGGCGACCGCAAAAACTTTTACGCCCGATTCCGGCGAAGGAGTGAACCAAATGAATATCATTAAAATGTCCTGGCTCAGCGCGTATGCATTCTCCTTTGCGTTCTGGTCTGCGGCGGTGTGGATAACCCTGTAATTTGAATTAAAACACCTTTTTATGATGCCTCGTGACTTCACGGGGCATTTTCGTTTGCGAGCGATTGTAGCAATTTGTGTTGTAATCAAAACGTTAACGAATTTGTGGTCTATCTTTAACATAAACCTTTGTCTCTCTAAGGTTTAAAGACCATGAATGAAAGGAGGAGCTATGTCGTCTACCCTACGCGAGCAGAGTCAGGAAATACTGCAGGTCGACACCAAAAAATATCACATCTTCAGTCTTCCCCATGCTGCTCAACACCTTGGCAATATCGATCGCCTGCCAAAATCGCTTAAAGTCCTGCTGGAAAATTTATTGCGCTATCAGGATGGTGACTCTGTTACGGCGGAGGACATCCAGGCGCTGGTTGACTGGCAGAAAGATGCCCATGCCGATCGAGAAATTGCCTACCGGCCAGCCCGCGTACTGATGCAGGATTTTACAGGCGTGCCGGCGGTAGTTGACCTTGCTGCGATGCGAGAAGCCGTGAATCGGCTAGGCGGCGATGTGGCGAAAGTCAATCCGTTGTCACCGGTTGATCTGGTCATCGACCACTCGGTTACTGTTGATCATTTTGGCGATGATGACGCCTTTGAAGAGAACGTCCGGCTGGAGATGGAGCGAAACCATGAGCGCTATGTCTTTCTCCGCTGGGGCCAGAAAGCATTTGATAAATTCCGCGTCGTGCCGCCGGGTACCGGTATTTGCCATCAGGTGAATCTGGAGTATCTCGGCAAGGCGATCTGGCATGAAACTCTGAATGGTGAAGAGTACGCCTGGCCCGATACGCTGGTCGGAACTGACTCTCACACCACCATGATCAACGCGCTTGGCGTGCTGGGATGGGGAGTAGGGGGAATCGAAGCCGAAGCCGCCATGCTTGGTCAGCCTGTTTCAATGCTCATCCCGGATGTGGTGGGTTTCAAACTCACCGGCAAACTGCGGGCGGGCATTACCGCAACCGACCTCGTGTTGACCGTTACCCAGATGCTGCGTAAGCATGGTGTCGTCGGCAAATTCGTTGAGTTTTACGGTGATGGTCTGGCCGATCTGCCGCTGGCAGACCGCGCGACCATCGCTAATATGGCACCGGAATATGGCGCGACCTGCGGATTCTTCCCGGTCGATGATGTCACGCTGAGCTACATGACACTAACCGGACGCGATGCCGAACAGGTTGCATTAGTGGAAGCTTATGCCAAAGCACAGGGCCTGTGGCGCAATCCCGGTGATGAGCCGCGTTTTACCAGCACCCTGGCGCTGGATATGAACGAGGTAGAATCGAGCCTTGCCGGACCAAAACGTCCGCAGGATCGTGTCTCTCTGGGCGATGTGCCCGCCGCATTTGCTGCCAGCAACGAACTGGAAGTGAATCAGGCGCAGAAATCACATAAAAATGTTGAGTATACCGACAGTGATACCGGGCTGACGCATAAGCTGACCGATGGTGCGGTGGTGATCAGTGCGATTACCTCCTGTACTAACACCTCCAACCCCAGCGTCTTAATGGCGGCCGGTTTACTGGCGAAGAAAGCGGTGGAGCGGGGTCTGAAACGTCAGCCGTGGGTCAAAGCCTCACTGGCGCCTGGTTCTAAAGTGGTTTCAGACTACCTGGCCGTCGCGCAACTGACCTCCTATCTCGACGAACTGGGCTTCAATCTGGTTGGTTATGGCTGCACCACCTGTATCGGTAACTCCGGCCCGCTGAAAGATGAAATCGAGTCTGCGATTAAAGCAGGCGATCTTACAGTGGGTGCTGTGCTGTCCGGCAACCGCAACTTTGAAGGCCGTATTCATCCGCTGATTAAAACCAACTGGCTGGCGTCGCCGCCGCTGGTGGTGGCCTACGCGCTGGCGGGTAACATGAAGATCAACCTGCAGACCGAGCCGCTGGGCCACGATCGTCAGGGCCAGCCGGTCTATCTGAAAGATATCTGGCCGTCGCCGGAAGAGATCGCCACGGCTGTGCAGCAGGTCACCAGCGACATGTTCCATAAAGAGTACGCTGAAGTCTTCGACGGCACACCAGAGTGGCAGGAGATTAAGGTCAGTGAAGCGGCGACCTACGACTGGGATGAAGGATCGACTTATATCCGTCTGTCGCCTTTCTTTGATGATATGGAGAAAGAGCCTAAGCCAGTGCAGGATATTCGCGGGGCGCGAGTACTGGCCTTGCTGGGCGACTCGGTCACCACTGACCATATTTCACCGGCGGGCAGCATTAAAGCGGAAAGTCCGGCCGGGCGGTATCTGCTGTCACACGGCGTTGAGCGCACCGACTTTAACTCCTATGGTTCGCGTCGCGGTAATCATGAGGTGATGATGCGCGGCACCTTCGCCAACATCCGTATCCGCAACGAAATGGTGCCAGGCGTGGAGGGCGGTTATACCCGACACTACCCCAGCGGCGAACAGCTGGCCATCTATGATGCAGCGATGAAATATCAGGCGGAGGGCGTGCCGCTGGCAGTGATTGCCGGGAAAGAGTACGGCTCCGGCTCAAGCCGCGACTGGGCGGCTAAAGGGCCACGTCTGCAGGGCGTCAGGGTAGTGATTGCGGAATCTTTTGAGCGTATTCACCGCTCAAACCTGATTGGGATGGGCATTCTGCCCCTGGAGTTCCCGCAGGGCGTGACCCGCAAAACCCTGGGACTGACCGGTGAGGAAAGTATTGACGTAGAAAATCTTCAGGCACTGACGCCAGGCTGCAGCGTTAAAGTCACGCTGACCCGTTCTGACGGCAGTAAGGAAGAGCTGGACACCCGCTGTCGCATCGATACCGGTAATGAGCTGACCTATTACCGCAATGACGGCATCCTGCACTATGTTATCCGCAATATGCTGGACTGAAAAAAGCCGGGGAAACCCGGCTTTTTTATGTCGTTTACAAAGTCTGTAATAAGACGCTGTGAGACCATGGCTGCACAGGGAACACGGTGAGATCGGAAAGACGCTAAAGCCGTCATCCATGACATGCCCGGCCCGCGCAATTACGCACCTTATTCCTGAGGTGCGCCCGTACCGGGCCAACGCTTTGCGTTGTTCAAAAACGCTCCCGGCGTTTTTATCCGGGCGGCGGGACGCTTTCCTCTTCTGATCGTGCACCCTGCGCGTTGAGCTAATCCGTTGCTTCAGGATTCTCTCAGATTTGGCTTCTTTAAGGGTCAGATGCCAGTGTGTCCCAGCTTATTTATGACTTCGGCAACAGATGCCCCATCTTTTCCGCTTTGGTATCCAGATAGTGCGCATTCTTCGGATTACGTCCCACTACCAGCGGCACGCGTTCAACAATGTTGATCCCGGCTTCGCTGAGGATCTCCACTTTACGCGGGTTATTGGTCAGCAGGCGCACTTCATTGACGCCCAGCAGTTTGAACATATCCGCGCACAGCGTGAAGTCGCGTTCATCGGCGGCAAAGCCCAACTGATGGTTCGCTTCTACCGTGTCATACCCTTTGTCCTGCAACGCATAGGCGCGAATCTTATTCAGCAGACCGATGTTACGGCCTTCCTGACGGTGATAAAGCAGTGCGCCGCGACCCTCTTCTGCGATGGCATTGAGGGCGGCTTCCAGCTGAAAACCACAGTCGCAACGCAGGCTGAAGAGGGCATCGCCAGTCAGGCATTCGGAGTGAACGCGCGCCAGGACCGGCTCGTTATCGTTAATATCGCCAAAAACCAGTGCAACGTGGTCATGTCCGGTTGCCAGTTCTTCAAAACCAACCATCAGGAAATCTCCCCATGGCGTGGGCAGTTTGGCTTCTGCCACCCGTTTAAGCTGCATGTGACTCTCCAGAACCTTCAGAGGATGCACTATCATCATGATAGTGCACAGGCCAGTGTGGCCCGACAAACGTGCAATATTGTGCCACAACCCGCGAGCGGGCTGGTAATCTCTGATACCAATTGCAGTGATAAAGCACAATTATCCAATCGGCAATGGTTATGTTATTCTTTTTTAAGCTAAAGTTATGCAATTGTTGTCTTTTGACGCCGGGATAAGGGAAGAGGATGTTTAAGATTTCACGTCGTACCACCTTTGGAATGCTGCTGCTGCTCATTATGCCGGTTGCGGTCTGGCTGAGCGGCTGGCGCTGGCAACCGGGCGAAAGCAATGCACTGCTTAAAGGTCTCTTCTGGATGACCGAAACCGTTACCAACCCCTGGGGCATTGTTACCAGCATTGTGCTGAGTGCCTGGATGCTCTGGTGCCTGCGCTTTCGCCTGAAACCGGCCATCTTACTGCTGCTGATCATGAACGCCACCATTCTGGCAGGGCAATACACCAAATCCTTTATCAAAGAGCAGATTCAGGAGCCGCGTCCCTATGTGATCTGGCTGGAACAGCATCACGGGCTGGATGAAAAGACCTTCTACGAGCTGAAGCGCAAACAGCGTGGCGAAATGGTGACCTCACTGATTGCCGATGAGACTCAGATCCCTGGCTGGCTGAAACGGCACTGGGCGTTTGAAACGGGTTTTGCCTTTCCGTCGGGACATACGATGTTTGCCGCCAGCTGGGCACTGCTGGCATTGGGTCTGCTCTGGCCGCGTCGGCACTATAAAACCGTGGTGGTAATCTTTATATGGGCCACCGGCGTGATGGCAAGTCGTCTGCTGCTGGGCATGCACTGGCCACGCGATCTGGCGATGGCAACGGTACTCTCCTGGCTACTGGTCACCATTGCCACCTGGCTGGCGCAGCGCTTCTGTGGCCCGCTGACGCTGCCGCCAGAAGAGCAAAAAGAGGTGGCCCAGCGGGAGCCCTGATTGTAATTGACCCGTAAGACCCCATATTATTAGACAGGCCTGCGCAAAAGCGACTCGCCCGATGCTGCTGGGAGCAGCATTTTTGCTGGAGTTTTGGCATAATTCTACCCGACAACCTCACAACAGGATGCACTGTGAAATATTTGCTGATTTTTTTAGTGGTACTGGTCATTTTCATTATTTCCGTCACCCTGGGTGCGCATAACGATCAGGTCATTACTTTTAACTATCTGCTGGCGCAGGGTGAGTTCAGCATCTCGACCTTACTGGCATCACTGTTTGGCGCAGGTTTCGTGCTTGGCTGGATTATCTGCGGTCTGTTCTGGTTACGGACCCGTGTTTCCCTGGCGAATGCCAACCGGAAAATAAAGCGTATGCAGACCCAAATCGAGCAGAGTACTGCCCTGGCGACCACGCCATCTTCTCCGGCTGGCCGGGAATAATCTCCGATGCATGAATTGCTGTTTCTGTTACTGCCTGTGGCGGCGGCGTATGGCTGGTATATGGGCCGTCGCAGCGCGCATCAGGATAAGCAACAGGAAGCCAACCGACTGTCTCGTGAATATGTCGCTGGCGTTAACTTCCTGCTCTCTAATCAGCAGGACAAAGCGGTCGACCTGTTCCTCGATATGCTGAAAGAGGACAGCGGCACGGTAGAAGCGCACCTGACGCTGGGTAATCTGTTCCGATCGCGCGGGGAAGTCGACCGCGCTATCCGTATCCATCAGGCGTTAATGGAAAGCGCCTCCCTGAGCTACGAGCAGCGTCTGCTCGCCGTGCAACAGCTGGGTCGTGACTACATGGCGGCGGGCTTATATGACCGCGCTGAAGATATGTTTAAGCAGCTCACCGATGAAACTGACTTTCGTGTCGGCGCGCTGCAACAGCTGCTGCTGATCCATCAGGCCACCAGCGACTGGCAACAGGCGATTGAAGTCGCAGAACGGCTGGTCAGGCTCGGCAAAGAGAAGCAGAAAGGCGAAATTGCCCACTTCTACTGTGAACTGGCGTTACAGGCGATGAGCAGCGACGATCTGGATCGTGCGATGAGCCTGCTGAAGAAAGGCGAGGCGGCCGATCGTAATAGCGCACGCATCTCTATCATGATGGGTCGTATTCTGATGGAGAAAGAAGATTTCGCCAAAGCGGTGGGGCATCTGCAACGGGTGCTGGATCAGGATAAAGAGCTGGTGAGTGAAACACTGGGGATGCTGGAAACCTGTTTCCAGCGGCTCAATCAGCCAGAAGCCTGGTCCGATTTCCTGCAGCGCTGTGTCGAAGAGAACACCGGTGCGGCTGCGGAACTCTATCTGTCTGACATCCTGGAGCAGCAGCAGGGACCCGACGCGGCCCAGAATTACATCAGCCGTCAGTTGCAGCGTCATCCTACCATGCGTGTGTTCCACCGCCTGATGGATTTGAATCTGCATGAGGCGGAAGATGGCCGCGCGAAAGAGAGCCTGATGGTATTGCGCGACATGGTGGGCGAACAGATTCGCACCAAGCCGCGCTATCGCTGCCAGAAGTGCGGCTTTACCGCTCACGCACTCTACTGGCACTGCCCATCCTGCCGCACCTGGTCTTCGGTTAAACCCATTCGCGGCCTCGACGGCCAGTAAACCGGCCATTACTGACAACGTGACGGTAACTCAATTTAGTTACAACATACTATAAGGATGATTTGCCAGCAGACCTCAGCAACAGTGCATAAATTGCCTGACAGGGGGCAATGCCGATTGTGATGGTCAGACACCACAGGTAGAATGCTTGCCGTTTGTCTATTGCGCCTGCGGGTGCCTGTTGCAGAGGAAATGCCATGCCTTCACCCCACAACGTGACCGCTTCGCCGATTCTGGTAGCCCTGGATTATCATGACCTCGACAGCGCACTGCGATTCGTCGACCAGATCGATCCCCGCAGTTGCCGCCTTAAAGTAGGCAAAGAAATGTTCACGCTATTTGGCCCGTCGCTGGTTAAAACTTTGCAGCAGCGCGGCTTTGAAATCTTCCTCGATCTTAAATTTCACGATATTCCCAATACGACCGCTCATGCCGTGGCGGCGGCTGCCGACCTCGGGGTCTGGATGGTCAACGTTCATGCCAGCGGCGGGGCGCGGATGATGAACGCGGCGCGTGAGGCGCTGCTACCCTTTGGTAAAGATGCGCCGCTGCTGATTGCGGTCACCGTACTGACCAGCATGGATGCAGGCGATCTCAAAGGGCTGGGCATCACGCTTTCGCCTGCTGAACAGGCCGAGCGGCTGGCGCAGCTGACGCAGTCATGCGGACTGGATGGTGTGGTCTGTTCCGCACATGAAGCTGTCCGCTTCAAACAGGTTATGGGCCAGGACTTTGCACTCGTCACGCCGGGGATCCGCCCGGCAGGTAGTGATGCAGGGGATCAGCGCCGCATCATGACACCTCAGCAGGCGAAGCAGGCGGGCGTCGACTACATGGTGATCGGGCGTCCTATCACCCAATCCGCCGATCCCGCTGCCACCCTGCAGGCGATCCTTCACAGTCTGGAGACCCAATAATGGCGAAGGATAATCCACTGGTTTACTCAACCGACAGCGGGCGCATTACCCAGCCGGAGCCAGCGAAGGAGCGGCCAAAAGGGGATGGTATTGTGCGTATCCAGCGTCAGACCAGCGGTCGCAAGGGAAAAGGCGTCTGCCTGATTACCGGTATCGACCTGGACGACGAGGCATTGGCCCTGCTGGCGGCCGAACTGAAAAAGAAGTGCGGCTGCGGGGGTTCGGTGAAAGAGGGCATCATCGAGATTCAGGGGGATAAACGCGATTTACTGAAAAGCCTGCTGGAAGCCAAAGGTATGAAGGTCAAACTGGCGGGCGGCTGAATAAAAAATCGGGCTACTGAAGTAGCCCGATTGTCATGTAGATGCTTAGCGTAGCCGATTATTCTTTTAATGAGGTCTTTAGTGGACCTGATGACCGATAATACCACCGACAGCGGCGCCACCGACTGTGCCGAGTGCGCTACCATTGGTCAATACTGAACCCCCAATCGCACCCGCGCCCGCGCCAATGGCGGTATTGCGGTCACGCTTAGACCAGTTAGAACAGCCGCTCAGTGCAACAGCTAACGTGGTCGCCAGTACAACGGCAGTGATTCTTTTCATTGTTGTTGTCATACACTTCTCCTTTGATGTGCTCACAGAGGCAACACTCTTAGTATAGCTCCGATATTTCCTCAGCCCGCTTGTGTCGCATCATTGCCGCCTCCGTGTCGGCATGGAAATGTGATCACCATGGACAAACCGTTTGTAGCGAGTGAGCCACAATGCAAACCCTACAGGTCCACGCATTGCCTGAGAGGATATTAAGCGTTCTGGTTAAATTACGAAGATAGAAAATTCTGAAATCACCACACATTTTTGCATTCACAGCCATTCCTTCTGCGTTTATAGCCATTTGCTCCATAACGCTTTCGTGTCCGACTCCGCAAAATTCAGGGACGATTGTCAGCAGGAGAAAAGGCATGCTGGAACACCTTAAACAACAGGTTCTGGAAGCGAATCTGGATCTACCTAAATACAACCTGGTGACCTTCACCTGGGGCAATGTCAGCGCTGTTGATCGCGAACAGGGTTTGCTGGTGATTAAACCTTCCGGCGTGCGCTATGAAGTGATGAAGCGTGACGACATGGTCGTGGTCGATCTGGCGAGTGGCGATGTGGTGGAAGGCGATAAACGCCCCTCATCGGACACGGCGACCCATCGTGCGCTTTATCTCGCCTGGCCGGAAGTCGGTGGCATTGTTCATACCCATTCGCGCCATGCGACCATCTGGGCGCAGGCAGGACGCCCGATTCCTGCCTGGGGAACCACCCACGCCGATGATTTCTATGGTGAGATCCCCTGTACCCGCTCGATGCGCAATGAAGAGATTCAGCGCGACTACGAGTGGAACACCGGTGAGGTGATTATCGAGACTTTTGCACAACGCGGATTGTCACCCTCGGCGATCCCGGCGGTGCTGGTCAACTCCCACGGTCCGTTTGCCTGGGGGAAAGATGCCCACGCCGCTGTGCACAGCGCGGTCGTACTGGAGGAGGTGGCGTATATGGGCCTGTTCAGTCAGCAGCTAACCGCTAATCTGCCGCCGATCCAGCAGCCGCTACTTGACCTGCACTACCTGCGAAAGCATGGCGAGAACGCCTGGTACGGACAAAAATAGCGAGCGGGACGCCACGGCGTCCCGTTTTTTTTGGTCTCATCTGAGACTGGTATGGCGATCTGTATCATAGTTATCAAAACAACTAACCAATAAAATTAAAACAGCGTTTCATTTTATCGAGGCGATCACTGTTTTACACTTCCTGAGTCCCTATTTTGCTTGCATCGCCTTCGGGCACTTCCTGCTCCACCCTCTGGCATAGCAAAGGTGACATCCATATGCATATCAAACGTGCAATAGACAAAATTCCGGGCGGTATGATGCTTATTCCGCTTTTTATCGGCGCACTCTGTCATACGTTTTCCCCAGGCGCCGGGAAATACTTCGGTTCTTTCACCAACGGTCTGATGACCGGCACGGTGCCTATACTGGCCGTCTGGTTTTTCTGCATGGGCGCATCGATAAAACTCAGCGCCACCGGAACGGTTCTGCGTAAATCGGGCACGCTGGTGCTTACCAAGATTGCCGTTGCCTGGGTTGTGGCCGCCATTGCCTCACGGGTGATGCCGGAGAATGGCGTAGAAGTGGGAATGTTTGCCGGGTTATCGACGCTGGCGCTGGTGGCTGCCATGGATATGACCAATGGCGGCCTTTATGCCTCAATCATGCAGCAATATGGTTCCAAAGAGGAGGCAGGTGCGTTTGTGCTGATGTCTCTGGAGTCCGGGCCATTAATGACCATGGTTATCCTGGGCACCGCCGGCATCGCCTCATTCGAGCCGCACGTGTTTGTCGGGGCAGTCCTGCCGTTTATAGTGGGATTTGCATTAGGGAATCTTGATCCGGAGCTGCGCGAGTTCTTCGGAAAAGCCGTCCATACGCTGATTCCTTTCTTCGCTTTTGCTCTGGGTAACACCATTAACCTGGGGGTCATTGCGGAAACCGGACTGCTGGGCATCATGCTGGGCGTGTCGGTGATCATCATCACAGGTATCCCACTCATTCTGACCGATCGGCTGATTGGCGGCGGGGATGGCACAGCTGGTGTGGCCGCATCCAGTACGGCAGGTGCGGCGGTGGCGACGCCAGTGCTGATTGCCGAGATGCTGCCGCAGTTTAAACCGATTGCCCCTGCTGCTACAGCGCTTGTGGCGACTTCCGTTATTGTGACCTCCGTGCTGGTGCCGATCATCACGGCCATCTATTCAAAACGCGTTAAGCGTCTTCATGTTGCCGTGGAGCAGCGTGCCGCTATTAAGTAACCCGCCTAATCAATCCCCGACGCGCCAGTCGGGGATCACTCTGGATTTTGTGTTGTAAATCAATCTCTCATTTGGTCTGGCCTCACTCTGCATTACGCTGATGTGGCGTATTTAACGCATCAAATATAAACAGAGGATGAGACAATGACAGTTATTAACCAAGCAACGTGCAGATTGTTTACCGAAGTCGGCAACACCACGCAGTTAGTCGCTTATTACGAAGAAGGGCGTCGTACTATGTGGATGATGTTGCGTGCACAGCCCCGTCCGAGCTTCAACCATGAACTGATTGAGGAGATCATGAATCTGAGCTACGCCGCTCAGCGTTCCGGTCTGCCGATCGACTTCTGGGTTACCGGCTCTCTGGTGCCACAGATGTTTAACGCCGGTGGCGATCTGCGCTTCTTCGTCGAGTGCATTCGCAATAACCGGCGTGAGGCGCTGCGGGCCTATGCCCGTGCCTGCGTTGACTGCATCCATTCGGCAGCGCGGGGTTTTGATACCGGCGCGGTGACGCTGGCGATGATTGAGGGCAGTGCATTAGGCGGCGGATTCGAAGCGGCGCTGGCGCATCACTTTATTCTGGCGCAGAACAATGCGCGGATGGGTTTTCCGGAAATCGCGTTTAACCTCTTTCCCGGCATGGGCGGCTACTCACTGGTGGCGCGTCGTTCCGGCATGAAACTGGCAGAAGAGTTGATTTGTGAAGGAGAGTCCCACAGCGCAGAGTGGTATGAAACGCGCGGACTGGTAGATAAAGTCTTCCAGCCTGGTGACAGTTACCGCGCCACCCGTACCTTTATCGATACGTTACGACCTAAACTCAACGGCGTGCGGGCGATGCTGAAAGCGCGCCAGCGCGTGCTGCAACTGTCACGCGCTGAGCTGATGGATATCACCGAAGATTGGGTCGATTACGCCTTTACCATTGAACCCAAAGATATTGCTTACATGGAACGCCTGGTACAGTTACAAAACCGCCACAGCGCATCTCTGCGTAAAGCGGGTTAATCTGAACTAGCGTTAAACGCGGGCAGGATGCTTAGCCAGCCAATGCCCAAATTGTTCCGCGGGCATTGGTTTTGCGTAATAGTAGCCCTGACGCCCATCGACACCACTATTAAGGACAAACTTCTCTTCATCCGGGGTCTCAATACCCTCTGCAATCACCTGCAAATCGAGCGCCTTGGCGACGGCGACGATGGCACGCACCAGCGATTGTGAAACCGGCTGTTTATTAATATTGCGGATAAAACTTTGATCAAGCTTGATGGCGTTGATCGGCACACGTGCGAGCTGAGAAAGCGACGAGTAACCGGTGCCAAAGTCATCCAGATGAACCTGTGCGCCCAGCTCCTGAAACTGCTTCATCAGCCGCAGGGCTTCAGCTTCATTCTCTATCAGACAGCTCTCTGTGAGCTCAATATCGATAGGACAGTCGGTGATGTTCGCCTCATGCAGTGCCTGTTTCAGGTCAGTATAGATGCTTTGATCAATCAGTTGACGTGCCGACACGTTGACGGCGACGCGCAGAAAAATGCCCTGCTGGCGCCAGGCGATAATCTGTTTCAGCACATTGAGCATGACCCAGCGTCCGAGCGGCACAATCAGCCCCGACTCTTCGGCATAGGGAATGAAATCAGCGGGGGAGACAAGCCCACGCTCGGGTGAGTTCCAGCGCACCAGCGCTTCGGCGCTGCGGACTTCGCCATCACTGTCGATTTTCGGCTGGTAATGCACCAGCAGATGATCCAGTTCCAGCGCCTTACGCAGATTGGTGTCCAGCCACAGGTACTCAAAGACCCGCTGATTCATCTCTGCTGCAAAGACGCAGAACTTGCCGCGACCGTTCTCTTTGGCGTGATACATCGCGGTGTCAGCATTACGAATCAGGCTCTCGCGATCTTCACCATGCAACGGCGCGAAAGCGATCCCGATAGAGCAACCGCTGTACACTTCGATCAGTCCGATACGGAAAGGCTGACGCAGGCGCTCAAGAATGCGGGAGGACATCGCCTCCAGCGCAGCCTGGCTGGTGTGCTCAGCCAGCACCACGAATTCATCGCCACCCAGCCGGCCCAAAGTCTGGTCTTTGCCCAGACAGCTGAGAATCGCCAGTGAGACCGCCTGCAGTAACTGATCGCCGAACATATGACCGTAGGCGTCGTTCACTTTTTTGAAATTATCGAGATCGAGGTAGACCACGCCGGTCTCATCGCGCTCAGATCGCTCCAGCGCCAGGCTAATCTGTTGATGAATTGCGTTGCGATTAGGCAAGCCGGTCACCGTATCGGTGTTTGCCAGCACCCGGAGACGTTCCTGGGCGCGTCGCTCCTCGGTTATGTCGGTGCCAGAACAGATGAGGAAAATTTCATTTTTGCCACTGCCGCTGTGAACAAACTTATTACGAAACAGAAACAGTCGCTGACCTTTTTTGGTTTTAACCCAGCGCTCAACCTCATAGGAGTTGCCGTCACGGAAGAAGCCCGCAATATTGCGTCGTGACTGAGAGGCTTCCTGCTTAGTCATAAAGAGCTGAAAGACGTTACGGCCAATAACCTCATGCTCATTCAGACCGGTATATTCTTCACTCAGGCGGTTAAAACGCTGAATATTGCCGCGCTGATCGAGGATCACAATCACCGAGTTAGCTTCAGAAACCACCTGTTCGGCGAATGAAAGACCCAGGGTTAAGTCGCGGGCGACGGCTGAGGTATCGCCCCAGGCAGAAGCGGTTCCCGCCCAGGACGCCTGGTTCACTTTGCGTCCGACAAAATGCATCGGAACATCAATGCTCTGCAGCGTCATAGTCAGATTGATGCTTGAGGTGATGACCGGCATCGCACGTATCATGGCGGCCTGGCCGGGGGTCAGCGGCAGGGCGATATTAGTTTGTGACGACTCATCTTCGGCAAAATGCAACGCATCGCTGTCCGCGGTCAGACGCCAATGAGGGCTGGTTGTACCGAAAAGGGTGTACAACAACGTTTGCCCTTGTTCATCGGTCATGGAAACTTCCTCCGGGAAGTGCTCTGCAGGCGTTATCTCATTATTTTAGCAACAGTATTCATCATCTGACGCCAGCACAAGATGCAAACCGAATATATTTTCCCATCCAGATAAGAATGGCACAAAAAAGCCCCGGCGATTCGGGGCTGTTGAGTACGGTCAGCAGGGACATTTGCCCAGTTTGCCCGCCTGGCTGGGGAAGCGGGCATCCAGACAATAACGGTGGAAATCGCGCTCATTCATCGGCGGCTGATCGGGATGATGCAGCTGCATATGCTGCAGATATTTTTGATAATCCTGCACCCCGACCATTAAGCGAAAGCACTGTTGCAGGCCGCGCCAGAATCCCCGCCAGCTAAACGGCGGGGAAAGTGAGGAGGGCGCCGGCTGGCAGCGAATAATCTGCCACTCGCCCTGCGGACGGTGGGCCTGATGAATAGCATCAGACATGACGCACCTCCTTGTTGCGCAGCGTTACAGCTGACTCATGCGTGGTAGGAAGATCGCTGCGCAGCGCCCGGCGAATGACAAAGAACGCAGAGATGAGCATCGTGACCGCGACCAGCATAAAAAAGGCACACAGCGCGGCGTTAATCTGATTGCTGAACACGATGGTCTGCATATCCGCGACGCTTTTGGCCGGGGCGATGATCACCCCTTCATCCAGCCCTTTACGAAACTTATTCGCCTGCGCCAGGAAGCCGATAGACGGTTTTTCGTGGAAGATTTTCTGCCAGCCGGCAGTCATCGAGGTGATAAACAGCCAGATGGTCGGCAGGATAGTCACCCAGGCGTAACGCTGCTTTTTCATTTTGAACAGCACGACGGTGCCGAGGATCAGCGCCATGGACGCCAGCATCTGATTGCCGATACCAAACAGCGGCCACAGGGTGTTAATGCCGCCCAGCGGATCGACCACGCCCTGATAGACAAAGAAGCCCCAGCCCGCGACCGCCACGGTCGTGCCGGCCATATTGCCCAGCCAGGAGCGGTTATTCGCCATAGAAGGCACCACCGTGCCCACCAGGTCCTGCACCATAAAACGACAGGCGCGGGTACCGGCATCGACGGCTGTCAGAATGAACAGCGCTTCAAACAGGATGGCGAAGTGATACCAGAATGCCATCATCGCCCGGCTGTTAAAGATCTCGGTAATGATGTGGGCCATCCCCACGGCGAAGGTGGGCGCACCGCCTGCACGTGACAGAATCGAGCCTTCACCCACGTCACGGGCGATGCCGCTCAGCATTTCTGGCGTCACGACAAAGCCCCAGCCGTTGATCACCTGAGAGGCGCTTTCAACGGTGGTACCAATCAGCGCCGCCGGGGAGTTCATGGCAAAGTAGACGCCCGGATCCAGCACCGAGGCACAAATCAGCGCCATGATCGCCACAAAGGACTCCATCAGCATCGCGCCATAGCCAATAAAGCGGATGTGACTTTCCCGTTCTACCAGTTTTGGCGTGGTGCCGCTGGAGACCAGCGCATGGAAGCCGGAGATGGCGCCGCAGGCAATAGTAATAAACAGGAACGGGAACATTGCGCCGGAGAAGACCGGGCCGGTGCCGTCGATAAATTTGGTGACCGCCGGCATTTTCATCTCTGGCATGGCAAAGACGATGCCCACCGCCAGCCCGACAATTACGCCGATTTTAAGAAAAGTTGAAAGGTAGTCACGCGGAGCCAGCAGCAGCCAGACCGGCAGCACGGAGGCAATAAAGCCGTAGATCACCAGCACCCAGGTCAGTGAGGTGCCTTTCAGGGTAAAGAAGGGCCCCCAGTAAGGGTGCTGGGCTACGTCACCGCCATAGATAATCGCCGCCATCATCAGCACAAAACCAATCAGTGACACTTCGGCGATTTTACCGGGCCGGATAAAGCGCATGTAGACGCCCATAAACAGCGCAATCGGAATGGTGGCCGCGATGGTAAACAGTCCCCATGGGCTGTTCGCCAGCGCCTTGACCACCACCAGCGCCAGCGCCGACAGGATAATGATCATGACGCCCAGCGCGCCGAGCATGGTCACCACACCGGCAAACGCACCCAGCTCCTGCCGCGCCATCTCGCCCAGTGAACGGCCATCACGGCGGGTTGAGATAAACAGGATCAGGAAATCCTGTACCGCACCCGCCAGCATCACCCCGACCAGAATCCAGATGGTGCCCGGCAGAAAGCCCATCTGCGCCGCCAGAATCGGACCCACCAGCGGGCCGGCACCGGCGATAGCCGCAAAGTGGTGGCCAAACAGCACCCATTTATTGGTCGGGACATAATCGAGCCCGTCGCTCAGCCGCTCGGCAGGCGTCATCCGGCGGTCGTCCAGTTCAAAAATATTGCGGGCAATAAACAGGCTGTAGAAGCGATAAGCGATGCTGTAACAGGCGACAGCGGCTATCACCAGCCAGACTGCGTTGACGTGTTCGCCGCGGCTGAGGGCCAGCATGGCGAAAGCGCCTGCGCCGATTAACGCCACCACTAACCAGATCGCACTGGTTTTGACGTTTTTCATGACTAACTCCTTGTGAGGACCGAGAGGAAAGCGATCGAAAACAACGAGTTAAACTTAATGTAATGGAATGTAAGTGAAAGTTAATCAGTGGAGAAGTGTGAAGCGGGGTACAAATTTAACTTTTTTGCAACGCGGGAAGGGTGGAAACAGGCGGGATACCCGAGTTATCCCGCCAGATTGACTGCTCAGAACATTACTACTCAGACGGCGGGACGCGCCACGACGCTGCGGGTTTCCATGCGGACTTCGGCGATGGTGACATCAATCACATCGGTCACACGGTAAACCACTTCACCTTTGATCTGTACGCTGCCATTTTCCTGGCTGAGAACCAGCTCATCACGCACCGCGTGAATAAACGGCGCCGGGATAAAGGCGACCGCGCCAAACTCCAGCAGGCGAACACGCATGCCGCCGCGCGACACATCGATAATCTCGGCGCTGAAGCGACGGTCGGTGGCGGCAAACGGCGCCAGATAGCGGGCATAGAGCCAGTCGCCGACATCACGTTCCGCCATGCGGTTCAGGCGGCGGCGTTCACTCATCGTCACCGTCACCGCATCATCCGGACGAGCAATCTCCTCACCGCGAATAATCGCTTTCAGCAGGCGATGGTTGATCATGTCGCCGAACTTACGAATCGGTGAGGTCCAGGTGGCGTAAGCCTCAAGTCCCAGGCCAAAGTGCGGGCCAGGCTCGGTGCTGATCTCAGCGAAGGTCTGAAAACGACGGATCCGACTGTCGAGGAACTGGGTCGGCTGGGCATCAAGCTCACGACGCAGCACGCGGAAGCCTTCCAGCGTGGTGATTGCCTGCGCATCCACGGTAATACCATGGTTTGCCAGCACGGCGGCGGCCTGTTCAGCATTGGTGGCATCAAAACCGGCATGGACGTTGTAGATACCAAAACCGAGACGGTCACGCAGCACTTTCGCCGCGCAGACGTTGGCCAGAATCATAGACTCTTCGACAATGCGGTTAGCGATGCGGCGCGGTTCAGCCACGATCTCCAGCACTTCACCTTTTTCACCCAGCAGGAAGCGGTAATCCGGGCGATCTTTAAACACCAGCGCGTGGGTCTGACGCCATTCGCTGCGCGCCAGGCAGAGGCGGTGCAGCAGGCGAATCTGTTCAGCAATCGCCTCACTTTCCGGCTGCCATGCGCCGCTGTTTTCCAGCCAGTCAGAGACGTCGTCATACGCCAGCTTGGCTTTGGATTCGATCCAGGCGGCAAAGAACGCAACGTCATCACCTAAGCTGCCATCGGCTGCCACGGTCACGCGGCAGGCCAGGGCCGGACGGCGCACATTCGGGCGCAACGAGCAGACATCATCAGAGAGTTCGCGCGGCAGCATCGGGATGTTAAAGCCCGGCAGGTAGTTGGTAAACGCACGCTGCGCCGCCAGCTTATCGAGCTGACTGCCTTCCGGCACATAGGCGGTAGGGTCGGCGATAGCGATAGTCAGACGCAGGGCGCCATCGTCCAGGGCTTCCGCAAAGAGCGCATCATCCATATCCTGGGTGCTGGCGCTATCGATGGTAACGAAATCCAGCGCGGTCAGATCTTCACGCGTCAGATTTTCATCCAGCATCTCGCCAAAACTGACATCGGGCGCTTCACGCTCAAGGTTATGACGCGACAGCGTCACCCACCACGGCGCCAGATGGTCATCAGCTTTGACAATAAAATCGGTGAGTTCGGCATAAAAGCCGCGATCGCCTTTCAGCGGGTGGCGACGCATCTCCGCTACGGCCCAGTCACCATTTTCAAACGCATGGCTGACATCGCGCGCAGGGCGACACTGGATCGCATCCTTCAGCAGGGGATGATCCGGCACAATCGACAGGCGATCGTCTTTCTTCTGCACCCGGCCAACAAAGCGGCTCAGGAACGGCTCAACCAGGGTTTCCGGCTCAGCGCTTTCGCGATCTTTTTCGCTGTGGATCACGGCGGTGATACGATCGCCGTGCATCACTTTCTTCATCTGCGGAGGCGGAATGAAGTAACTTTTTTGCGCATCGACTTCCAGAAAGCCGAAGCCTTTTTCAGTGCCTTTTACGACGCCTTCAGCACGAGGCGTTTGCGAATGGAGCTTCTCTTTCAGCTGCGCGAGCAGCGGGTTATCCTGGAACATAATTTTTACGTTTCGTTGGCTGATTGCGGCTGACAGTTTTACGCGAATCGACGTCGCGCGGCAAGGCAAAAAGCCGGACGAGCCGGCTTTTTAGGGGACGTGAAAGGGCTGTCAGGCGATGCGCTGATCGGCCAGTGCCTCAGAGAGTTCCAGCTTCACTGGCACCGATTTAGAGGTCGGTGTACCACTGTCATCACCAAAGCTGTTCAGCGGCACCAGCGGGTTGGTTTCCGGGTAATAGGCCGCCAGGTTACCGCGCGGAATATTGTAGGGAACCAGTTTGAATCCGCTGACGCGACGGGTAATGCCATCATTCCACAGCGTTTCGATATCGACATTCTGGCCTTCGGTAAAGCCCAGGTCTGCCATATCGTCCGGGTTGATGAACACCACTTCACGCTGACCAAACACGCCACGGTAACGGTCATCAAGGCCGTAAATGGTGGTGTTGTACTGGTCGTGCGAACGCAGCGTCTGCAGGGTAAAAGGCACGTCCTGATCAAGATTCGGGAACAGTGAGGCCGGCAGCGCTGAGGCGTTGAACTCCGCTTTCTGGCTCGGGGTATTGAAGCGCAACTCGGCTGCTGCGTTGCCCAGATAGAAACCGCCCGGGATATCGCATTTGGCGTTAAAGTCGGCAAAGCCCGGGATCGTCGCGGCGATGTGCTCACGGATCAGGTTGTAATCACCCGCCAGTTCGCGCCATTTCACTTTCTCATCACCCAGCACCGCCTGCGCGATACCGGCAACAATCCAGGTCTCAGAGCGTTGTGTTTCCGCCAGCGGAATACCGATCCCTTCGGAGGCGTGCACCATGCTGAAGGAGTCTTCCACGGTAATAAACTGATTGCCGGTGGCCTGCAAATCGCGCTCGGTGCGGCCCAGCGTCGGCAGAATCAACCCTTCGTGACCCGGCACCAAATGGCTGCGGTTCAGTTTGGTGCTGATATGCACGGTCAGACCACAGCGTGACATCGCCTCTTCGGTGCGCGGTGAATCGGGTGCAGCGGCTGCCAGGTTGCCACCCAGCGCGATCAGCACTTTCACTTCATCACGCAGCATCGCGTTCAGTGCTTCCACGGTGTTGTGGCCTGCCGCACGCGGGGGCTCGAAATTGAAATGATTACCCAGCGCATCCAGGAAGGCTTTAGCCGGTTTCTCATCAATGCCCATAGTGCGGTTACCCTGCACGTTGCTGTGACCGCGCACCGGGCAGAGGCCAGCACCTTTTTTGCCCAGCTGGCCAAACAGCAGCTGCAGGTTGGTGATCTCGCGCACCGTGTCGACAGAGTGTTTGTGTTGGGTGATACCCATCGCCCAGGTACAGATCACCCGGTCGGCGCTCTGATAGATCGCTGCGGCTTCACGGATCTGCGCCTGCGTCAGGCCCGACTGCGCCACAATCTGCATCCAGCTGGTGTTATCCACGGCGTCGAGATATGCCTCAATGCCGTTGGTTTTAGCATTGATAAAGGTCTGATCAAACAGGCCGCTTTCACCGGCTGCCAGACGCGCGCGGTGGGTTTCCAGCAGGGATTTCACCATGCCGCGCACCGCCGCCATATCACCGCCCAGGTTCGGCTGATAATAAGAGGAGCTGATGTTACCCGCTTTCGAGGTCACCACTTCCAGCGGTTTCTGCGGATCGGCAAAACGTTCCAGACCGCGCTCGCGCAGGGTATTAAAGGTAACGATTTTCGCACCGTGATCGGCGGCATGACGCAGGCTGTGCAGCATACGCGGATGGTTAGTGCCGGGGTTCTGACCAAAGACAAAAATGGCATCTGCATGGTCGAAATCATCCAGACGAATGGTGCCTTTACCGACGCCAATGCTGCGCTTCAGGCCGGTGCCGCTGGCTTCGTGGCACATATTGGAGCAGTCAGGGAAGTTATTGGTCCCCATCAGGCGACCAAACAGCTGATAGAGCCAGGAGGCTTCATTGCTGGCGCGACCGGAGGTGTAGAGTTCCATCTGATCCGGATGATCCATCGCCTTGATGTGCTGCGCGATCAGCGCAAACGCATCATCCCAGCTGATCGGCTCGTAATGGTCGGTTTCCGCGTTGTAGCGCAGCGGATGAGTCAGACGTCCCTGATACTCCAGGAAGTAGTCACTCTGCGTATAGAGCGTGGTCACGCTGTGCTTAGCGAAAAAGTCCGTGTCGACCATGCGGCGTGTCGCTTCCCAGGTCACCGCTTTGGCGCCGTTCTCGCAGAAGCTAAAGGTACTTTTATTGTCATCACCCCAGGCGCAGCCCGGACAGTCAAAACCGCGTGCTTTGTTCATGCGCATCAGGTTGCGCATATTTTTCAGGGCCGCTTTGCTGTCAAGAACGAAACGCGTGGTGGCTTCCAGTGAACCCCAGCCGCCCGCTGCCGCGCGATAGGGTTTGATTTGGCGTTTAAATTTCATATTGAGTGCAGGCTTTTTATAGTAGGAATTATTGTTTGGTGTTTGTTATCAGGTTATAGCCTGATGGTGAAATGAAGTCTGCAGTTATCCTCAGACCTTGTCTAATTGATTGACTTAATGGTGCGATAGCTGGCGTTTATCGTACAAAAGCCGGAAATGTGATGCTGGTCAGATTTTACCCGCCTTTAACTTGCTGATAACGGGAGTTCTCCCGACAACAGGCTAATACTTGCTGTTCACAATCAGAGAGGGCCAACTCCATGAAACAGCTGACCAGCCAGATCCATGCGTTTGGCAAAGCGTTGATGATGCCAATCTCGGTCATCGCTGCCGCAGGTATTTTCCTTGGGCTGGCGGCGGCCATGCAGAATCCGGCGGTCACCGGCGATGCCTTTGCGCAGATGCAGGTGCCGCAGTTAATCATCGGCTTTATTCGCAAGGTCGCCGGGGCGCTGTTCGCTAATCTGCCGGTCTTCTTTGCGGTAGCGAGTGCCATCGGACTGGCGAAAGCGGAAAAACCCACCGCTGCCTTTGCCGCGGTGATTGGCTATATCGTGATGAACGTCGGTATCAGCGCGACGCTGGCGGCTAAAGGGATTACCGCCACCACCACCACACCAGCAGCCCTGCAGCAGGCGGGGATGGATCAGACCACCGCCATGATGACCTCGGCGGAATATATCAACATGCTGGGCGTCTTTACTTACAACATGAGCGTGCTGGGCGGGGTGATTGCCGGGCTGGTAACGGTGGCGCTGCACAATCGCTTTTATACCCAGCAACTGCCTACCGCGATCAGCTTCTTTGGCGGACGGCGTTTTGTGCCGATTGTAACCGTGATCTGTCTGCCACTGATTGGGGTATTGCTGGCGCTGATCTGGCCGACCATTGGCAACGGTATCGCCTGGATTGGCCAGATGATTGGCAAAAGCGGGCAGTATGGCGCTTTTCTGCTGGGGGCCTTTGAACGCATCCTGATCCCCACCGGCCTGCATCACATCCTGAACGAAACCGTGCGTTTCACACCGATTGGCGGCATGGCAGTGGTCGATGGTCAGACCGTTGTTGGCGCACTGAACATCTTCAACGCGTCGCTGACTCATCCGGGATCCATCCCCGATGAGACGCTGCGCACCGCCACGCAGTTTCTGGCGCAGGGCAAGATTCCGGTGATGATGTTCGGTCTGCCCGCTGCGGCGCTGGCGATCTATCACACCGCCCGGCCCGAACACAAACAGCGAGTCAAAGCGCTGGTGATGGCGGGGGCGCTGACCTCCTTCACCACCGGCATCACCGAACCGCTGGAGTTCTGCTTTATCTTTGTCTCACCGGTGCTCTATCTGCTGCACGCTTTCCTGACCGGCCTGTCGTTTATGCTGATGTCGATGCTGCATCTGATGATTGGCAACGTGCAGGGCGGTGTTATCGACCTGGTGGTATTCGGCATGCTGGGCGGGGCAAAAACTCACTGGTGGTGGACGCTGGCGCTGGGTGTGATCTATGCGCCGATCTACTACTACGCTTTCCGGCTGGTGATCACCCGGATGAATGTCGAAACGCCGGGCCGTGAATCAGAGGATGAGAAACCGCAACAGGTCGCCGCGGATGAGCGGACGCAGGTGATTATCAGCGGGCTGGGCGGGCAGGCCAATATTGAAGATGTCGATTGCTGCTTTACCCGGCTGCGGGTGCGGGTGAAAGAGATGAATCAGGTGGTCGATCAGACGCTGATGAGCACCGGTGCCAACGGTGTTAATCGCGTCAGCGAACACGACATTCAGGTGATTTACGGCCCGCAGGTCGAGAAGATCGCTAACGAGGTGAAAATGGCGCTGGGTGTTGCTTAACAGCAGCCTGTTTCAGGCTTAATCACGACGCTAACCGCCCGACGCTCACGGCGGTTAGCGCCTGTTCCCCGGATCAGTCTGGCCACTGCCGTTCCGCTTATTGTAACTAAAAAAAGTCCAGCCCTAATGGGCGGCACCTTTCTGCCGATATAGCGACTAATTCTCCTGATTATTGGACCTCAGTAATGTCGTTAAAAAAATCCTCCCTGATTATCTTCTCCTTCCTGCTGGCGTTATTTCTCACCAGTGTGGCAATCAGTACCTGGCTGCTGGTTCAGAGCAATCACTCTCTGAACGCGGTTAACAAAGAGATCCGCGTGGTGCTCTCGGTCATTGACCCCATCAACCACAGCCGCACGCTGCGTGTGCGTCTGATGGAGTACATGAAGGAGATTGAGGGCAGTGACGCAAGCCATCCCGCCACGCTGGACAGCGTTCGGACCGTGGCCAGCAAAGCGGATGCTGCATTTCAGGCCTATATGAACGCGCCGCGTCTGCCGGGCGAAGAGGCGGAAGCTGATGCTTACAGCCAGGCTTATCAGGCCTATCGTCAGCAGGGTTTACAGCCGTTGATTGAGGCGGCAGAGGCGCACGATCAGGTGCGCTTTAAAAATCAGATCGCCACCGTAGTTCGCCTTGACCGTCAGTATGAGATCATTCTGGACCGGGTGCTGGCTCAGCATGAAACCTATGCCAAAAAGCTTAACAGCGATGCACAGAGTCACTTCACCTCCGGCATTACCCTGCTGGGGCTGTTTGGCGTGCTGTTTTTCGCCATCATCGTCGCCATTTACATCTTCATGAAGCGCTATGTACTTTCGCCAATCAATGATGCGCAGGAACACTGCAAGCTGATTGCGGCGGGCGCCCTGGATACCACGGTGCCGGTCAAAGCCGGTTCGCGCAGTGAAATTCAGTTGCTGATGGGATCGCTGGAGCAGATGCGCAGCGCGCTGACCGCCATTATTCTCCAGGTGCGCGATTCAACCCGCTCAGTCTCCACCGCCTCGCAGGAGATTGCAGCGGGCAACATCGACCTTGCCTCGCGTACCGAACAGCAGGCCGCCGCGCTGACGGAAACCGCTGCCAGCATGGAGCAACTGGGCGCAACCGTGAAACAGAACACTGAAAACGTTTTTGAAGCCTGCCGCCTGACCAGTGAAGCGGTGAAGAACGCGGAAAGTGGCGAAAAAGTCTCGCAGGAAGTGGTGACATCGATGGCGCTGATTAATGCCAGCTCGAAGAAGATCGAGGAGATCACCACCGTTATCGACAGCATCGCCTTCCAGACCAATATTCTGGCACTGAACGCGGCAGTCGAAGCCGCCAGGGCGGGTGAACAGGGTCGCGGCTTTGCGGTGGTGGCGGGGGAAGTCCGTAATCTGGCCCAGCGCAGCGCCACCGCAGCTAAAGAGATTGAGGGGCTGATTGCGGAATCTGTCTCGATCATTCACGCCGGTTCCGATCAGGTCAGCCGGACCGGGGAGGCGATGAGCGCCATTATCTCCTCTGTCAGCCGTGTGAATCTGCTGATGGAGCACATCTCAACCGCTTCTGATGAACAGAGTCGCGGTATCGGTCAGATTGAGCAGGCGGTTACCGAGATGGACAGCGTTACACAACAGAACTCGGCGCTGGTGCAGGAGTCTGCCGCGGCCTCTGCCTCGCTGGAAGAGCAGGTTCAGTATCTGACACAGTCGGTCTCCACTTTCCGTCTGGCAAACAGTTAATCAGGGCTCTCCGCGCTGAGTTTATGCAGCGCGGAGGCCAGAGCTCCGATGCTGAGTAATGCCCGGCAGAGAAGGGAGAGTTTGATTCAGTGCCTTGTGGCGCAGGGCTAATCGGCGGATTATAAGGCTTTCTAGTAAATATGGGGTGGTCATGCTAATCAGCACGGAAAGTGCCCGCAGCAACAGCGCGGATACCCGACTGGCCTGTACGCTTGCCGCTGCCGCAGGCGCACTCAATACCGCAGCCTTTGAGATCGTCGGTTTCTTTTCAGCCAACATGACCGGGAATGTCTCGCTGCTGTCCGATCATCTGGCCAAAGCGAACCTGGGGCCTGGCCTGTTTTTTCTGTCGATCGTGCTTCTGTTTATTGCGGGTTCCATGTGTTCAACGCTGATCATTAATGCCGGGCACCGCAGAAATATCCGCACCATCTATGCCTTTGTCATCCTGATTGAGGGCAGCGCGCTGATTGCTCTGGGGGTGATTGAAAATCACTTTCCGCCGCGATCACCGGGGGTCGTGTTAATCATGAGCCTGAGTTTTTTAATGGGATTGCAGAATGCGGTGGTGACGCGGATCTCCAATGCCCGCGTTCGCACCACCCATATCTCCGGCACGGCGACCGATATCGGGATTGAGCTGGCAATGCTGTTTGAGGTGCTGCGGCGCAAAGCGTCACCGAAAGAGGCGCCGCTCTATCTGAGCCGGCTGCGACTGCACTGCCTGACCCTGCTTTCTTTCCTTGCAGGGGGGATCGCCGGAATCGGACTTTACAGAGTGCTTAGTTACGATTTTCTGCTGCCTGTAGGCTTCGGGTTAATCTGCCTGGCGCTGAATGCCATCTTTACTAAGCCAGCAAAACAACAGGGCGCAATGATTTAAGTGCACAACCCTCACTGATGCTTAAACCAGGGCGGCGCGGAGTCCTGATTTCATCGATCCGCCTGTGCAAATGAACCGTGCGGTTAAAACATCCGAGCCTGCGCGGGGTAACATTCAGCCTTATACTCTGGTTGATCCTGCGAACGAGACCGTAATGCGAACAGCCTTCAACCTGCTGATGGATAATTAACATCGACATTAAACAACTCATTTACTTGTGTAACCTGGAGCGTGAACGCCATTTCGGGCGGGCCGCGGAAGCCAGTTTTGTTACACAGCCAACCCTCTCTATGCGCCTGAAAAATCTTGAGCGCGAGCTGGGCCTGCCGCTGATTAACCGCAGCAATAACTTTGCCGGATTTACCCCAGAGGGCGACCGTGTGCTGGCGTGGGCGCGGGAAATTGTTTCGGTTTATCAGGGACTGAAGCTGGAAGTGGAATCGCTGAAGCATGGGGTGAACGGCACGCTGCGGGTTGGCGTGGTGCCGCAGTGCAGCATGGCACTGCCGCTGCTGCTGAAAGCGGTGCAGGCGCGTTATCCTCAGCTCGACTACCGCATTGCGGTACTCAGTGCTGACCAGCTGCTGGAGGCGCTAAACAGTCACACCGTGGACGTTGGGATCGGTTTTTTCGAGATGGCAACCCTGCGTGAACTCCATTTTCAGACCGAGATGCTGGCCGACCGGGGGGTTGAAGCGGTGTTCCATCCCGACCATTTTCCTGAGCTGGTGGGGGAAACCCCGCTGACGCTTGATGAAGTGGCACAACAACCGCTCTGCCTGGCGGAGCCGACACGTTATTTCCGGCGTTATCTTGATATGGCTTTTCGCGAGGCAGCGCTGGTGCCGCGTGTGATTGTGGAGAGCGCCTCTGTCATGCAGTTGATGCAGTGCGCGCAGGTCGGCCTGGGGCTGCTGGTATCGCCGGTCGGTCATCTGCTGGCCGCATCACTCCAGGGACTGCAGCAGCGCGCCATCACGCTGCCGCCGATGGCGCGCCAGGCGGCGCTGGTCATCGCTGAGCCTGGTCGTGCCACCCCGCTGGCACAGCACTTTTTCGACGAAGCGCGTGGTCTGCTGCCGGTTTAGCCCGGAGACTGCGATTCGCCCAGGGCGTAAAACAGGCGGCTGTTCCAGTTGCCTATAGCAACACTCTGCATCAGCGCGAACAGCGCATCCCGCTTCCAGCCTGTCTCCATTAGCGGTTGCAGATGGGCCGCGCTGAAACGCTCTGGCGAACGGGTCAGCTGCGCCGCCAGCGCAATAATCTGTTGTTCTTCCTCTTTTGCGCCCGCGTCATCCACGCCCTTTATCAAAATCTCATTTCCGGCCAGCAGCCGGAACGCCCAGCGACTGCCCAGAATCCGGGCGGCCGTCGCCTCTGCCAGGGTATTGTCCTGAGTGAGATGCTGACGCAGTTGCGCCCAGCCATAGAGCACCGAGGGATCGTGTGCCAGCAGCCATACCGCATCCTGCATTCCCGGCAGTGACTGACAGCGGGTAATAGCAGCGAGCTGCTCAGCACTGGCATAACGTAACTCCAGTGGTTTCAGTACCGGCTGCCAGCGGGCAGGCTGATCAAAACCTGCGGCCTCAGCATCCGGTGGTGCAGTGCTGCCGGGCAGCCAGCGTACCGGCTGGGCCTGCAGCGCCTGTAAACCGGCGACCACCCGCGCCTGATAACTAACAAAGCCGATCACCTGATTCAGCGTCACAATATCAGGCTCTGTCAGGCCGACCGCATCCAGGGCGGTGATTGCGCTGGCGCTGATCAGCTCAGGCTGCATCGCCAGCTGGCGTGCATACTGCGTAATCTGGGTGAGGCGATTATTACTCTCGCGTGAGGAGTCGGGCCCGGGCAACGGATTGAGGCGGGCAGAGTAGTGATTACACAATCGCTGCACACCCGCTACCTGTGCCACCGTCAGCGCCGTGCTGAGGCGATCGTAAAGCGTTAAGGTGTGTGTGAGCGTGGTGACGACGCGATCGGGGAACAGCAACTGTGCCAGATCGCGCGCCGCCAGCAGGGCGGGCTGGTTCGTGCGCAGCAGTGACTGCACCACGTTGTCATCGGCGTAACATCCCAGCAAAAAGCGGTCATCGATATGGGCGGCCTCTGGCACCAGCGGTGCGGCCTGTGAGGTACGTGGACTGGTCTGGCTCTCGTAAAACCAGTGGTTATGGCCCGGATAGCGGCGTTGTTCCATGATCAATCCTTTTGCAAATTCGGGTTCGGTATGCAGGCGGCAGAATCTGAAAATGTGCATAAACCGAAGGGCAGGCTTATCGTCGCTGATGGCCAGTCCGGGGCAAAAGATTGATCGGTGATAATTAATAGCGTTACGGTATAACGGCTGTGAAATCAGGCAGGAAGGGCGAGGCGGGAGCAAAGAGGAGGGCGAGCCAGGCTCGCCCTTGCAGAACTTATTTCAGTTCCAGTTCGTTCATTGCGGCGATGCTGAAGCCACCATCAACGTGAACTACTTCACCGGTGATGCCGCCAGCCAGGTCAGAGCAGAGGAATGCTGCTGAGTTGCCGACATCTTCGATGGTAACGGTACGGCGAATCGGGGTGACCGCTTCGCAATGTGCCAGCATCTTACGGAAATCTTTGATGCCTGATGCTGCCAGGGTGCGGATTGGACCGGCAGAAACGGCGTTAACACGCACGCCTTCCGGGCCCATGGCGTTTGCCATGTAACGCACGTTGGCTTCCAGCGACGCTTTCGCCAGACCCATCACGTTGTAGTTCGGGATCGCGCGCTCAGCACCCAGGTAAGAGAGGGTCAGCAGCGCAGAGTGTGGATTCAGCATCTCGCGGCACTCTTTGGCCATCGCGACGAAGCTGTAAGCACTGATGTCATGCGCGATTTTAAAGCCTTCGCGGGTAACGGCGTTCACGTAGTCGCCAACCAGCTGCTCGCCAGGGGCGAAACCGATAGAGTGAACGAAACCGTCAAATTTCGGCCAGGTTTTTGCCAGTTCAGTGAACAGAGATTTGATGCTCTCATCTTCGGCTACGTCACATGGCAGCACGATGTCTGAACCCAAATCTTTGGCAAACTCTTCCACACGACCTTTTAATTTGTCGTTCTGGTAGGTGAAAGCCAGTTCTGCGCCCTGTTTGTGCATCGCCTGTGCAATACCGTAGGCGATGGAAAGTTTACTGGCAACGCCAGTAATCAGAATGCGCTTACCGGAAAGAAAACCCATAGCTGTAATCCTTATGGTCATTGTAGTTGGCGGCCGCATGGTTAAAAAGTAAGCGACCGACGTTAATCGACGTGCGGATTCTAGCACGTCTCTCATAAATCAGGTAAATCGCCCCGCAATTTCCGCGATATGCAGCAAAAATCAACGCTCGCGTCGCCAGGCTTCGGCACTCAGTGCTTCGCCAAAATGGCTGCTGATCAGTCGTCGGGTCAGATCGTGCAGCGGGGAGGCCAGCACATCAGCGGTGCCGCCGCGCTCGACCACTTCGCCCTGATGCATCACCAGTACTTTATCGCTGATGTGCTTCATCATCCCCAGATGCTGGGTAACATAAATGTAAGCGATCCCATGCTTCTCCTGCAGTTCCAGCATCAGATTCACCAGCTGGGAACGCATGGTCATATCCAGCGAGGCCAGCGCTTCATCGGCCACAATCACTTTGGGTTGCAGTATCAACGCGCGGGCCAGACCCAGTCGCTGCTTCTGACCGGGTGCCAGCATGTGCGGATAATACCCGGCGTGATCGCGCAGTAATCCCACCTGACGCAGGGTGGCGATAATGCGCTTTTCGCGTTCCTCCGCGCTGAGATCGGTATTGAGCCGCAGCGGGAACTCCAGGATCTGACTGATGCGCTGACGCGGATTCAGTGAGGTTGAGGGATCCTGAAAAATCATGCGGATGCGCTGACTGCGATAGCCATAATCGCCAAAGGTCAGCGGATGATCGTCAATCAGAATCTCCCCTTCGGTGGGGGCGACCATGCCGCTGAGCATCTTCGCCAGCGTGGACTTGCCAGAACCGTTTTCGCCGATAATCGCCAGCGTCTGTTTTTCACGCAGGGTAAAGCTGACCGACTTCACCGCCTCCACGTGCTGACGGCGGAACAGGCCCGTGCGATAGCGAAAGGTTTTACTCAGGTTGCGCACTTCCAGCAGGGTCTCCATGCTACTGGCCCTCCATATTCAGCGGGAAATGACAGGCGTAGAGATGCGTTTTGCTGCCGGTGAGCCGCGGTGTTTCAATACATTTGCGCTGCGCATAGGGGCAACGTGGCCCCAGACGACAGCCAATCGGCAGGCTCTCCAGCGACGGGATCGCCCCGGACAGGGTATTGAGACGGCTTTTGTGCGGCAGGGATCGTCCAAAATCGGGCATCGCCCGAATCAGCGCCTGAGTATACGGATGATGCGGCGTACTCATTAAATCTTCGCTCTGGGCGGTTTCCACCGTCTGACCACAGTACATCACGTTGATACGGTCCGCCCACTGGCTCATGGTGCGCAGGTCATGACTGATCAGCAGAATGGTGGTGTTGTTGTTCTGGTTCAGACGGCTCAGCAGGCGGAAAATCTGCGCCTGCGTCGTGGGTTCCATGGCGTTCGTCGGCTCATCGGCGATCAGCAGACGCGGCTGGTTAGCCAGCGCAATCGCGATCATCACTTTCTGGCATTCCCCTTCGGTCAGCTCATAGGGGAAGCTGCGCATAATATCTTTGTGATCTTTAATGCCGACGCGATGCAGCAGTTCGATGGCGCGGGTTTTGCGCCAGAACCAGAAGCGTTTCAGCCATGGGCCTTTATACGTCCAGCGTGGGATCACCTGCATCAGCTGACGACCGATGCTTTCAGAGGGATCCAGACAGGATTGCGGCTCCTGAAAAATCATCGAGACGTTATGCCCGATAATGCGGCGGCGCTCGCGCGGCGACAGGCGCAGCAGGTCGACATCATCAAACACCATGCGATCGGCGGTCACACGCCAGTTATCGTTGGTCACGCCGCAGATCGCCTTGGCAACCAGGCTCTTACCGGAGCCGGACTCACCGACCAGGCCACGGATTTCACCTTCGCCCAGCGTCAGATTGACGCGATCGACCGCCTTGACCGGCCCGTCTGCGGTCATAAATTCAATGGTCAGATTACGGATATCGAGTAACGGCATTTATTCCACTCCCGCTTCGACGGCGCGACGGATGCCGTCACCGAGCAGGTTAACAATTAATACGCTGACCATCAGCGCCACACCCGGCAGCATAACGGTCCAGGGGGCGACATAGATCAGCTCCAGCGAATCCCCCAGCATCGCTCCCCATTCCGGCGAAGGCAGCTGCGCGCCGAGGTCGAGGAATCCGAGTGCGGCAATATCCAGAATCGCCATCGACAGCGCGCGGGTAATTTCGGTGATCAGCAACGGTAAAATGTTAGGCAAAATAGCGTAGCGCAGGATATTGCGGCTTCGGGCACCGTCCAGACGAGCCGCCACCACATACTCTTTTTCCAGCTCATCATGCACGGCACTGTAAATCTCGCGCACCAGACGGGGTATCAGCGCCAGCCAGACGGCCAGCAGTGCATGTTCAAGTCGCGGCCCGAGAAACGCCACCACAATAATTGCCAGTAACAGCGACGGAATGGAGAGCAGGGTGTCCAGCACGTGGTTCATCACCGCCGAGCGTATACCATGCGTCATACCCGCCAGTACGCCCAGCACCAGCGCGCCGAGCGTGGCGAACAGCGTCACCAGAATCGCCGAGCCCACCGTTGGGCCTGCACCGCTCAGCAGGCGGCTCAGCACATCCCGACCCAGATCGTCGGTGCCAAGAAAGAAGGAGACATCGCCGTAGTGTGACCAGGAGGGCGGCAGCAACTGATAACCCAGGAACTGCTGATCGATATTGTAGGGCGCTATCAGCCCGCCAGACAGGCAGAGCAACAGCAGTGCGCCAAATCCATACAGGCCGACCATCGAAATCGGGTTGCTATAAAAATGATGCCAGCTCTGACGAAACGCGCTGGGCAGGCGTTTTTCGGCGTAGATATTATCGGTGGGCATACGCTTTCACTTTACTCTGCTTAACTTCGGGCAACGTTGCTGTATAAAAATCATTCATATCAGGTGCTTGCCCCGCTCGTATGCATTATGTTGCTTTGTCATTGATGACTCTGAATAGCGTTAAATTATGTGTGTTGTGCAGATCTCTGCGTCTTAGCAAAGGGTCTCTGCACATTGCTGACCGACACCAGACTCAGGAAAGCGCAGAGTTAGCGTCGCGATGAAAAAGAGGATATCTCCGACGCGCACGTCCTGAATGTCAGGCACTCCCTTTAAGGCAGGACATTTTTCTACCGTTATCGCTGGGAGGATAAGCCCGTTCAGCTGACTATAGGTGATTATCCGACGATATCCCTGTTGCAGGCAAGGGAACGGCGTCAGCAATTTCGGCTCTGGATTACAGAGGGTTACGATTTGCGTCGGGGGAGGGGCCTGAACAGACTGAAAAAAGTCCTATTCACTACCAGATAGCAGGCAAGAAAAAGCCGCCTCACTGGGCGGCTGATTCACGCTTAGCGAATGCTACGCTGGCCGCACCCTGGCCTTTGTTGGATGTCCATCGCGCCCATCGTCGTGGGTGTGGTCAGGATCCGGCTCAATGATCACGATATAATCTTTACCTACTCCATCGCGCATTAACGTCACTAAATCTCCGGCAACAGGTTTGGTGTCAAACTCATGTTCCTCTTCAACGCCGGTATCTTCAAAAATTACAGCGAATTTCATTTTTCGTCCTCTTCCTGATAAACCGCGTCGTAACCGCGAGCTTTTTTACTGACGCTTACTCAAAGAATTTTAGCCTATCCTGAAAATTGTTCGCATCTCAGTGGATAACTTCATGCCGATATTATGCAGGGTTACCGGCTGGTTTAAGGTGATCCTGAGGTTCAGACCGCTGTAAAAGCATGGCCGTGCGATGGTGCCAGCCAACGGCTGATGCGAGTGGAAGCGAGCTGGCGATAATAAACTGGAGCAGAGGCGTTTGTGCTTGCAACCTCAGCGAACAACAAGCAAGGGGTGGATATCCATGTTCGCCCCCCGCTGTTTTGAGGTGCAGAGGGTGTACGCGAATGGCCCTGTACGGAAACCAGGCCGGAATGTGCACAGTAAATTGCGCATGATGCTGAATGAGTAATACACCGTAAATCATCCACAGAAGACGGATAATCCAACACCTAAGGCGTTTACCTCAACAGAAGTAACTCTTTTTTGTATAGCGTTGACAGATTCTTCATCATTTCCTGATTGTTCATTGATGACGTTGAGAGATAGTCGCGTCCTGAGAGCGGACGCTATGTTCAGGGAGATAAATGAATGGCGTAAATAAAGAAAAGAGCTTAGAGAAGCACGATGTAACCGTTTGGTTTGTCATTAAATTTAGTGCGGTAATGAGTTTAAATTTAAAGGCATTGCAAAAAACGCAATAGGGGGATGGCATGATAGATAAAAATTTCTTTAATGCATTAATAGAATGGATGGATGATCATGCGGATGAAAAGATAAATCTGGATAAAATTGCTCAGAAAAGTGGATATTCGAAATGGCACCTCAACAGAATGTTCACAAAACATCGTGGAGTCAGCCTTGGGAAGTATATTAATAACCAGAGAATGCAGGCTGCCTCACGCAGTTTAAGGTTTACTGAAGCCACTATTGCAGAGGTGGCTGACCAGTTTCACTACGACTCTCAGCAAACGTTCACTCGCGCCTTCTCACGACATTTTGGTATGCCTCCTGGCATCTGGCGAATCAGAGATGCTGCAAAAAAATCAGATAAAAATGCGCTCTGTTTCCCAAACGATGACGCCATTTTCAGGCAGAGGTTGATCGCATACATATTGCCGTAAGTTTACCTGATCGTATCGATAACGAATTAGTATCTGACAGACGGCGCGGATAAGAACAGTGATTCATCAAAATCCTGTTGCTCCTGGATTAATAATTTATACCTTTAAACACCATTGATTGGTAACGGGCGCTTGACGAGTGGGCTAGGTTATATTTATTTCAAATAATCTGTTGCAGACAATAGCGCTGTCTTCCCTGAAAGATTAAAAAATCGTTTTTCCTGTGGGATGCGCATCTGCCCAGCGAAGTTTATATGTCCATTCTTTATCAAGTGAACCGATTGAAAGTCTCATCTCCTTGCCCGTTTGCTTACAATATTCCCGTGCCGCACCAATATTTTTCCACATAAGTAAACTACCCGGACTGAGTTCCGTATATTTCATGTTGACGCCACCGTTTGGCACATCAAAATAGATAACGTGTTCACTCTCAGCCATGAAGAGCAAATCCATCGCGCACGGCTCGTTCCCGATAAAAAGAATATAACCGAAAAGCATCTTTTTCATGGCAATAATAAGTGTGATCAGGTTCTCCCTGGAATAACACGTTATGCTGTCAGAAAAACGGGACTTAAAAAGGAAAATGTAATGGTCTGCCAGTTCTTCAGGGCTGAATTGATTTATTTCACAGCAGCGACCCCCCGCACGTATGAAGCGATTGTATTCGTTGCGGCGATTTTTCTCAGTTTTAACTGAATAGCTCTCTTTTACAAAGCACACTTTATTTTTTCGGGCAAAGTAAAAGTTAAAATTTATGAAGTTGTGCTTGTTGAAATGTGACATTTTATTTGTTTTTTCAGGGAAAAACATCGTGGCATCTTTAGCCGCCGGCACCATGATTTCATCATAGGATAGCGGAAATTTTTTCCATTGCTCGACACCTACCCGTGAGTTATCCAGCAAGGCATATGCGGCAATATAATCCCCTTTGTTTTCTTTATGAAAATACGTTGCATTGTGTCCTGTACGGGAGGAGAAAAAACTGATCACGTCAGGATGCATATTGACACTCCCACCAAAGCGGTTAAAACAGTGTTCATAAATGCCAGCGTCAGACTTTTCCCAGCCGTAGAGTATTCTTTTGATGTGGCTCATATAAGTTGTTAAACCTGATAGTTTTCCTGATAAATCGAGTTAAACAGAAGGCGCCTGAATGCTCACCGTCCTATGCCATTGAGTTACCTGTCAGTAACTCCGGACAGATGACCTCTGCTAAGGCATTTAATCAGGGCAGTATGCATTTTTTTTATCAATATAAAGGCAAGGAAATATCAAGAATCTATCAAGCGGGGTAATTATCATGGCCTAACATGCGTGATGGATGCCTGGCATTAATAGCAACTTTACCTTAGCCGCCAGGGTGATAGTCAGCACCAGGGGTGCCCGATTATTATTCACTGCCGATAAAGAGAGTCAGCTATTATAAAAAACCAACATGCACCCTCGTTATATATACATCGATCTGACCTGGTTGAGCCATGACAGCGGTTATTTCTGCTGCCAGACTGAATGGCTCCTCTTTTGTTAACGTGCCCGCCCGTGAGTGCCATTCGCCGGGGAGGAAATGAACAGGAAACGTTATTCAAAGGCGCTTCAGGTTCAGGGGGGAAAGCGCCTGAGGTCTGCATGGTTGTCATTCATGTTGGGTACTGACTGCCGGACAGATTCACGCCATCGAGCGGGCTAACGCCGGCGTCATTAAGGGGCAGCGCTTTTCGCATCACTATCCCGACCGCTAAATCAGTAACCTTACAGGTGCCGCTGATCGGGCAGCATAGGCCATCGCACTTCGCGTTTTAGTCTGACCGGGATAGGGTGACGTCATTCTGGCGCTTAATTAATCCGCTGGCTCTGCTCACGGCGATGCTTGTGATAATCCTCATCGCACTCGGCTGAACAGAACGCCGTTTCAGCCACGACAGGCTCGTCTTTACACCAGATGCATAAGCCATTTGGGCTTTTAGGTTTGGTCTTACGCGCTGCAAGAGAGGCTGCGAGATGCGCTTCTTCGCGCGCCTGTGCCAGATCAACGTCATCCATAAATGTTCATCACCTCATCAATTTTTTACGATTTGAACATCAATCGGTTTCTGCAGAAAAATTATGTGGGTACACGAATGCCTGCTCTGAAAACGACTTAAGAAAGACAAAATCACCTGTTTATTTCGTGTTTTGCCTTAGCGCCCTGAGCATTATCGGACGGCATACCATTCCTTATGTTTGAGCGGGTTCATGGCCGCGCCAATCACATCAGAAATTACATTAACCAGAATTACCAGCCCGCCAATCACCATCACACCAGCGGAGATCGCCGCGTAATCCTGCTGGCGAATCGCATTAATTAACCAGCGTCCCAGACCCGGCCAGTTAAAGACCATCTCGGTGATCATCGCCAGCGTCAGCATGGTGGAAAATTGCAGACCCAGACGCGGGATTACCGGCGGCAGCGCATTATGCAGCACGTGGCGGCGGATCACCGTAAAGGGCGAAAGACCCCGCGTGGCCGCTGCTTTGACATAATTTTTGTCCATAACGTCGCTGGTGCTGTTGCGCAGCAGGCGGATCACTTCCGTCGTAGGTGCCATCGCCAGCACCAGCACCGGTAAAATCAGGTGGTTCAGGACGCTGATAATCATCTCATGCCGCCAGGGCGAAGGACTCATCCAGGCGTCAATCAGCGCAAAGCCAGTGACACTCTGCACCGGATAGAGCAGGTCGTGACGACCGGACACCGGCAGCCAGCCCAGCGTCAGCGAGAAGAATAGCGTCAGCAGCAGCGCCAGCCAGAAAATTGGCGCAGAAAAGCCAATCAGCGCCAGCGCACTGATGGTTTTGTCCTGCCATTTATTGCGCATTACGCCGGCACAAATCCCCAGCGGGATCCCGACCAGCAGCGCGAACAGAAACGCCAGGATACACAACTCCATGGTGGCCGGGAAAACCTCACGCAGTTGCAGGCCAATCTCCTGACCGTTGGTGCTGGAGACGCCGAAATCAAACTGCAGCATCCCTTTAAACCAGAACCACCAGGCGTCCGAGAGCGCCGCGCCTTCCAGCGGGGCGTTAGGCGTAAAGTAGCTCAGACTGAAGCTCACCAGCGACAGCAGAAACAGGGTAATAATCAGTAGCAGCAGGCGCCGCAAGATATAGATAATCACTTACTTTTCCTTATCGCGTTCACGATAAACCCCGGCAAACGAGGCGTTGCCAAACGGACTCAGGACCAGCCCTTTAATATCATGACGAAACGCCTGCAGTCGCAGAGAGGATGCCAGCGGCAGCACCGGCAACTCCTGCGCCAGAATCTGCTGCGCTTTGTCATAACTGTCGATGCGGCCAGAGAGTTGTTGTGATAACAGGGCATTCTGCAGCGTTTCGTCAAAGGCCGGCGAGCACCAGTGCGCGTAATTGGTCTGCGAGCGAATCGCCGCACAACTGAGCAGTGGCCGGAAGAAACTGTCCGGATCGTTACTGTCGGTGGCCCAGCCTGACAGTGTCAGATCATGATTCATCGCCATCAGTTGCGCCTCCTGAAAACGGCCCTCAACCGGCACAATGGTCAGCCGGACGCCGACCTGCGCCAGATCCGCCTGCAACAGTTCGGCGGTTTTCAGCGGGCTGGGATTCCAGGACTGCGATGCGACAGGCACCACCAGCCGCAGATGTAGATCGCTGATGCCCAGAGCCGCCAGCGCGGCACGCGACTTCTCCGGATCATAGCTGGTGATGCGTGCATCATTATCATATGCCCAGGAGGCGCGAGGTAATATCGAAGCAGCGGTTTCGGCGGTGCCGTAATAGATTGACTCCATCAACCGCTCATTGTTGATCGCCAGTGCCAGCGCGTGACGTACCTCAGGGCGGTCGAGCGGCGGTTTGCGTGTATTAAAGGCCAGATAGGCGATGTTCATGCCGGGACGCAGCGTCATCCGCAGGCGCGGGTCATCGCGCAGGATACTGAGCTGGCTGGCCGCGGGATAGGCCAGTACGTCACATTCGCCGGTTAACAATTTGGAGAGCCGCCCGGTGCCGCCCGAGCCGAGATCGATCACCGCCTGTTGCAGACGCGGCACTCCTTTCCAGTAGTGGGGATTGCGCGCCAGGCGGATGTACTGACCGGTGCGGTATTCGCTGAGCTGATAAGGACCGGTGCCAACCGGTTGTCTGTCCATCTCTTCCTGTCGGCCCTGCGCGGTGAGCTGATCGGCATACTCTTTCGACAGCACTGGCGCATAGTGGGTCGCCATGTGCCACAGGAACGACGCATCCGGGCTGTTCAGTCTGAACTCAACCGTCCTGTTGTCGATTTTTTTCACGCTCTGCACTGAATCAGCAAATTGCAGGCTGTCAAAGTAGGGATAGTTGCCGCCATTAACGTTGTGCCAGGGATGATTGCGATCAAACATCCGGGCGAAGCTAAAGACCACATCGTCGGCGTTCAGCGCCCGGGTGGGGCGGAACTGATTCGTCTGCTGAAACTGCACGCCGCTGCGCAGGTGAAAGCGATACGTTGCGCCGTTATCGCGCACTTCCCAGCTGGAGGCCAGATCGGGCTTGAGACGATAGGTGTAAGGATCGACATCCAGCAGGCGGTCATACAGTTGTGCCGCCAGCGTATCGACAGTCAGCCCGCTGCTGGCCATCTGCGGATTAAAGGTGTTCAGCGTGCCGCTGACGCAATAGACGAAGCCGGTCTGGCGGATATCACCCGCAGGCGCTGACCACGCAGGGGCACTCAACACGCTGAGGCTCAGCAACAGCGAACATAATAGTTTTGACATAGAACTCAACGATTTTGAGGCATTAAACAGAGTGTATCGCAAAGCGGGCATTGTCCCAAAACCTGCAACCGCTGCCAGCCTGATTTTCATCATTGCGGCGGTAAAAAAAGCGCACAGAAGGTGTGGTAATGAGAAAAATTCTCAATAACCTGTTTACAGATGATAATAAGAATGATTATTATTCATCTGCGCTTCGACGGTGGCTCTGCCGTAGAAGAGCACGACATTGCTCACATTGCTTCCAGTATTGTTGCCCGCCGGTTGGCGGGCTTTTTTTTGGCTTATATAGAGTGGCATGCCTGCCTGGACGGGGAAGTGAAAGCTGCTAAAAGCGCCGGCGCTTTGAATGCGGTGTGGCGATGAAAAAAACGGGAGAGAAAAGTGAGTTAATGCTGATGTTATCTCTGCTGGCCTCCCGTTTAGCTAAGCGGGTCCTGAATTAAACCGCACTTAACTATTACAAAAACGCAGGTACTATAAGCTCATCTTCTGGTCACCCACTCCCTGGCAATGAATAAATTCCAAAAAAACGTTCAGGCTTTTCAGCATACATCCTTTCGCTATCTCTTTTTTGGACGTCTGTTCACCGTGCTGGGCAATGGGATTGCACCCATTGCGCTGGCTTTTGCGGTACTGGATATTGGCGGCTCTGCCTCTGATTTAGGGATAGTGGTTGCGTCCCGTTCACTGTGTAACGTGCTTTTCCTGCTGGTGGGCGGTGTTGTCGCCGATCGCTACTCTCGCAGTCGGGTATTAGTTTCATCGGCAGTGGTTGCCGCTGTTTCACAGGCTATCGTCGCCTGGTCTGTACTCGATGGCTCAGCAACTGTAATTAGCCTGACTTTGCTGGGTGCCCTGAATGGTGCGGCGGCAGGCATCGCACTACCTGCATCGTCTGCGCTGGTTCCGCAGGTGGTTCCTGCAACGGATTTGCGTCAGGCTAACGCATTAATCCAGCTCGGGATTTATGGCGGTACGGTGATGGGGGCATCGCTGGGGGGAATTATCACCAGCGCTGTCGGGCCGGGCTGGGGGCTGGCAATTGATGCGCTGGGTTTTGCCGTTTCCGCGCCGCTCTATTTCCTGATCCGTGTGAAATCGAGTAAAGCCGCGGCTTCGCAAGGCAATATCCTGCGCGACATCAAAGAGGGATGGGCAGAGTTCGCCGGACGAAGCTGGATTTGGTCGATAGTCCTTCAGTTCGCCATTATCAACGTCGCCTTTAATGGCATTGTGGTGGTACTTGGCCCGATGATTGCCGATGCCTCTTTCGGACGGGCGCAGTGGGGAATTATCGTGGCTGCCCACAGCGTGGGTTTAATTGCTGGTTCATTTCTGGCTATGAGATGGCATCCACGTCGTGATCTCTTTATTGGCGCGATGCTGGCAGGTCTTTACGCACTTCCGCTGTTTATGCTGAGCCAGAATGCGTCAGCAGCATTGCTGATAGTGGGTTTCTTCATTGCTGGCATGTCACTGGGCCTGTTCGGCGTAACCTGGGCGCACTCATTACAGACTCATATCCCACCGGATAAGCTGGCTCGCGTGTACGCTTATGATGCGATGGGTTCCTTTATCGCCATTCCCTTTGGACAACTGGTCGCGGGGCCGCTGGCAACACACTTTGGTATGAGCACTGTATTGCTGATATCAGCGCTGGCCGTGGTGGTGGTTACCGCTGGCGTCGGTCTGGTTCCTGCTATCCGGCAACCTGAAAAAATGGGGACTAAGACGCACAACACGTAATGGGCAGGCGGCTTAACGTGAAAAACAGCCCGGTTTATACCGGGTTGTTAATTCACAAGGCCGAGAGAATTATAGGATTGGTGGCGTTAATTAACTCTCTGCTTTTATATCGTGCTTCTTCATCATCGCGCGCAACTGATGATAGGTGACACCTAATAAGCCCGCAGCACGGCGCTGGTTATAACGAGCCCGCTGCAGGCTGGCTTCCACCAGCTCCCGCTCCTGCTGATTCTGCCATTGACGCAGATCCAGCGGCAGGGCAGGCAGTGCGCTGCTACCCGCCTCCTGACTGGTCCGGATGACAGCAATCGGTTCAGGGCGCGTAGCAAACGGGTTGATGATGACATTATCCAGTGGCTGCTCGCTGCTGTTATGACGATAAACCGAACGCTCCACCACATTTTTAAGCTCGCGAACGTTGCCAGGCCAGTGGTAATCAAGCAGAACCTGCTGCGCCCGTCGGGTAAATCCGGGAAACAGTAACAGGCTGAGTTCGCGGCACATCTGGATAGCGAAATGCTCGGCCATCACCAGTATATCGCTGCGTCGTTCGCGCAGGGGCGGTAACTGCACCACATCAAAGGCCAGACGATCCAGCAGATCGGCGCGGAATTTTCCCGCCGCCGCCAGCGCGGGCAGGTCTTCGTTGGTCGCACAGACCAGTCGCACATTTACCTGCAGGGAGTGATTGCCGCCGACCCGCTCCAGCTGTCCATATTCAATTACCCTGAGCAGCTTTTCCTGAACCAGCATCGGTGCCGTTGCCAGCTCATCCAGAAACAGCGTGCCGCCGTCAGCACGTTCAAACCGGCCAAGATGGCGCTTCTGCGCGCCAGTAAAGGCGCCAGCCTCATGACCGAACAGTTCAGAATCGAGCAGATTTTCATTCAGCGCGGCGCAGTTGAGCGAGATAAACGGCCCCTGCCAGCGATCAGAGAGATAGTGTAGTCGGCTGGCGATCAACTCTTTGCCCGTCCCACGCTCGCCAATCACCAGTACCGGTTTCTCAAGGGGGGCCAGTTTGGAAACCTGTTCCAGCACCTCAAGAAAATTGTTCGACTCACCCAGGAGATTATCGCTATTGCCTGTCATGATGAATTTCGCCACCCCTTAATCATTTTGACTATCTTAAAACAAGCGGGAAGGGCTGTAAAATTTAAAACATGATAAAAATCAATTGAATATAAAATTGGCACGCATTTTGTATTAACTCAGCAGGACTTCACGTTTTAAAACATTTAAAGAGGAACATCATTATGGGTATTTTTTCTCGTTTCGCCGACATCGTTAATGCCAACATTAATTCCCTGCTGGAGCGTGCGGAAGATCCGCAGAAACTGGTCCGGCTGATGATTCAGGAAATGGAAGACACCTTAGTTGAAGTGCGCTCCACCTCTGCGCGGGCGCTGGCTGAAAAGAAACAGTTGTCACGCCGTATTGAGCAGGCGGAGATTCAGCAGGCTGAGTGGCAGGAAAAAGCGGAGCTGGCGCTGCGCAAAGATAAAGATGATCTGGCCCGTTCCGCGCTGATTGAAAAACAGAAACTTACCGATCTTATCGCCTCACTGAAACAGGAAGTGGGCCAGGTTGAAGAGACGCTGGAGCGCATGAAAGGCGAAATCAGCGAGCTGGAGAAAAAACTGAGTGAGACACGTGCCCGTCAGCAGGCGTTAACCCTGCGTCATCAGGCAGCCTCTTCATCACGCGACGTTCGTCGTCAGCTGGATAGCGGTAAAATCGACGAAGCGATGGCACGGTTCGAATCTTTTGAACGTCGTATCGACCATATGGAAGCGGAAGCAGAAAGTCACGGTTTTGGTAAACCAAAAACCCTGGACCAGCAGTTTACTGACCTGAAAGCAGACGATGAAATCAGCCAGCAGCTTAATGCGCTGAAAGCCAGCATGAACCGCAGTGAGTAATCATCGACGTTGCGATAAGTGATTAAGGAGAGTCAATGAGCGCACTTTTTCTCGCCATACCGCTAACGATTTTCGTGCTGTTTGTCGCACCGATCTGGTTATGGTTGCATTACAACGGCAAACGCAACGGCGGTTCGGAACTGTCGCAAGGCGAAATCCAGCGCCTGCAGCGCGTCACCCAGGATGCGCAACGGATGCGCGAACGCATCGACGCGCTGGAAGCGATTCTGGACGCCGAACATCCCAACTGGAGGCAACCATGATGAAAGGCCGCAAGTTGTGGCGCAAGCCTGACGAAGGAAAGTTGATGGGCGTCTGCGCTGGCCTGGCAGAGTATCTCGATATTCCGGTTCGTCTGCTGCGTGTCATCGTGGTGTTATCACTGTTCTTTGGTCTGTTTCTCTTTACGGTGATCGCCTACTTTGTATTGGGTTTTGTGCTGGATGTGAAACCCGCCTCTGCCTCCCGGACTGAGCGCCAGCCCACCGCCAGCGAGTTGCTGGATCAACTGGAGAACGCCCTGCAGCAGGATGAACGCAGTGTGCGTGACGTGGAACGCTATGTAACGTCTGAAACCTTCAGCGTGCGCAGCCGATTCCGCCAGATTTGATTATTCTATCGCCGGGCCGTTTCAGGCCCGTTCGCTTACTCAATGGAGGTGTTGATGTCTTTTTCGCGATCCACTGGTTTTCGTCACCGCGCGGCACCTGCATTGAAGTCGGCCGCCAGATTCATCATTATTAATGCTGTTACCTACGGTCCCGCCGGTGTTACTGGCTGGGCAGTGAAATCGGTAGCGCGTCGCCCCTTACGTCTGCTGCTGGCTGTGGCGCTTGAGCCATTACTGAAACGCGTGATGAACCGGGTGGCATCGCGCTTCATCAGGGAGAAAGATGAAAAGACTGCAAACTGAATTAATGGCGTTAATGAACCGTGGCGTTGATCGCCACCTGCGGCTGGCGGTCACCGGATTAAGCCGCAGCGGTAAAACCGCCTTTATAACCTCACTGGTTAATCAGCTTTTAACGGTTCACAGCGGTGCGCGTTTGCCGCTGTTTTCCGTGGTGCGGGATGAGCGCCTGTTAGGCGTAAAGCGGGTGCCCCAGCGTGATATGGGCACCGCCCGTTTCACCTATGACGAAGGGCTGGCACAGCTATACAGCACCCCGCCTGCCTGGCCCACACCCACCCGCGGCGTCAGCGAAATGCGTCTGGCGCTGCGTTACCGTCCCAATGATTCGCTGCTGCGTCACCTGAAAGAGACCGCGACGCTCTATCTGGAGATTGTCGACTATCCTGGTGAATGGTTGCTGGATCTGCCGATGCTGGCGCAGGATTACCTCGCCTGGTCCCGGCAGATGAACGGTCTGCTTCAGGGCGATCGTGCTGAGTGGGCTAAGCCCTGGCGTACCCTCTGCGAAAAACTTGATCCGCTGGCCCCCGCAGATGAAACCCAACTGGCTGAGATTGCCGCTGCCTGGACCGACTACCTTCATCGCTGTAAATCGGAAGGCTTACACTTTATTCAGCCTGGTCGCTTCGTGCTGCCTGGGGATATGGCAGGCGCGCCCGCGCTGCAGTTCTTCCCCTGGCCGACGGCTGATGAAGCGCAACTCACTAAACTGGCGCAGGCAGACAAGGGCAGTAACTTCAGCATGCTGCAGCAGCGGTTTAACTACTACTGTCAGCATGTGGTAAAAGGCTTCTACAAAAATCACTTCCTGCGTTTTGACCGCCAGATTGTGCTGGTTGACTGCCTGCAGCCATTGAACAGCGGGCCCCAGGCGTTTAACGATATGCGCCTGGCGCTGACGCAGCTGATGCAGAGTTTTCATTACGGTCAGCGAACCCTGTTTCGACGTTTGTTCTCGCCGGTGATCGATAAATTGCTGTTTGCCGCCACCAAGGCGGATCACATCACCAGCGATCAGCACGGCAATATGGTGTCACTGTTGCAGCAGCTGGTGCAGGATGCCTGGCAGAACGCGGCGTTTGAAGGGATCAGCATGGATTGCATCGGGCTGGCGTCGGTACAGGCGACGCAGAGCGGGCTGGTCGATCACCGTGGCGAGAAGATTCCGGCCCTGCGCGGCCATCGGCTGGATGATGGTGAGCCACTCACGGTCTATCCGGGCGAAGTCCCGCCGCGCCTGCCCGGTAATGCTTTCTGGCAGCAGCAGGGTTTTCAGTTTGAACAGTTCCGGCCGCAGCAGCTTGACGTCGATCGTCCGCTGCCACATATCCGCATGGATGCCGCGCTGGAATTTTTATTGGGAGATAAATTGCGATGAATGATCCGCTGAAGCCGCGTATCGATTTTGCCCGTCCGCTGGATGAGAGCAGCACCTCGCCGCTACGCCCGGCGCAGACTTTTGAAGCGGAAGCGCAGGCGGCGTTTCTGGCGGTGCAGGATGAAGAGGTCGCTGTCGAAGAGGAGGGCGCTGGTGAACGGGCGGTAGAAGCGGCGCTGAAACCTAAGCGCAGCCTGTGGCGCAAACTGGTGACCGCTGGCGTGCTGCTGTTTGGCGTCAGCGTGATTGCGCAGGGTGTGCAGTGGACACATGACGCCTGGCTGGCCCGCGACTGGTTTTCGCTGGGCAGCGGCGTGGCGGGTGGTCTGATCGTCCTGGCTGGTGTGGGCACACTGACCACCGAGTGGCGTCGTCTTTATCAGCTGCGTCAGCGCGCCGGGGAGCGGGATGTGGGCCGTGAGTTGCTGCACAGTCATGGCATCGGTAAAGGCCGGGCCTTCTGCGAAAAACTGGCGCAGCAGGCAGAGCTGGATCAGGCGCATCCGGCCCTGCAGCGCTGGCATGCCTCGCTGCACGAAACCCACAATGACAGTGAAATTGTCCGCTTATATGCGCAGCTGGTGCAGCCGGTGCTGGATCGGCAGGCGCGGCGCGAAATCAGCCGTCATGCTGCTGAAGCCACGCTGATGATTGCGGTCAGCCCGCTGGCGCTGGTGGATATGGCGTTTATCGCCTGGCGTAATCTGCGGCTGGTCAATCGCATCGCGGCTATTTACGGCATTGAGCTGGGCTACTTCAGCCGCATCCGGCTGTTCCGACTGGTGCTGCTCAACATGGCCTTTGCCGGGGCTTCCGAACTGGTGCGGGAAGTGGGTATGGACTGGATGTCGCAGGATATCGCCGCCCGGCTTTCCACGCGCGCCGCGCAGGGCATTGGCGCGGGTTTGCTGACCGCAAGGCTGGGCATCAAAGCGATGGAGCTGTGCCGTCCACTGCCGTGGCTGGAGCAGGATAAGCCACGGCTCGGCGATTTCCGTCGTGAGCTGCTGGGCCAGTTAAAAGAGGCGCTGCAGAAGGGCGGCAATAAGTCAGCCTGACGCTCTCGTGACAAATTAAAGGCGGCATTGCCGCCTTTATTCATTAGTGTGCCTGACGCAGCACCTGTCGGGAGTCGATGACCAGACACTCACCCGGACAGCCCGACTCATCAGTGATCACCGGATCCGCTGGCAGCGTGTAGGCCATCCCATTTTTCTCCCTGATAAAATGCGCCATCCCGCCGAATGTCCATGACATGCTTAACCCCAGTCCGCCGAAGTCGTCATATTTTCTTAACGTCGCAACTTTCGGCAGATACTCGCCGGTCAGCCGATAATAGAGCGCACCCTGAAAATCTTTAGGTACCTGCTGAGTGATTGCCTGCTCAAGCAGGGCAAATTCTTTGCGGGCGGGTACCGAGTAGCCATTAATCAGGTGACTGATCGACAGCGAGGCGGCAGCGATCACCAGCAGGGCATAAAAGGCATTTTTCCATTTTAACTTTTTGCTGATTTCAAACAGGCCCAAAATAAACGCGCTGGTGGTGAGCAGCGCACCGGCAATCAGGGTCCGGTAGGCCGCCATACTTTCACTGACGATAAGATTAGGCAGCGCGGCAATCAGCAGTAAGATAAACATCAGATAAAATTTGTCATTGCCCGCTGCTTTAATTTTCTTCAATCCAAAACCAATGATGACGGATGAGATTATCACCGACACCGTTTTAGCGCCGAGGTCAAAATTACAGATAACGTTCTTAAGGTATTCGCTGAAAAACCATTTCAGCTTAACCGGGACGTCGTAGCTGAACGCGGAACGCGGCAGTGAATGGCCATAAAGCTGGACGGGCAGGACCTTCGAGGCAATGAGTGCTGCGAACATTCCTGCGCCCAGCACCATCAGAGAGATTACCGCACGCTTCTTATCGATTTTCCGCTCTGAAAGGCACAAATCCAGTGCGGCAAAGAAGGTGAAGGTCATCGCGGCCGGTTGATAAAGACAGAAGGCAATGGTCAGCAGGCAGACCGCTATAATGCGTCCTGTAATGCCCGGTTTTATCGAGAAGCGGTAGCTGGCACCTGCCAGCAGAATTGCAGCGATATAGGGAAAGCAGGATGCCCATGCAATATAAACCTGGAATGAGGGCAGCAGGCAAAGCAATAACGCAAAGGTGATCCGCTGAGCCTGGTTCTCCAGCAGCGCATATTTCTCACACAGGGTATAGATGTAGTTTCCGGTAAAGATGAGCAGAACAATTGCGACACAACGCAGCAGCGCCAGGCGTTCGACGCTCTCCACCAGAAAAGAGGCGCTGTACTGAATAATGCCATATACCGGCCTGCCGGATAACGTGTCCCAGTTTAAAATACTCAGCTTGTCAAAGTTAGCCCAGTAGAGGTTCGTCCAGTCATCGGTATAGGCGTAAAGGGTTAAATAAGCGGGACTGTATGCAATCAGAAAAACTACTACAAAAAGCAAAAAGACCTGACGGCGGGTCAGTCCGGTATCAGTGGCTATCATCAGTCATCCTTTTTAATCTGGCCATCTTCTCTGCCCCTGAACGGGCAATTTAATCGGTGTTCTGAGGTGAGTTGATTTTTGTCGGCGCGGATTTTCGCAAAATATAGCGAGGCCGGTTTTTGGTTTCCATATAAATGCGACCAATATATTCACCCAACACGCCAATGCCAATAAGCTGCACGCCACCAAGAAACAGCACGGAAACCAGGATAGAGGGGTAGCCTGGTACAGGGTTACCGAACAGCAATTTATCTACGATCATCCAGAGTCCATACAGGAAGGCTAGCGAGGCGACCAGGAAGCCCAGATAGGACCAGATGCGCAGTGGAACGGTAGAAAATGAGGTCAGCCCCTCCAGCGCAAGATTCCACAGCTTCCAGCCGCCGAATTTGCTGTGGCCCGCGATCCGCTCAGTACGCACATATTCCACGATATCAGTCTTTCCGCCGACCCAGCTCAGAATCCCCTTCATAAAGAGATTCTTCTCGGGCAGCAGCTTAATGTTTTCGACGACTTCACGCGACATTAGCCGGAAATCACCGACGTTCTCCTCTATCTGCGGATGACTGATACTGTTATGCAGTTTGTAAAACCAGCGAGCGGTTTTGCGTTTGAGGTGGCCATCGGCACGTCTGTCAATCCGTTTGGCCAGAACGATATCAGCACCCGCCTCCCACTTGCTGATCATCTCGGGAATAATAGCAATCGGATCCTGCAAATCCACATCTATCGGGATAACGGCATCGCCGGTTGCAGCTTCCAGTCCGGCAAACAGCGCGGGTTCTTTGCCGAAATTACGAATAAATGACAGGCTGCGCACCAGCGGATCGCTCTGGCTTAGTTGGGTAATCAGTGTATATGTTGCGTCTGTACTGCCATCATCGATAAAAACAATCTCAACCTGCCAGGCTGCCAGCGCTTCGTATTTTCTGACCGCTTGATAAAAAAGAGGGATCGCCTCCTCTTCATTAAATACCGGTACCACCAGAGAGATTTTCATTATTCTCCTTTAAATACGATAAAGCGGGAAAAAAGAAAGCCACACGCCAGACTGATAGCTGATGAGGTAATCAGCGTAATAATCGGATAGAGGCCGATCCGATCAGCCAGATCACCTACGGTGAATGCCATCGCGCCCATGAAAGCGACGTAAAGGATATAACGCCAGGCTGTTGCCTGCTGTTTAAAAGTCCAGCGCGCATTAACAAAGAAAGAGAAGGTAACGGCCAGGCAAAAAGCAATCAGGTTAGCGGTCGACTGGAACATCCCCTGGCTGAGGCAGATAAAAAATGTCACCCAATGAATCAGGGTAGTAAACAGACCCACAGTCAGGTATTTTGCGAAGAAAGTCAGCATTTTATAATCATTTCTAATCAGTTGAGCAAAATATACAGCAATCAGCCAGTAATCAACAGCCTGGTGCTGACAAAGGCTGACAATCAGTAGCGGTTCGACGCATCCAGCAGGGCAGTACAAAAGTCCGCCACACGCGCCTGGCCTGTCAACTTTTCCTGACAGATCCCTTTCTGCAGGTGCGCCAGATAGCGTATTATTGTCTAATCTGAACCTGATTAAGGCGAACGCAATGCGTCTGGAAGTGTTCTGTCAGGACCGACTCGGTCTGACGCGTGAACTGCTCGATCTGCTGGTGGCACGCAACATTGATTTACGCGGTATCGAAATCACGGCGCTGGGCCGCATCTACCTGAACTTTTCTGCACTGGAATTTGACGCCTTCAGTAATCTGATGGCTGAAATCCGGCGTACACCTGGCGTAACAGATGTGCGCACGGTAACGTACATGCCTTCGGAAAGGGAGCATCGTGCGCTCAGTGCGCTGCTGGTGGCGATGCCGGATCCGGTTTTTTCCATCGATCTGAAAAGCAAAGTCGAACTGGCTAATCCGGCCGCACAGAACCTGTTTAATCTTGATGAAGAGAAGATACGCAATTTCAGCGCCGGTAACCTGATCAACGGCTTCAACTTCATGCGCTGGCTGGAGAGCGATCGGGTTGAAGCGCAGGCGCAGCATGTGGTTATTGAGGGACGCGATTTTCTGATGGAAGCGCGTCCTATTTACCTGCCGGGCGAAGAGGGCCAGGACGACAGGCCGGTGGGGGCAATGGTGATGCTGAAGTCGACTGCCCGCATGGGCCGTCAGTTGCAGAATCTGGTGGTCACCGACGAATCGGAGTTTGACCATATTATCGCTGTCACGCCGAAGATGCGGCAGGTGGTGGATCAGGCGCGTAAACTGGCGATGCTCGATGCGCCCTTACTGATCGTTGGCGACACCGGCACCGGAAAAGATATGCTGGCACGCGCCTGCCATCTGCGCAGTGCCCGCGGGAAAAATCCCTTCCTGGCACTGAACTGTGCCTCTCTGCCCGACGACGTAGCCGAAAGCGAGCTGTTTGGTCATGCCGCCGGAGCCTATCCGAATGCGCTGGAAGGCAAGAAAGGCTTTTTTGAGCAGGCTAACGGCGGCTCTGTGCTACTGGATGAAATTGGTGAGATGTCGCCGAGAATGCAGACCAAGCTGCTGCGTTTTCTCAATGATGGCACCTTCCGCCGCGTCGGTGAAGAGCATGAAGTGCATGTCAATGTGCGGGTGATCTGCGCTACGCAAAAGAACCTGATTGAACTGGTGCAGCGCGGGGAGTTTCGTGAGGATCTCTTTTACCGGCTCAATGTACTGACGCTGCAACTGCCGCCTCTGCGCGATCGTCCGCAGGATATTCTGCCGCTGACCGAGATGTTTGTTGCCCGCTTTGCAGATGAACAGGGGATGGCGCGTCCGCGACTCTCGCCGCAACTCAACGCTTTTCTGACCCGCTATGCCTGGCCTGGCAACGTGCGTCAGCTGAAAAATGCGCTTTATCGGGCATTAACCCAACTGGAAGGTTACGAACTGCGTCCGCAGGATATCGTGTTGCCTGAACAGGCTCTGGATGTGTCACTGGGCGATGAGGCGATGGAAGGGACGCTGGATCAGATTACCAGCCGTTTCGAACGGTCGATTCTGACGCGACTCTATCTCTCCTATCCCAGCACCCGCAAACTGGCGAAACGGCTTGGTGTGTCGCATACGGCGATCGCCAATAAGCTGCGGGAATATGGTCTGGGGCAGAAGCGCACCGAAAGCGAATAAACGACAGACAGAAGATGAAAAGCGGATAACCTGGTTATCCGCTTTTTTTATTACTTCAGTGCGGCCAGCGCAGCGTCATAATCAGGCTCAGTGGTGATTTCATCGACTAACTGGCTGTAGATCACTTTATCGTTCTCATCCAGCACAATGACGGCACGTGCGGTCAGGCCTTCCAGCGCACCATCGGCAATTTCCACGCCATAATCATATTTAAACTCTGAGCCGCGCAGCGTCGACAACGTCACCACATTGCTCAGATTTTCTGCGCCACAGAAGCGCGACTGAGCAAACGGCAGATCGGCAGAGATGCATAACACCACGGCGTTATTCAGCTCGCTCGCGGCCTGATTGAACTTGCGCACCGATGAAGCACAGACACCGGTATCAACGCTGGGGAAAATGTTCAGAATTTTGCGTTTTCCTGCATACTCAGAGAGTGAGACGTTGACCAGGTTTTTAGCGACCAGTGTGAAAGCTTTGGCTTTATCGCCAGCCTGAGGAAACTGACCAGCAACTGGTACGGCGTTACCCTGAAAATGAACAGTCTGAGACATAGTGATTCCTTTTGATGATAAAGAAGATCTGACACAAAACGGCTAAAGATAGCCGTTGTTTATGACATAAATGTTAAGGGTTTACGAGTTCAATTGTGGAATTTAACGTGGCGGTCTGCCACTGCGTCACACATTGTGGAGTGGAAATGAGAACGGTAAAAAGTTATCCCGAAGCCTGGCCGTTGCATACGCCGTTTGTCATTGCCCGTGGAACCCGGACTGAAGTCAAAGTGGTGGTGATTGAAATTGAGGAAGACGGCGTAAAAGGCGTTGGCGAAGCGACGCCTTATGCGCGCTATGGTGAAAGCGAGGCGTCGGTACTGGCGCAAATCGCCACGCTGCTGCCCGCGCTGCAACAGGGCATGACGCGCGAGGCGTTACAACAGGCGCTGCCCGCCGGGGCTGCGCGCAACGCCATTGACAGCGCACTGTGGGATCTCGCCACACACCAGCAGCAGAGCAGCCTCTGGCAGCTTAGTGGCGTAACCGCACCTGAGGATGTAGTGACCGCGCAGACCGTCAGCATTGATACCCCCGAGGCGATGGCCAGCAGCGCGCTGGCGCTGTGGCAGCATGGGGCAACCCTGTTGAAGATTAAGCTGGATAATAATTTCATTACCGAACGGCTGATGGCGATCCGCGCCGCCGTGCCGGACGCGACCCTGATTGTGGATGCCAATGAATCCTGGCACGCCGAAGGGCTGGCCGCTCGCTGTCAGCTGCTGGCAGACATCAATGTGGCGATGCTGGAACAGCCCCTGCCAGCGGGTGAGGACGCGGCACTGGAGAACTTTATCCATCCATTACCCATTTGCGCCGATGAGAGCTGTCACACCCGCGAAAGTCTGACGTCGCTGCGAGGCCGATATGAGATGGTCAACATCAAGCTGGATAAAGCGGGCGGGCTGACCGAGGCGCTGGCGCTGGCCGATGCGGCTCAGCAGCAGGGGTTTACGGTCATGCTCGGCTGCATGCTCTGCACCTCGCGGGCGATACGCGCCGCACTGCCGCTGGTACCGCAGACCCGCTTTGCCGATCTCGACGGGCCGACCTGGCTGGCGGTGGATGCAGAACCGGCGATTAACGTGCGCAACGGTCAGCTGATCATTGCTGCCAGCGCAGCAGATTAACCATCATCTCCAGGTAGGTTTCAGTGGCTTCATCCACTGAAATCACCGGCATTTCAGCGGTCACGCAGGGCAGACTGAGATCTTTACACCAGCTGCCGAATGAGCCTGGCGTGTCATAACCGACGCTGCTCACCCGCGGCAGGCCGGTGTGACTGGCCAGCCAGCCACCAATCCCGGCCTGATGCGGGTCGTCAATACAGCCCAGCGGTTCATGCCATGAGACGATCCAGCAGGGTTTCAACTGATGAATCAGCGCACAGAGCGCCTGGGTTTCAGGCTCAGAAGCGGGATGAGTCCCGGTCGAGAGCGCCACATCGCGCGCATCGGCAGCGCTGTTCCAGCGATACACCGTCTCGCCTGACTGCCAGTTGGCCGCCGGAAAGTTGCGGTTGAGATCGACGCCGTTTGCGTTCGCGCGCAGGCCGAGCTGACAGCCATCAGGATTCACCGCCAATACCACGTGGTGCCGCCGCATTCCATCGGGCAGCGTCCGTAATGCGGCGGAAAGTGTCGCGATAGCCGCATTCTCATCACCGTGAGTACCCGCCAGAATCAGACCGCTGTCAGAATCGCCCAGCGGCGCCGGAAACCAGAGCAGGGGCGCACCCAGCACTGAGCGGCCATATTGCTGGTAAGGAACGTCCAGTTTGCCGCGCAGGGGACGTGGATGGAGTGGCGACATAATTAATTCCTCAAAGGGTTTTACTAAAAGTAGCGGAAAAGCCGTGTGCGGAAAATAGCTATTTGTCTGTCAGTCATTTGCGCTAAAGTGCCCTGCACAAGTTGCATCGGCAACAGACTGATGCAGCGCTTCTTTGGGGTAAAGGAGTGATAATGGTCAAGACCTTTCGCATGACGCTGGCAGCAATCAGCCTGAGCAGCATCATCACACCCGCCATCGCGGCGAATCCACCCGCAGGCGCACAGCTGGCTGAACAGCAGCAGATCGTTCGCCATATTAAAGATGAACCCGCTTCGCTCGATCCGCTTAAAGCGGTAGGGCTGCCTGAAATTCAGGTTATTCGCGATCTGTTTGAAGGGCTGACCAATCAGGATGCGCAGGGCAAAATCGTGCCAGGCGTTGCCCAGAGCTGGAGCAGCAGCGATAACAAAACCTGGGTTTTCACGCTGCGTAACAACGCGCGCTGGTCGAACGGTGAGCCGGTCACCGCGCAGGATTTTGTCTACAGCTGGCAGCGCCTGGTCGATCCGAAAAACAGTTCAGCATTTGCCTGGTTTGCGGGCTTAAGCGGCATTGAAAATGCGGCAGCCATTACCAAAGGCGAAATGACACCCGATAAGCTGGGTGTGGTCGCTCAGAGTAAAAACCAACTGATGGTGACGCTGGACCGTCCGGTGCCGTGGTTCCCGGCGCTGGTGGCTAACGTGGCGCTTTTCCCGGTGCCGCAGAAAATCATTGCGCAACAGGGTGACAGCTGGACGGCACCCGGCAAACTGGTGGGCAACGGAGCCTATCAGCTCAGCGAGCGGGTGGTGAACGAAAAAATCGTGCTGACACGTAATTCTCACTACTGGGATGATGCGCATTCGGTGCTGACAAAAGTGACCTTTCTGCCCATTAATGAAGAGTCGAGCGCCACTAAACGTTATCGTTCCAACGATATTGATATCACCGAATCCTTCCCTAAAAACATGTATGCGCTCCTGAAGAAAACTCTGCCCGGAGAGGTCTACACACCTGACCAGTTAGGCACCTATTACTACGCGTTTAACACGCAGAAAGGGCCGACGGCCGATGTGCGGGTTCGCAAAGCGCTCTCCTGGTCTATCGACCGGAAAGTGATTGCTGAAAAAGTGCTGGGCACCGGGGAAAAACCGGCGTTTCACTTCACGCCCGACGTCACTGCAGGCTTTAAGCCGCTGCCTTCATTCTTACAACAGCATGATCAGAACAGCCTGAACGCGCAGGCCAAATCGCTGCTTGCTGCTGCCGGTTATGGTCCCGGGAAGCCGCTGAAACTCAAACTGCTTTACAACACATCCGAGAGCCATCAGAAAATTGCGATTGCTGTGGCCTCGATGTGGAAAAAGAACCTCGGTGTGGATGTCACGCTGGAGAATCAGGAGTGGAAAACCTACATCGACAGTCGTAACAGCGGAAACTTCGATGTTATCCGTGCCTCGTGGGTCGGTGACTATAATGAGCCCTCCACCTTCCTGAATCTGCTGACGTCGGGCAACAGCAGCAACATCGCGCGCTTCAGCAATGCCGATTATGATGCAGTTATCGCCAAAGCCAGCCGCGAGACCAGCGATCAGGCCCGCAACAGTGATTACAATCGTGCCGAGCAAATTCTGGCAGATCAGGCTCCCATCGCCCCGATCTACCAGTACACCAATGGTCGCCTGATCAAACCCTGGGTCAAAGGCTATCCCATCACCAACCCTGAAGATGTCGCCTATAGCCGCGAACTCTGGATTGAAAAACACTAACCCTGTGATGGCCGGTCTGCCGGCCACCTGCTGACATCTTTCTACACAGCCCGGAGATTGCAACTCAACGCCATCACGCTAGACTGTATCGTATTGATTTTAGTAGTGAGGAGACGGTGTGGACGTAATTCAGGGAAAAGCTTTACAGGTTTCTGATGCCATAATTTCCTGCCAGCTGGATGGCAAGGGTGGGATGATCCCGATTGCTGAAGATGAAGTCATCCAGTGTGAGCAGCCTTGCTGGCTGCATCTGAACTATACCCACCGTAAGAGCGCGGAATGGCTGCAGTCAACGCCACAGATCCCGGATACTGTGCGTGACGCCCTGGCGGGTGACAGCATGCGTCCCCGCGTCAGCCGGCTGGGCGACGGCTTTATGATCGTGCTGCGCAGCGTCAACCACAACAGCGATGCGCGCCGCGATCAATTGGTGGTGATGCGGATGTTCATCAACGATAAGCTCATCGTCTCGACCCGGCGACGTAAAGTCTCTGCTGTCGATGAAGTGCTCACGGATTTGCAAAACGGTAACGGCCCGATTGACTGCGGCAGCTGGCTGGTCGATATCTGTGATGCCCTGACCGATCACACCAGCGAGTTTATCGAAGATTTACATGACAAAATCATTGAGCTGGAAGATGCGCTGCTTGACCAGCGGATGCCAGCACGAGGTGAGCTCGGTCTGCTGCGCAAACAGCTGATTGTGATGCGGCGGTATATGGCACCGCAGCGTGATGTTTATGCCCGGCTGGCCAGTGAAAAACTGGCCTGGATGGATGACAGCGAACGGCGTCGGATGCAGGAAATCGCCGACCGACTGGGACGCGGGCTGGATGATCTGGATGCGGGAGTCGCGCGAACTGCGATTCTGGCTGACGAAGTCGCCTCGGCGATGGCGGAATCGATGAACCGCCGCACCTATACCATGTCACTGATGGCGATGATTTTTCTGCCAGCCACGTTCCTGACCGGCCTGTTTGGCGTCAACCTGGGCGGTATTCCGGGGGGGGAATGGCGATACGGCTTCTCTATCTTCTGTCTGTTGCTGGTGGCCCTGGCCGTCGGGGTTGCGGGCTACCTGCGCAAACGGCGCTGGCTCTAGCGCAGACTGCGTTACGCGCAGCGCATCAGTTATCTGCGCTGAAAACCCAGTAAAGGACGCAAAAGCTGATCGACATCAAGAACCCATTGTCCCCGCTGAAGCAAACTCTCTCCCGCAGGTGAATGCAACGTCAAGCGATGGGCGTTGCGCTCCATATTGTCTTACTTCCTGATTTAGAATTAATGCATAGCACATTTAATTCGAAACATGCCGGCCAGTGTGCCGGCTTTTTTTTTGCCCGCCTGGCTGTAGCGCCGTTCCTTATCTAGACTTAAAGTCCATTCGCAAGAAAAGGAGTACGGCATGAGCGCGATTTTTAACAGCGAGCCGATCCCCACGGATCCGACCCCGATTCCTGAGCCGATTCCCCAGCCACAACCCCAGCCTGATCCGCCGACAGATCCGGAATTTCCGCCGATAATGGATCCACCACCGCACCGCAACATATAAAAAAAGGGCGTGCTGCCAGCAGCACGCCCTTAATCTTTTCCAGCACTTATTTAATCTGAATCACATCCAGACGCGCGCTGGTATCCGGGGCATCCTCTTCATCAGCCCGCCAGCCAACAGGCTGCAGCGGCAGAGATTCCCTGTCAAAGGCGAGATCCCCGCCGTCAATTACCGCATCGCCATGCTTAATGCCTTTAAAATCGAACAGGTTGATATCTGCCATATGTGAAGGCACCACATTCTGCATCGCGCTGAACATGGTTTCGATACGGCCAGGATAGCGCTTATCCCAGTCTCGCAGCATATCGGCCACCACCTGACGCTGCAGGTTCGGCTGAGAACCGCAGAGGTTGCACGGGATAATCGGGAACTGACGCGCTTCTGAAAAGCGGATGATATCTTTCTCGCGGCAGTAAGCCAGCGGACGGATCACAATCTGCTTGCCATCGTCGCTCATCAGCTTTGGCGGCATGCCTTTCATTTTGCCGCCGTAAAACATGTTCAGGAACAGCGTCTGCAGAATGTCATCGCGATGGTGGCCCAGCGCAATTTTAGTACAGCCCAGCTCAGTCGCAACGCGATAGAGGATGCCACGGCGTAAACGTGAGCAGAGTGAGCAGGTGGTTTTGCCTTCCGGGATCTTATCTTTGACGATGGAGTAGGTATCTTCTTCGATAATCCGATACTCAACGCCCTGCGACTCAAGATATTCCGGCAGGATATGCTCAGGGAAGCCCGGCTGTTTCTGGTCGAGGTTAACGGCAATCAGACTGAAGTTAACCGGCGCGCTTTTTTGCAGACTGCGCAAAATTTCCAGCATGGTGTAGCTGTCTTTGCCGCCCGACAGGCAGACCATGATGCGGTCGCCTTCTTCAATCATATTAAAATCTGCAATGGCTTCGCCGACGTTACGACGCAGACGTTTTTGCAGTTTATTGAGGTTGTACTGTTCTTTCTTGTCAACCGTTTGATTATCTTGCATTTTCACCTATCTCAAAAACCAGAAAGCGTAGCCGAACAGCAAATTGCTGCGCGCGTTCAGCCAGACACTTCACTGCGGTGTCACGAATATGCAGCGTATGGTACGGATTGTTGACGCGAATGCCAGTACTGGAGTGAAGTAATCAGCGGATAGCTGTGCGGGACATCCGGCAGACTGTGCCCGTTAAGGGGTACAGCGCCGGAAAGTGATACCGCTGTCTCCGTGACAGGAAGAGGGCAAACCTTACCAGGCCATTGCTAAAACCCTGTGGGCTCAGGTAACACGGATAGCGTTCAGCTGTGTGATGTCAGCTGGCAGGAACATCTTTCCACTGACAGTCGATTTCATCATTGTGCATCGAACAGGATGGCGGTGATGTCCGGAAAGCATCAGCCCGTGCATTATCTTTTTTCGCCGCACAACCTGCGGTCATAAAAATGACAGAAATTATTAAAAGAAATTTCATCAGCGCTACCATTGAGTAAAAAAAACAGCATGCGCCGTTATCAGTCAATCACACATAAATGCAATTTATTTTGTTCTCAATGGATTTGACCCAAATCAAATTCAGGTCTTTTCTATACTTTCAGCAGGGGATTGTAATATTTTATGGCCCGCTGCTTATTTTAACGGTCAGAGTCTTAAAAGCGATATTCGTTGAATAAGCGTTGATCATACTGGTTTATAATATCGGTTGGTGCAGGTGAAACACATTCGCTTTTTCACAACGTCGTTAAATGATCGTTGTTTTTATATGTTGCTGTTATTCTGGCACAGCCTATTACTCTGTCAGGCGGCTTGGCAGGCGTTAAGCTTTTAAAATCAGTAAGCTGAGAAAAAAATGCTTGAGATTTCTATTCAGGCGGATTAATCTGATGTGTCAGGCGTTGAGTCAATCGTTCCGCACATTTAATCAATAAGTCTGCTGATGAATACCGTAAATTTCTGACATTGTATATGAAAAAAATCCTGAAATAACTGTTAAGGTCTATGAGCGATTCGGATAATACACAGAATATAAAAAAACAGGGCATCAGATTTATCATTACGCTGATACTCTTTTTACTCTGCTATGTTGCAGTTATGTATTGCGGCATTTTACTGCTGGTAAACCGACACGGTCTATTGCATTTTCTGCTGCACTGAATTTATTATCGCTAGCCGCAGGCTTTAAAAATCCAGCGATAAGCATGATGTAAAAAATGTCTGAGTACATCCAGGAAACTTTCAGCGCCTTCCTCCACAAGACACTGTCCTGTCTCAAGCGCATTATTCATAGAGTTACGATGATCGAGGATCATCATAATGGCCAGCGCGCTCGCAATCAGCGTAAAAATAAGCATGCTCAATGCTGGCCGGCTACATTTACGTTCAGAAGCGGGCAGCGTATCGTCAGGATGGTCAGAGTTTTGGCGCATTTTTCCCCGGGTAAATTATTACGCTAATAAACAATAACGGATTATGGCATTAATTCCCGGCGAGCTCTATGTCTCAGGTCAGGCTGCATGATTTTCTGTTTCTGAAATGAGAGGAATTTGCGTCAGGAGGGCAGAAGGCGGTGAGTGCTGATAACCGCCTTCTGCAAAGCTCTGGCGCTGACCTGTCTGTATTAAGCAGGAATGGTCTTTGTGGGGAGATAATTTACATCATCTCCAGCGACTGGACGCCTTTTATCTCCATGACCTTATCATAGAGGTGAGCATCATTTGATTTTCGGGACAGCGTCACCTGAACGCTGAGTTCACACAGACCGCTCTCCTCATCCCGATTAATCACCGTCACATTGCCGTAGCGAATGCCTTCCCGCTGCATGACCAGCAGCACCAGCGGCACGCTTTTGGGCTTAAGGAAAACCAGCAGCGTATGGTGTTTGCCGATGAGAAAATGGCTCAGGCGGCGGAAGACTTCCAGCACCACCAGCGCCAGCACCGTGCCATAAATGCCAATCTCATACATGCCGCTGCCGATGACCAGACCAATGGCTGCAGTTACCCATAAGCCTGCAGCTGTGGTTAACCCTTTCACCACCTGCTTCTGAATCATAATGGTGCCTGCGCCAAGGAAGCCCATGCCGCTGACTACCTGGGCTGCAATACGGCTGGGATCCAGTGCTACATGGTCGTTGTTGAGCATGTCGGCGAAGCCATATTTGGAAACCAGCATGAACATAGCACTGCCGATACCGACCAGAATATGGGTACGCAGTCCCGCTTCTTTGGCCCGCATCTGGCGCTCCATGCCGATCAGGCCGCCGAGAATACCGGCCAGCGCAATGCGAATTAACATATCCATTAACATGGCTTTACTCCGAATGAATAGGGGCCGAAAAAGGGTGACAGTTCAGCGATAACAGGTAAACAAGATAATTCTGCTTGCAAATGACGCCGGAGAATTTTGTAAAAAGCTGTTTCACCTCTCGACCCCTTGTGCTGCCTGACATATGCTGAGCCAGCCTTTTCCCCCAATTCCCGGAGTCCGACTGATGAAAGCAGCCACCTTTTTGCTGGCCGGTGCCGCGTTATTACTCTCTGCCTGCAGCAGCAACAGTGATGATAACGAGCCACCGCAACAAGCCACCGCCGCCCACATTCAGCCACGGGTGGTGATGTCTTCCCTGGCAGAAAGCACCTGTTCAAATGCGGGGGGAACGCTGGCATTTTCGCATCAGCTGGATGGCTCGAGAGTGGGGATGTGTCAGTTAGTGAATGGCCGTCGCTGTGATGAGCAGGCGTTAATTGGCGGGAATTGCGCGCGCTGATAGACAGGCCGGATTGCTCCGGCCCGCACAGTCAGGCAGAGAGCCGGTTCGGGCAGTCTTCACCCCGGTCGAGCTGACTGAGATTATTCAGTGTCGTTTCAGAAATGGCGGTCAGCGCTTCGGCAGTTAAAAACGCCTGATGGCCGGTAAACAACACGTTGTGGCACGCCGACAGACGGCGGAATACATCGTCCTGAATCACATCATTCGACTTATCTTCAAAGAACAAGTCACGTTCATTTTCATAAACATCCATGCCGAGCGCGCCAATTTTCTGCTGTTTCAGCGCGTCAATCGCCGCCTGTGAATCAATCAGGCCACCACGACTGGTGTTGATAATCATTACGCCATCACGCATCTGTTTAAACGCCTCGGCGTTGAGCAGATGATGATTCTCCGGCGTCAGCGGACAGTGCAGCGTAATGACGTGGGATTCAGCAAACAGCGTCTTCAGATCGACATATTCCGCGCCCAGTTCCAGCGCCTGCTCACTCGGGTAGGGATCATACGCCAGCAGCCGCATACCAAAACCTTTCAGAATGCGCATCGTCGCAATCCCGATTTTACCGGTACCGATAACACCCGCGGTTTTGTTATGCATGTTGAAGCCGGTGAGACCATCAAGCGAAAAGTTCGCGTCGCGGGTACGCTGATAAGCACGATGAATACGCCGGTTCAGGGTCATCATCAGGCCGATAGTATGTTCCGCGACCGCTTCCGGTGAATAGGCCGGAACCCGCACGACCTCCAGCCCCAGCTCTTTTGCAGCAGCCAGATCGACATTGTTGAAACCGGCACAGCGCAGCGCAATATATTTCACACCCAGTTCGGCCAGCTCCTCCAGTACCGGACGGCTGCCGTCATCGTTTACAAAGATACAGACGGCATCGCAACCCACAGCGGTTTTGGCCGTGCTTTCAGAGAGTAAAAAGTCATAAAACATCAGCTCAAAGCCGAACTGCTGATTGACCTGCTCAAGGTATTTCTGATCGTAATGCTTGGTGCTGTAAACCGCGATTTTCATCGTTGTGCTCCTGCAGAGGTGATAGACCAAGGATAACGTTTTCTGACTGACTTTGCTGAAAGAGCTGACTTGCACCCGGCGCAGACCTTCACCTGTGGCAGATTACATGCCATCATCGTTGTCAGGATACGGTAAGGAAAAGGATTATGGCTTTTATGCCACGGATGTTCCGGCGACGGCTGGCGGCCATTCTGGCGCTGATACTGCTGCTGCTCGGCCTGATGTTGACTGTGACGCAATGGCTGCCGCGGCTGGTCGGCATCTGGCTACCTGAAGAGACCCGCATTGAGCTGTCAGGCACACCGCGCTGGCGGGAGGGTGGCCTGTGGTTGCCACAAATTCGTTATCTCGCAGGGGACTGCTCACTGGCAATGGTAAAGGCGGTGTCCCTGGGCTGGCATCAGTCGCGCTGGAAACTGAATGCGGCAGAGTTGACGCTGGATAGCACCTGCCTGCAAAAATTACCTGCCAGTGATGACAGCACGGCAGCCCCCAAAACGCTGGCCGAATGGCAGGCAATGCTGCCTGGGGCCGACATTCATCTGGGCAAACTGATCGTTGCGCCGTGGCAGACCTATGCGGGCGCGCTGGATCTGACGCTGGAAAAAGATCGTCAGCAACTCACTTATCAGGGCGATAACCTCCAGCTGGCCGCGACGCTGACCGGTCAGCAACTCGCTATTACCCGCCTGACACTCACTCATCCTGCACTTCCTGAACCCGTCACACTGAGTGGTCATCTGGAATTACCTGCCTTTGCCACGGATCTGCCGGTCAATGGTGAGGTGGCGGGACAGCTGGCGCTGGACGCCTTGCCGCATCCACTGCAGCTGACACTTAACTGGCAGCAGCAGCAGGGCGAGCTACGCGTAGCAATGGCAGAAGAGAACAGGCCACTTCTCAGACTGCCCTGGCAGATCAGCCGCGATCAGATTCGGATTGAAAAGGGCGAATACTTCTGGCCACTGGCGGCACAGCCGCTATCAGGGTTTGTTAACCTGACGCTGGATAACTGGCAGTCTGGCCTTGAGGGAAGCCTGATCGCCGGTCGCGTCAGCCTGCTGACTCAGGGACGCGGCGGCAAGGGCAACGTTGTGCTCGGCGTCGGTCCCGGCAACCTCAGCCTGACTAACAGTAATCTGCCTTTTCAGCTGACCGGCGAAAGCAAACTGGCCGATTTTCAACTTTACGGCTCCATTCCGGGCGTGCTCAGCGGCTCGCTGCTCGATCCTCAGTTAGTGCTGCAACCTAAATCGCTGCTGCGCCTGCGCGGCCGGCTGCTGTCAACGCTGGAAGTGGACGAAGCGCGCTGGCCGCTGGCGGGCGTGCGACTCTCCTCGCAGGGTATTGATGGCCGTCTGCAGGCCATTCTCAATGCGCACGATGCCAGTTTTGGCCGCTTCCGGTTGCATCTTGATGGCCGCGCCACTGATTTCTGGCCCGATAAGGGCGAATGGAACTGGCGCTATTGGGGCGGTGGCGAGATGCTGCCGCTGCAGGCGCGCTGGGATCTCAAAGGCACCGGCGGCTGGCACGACACCCTGATCCATCTGGATACCTTGTCCACCGGTTTTAATCAGCTGGCGTATGGCAGTGTCAACGTTTCAAAACCGCGTCTGACACTGACTAAACCGGTAAACTGGCAGCGTGATGCGGCGCATCCGGCCTTCAATGGGCATTTCCGCCTGCAGGCGGGAGAGACCCGCTTCAGCTATGGCGGGCGACTGGCAGACGCCACGCTCGACTTTGAGGCGAAAGGTCGTGATCCCGGCTATTTTATCTGGCGAGGCACTTTACAAGCGGGCAAGGCAGGCCCGCTGCGGGTTAATGGCCGCTGGGATGGCGAACGGCTGCGCGGCCAGGCCTGGTGGCCGGCACAGTCGCTGACGGTGTTTCAGCCGTTACTCAGCCCCGACATGAAAATGCAGATTCAGGGCGGCAGCTTGCAGGCACAGGTTGCATTTTCAGCCGCAAGTGAACAGGGTTTCCAGGCGGGAGGCCACTGGACGGTAAAACAGGGCAGCGTCTGGACGCCGGACAGTCAGGTGAACGGTATCGACTTCTCGTTGCCGTTCAGATTCCATGAACAGCAATGGCAGTTTGGTCAGCATGGCCCGGTTTCACTGCGCATTGCCGAGGTGAAAAACCAGTTTGCGATGCAGAATATTCGCGCTGACCTGCAGGGTAACTGGCCGTGGTCCGAACAGGCGCCGCTGACGTTGCAGGATGTCAGCCTTGATCTGCTGGGCGGACAAATTACGCTGCCCGCTTTGCGCATGCCGCAGCATGAGCCAGCCCGGGTGTCACTGCGTAACATCAGTCTCAGCGAGCTGGTGACGGCGCTGAAACCTAAACAGTTTGCCATGTCGGGCAAGGTCAACGGTGAACTGCCGCTGTGGCTCAATAATCCACACTGGCTGGTGGAGAAAGGGTGGATTGCCAACAGCGGGCCGCTGACCTTCCGGCTGGATAAAGATATGGCGGATGCGATTACCCGCAATAACGTGGCGACGGGCGCCGCGCTGGACTGGTTACGCTATATGGAGGTGTCTCGCAGCTGGGCCACGATCAATCTGGATAATCTTGGCGACCTCACTATGGAGGCGCAGGTGCAGGGCGTCAGCCAGTTCAGTAACCGTCGTCAGACGGTTAATCTCAACTATCATCATCAGGAAAACCTGTTTCAGCTCTGGCGCAGTCTGCGCTTTGGCGATAATTTGCAATCCTGGTTAGAGCAACATGCGAATTTGCCATCCAACAAGGACACTTCACCATGAGCCTGAGGGCACTACTGGTTCTGGCAGCCGGACTGCTGAGCATCGGCTGCGTGCCGCGCATTGAAGTCACGGCACCCAAAGATCCTATCACCATCAACATGAACGTAAGAATCGAGCATGAGATCCACATCAAAGTCGATAAAGATGTCGAAGCGCTACTGAAAAACCAGAGCGGTCTGTTCTGAGGAGAGCAACGATGAAACGCATATTCGCGGTGCTGTTCCTCGCCCTGACGATGGCGCAGCCTGCCTGGGCTCTGACGCTGGATCAGGCGCGGCAATCGGGGCGGGCAGGTGAAACACTCTCAGGCTATCTGGCGGCACGTGCGCAGGATAGTGAAACGCTGGCGCTGGTGCAGCGGATTAATGCCGGACGTCAGCAGGAGTATCAGCGGCTGGCAGAACAGAATAATCTCTCCACGGCCGATGTCGCCAGTATTGCCGGACAGAAGCTGGTGAGCCGTGCGGCAGCGGGCGAATATGTGCGCGGCATCAACGGTCAGTGGCTGAGAAAAGCGGCAGAAGGCAGTCAGTAACCGGCGAAAAAAAACCGGGCGCATGGCCCGGTTTTTTACCGCGTCATCCTGAGATGACAGAGACTTACGCAGTCACGATCTGCTTGATAGCGTCTTTCGCTTCAGCGGTCGCTTTGCTGGCCACTTCCGGACCGTAAGCGATGCCTTCAGCAAACACGAACTCGACGTCAGTGATGCCGATGAAGCCCAGGAATAGCTTGACGTAAGGGGTCAGCAGGTCAGTTGGGGTATCTTTGTGAATGCCGCCACGGCTGGAGATAACGACTGCCGTTTTGCCTTTAACCAGACCTTCCGGGCCTGCTTCGGTGTAGCGGAACGTCACGCCAGCACGGGCAATCAGGTCGAAATAGTTTTTCAGCTGCGTCGGGATGTTGAAGTTGTACATTGGCGCGGCAATCACCACTTCATCATGAGCCTGCAGTTCTGCAATCAGTTCATCAGACAGGTCCAGAGCCTCCTGCTGACGAGGTGACAGCGGAGTATCAGACGGACGCATTGCACCCACTAACTCGCCATCCAGTACCGGAATCGGGTTAGCTGCCAGGTCACGTACGGTAACCTCTTTACCCTGGGCCTTTGCCTGTTCGATGTAGAAGTCAGCGAGCTGGCTTGATTGTGAATAGCCTGCAAGGATGCTTGATTTCAGAACTAAAACTTTGCTCATGGTGGTTTCCTGTCTGTTACGCGGAAGACTTTCCGCTCAATGGTTTACACTCTACGGTTATCGATGGCGCGGTGAAAGCGCAATATTTCGAGACCCATGTTCGAATTTATTGAATAAGCGTAACCGGGGCCAGCCGCCGGAACAGTTCAGAATGTGCTATGATGCGCGCAATTAATTTTATTGAATCAGCTGGTTATCCCGGCTTGCAGGGCGCTGCGTCACGCAGCGACACCGTCTGAGTAAGGTACGTCACTATTATGTCATCTCCCGATACTTCCCCACTGGCCGCGCTCTGGTCACGCCTCGATGGTGTAATGCTGCGCGATCGCCAGCGGTTACAGCGCCGTTTGCAGGGTGCCAGAAAAGCTAAAAATCCCGAGGCACAGCAGGGCATCGCCACCGAGCTTGAGCAGGACTTTATCGCTGCCGAGCAGCGCGTGGCCCAGCGCCGTGCGGCCACGCCAGCCATTACCTTCCCGGACAATCTGCCGGTCAGTCAGAAGCAGCAGGATATTGCTGAGGCAATTCGCGATCACCAGGTGGTGATTGTCGCCGGTGAAACCGGCTCGGGTAAAACCACGCAGCTGCCGAAAATCTGTCTGGCGCTGGGACGGGGTGTGACGGGGCTGATTGGTCATACGCAGCCGCGCCGTCTGGCCGCGCGTACCGTGGCGAACCGCATTGCCGATGAGCTCAGCACTTCGCTGGGCGGTTGCGTCGGCTATAAAGTGCGGTTTAACGACCAGGTCAGTGACCTGACGCAGATTAAACTGATGACCGACGGGATTCTGCTGGCGGAGATCCAGCAGGATCGTCTGCTGATGCAATATGACACCATCATTATTGATGAAGCGCACGAACGCAGCCTGAATATCGATTTCCTGCTCGGTTATCTGCGTGAGCTGTTGCCGCGTCGCCCCGATCTGAAAGTGATTATCACTTCCGCCACCATCGATCCACAGCGTTTCTCACGTCATTTCAATAATGCGCCGGTGATTGAAGTCTCAGGCCGGACCTATCCGGTTGAAGTGCGCTATCGGCCGGTGATCGAAGAGGCGGATGATGGCGATCGTGACCAGCTGCAGGCGATTTTTGATGCGGTAGATGAGCTGGGCCGCGAAAGTCGGGGCGATATCCTGATCTTCATGAGTGGTGAGCGTGAAATACGTGATACCGCCGACGCGCTGAACAAACGCGATCTGCCGCACACCGAAGTGCTGCCGCTCTATGCGCGACTGTCGAACGCCGAACAGAACCGGGTGTTTCAGTCGCACAGTGGCCGTCGTATCGTGCTGGCGACCAACGTCGCGGAAACCTCACTGACGGTGCCGGGGATTAAATATGTGATCGATCCTGGCACCGCGCGTATCAGTCGTTACAGTTTCCGTACCAAAGTGCAGCGCCTGCCGATTGAACCGATATCACAGGCGTCTGCCAACCAGCGTAAAGGGCGTTGCGGCCGCGTTTCAGACGGTATCTGTATCCGTCTCTATGCAGAAGATGACTTCCTGAGTCGTCCGGCCTTTACCGATCCTGAAATCCTGCGCACCAACCTGGCGTCAGTGATCCTGCAGATGACCTCGCTGGGCCTCGGCGATATCGCCGCCTTCCCGTTTGTGGAAGCGCCCGATAAGCGCAATATCCAGGATGGCGTCCGCCTGCTGGAAGAGCTGGGCGCGCTGACCCTGAACGAAGAAAACGGTCACTACAAGCTCACCGGTTCCGGGCGTCAGCTGGCGCAGCTGCCGGTGGATCCGCGCCTGGCGCGGATGGTGCTGGAAGCGCAGAAATTTGGCTGCGTGCGTGAAGTGATGATTATCACCGCAGGCCTGTCGATTCAGGACCCGCGTGAGCGTCCGGCAGATAAAAAGCAGGCGTCCGATGAAAAGCACCGACGCTTTGCCGACAAAGACTCCGACTTCCTCGCCTATGTGAACCTCTGGAACTATCTGGCGGAGCAGCAGAAAGCGCTGTCCGGTAATGTTTTCCGCCGCCAGTGCAAAAGCGATTTCCTTAACTATCTGCGCGTGCGGGAATGGCAGGATATCTACACCCAGCTGCGGCAGGTGGTGCGTGAACTCGGCATTCCGGTTAACAGTGAACCGGCTGAGCTGCAGCCCGTTCACTGCGCGCTGTTAAGCGGTCTGCTGTCGCATATCGGGCAGAAAGACACCGATAAGCAGGAGTATACCGGCGCGCGCAATACCCGCTTCGCGATCTTCCCTGGCTCCGGGCTGTTTAAAAAGCCGCCGAAGTGGACCATGGTGGCGGAACTGGTCGAGACCAGCCGCCTTTGGGGCCGCACGGCGGGCCGTATTGAACCGGAGTGGATTGAGCCGCTGGCACAGCATCTGATCAAGCGCAGCTACAGTGAACCGCACTGGGAGAAATCGCAGGGCGCGGTGATGGCCAGCGAAAAAGTCACGCTCTATGGCCTGCCGATTGTCGCCGCCCGAAAAATTAACTATGGCAGCATCGATCCCACCCTGAGTCGTGAACTGTTTATTCGTCACGCGCTGGTGGAGGGCGACTGGCAGACCCGACACGCCTTCTTCCGCGCAAACCAGAAGCTGCGCAGCGAAGTGGAAGATCTGGAACACAAATCCCGTCGTCGCGACATTCTGGTCGATGACGAAACGCTGTTCGCTTTTTATGACCAGCGCATTGGCAAAGAGGTGGTCTCGGCGAAGCATTTCGACAGCTGGTGGAAACAGGCCAGTCGCGAAAACGCAGAACTGCTGAATTTCGACAAGCAGATGCTGATCAAAGAGGGCGCGGATAAAGTCAGTCAGCTCGACTACCCCAACTTCTGGCATCAGGGCAACCTCAAACTGAAGCTGAGTTATCAGTTCGAGCCGGGCGCAGATGCGGATGGCGTGACGGTACATATTCCGCTGCCGCTGCTGAACCAGGTAGAGGATAGCGGTTTTGAGTGGCAGATCCCCGGTGTACGCCGTGAACTGATCATCGCACTGATTAAGTCGCTGCCAAAGCCGCTGCGACGCAACCTGGTGCCGGCGCCCAACTACGCCGAGGCGTTCTTAGGAAGAGTGAAAGCGATGGAGATGCCGCTGCCTGATGCGCTGGCGCGGGAATTTCGCCGCATGACCGGCGTCACGCTGGAGCGTGAAAACTGGCAGTGGGAACAGGTGCCCGATCATCTGAAAATGACGTTCCGGGTAGTCGACGAGCACAACCGTAAACTGCTGGAAGGCAAAGATCTCACTGCGCTTAAGACACAGCTGAAAGATAAAGTGCAGGAAACGCTGTCGAAAGTGGCGGATGACGGGCTGGAGCAGAGCGGGCTGCATATCTGGAGTTTTGGCGATCTGCCACGCAGCTATGAACAGAAGCGCGGCGGCTACCAGGTTAAAGCCTGGCCTGCGCTGGTGGACGAGAAAGAGAGCGTCGCCATTCGTCTGTTTGACAGCGAGCAGGAGCAGCAAAAAATGATGTGGCGCGGTCAGCGTCGTCTGCTGCTGCTGAATGTGCCGTCACCGGTTAAATATCTGCACGAGAAGCTGCCGAACAAAGCCAAGCTCGGACTCTACTTTAACCCTTATGGCAAAGTGCTGGAGCTGATTGACGACTGCATTGCCTGTGGCATCGACAAGCTGATGGGGGAAGCGGGCGGGCCGGCCTGGGATCAAACCTCGTTTGAGCAGTTGCGTGACAAAGTGCGCGGCGAACTCAATGAAACCGTGGTGACCATCGCGAAGCAGGTCGAGCAGATCCTGACGGCAGTCTTCAACATTAATAAGCGGCTGAAGGGCCGGGTCGATATGACCATGGCGCTGGCGTTATCTGACATCAAAGCGCAGTTAAGTGGCCTGGTTTATCGCGGCTTTGTCACCGGCAACGGCTGGCAGCGACTGGCCGATACGCTGCGTTATCTGCATGGGATTGAGCGCCGACTGGAAAAACTGCCTGCCGATCCGCACAGCGATCGTGCGCGGATGTTAAAAGTGCAGGCAGTGGAGCAGGCTTATCAGGCGTGGCGCAACAAGCTGCCGCCGCAGCGTCAGGATGATGAAGAGGTGCAGAGCATCCGCTGGATGATCGAAGAGCTGCGTATCAGTTACTTTGCTCAGCAACTGGGTACGCCTTATCCCATCTCAGATAAGCGCATTCTGCAGATGATGGAGCAGATAGCGGGTTAAGTGCCGGGATGCGCGCCGTAACCGGCGCGCATCCGGTAATGAGGGTAAGAGTGCGGGCTACTGCGCCAGGGATTCCAGCTTATCTTTAAATGAGGTGACGGAAATCGCGCGGTTATCAGCCAGATAGCGATCTTTCGCAGCCGGTGCTGAGCTTTGTACCGCGATTAACTGCCAGCCTTTATCGCTGTTGAGCAGCAGTGGGGAACCACTGTCACCCGGCAGGGTGTCACACTGATGCGACAGCACGGCGCGCTGCGCCCAGCCGGTAATCAGGCAATCGCTGTGGGAGTAAAGCGTGTCCAGATGATCAGCCGGATAGCCCGCCTGGGTGACTTTGCGACCGGTCAGCTTCAGCGCCGCAGTGAGATCGCTGCGTGAGCCATCGAACAGCGGAATTGGCGTAATCGCTGAGGGCGGATTGCGTAAAATCACGATGCCGTAATCATAGGGTGCTGCACTGCTCGGCACGATCCAGCCTTCACCGTCCGCTTTTAACTTTGACGCCAGCGAGGGTTCAACCCGCGCATCAATATCGTGAAGCTCGTAGCGCCAGCCTTTATCACTGGCCATAAATCGCAGCGCAACCGGCTTATCAAAATTACCCGGCGGGGCAAGCAGGCAGTGTCCGGCGGTCAGTGCCAGATGGGGAGAGATAAGCGTGGCAGTACAGAGGTTGCCGCTTTCGGTTTCCAGCTGACCAATAGCATCCCAGGGGGCAGCGGTAATATCGGTGATTGCCTGGCGATGATCCTTACCGAAAAACAGCATCTTAATTTCAGCAGGAGTAGGCGAGTCATCGTCATCATCGGCATGAACCGTGGTGGCAAAGCTGAAGAGTCCAACCATTAACAGGGTAGCCAGGCGCATAGAAATCTCAATGGCGAGAAAAAATTAACGTTATTGTTATTACGTAAGTACGGTAACTATAGTCGGTGAGCGTTGAAAAAGGGAGTTTTATTGGTTAATCAGTACGCTACAGCGGTTAAACAAAAAAGCTTGCCGCAACAATGCCACACAGGATCATCACCAGCAGAATAATTTCGAAGCGATAGCGACGCACCATATCATCGACTCCAGTAAAGAAACACCCGGCAGAACCGGGTGTTTTTAATCATCATCTCGTGGCCGTGCGCTGAAGGCGACCTTAGTTTTTAGCTGCTGGTTTCACAACTTTTTTGTGGTGAACTTTTTTAGCAGCCTGAGCTTTCTGTGCAGCAGGTTTAGCTACTTTTTTGTGGTGAACTTTTTTAGCAGCCTGGGCTTTCTGAGCGGCTGGCTGAGTGGCTTTTTTGTGGTGAACTTTTTTAGCGGCCTGGGCTTTCTGAGCAGCTGGTTTAGTGGCTTTTTTGTGGTGAACTTTTTTAGCGGCCTGGGCTTTCTGTGCAGCAGGTTTAGCTACTTTTTTATGGTGAACTTTTTTAGCAGCCTGCGCTTTCTGCGCGGCATCTTTTTTCACAGCTTTTTTGTGGTGTTTCTTAGCAGCCTGGGCTTTCTGAGCGGCTTTATGGTGTTTCTTGTGCGCAGCTTTGTGAACGGTTTTAGCCGGTGCTGCAGCGGTAGTAGTGGTTGTTGCGGCTGGCGCAGCAGCTGGAGCAGCTGAAGTATCAGCAGCGAAAGCAACAGAAGACATACCCATAGCAGCGGCGACAACCAGTGCAAATAATTTTTTCATTGCAAATCCCTCGAAGACTATTTTTTCATGTGTAGCCCACTGCGGGGCCGGTGAAGAGACTATAGGGATATCAATGAACGGTGTCCGTGGGTGTTTGGTATCGGCGTGTAACCGATTGTACAAAGGCGGGAAAGGGCGGTCAGCAGACCGCCCGAGAGCTTAGCTATTCAGGTAACGTTGTTCAAGGTGCTGGCGGAAGAAAGCCGGATTCAGCGCTTCGCCGGTGGCGTTGATCAGCAGCTGATCGGTGGAGAAACGGCTGCCGTGCTGCCAGATGTTCTGTTGCAGCCAGTCGAATACCGGCTGCAGCTCACCGTGCTGAATCAGCTCGCTGAGCTGAGGAATCGCAAGATGTACCGAGCGGAACAGCTGCGCGGCGTACATCGCGCCCAGCGTATAGGTCGGGAAGTAGCCAAAGGCGCCGTCGGTCCAGTGGATATCCTGCATACAGCCATCGCGGTAGTTACCCCGGGTATCCAGACCCAGCGACTGCATCATTTTCTCATCCCACAGCGCCGGAATATCCTCAACCTCAATCTCGCCTTCTATCAGCGCCTGCTCGATTTCATAACGCAGAATGACATGCGCCGGATAGCTGAGCTCATCAGCGTCAACCCGGATCAGGCCAGGCTTAACCTGTTGGGTCAGGCGCACAAAATTATCCGCCTGCAGGGCAGGCTGATCGCCAAAGGTGGCGATCACCTGCGGCAAAATGCGCTGCAGGAATTCGCGGCTGCGACCAAGCTGCATCTCCATAAACAGGCTTTGTGATTCGTGGATAGCGGTGGAGCGCGCCAGCGCCACCGGCTGCCCGCGCCACTGCTGCGGCAGATTTTGTTCATAGCGGGCGTGGCCGGTTTCGTGGATCACGCCCATCAGGGCGCTGAGAAACTCATTCTCGTTGTAACGGGTGGTAATGCGCACATCTTCCGGCACGCCACCGCAGAAGGGATGCGCACTGATATCCAGCCGGCCATGGTTAAAGTCGAAACCCAGCGTTTCCATGATGCTCAGGCCGAGCTGACGCTGAGCAGGCAGGGCGAACGGTCCCTGCGGCGTGACAACAGTCTGCTGCGCCTGTTTTTCCACGACCTGCTTTAACAGATCGGGCAGCCAGGTTTTCAGTTCGCCAAAAGTTTCGTCCAGCCGGGCGCGGGTCATCCCCGGTTCATAAAGATCCAGAAGCGCATCGTAACGCGAGCAGCCACTGGCGTCGGCGCGGCGCTGGGCTTCTTCACGGCTCAGACGCACCACCTCTTTGAGATTGGCGGCGAAGCCCTGCCAGTCGTTGGCGGGACGCTGAGTGCGCCATGCATGTTCGCAAACCGACCCGGCGATCGATTTGGCTTCAACAAACTCATCAGGCAGCAGGGTGGCCTGCTTGTAAGCGCGCTGCATCTCGTTGAGATTGGCCCGCTCGACATCGTTCAGCGACTGCTGCTCAGCAGCCTTAAGCCACTCACCTACCTGAGAGGCCGTCAGGATCTGGTGCTGTAAAACGCTCATTTCTGCCAGCGCTTCACCACGCGCCTGACTGCCGCCTGGCGGCATGGTGGTTTGCATGTCACATCCGGCGATGGCCGTGACGTGACTGAAGCGGGAAAGGCGCTGGAACGTTTTGGTAAGTTGTTGATACGCTGAGGTCACGTAAGACTCCTTGTGGTTTTTAACGCAGCGGAATTTCCCGCAAGGTTAGATCAACCGGCCAGCAAAAGCGAACGCTGGCGCCGCCCAGCGGACTGGACTCTATGGTCACAGTGCCGCTCAGCGCCTGGGCAATAGAGTGAACGATTGCCAGACCCAGTCCGCAGCCGCCCGTGGCGCGATCGCGGCTGGGGTCCAGTCGGACAAAGGGTTCGAAAACCCGTGCACGCTCTTCCGGCGGAATACCCGGACCGTCATCTTCCACCTGCAGACACCCTATCGGGCCGTCGAACCATAAACTGACGCGCAGCCGCTGCTGCGCATAACGCAACGCATTATTCACCAGGTTATCCAGTACCCGCTCCATCAGGCGGGTATCAGAAATGCCGATATTTTCACGCTGCGGCAGCTCAAGGTCGAGCCGTACGTCGGGATGAATGGTACGGAAATCGTCAAGCCGTTCGCGCAGCCAGCTGGCCAAATCCAGCGATTTCAGATTGAGATCGACGCGCGGCCGATCAAGACGCGCATAGGTCAGCAGCTCCTCAATCAGGCTTTCGAGCTGGCCGATGTCGCGATTCAGCGCCACCCGTTCGCCATCAGTGAGGTTGTCGCTCATCTCCAGCCGGTAACGCAGCCGCACCAGCGGTGTGCGCAGCTCATGCGCAATTCCGTCTATCAGCTGCTTCTTACTGGCGACCAGCGTATTGATGTTCTCGGCCATCTGGTTAAAGGCGATGCCGAGCCGGAACAGGCTGGAGGTGCTGTCAAAATGGGTGCGCACGTCCAGCTCGCCACGGCCAAAGCGCTGTGCCGCTTTTTCCAGTCGCTGCATCTCCTGCCAGTGGGGGCGCAGCCAGATAAACACCGGCAGTGCCAGCGACATCCCTATAAACACCAGAAGGGCAATATCCAGCAGTCGCATCTGATGCAGGTAGAAGAGATAGGGAATCGGCCCGACTGACAACACGTAGTGGCTGCGCGGAATATGCTGCAAAAAGGTGTATTGATCGTCGAGCGCCACGATCTCTCCGGCGTGCAACCGGCGCATGTTGCCTTCATCAAGCTGATATTTGTTCATCGGCTCGATGTGCAGATCGAACGACAGGCCGAGATCGAGGCTTTTGATGGTTTTATTCCAGTCACGCGGCGGGATCTCACGCAGTTCGCTGCGGATCAGGTAGAGCGAACTCGCCATCAGGTCATTCATCGACTGGCGGCCCGCACGCTCAGCGGTGAACTTGTAGACCAGCCCCACCAGCAGCGCCATCACCAGAAAGCAGACAAACAGCAGCAGATAAAACTGAATAAAAAGCTTTCTCATAGCCCGCGGGTATCCCAGGCCTGGGGCGCAAACAGATAGCCTTTATTACGAATGGTTTTAATGCGGAACGGCTCGGTGGCGCTGTCGTGCAACTTTTTGCGCAACCGGGAGATGGCCACATCGATGCTGCGATCAAGGCCGTCATAGCTGACCCCACGCAATGTTTTCAGCAGCGCATCACGGTTAAGCGTCTGGCCCGCATGGCTGGCGAGTACCCACAGCAGATCGAAATCCGCGGTGGAAAGGGCGATCTGCTCGTCAAACAGCGTGACCTGGCGGTTCAGCGCATCGATGGTCAGCGAGCCAAAACGAAGCATACGGTTGGCGGCGGGTGTGCTGGGCGCATCGTCCGGCTGTGCCTGCTGCGACTGACGCAGATGCAGACGCAGGCGGGCCAGCAGCACCGCAGGCGGCGTGGTTTTCAGGATATAGTCCTGCGCACCCATCTCCAGGGCCAGAATATGGTTCATGTCGCTGTCCAGTGAGGTAAGCAACACGATTGGCCCCTGCCAGTTGGCCCGCAGGTCACGGCAGATAGTCATGCCATCTTTGCCTGGCAACATGATATCCAGCATCACCAGATCGGGCTGCTGTTCGGCAATGACCGCTTCAGCACGGTCGCCGCGCATCTCGACAATGACTTCAATATCATGACGACCCAGATAGGCCGCAATCAGTGAGCCCACTTCGGGTTCATCTTCTACATAAACAATTTTGTTCATAGTTCACAAAGCAGAGACAGGGATGGACGGAAGCATATCTTTTCCTGGTCCTGAGCTCTACGTTACCGCACGAAATATCCGTGGCTTGCTGGTATATAACCGGCAAAGTGTGCAATCATTAGCGCGGCCTTTTTGCGCCAGGTTTGGGATATTGATGATTACCATGAGGAGCGTTAGTGTGTCTGATAAAGAGCTGGCATCAGCCATATACCCCGACCGCATCTGCTTCAATTACAGTGACTTTCTTTCCGCTTCCTGCAAAAAGCGCTGGAGCTTCGTCGATGCTATTTATGGTGTGATGCCGATATTTGGCATGGTGACACGTAAATCGGCACACCGTTTACAGGGCAGTGACGACCCGTTAAAAGAATTAGCATTACAAATCATTTCTACTCAGGTCAGCGACGAAATTAACATTGCGCGCCTGATTACGCTTGCCGAACAACAGCAGATCAGTCGCTTTGATATTCAGCTTCCTTATCCGCTCTCAGCGGAGCAACTGGACGCGATCCATCATGAATATTCCAGGCCGCTGAATCTGACACAGCAGGATGACCTGCTGTGTGTTTCGATTCCGCTTCAGTCACACTGAAAGCCTCTCTCATCAGGCTAAGTGATTTGTCAGTCTGACCCCGGGCAGTGCTCACCATCCTCACATAGTATGTGTAAGACTGCTTGTTCCGTGCTGTCCGTGTCCGGACTTGCTGCAACCATTATGCCTGTTGGGCAAGACTCTATGTTGTCAGCTGCCATACGGCGGGCAGCGTTGCGGCAATCAGTAATCCCATTGCAATCCGCTCCAGCGAGGTCAGCGCAAACTCTGCGCGGCCGCCGCGTCGTGCAAACAGAAACAGCAGCAGGCCCGGTGTGTAGAGTACTACTGACATCATCAGGTGCAATGGCCCCGAGGCATAAAGCAGCCAGATGCCATACAGGCTGGCACCGATACCTGCTGCCATCGCCAGCGGCTTATGCTGTCCGCGGACTACTTTGATCAGATATAACCCCACCAGCAGATAGGGCACCAGAATCATCTCAGAGGCGATAGTCAGCAGGTTGTTGTAGTTCGCACCGGTCAGGGCAATCAGGATCAGGCAGAGCTGAATACTGCCGTTGGTCAGCCACAGTGAGGCGGCTGGCGCGTTATGGCGGTTTTGCCGGGCGATACTGCGTGGAAATGCCCCCTGTTGCGCGGCAATCAGCGGCACTTCAGCGGCCATAATTGTCCAGCTCAGATAGGCACCGCACACAGAGATAACCAGACCCACCGCAATCACCGCATCGCCCCAGTTGCCCATCAGCCGGGTCATCAGTCCCGCCATAGAAGGGTTACGCATCTCAGCCAGTTCAGCGCGCGGCGCCACGCCAAGCGACAGCAGGGTCACCAGCAGATAGACCAGCAGCGCTGCCAGTACGGCGAATAATGTAGCCCGGCCCACATCCTTTTTCTGACGCGCGCGTGCAGAGACCACAACCGCCCCCTCGACGCCGATAAAGACCCACAGGGTAATCAGCATGGTCTGCTTGACCTGCTCCCACAGTGGTTGTCCCAGCGTGACGCCGGAAAAGTCAAAGCGGAAGCGATCATAGTTGAACGCCATCACCGCCAGCACAATAAACAGCAGCAGCGGCACCAGCTTGCCCAGCGTCGCCATCAGATTAATGCTGGCAGCGGTCTGAACGCCGCGCAGCACCAGCCAGTGAACCAGCCACAACAGCACGGAGGCACCCAGCATCGCCTGCCAGGTGTTGCCCTCGCCAAAGATAATCCGGTCTGGCGTATCGGTGAAGAAGCTCAGGGCAGAGAAGACAATCACCAGATAGGATACGTTGGCGATCACGGCGCACAGCCAGTAGCCCCAGGCGGAGCAGAAGCCCATCAGCTCGCCGAAACCGGCACGGGCGTAGGTAAAGATACCGCCATCCAGGTCGGGTTTAAGGCGGGTCAGCAGCAGCATCGCCAGCGACAGAAAGATGATGCCGACGCCGGTAATCAGCCAGCCCAGCAGCAGCGCCGCCGGACCGGCCACTGCAGCCATATTTTGCGGCAGACTGAACACGCCTGCGCCCAGCATAGAGCTGAGCACCAGCGCCGTCAGTGCACCGAGACCTAATTTTTTCTCCAAAACAACCTTCCCGCTAGCATATATGGCTGGGTAAATCGGATTCTGTCACTGGGTTATGTCACAACAAAGGCACAATACAGTGACAATATCCGGTAAAACAGGCGGAGGATTTTACGGAGTGTGGCAGGGGATGGCAATGCGTGACTATGCAAAACAGCGCAGGAATTATGCAAACAGCAGGGCGGCAGGCGCCGCCCTGAGAGGGATTACTTAAACAGGTCAGCCGTGACGGTCAGGTTACCGCCACTCTGGTTCTGCCACTGGCGGGTGACGTGGTAGAACTTAGCACCTTTGTCCGCCGCACGCTTCGCCACTTCTTCTGAAATTTCCGTTGGCGTACCGAAGTGACCGGTGAAGGTTACGGTATCGAACGGCTGCATCTGAGCAGCAGTAATGGCATTCACTTCCTGCACCGATTTGCCGTTTGGCAGATTGACCGTGTAGCGCTTGCCGGTAGAGCTTTGCGTTTCGAAGAAACGGCCCACTTTGTTGCTTGGCGTTTCAGACGAGGCCACGCCTGGAATCTCTACGTTAGCCGCCGCAGCGCCACCGGTTGCCAGTGCGGCTTTACCCGCTTCGGAATCGGCAGGAATCGCATTCGGTGTCTGCACCGCGCGCTCTTTAGCATCCGCTTTATAGACATAGGCGGTGACATACTGATTGCCGCCGCTGTTGGCATCGATCTGGCGAACGATAAAGAAGGAGGCAGCGCCTTTCTGTTTTGCGGCTTTCGAAATTGCGTCGTTTACATCCGGCTGGCTGGCAAAGAAGCCGCTGACCGAAACGGTATCGAACGGTTCGAGTTTATACGCTTCTGCTTTTGGCAGTTCGTTTACGCCGTTGAAACGACGGTAAGTCGTTGACTCTGTGGCTGCCGGGGCATCGACTTTATAGAGGTCAGCCGTAACGCGCCAGTTACCGCTGTTGCCGTTGCTGTCGTTGATCGCCTGGATGTAATAAGAGGCAGCGCCCATTTGATCTGCACGCTTAGATACCGCATCGGCAGCATCGCCAATTGCGTTGAAACGGCCGGTGATATTAATACGTTCGAATGGCTTCAACGCGGCCGCTTTTTCTGGCGTAAGTTCCTGCGCAGCGAATGCGTTGGCTGCCAGCAGGGACAACAGAGTGGTCGCCAGAATAGTGTTCTTCAGCTTCATAAAAATAATCCTTCGCCTTACGCAAAAATGAGTACGAAAACGTGCTGGACTCTTGATGTATAACAGAATAGCCGCTGATTATTGCATGTTATAAACAGACTGTCGCAGCGATTTTTTGTGTCAGATCGCGTTATTCAACCATCATTTTTTCATTTGTTTGTCATCAAACGGAGTTATGGCCAGTTTTAGTGACTGTTACCACTAAAAATGGTAACTACTAACGATAAAACAGTTAATGCATTGTTAAATAAAGGTTTTTACTGTTGGTTAATTCGGTCTGGTACAATTATCTCTGGCAGATTATCTGCCTGTGAGACTATTTTGCAGTGGGATAACGCAGGTTTCTTAACAGAACACTGCATAATTGGGTGAATGTCATCACCCTGCGTAGTCGCTGTAGATCGCTCGTCACATTTTCAGTAGGTTATAAACACTTTGAAATACCTGCGTTTCGTCCAAAAACGGCTGAAACCGCGTTTCAGTCGGGCTCTTGTGGTGCAGGTTCGGGCCATCATCCTTTAACCGATGAAAGGAAACATTATGTTAATTGGAATACCCAAGGAAAGGTTGTCAAACGAGTCGCGCGTGGCCGCCACGCCTAAGACCGTGGAACAACTCATCAAGCTGGGTTTCAGCGTCACCCTTGAGCATGACGCCGGTAAACGCGCCAGCTTCGATGATGAAAGCTATATCGCAGCCGGTGCCACACTCAGCGACAGAGAGCAGGTCTGGCAGTCCGATATCGTGCTGAAGGTGAATGCGCCGGATGACGAAGAGATTGCACTGACGCGTGCGGGCAGCACGCTGGTCAGTTTTATCTGGCCCGCACAGAATCCCGACCTGCTGTCAAAGCTGGCCGCACGCCAGGTCACGGTAATGGCCATGGATTCAGTGCCGCGTATCTCACGGGCGCAGTCGCTGGATGCACTGAGCTCTATGGCGAACATTGCCGGTTATCGCGCCATTGTCGAAGCCGCCCATGAATTTGGTCGCTTCTTTACCGGTCAGATCACGGCAGCCGGTAAAGTACCACCGGCAAAGGTGATGGTAATTGGGGCCGGTGTTGCCGGGCTGGCCGCGATTGGCGCAGCGGGCAGCCTGGGCGCGATTGTCCGGGCGTTTGATACCCGTCCCGAAGTCAAAGAACAGGTGCAGAGTATGGGCGCCGAATTCCTTGAACTCGACTTTGAAGAGGAAGCGGGCAGCGGTGACGGCTATGCCAAAGTCATGTCCGAGGCTTTCATCAAAGCGGAGATGGCGCTGTTTGCCAGTCAGGCCAGAGACGTGGACATCATTGTCACCACGGCGCTGATCCCAGGCAAACCGGCGCCAAAACTGATCACCGAAGAGATGGTCGCCAGCATGAAGCCGGGCAGCGTCATTGTTGATCTGGCGGCGCAGACCGGCGGCAACTGTGCGCTGACCGTTGCTGACCAGGTTACTGTCACGCCGAATGGCGTGAAAATCATCGGTTACACCGATCTGCCCAGCCGTCTGGCGACACAATCCTCCCAGCTCTACGGCACCAATCTGGTCAATCTGATCAAGCTGCTGTGTAAAGAGAAAAATGGTGAAATCCAGGTCGATTTCGACGATGTGGTGGTGCGTGGCGTCACCGTGGTACGCGATGGCGAAGTGACCTGGCCGGCCCCGCCGATTCAGGTCTCCGCCGCGCCACAGGCTGCCACTGCCACCGCGAAACCGTCAGAAAAGATTGAGGCGAAGCCCGTTTCACCGTGGCGTAAATATCTGCTGATCGCTCTGGCTATTGTGCTGTTTGGCTGCCTGGCCAACGTGGCACCGGCCGACTTCCTCTCCCATTTTACCGTGTTCGCGCTCGCCTGCGTGGTGGGGTATTACGTGGTCTGGAACGTCAGTCATGCGCTGCATACACCACTGATGTCCGTAACCAATGCCATTTCCGGCATCATCGTTATCGGTGCGGTCTTGCAGATGGGCCACGGTGGCTGGGTCACCTTTATCTCCTTTATTGCCGTGCTGATTGCCAGCATCAATATCTTTGGTGGCTTCACCGTCACCCAGCGCATGCTGAAAATGTTTCGTAAGGGGTAACACATGTCTGGCGGATTAGTCACTGCAGCCTATATTGTGGCTGCGATTCTGTTCATCTGTAGCCTTGCTGGTCTTTCGCGTCATGAGACCTCTAAACGCGGTAATATTTTCGGTATCAGCGGTATGGCGATTGCGCTGATCGCCACCATATTTGGCCCGGACAGCGGTAATGTGGTCTGGATCCTGCTGGCGATGGTCATTGGCGGCGCTATCGGCATTCGTCTGGCGAAGAAAGTCGAAATGACGGAAATGCCGGAACTGGTGGCGATTCTGCACAGCTTTGTCGGCCTGGCCGCAGTGCTGGTGGGCATCAACAGCTATATCGACCATGCACCTGGCCTGCCAGCGGTGATGGAGAATATCCATCTCAGCGAAGTGTTTATCGGTATCTTTATCGGTGCGGTTACCTTCACTGGCTCGCTGGTGGCGTTTGGCAAACTGTGCGGCAAGATCGCCTCACGGCCGTTAGCGTTACCGCATCGTCACAAGCTGAATCTGCTGGCGCTGGTGGTCTCGTTCCTGTTGCTGCTGTGGTTTGTTAACACCAGCAGTACGGCTGAGCAGGTGTTTGCACTCTTGCTGATGACGGTGATTGCGCTGGCGTTTGGCTGGCATCTGGTCGCGTCAATCGGCGGCGCGGATATGCCGGTCGTGGTGTCGATGCTTAACTCCTATTCAGGCTGGGCCGCCGCCGCTGCCGGTTTCATGTTAAGCAACGATCTGCTGATTGTGACCGGTGCGCTGGTGGGGTCATCCGGTGCGATCCTCTCCTACATCATGTGCAAAGCGATGAACCGTTCGTTTATCAGCGTAATCGCAGGCGGCTTTGGTACCGAAACCAGCAGTGGCGATGAAACGCAGGAAGCGGGCGAGCATCGTGAGGTTACGGCTGAAGAGACCGCTGAGATGCTGAAGGCCTCCAGCTCGGTGATTATCACCCCAGGCTACGGCATGGCGGTGGCGCAGGCGCAATATCCGGTTGCGGAAATAACTGCCCGGTTACGTGCACTCGGCATCAAAGTGCGTTTCGGTATCCATCCGGTGGCGGGGCGTCTGCCGGGTCACATGAACGTGCTGCTGGCTGAGGCGAAAGTGCCTTATGACGTGGTGCTGGAGATGGACGAAATCAACGATGATTTCAGTGAGACCGACACGGTGCTGGTCATTGGCGCTAACGACACGGTCAACCCGGCGGCGCAGGATGATCCCCGCAGTCCGATTGCGGGCATGCCAGTGCTGGAAGTGTGGAAAGCGCACAACGTGGTCGTATTTAAGCGCTCAATGAATACCGGCTATGCCGGGGTACAGAATCCGCTGTTCTTCAAAGAGAATAGCCAGATGCTGTTTGGCGATGCCAAAGCCAGCGTGGAAGCGATTCTCAAAGCCCTGTAATAAAAAAGGGCGGCTAACCAGCCGCCCTTTTTCTCAGAAAAGATTAATCCTCTTCATCCTCTTCATCATCCAGGTCAATCGGCGAGGTGAAATCGTCAGGCTTAAGCGCCAGCAGATCACAACGCAGATGATCAATTACCTGTTCCGCCGTATTGCCGAGGAATGCCGCCGACAGTCCGGTGCGTCCAATCGTGCCCAGCACCACCACACCGGCGCCCAGATGCGCCGCCAGATCGGGGATGACCTCTTCCGGCAGGCCCTTCGCCACATGGGTGAACTCTTCACCAATCGAGAACTTCTGCCGCAGCGCTTTCATTGCCACCAGATGCTGACCACGGATGGCGTCGTTATAGACGCTGGGATCAAAATCGGGCAGTTCGATAGCAATATTGATTGGGGTAATCGGGTAGGCGCCGACCAGATGCACTTCGGTCTGATTCACCTTTTCCGCCAGGATCACCGTTTCACGAATCAGCTTCTGATTCAGGCCATCGTGATGCGGCTCTTCGCTGGCAAGATTGACCGCGACAATCGCTTTACCACCTTCCGGCCACGGCTGATCTTTGACCATCCAGACCGGACACGGGCATTTACGCAGCAGGTGCCAGTCAGTTGGCGTGAAAATCACTGACTCAAGGCGATCATGCTGATGCGCCATCTTCAGCACCAGGTCATGCTGATGGGCGAGCACTTCCTGAATAATGGCTTCATAGGGACGGTTGTGCCAGATGACTTTGATGTCAATTTCGACACCGGCATCAAGGTAAGCGCGGGCCTGCTCGCGGATCCATTCGGTACGCTGGCTGATCACGCCCTGGCGCATCGAGGCGCGTTCATCCGGCGAAAGCAGGGTGGTCATCTCATATGAGAAGTCATAGATAGGCAGGAAGGCTTTAATTCTTCCGCCAAGACGTTGATTCAGATAGACCGCACGTCGCAGCGCGGGCTGATCGTCTTGCTGGGCATCAATGGCGACCAGAACATTTTGGTACTGGGACATGAGGCGTTCTCCTTAAACCAGAGCGACTGGAATAAAGATAGCCTATGTTGCACAGCGGAAGAAGTGAAAAAGTTACTGCCGGATCAACAAAATAAGATTTATTGATCCGGCTGCGGATCAGGCAGCCTGATGGCTCTGACCGGCTAGCTCTTCCAGCAGGGCGTGATTTTCAATCGTGATGTACTTGCCTTTCACCGCCAGCATACCGGACTTCTGAAAACGACCCAGCAGGCGACTGATGGTTTCAACCGTCAGGCCCAGGTAATTACCGATGTCGCCACGCGTCATAGTGAGGCGGAATTCACGCTGTGAAAAGCCGCGCTGGCCGAAACGACGAGAGAGGTTCCAGATAAATGCCGCCAGGCGTTCTTCGGCATTTTTCTTCGACAGCAGCAGGATCATGTCCTGATCGCCTTTGATTTCACCGCTCATCAGACGCATCATCTGCTGACGCAGGGCCGGCATTTTGCCCGACAGATCATCCAGCGTTTCGAAAGGGATCTCACATACCATTGCTGTTTCCAGCGCCTGCGCAAAGCTAGGGTGGCTGGAGCCCATAATCGCGTCAAAACCGACTAAATCGCCCGCCAGATGGAAACCGGTGATCTGCTCATCACCCTGTTCGGTAATGGTGTAGCTTTTAATGGTGCCGGAGCGAATCGCATACAGAGACTTGAGTTCATCTCCTGCTTTGAAAAGCGTTTGCCCTTTCTGAATCGGTTTTTTACGCTCAATGATATTGTCGAGCTGATCCAGCTCATGTTCATTTAGCGTAAAGGGGATGCAGAGCTGACTGATGCTGCAATCCTGGCAGTGAATGGCACAACCGCCCGACTGAATACGACGAATGCTGCGTTTTTCAGGGATCATAATGGTTTGCTCGACGATTATTGACTGGGGTCAATTTTAACATTTTTTGTGCTGAAGGGAACTCATCCGAGCAGTTTTACACCTACAAAGATTATGGACGATGCACACAACGACAAACGCTGATGTGACGGGCTTCTCAGAATCCCGACAGGGTCGACTGTCACGAAAAGTTTCCGCTTATGTGATCTGTCACACGCTTCTGAGCGGGTAGTGACATTCGTAAAAGTGGGGCAGGCCGGTGATTCCAGCTTTTGCTACGCTAACAGGTAAAGCGTGATTTGCACATTCCATCAATTTTAACCAGGTGTGAGAAAACCATGAACCTTGATGATAATGATCTCTTTCGGGATGCCATGGGCGATGTCACGCCGTTAAAAGACACCACCACAACCTTGTGGCTCAAAGCTCCCTCGACCAAAGCGCCACGAAAACCGCCAGGTGAATCGGAGCAGGAGAATTTTCTGACCCGGGGCGACCTGGAGATCGTTCCTCTTAATACTCCGCTGGAATACAAAGCCGACGGCATTCAGCAGGGGATTCTGGATAAACTGCGCAGAGGTGAGTATAAGCTGGATGCCAGTCTGAACCTGTTGCGGCAACCGGTCGAAACCTGCCGTCAGGCGCTCTTTAACTTTATGATGCAGGCGCACAAGCAGGGATTGCGCAATCTGCTGATCATTCACGGAAAAGGTCGTGATGATGAATCGCATGCCAACATTGTGCGCAGCTATCTGGCGCGCTGGCTACAGCAGTTTGATGACGTACAGACCTTTTGCGTGGCCCAGACCCGGCATGGTGGGGCCGGGGCGCTGTATGTCGGATTGCGCAAAACCGATAAAGCACGCCTTGAAAACCGCGAGCGACATGCAAAACGCAGTCGCTAACTGTGAAACTTACGGATGGTGGACATCAACACCTCGGCACTCAGGCTCAGTTCTGCGCCGGTGCGGGTAATGATGCCTACCGGTTCACCCGGCCCGGAAGAGGCGATCGGCAGTGCACAAACGGCATTGTGGCTCAGATCCTCTTTAATCGCCCCGGAAGGGACAAACCAGATATAGTCGTAGCGAAGCGCCAGCTGGCGCGCCAGTGACGTTGATGAGGTCTCAATGCAGTGAGGCGGAAGGGTGCAGCCCTGTTCATCCAGCATCTGCTGGGCAATCCGGCGCGGTGCCGTGCCCTCGGGTGAAATCACGACCGGCCACTGCATCGCACGCGAAAGGGTGACGTTGTCACTTAGTAGCGGGTGTTCCGGCCTGACGACCAGCTTAAGTGATTCCAGAAACAGCAATTCATAGGTCAGCCCGGCCATCATAACGCTGTCTGCCATCCGGCCAATGCCGATATCGAACTCACCGCCGCGCAGGCCCGCCAGCAGCACGTTATTGTGAAGCGTCGCCACCTGAATGGTGGTGTTAGGTTGCAACTGATGAAAACGATCCAGAATGCGTGGCAGCATCCCCATCGCGGCAGTGGTTAATGCCCCCAGCCGGATAATCACCGGCGCATCCCCCGGCTGCTCATTAAAACTCTGTCCGGCATGGTTCAGCGCGTCGAGCACCCGCACCGCATGGGTCAGAAACTGCTCTCCCATGGTGGTCAGTTGCGCGCCCAGCCGGCCACGTTCAAACAGACGCACGCCAGTAAGCTCCTCCAGCTCATTCAGGGTCTTGGAGAGGGCAGGCTGACTGAGGCTAAGCGTCTCTGCCGCCCGGCCCAGTGTGCCTTGCTGCGCAACGGCAACGAAGGTATGTAGATGGCGCAAGCGAATGCGCTGATTGAAAAGGATATTTTTTTCCATATCCTAAACTTAATGAGAATGACCGGGGTCAGGCAACTGTTTAAAATGAATTTTGTTAACTTTGCTGCAAATTTATTTTAACAAACACCTCGAAATGACCGCTTTACCCTTTAACTCTCTGATAAAAAAGCGCTCAGCCTGGAATGCCACTGAAATACGCCATCCTCTGTCTACGGTATATCAATAGCTTACCGCCTTAAAGTTGAATAATTCTCACTATCATATAAAAATCTGACCGCTTAAGGTTAACGATCGGCTATCATTAGCGCCGTTTTTTTTACTTAAACTGATGTCAGAGTTCGTTACTCCAGAGGAGTGTCCATTGACCAGCGTCGAGGCGGTAGATGTCCGCCAGCTTATCAACCAGCAGGGGCTGAGCCACTGGCAAAAGCGGCTCATTGCGCTCTGTTTTATCGTGGTGGCACTCGATGGCATGGACATTGCGATCATGGGCTTTATTGCGCCGACGCTGAAAGCCGCGTGGGGCGTGAGTAATCATCAGCTCGGGGTTGTCATCAGCGCAGCGTTAATCGGCCTGGCGCTGGGTGCCATGGTGGCTGGGCCGCTGGCGGATCGCTATGGTCGTCGCATGATGATTATCCTCAGCGTCTTCTTTTTCGGTCTCTGGACGCTGGCAACGGCGCTGTCACAGAACATTGAGCAGATGATGCTGTTCCGTTTCCTGACCGGGCTTGGACTGGGTGCGGCGATGCCCAACGTTGGCACGCTGGTGGCGGAATATGCACCTGAGCGGCGACGGGCTTTTATCATCACGGTGGTGTTCTGCGGCTTTACCTTTGGTGCCGCCAGCGGGGGATTTGCTGCCTCCTGGCTGCTACCGCGCTATGACTGGCACTCCGTGCTGCTGCTGGGCGGCATTCTGCCGCTGCTGGTGTTGCCATTACTGATCCGCGGCCTGCCGGAGTCGGTGCGATTTCTTATCAGCCGTGGCGCACCGGCTGCCCGCATTCACGCCATCCTCGACCGGATGATGCCGGGCAAAACCGCGCCCGACTGTGCGTTTCACGCGCCTGAGGCCACCGTGCCAGTGAGCGGCGCGATAGGCACCGTACTTTCACGCCGCTACCTGTTTGGCAGTACCATGCTGTGGGGCGGCTACTTTATGGGACTGTTCATGGTTTACCTGATTGGCAGCTGGCTGCCGTCGCTGGTCAACACCCTGGGCATGTCTGTGACCGAAGCGGCGATTATCACCGCGATGTATCAGGCGGGCGGGACGCTGGGCTCCCTGTTTGCGGGCTGGATGATGGATCGCTTCAACGCCAATCTGGCGCTGGCCGCGATTTACGGCTGTGGCGGGCTGTTTATTGTGGCACTCGGCTTTTCACCTGCGGAAGTGGGCATGATGAGTGCGATCGCCTTTTGCAGTGGCTTCTGTTTCAACGGGGCCAATACCGGTATGAATGCCTTATCCGCCAGCTATTATCCTACCCACGCACGCGCTACCGGTTCCAGCTGGATGCATGGAGTGGGCCGCATCGGCGCGATTTTAAGCGCCTTCGTTGGCGCAGAGATGATGTCCCTTGGATGGTCTTTCAGCGTTATCTTTCTGCTACTGGCAATACCGGCTGTGATCACCACCCTGATGCTGCTGTTAAAAAACCGCTACGGCTTTAAGCCGATCACAGATTCGTGATTTTTTCCGCTGAGGCCAGCGCGTTGCATTACATTAGCAGCAACGCTAACGGTGTCAGGTGGATAAGATGGACAACTTTCTCAGTGCGGATCTCATCCGCACCCGTTTCTCTCAGGCGATGTCAGCTATGTATCAGCAGGAAGTGCCGCAATATGGCACGCTGATGCAGCTGGTGGCGACCGTCAACGACCGCGCGCTGGAAGCGGATATCGCGCTGAAAGATCGTCTCACCGCAGCCGATGAGATCGGCCGACTCAACCTGGAACGTCACGGTGCAATTCGAGTGGGCACGGCAGACGAATTAGCCACACTGCGGCAGCTGTTTGCGGTGATGGGAATGCACCCGGTTGGCTATTACGATCTTTCTCAGGCTGGTGTGCCGGTACACTCCACGGCGTTCCGGCCGGTCACCGATGCGGCGCTGCGACGCAATCCCTTCCGGGTCTTTACCTCGCTGTTACGCCCGGAACTGATCGACGACCACGCGCTGCGTGAAAAGGCGGCGGAGATTCTTGCCGCGCGCGACATTTTCACTCCCCGTTGCCGGGCGCTGTTGGAACTGCATCAGCAGCAGGGCGGATTGACCGACGAGCAGGCCACTGAGTTTGTTACCGAAGCACTGGAAACCTTCCGCTGGCACGCTCACAGCAGCGTTGACAGTCAGACCTATCAGGCGCTGAACCAGCAGCATCGGCTGATCGCTGACGTGGTCTGCTTCCCCGGCTGTCACATCAACCATCTCACGCCGCGCACGCTGGATATCGACCGCGTACAGCAACTGATGCCGTCGCGCGGTATCGATCCGAAAACCCTGATCGAGGGACCGCCGCGTCGTCAGGTGCCCATCCTGTTACGTCAGACCAGCTTTAAAGCGCTGGAAGAGCCGATCATTTTTCAGGATGGGCATCAGGGAACCCATACTGCACGCTTCGGCGAAATTGAGCAGCGCGGCGTGGCGCTGACGCCCCAGGGCCGTGCGCTTTATGATCGGCTGCTCAGCGAGGCGGGCAGCGGGCAGGATAATCATCAGCATCAGCAACATCTGGCGGCGATTTTCCGTGACTTCCCCGACGACGAAACCACGCTGCGCCAGCAGAGTCTGGCCTGGTTCCATTATCGTCTGAGTGAAAAGGGTGTTGCGACGCCGCCGGCTCAGGGTGAATCGCTGGAGACCCTCATCGAAGAAGGCCGTGTGCTGGCAGACCCCATCATCTATGAAGATTTTCTGCCCGTCAGCGCGGCGGGCATTTTTCAGTCCAACCTCGGCGATCGGGCGCAGGTTCGTTCGGCGGGACAGGCGAGCCGCCAGGCATTTGAAGCCGCGCTGGGCGCTGTCGTTCTGGATGAGATGGCGTTATACGAAGAGCGCCAGCAGCGCTCGCTGGCGCAGTGCGGCTTGCGGCCAGACTGAGGCCTCTGCGGGCAACAGGCGCGTTGCCCGCGACCTTTTCTCTGCACCGCCCCTGCTAAGGCCAGTGGACCTGAAGTAGGGCAATGCGCGTAATGTGCTGACAGGACTGGGGAAAAACAACGCTTTACCGTTCAGCGCAGGTTTACCCGCGTGAATATCTTAATCTATTAGCAGACTGACTGATTAACAGTAGCAAAACCGCAGGTGATAACAGAGCAACGACGCGCCACTCCGGCGCTGGCAGCGCCATTGACCTACTGCGAAAAGATAAACAACGTTGAATCATAACCGTAACTGTCTCTCTGAACCTGTTGATGAGCATGTTCACGCCTGCCCCTCACGCTTCGGCATATTCTGCAAATCCCTTCCGTACCTGGACAATGCTGGCGGGCCTGCAAATAATGGAGGAACGTTTGAACAGGGAAACAGGAATGAAAAACGAAACAGGTCTGAGGATCATGACTGCTGAGGGGGAGTTGCGTGGATGCATGGACGATGACCTTTTCGTATTCAAAGGCATACCTTATGCGGCGGCACCGCTTGGTGCATTGCGCTGGCGTCCGCCACAGCCGGTTACGCCCTGGCATCAGGTGCGCGACGCCACCGCGTTTGGGGCTTCCGGCTGGCAAAATCGCACCTACTGCCAGGCCGTAGGCGGTGGCGATCCGGGTGAGTTCAGTGAAGATTGCCTCTACCTTAATGTCTGGACGCCCGAGGTCGCGCCCGTGAAACCCCTGCCGGTGATGGTCTGGTTGCACGGTGGTGGCTACACCATAGGTGCTGGCGGGCTGGCACCGTACAACGGCAAGCCGATGGCTTCACGCGGCGCGGTGGTGGTGACGCTTAACTACCGGCTCGGCCATCTCGGGTTCTTCTCTCATCCGGCTCTGGATGCTGAATATCCTGTTGCCAGCACGGTGAACAATTTTGGCCTGCTGGATCAGATTGCCGCACTGCAATGGGTGCAGCGCAACATTCCTGCCTTTGGCGGCGACCGCCGCAATGTGACACTTTTCGGTGAATCCTCAGGCGCACGCAGTGTGCTGTCACTCTGCTGTTCGCCGCTGGCCGAAGGGCTGTTTCATAAAGGGATTGTGCAGAGCGCCTACAGCCTGCCTGACACGCCGCTGAAAAAAGCGCGTCAGCAGGGTATGGCGGTGGCACGCCATTTCGGTCTGCCGCCCGATGCCAGCGCGGATGACCTGCGTGCACTGCCTGCCGATGCCTTCTGGTCACTGGAAGGGCCGCTGGCGATCCCGCCGGTGCCGATTGCGGGTGATGCAGTCCTGCCTGAGCCGATGCTGAAAACCTTTATAGCTGCTAAACAGCACCGTCTGCCGCTAATGGCGGGCAGCAACAGCGATGAAGCCAGCGTGCTGGAATATTTTGGCGTGGATGCCACCGCGGTGTTGCATCAGTTGCGCGATAAAAATCGTCTCACTTACCGGACGCTGAAATGGATGTATGACATTCATGACGATCAGCGGCTTGGACGTGCTGTGGCGCGCGATATGGCATTCAGCCTGGTGCCGTGGCTGGTGATGCGGGCACAGCACAATGCCGGAATGCCAGGCTGGCGCTACTGGTTTGATTATGTTTCTGAACATGCCCGTGACCTCTATCCGCACGGTACCTGGCACGGCAACGAAGTGCCTTATGTGCTGAATACGCTGAGCCAGATGCCGGATCCCAACGAGGACCGGCCCTTCAGCGAGGCCGATCGGGCATTTGCGGCGCGTGTCAGCGAGTACTGGTTTACCTTTGCCCGTGATGCAACCGAATACAAGCATCAGCTGGAGGGTGAAGTCGTGTGGCCAGCCTGGCATCCAGGCTCGGACGTGACAATGTCACTTGGCGATAATCGAAAGAGCGGGCTGGTTTTGAAGCGTAACTTTATGCGCGCACGTATGCGGCTTTTCCGGCTATTAATGACCCGCATGGTCAGGCTTTAAGTGGTGGGCCTTGGTTAGCGTGCTAACCATTAAATTATGCGAATGGAATTACTCTGCTTTTTAAAGCTTAACCTGCTGAATAAAGAGGGTTTAATCTGAAATTTGCCTTAGGGACGCTGTAAAATATTAGGTAACAAAACAGTTACATCTTCACAATTACATGCCGATAAATCTCCTATGCCCGACGCTTGCGGGTCAACGTGTATAGGATTTTGGTATGGGAATGCTCAAAAATTTTACCATTCGCGCAGTGATGCTCTCTATTCTGGGACTGTTTTGTTTACTCTGGAGCGGCGTCGGCCTGTATAGCATTCACTCTCTTGGCGCGCTCAGCGAAGGGAATGATGTGGACCGTCATCTGGTTGAGCAAATGACGGTGCTAAGCAAAGGCAACGATCAATATTTTCGTGTCATCACGCGTTTATCCCGCGTGATGGAAAGCAAAGCTGCGGGTCAGACGCTGAACGATGAGGCTTATGCACCGGTGCAGCAGGCGCTGGACAGCATGACTCAGCAACTGACGCGCTTTAAACAGCTGGCACCCGGCCCGATGAACCCGGATGTGGTGGATGGGGTGATTCAGAACTGGCAAAAGCTGCTGGATGAGGGTGTGACGCCACAATTGCAGCTGGCCCGTCAGGCGTCGCCTGATGCTTATCGTCAGCAGGCAAATAACGTTACACCTCCACTCAGTCGTGCCTTTGGCGTCAGCGCAGAGAAATTCAGCCAGGGTGCAGCTGAAAAGCTCGATGAAACCCGGGTGGAAGTGGATCACCTCACCGCGATGACCAAAACGATCATTACCGTCACGGTAATTATCGGGCTGTTTATTCTGCTGTTTACCGACCGCTATCTGGTGGCGATGCTGGTGCGTCCGCTGGAGACTATTCGTACCCACTTCGCGGTGATTGCTACGGGCGATCTCAGCCAGCCGGTATCCGATTTCGGCCGTAACTGCGTCGGTAAACTGGTGCCGCTGCTGAGCGCCATGCAGGATAGCCTGCGTGAAGCGGTCAGCGCCATTCGCAGTGGCACCGAGAATATCTCGCGCGGTGCCGCAGAGATTTCTGCCGGTAACAACGACCTCTCTTCACGTACTGAAGAGCAGGCCGCTGCGCTGGAACAGACTGCGGCCAGCATGGAGCAGTTGACGGCCACGGTAAAATTCAACGCCGATAATGCCCGCCAGGCCAGCCTGCTGGCAGAAACCGCCACCACTACGGCACAACGTGGCGGTCAGCTGGTCAGCGAAGTCGTCAGCACTATGGATGGCATCTCCGGCAGCTCGAAGAAAATCGCTGAAATCACTAACGTGATCAACGGCATCGCGTTCCAGACCAATATTCTGGCGCTGAACGCCGCCGTCGAAGCGGCACGTGCCGGCGAACAGGGTCGGGGTTTTGCGGTCGTTGCCTCGGAAGTGCGTAACCTTGCACAGCGCAGCGCCAACGCCGCGAAAGAGATTGCGACGCTGATTGAAGATTCGGTTCAGCGTGTAGGTAAAGGCGCCGAGCTGGTCAGCACCACCGGCGGCACCATGAACAATATTCTGAAATCGGTGCAGGATGTTGATGCAATCATGAAACAGATCGCCTCCGCCTCGGAAGAGCAGAGCAAAGGCATCTCTCAGGTCGGTGCCGCGGTGACTGAAATGGACAGCGTGACCCAGCAGAACGCCTCACTGGTTGAGGAGGTCTCTGCCGCGGCGAGCGCGCTGGCGCTGCAGACGGAAGCGCTGCAGGCTTCAGTGTCGAAGTTCCGTCTCTCCAGCAACAGCCAGATCGCACCGGTCATCAGCAGTAAACCGACCGCGCCAAAAGCCCCTGTGCTGAGTGCGGCTCAGGCTAAACCGGCGGATAACGGCGACTGGGTTACTTTCTGATCCCTGCACAGCCACGCCACCAGTTCCGCCAGGAACGGTGGCGCATCCTGCGCGGGCCGTTGCAGTAAACTGTAAACGGCACCGGTTTTTACCTCGCCAGCGAACGGCTTAATCAGCCTGCCGCTGGCAATATCACTCTCCACCAGATTGCTGTCGGCAATCGCCACGCCAAACCCCTGAATCGCTGCACTGATCGCTAAGTCCATAGTGGCAAAATGCTGGTTCCGCTTCATGCTCAGCGTCACCTGCTGCGCCTGCAGCCAGCACTGCCAGTCACGCGTATCCGCCGTGGGATGCAAAAAGGTCATTGCGGCCAGTGCCGCCAGCGAGTTCGGGCGGGGTTGATCACCCGCCATCACCGGCGTCAGCGACTCGCTGAAGAGGCAGATCCCCGCATGATGCGGCTTGCCATAGACAATCGCCGCATCAAAGTTCTCAAGCTGCGCGGCATGATCCGTCGTCGTCGTCAGGGCCACATGCAGTTCAGGTCGCTGCTGCTCCAGCGCCATCAGCCGGGGTACCAGCCAGCGCATCGCACAGGTTGGCGCCTTCAGACGAATGCTGACCTGACTGCGGCGGACTTTCTCGCTGGCCTGAACCATCAGCTCAAAACCCTGCTGTAAGTCGGGCAGCAGCGTGGCGCCCTGTGGGGTCAGGCGCAGACCGCGCGCGTGGCGGTCAAACAGCGTCACGCCCAGCCACTGCTCCAGGGCGGCAATCTTACGACTGACAGCGCCCTGCGTCAGGCACAGCTCGCGGGCAGCGTGGGTCAGGTTGAGATGTCGGGCGGTCACCAGAAAGGCGTGAATGGCATTAAGCGGCAGCGATAAGCGTGACACGGTGAACCTCAGCTATGCATTTTTTTCATGGCTATTATGACGACATTTCGCTTGCCGACTCAAGTCACAGCCCGTTGAATAGCGATTTACCGCATCAGATCGGTATGCCCCTGACGGAGAGAGTATGTCCCTGAAAACGCCTGTCGCTATCCACTCAAAATTGCCGGACGTCGGCACCACTATTTTCAGCGTGATTGGCCAGCTATCGGCGCAGCATCGGGCGATTAACCTGTCGCAGGGCGCGCCCAGTTTCCCCTGTGATCCGGCGCTGATCGATTCAGTCAGCCGCGCGATGCAGGAAGGACATAATCAGTATGCCGCCATGATGGGCTTGCCCGCCTTACGCGACGCGCTTGCCAGCAAAGTGCAGGCGCTCTATGGACAACACTATGATGCCGCCAGTGAAGTGCTGATTACCGGCAGCGCCAGCCAGGGGCTCTATATGGCGATCACCGCGCTGGTTCATCAGGGCGATGAGGTGATCTTCTTTGAACCAGCGTTTGACAGCTACGCGCCGGTGGTGCGGTTGCAGGGCGGTAAACCGATTGGCCTGAAGTTGCAGGTGCCGTCGTTTGCTATTGACTGGGATCAGTTGCGGGCAGCGATTACGCCGCGCACCCGAATGATCATTATTAATACGCCGCACAACCCCAGCGCGCAGGTGCTGACCCCCGACGACCTGAATCAGCTGGCAGCCTTACTCCGCAACACGGATATCGTGGTGCTCTCCGATGAGGTTTACGAGCATATTCTGTTTGATGGCCGCCCCCATAGTGGGATGGCGACGCATCCTGAGCTGGCAGCCCGCAGCGTCATTGTCTCTTCGTTTGGCAAAACCTTCCACGTCACCGGCTGGCGGGTAGGCTACTGTCTGGCACCGGCAGAGCTGATGACCGAGCTGGTGAAAGTGCATCAGTTTATGATGTACGCCGCCGATACGCCGATGCAGGTCGGTTTTGCACACTATCTGCAGACGCCAGAGAACTATCTGTCGCTCAGCGCTTTTTATCAGCAGAAGCGCGATCGGCTGATCGCCCTGATGCAGAACTCCCCGTTCCGGCTGCTGCCGAGCGCTGGTTCGTTCTTTATGCTCGCCAGCTATGGACATTTCAGTGACGAACCGGACAGTGAAATGGTAAAACGTCTTATCGTCGATCACGGTGTGGCGACCATACCGCTGTCGGCGTTTTATATGGATGGCACAGATAACAAACTGATTCGGCTCTCTTTTGCCAAAGACGAGGCGACACTTGAGGCTGGCGCGGCTGCGCTATGTGCTTTTTCTCACTGATTCACGCCACCGCGTGAGGCAGCTCGGGGAACAGGTAACCAGGACTTTTCGGGGTAAATAACATAATGAAGAAACTGAACGCGCTTTTTCTCGCTCTGGGCATGATGACATCGGTACAGGCACTGGCACAGGATTTACGCTACGGCGTGGAGTCACAATATCCGCCTTTTGAAAGCCGCAATGCTAAAGGGGAGCTGGAAGGCTTTGATATCGAGCTGGGCAATGCCATCTGTAAGGCGGGCAACTTCAGCTGCCACTGGGTTGAGAGCAGCTTTGATGCGCTGATCCCGGCACTGCAGGCGAAAAAGTTCGACGCCATTAACTCGGCGATGAACATCACCGAAGCGCGCGCCAGAAGCATTGCGTTTACGCAGCCGATCTACCGTATTCCCACCATGTTAGTGGCGAAGACCGGTGAAAATCTGGCACCGACAGCCGAAGGTCTGAAGGGCAAGAACATCGGTGTGTTACAGGGTTCCATTCAGGAAACCTATGCGAAGAAGCACTGGGAGCCGCAGGGTGTGACCGTGACCTCGTATCAGGATCAGAACCAGGTTTACAACGACATGGTCGCGGGCCGTCTGGATGGCACACTGGTGATGTCCGCTGCCGGTCAGTCTGGCTTCCTCGATAAACCGCAGGGCAAGGGCTTTGGTTTTGTTGGCAAGCCAGTCGAAGATGACGCGATTCTTGGTTCAGGTATCGGCTACGGCCTGCGCAAAGATGACGCGCAGCTGAAGCAGTCACTGGATGCGGCGATTGCTAAAGTGCAGGGCGATGGCACCATCAAAAAGCTGGCTGAAAAATATTTCCCAGGCATTGATGTCAGCGCGAAGCCATAACCGCAATCGGGCGCGTTCTGCGCCCGATTCCTCCGCTTATCCCGCCGCCAGATAACAGAGTTTTTCCGCCACCTGATAGGACTTCACAAACGACGTTACCGGCAGAAATTCGAAGCGTGAATGGAAGTTGTGCGCGCCGGTAAAGAAGTTCGGCGTCAGCAGGCCTTTGGCTGACAGCGCGGCACCGTCTGTACCGCCACGCATCGGAATCACCTTCGGCTCAATCTCCAGCGCGGCAAAGGCACTGAAGATCAGGTCAATCGCCCGACGATCCTCACCCAGTGCGTTACTGATATTGCTGTAGGTATCGCTGATACTCACGCTCACCTTGCCGGTGGGGTAACGCGCCGCGAGATCCTCTGCCGCCTGTTGCAACTGCTGCTTGCGCGCCGCAAAGCGGGTCAGATCAAAATCACGGATGGAGGCCTTCAGCGTCGCCTTGCTGGCGTTGGCCTGAATCTCATTGAACCAGATATAGCCTTCACGGCCTTCGGTGTGCTCCGGGGTCTGCTGCCGATCAAACAGGCTGATGTAGTCATGGGCCATCAGCAGCGGATTGACAAGCACCCCTTTGCCCGACATCGGATGGGCCGGTACGCCGGTAAACACAATTTCTGCTGCAGCACCGTTGAAGTTTTCATAGACCACTTCGCCCAGTTCGCAGCAGTCGATGGTCCAGGCGAAATCGACATTAAAGCGCGTTTCCAGATCCAGCGCTTTCGCGCCGCGCAGGCCAATCTCTTCGTCCGGCACAAAGGCCACCACGATGTCGCCGTGGTCGCCGTTAAGGTTCTCCATCAGCGTCATCACCACGGTGACTGCCGCTTTGTTGTCCGCGCCAAGCACGCTGGTGCCGTCGCTGAAGATCACCTGCTGACCGACGTAGGGCGCGATCTCCGGATGTTCATCGCGGCGCAGCCAGATATCCTGCTCTGCATTCAGACAGAGATCTTCGCCCTGCCAGGTGAGGATCTGCGGGTGGATATCGGGCGACAAACCGACATCAACGGTATCGATATGCGTAATAAACCCGATGCGCGGCGCGTCAGGACGGTTGCCGCGTTTTACCGCCGTCACCGTGGCATGTTCATCAATCACCACCTCATCCAGCCCTGATGCGCGCAACTCATCCGCCAGCAGTTCCGCCATGGCGTGCTGGCTCGGCGTGCTGGGCAGGGTGGTGGATTTGGCATCGCTCTGACTGCTGATGGCGAGGTAACGGAAAAAACGTTCTGTGAGCTGCGACTCAAGTTTGTCTGTCATCACTATTCCTTATTAGTCAGCCACCGGCGGGGTTCGTTATGGTGCCGAATCGTGCTATCAATGAAGCATCTGAATGATTCATTTAGATATTGTGATCACCGGAAGTCAATACAAAGCGAGGATAATAATGAAAATCAAGATAGCCACCTTAGCGCTTGTTACGGCTGGGATAGCGCTGGCTGGCAGCGTTAACGCCAAAACGCTGGTCTTCTGTTCTGAGGGGGCACCAGAGAATTTTAACCCTCAGCTCTATACCTCGGGGACCAGCGTTGACGCCAGTGCGGTGCCGGTATTCAACCGGCTGGTGGACTTCACCCCCGGTACCACCAGTCTGGTGCCCAGCCTGGCGGAACGCTGGGAGATCAGCCCGGATGGCACGGTTTACACCTTCCATCTGCGCAAGAATGTGAAGTTTCAGAGCAACAAACAGTTCAAACCCAGCCGGGACTTCAACGCCGACGATGTGATCTTCTCGTTTATGCGCCAGATGGACCCGAAAAATCCCTACCACACTGTCTCTGGCGGCACCTATTCCAACTTCGAAAGCCTGGAGCTCTCCACGCTGATTAAAAGTATCGACCGGGTCGATGACCACACCGTGCGTTTTACGTTGTCACACCCGGAAGCACCGTTCCTTGCCGATCTCGCCTGGTACTTCGCCTCGATCCACTCGGCGGAATATGCAGACGCGATGCTGAAAGCGGGGACGCCGGAGAAGGTCGATATGAACCCGATCGGCACCGGCCCGTTTGAGCTGGTGCAGTATCAGAAAGATTCCCGCATTCTCTACAAAGCGTTCCCGGACTACTGGCAGGGCAAGGCGAAACTCGATCGGCTGGTGTTCAGCATCACGCCGGATGCCTCCGTGCGTTATGCCAAGCTGGAGAAGAACGAGTGTCAGGTAATGCCATTCCCTAATCCTGCCGATCTTGAAAAGATGCGCGCTAACCCGGATATCACCCTGGAACAGAAGGCGGGTCTGAATACCGGCTTCCTGGCGTTTAACACCACTAAGGCGCCAACCGATAACGTCAAAGTGCGACAGGCGCTGGCGATGGCGATCAACAAACCGGCAATCATTGATGCGATTTTTAAAGGCACCGGCACGGTTGCGAAAAATATCCTGCCGCCGGGCGTCTGGAGCGCCGACAAAGATCTGAAAGATTACGACTACGATCCAGAGAAGGCCAAAGCCCTGCTGCAACAGGCGGGTGTGAAACCGGGCACCGAAATTGCGCTCTGGGCGATGCCGGTTCAGCGGCCTTACAACCCGAATGCGCGCCGCATGGCGGAGATGATTCAGTCGGACTGGGCTAAAGTCGGCATCAAAGCCAATATCGTCAGCTATGAGTGGGGTGAATACCTGAAACGCGTGCGCAGCGGCGAGCATCAGGCGGCGCTGATGGGCTGGACCACCGCCACCGGCGATCCGGACAACTTCTTTGGCCCGCTTTACAGTTGTACCTCTGCACAGGGTGGTTCCAACTCCTCAAAATGGTGCTATCAGCCATTCGAGAAGTTAATCACTGAAGCCCGTGCCGAGCCGGATCAGGGCAAACGCACCGCGCTCTATCTGCAGGCACAGCAGATGATGCATGACCAGATGCCTGCGGTGATGATTGCGCACTCCACCATCTTTGAGCCGGTGCGCAAATCGGTCAGCGGCTATCAGGTCGATCCGTTCGGCAAACATATTTTCTATCAGGTTGATATTAAACAGTAAACGGTAACAGCTATCAGCAGGGGCGCATACACATGTGGGCCTCTGCTGTCTGGCTCAGCTAAAAAAGAACTGACAGCAATAAATAAGCTCAATGCGAAGGGAACATGACCCGAAGAGGAAAGCGTCCCACGCCATGGACAAAAACGCCGGGAGCGTTTTTGAACAACGCAAAGCGTTGGCCCGGCTACGGGCGCACCTCAGGGATGAGGTGCGTAATCGCGTGGGCCGAGCATGCCATGGAGGGCGGCTGTTGCGACTTTCCGATCGGGTCGTGTTCCCTAAGCCAGCACTATCTGACAGCCATCCAGCGCAGACTTTAACAACCAAACCCCTTTAACCCTGTACCTCTCATCCCATCCTCACCTGCTGATCCATCTCCGTCAGCCGCTGCTGCAAAAACTGCAGAAACAGCGTCAGCGCCGCATTCCGCTGACGGCCCGACACCGTCTGAAGCTGCAACGTACGCTGACTCAGCTGATCCACCCCCATTGAACGCAACACCAGATTTTGCGTGCCGCGCTCAAACAGCAGGGTAAACGCACTGCAAATGGTCACTGCCTGCGGGGTATGCAGCAAAAAGTGGTAGAGCGTAGCGAAATAGTCGCAGGTCAGCACCGGCTCGACCACGCAGTCGTTCATCTGACAGGAGAGGTCAAACAACTGCCGCACGGTAGTATGCTGACCTGGCAACGCCAGTGGCCAGCCATGCAGATCGGCCAGCGTCACCTGACGCGATGCCAGCGGATGTGACTGATGCATCGCCAGTAGCACCGGCGCTGGCCATGAGCCGAGCACCTCAACGCTGCGCTCCGGTTGCAGACTGAACTGCAGCGCGACATCGCATTCACCAGCCCTGACGCATGCCGCCACGCCCTGCGAGTGCGTCACATTAAGCGCAAACAGCACGCCGGGGTTGGCCTGACGGAACTCCGCCAGCAGACCCGGCAGCAGACTGAACGCCATTCCGTCGGTGCAGGCGATGCGGATCAGGCTGCGCCGTATTGCTTTCAGACCTTTAATCTCCGCCAGCGCATATTCCATATCGAGCTGACTCTTGCGCACATGATGCGCAAATATTTCACCCGCTTCGTTCAATACCATACCGCGTGCATGCCGCTCAAACAGCGGCACTCCGACCTGCGTCTCCAGACGCTGGATCTGGCGACTAATCGCCGACACCGCCACAAAGAGTTGCTCGCTGGCGGCGCTGAGCGACCCGCACTGTACGACCGCCAGGAAATAGCGGATCTCACTGCTTAACATGGTAACTCCGGCAAAACGCATCATAAAAGGGCAGGCGTGGCTTGCTTTAAAAGCAAGGCTCACTCGATAAATTAATAATTGTGGCAAAGAGCGAAGTTTGTCAAAGATAAAGCACGATAAAAAGAACAGACAGGGCAAACATGACAGAGCAACAGACCGTTGACCAGGCGATGCACTATTTCGACAGTGGCGAGTTTCAGCAACTGCTGGCACGACGAATTTCCTGCGTGACTGAAAGCCAGCACGCCAGCAGGCAGGCGGAGCTGGAGAACTATCTGCAGCAGGAGATTGGCCCGCAACTGGCGGCGATGGGCTTTACGCTGCACCCGTTTGAGAATCCGCAGCCCGGCAGCCCGCCGTTTCTGATTGCCACGCTTATTGAAGATCCCTCCAGGCCGACGCTGCTCTGCTATGGCCACGGCGATGTGGTGTTCGGCGACGATGAGAACTGGCGCGACGGTTTATCACCGTGGCGACTCACGGCTGAAGATGACCGCCTGTATGGACGCGGCAGCGCGGACAACAAAGGCCAGCACTGCATCAATCTCGCGGCGCTGGAGCAGGTGTGGCAGGCACGCGGTGGCGCACTGGGCTTCAACTGCAAAATTTTGTTTGAAATGGGTGAAGAGATCAGTTCACCGGGGCTGGCGGAGATTTGCCAGCAGCAGCGGGCGCTGTTACAGGCCGACCTCTTTATCGCCTCTGATGGTCCGCGACTGAACGCGGTGCGGCCGACACTGTTCCTGGGTTCGCGTGGCGCAGCGAACTTTCGTCTGACTATTCATGCGCGCGACAACGCCTATCACTCCGGCAACTGGGGCGGACTGCTGAGCAATCCCGGCACCCAGCTGGCGAATGCGCTCGCCTGCCTGGTGAATGCACAGGGTGTATTGCAGGTCGCCGCACTGAAACCGGACTCCCTGACCGATGCGGTGCGCGCCATCCTCAGTGATATCGAGGTGGGCGGAATGCCGGGCGATCCGGCGCTGGCCGACGGCTGGGGAGAACCGGGCCTGACGCCTGCGGAGCGTCTTTATGGCTGGAACACGCTGGAGGTGCTGGCGTTTGAAACCGGTAACCCGGCACGCCCGATGAACGCCATTCCCGGCAGCGCCACGGCGGTGTGTCAGCTGAGATTTGTGGTCGGCACCGACTGGGAAAATCTGGTCCGGCATGTCGAAAGTCACCTGCATCAGCACGGCTTCGATAACGTCAGCGTGGAATTTATGCGCGGTTCACCTGCAACGCGGCTCGATCCGCAGGATCCGCTGGTGGCCTGGGCGCTGGACACGCTGGCCCGCAGCAGCGGTAAAAAACCGGCGCTGTTGCCCAATCTCGGCGGTTCACTGCCCAATGACGTATTTGCCGATATCCTCGGCCTCCCGACGCTGTGGGTGCCCCATTCCTATCCGGCCTGCGGCCAGCACGGCGTTAACGAACACATGCTCACCTCTGTTGCACGTGAAGGGCTGGCGATCATGACCCGCCTTTTCTGGCAACTGGGTGAAGAGGGTGAACAACTGATGTCGCGCCACCATCAGTGGCGGAGAGGTGACCAATGAGCAGCATTGCGCAGAGTACTCCGCAGGTGAAACCGAGCCTGCACAAAACGCTGTTCGCTACCTGCATTGGTAACGCGCTGGAGTGGTTCGACATCGCGGTGTATGGCTTCTTCGCCAGCTACATCGCACACGTCTTCTTTCCGGTCAGCGATCCATCGGTGTCGCTGCTGCTGACCTTCGGCAGCTTCGGCATCTCATTCCTGATCCGTCCGCTGGGTGCCATCGTGCTGGGCAACTATGCTGACCGTCATGGCCGTAAAAAAGCGCTGCTGCTCTCAATCAATCTGATGATGCTGGGCGGGGCGATCATTACCTTGATGCCGGGTTACGCCACCATCGGTCTTGCGGCGCCGCTGCTGATTATTCTGGCGCGTCTGATTCAGGGCTTCTCTGCCGGGGGCGAGTTTGGCAGTTCGACCGCTTTCCTGGTAGAGCACTTTCCCGAGCGCAAAGCCTTTATCGCCAGCTGGCAGTTCGCCACCCAGGGCGCCAGTACCCTGATGGCATCGGCGTTCGGCCTGGGGCTGACACACTGGCTGAGCGAAAGTGAAATCCAGGCGTGGGGCTGGCGTATCCCGTTTGCCTTCGGCTTACTGATTGGGCCGCTGGGGATCTACATTCGCCGTCACGTGCAGGAGCCCGCCAGCTTTGCGACGCAGGAGAAGGAAGCTGCGCCACTGAAAACACTGTTCGGGCGGCAGAAAGCGCTGATCACCCTGGCGATTGGGGTGATGGTGATCTCGACCGCCGTCAACTACATGCTCAATTACATTCCGACCTACGCCACCAAAACGCTGCATCTGCCGGGGTCAGTAGCCTTTACCGCCACGCTGGTAGCAGGGATTATCCTGACGGTGGTGACGCCCATAATGGGATTGTGGGCGGAGCGGATAGGCCGATTGCCGCTGATGTGGGGATCGCTGCTGCTGTTGATGGTCACGATCTATCCCGCCTTCAAATGGATGGTCGATCACACTACGCCCACCACGCTGATCCTGCTGGTGGCGTGGATGGCGCTACTCAAATCGGTCTATTTCTCCACGGTGCCGTCGGTGATGGCCGATCTCTTCCCGGCGACCACGCGCGCCAGCGGCATGGCGATCAGCTACAACGTGGCCGTGACGGTATTTGGCGGGTTTGCACCGCTGATTTGCAGCATGCTGATTGCCGCTACCGGCAGCAGTCTGGCGCCTGGATACTACCTGATGGCCGTAGCGGTGCTGAGTGGCATCGCGCTGCTGCGCTGCAGTAAGCGGGTGGCATAAAAGATTAGGCCGGTTCATTGGCCTTTTCAGGCAGCTGACATAGTCAAATCAGGCTCTGGCAGCAATAAAAGCAATAAAAAAGCTCAAAGTGCAGGGAACAGGGTCAGAAGAGGAAAGCGTCCCGCGCGTTATTTAAAAACGCCGGGAGCGTTTTTGAACAACGCGAAGCGTTGGCCCGGCAACGGGCGCACCTCCGGGATGAGGTGCGTAATTGCGCGGGCAGAGCGTGCCAGGGATGGCGGATTTTGCGACTTTCCAATCTGACCCTGTTTCCAGCGCAGGCGTGATCTCAACCGCGAAACGAAACAGCCTGCGTTATCAATCTCAACGGACCGTTAAACCGACCCGTTCTTTAACTGAACTGTAAATAGGCAACATGGGTCTGCAGAAACTCCTCCAGACCATGTTTTCCATCGGCACCGCCGACACCCGATTTACGCCATCCGGCATGAAAACCCTGCATCGCTTCGAAGTTTTCACGGTTAACATAGGTTTCGCCGAACTTCAGCTTTCGCAGCGCGGTCATGGTGGTATTCAGATTCTGCGTATAAATCGAGGAGGTCAGACCATATTCGCAGTCGTTGGCCAGCGTAATCGCCTCATCCAGCGTTTTAAAACTCATCACCGGCAGAACCGGGCCAAAAATCTCCTCCTGCATAATCGCCATCTCCTGGCGCACATCAGTCAGCAAGGTGGGCTGAAAGAAGAAGCCTTTATCTCCGGCGCGCTTGCCGCCCAGCGCCACTTTTGCCCCTGCGGCGACGGCCTCTGCCACTTTCTGCTCCACCCGATCCCGTGCTGCGGCATTAATCAGCGGCCCCATATCGATATCGTTACGTTCGGCCGGATTGCCAAATGTCACCTGCTGAAACGCGGCGGTCAGTGCGCTGATAAAACGATCGTAAATGCCTTCCTGCACATAGAGCCGCTCCACGCAATTGCAGACCTGGCCGCTGTTAATGATCCGCGAACTGACGATCGCCCGCACAGCCAGCTCGAGATCGGCATCATCCATCACGATGGCGGGGGCTTTGCCACCCAGTTCCAGCGACACTTTGGTGACATTTTTAGCCGCGGCTTCCATGGTGGCAATGCCCGCACCGACGCTTCCGGTCAGACTCACCAGACCGACCTTAGGATTTGCCGCCAGCTCCTGTCCTACTTCCGGTCCCAGACCATAAACAAAGTTAATGACGCCAGCAGGCAGACCCAGCGTTTGTATGATGTCGGCAAAAAGTGCCGCATTATTCGGTGTCAGCTCACTGGGTTTGATCACGATGGTGTTTCCGGTGATCAGGGCCGGTGCCGCTTTGCGGGCAATCAGGAAGAAGGGGAAATTCCACGGCAGTATCCCGGTGGTGACGCCGATCGCTTTTTTAAACAGGAAGATGTTTTCGTTAGGACGGTCGCTGTTGATAATCTCACCTTCATAGCGCCGCGCCCACTCCGCCATGTAGTCGAGGTAGTCGGCAGTGAACATCACTTCGGTCCTCGCCAGTCCCTGGGTTTTTCCACCCTCAGCCACAATGGTTGCCGTCAGTTCAGGCTCACGCTGGCGGATGGCGGTGGCAATTTTGTGCAGCCAGACGCCGCGCTCTACTGCAGGCAGCGCTTCCCATTCAGGCTGAGCCACTTCTGCGGCGCTGATGGCAAGGCTGGCATCCTGACGACTGCCCTGGGGAATACGGGACAGCAACGCCTCCGTGGACGGATTGATCACTTCAATCCACCGGTCACCCTGATGCGCAACAAATTCGCCATTAATGTAATGTTGATGATGTGTTGTCATTCGCTTAGCTCTCCGCTATCGATACGTTGCAGTAATGTGATAGCAGGGTGAAACAGATTGCTCAGGGCTACCTTTAGCTGATTGCCAGCTGTCGGGAGTGGCTGGCAGCCAATCACAGATATCGGTGAGTTCTGCGGCAAAAACGCTAATATGTTGTAGATTTAAAGGAGTGAAGTGGTAATAAAGGGGTTAAATCATGGCAAATGGATGGGCGTCAGAAGGCGCAGTACAGGAACAGATCGATAGCACCGTCAATGATGGCATTGAGCGGGTAAGACAGTCGATCGGACAGGGCGAAAGCGCCACCGAATGTGAGCTCTGCGGCGAGCCGATTCCCGAAGCGCGTCGTCAGGCGCTTAAAGGCGTGCACTATTGTGTGGCATGTCAGCAAAAAATCGACAAGCAGCAGCAGACCAGCAGTTTATATAACCGTCGGGGCAGTAAAGACAGTCAGTTGCGCTGACCCTCAGGAGCCTGGCATTGCCAGGCCACTGCCAATAAACCACGCCAGAAAGCCCACGCCCGCCACAATAATGGCGATCGGAAACAGAATTCCAATTCTCATAATTTACCTGCTGCAAACAGCGATTTCAGGGGTTGCGATCTTATCATGAGATCTGCAGTACGGCGCGGTGGGTTTTGAGCAGAGTGAACAGCTGGAACTGCGTTGCATCATTTTCCTCCCGCAGCACCTCACCTTTTTTATAGAGAATATGGTGAACATGCCCGAGCTGACGCCAGACCACTATCGCTGAGGCGATCAGGGCGCAATGCTGATCGGCCTGCACACACTCAAGAGTGGCATAGTGGGTTTCATCCAGGCCATTCACAAACACCTTTATCGCATCTGCAGGTAATATCGCGCGCAGATCATCCAGCATGACCTGGCTGACTGACTGCGAAAGAAACAGTGTTAACCACTTTGTTGTCATCCCATTCCCTGAACCGATCAATTTTCCCCAGTTTATACGGCCTTGCCTGCCTGAATGAAAGGCTTCTTTGCACTTTTGCCAACCTTCCCTTGTGAATGGCATTCAGATAAGAATTGTGCTGCGCCACACAGCAAAACCGGAAAAAATACTGAATAATAAGGGACTTACTTTATTAATCGTCCGGTTTTCTGACAACGGTGAAATTGTGATCCCTGACGGGCACAACGGGTAAATATTGCCACTCCACTATGGCTTCCGGCATTTATCCAAAGGCTGAGGAATTCCTGATAAACGTAGACTGCCTGCTGAGCGGAAGCAGACAGGTTTCCGACAGGCCTCAACCTAACCGGGGAATAACAATGAACAGCGCCATTATTGCGGGTATCTTCTGGCATTTCGTCGGCGCTGCCAGCGCCGCGTGTTTCTATGCGCCTTTTAAACAGGTAAAAAGATGGTCATGGGAAACCATGTGGTCGATCGGCGGCCTGATGTCGTGGCTGATCCTGCCGTGGGCGGTAAGTGCTATTTTACTGCCAGATTTTATGGCCTATTACAGCAGCTTCACGCTGTCGCAGCTGATGCCGGTTTTTCTGTTTGGCGCGATGTGGGGCATAGGCAATATCAACTACGGGCTGACCATGCGTTATCTTGGCATGTCGATGGGGATCGGTATCGCGATTGGCATTACCCTGGTGGTCGGCACGCTGATGACGCCGCTTCTGCAGGGGCGCTTTGCTGAGCTGTTCGCCTCGGCGGGAGGCCGGTTAACCCTGCTGGGTGTACTGGTGGCACTGATTGGCGTCGGGATTGTGTCGCGTGCCGGGCTGTTAAAAGAGCGGGCGCTGGGAATTAACGCAGAAGAGTTTAATCTCAGAAAAGGACTGGTGCTGGCGGTGATGTGTGGCATCTTCTCGGCGGGGATGTCCTTTGCCATGGATGCGGCTAAACCGATGCATCAGGCCGCAGCCGATGTTGGCATCGATCCGCTCTATGTAGCGCTGCCCAGCTACGTGGTTATTATGGGCGGCGGGGCCCTGGTCAATCTGGCCTTCTGTTTCTGGCGCCTGGCCACCCGGCCAGAGCTGTCGCTGCGTAAAGATCTCTCCATCGCGAAGCCGCTACTGATTGCTAATACGGCTTTTGCGGTGCTCGGCGGCACCATGTGGTATCTGCAGTTCTTCTTCTACGCCTGGGGCCATGCCAGAATTCCGGCGCAGTATGACTATGTCAGCTGGATGCTGCACATGAGTCTGTACGTTCTGTGTGGTGGTCTGGTGGGGCTGCTGATGAAGGAGTGGAAGTCTGCGGGGCGCCGCCCGGTCAGCGTGTTATCAATCGGCTGTGTGGTGATTATCATTGCCGCCAATATTGTGGGTCTGGGTATGGCAGCCTGATTGCGAATACAGCGATGCTGTCTTAATACAGAAAGGGCCTGCTATGCAGGCCCTTAGCGTTAGCAGAATGGCGGTCAGATCGTGCCCGCTCAGAGAACACGGTCAGATCGGAAAGACGCAAAAGCAGCCATCCATGGCATGCCCGGCCCGCAAGATTACGCACCTCATCCCTGAGGTGCGCCCGTAGCCGGGCCAGCGCGTTGCGTTGTTCAAAAACGCTCCCGGCGTTTTTGTCCATGGTGCAGGACGCTTTTCTCTTCTGACCATCTTCCCTGCGCCTTTTAGCTGATTTACTGCTCCTTTTGTGCAGCAAATTGCTCGACAGCGTTCAATGAAGGCCCGTTTTATTAAGGCTCGGTGCTTTTCAGCGCCTGTCGTGGCGCGATAAATTGCTGTCGCCAGGCGCTGGGAGGTAAACCGGTCTCTCGGGTGAAGACCACGGAAAAATAGTTACTGTCATCAAAGCCGCAGCGGGCGGCAACCTCGCTAATCAGACAATCCTGAGTGCGCAGCAGATATTTTGCCTGACAGAGCTGTAGCTGACGCAGGTAATGACCGATGGTCATCCCGGTCTGCTGACGGAAAAGCTGCCTCAGCGCCCGTTCGCTGAGCTGGTTCTGCTGACAAAACTCCGCGAGATCAAAGGGGCGGGCAATCGCACCCTGTAACGCTGACATCAGTAAATCGAGCTGTTCGCCCTCCGGCAACGCCCAGGGGCGATCGGCCGCGTAACCGTGGCGGCGCAGAATCAGCGCCAGCTGCAAAAATAGCGCCTCTGAGAGCTGAACTGACAGCGGATCGCTTTTGCGGCTTTCACGCTCCAGCTGGCTGATCACTCCACGTGCCAGCGCCATCCCTCGCGTGGTCAGACGCCAGCAACCAGGCGCATCCGGGCCCTGTTGCGGCAGAAGCTGATTCCAGTCAAGGGCAAGACCAAAGCGATCACGACAGTAGAGGATATTATCCAGCACCAGATCGTTAACGCTGTCGTAGCTGTGGCAGTCGCTGTCGCGGATATAAAAAACGTCGCCACAGGTAATCAGCCAGGGGCGATCGTTGAGGACGTGCAGGCCATTGCCGCGCCAGACAATCACGATTTCACTGAACTCGTGTCGGTGCGGCGGGAAAGAGGGTTGTGGCATCCTTTCGGCGACCGCCACCGGTAGAGTCGTGGCGGGAAAATAGTCATCCCGACTGAGTATCAACGCCATGATTGGCTCCTTTACATCATCTGCTGGCGCTCCGCTCGCGGTGCGCAGCCAAATTCGCGCCTGAACAGGGTTGAGAAATGGTTGCTGTCACCAAATCCACACTGGAAGGCGATATCGGTAATTCGCATATCACTGTGACGCAGCAGATGACGGGCCTGCAACAGCCGCACACGGTTCAGGTAGCGCTGCGGCGTGCTGCCGGTCTGCTGCTTCATTTGCCGATGCAGGGTACGCAGCGACAGGGAGAAGCGATCAGCCAGTTCATCCCAGATAATCTCATCACTGTAATGCTCACCCAGCCAGTCGAGCAGGCGATGCAATCGCGCCTCCTGATCCTGGCTCTGTCCATCAATGCACGCCTCACGCAATAGCACCAGCAGCTGCAAAAAGAGCTGTTCCTGGCGTGCCTGTTTTTCCATCGACCAGGCATCATCCGGCTGCATCTGCGCCGCCACACTCAGCGCCTGCGTCATCACTTTATGATTGATGCGCCAGTGGGAAGCGTATTGCCCGTCCTGATCGCAGGGCAGTAAAGCCTGTAACCCGGAGAGAAAGCGAAACGCGCCGGGGCTGCGATAAAGCACGTTGGTCAGGCAAAGGTTGTCGGTCTGTTCATAGAGATGACGATCGTGATCGCGCACAAAGCAGACGCAACCGGCGCACAGCGTTTGTGGCTGACCATTAAACACATGAATGCCGGAGCCTTGCTCAACCAGCACAATTTCATGGAAATCATGATGATGTTCCGGGAAGGCTGCCTGCGGTATCCGGGGTTCAATCGCAATGGCGTAATCGCCTTCCGGGAAGAAATCCGCACTGTGCAATATGGTCATGGTCATCTCTCGCTGCTTAACAAAACCGTAACGCAGTCTAATCAGCGCGCCACAACCTTACCTTGAATTTTCAGCCTGACTCAGCAGGATTCATGCTGATTTTTCAAGAAACCCTCAGCAGTTAACAGATTTGCGGCAGGAGTCACATCCTTCTGACTCACACCTCTGTGATCTCTCTCACGAAGTTCTTTGCAAGTCTGCCAGGGCTTATCAGCGGCTGGCACTCCGGGGAAGGTCTTTAACCGGCCAGATTTTTACTCTGTGACCACTCAATCACAGGGAAAAGGCGCCATGACCAGGAGAAACATTGTTGCTATTGATCTCGGGGCATCCAGCGGGCGGGTCATGCTCGCAAGCTGGGATGCTGCGCAGCGCCAGCTTGCGCTTCGTGAGGTCCGGCGCTTTAAAAATAAGCGCCAGCGTCGTGCCGGTTATGACTGCTGGGATCTGGCGATGCTTGAGCAGGAGATACGCGCCGGGCTGGCTCAGTTAGATGAAGAGAAGATCGTGCCAGACAGTATCGGTATCGACACCTGGGGCGTTGATATGGTGCTGCTGGATACAGAGGGCGAGCCGGTGGGTGAAGCAGTCAGTTACCGGGATGCGCGCACCCACGGCCTGATGGAGCAGGCGCAGCACGAACTGAGCCGCAGTGTCATCTACGCCCGAACCGGCATTCAGTTTCTGCCATTCAATACGCTCTATCAGATGCGCGCCCTGCATCAGCAGCAGCCCGGCTGGCAGGCCCGTGTGGCACATGCGCTGATGATCCCGGACTACCTGCATTATCGCCTGACCGGCAATCTCAACTGGGAATACACCAACGCCACTACGACGCAAATGCTCAATATTCACAGTGGCGAATGGGATCGTGATTTGCTCGGCTGGGCGGGCGTTGATCCTCAGTGGTTCGGCCAGCCGCAGGCACCGGGCAATACCGTCGGCTACTGGATCAATAGCGCGGAAATCCCGGTACCGGTGATCGCCGTCGCCACCCACGACACTGCCAGCGCGGTTCTGGCGACGCCGCTGATGCAGGACGATGCGGCCTATCTCAGCTCCGGAACCTGGTCGCTGATGGGCTTTGAAAGTCTGCAGCCTTATGCCTGCGATGCCGCGTTACGCGCCAATATCACCAATGAGGGCGGCGCAGAAGGCTACCGCGTACTGAAAAACATCATGGGCTTATGGTTGTTGCAGCGCATCTGCGGCGAACTGCAGATTGACGATCTCAGCGCACTGATTGAACAGACAGCCCGCCAGCCTGCCTGTGTTTCACTGATCAGCCCTAATGATGCACGCTTCATCAATCCCGACAGCATGGTTAACGAGATTCAGAACGCCTGTGCAGAGCAGGGTATGCCGGTGCCACAATCTGCCGCCGCGCTGGCACGCTGCATATTTGACAGCCTGGCACTGCTCTATCGCGAGGTGATCCAGGAGCTGGCAGCGCTGCGAGGCAAACCTTTCAGCCAGCTTCACGTGGTAGGCGGCGGCAGTCAGAACCGTTTTCTTAATCAGCTCTGTGCCGATGCCTGCCAGATTCCGGTGCTGGCAGGTCCGGTTGAAGCCTCCACGCTGGGTAACGTTGGTTGCCAGCTGATTGCACTTGGCGAACTGATCGATGTGGCTGATTTCCGCTGCAGCGTCATCAACAACTTCCCACTGGAAAAATTCGAACCGCAAACTCACAGCGTCTTCAGTGCCAGTCAGGCACGCTTCGCGACGCTGAGCCAACCCGCTAAGGAACCCGCTTATGACTAAGCAGATTGAACAGGCTTTTGAACTGGCTAAACAACGCTACGCTGACAATGGAGTTGATGTTGAACAGGCCATTCGCCAGCTGGACAGCATTCCGGTCTCAATGCACTGCTGGCAGGGGGACGATGTCCGGGGCTTTGAGAACCCGCAGGGCGCATTGACCGGCGGCATCCAGGCGACCGGCAACTATCCGGGACGGGCACGGAACGCCAGTGAATTACGCAGTGATATCGACAAGGCGATGTCTCTGATCCCAGGCGCAAAACGTCTGAACCTGCACGCCATCTATCTGGAAAGCGACAAGCCAGTTGATCGGGATGCCATTGAACCTGCCCATTTCGCCAACTGGGTTGCCTGGGCGAAAGAGCACAACTTAGGGCTGGATTTTAATCCCAGCTGCTTCTCGCATCCAATGAGTGCCGACGGTTTTACGCTGTCGCACAGTGATAAAACCGTGCGTCAGTTCTGGATCGATCACTGCAAAGCGAGTCGCCGCATCTCCGCTTCGTTTGGTGAGCAGCTTGGCACGCCGTCAGTAATGAATATCTGGGTGCCGGACGGCATGAAAGATATTACCGTGGATCGCCTGGCCCCGCGTCAGCGTCTGATGAGCGCACTGGATGAGGTCATCTCAGAAAAACTGAATCCGCAGCACCATATCGATGCGGTTGAGAGCAAGCTTTTTGGCATTGGCGCAGAGAGCTACACCGTGGGCTCCAATGAGTTTTATCTCGGTTACGCCGCCAGTCGCCAGACGGCACTCTGCCTGGATGCAGGACATTTCCATCCCACTGAAGTGATCTCCGACAAAATTTCCGCCGCCATGCTCTATGTGCCGCGTCTGCTGCTGCACGTCAGCCGCCCGGTGCGCTGGGACAGCGACCATGTGGTGCTGCTGGATGATGAAACTCAGGCGATCGCCAGTGAGATCGTCCGCCATCAGCTGTTCGACAAAGTGCATATCGGACTCGATTTCTTCGATGCCTCTATCAACCGGATTGCCGCCTGGGTTATCGGCACCCGTAACACCAAAAAAGCGCTGCTGCGTGCTCTGCTGGAGCCAACCGACCGTCTGCGCCAGGCCGAGAACGAGGGCGATTACACCGCGCGGCTGACGCTGCTGGAAGAGCAAAAATCATTGCCGTGGCAGGCGGTATGGGAAGCCTGGTGCCTGCGCCATGACGTCCCGGCTGATGCCAGCTGGTTAGGCGACGTCCGCCATTATGAACAACAGATTTTGAGCCAACGTTAAGGATTTCACTATGCAAAGCATTCTTTCTTCCGGATTTGTTAAGGGAATGGTCAAAGCAACCAGCGATATGTGGCTGAAGGGCTGGGACGAACGTAACGGCGGCAACGTCAGCCTGCGCCTGCTGGAAGAGGAGGTTAAACCTTTTGCCGCTGATTTCTGCCAGGAACCGCGCTGTATCGAGCTGACACAGCCCGCGTCGGCGCTGGCGAACGACTGGTTTCTGGTGACCGGGTCAGGAAAATTCATGCGTAATGTCCAGCTGGATCCGGCGGATTGTCTGGCACTGCTGCAGGTCGATGACAAAGGGCTCTCTTATAAAATTCACTGGGGCCTGTCGAATGGCGGTTTGCCCACCTCCGAGCTGGCGTCACACTTTCAGTCTCACGCAGTGCGTAAAGCGGTCAGTAAGGGGGCCGACCGGGTGATCATGCACTGCCACGCCACCAACTTTATGGCCTTAAGCTATGTGGTTGAGATGGATTCCGCCCGCTTTACACGCCTGCTGTGGGAAGGCAGTACCGAATGTCTGGTGGTGTTCCCGGACGGTGTGGGTGTTTTACCCTGGATGGTACCCGGCACCGATGAAATCGGCACCGCGACCGCCGGGCAGATGCAGTCACATACCCTGGTGATGTGGCCATTCCACGGTGTCTTCGGCACGGGTCCGACACTTGATGAGACTTTTGGTCTGATTGATACGGCGGAGAAATCGTCAGAAGTGATCGTCAAAGTGCTGTCGATGGGCGGTATTCGTCAGAGTATCACCACAGAACAGCTGGTTGCATTGGGTGAACGCTTTGGTGTGAAGCCGTGGCAACCGGCGCTGGATGCAGGGCCTGCTAATGCTGCGTAAAGCCTTTGTGATGCAGGTGAACCCTTATTGCCATGCGGAGTATGAGCGCCGCCATTCGCCAATCTGGCCTGAGCTGGCAAAAACCCTGAAAGCACACGGCGCGCACAACTATGCCATCTGGCTGGACGCCGAGCGGCATCTGCTGTTCGCCAGTGTTGAGATTGAATCCGAGGAGCGCTGGGACGCGGTGGCGAAAACGGAGGTTTGTCAGCGCTGGTGGGCAGCAATGATAGATCTGATGCCGTCGAATGCGGATAACAGCCCGATCAGTCAGCCATTAAAACCCGTGTTCTTTCTTGAATAAAAGATGAAAAGGGCGGTATCGCCGCCCTGATATTCTAACGCTTAGACTGACACAAGCCGGTCAGCGTTGGCCACATTGCCATCAGCGTATCAATAATGCTCTCCAGATCGTCACGCTCAACGCCTTCACGCGCCCGCACCGACATGCCCTGCAGCATACAACTCAGATAACGTGACAGCGCGGGAATATTGACTGACGCACTCATTTCACCACGCTGCTGACGCGCCAGCAGAAAATCTTTTAACACATGCTCCTGCGACTGATGCTGCTGTTGCAGCATGGTAGCAATCTCTGCTGACGCCGCCGACAGGGCGGTAGAGGTGCAGATAAAGAAACAGCCGCCGGGAGAGTCGCGTTCGGTAAAACAGGCCGCGGTGGCGCGGAAATAGGCTTCAATAGCCCGATCAACCGGTAACTGGTCATCGCCCAATGCCGCGTCACGCCATGCACTGAACTTCTCTACATAGCGCTCCATCGCTGCACGAAATAACCCCTCTTTATTGACAAACTCGGCGTAGAGGGTCGGCGCTTTTGCGCCGGTGGCGGCCACCAGATCGGCCAGAGACGTTCCCTCGTAACCGTGTGTCCAGAACAGGGTCAGTGCTTTATCGAGCGCAGCTTCGCGGTCAAACACTTTTGGTCGGCCGCGGCATTTTTTTACATCGCAATCCTGAACCTGACTCATAAGCCCTCACTGACAGTAAAACACCTTATTAAATTACCGATCATTATAAAAATGTGCAAGGCCTGGCGCGGATGTCGCCTGCTGGGGTTGCCATTTTGTGCGCCAGGGCTTTGTTAGAGCCCCTGAGGTTAAGTCAGAAAAGAGGCTGAAGCCCATAATCACGGCACTTCGCGAATAAAATAACGCTCATTAAATAAATATTGACGACAAACCGTATCGGGGTCTATCATTTGTTTAACGGTCATTAATTAAATAGTGACAACCCATTCAGACCAACCGAATTTCAATACCGAATAGAGAGATTATTATGAAAAACATCAAAACCACTCTGGCAGCACTGGCACTGACAACTCTGACGTTTGGCGCATCTGCCGCGGACCTCGTAACCAGCGAACCTGCTAATCAGCAGCCAGTTGGCACCATTTCTGTACTGGGTGGCACCAATCTGACTTCCGTTGAAGCGCAGCTGAGTGCCAAAGCGGATGAAGCGGGTGCAAAATCGTTCCGTATCACCTCAACCAGCGGTCAGAACAAACTGCACGGCACGGCTGTGATTTATCAGTAATTTTGATTTTCAGCTGAATAAGTGAGAGGGGTTCGTTATGAAAAGTATCAATATGATGGTCGTGGCGGCTGTGCTGAGCGGTCTGTCATTTGCCAGCGTAGCGGCCCAGCAGGTCAGCAGCACACCGCTGGATCAGCAAAAAATCGGTGTCATCAGCGCAACGGGCAGTTCTAATCTGCTTTCGCTGGAGCAGCAACTGTCAGAAAAGGCCAGCGATGCAGGAGCAAAGTCTTTCCGCATTACTTCGACCTCTGGCAGCAACAACCTGCATGGCACAGCCGTTCTTTATAGATAAAGTGAGCGGTAAATAACCCTAAACAGGCTTCAGATAACCCGCTTATCTGAAGCCTTTTTTATTATCCGTTACTGCGTAACTGTGGATAACGACGGAAGATATAAACACACCACAGTAACGCCACCAGACCAATCATTCCGCCGACATTACCGACTTCCGCCATGTTCAGATGCAGACTAACCTGATTACCCAGCAGCGCACCCGCGCCGATACCAATATTGTAGATACCGGACATCAGCGACATCGCCACATCCGTGGCATCCGGTGCCAGCGACAGCACCCGCACCTGCATACCCAGTCCGATCATCATCATCGCCATTCCCCAGACAACGCATAGCGTTGAAATAGCCGCAGGGCGAACGGCAGCAAAAATCAGCAGGCCCATGCACAGGGTGATCAGGGCGATGGCCGCAATCAGCAGTCCGGAGGGAAACTTATTACCCAGTGTGCTGAACAGTACGCTGCCCACAATGCCCGCGGAACCAAACAGCAGCAGTAGCAGGGTAGTGAAGTTGCCACTGGAATGGGCCACGGTCTGCATAAAGGGTTCGATATAGCTGTAAGCGGTGTAATGCGCGGTAACCACCAGCGTCACCAGCAGATACATGCTGACCAGCGCCGGACGGCGAAACAGCATCGGCACACTGCTCAGCGAGCCGGTGTGTTCACTCGGCAGACGCGGCAGGATGCGCACCAGCATAATCATCAGCACCAGCGCGGACAGGCCAATCGCGCCGAAAGTCGTACGCCAGCCAAGATACTGCCCCACCACACGGCCAATCGGCACGCCCAGCACCATCGCCAGCGCGGTACCGGTTGCCAGCATACTCAGCGCCTGCGTTTTCTTACCGGCCGGAGCGACGCGAATCGCCAGCGAGGCGGTGATCGACCAGAACACCGCGTGAGACAGTGCGATGCCCACACGTGACACCATCAGCGACCGGAAATCCCAGGCGACGGTAGAAAGTACGTGGCTGACGATAAAGATCAGGAACAGCACGCCCAGCAGCAGTCGTCGCTCAATATTGCGGGTCAGCAGCATCAGCGGCAGTGAGAGCAGTGCGACCACCCAGGCATAGATGGTCAGCATGATCCCGACGTCAGCCGTCTGCATTGAAAAGTCAGCAGCGATGTCGGATAACAGGCCAACCGGCACAAATTCGGTGGTATTAAACACAAAGGCGGCGATGGCCAGCAATACCACGCGTAGCCAGGCAGTTTTACGTGAAACAGTAGTTGGTTGCATGAGGAGTCAAGTCAGTCAGTACAGCGAATCGGATGTGGCAGAAACATCCAGCGAAAGTGACCTGCGTCACAAATTACTGACCATTGTAGTGAATAAAGCGGGAAGAGAAACCTTATAAACGCCTTTTAATGCTGAAATTTTTTTATCGCCCCATCGCAGGGCGATAGCCAGAGGTTATTGACCGCGACGACGGGCGGGCATCATTCGCAGCAGAGTATTGTCTTTAAGCAAATAGTGATGGAACAGCGCGGCAGCAGCATGCAGTCCGATCAGCCAGTAACCCAGCGGTGCCAGGGTTTCATGCCAGCCAATCAGCATATCCGCTCTATCAAAGTCAGGTTCAGGCGCGACCGGCATGCTGATGCCAAACAGCCACCATTCACGACCTTTAAGATAACGCGATGTCAGGCCGAGGATCGGCAGAATGATAAACAGGGCATAGAGCAGGGTATGAGTCAGATGTGCCAGCCCGGTTTGCCAGCGCGGCGCAGCGGGAGTAATGGGCGGTGTGCGATGCCGGGTGCGTAAAAACAGGCGGGCAAGCATCAGTACCAGAATGGTCGCGCCAGCGCTGAAATGGGTAATGATCATGGCATAACCCTGCCAGGATCCGCGCTGTGCAAAGCCTCGCAGTTCAATGGTGGCGTAGGCCGTCACCACCAGTAAAAAGGTGAGCCAGTGAAGGGCTATCTGAACGCGCGCAAACTTATCCCGCATAGTGCATTCCGTTATAGAGAATCAGGAGGATTAACATAACGGAAAACAGCGTTAATTCTTAATAAATTAGCGCAGCGGGAAATTTTTTTACCTTACCTGCCCAATCAGATTAACGCGAAGACGGCGTGTGTTTCAGGGCCACGCTGAGCTGAGTGGCCTGCTGATCGGCTTTGTTGAGCGGACAACAGTTTTCACAGCCAATCGCGCCAGCATAATATTTTTTTGCCTGCAGGATGGCGGCATTCACATGGTAAAAACTGCCCAGAAACATCCGGTTATCGATGTCAGCAAGATGGGGGCAGCCCGCGGCATGAACCACATGATTATTGTTATATCCTGATTGTTTATTGACGTAATAGTAGGTAGCCACAGGCGTTCCTTGTTGCCATGCTAAAAGGCAAAGCAAATAAATTATTACAATAAAAAGAATTATAGCGGGAATCCGGCGTTTTGTTTGCCGTGGATCTGAATAGGGCATGAAGTGTAATGAGCTGCCAGGCCCGACGGAGACGTCTGGCCTGGCAAAAGAGGCGGTTCTCAGAGTTTTTTACTGTGGAGGCGCCAGGCAACCAGCAATGCCAGGATCAGCAGGACGCTGATAAACAGCGTAATCCCGCCCCAGCCAAAATGATGCCAGAACAGGCCGCCCAGCGTACCCGCGACGCTGGAACCCACGTAGTAGCTGAACAGATAGAGCGAAGAGGCCTGGCCTCTTGCCCGGCGCGCCCGGGGGCCAATCCAGCCGCTGGCAACCGCATGGGCGGCAAAAAAACCGGCTGTGAACAGCATCATCCCAGGCAGGATCAGCCAGAGTGAGTTGAAGGCGGTAATCAGCAAACCCAGCAGCATGATGGCTGTTGCACCCAGCATCACCGGTCCCCGACCCCAGCGGTTGGTCAGCGCGCCCGCTTTAGGCGAACTCCAGGAGCCGGTGAGGTAGACCACTGATAACAGCCCGACCACGGCCTGGCTGAGATGCCAGGGCGCATCCAGTAAACGGTAGCCAATATAGTTAAACAGGGTGACAAAGGCTCCCATCAGCAGGAATCCTTCGGCAAACAGCCACGGAAGGCCTGGATCACGCCAGTGCAGCCGGAAGTTAATCAGCAGATTACGCGGACGCAGCGTCATGGGCCGGAAATGGCGCGACGCAGGCAGAATTTTCCAGAACATCAGCGCCGAGGCCAGCGAAAAACAGCCGATCACCGCCACAGCGAGTCGCCATGAGAAGAGGTCAGTCAGTACACCACTCAGCAGACGACCGCTCATCCCGCCTATCGAGTTACCGCTGATATACAACCCCATTGAAAAGGCGATGACCCGTGCATCCATCTCTTCGCTGAGGTAGGTCATGCCGACCGCCGCCACGCCACTCAGCGACAATCCCATCAGCGCCCGCATTATCAGAATGCCGTGCCAGCTGGTCATGGTGGCCGAGATCAGCGTGCAGATGGCGGCCAGCATCAGGGCTGTGACCATCACCGATTTACGACCGATGGCATCAGAGAGCGGCCCGGTAACCAGCAGGCCCAGCGCCATCAGGCCGGTAGAGATGGAGAGCGACAGGCTGCTGGTTGCCGGAGAGACACCAAACTGCTGTGACAGCACCGGCAGAATCGGCTGCACACAGTAGAGCAGGGCAAATGTCGCCAGCCCGGCGGAGAAAAGCGCCAGCGTCACGCGCATAAACTGTGGCGAATCCCGGCGGACATGACCTGAAGCGGTAACGGTCTCTGGCGGTGCAGAGACCGCATTCTCATCCACTGGGACTGCCTGTGTAGAGTGACTCACACATCTTCCTCAAATTCAGAAAACCTGTCGTCAGCTTAGGAAAGCGGCATTATGATGTCTAATATATTAATAATCTCAAATGAGACGTTTAAGATATGAATATCGAACTGCGTCACCTGCGCTACTTTGTTGCGGTGGCGGAAGAGTTACATTTCGGGCGAGCGGCCCAGCGTCTGAACATTTCTCAGCCACCGCTCAGCCAGCAGATTATTCAACTGGAAACAGAAACGGGCGCAAGGCTGTTCAATCGTACTAACCGCAGCGTGCAGCTTACCGCTGCCGGACAGCAAATGCTGAGTGACGCCCGCGCGATTCTGTTGCAGGTTGAGCAGGCGGCCGATCGCGCCGCCCGGCTGCATCGTGGTGAAGAGGGGGAGCTGCGGATTGGTTTTACCTCCTCGGCCCCGTTTACTGCCGTGGTCTCTGACGCGTTATTTCGGTTTCGTCAGCGCTGGCCGCAGGTACATATTCAGATGCAGGAGATTAATACCCGCCAGCAACTGGCACCGCTTCATGATGGACGGCTCGATCTTGGCGTAATGCGCAACACGCCGCTGCCCGCCGATCTGCGTCATCAGCTGCTGCTGAGTGAGCCGCTTTATGCCGTGGTGCATAAGGCGCATCCGCTGGCTGACGCCGAAAAAATCTCTGTCACTGCCCTTGCGGCGGAACCCTTTGTCTTTTTTGATCCTCAGGGCGGAACCGCGCTCTATAGCGATATTCTTGCGCTGCTGCACCGCTACCACATCAAGCCCTTTATTACGCAGGAAGTGGGTGAGGCGATGACCATACTGGGGCTGGTGGCAACCGGGTTAGGCGTCTCCATCCTGCCTGCCTCCTTTCGTCGGGCGCGGCTGGCCGATCTGGTCTGGTTGCCATTAATGGAAGAGGATGCCGTTTCAGAGCTGTGGCTGGTCTGGTCAGCCGGACGCGAAATAAATGCGCAGATGGAGAACATGATGGCGTTACTGCGTGAAAACCGGCCCTGAAGCGCGGACAACACCGTATCAATCTGTGCGATAAATCACATTTCTAATCAAATATTTGACGCTGTCGCCGGATCTGGCTCACCATGGTGCATGTTTATTTAGAAGCGCGAAAATAACCGGGAGCAGGGTTGTGAATCCGGACAGTCAACCTGGCCACATTGACCAGATCAAGCAGACTAATGCAGGTGTCGTATATCGTTTAATTGACCGCTATGGTCCCATTTCGCGTATCGAACTTTCCCGCCGTGCTCAGCTCGCCCCGGCCAGCATTACCAAAATTGTGCGTGAAATGCTGGACGCGCATTTAGTGCAGGAGACCGAGTTTCAGGATCCCGGCAGTCGTGGTCGTCCGGCGATTGGCCTGATACTGGATACCGACGCCTGGCACTATCTGGCCATTCGTCTGCATCGTGGTGCCATGACGTTCACGCTGCGCGATCTCAGCAGTCGGGGACTGGTGGAAGAGAGTCTGCCGCTGCCTGATGAGTCTGCGCAGCCGTTGCTTACCGCGCTGATTGAACAGGTTGATGCCTTCTTTATTCGTCATCAGAAGAAGCTGGAACGTCTCACAGCCATTGCCATTACATTGCCAGGACTGATCAACGCCGCGTCAGGTGTGGTGCACCGGCTACCGGGTTATCAGGTACGCGATATGCCGCTGGGGGATGCGCTGGCAGCGCGAACCGGCTTACCGGTGTTTGTGCAGCACGATATTTCAGCCTGGACGCTGGCGGAGTCGCTGTTTGGTGCCTCACGTGGGGCGCAGGATGTGATTCAGATTGTGATTGATGAAACCGTGGGCGCCGGGGTGATCAGTGGCGGTCAGCTGCTGCATAAAAGTGGCAGGGCGCTGGTCGAGATCGGACATACTCAGATCGACCCGTATGGTCAGCAATGCTACTGCGGTAATCATGGCTGTCTGGAAACGGTGGCCAGCACCGGCAGTCTGCTGGCGCTGGCGGCGCAGCGTCTGCCTGCCCAGCCCGACAGCCTGCTCAATAATCAGCCGCTGACGCTGGAGTCGCTGTGCGCGGCTGCGCAGTCTGGCGACCGTCTGGCGCGCGACACTATCGCCAGCGTGGGTCATCACGTTGGCCGGATTCTGGCGATGATGGTCAATATCTTCAATCCTCAACATATTCTTATCGGTTCCCCTCTGAATGCCGCCGCGGATGTGCTGTTTCCGGCCGTGAGCAACACCATTTTGCAGCAATCACTCCCGGCCTACAGCGCGACTATCCAGCTGGCACCTACCGAATTTAGCGAGCCGGGAACGTTAGGCGGCGCAGCGTTGATCAAAGATGCGCTCTATAACGGACATCTGTTAGTGAAACTGTTGCAAGGTTAAGCAGGCCTAATCTTGCGCTAACGCAATCCGTTCTCATCCTCTATTCCTTAAAATGCCGGTTCGCAGCAAGGTTAATCACCGATTAACCGCAACGGTTCGAGAGGAGAAGTTGAGTGAACAGACTATTTGTTACCGGCACTGACACCGCAGTGGGCAAAACGGTGGTGTCACGGGCCCTGTTACAAAGTTTTATCCAGGCCAGGCTCAGTGCCGTCGGGTACAAGCCCGTCGCGCGCTGTGCGGTCAAAACCGCTGACGGCCTGCGTAACAAAGATGCACAGGTTCTGCAAAGCGCTTCATCCATCGACTTACCCTATCAGGCGATCAATCCGCTGGCCTTTCAGGAAGAGGAGATCTGCACCCATCCGAGCCAGATCATTGATTATGCCTTGCTGACGCAGGGCTTAAACAGCCTGACTCAGCAGGCCGATCGCGTGGTCGTGGAGGGCACTGGCGGCTGGCGCAGCCTGATGAACGACGGACGTCCGCTCTCCTGCTGGGTCGTTGAGCAGCAACTGCCGGTGGTACTGGTGGTCGGCATCCAGTCGGGTTGTATCAGTCATGCCCTGTTAACAGCAGAGGCGATAGCGCAGGATGGACTGCCACTGGTGGGCTGGGTAGCCAATCGTATCAATCCGGGACTGGCGCAATACAGCGACATTATCGAGATCCTGCGCGAAAAAATTGGGGCACCGCTGCTGGGCGAACTGCCTTACCTGCCGCGTGCTGAACAGCGCGACCTCACGTCCTGGATTGATATTTCCTTACTTGAGCAGAACAGTCTGCACGCTGTGAGTGCAAAGATCGCCTGATTATGAAACAAACTAAGTCATCCGAGTCGGTAATGAGCCTAAAGTTTCAGGCTGGTTACCGGCTGTCTGCAACTATTTCCATTTATAATTGAAAGACCTGGCTCTGATAAGGCCAAATCGCGGCGTCATGGCGCAGAAAATGCATTAACTCCGCTTATCACACTGAGCCGGAGCCCCATCATGTCGCACTCACACGAGAAAGGTTTGTTATATGGGCTTGAAGCCCGCATTGGTCCCGCCCCGGCGTTTTTCGCCGCCCTGCAACATCTGCTGGCCAGCGTGGTGGGCATCATCACGCCACCGCTGATTATTGGCTCCGTTCTGGGATTGCAGGCCTATATTCCTTATCTGATCAGCATGTCATTATTCGTTTCCGGCTTAGGCACGTTTATGCAGGCCAGACGCTTTTATGGCATCGGGGCAGGCATGATCTGTCTGCAGGGCACCAGCTTTGCGTTTCTGGGCGTGATCCTGTCTGGTGGTCTGATGGTGAAAGGGCGCGGTGGTTCGCCGGAAGAGATTATGGCGATGCTGTTTGGCTGCAATCTGGTGGCGGCGCTGATTCCGATTCTGATTAGCCGCTGTGTCGGCTCGCTGCGCAAAGTGCTGACGCCGGTGGTGACCGGCACGGTGATCACCCTGATTGGCATCAGCCTGATAAAAGTCAGCATTACCGACTGGGCGGGCGGGCACAACGCCACAGATTTTGGCGCGCCGGGAAATCTGGCGCTGGGGGCGCTGACGTTGCTGGTGATCGTGGCGCTGAACCGTTCGCGAAATCGCTGGGCGCGGCTGGTGGCGGTGGTGGCCGGAATCGCGGTGGGATGCGTTGCCGCGGCCTTGACCGGTCATCTGCAACTTAATGTTGCGCCGGGAAGCAACTGGCTGGTGCTGCCCGCGTTCTTCCGGTTTGGTTTTGCCTTTGATTGGACCATTTTCCTGCCGATCGCGCTGGTGTCAGTGATTGCGGTAATTGAAGCCGTCGGCGACCTTACTGCTAACTGCCTGATTTCACAGCAGCCGATCACCGGCAAACCTTTTCAGCAGCGGCTGCAGGGGGGCATTGTCGCCGACGGGCTGAGCTGTGTACTGGCAGCGGTCTTCTCCGCCTTTCCCAACACCACGTTTGCGCAGAACAATGGCGTTATCCAGATGACCGGCGTCGCCAGCCGTTACGTTGGTATGCTGCTGGGAATCATGCTGGCGCTGCTGGGGCTCTTTCCCTTTATTGGCTCCCTGTTGCAGCAGATCCCGCCGCCGGTGCTGGGCGGGGCGACAATTGTGATGTTTGGCAGCGTGGTTGCCGCGGGCATCCGGGTGATGACCCAGACGCCGCTGGGTCGCCGCGAGATGCTGATTGTGGCGATCGCTTTTGGTATTGGTCTGGGTGTGGAGGCGGTGCCGGATGTGCTGAAGCAGTTCCCGCCGCTGATTAACAGTCTGTTTGGTCATGCGGTGACGACCGGCGGTATTCTGGCGATTGTGCTGAACATGGTGCTGCCAGACGAGGCGCCTGTGGTGGAAGAGGTGGAGGCGGAAACGCTGACTGAAAGCTGAATAACGCACATGGGCTGAAGTAGTTCTGACAGCCGGCTCAGAAATTTAAAGCGATGGAAGCATACGCCTGTAGCAAAGCATCGCGGGCCAGGGACAAAAAGGGCGGGAGTGTTTTGAACAACGCAAACCGTTGGCCCGGCTAAGGACGCACCACTGGGATCAGGCGCGTAATAGCACGCGCTGAGCTAGCGGCGGTTGGCGGATTTTGCGTCTTTGCGGAGGGCGGTGCTCATTCAGCGAATGCTTTAATAACAGATTACAAGGCTAATGCGATTGTTTGAGAATGTTAATCAGCTTTGGCCTGACTGGCTTTAAGATCGAGCCTGCTCAGGGAACAGGGTCAGATCGGAAAGTCGCAAAAGCCGCCATCCGTGGCACGCTCGGCCCGCGCCGTCCTGGCGCGGGACGCTTTCCTCCTCTGACCCGGTTCCCTTCGCATTAAGCTTGTTTATTGCTGTCTGATTTACCCAGGCTTGGGTAAATCTGCTTATATCTGCTGTTTTAATGGGCCTGTAAGACCCATTTAAGTGACGAAATTATGGATTCAGACGACGGCGGGTACGACCAGAACTGAGGTAATCCGCAATATAATCCTGCGAAATCTCACCGCTGTAGCGACCCTCTTCATCGACAATCGGCATCCAGACCGTGTTGTGCTCATAGAGTTTTGACAGCACCACGCGCAGGTTCTCTTCCGCTTTACCGGTAACCTTAAAGGTGTGCAGTCGCTCTTCACAGCGGCCACTGACGTTACGCGCCTCGCGACGCTTCACGAAGCCCAGCGGTTTGCCATCCTCATCGACCACGGTAATCGAGCGCATATCGTTCTCATCCATTGTACCAAAGGCTTCTTCCAGCGGAGTAGAGCGGCGCACGGTGATGGTCGGCTGCTGGTCGGTCACATCGCCCGCCTGCACCAGTAACAGGCGCTTAAGCGTGCGGTCCTGACCCACAAACGAGCCGACGAACTCATTGGCAGGAGTTGCCAGCAGCTCATCCGGGCTGGCGCACTGCACGATTTTACCCTGACCAAATACCGCAATGCGGTCGCCGAGCTTTAGCGCCTCGTCAATGTCGTGGCTCACCAGCATCACGGTTTTTTTCAGCTGACGCTGCATGTCGAGAAACTCGTTCTGGATCACTTCGCGGTTAATCGGGTCAACGGCGCCAAACGGCTCATCCATCAGCAGCACCGGTGGATCCGCCGCCAGGGCACGAATCACCCCGATACGCTGCTGCTGACCGCCGGACATCTCACGCGGATAGCGATGCAGGAATTTGGCCGGATCCAGCGCCACCATGCTCATCAGCTCGGTAGCCCGCTCGCGGCACTGTTTTTTATTCCAGCCCAGCATACGCGGTACCACGGTAATGTTTTCCTCAATGGTCATGTTGGGAAACAGACCAATCTGCTGGATAACATAGCCAATGTTGCGGCGCAGCGTGGTGGTGTCCTGCGTGCTGGTATCTTCGCCATTAATCAGGATCCGGCCACTGGTGGCGGGAATCAGGCGGTTAATCATCTTCAGCGTGGTGGTTTTCCCGCAGCCCGAGGGTCCCAGCAGCACGCACATCTCACCGGCTGGCACATGCAGGCTGACGTTATCGACGGCTTTATTGGCGGTGCCGTTTTTCTGGGTAAAGGTTTTCGTCAGGTTTTCCAGCGTAATCATTATCGAATCCCCTTTGGAGTCAGCGCCTGCTGCAAACGGTGCAGCAGCCAGTCAAGAAAAATAGCCAGCATACAGATCATCAATGCCCCGGCAATCAACATACGAATATCACTGCCGCTGATGCCATCGAGCAGAAGCTGGCCCAGACCGCCCGCGCCAATCACAGCGGCAATCGCCATGACGCCAACGTTCATCACCACGGCGGTACGGATGCCACCGAAGATCACCGGCAGCGCCATCGGGATTTCAACCCAGCGTAACCGCTGCCAGAACGTCATGCCGATACCACGACCTGCTTCACGCAGACCGTCCGGCAGATTTTCCAGCGCGGTGTGGGTGTTGCGCACGATCGGCAGCAGCGAATAGAGGAATACGGCGGTAATCGCTGGCAGTGCGCCAATGCCCTGACCGATGAGTGAAAACAGCGGGATCATCAGACCAAACAGCGCAATCGTTGGAATGGTCAGCACCACAGTGGCGATACCGAGAATCGGCGTTGCCAGCCATCTTACACGCACGATCAGAATGCCAAGCGGCACGCCAATCACAATTGCCAGTCCGACCGCCACCAGCACCAGCCAGCTGTGTTGCCAGCTCAGGGTGAGCAGGGTGCTCCAGTTATCCATGATGTAGTGAAGGGTATCCACAGTGCCTCCTTACAGCATGTTTTTGGATTTAAGGAAATCACGCGCCACGGTTTCCGGTGACTGATGATCGATATCGACCCGCTTGTTCAGCTCCGTTATCGCCTCATCGGTGATCTGCGCAGAAAGCTGATTAAGCGCAGTATCCAGCCCCGGATGACTCGCCAGCACATCCTGACGCACGACCGGCGTCACGTTATAGCTCGGGAAGAAGTGCTTATCATCCTCCAGCACCTTCATGTCGAAGCCCTTAACCCGGCCATCGGTGGTGTAGATCAGACCGGCATCCACGAATCCGTCGCGAATCGCGTTATACACCAAACCCGGATCCATCTGGCGGATCTGCGGACGATCCAGCGTCAGGTTGTAGGTTTTCTGCAGCGGCTTCATGCCGTCTGAACGACCCGAGAACTCCAGGTCCAGACCCAGTCGCCAGTTATGATCCGGGTCGGTTTTACGCACCTGCTCAATCTTCGCAACCAGCTGCGACATGGTGCTGATGCCCTCTTTTTCGGCCCGTTCACGGGTCATGGCAAAGGCATAGGTGTTATTCATCGGTGCCGGGTTTAGCCAGACCAGCCCCAGTTTTGCATCCAGCTTTTTCACTGTCTCATACGCCTGCTGTGAAGACATCGGCTGGTTGATGTGGTTAAAGATGATCAATGAGGTGCCGGTATATTCCCAGACCATATCAATCTGCTTATTCAGCAGTGCGTTGCGGCCAATAGTGGTGGCGATATTGCGTTTAGGCACCACCTCGAAGCCTTTCTTCTGGAGCCAGATCACCGTCATTGCTGACAGGATATGCTGCTCGGTAAAACTTTTGGTCGCCATCGCCAGCGGTGCAGCAGCCTGTGCCGTCTGGCTTAGCAGCAGCGTCGCGGTCAGCGCGACAACACTTTTCTTAATCCAACGCGTTAGCATTGCAAAGCTCCTTGTGGTCAGGCCGCAGCGTGCGGACTCAGAAAGCGGCCCAGCGCGGCCAGCATCATATCGAGTACCAGTGCGACCAGTGCGGTGGCGACGGCACCGAGGATCAACGTCGGAAAGTCATTCAGATAGATACCCGGAAAGATCAGCTCGCCAAAGCTGCTGGCACCAATCAGGAAGGCCAGCGGGGCGGTGCCAACATTGATGGCAGTGGCGATGCGCACGCCAGAGAGAATAACGGGCATGGCGTTCGGCAGCTCAACCTGACGCAGACGTTGCCATTTGGTCATACCGATGCCGTTGGCCGCCTCAATCAGCGACGGAGGAACCGCACTCAGACCGGAGAAAGTGTTGCGGACGATAGGCAACAGCGAAGCCAGAAACAGCGCAATCAGCGCCGGACGGTCGCCAATGCCGATAATGACCATCGCCAGGGCGAGTACCGCCAGCGGTGGCAGGGTGTTACCGATATTGAAAATCTGCATCACGTACTCGGCCCAGCGACGCGCAAACGGGCGGCTGAGCAGAATGCCACTGGGAATACCGACCAGCAGGGCGAATAACATTGACCAGAAAACTAAGAAGAGGTGTTGCTGCCCAAGATAGAGCAGATCGACTTTACGTGCGACCAGTTGGTCCCAGCCTAAGCCCCAAATCAGCACCGCGATCACCGCAACCACTGCAAGCAGTGCCAGACCGGCACGCTGGGCCAGTGAAGCATTTTGCATAGGAGATTCTCCCTGATGACGATCTCAATTGTTATAACCACTATAAACAGCCCGACAGGTACGGCAAAAACTGCCGCCGCGCCCAATACCGAAACTGCGATAAAATGTAGATAAAATGACTGCTTACCCACTCTTTTTCAGTGAATACTGAATAAGATGGTGTAATGCTATAGCAGCCCTTTATGTCACAAGCCAGTTTTTAAGCCACAAATCAGAGAGATAGAAACAGGTTAAAATGGTGTTAAAGCCGCGTAATCGCTGGGCTCATGCGACAATAAAAAATTTTCATCGACTTATGGTGACACTGTCACACAGGGCGCAGAAAATGCGCACACGTGGGAAACTGCATTGTCTGTTTTTCAGCTAGCCTTGCAGATAAAAAAGGAACCCTATGACTGAAAGCGCACAACTCCAGACCGGACACCGCCACTGGATCTTAATCGCCTGTATGCTGGCGATGTTTATGGCGGCCATTGAAGTCACTATTGTGGCCACCGCGATGCCCACCATCATTGCTGATCTTGGCGGTTTTTCGCAGTTTGGCTGGGTCTTCTCCATCTATCTGCTGACTCAGGCGGTCAGCGTACCGCTCTATGGGCGGCTGGCAGATATGGTGGGTCGCAAAACGATGTTTTTTGTCGGCACCTCAATTTTCCTTGTGGGATCGGTGCTGTGTGGCTTTGCCCATACCATGACCTGGCTAATCCTGTTCCGGGCGTTTCAGGGCCTGGGGGCCGGTGCGATTATGCCGCTCAGCTCCACCATCGTGGCGGATATCTATTCGCCGCGCGAACGCGCCAGTGTGCAGGGCTGGCTCTCCAGCGTCTGGGGGGTAGCGGCGATAGTGGGGCCGCTGACCGGTGCATGGCTGGTGCAGCACTTTAGCTGGTCGGTGATCTTCTGGGTCAATCTGCCGATAGGTCTGATCAGCATGCTGATGCTGTGGCGCTGGTTACCGGCGCACCAGAAGGAGGAGAAATCGCAACCCCTTAACCTCGCGGGCAGCGGCTGGCTGATGCTCTGCGTGACGGCCTTACTGATTGCGCTGTTGCAGGCGGAACCGCTGGGCGTCTGGCTGGTGCCATTTCTGCTCTTCTCACTGTTCGCCGGCTGGCAGCTAAAGCGCCATGAGCAGCATTCAGCGGCACCGCTGTTTCCGCTGGTGATCTGGCGCAGCCGGCTTATCGTGGCGGGCAATGCGGGTAACCTGATCATCGGGGCGGCCATGATGGGCATCAGTGCGTTTCTGCCCACCTGGATTCAGGGGATCAGCGGCGGTTCACCGTTGCAGGCGGGCAGTGTGCTGGCGATGATGTCGATTGGCTGGCCATTGGCCAGCACCCTCAGCGGCAGACTGATGCTGCACACCTCCTACCGCTTCACCGCCCAGCTCGGGGCGCTGTTGCTGGTGACCGGCAGTGCCTTGCTGCTGTTTTTACAGCCCGGAAGCTCACTCTATCAGGCAGGCTTCACGGCGTTTCTGATCGGTACCGGCATGGGAATGACCAGCACCACGTTCCTGGTTTCTGTGCAAAATCAGGCGGACTACCAGATTCGCGGCATCTGTACCGCCTCAATCATGTTCAGCCGGATGATCGGGTCGGCCGTCGGTACGGCGATCATGGGCGCGGTGCTGAATCTTAATCTGCAGTGGCGTCTGCCGCAGGTACAGGATCCGGTGCAACAGATTATGTCCGAACCCGGTCGCCAGCAGCTGCAGCCGGAAACCCTGCAGCAGATGGTCGCGGCGATTGCCGCATCACTGCACTGGGTGTTCGTGGTGGCACTGGTGATTGCGCTGTTTGCGGTGGGTATGGCATGGATGATGCCGCGTCAGCGGCCGGAACAGGCGGACTAGCAGGCAGGGCGACAGGATGTCGCCCTGATTTGAAGAGTACTACTGGGCAGGTGAGTCCTGCGAACTGCCAGCACTGGCAGGTACGCTGGCTTCGTTGTCACTGCCTGAGCGTTTATAAACAATCTTTTGTGTGTCGTTCTCACAATGTCCGACGACCTGACCCCCCGCCTGATCAACCTGATCGTTGGCGACGATGTCGAGACTAAAACCCGACTCAGGCACACCGTTCTGAATAATTTTCTGGCTGATTTCGGTTTTTACCGATTCACAGGATGCCTGCGCCATCAGCGGCAGGGCAAATAACGCCGCGCTTAACAAAACCCTCTGTAGCTTCATCACGTCTTCCTTATGTTAGTCGTCCGTCATTACTATAGCTCAAATTTACGGCGCTACCGGGCGACCGGAACGGCGATCCAGACAACGCAGGGTGTTGGGCTCCCAGTAGGCGTTAAGATTGAGGCTCTGCTCGCACTTGTCGCGGGTATCAAACGCGCGATCGGTTTTATCGAACTCTTTTTCGACGCGGGTGTTCACTTTATTGCGCAGCATGCGCGTGTCATTCCATTGCTCTTTATCCTGGCGCGCCGCTTCATTGCTCAGCGCGGAACTGCCATCTTCGATAATCAGACGATTAGTATTCGCAGTGGCAGTGAATGCCGCAGTGGAGAGGAGAACCATCAGCACGGCAGGGATCATTTTTTTCATCACACTATCCTTTAGTTAACGCAAACATCGCCATCCGCGACAGCGGTTGCAGCGGGCATGCTTAGAGCCTGGCTCATCAGGCGTCATTGAGGCCGACAGTCCGGATACAGACAGCGCATAACAACCGACGCGTACCTGGTGTACGTGAGGATGGCGAGCACTGCCCGGGTTCAGACGGACAAATAAAACAGCCTGATGGGCCTGGCTCTTAGTATATCATCGCCGTTTCTTTGCTCACCAGCAGTGAGTCGTTTGTTTACGTTAAGGAGAGGTAAGGATGCTGATTAAAACCGCCTTGCTGTTTTTTATTACCGCGCTGGCGGAGATCACTGGCTGCTTTCTGCCGTGGTTATGGCTGAAAAAAGGCGGCTCAGCGTGGTTGCTCCTCCCTGCGGCAGCCAGTCTGGCGCTGTTTGTCTGGCTGCTGACGCTGCATCCCGCAGCCAGCGGACGGGTTTATGCCGCCTACGGTGGCGTCTATGTGCTTACCGCGCTGCTCTGGTTGCGGGTGGTGGATGGCGTGAAGTTGAGTGCGTGGGACTGGAGCGGGGCACTGATCGCGTTCAGCGGCATGCTAATCATCGTCATGGGCTGGGGACGCGGGTAACGCCAGCCGTGAGGGCTGGCGCTGCAGGGATTTAAGGTTTATGCACTTTCAGCCCCGCCAGGGTCTGGCTGACCGGCATCATCTCAAGGCTATTGATGTTGACATGCTTAGGCAGTGTGGCCACCCAGTATACGGCTTCTGTCACATCTTCCGGCGTTAGGGCGGTCGCGCCTTCATAGACCTGACCTGCTTTGTCATCATCGCCCTTAAAGCGTACGTTGGAAAACTCGGTTCCGCCGACCAGACCGGGTTCAATGTCGGTCACGCGCAGCGCGGTGCCGTGTAAATCGGTGCGCAGATTCAGACTGAACTGGCGCACAAAAGCTTTGGTGGCACCATAGACGTTGCCGCCGGCATACGGCCAGCTACCGGCAATCGATCCGATGTTAATGATATGACCCACATCACGCTCCACCATCTGAGGCAGCAGGGCGCGGGTCATATAGACCAGCCCTTTGGTATTGGTGTCGATCATGTTTTCCCAGTCGTCAACATTGGCCTTGTGCGCAGGCTCGACGCCCAGCGCCAGACCAGCGTTGTTAACCAGCACGTCGATATTGCGCCATTCCGCCGGCAACTGCGCTACAGCCTCTTCAATGGCGGCACGGTTACGTACATCGAGTTGTACCGTATAGACATTCTCGCCCAGCTCTTCCTTCAACGCTTTTAAACGTTCGGACCGTCGTCCAGTGGCAATCACTTTGTGACCATTCTCAATAAAGCGGCGGGTGATGCTTTGACCAAAACCGGCGGTTGCACCGGTGACAAAAATAATCATCTCACTGTTCCTTATGCCATTTTCAGAGTCGATGGCTTCACCATAGCATTTCATTTCCGCTTCTGCGCGTGGAAAAGCGGCCAGACCTGTAAACGGATTTTAAAGGGAATCCGTCTGCGCCTTTTCGGAGCGGATTGCACCGTTAAAGGGCAGGCTGGCGGCTAACCCGCCATACTCAAAATGAGCAGGGTGCGCAATATTGAGTAGCAACCGTTTGCATTTGCTCCGCAAACGGTTGCTAAGCAAGCTGAGGCCATTTTTGTTGCGCAAACTCCTTTTTTTGACTTATTCAACTGATATTTAAGGAATTTGTCCTATTTCAATTCTGGCACGCAGGTTGCAAAGAATTATTCAGATAACCCTCTGCAGATATAAAATCGCGCTTTCAGAAAGGACTACCCATGCTTTCAGCAACCGACACGGCGATACGCGCCAGCTTCTTTGACTTTACCGGCGTGGTGGATCGTCCCGACGACCTGGCCGGCCAGGCCCGCTATCTTGAGGATGCGGTGCTGCTGCTGCGTGATGGATGCGTAGTGGGGCTGGATAGCTGGGAGAATAGCGAGGCGATACTGGCGGGACATCCGGTCATCGACCTGCGCGGCAAACTGATCGTGCCGGGCTTTGTCGATACCCACATTCACTATCCGCAGACAGAGATGATTGGCGCTTTTGGCGAGCAGTTGCTGGAGTGGCTTAATCACTACACGTTCCCGGTTGAGGCGCAGTATCACTGTCCCGACCATGCTGCGCGCATGTCCGCTTTTTTCCTGCATCAGCTGCTTTCCAACGGCACCACCAGCGCGCTGGTGTTTGGCACCGTCCATCCGCAATCGGTGGAGGCGCTGTTCAGCGCCGCCGAAGCGCTGAACATGCGGCTGATTGCCGGGAAAGTGATGATGGATCGCAATGCGCCCGACAACCTGACCGAAACGCCGGAACAGAGCTACCAGCAGACGCGGGCGCTGATTGAGCGCTGGCACCAGCGTGGACGGCTGAGCTACGCGCTGACGCCGCGCTTCGCGCCGACCTCATCACCACAGCTGCTGGAAAAAGTGCAGCAGCTGCGTCAGGAGTTCCCGGATACCTGGCTGCATACCCATCTCAGCGAAAACCCGCAGGAGGTCGCCTGGGTCAAAGAACTGTTCCCGGAGCGTGAAGGCTATCTGGATGTTTATCATCATCACCAACTGACTGGCCGGCGCAGCGTCTTTGCTCACTGTCTGCATCTGGAAGAGAACGAATGGCAGTGTCTGCACGATACCGATTCGTCCATTGCTTTCTGTCCCACCTCAAACCTGTTTCTCGGCAGCGGCCTGTTTAACCTGAAACGCAGCTGGCAGCAGGGAGTAAAAGTGGGGATCGGCACCGATGTCGGTGCGGGCACAACCTTTAATATGCTGCAGACCCTGGGCGAAGCCTACAAGGTGGGCCAGCTGCAGCACTACCGGCTCAGCGCGGCCGAAGCCTTTTATCACGCCACGCTGGGTGGGGCGCGTGCGCTGGATCTTGACCACGTGATCGGAAATTTCAACATCGGTAAAGAAGCGGATTTTGTGGTGCTGGACCCGGCGGTTTCTGCCCTGCAGCAACTGCGCATCGGCAACAGTAAAGATATCTGGGAAAAACTGTTTGTATTAATGACGCTCGGCGACGACCGCAATATTGCCCAGACCTGGGTAGCCGGTCGTCCGGTCTGGCAGCGCGACGCACAGGAGCAAGCCGCATGATCCAGTTTCTGTTAAACAACCAGCTGGTCAGCGAGGACACGCTCGACCCCAACCTCACGGTGCTCAACTACCTGCGCACCCGCCAGCAGCGCCCTGGCACTAAAGAGGGATGTGCATCTGGCGACTGTGGCGCCTGCAGCGTGACCCTGGGCAAAGCCGTCGGGGGAACGATGCAGTATGAAACGGTCAACAGCTGCCTGACGCTGGTCTCCGCGTTACAGGGTAAGCAGCTGATCACGGTTGAGGATCTGCGTCACGGCCGCGCACTGCATCCGGCGCAGCAGGCGATGGTCGACTGCCACGGTTCGCAATGCGGATTCTGCACGCCAGGCTTTGTGATGTCGCTGTTCAGCCTGCAAAAAAGCGCTTCGGGCTGGGATCGCCATCAGGCAGAAACTGCGCTGGCAGGCAACCTCTGCCGCTGCACCGGCTACCGGCCGATTATGGCGGCCGCTGAACAGCTCTGCTCGCAGCCGGTGACAGACCAGTTCGATCAGGGTGCCGCCGCAACCGTGCAGCGGCTTGAGGCGCTGGCAACCCCGGAGATGCAGGAATCAGGAGGTGAGGGACGCCGCTGCTTCCTGCCAAAAACCCCGGCTCAGCTGGCGGCAATCTATCTGGCACATCCCGAGGCGAGGCTGATTGCCGGTGGCACCGATCTCAGCCTGCAGATTACCCAGCAGCATAAAAGAATACCGTTGCTGATTGCGCTGGAGCAGGTTGCCGCGCTCAAAGTCTGCAGCGAATTTGATGACCACTACCTGCTGGGCGCAGGGGCTTCGCTGCAGCAGGTCAGCGAATTTCTTGCCAGCCGCATTCCCGGCGTCAGCGAGATGCTGCAACGCTTTGCCTCGCTGCAAATCCGTCTGCAGGGCACATTAGGCGGCAACATCGGTAACGCTTCCCCCATTGGCGACGCCTCGCCGGTGCTGCTGGCCCTGAACGCCAGCCTGTTGTTACAGCGCGGTGAGCAGCAGCGCAGCCTGCCGCTGGATCAGTTCTTTACCGGCTATCGCCAGACCCGGCTCGAAAAAGGGGAGTTTATTCGCGCCATTCGCATCGATAAGGTGACGGTGTCACCTGATTTTGTGGCCTGGAAAGTGTCCAAACGGCTGGACGATGATATCTCCGCCGTGTTCGCCGCCTTTAATCTGCAGATTGAACAGGATGTGGTCGGCAGTGCCCGCATCGCCTTTGGCGGCATGGCGGCCACACCACAGCGTGCCCGTCACTGTGAACAGGCTCTCATTGGTCAGCCGCTGAATGCCGTGACGGTGTCACGTGCAGCCGCGGCGCTGGCAGAGGACTTCCAGCCGCTCTCCGATTTCCGCGCCAGCAGTGACTACCGTCTGCAGGTCGCGCGCAACCTGCTGCGCCGCTACTGGCATCGCCACAACGGCGAAATAACCTGTATCGAGGTGGCCCGCTATGTCTCATAACCGTCCTGAACTCAACGAAGCGGTCATTAAGGCGCAGTATGCCGCTGATTTACAGAGCGGCGTCGGTCGCAGTAACCGCCATGAAAGCGCGGAAAAACATGTCTCCGGCGAGGCGCGTTTTATCGATGACAAGCCGGAGCTGCCGGGTTTATTGCATCTCTGTCCGCGCCTGAGTGAGTATGCTCATGCGCGCATCCTGGATATTGATGTGCAGCCCTGTTATGCCGTTCCCGGCGTCGTCAGCGTCCTGACCTGGCGAGAGGTGCCGGGTATCAATGATGTCGGGCCGCTGGAGCCGGGCGACCCGCTGCTGGCCCATGACAAAGTGGAGTACCTGGGACAGATCGTGATCGCGGTAGCGGCGGAATCCCCCGAGGCTGCCCGTCTTGGTGCGGCCGCTGCGGTAATTGAATATGAGGTGCTGGAACCGCTGCTGGATGTGGAACAGGCACTGGCTCAGGGCAGCTTTGTGCAGGAACCTCACATTCACCAGCGCGGTGATGTGGAAGCGGCCCTCGCGCGTGCGCCGCACCGGGTCAGCGGGGCGTTTCACATTGGTGGTCAGGAGCATTTCTATCTGGAAACTCAGACGGCCATGGTCATTCCTGGTGAAGATCAGCAGTTGCAGGTCTTCTCCTCAACCCAGAACCCCACCGAAGTGCAGAAACTGGTGGCGGAAGTGATGGGCATCAGCCTGAATCAGGTGACGATAGATATGCGCCGGATGGGCGGTGGCTTTGGTGGTAAAGAGACGCAGGCGGCCGGTGTCGCCTGTCTCTGCGCCATCGTGGCGCGCCAGACCGGCCGGGCGGCGAAGATGCGGCTTTCACGCCGCGACGATATGCGCGTCACCGGCAAACGCCATCCGTTCTTTGTGCGCTACGAAGCGGGCGTTAAAGAGGATGGGCGTCTGTGCGGCATCAAAATCGATCTGGCCGGGAACTGCGGTTATTCGCTGGATCTTAGCGGATCGATTGTCGATCGTGCCATGTTCCACGCCGATAACGCCTATTACCTCGGGGATGCGCGGGTAACCGGCTATCGCTGCCGCACTAACACCGCTTCAAACACCGCCTATCGGGGTTTTGGCGGGCCGCAGGGCATGGTAGCGATTGAACAGATCATGGATCACATCGCCCGTGAGCGCGGGCTGGATCCTTTGGCGCTGCGCAAGCGTAACTACTATGGCAAGCAGGATCGCAACATCACCCATTACCACCAGCAGGTAGAGGATAACCTGCTGGATGAGATTACCGAACAGCTGGAGCAGAGCAGCGACTATCAGGCTCGCCGTGCGGAGATTAAGGCATTTAACGCCCGTAGTCCGCTGCTTAAACGCGGTCTGGCGCTGACGCCGGTAAAATTCGGCATCTCCTTTACCTCCAGCTTTCTCAATCAGGCGGGGGCGCTGATCCTGATCTACACCGACGGCACGGTGCAGCTTAACCACGGCGGCACCGAGATGGGCCAGGGCCTGAACACCAAAGTGATTCAGATTGTCGCCGAAGTGCTGCAGATTGAGATCGACAAAATCCAGATCACCGCCACCGACACCGGCAAAGTGCCCAACACCTCGCCAACCGCGGCCTCCAGCGGGGCTGACCTCAATGGCAAAGCGGCGCAGAATGGTGCTGAGATCCTGCGCGACCGCATGACCGCCATGCTCTGCGAGCTACACCAGTGCGACGCGTCGGCGGTGAGCTTCCGCAACGGGGTTGTGCGCGCCGGGGATAAACATTACACCTTCGCCGAGGTCGCAAAACTGGCGTGGCTGAATCAGGTGCCGCTCTCCGCCACCGGCTACTACCGCGTGCCGGGGATTCATTACGACCGGGTCGCGGGTCGCGGGACGCCGTTCTATTACTACGCTTACGGTGCAGCCTGTTGTGAAGTGGTGATTGATACTCTGACCGGCGAATCCCGCCTGTTGCGCGCCGACATTCTGCATGACGTCGGTGCCTCGCTGAATCCGGCTATCGACATCGGCCAGGTTGAAGGTGGCTTTGTGCAGGGCGTCGGCTGGCTTACCTGCGAAGAGCTGGTGTGGAGTGATAAAGGGCAGTTGCTGACCGATGGCCCCGCGAGCTACAAAATTCCTGCCATCAGCGACGTGCCGGCGGACCTGCGGGTCACGCTGGTGGAGAACCGCAAAAACCCTAAAGACACGGTGTTCCACTCCAAGGCCGTTGGTGAACCGCCGTTTATGCTGGGTATTGCTGCCTGGTGCGCCCTGCAGGATGCGGTCGCCAGCGTCTCCGATTACCGGCAACACCCGCTGCTGGACGCGCCCGCTACCCCGGAGCGTATCTTCTGGGGCGTGCAGCGCCTGACGGGAGGGGTTGATGATTTATCATGACTGGATTGGCGTGCTGCATCAGCTGCGTGAAAACCGCCAAAGCTGCGTATTAATCACCGTGCTCAGTGAGCACGGTTCAGTGCCGCGCGACAGCGGCAGCAAAATGGTGGTGACGCAGCATGAGCGCTTTCTCACCATCGGTGGCGGGCATCTGGAATTTGAGTGCATCGCCCAGGCCAGGGCGATGTTGCAGAGCGGGGCGACTGCGCCCCACACCGAGGATTTCAGCCTGGGCGCACGGCTTGGCCAGTGCTGTGGCGGCAAAACCACGCTGCTGTTTGAGCCGCTGCTGCAGGCGCAGCCGGAGATCTACATTTTTGGCGCAGGCCATGTGGGACAGGCGCTGGTCAATCTGCTGGCAACGTTACCCTGTCACATAAACTGGATCGACAGCCGTCCGGCGCAGTTCAGCCACATTCCTGCTGGCGTAGTGACACTGCAGCCGGACGATCCGCTCGACTGCGTAGCACAGGCACCCGCAGGCAGCTACTTCATCATCATGACCCATCATCATCCCCTCGACTTCGAACTGTGCGAGGCGGTGCTGAAACGCGGCGATTTCCGCTATGCCGGGGTGATCGGTTCTGAAACGAAAAACCAGCGTTTCCGCTACAGGCTGGCGGGCAAGGGCGTCGCGAGCGAACCGCTGGCGCGTCTGCGCTGTCCGATTGGCCTGCCGGACGTCAAAGGCAAGCTGCCCGCCGAGATTGCGGTGGCGATTGCCGGTGAAATCATCAGCGTTTATCAGCAGCACGTCGCCTGAGTTGTCGCCTGCGCGGCAACCTGTCAGGATAAGACTTTGCGATGCCCACCAGGAGCGAACCATGAACGCCCGTCAGAATCCCTTCTTTAGCGTCAGCACACTGCCTTACCAGACCCCTCCTTTTGACCAGATTGAGGAGCAGGATTTCCTGCCCGCGCTGCAGGCGGGCATTGAGGAGAAGCGTCAGGAGATCGAGGCGATCGCACTGAACAGCGAGGCGCCCAGCTTTTTCAACACTTATGAGGCGCTGGAGAGGAGCGGACAACTGCTCAACCGGGTGAATCTGGTGTTCAGTGCCATGACCTCGGCGCATACCAGCCCGTATCTGCAGCAGGTAGATGAGGAGATTGCGCCTCAGCTCACCGCGCTCAATGACGACATCATGCTTAACCGCCCGCTGTTTTCGCGGCTCGATGCGGTCTATTTGCAGCGCGCTAAACTGGATGCCGAATCAAAACGGCTGGTCGAGGTGATCTGGCAGCGCTTTCAACTGGCGGGGGCCAATCTGCCGGAAGCGCAGAAACAGCAGCTTAAGACACTGAATCAGGAAGCGGCCCGCCTCGGTACCCGCTTCACCAACAGACTGCTGGCCGCTACTAAAGCGGGCGCGCTGGTCGTCGATGATCTGCAGAAACTGGCGGGACTGTCACCCGCCGATCTGGCGGTGGCGCAGGCGGAAGCGCAGGCACGTGGACTGGAAAAACGCTGGCTGCTGGTGCTGCAAAACACCACCCAGCAACCCGCACTACAAAGCCTGGCCGATCGCGCAACCCGGGAAGCGCTGTTTAAGGCGGGCGTCACGCGCACTGAAAAAGGCGATGAGAACGACACCCGCGAGCTGGTATTACGTCTGGCGCAGGTCAGGGCCGAGCAGGCGCGGCTGCTGGGATTTGCCAGCTATGCCGAGTGGAAGTTACAGGATCAGATGGCCAAAACGCCTAAGGCGGCGCTGGCGTTTATGCACAACATCGTGCCTGCCGCACGCGGTCGTGCGGAGCGTGAAGCGGCGGCTATCCAGCAGACCATCGACCAGCAGCAGGGCGATTTTACCCTGCAGGCCTGGGACTGGCGTTTTTATGCCGAACAGGTGCGGCGTGCCCGTTACGATCTGGATGAGAGCCAGATTAAGCCCTACTTTGAACTGAATTCGGTGCTGCAGAATGGGGTGTTCTGGGCGGCGACGCAGCTCTATGGCATCCGTTTCACGCCGCGACAGGATCTGCCGGTTTACCATCCCGACGTCCAGGTCTATGAAATTTTTGACGCCGATGAGACCCCGCTGGCGCTGTTTTACACCGACTTCTTTAAGCGCGACAGCAAAGGCGGCGGTGCCTGGATGAGCAACTTCGTCAACCAGTCCACGCTGCTCGACAGCAAACCGGTGATTTACAACGTCTGTAACTACACCAAACCGCCAGCCGGTGAGCCGGCGCTGCTGAGCTGGGACGACGTCATTACGATGTTTCACGAGTTTGGTCACACGCTGCACGGTCTGTTTGCCAGTCAGCGCTATCCGAGCCTGTCGGGAACGGAAACCCCGCGCGATTTCGTTGAGTTTCCTTCGCAGATCAACGAGCACTGGGCCAGCGAGCCAGCGGTGTTCCGCAACTACGCCCGCCACTATCAGACTCAGGCGCTGATGCCCGCTGAGCTGCATGAAAAAATCGTCCGGGCCGCCACGTTCAACAAAGGCTATGAGATGAGCGAGCTGCTGGCTGCCGCGCTGCTGGATCTGCACTGGCACAGCCTGAACCATGATTCCGCGCCGCAAAGCGTGGAGGGATTCGAGCAGCAGGCGTTACAGAGCGATAATCTGGCCCTGACGGCGGTGCCGCCGCGTTATCGTTCCAGCTATTTCCAGCACATCTGGGGCGGTGGCTATGCCGCAGGTTATTACGCCTATATCTGGACGCAGATGCTCGCCGACGATGGCTACCAGTGGTTTGCGGAACAGGGCGGACTGACGCGTGAGAACGGCGACCTCTTCCGACAGAAAATTCTGTCGCGGGGGAACAGCAGCGATCTCAAAACACTGTATGAAAGCTGGCGGGGCGGGCCTCCGCAGCTGGAGCCAATGCTGAAAAATCGTGGTCTGGCGGAGTCATAATCAAAAGGGCTGTCATGCTGGCAGCCCTCTTTTTTTGGATTAACCCAGCGGGCCACCTTCAATGGTTTCGCACATTCCGGCCAGCACCCGTTCACCGGTTTCGCTTTTCAGAGAGTCATACCATTCTGCCGTGATCGCCGGATCGCGCGCATGGGTGACGTCACAGCGTTTGCGCGCTTTCAGCACCAGATCTTTTACCCGTTCAACCCGTCGCGACTGATAGCGCAGCAGTGCATCTTCAATACCCAGTGAATGAGAAGCCAGCGTCTGGGCCAGTACCACGGCATCTTCCATCGCCGCGCAGCCGCCCTGGCCGATATCGGGCGTGGTGCTATGGGCAGCATCGCCCAGCAGGGCCACGCGCCCTTTAACAAAGCGGCTAAAAGGTTCGATGTCGTGGATCTCAACCCGATTGGTGGTGTCAGGATGGATTGCCGCGATCAGCTGCTGTACCGGCTCTGCCCAGCCCTGGAAATAGCCGGTTAAGTCCGCTTTCACCGTGCTGCGATCCTGCGGCAGTCCCTTCTGCAGCGGCACATCAAAGAAAAAGTAGAAACGATTGCCGCTGACCGGCATCAGTGACACCCGCTTGCCGTCACCGACAAAGGTGGTCCACTGATCGGCGGGCGCAATCCTCTCATCTATAGTGACCAGGCCATTCCAGTTAACGTAACCGGCGTAACGTCGTTCCAGCTTCTGCTCCAGTACATACTCGCGGATCACCGAATGGGTGCCATCGGCGGCAATCAGGAAATCCCCGCTGGCCTGAGTGTTGTCGGAAAAGGTGGCAATCACGCCACTGCCGGTCTGTTCGACCTGAATCACCCGCTTACCAAATTGCACTCGTTCACGTCCGAAAGTGTCAATCAGCATCGCCTGCAGTTCCGCCCGTGCCACCGGACAGGGATATTCGCCAACCTGTTTCACCATCGGCTCCATGCTGAAGCGGGTCAGGGGGGCACCAGTGGCACCGTCGTGATAGGCCATATAAGCCATGTTACCGCCCAGCTTACGCAGCGCGGATTTCATGCCCAGCGCATTCAGGCATTTAACCCCGTTGGGCCAGATGGAAATCGCCGCGCCGACCGGCTTCATCTCCTTTACCGCTTCATAGACTTCCACGTCAATTCCGGATTTCTCCAGCGCAATGGCGCTGCTCATACCGCCAATACCGCCACCAATCACGATTGCTTTCATAATGCTCTCCTGTCTGCATACGTCACTTCCTGCAACTTTTGTACCAGAAAGGTTTTTGTTGATTATGTCCTTATAATATTCATCAGAAACATCGGGTTAATGCGAGCATGAAAACGCAGGGTGCAGGTTTTACTTTTTAGCTGGCGCACTTAAATGGGGCAAAAACGCGGCCCGGAAGCGTGCAGCCATGACCGGGCTGCATCATTTGTTTCACTATCGTCACGCTGTATCAGTCAAACTCTTCAGTCAATGGCACTCGTCGAACACGGCTTACCAACACCCTGTTTATTACTTTAAAAGTTTTTAACTAAATCACTGACCCGCTACGCTAAATTTTCTGATAAATAGTTAAACATTTACATAACAACTGGCGCGAATATTCCCCTGAAAATAATCGGTATATTCAGGAAAGAGTTAGCCTGACACAGATAAACACAACTGTTAATAAAAAATGAAAATTCATAACCAGACACAACTCTGACTGTTTTATTACCGTGCGCAATCATAAGAAAAGCTGGGGAGGGCGCGCCAGAATGGGCTTTTAGGATATTGCTCAGACACGCCAGGCGCGATCGCGTGATATAGATCACTCCGGACACAAGGATTCTGGAAGGTGAACATGAAAATAGGAATCACGAATAACCAGTATCCGGAGCAACGTAATATTTTAGTTAATCCGGATAACGAATATATCAATCTGAAAAAAGGCAATCTGTTCTATTTTATTAATCCGCTACGAACCCGATTGCTCAAAAAAAACAAAACATTTGTCTTTCAGCCTGTGCCTTTTTCAGGGGCATCGCGGGCTGACATCCTGCATCTGTTCAATGAAGTCGCGATAACCCATCAGAAATGGGTCGCGTCGTTTGAAACGGAGCTGCCGCGAGTGTTGCCGGTGGCCGGCGTTGCGAAGCAGGATAATCCCGAGCTGAAACGCCTGATCCCTCATCTGTTAAAAGATAACTGCCTGGGGCTGATTGCCATCTCCGATGCCACCCTGAACATTCAGATGAAACTGTTCAGGCCGGATATTGCCCAGCAAATCCGCCGTAAAACTCTGGTGTTGCATCCGCCACAAAAACTGTTTGTCGAGCAGAAAGCGCCGCGTCAGTCCGGTATTCTGAAGCTGATTTTTGCCGGTAACGAGTTCTATCGCAAAGGCGGGGCTGAAGTGGTGCTGGCGATCAGCGAGCTGATTGAAGAGCGCAAACTGGAAGAATCGCAGCTGGATGTGCAGCTGATTGGCGATCTCACCAAGCGTCGTAACGTGGCTCACCGCCAGTTCCAGGATGATGAGGCTTTCTGTCGCGACATTGAGAACCGTATCAAACGCTATCGTTGCTTCACGCATCATTCGCAGATGGACAACAGTGCACTGATGCAGCTGTTTCGTCAGAGCGATGCCGGACTGTTACCGACCTGGCAGGAGACCTACGGGTTCTCGGTGCTGGAGATGCAGGCAAATGGTTGTCCGGTGATCACCAGTAATGTGCGTGCATTGCCCGAGATCAATCCCGCCAGCGCAGGCTGGGTGATTGAGAGTTCGCTGAACGCCGACAGGGAATACACTATTTCCTCGCCAGAGCAGAAAGCGCAGCTGCGTCTGTCGCTGGTGGAGGGGCTGAAATCGACGCTGCTTGCTATCATCGAACGTCCTGAGATGCTGCAGGAGAAAGGTGAGGCGGCAATTCTGCGCATCAAAGAGCAGCATGACACCCAGCGTTACATTGCCCGGCTCAACGATATCTACAGCCGTGGCGTGATTAATGTCACTCAACATCCCCCTGTGGTCTCAATTTGATTAGATTTCTCTGACGGCGCGCGCCAGACTGGCCATACTTAGTGCAGCGTCCCACTGGAGAACTCTTATGAAAATGATCATCAGTCTGCTGCTGTCCGGGTTACTGGGCAGCAGCGCCTTCGCTCAGCCCGCACCGCTTTTTCCGGCCCGCGCGCCCCTGGTACAGCTGACGCCCGCTGCAGCCCGTTGCGACCTCTCTGCCTGTCAGACCAATTGCTACACAGAGCAATCCCACTGCAACACCCGGGACAGTGGTGCCTGCAGTACTCAGGCTCAGATGTGTGTGCAGGCCTGTGCCGACCAGTGTAAATAATTTAATTCAGTGAAGAATCCTTTAGTTGCCAATGAAAAAGTCTTTGTTTTACCTTGCGTTATTGTCTTTCTCTGCCAGCTGTGTCGCCGCCGATCTCTCTTCACAGCAGGTTACTTCTCTGGTTAAAGCCGCGATCGAACCGCTGATGGAGCAGCAGGCGATCCCCGGCATGTCAGTGGCGGTGCTTTACAAAGGCCGGGCGCAGTTTGTGAACTTCGGCGTGGCCGATCTCGAATCACGCCGCCGGGTCACGGAAAACACGCTGTTTGAGCTGGGCTCAGTGAGCAAAACCTTCACCGGCACCCTGGCCGGGATCATGATCCGCAACGGCGAAATACGCCTTAACGATCCGGTACAGAAGTACTGGCCGCAGCTGACCGGTGAGCAGTGGCGTCCGGTGCGGATGCTGCATCTGGCGACCTATACCGCGGGCGGCCTGCCTTTACAGTTGCCGGATAACGTCACCGATCAGGCTTCGCTGCTGCGTTTCTATCAGGAATGGCAGCCAGAAGCAGCGCCCGGCACGCTCCGGCAGTACTCTAACGCCAGCATCGGTCTGTTTGGTTCGCTGATGGTGAAGGGCGATTATGAGCAGGCGATGGTGCGAAATGTGTTTCAGCCACTGCGTCTGACGCGCACTTATATCACCGTGCCGCCCTCGATGATGCTGGACTACGCCTGGGGCTATAAAAATGGCCAGCCGGTACGGGTCTCACCCGGCATGCTGGATGCAGAAGCCTACGGCGTTAAATCCACCGCGCGTGACATGCTCACCTTTATGCAGGCGAATGTGGATCCTAACCGCCTCTCTTCGGGGAATGCCGTGCTGCGTAATGCCATTCGCACCGCGCAGGCGCGCTACTTCAAAGTCGGCACGCTGTTTCAGGGACTAGGCTGGGAGATCTACGACTGGCCGGTTACTGCCGACACGCTGATGGGCGACAGCGATAATGGTGTTGCGCTGCAACCGCGCCCGGCGACGCTGCTCAATCCGGTCGGGCCGTCGCAGAGTGCCTGCTGGGTGCATAAAACCGGTGCAACCAATGGATTTGGTGCCTATATCGCCTTTATTCCTGAGAGGAACAGCGGCATCGTGATACTCGCCAACAAGAATTACCCGAATCCGCTGCGTATAAAGGCGGCGTGGCAGATTCTGCAGGCGTTACAGCAGGAGAAGCCCGAGTAATCTACATCATGCTTGCTCAGCGCCCGGGCAAAGCTGGCACCGCTTGTTCATTTGCGCTAAAATAAAAATCAAATGAACAGGAGGCTGCCATGTCTATCGCCATCTATACACCCGCTCAGCATCGTCGCGACAATACGCTGCTGCATGCCCTGAATCTGCCGGAAACACTGCCTGATGCGCACCAGCGTATTGCGGTCGGGTTCAGCAGCGGGGTGCTGAAACGCACGGCGTCGTTATCCACCTTTGACGAAGGCTGGCTGTGCCGTCTGGCGGGCATTGATCGCACTACTTACAACCGCAAAGTCAAAGATCCGCAGCAGACCTTTTCGCCCGATCAGAGCGGACGAATCTACATGCTGATCCGCGTCCTCTCTGCCGCCAGCAAACTGTTCCGCGACGACAGGCAGCGTCTGGTGCAGTGGCTGGAAACGCCCGCCAAAGCGCTGGGCGGTAAGAAACCAGCGGAGATGACCACCACGGTGGCGGGTGCAGAAGCGGTAATTAACCTGATTGGCCAGCTTGAGCATGGCGTGATTACCTGATGGCGGTACGTTTCTTTCGCCTGGTGAAGAGTGAGTATGCGATGACCGCCTTTGACGGTTTTGGTGCCCGCACTTACGGGGGGCGCTGGAATTCCGTGGGAACGGTCTGTGTCTATATGGGATCAAGCCGGGCGCTCTGTGTACTGGAGGCGCTGGTTCATCTCACCATTCAGGATCTGTCACACGACTACTCAATGCTGTCGATTAGCGTCCCGGAATCGCTGATTACCGAGCTCTCGCTGGAGGCGTTGCCCGCTGACTGGCAGGCCGATCCTGCGCCATCCTCCACGCGGCAGATCGGTGACGACTGGCTTGCGAGCGCGGATAATGGCCTGGTGCTGAAGGTGCCGAGCACGCTGACCGGTGAATGGAATGCGCTGTTTAATCCTCGTCATCCGGCGGCGGCTGGCATCATCAGTAAGGTGGTGGCAGAGCCATTTTTTTTCGACCCGCGCTTCCGGCTGCAGTAGGGTGCGGATTTGCCACTTTCCTCACCGCAATATCTCACATCACGCCGGTGCCTGCGATTCTGATAGCGCCTGTGCCGCGCAGATCAGCGCCAGATGACTCAGGCCCTGCGGCATATTGCCGCGCCAGCTCTGACTGCGGACGTCATACATCTCATTGAAAATATCGACGTTACCGTGGCCGTTCAGCGTAGCCAGAATCTCCTGCATCGCCTGTTCTGCCTGGTCAGGCTCACCCATCTCTGCCCAGGCCTCCACCAGCCAGAAGGCGCAGGCGAGAAAGGTACTCTCTTCCTCTCTGGCCCCGCTGTAGCGGTAGAGCATGGCACTGCCGTCACCCAGTTTTCGCCGGATAGCGCGGTAGGTTGAGAGCATCCGCTGCGGATTGACCGCGTTGCCGTAGCCGTGCACCAGCGCCAGCGATGCGTCGAGGCGATCGTCACTGCCAGCATAAAAGAGATAGGCTTGCGCCTGTTCTGACCAGCAGTGCGACTCAATCCAGTCGCGGATACGGTCACGTTCCCGCTCCCAGCGCGCCAGCCAGGTTGGTTCGATATGCTGGCTTTCTGCCAGCGCCACCGCCCGATCCAGTGCCATCCAGCAGGCCATTTTGGAGTGGGTATAGTGTTGCAGCTCCGGCAGTTCCCAGATGCCACAATCTTTCTGCCGCCAGTGATCGGCGCAGCAGTTCGCCAGCTCGCCCAGCATGCGCGAGGTGGTGATATCCAGCACGTGTCCCGCCTCAATAAAATGCTGGGCGGTGACCAGCATGTCGCCATACATACTGAGCTGCAGCTGGTCGCGGGCATTATTGCCGACCCGCACCGGCTGTGAGTTCTGATAGCCGCTCAGCGGCGGATAACGCTCGGCGGGGACTTCATCACCATTCAGGGCATAGCAGGCGCGCAGCCTGACGCCGTGGCGCATGATGGTCTGCGATAGCCAGGAAAAGGCCGCCTTACAATCTTCCAGCGCCCCGAGATAGACGAAGGCTTTAATAATCAGGCAGGCGTCGCGCACCCAGGCGTAGCGGTAATCATAATTTTTCTCGCCGCCGATCCCCTCAGGCAGGGAGGTGGTGGCAGCCGCCGCCAGCGCGCCGGTCGGGGAGTACCAGAGAAACTTCAGCGACAGGGCAGAACGCTTCACCAGCGCCGGGTAGCTGCCCTCATAACTCAGGCTCTCCACCCAGCTGGTCCAGCCGGTGTGGCTGGTTTCAATCCGCTGATCGATAGCCTCCAGCGGCGGCACCGCCAGCGGCTCTTTCTCGGTAATCAGCAGTGCGCAGAGCGAGCGGGAACCGGCAGTGGTGCGCAGCGTGGCGCAGACCTGCTCGTCATCCAGCTCTGTGATCTGAATATCTTCGCTGGTGCGCAACATCGCCATGATCTCCGCGATGTGAAACACCTTGCCTTTCTCATTATCGGCCACCCACGGTGAACGGGTTTCGGCAGCGGTGCCGAAGCGCAGGGTGATCGCTAATTCCACTTCACCGCTGACGCCTTCTATGCGACGCGCCAGTTCGCACCACGGCAGACGCCCTGCCAGTGTGCTGTTAATTGATTCGGTCAGCAGCACGGTGCCGCTGTCTGTCTCGAAGCGGGTCTCCAGCACGTTGCTGTTATCGCGGTAGTGGCGTGAGACCTGATAAGGCGCACGCGGGACAATCTGAAAGTAGCCACCGAGTCCGGCATCAAGCAGGCGATCAAACAGGGGCTTTGCATCGAGATTGGGCGCGCACCACCAGTCAATTGAACCGTCCGGCGCAATCAGCGCGACTGAACGGCCTTCACCAATGGCGGCATAATCACCCAAATCTGCAAAGCCCTCTTTTCTGACCGGCGAATGAAAGATCGGGTTTTCCATAATCTGCTTCCTTATATCACGGTGGCGAGGGTTCTTAAGCGGGGCAAAAGCGGGACAAAAAAAGGGCCGCGTTATGCGGCCACCTGAGTGAGATTACAGCGTACCGGTGCCGCCATCAGAACACCAGACCTGCCCGGAGGAGTAACTGCTCTCGGTTGAGGCCAGGGTCACGTAGAGCGGGGCGATCTCAACCGGCTGGCCCGGACGGCCCATCGGTGAGTCGGCACCAAACTGTTTCACTTTCTCCATCGGCTGTCCGCCGCTGGACTGCAGCACGGTCCAGTATGGCCCTGGTGCAACGGCATTAACCCGGATACCGTCGCCACCCAGCTGTTTAGCCAGTGATTTGGTAAAGGCGACAATGGCCGCTTTGGTTTGCGCATAGTCGAGCAGAATATCGCTGGGTTTAAATGCCTGTACGGACGAGGTATTAATAATAGACGCACCGCGTGGCAGATATTCCAGCGCCGCTTTGGTGATCCAGAACATCGCATAAACGTTGGTTTTAAAAGTCGCGTCGAAATCTTCCGTACTCAGGGTACGGATGGACTCATTAAATTGCTGACGACCGGCGTTATTAACCAGAATATCCAGGCCGCCTAATTTATCGGCGGCTTCTTTGACCAGCTTCTGACAGAATTCTTCAGAACGAATGTCGCCTGGAATAGCAAAAACTTTACGGCCTTCCGCTTCGATTAATTTAATCACTTCATCGGCGTCTGGCTGTTCTTCCGGCAGGTAGTTGATTACGACGTCTGCACCTTCACGGGCATAAGCGATAGCCACCGCGCGGCCAATACCAGAGTCACCGCCAGTGATCAGCGCCTTACGGCCGGTCAGCCGGCCCGTGCCGCGATAGCTGGTTTCACCGTGATCGGGCACCGGGATCATTTTGCTGGCCAGGCCTGGCGCCTGTTGTGGCTGGTCCTCAAAAGGAGGTTTAGGAAATTGATCCAGATCGAGCGTCTTGTTAGTTGGTGTAGCCATTGTATGCTCCTTGAACAGAGTTATCTGAGACATTAAGCCTGGCACAAATGTGATGTTTGTCACATCTGACTGCTGATTCATTGAGCAGTTAAAACCAGAAGAACTTAATAATGCAGATAAAGCGTAGACAGAAAATCGGCATTGTGTGTTGCAGTAGCCGATTATTTTTGAGTACGGGCAGGGGCTATTTAAAGCGAAGCGCAAAATCTGTCGTGGATTATTTTAAGGCGTAATGATGTACCGGCAGAAAATAAAACCAGGTGGTTAACCGCCGCGTACCGAACTCCGCCAGACCACATCCACCGGATATATTCTGCGCTCCTGCTGCTGCTCATTTTTGGGCATCAGTGTCTCCGGTTGCGCTTCCGTTTCTACCAGCCAGGCAATGGCGTCGCGGGCGAACTGCTCCACCGGCTGCGCAAAGGTCGTGAGGTTGTAAGAGGCCCAGCCCGACTGCGCGATATTATCGTGTCCGATGATGCAGAGATCGTCCGGAATACGCAGCGTAAAGCGGTGACGCGCCTCATCCATAAAGCCGCAGGCGAGCAGGTCGGTGGCACAGTAAACCGCGTCAGGGCGAACTTTACGCGTCAGCAGACGCTGGGCCAGAATCTGGCCGCTTTCGTAAGAGGTGGTGCCGAACTGCTCCACCTGAACCGTGACGCCCACTTTCTGCGCGGCGGCCAGAAAATCCGCTTCGCGCTTCAGCAGACTCGGCGTTCCCGCCAGCGAATTGACAAAGGCGATGCGGCTGCATCCCGCCCGCACAAACGCGTTAACCGCCATTTCTGCGGCGGGACGGGAGTCGAGGTTGATACTGAGCGTGCCGGGCAGGGACTCGTCGCGGTTAATCAGCACCAGATGCTGACCATGTTTGTAGCAGAGCCGGGTGATGCCGCTGTCCGGCATGCCGGAGAGAATAATCGATGCGTCGGCGCGAAAATTAATCGCCTGCTGCAGCGCGGCTGAAACGCGCGCATCGGATCGGTCAGTGTTAATCAGCATCGCCACTTTTCCCGCTTCCTGCAGATACTGGGTCATCCAGCGCACCAGGCTGGCACGGTAGGGTGTGTCCACCTCGGAGGCAATTAAGCAGACGATGCCGCTGCGGTTGCGCACCAGGCCGCGCGCCAGATGATTGACGTGATAGCCCAGTTCTTCCGCCGCTTTCATCACCCGCTGGCGGGTAGCCTCTGACACGCTGGCTCCCGGTGTAAAGGTGCGGGAGACCGCAGAGCGGGAGACGCCCGCCCGGTCAGCCACATCCTGCGCACTCACCACCGCCTTAAGCTGCTGCATGTTCTCTCCTCGCCTGACATTGTCTGCACTGAGTTTGCCTGAAGTTGCAAGGCTGTGCAAAAAATACAGACGGGCGAAAGGTTTCAAATTTGTGACAGCGACTGACAATTGCTTAACAACTGAATTGACACTGCAGCAGGGCCGCCGTACTAATCTGCACACATGTTTGCACACATGTGCAAAAGCTGGCGCGTCTGCGTCATCCAGCCCAGGAGAACATCATGCGTTATTCCTCTCTGCTCGCTGCTGTAATCGTCTGCCCTATGATGCCGTTTGCTTCCTCGGCAGCGGGCAATCTTACTATGATCTGCTCAGCCGATGTGGTGGTGTGCGAACAGATGACCACGCTGTTCAGCCAGTCCCATCCCGATATTAAACTCAGCATGGTGCGGCTCTCTGCCGGTGAAGCCTATGCCCGTATCCGCAGTGAGGCGCGCAATCCCCGCACCGATATCTGGTGGGCCGGTACCGGCGATCCGCATATGCAGGCCGCCGAAGAGGGGCTGACCCAGGCCTATAAATCACCACTGCTCGATCAGCAGCAGCCCTGGTCACAAAAAGTGGCAGAGATCTCCGGTTATCGCACCGTGGGCGTCTATGCCGGTGCGCTGGGCTGGGGCTATAACACCAGACTGCTGGCGGAGAAAAAGCAGAAAGTGCCCGCCTGCTGGGCGGATTTGCTCGACCCTGGCTTTAAAGGCGAGATTCAGATCGCCAATCCCAACTCTTCCGGCACGGCCTATAACACCCTGGCGACGCTGGTGCAAATCATGGGCGAGGACAAAGCCTTTGACTACCTGAAGAAGCTCAACGCCAACATCTCGCAATACACCAAGTCTGGCTCGGCACCGGTCAAAGCCGCCGCGCGCGGTGAAACCACTATCGGCATTGTCTTTATGCATGATGCCGTCGCGATGGAAGTGGATGGCTTCCCGATTAAGCCCGTCGCGCCCTGTGAAGGCACCGGCTATGAAATTGGTTCGATGTCGATTATCAAAGGGGCACGCAACCTGGCCAATGCCAAAGCCTGGTATGACTGGGCGCTCAGCGCTGAAGCACAGTCGCATATGAAAGAGGCGAAATCGTTCCAGCTGCCCTCTAACCGCAAGGCGGCGATCTCTGAATATGCACCGCGCTTCGAGAACATCAGGCTGATCGATTATGACTTTAAAACCTATGGTGACTCAGCAAAACGCAAAGCGCTGCTGGGCCGCTGGGATAAAGAGATTGGTGCCAGCGCACAATAACGGTGGTGCGCCCCCGGCCACCTGGGCCGGGTCTGTGCCAGACCGCGGTGGCGTAAGCCTGGTGTCCGCTTCCTGATCGAGGTGATTTATGAATGCGCACAATCGTCGCTTAACCGGCGCGCTGCTGGCGGGCGCCATCGCGCTGACGCTGCTGCCCTGGTATAGCCTGGAGCAGGGCTTCTTCTCGGGTGACTGGCTGTTCAGCTTCTGGGGGGATGAGACCAATGCACCTGCGCTGGGGCAGCTTGCGTTACGCAACTGGCTGGGCATCGCCGTGGCGCTGTGGCTGCTCTCTGCTGCCAGCGTCTTTCTGCCCCCGGGCCGCACCCGCAGCACGTTGCTGCTGCTGTTCAGCTCCTGCGGCATTCTGTTTCTGGTGCTGGAAGGGCATGCCATCGGTTTCAGTGGCTGGAACTGGTTGTGGCTGGAGAACCTCACCGGCCCGCTGGCGCAGGGACAACCCGCGATGGGGGCGGGCGCGCTGCTGTTGCTGACCGTATTTTTGCTGATTTTCGCCTTTGCTCTGGCGGAGCGCGGCGTGCTGAAAGGCGATGCCTTTGTGGTGGCGTCGATTGTGCTGCTGGTGGCGCTGGTTACGACCTTTGTGCTCTATCCGGTGCTGAGTCTGTTTGTCGCCTCGGTGCAGGATATTGATGGCAGCTTCAGACCGGACGGACTGATTGCCAATATGCAGGATCCCGCCATCTGGAGCCTCGGCTGTTTTACCGGTGGCACCTGCGGCACCGCCTGGCGCACGCTGGGACTGGCGCTGATGACGGCCAGTGGCGCTACGCTGCTGGGACTGGCGTTTGCACTGGCGGCGACGCGCACCTCGCTGCCGTGTAAAAAAGCGCTGCGGATGCTGACCATTCTGCCGATTATCACGCCGCCGTTTGTCATCGGTCTGGCGCTGATCCTGCTGTTTGGCCGCTCCGGCGTGGTCACCGAATCGCTGGCGACACTGTTCGGCATCGAGCCGGGCCGCTGGCTCTATGGCATGACCGGCATCTGGATTGCCCAGGTGCTCTCCTTTACCCCCATCGCCTTTCTCGTGCTGATTGGCGTGGTCGAGGGCGTCAGTCCGTCACTGGAGGAGGCGTCACAGACCCTGCGCGCCAGCCGCTGGCGCACCTTCTCCCGCATCTCGCTGCCGCTGATGGCGCCGGGGCTGGCCAACGCCTTCTTAATCAGCTTTATCGAAAGCATGGCCGATTTCGGTAACCCGATGGTGCTGGGCGGGAGTCACGGCGTGCTGTCGACGGAGATCTTCTTCTCCGTGGTCGGCGCTCAGAACGACCCGAGTCGCGCGGCGGTGCTGGCGATGATCCTGCTGGGCTTCACCCTGGCCGCTTTTCTGGTGCAGCGCGTCTGGCTCTCCGGCAAAAGCTTCGCCACTGTCACCGGCAAAGGCGACGGCGGCCGTCATGTGATGCTGCCGCGTCCGGTGCGCTACAGCGTCTATGGCATGGTGATACCCTGGGGTCTGTTCACCCTGGTGATCTACGGCATGATCATGATTGGCGGCTTTGTGCAGTCCTGGGGGCTGAATAACAACCTGACGCTGGATCACTACATCCGCGCCTTTAGCGTCAGCGTTAATCAGGGGCAACTGGTCTGGCGCGGCGTCGCCTGGAGCTCTTTCTGGACCACGCTGGAGATCGCCCTGATTGCCGCGCCGCTCACGGCCATTGTCGGCCTGCTGACCGCCTGGCTGATTGTGCGGCAGAAGTTTGCCGGTCGTCAGACCTTTGAATTCATGCTGATGCTGAGCTTTGCCATTCCTGGCACGGTGATTGGTGTGAGCTATGTGATGGCGTATAACCTGCCGCCGCTGGAGATCACCGGTACCGCGATGATCCTGATCGCCTGCTTTGTCTTCCGTAATATGCCGGTCGGCGTGCGTGGCGGTATTGCGGCGATGAGCCAGCTGGATAAAAGCCTGGATGAAGCCTCACTGACGCTGGGCGCAAACAGTTTCCGTACCCTGCGCAAAGTGGTGCTGCCGCTGCTGAAACCGGCCATCAGCGCCGCGCTGGTGTACGCCTTTGTGCGGGCCATTACCTCTATCAGCGCGGTGATTTTCCTGGTCAGCGCCCAGTACAACATGGCGACCTCGTACATTGTCGGGCTGGTGGAGAACGGTGAATATGGCGTGGCGATTGCCTACTCCTCGGTATTGATAGTGGTGATGCTGCTGATCATTGGCCTCTTCCAGCTGCTGGTGGGCGAACGTCGCCTGCGTCGTGCAACCCAACCGGCGGTGATTATTGCCGCACCCTCTGCATCCACTCTGACTCAGGAGAGAGCCGTATGACGACCATTAACGCCGGATCGGTGGTGTTTGAACATGTCGCAAAGCGTTTTGCCGGTTTTACTGCCGTGCCGGATCTGTCGCTCACCGTAGAGCCGGGTACGCTGGTGACGCTGCTCGGGCCGTCCGGCTGCGGCAAGACCACCACGCTGCGACTGCTGGCCGGGCTGGAGCATCCCACCGCGGGGCGAATTCTGATTGGCGGCAAAGATGTCACCCATCTGCCCGCCAACGAGCGCGACGTGGCGATGGTGTTTCAGTCCTACGCGCTGTTTCCCCATATGAACGCCATCGACAACATCCTTTACGGGCTGCTCTCCTCGGGGATGAACAAACGTGAGGCGCAGGACAGAGCACACGAGGGGCTGAAGCTGGTGGGGCTGGAGAGTCAGGGGCAGCGGCTGCCGTCGGAGCTCTCTGGCGGACAGCAGCAGCGTATTGCGGTCGCCCGCGCGCTGGTGCTGGAACCGCAGGTGCTGCTGCTCGATGAGCCGCTGTCGAACCTTGATGAGCGTCTGCGCCGTCGGGTGCGCACTGACATCCGCGATCTGCAGCAGCGGCTCGGGTTTACGGCGGTTTATGTGACTCATGACCAGGAGGAGGCGCTGGCGGTCTCCGATAAGATTATTGTCATGAAAGAGGGGGATATTGCCCAGCAGGGTGCGCCGGAGACGCTTTACCATTCACCCAATTCGGTCTTTATCGCGGACTTCATGGGTGAGGCGAATATTCTGCCCTGTGAAGTGGAAGAGGCGGATGCGGATGACGCGCTGGTCCGCCTGGGTAATCAGCGCTTCCGGGTACGAGGTGCCGGTGCAAAAACCGGCAGTGCTCAGCTGGCGGTGCGACCGCAGTTTATTACGTTGTCCGGCGACGGTCAGGGTGCGCTTCAGGGGGAGATTATTCACAGCACCTGGCTGGGTGACCATATCGAATATGAAGTCGCCACCGATCTGGGCGCGCTGTTCATTATCGATCCGCAGATGGAACAGCGTCTGCCGCTTGCCGCCACAGTCGGCGTCAACTTTAAGCCGCAGGGCCTTGCCCTGATTGCCCGCTAATCTGATTAACTCAAGGAGTTCGCATGGAATCGCATGATGAAATAATGGCGCGTCTGGCTTTAGCGGAAGCCGTTGCCCGTGAAGGTGGTGCGACGGCGTTATCTTACTTCAACCGTCGCGAGACGCTGGTGGTGGAGACCAAGTACGATTTGCAGGATGTGGTGTCGATTGCCGACCGTGAAGTGGAGCAGCTGATCGCCAGCCGTATACGGGATGCGTTTCCCGATGATGGCTTTCTGGGGGAGGAGTCGGGCCTGCAGGCGGGAGAGTCTGACTACACCTGGGTGGTTGATCCGATCGATGGCACCAGCCCGTTTCTCAATGGGATGCCGAGCTGGTGTGTTTCCGTCGCGGTGCTGCGCGGCGATGTACCCGTCATCGGGGTGATTTTCGCGCCGACCTATCAGGAGTGCTACGTGGCGGCACTGGGGCAGGGCGCGACGCTCAACGGTCATCGTCTGCAGGTCGATCCCACACGCACGCTGCAAAACCACGTTACCGGGTTTGGTGCCAACAGCTATGTCAGCCCGCAACAGGTAGGCGAGATTGTGGCAGCGCTGCTGTCGGCGGGCGGTAATTTTATCCGCATTGGTTCCGGCGCACTGATGCTGGCCTGGGTTGCCGCCGGTCGGGTCGTGGGCTACTACGAACCCTATATGCACGCCTGGGATTGCCTGGCGGGTTACTGCCTGGTGAAAGAGGCGGGCGGCTGGTACCACCCGTTTAACACCGAAGGCGATCGCATCACTAAAGGCGCGCAGGTACTGGCCGTGGCACCGGGTGCCGAAGCGGATCTGCGGCGCATTGCCGGTTTATAATTATGTGACCCTGTCACGATGATTTGCTGCGGTCAGCGTGATGCCTCAGGCCGTAGCGTTTTGGTCAGATAGTGACGCTGCATACCGGTTTGCGGAAAATCGGGCAGGGACATCTGTGGCTGATAACCCTGTTTCTGATAAAACGGCAGGGCCTGAAAACTAAAGGTATCCACCAGCGCATAGAGACATCCCATCTTTCCCGCCTCCTGCTCTGCGGCTTCCAGTAGTGCGCTGCCCAGACCACTGCCACGCAGCGTTTCGTCCACCCAGAGATAATCGATACAGAGCCAGTTTCCTTTGCGTGCGGCGATCACTCCCCCGCGCAACATTCCCTGTTCGTCCCTGTTCGTCCCTGTGAGAAACTGACAGTGGTCCCCAGTTATCGCGGCTGATGAACTGCCGGTTGTAAGCCCCCAGTCCTGCCAGCAACTCTTCCCGATCGTCGTCGTTGACCTGATGGGTAAGGGTAAATGTGCTCATCCTCGTCCTCTTTTAATCGTAATGCCTGTTTATCCCTCGCAAAGGATAATTGTGTAATTATCCGCTATAGAGTATAAAGTAGATGTTATCCTCTGCGAGGGATAAGGTGTATTTTATACCCTGTCAGGGATAATGCGTCTGCGCTATGCTTACAACCTGTAATGCAGAAGGAGTCACCCATGATATACAGCCCGCTACAGCTGGCAAACCGGCTGAAGCTCATTCGTCAGCGCAATGGCTGGACCCAGAGTGAGCTGGCGAAAAAGGTCGGCCTGAAACAGGCCACCATCTCTCACTTTGAAAATGCCCCTGACAGCACCTCGCTGGCAACGCTGTTTAAGCTGTTACAGTCGCTGGAGCTGAGTCTGGACGTTCAGGAGAAAGAGGAGGCCAGTGCGCCTCAGCTGCATGATGAGGATGAGTGGTAATGCAAAGGCTGATTGCGTGGATGAACGGCGAGCGGGTAGGCGTACTCACCCGCCAGCGAAACGGCGCTCATGAGTTTCAGTATGATACCGGCTGGCTGAGTAATCCGCTCTCCAGGCCGCTGTCACTTTCGATGCCGTTGCAGGTTAAGGCGATCACCTCACACGCTGTGATTAACTTCTTCGATAACCTGCTGCCGGATAGCCCATTGATTCGTGACAGAATTGTGGCGCGTTACCAGATTAAATCCCGTCAGCCGTTTGATCTGTTGCAGGAAGTGGGACGTGACAGCGTTGGGGCAACCATGCTGCTGCCGCCCGATATGCCACTGCCCGCACTGCAGGCCCGCTATGAGGTGCTGGATGAAACCCGGCTCGAAAGCGTGCTGTCGGCCTATCAGTCAGATATCCCGCTGGGAATGCTGCGTGAAGAGACCGATTTCCGTATCTCGGTCGCGGGGGCGCAGGAGAAAACCGCACTGCTGCTGACCGATGAAGGCTGGAGCATTCCTGCCGGTGCCACGCCCACCTCGCACATTATTAAGCTGCCGATCGGAGAGATTAAACAGCCGGCCGCGACGCTGGATATGCGTGAAAGTGTGGAGAATGAGTATCTCTGCCTGGCGCTGGCCCGTGCACTCGGTATCGACGTACCGCAGGCAACGATTATCCGTGCCGGACAGATGCGCGCCCTGGCGGTAGAACGTTTCGACCGCCGCTGGTCACGCGATAAAACCCGGTTGATTCGCCTGCCGCAGGAGGATTTCTGTCAGGCGCTGGGACTGCCGTCTTCAACCAAATATGAGTCGGATGGCGGGCCGGGCATTGCGGAGATCATGCAGGTACTGATGGGATCGAGCAACGCCATTGAAGATCGCTATCGCTTTATGATGTTCCAGGTGTTTCAGTGGCTGATTGGCGCAACTGACGGTCACGCTAAGAACTTCTCGCTGTTTATTGAGCGCGGGGGCAGTTATCGACTGACGCCCTTTTATGATGTGATCTCCGCTTACCCGGTACTGGGCGGCACCGGTCTGAACAAGCGGGCGCTGAAACTGGCAATGGGCCTGCGTGCCACGAAGGGGAAGAAGACAGAGATCGACAAAATCTTCCCGCGCCATTTTATCGCCACGGCAAAAAGCGTCATTTTTGATCGTGACAGCCTGCAGCAGATCTTCGACTTCTTTGTTACGGCCTTTCCCCAGGCGGTGGTCTCGGTGCGCGATGCCTTGCCGCCCGATTTCCCGCAGCACATCGCCGACGCCATTTTCAGTCATTCACTGATTATGCTGGAGCGGTTGCGGCACAAAGAGTGATGGCGCTATGCGCTGGCAATATCCTGAAAAACCTCTCCTCCTGTGTATGGCTAAAAGCCTGTCGGCTATGCTTATCTGTCAGGCTTAACAGGAGAGTCAGGGTATGAAGTGTCCGGGATGTGAAGGAGAGGCGTTTGTGTACGCCACGCGCGACGTCAGTCTTAATACGGGTAATCCGGAGGACGTTGTGCCAGATGTGAAGGGCGATCACTGCATCCGCTGTGGAGCAGTGATTATGAATGCCGGAACCTCGGCGTTATATCCCGAAAAGGCGGAAGCGCTGGAGAATGCAGGCGTGCCCATCAAATAACATAGAGAGCCCGCTTAGCGCGGGCTCCGTTGTCTCTGTTCACCGCCTGACTGCAAACCGGGTCTGATTATTCACCTGCCAGCAAGGTATACGTTCCGGTATCTCGGTCATTTTCCGTCGCGGGTTTCTGCTATCCATATACGCAGCGGCAAATCACGAATAACAGAGCCTGCTCAAGGCAGGCAAAGCGTTACAGGGAAATGTTCATCTTTTTGATAACACACAACGAGTGAGTTGTGTGATTGTGGCACCCTGCAGGGTAAATCTCAGGTTTACCCTGGGAACGGAAATCAAACCCCGCCAATCTGGCCACCGGAGTGCGTTATGGATGCCAATCGCTATGCCCTGGAAACAATCCCGTCACCGCCTGTCTTTCCCGGTGCTGCCAGCCCTGTGATGTCTGATGAAACACTGCATCGCCGTCTGGCCGCCATTATTGAGCGGATGCAGCAGCAGCAGATTGCGCAACTGATTATCTATGCAGACAAAGAGCACGGCAGCAATTTTGAATATCTGGCGGGATTCATTCCGCGCTTCGAGGAGGCGCTGCTGGTGGTGACTCAGCAGGGCGATCTCACCTATATCATGGGTAATGAGAACCTCAAGCTGGTGCCGTTTGCCCGCAATCCGGGACGCTGTCTGCATGCGGCGGTCTTTTCTCTGCCCAACCAGCCCATGCGTGGGGAGCAGCCCCTGGCTCAGCTGTTAACAGAGGCGGGGATTGTGGCGGGAGAACGCACCGGGCTGGTGGGCTGGAAGTTATTTACCGGCAGGCAGCAAGGGAGGTTTGATCTGCCGCATTTCATTTATGCCGCGGCGGCACAGGCAGCGGGCGGCGATGCCCAACTGGTAAACGCCACCGGATTGTTTATCTCGCCTGACAACGGTGCACGCTGCGTTAACTGTGCCGATGAAGTGGCGTTTTATGAGGCGGGGGCCAATCTTGCTTCAACCGCAATGCTGGCTGCGCTGGATAGCGTAGCGCCGGGTGTCACAGAGAAGGACTTAGGCTCACGTCTGAACGCAGAAGGGCAGCCAAACACGGTGGTGACGATTGCCGCGACCGGCGATCGTTTTGCCCAGGCCCGGCTCTATCCGTCTGATAAACAGATTGCGCCTGGCGACAAGCTCTCTCTTACCACCGGCTACAAAGGCGGGCTTACCAGCCGCTCGGCTTACGTGGTCAGTGATGCTTCTGAGTTACAGTGTAACGTTTCTGACTGGCTGACCCGGCTGGCGATCCCCTATTATCACGCGGTGGTCAGCTGGCTGGAGCAGTTGCGGATCGGGCTCACCGGCGGCGAACTCTATTCGCTTATCGAAACGGTGCTGCCGAAAGCGCAGTATGGCTGGCATCTTAATCCGGGGCATCTGGTGGCTGACGAAGAGTGGCTAAGCTCGCCCATCTATCCCGATTCAGCCGTAACACTGAAAAGCGGTATGCTGCTGCAGATCGATATTATCCCGTCGGTGCCGGGTTATGGCGGCTGCAGTATCGAGGATACGGTTGGTCTGGCGGACGCGGCGTTGCGTGATGAGCTGGCGCGTCGTTTTCCCGATCTCTGGCAGCGAATGACTCAGCGCAAAGCGTACCTGACAGACGTGCTGAGGATTGAGCTTGCCGAAGAGGTGATTTTGCTCTCGAACACGGCAGGCTATCTGCGCCCTTTTTTACTGGATAAGCGCCGTGCGCTGGTGCGTCAGCAGGGGATTAACCGGCCTGATGTGGCCGGTAATAATTTGTAAAATTTAACTGAGAGTAAAACGCAGGCGCTTCTGTCAGGATACGCGCCTCAGAAAGTTCCTGGTTGCTCTCATTCGATGAAATGGTTTACCAAAAACGCGGTTTTGTTTGCCTGCAAAACCTCCCTTGCCGCGTTTATCGCACTCTCTGTGGCGCTCATTCTTAACTTCGAAAAACCCGCCTGGGCGCTGACCACGGTGTTTGTCACCTCGCAACTCTATGCAGCATCGACCGTCTCGAAATCGCTGTTTCGCCTGCTGGGCACGCTGCTGGGCGGCATCTTTATTCTGCTGATCTACCCCGAAACGGTGCAGTCGCCAGTGTTATTCAGCCTGGGCGTATCGCTGTGGGTGACGGTTTGCCTCTGGCTCTCTCTGCATGACCGCACGCCCAAGAGCTATATCTTTATGCTGGCCGGCTACAGCGCGGCGATTATGGGCTTTCCTGACGTGGAGTCACCGTCGGCAATCATCAACACCGTAGTTTCACGTATTGAGGAGATTACGCTGGGCATCCTTTGCAGCACGCTGGTTCACCGGCTGGTGTTTCCGGTTTCGATGCATCATCTGCTGGGGCAGAGCGTTAATCTCTGGTTTCAGAACGCGCGCAAACTCTGTGATGAACTCATCAGCGGAATGGCAAAGAACAAATCGCTGGAGCGGGAAGATATCCTGATTCACATGGCGGGTTATCCGTTGAATGTTGAAACGCTGCTCACCCACTGCGTCTATGAGGGCGAAGCGGCGCGAAATGTCATCCGTCTGGTCAGCGTGCAGTATCAGCATCTGACTTATCTGCTGCCGACACTGACGGCGATTGAGTCACGGCTGGGTGTGCTGGCCGAACTGAATATTCGTTTTCCACCGTGCGTCACCGACGTGTTTCAGCAGTTTCTGTTGTGGCTGCATCACGACCGGATTAACGATATTGCCGGACTGCGTGAAGCGATTGCTGCCAGTCAGACAACCCTGGAACACGAATGGCGGGCAGGGCGGCTGGCAACCGAAGAGAGCCTGCTGCTGATTGGGCTGCTGGAGCGGCTGGCTAACTTTGTGCGCATTGCCGATGCTTATGAGAATGTCAGTGCGCGCGCCGGGGATCTCTACAGCCACGGTGATGGGGCGGCGATCCGCAATATCCGGGAACACCGGCATATCGACAAGGGACTGTTACGCCTGTCCGCGCTGACGGCATTTCTGGCGACCTTCCTTTCCAGCCTGTTCTGGATCGGCAGCGGCTGGGCCGATGGGGCGAACGCACCATTGATGGCGGCGATCATCAGTTCATTTTTTGCTGGTGTCGATTCCCCGGTGACGCCGATGAAACTGTTTGTAAAAGGGGTGATGATTGCGTTGGTGGTCAGCCTGTTCTACATCGCTTTTCTGATCCCGCAGGCCAATACCTTACAGGCGCTGATGATCATACTGCTGCCCGGTCTGATGCTGCTGAGCCTGATCATTGCCAATCCGGCGACCAATCTGGTAGGGCTGAGTGTCGCCATTCAGATCCCCGGTTTTATCGGCTTAAGCCATCACTATGTCCCGAATCTGATCGTCACGCTGAATGCGGCCATCTCCTCGATGGTGGGGATTATGTTTGCGGTGGTGCTGACGGCGTTGATTCGCAACAAACGGCCGTCATGGATAGCCAGAAGAGCGGTGCAACGGGGACTGCGCGATCTGTTAGGGTTTATTAAAGTGGTGGAGCGCAATTCCGCCACGCTACTGTCAAGGCAGCAATTTATTGCGCGGATGCTTGACCGGGTGAATATCATTCTGCCGCGTAAAAGGCTCGATCCGGTGCCGGATATAGTGGTGGGGGGCTATCTGATTACTGAAACCTGGCTGGGCGCCAACTGTTATGACTTCTACGCACGTTATCGTGAGGTGCTGGAGAGTCATCAGATTGATAGTGGTCAGATGTTTCACGAGCTGGCGCTATACCTGAAGCGCAAGATGAAGTCGCTGCAGTTAGCGCCACATCAGGATCTGCTGGAGGAGCTGGATCTGTTGCTGCTAAGACTGGAGCCGATCGCCCGGCAGGAGAGTGTGGCTGTTGCGCCCTTAATCCATCTGTTTAATATTCGGGTATCACTGTTTCCACATCAGCGCTGGCCAGATTAACCCGGTGTAACAGGGCTGGCTGGTGGAGCTAAGAGCGCGCTTGCCGGGACCAAAGCGGATGGCAGCATTTTAGTTACATCATACATTAACTTCTTATTTAAATAAAGAGTCAGGCAACGTGCCTGGTTATCTTATCTGACAGGAAAATAAGATCAGCTGAGTGGAAAGGCTGGTTGGTTAAAATGACCAGCAATGGCCTGAGCGTAAAGCGCAGGCATTATACTGCTTTTAATTCAGTCTGTTGCATTAGATTCTCTGGACAGGCACGCCTGGTTGATACCGGTCATAAACGCGTCATGATGCGCCAGAAGTCTGCAATATAAGAGCAGGGCGCGCGCAGCTCAATGCACGAAAGCAGGGTGCATGCAGGAAACGTTCAATGGTAATAACTCATCGGCTTTCCTGCGGCTGAAGCTGATAAATCCACGCACTGTATTGCCGATTATCCTCGGCAGAAACACAAACCTCGACGCGATCGTAGCCATCTTCAAACGCATCCAGCATCGGCCAGTGGGCATCCAGCTGGTCGGAGAGAAACAGATAACCCGGCACATCGGGGCCATGCTCATCCAGAACGATGCCCGGAAAATCAGCCGCTGCGCCCCAGCCGCGCTGATAGAAGATGCCGTTCACCGAACCGGCCAGCCATTCTCCGCCAATATTTTCCAGAATATGGGCATTCTCGCGGCCCGGACAGAGCGTGCCATAGACAAATAAGCGTTTCATTTTTTCTCGTCGTTGAAACAGTGGAAGCCAGCAACTCTAGCGTGCATGGAATCTGATGTCATGTGGCTGTAGGGATTTTCACGAATCGCTGAAGATATGGGCAGGAAGCGCAGGTTGAAATGACGCACTGTGACAAATTCTGCGACTCAAGGGCCACGCGGCAGTCTCAGAATTCACGTAGCGTTGCCATTCAGGTCAGGCAGTCAGGCGAGTCTGGCTCAGTGAAGCATGACATTCTGGATGAGATGGCCAGAGCGGCATTTTCGTTATCAAACCTGATGGCGGGACGGAGAGCATCAGGATGACAACCATCCGTCATCAGCAACAGAACCGCTGGCGTGAATGAATCAGGCATCAGCATAGAAGTGTGCGTGAATGTTAAAACACAGAGGCGATTCCAATCGGCGCAGCGCAGAAACGGTGATGGTAAACAAGGAAGCCGAACAGCGGAGATCTCTTTCAAAGCAGAATGGCGCAGCAGTGCTATGGTGTAAAGTCATGAGAATAACGCGCTCAGCGTGCAAGGTTAATGACAACAACGAACAACCAAAAATGACAGAGCGGGATTTGCTCTGGAAGGACGGCGGATGGCAATGATGCCGGTGGTGATAATCGTGCAGTTTGATAGATGTAATAAGCTGACCGACAAGAGACGTTAAGAGCCAGAATCTTTGAATTCAGCGATGCCCGGGTATCAGAATGAAGGACGAACCAAAGAGCGCATAATGTATATTATGTTAAATTACGACTGCTTTTACTGGTTTCCTGCCACGGCTGATATTCCCTGCTCTGCTGTTGCTTGTTGTGATCAGGTTTCCTTTGCATCCCGGGTGCGTCTGCAATGGCGATCGGCCAAAGTACTTTTCATCGTTCTGATAGCCCCTCTCTGACCTCCGCAATAATGCCTGATCCGGAAACATTCAGTGTCGGCCCTCTGGACTCAACCGAATTGCAATCCCGGACGTGGACGCCGTTTAACAGCGTATCAATTATAAGTCAGTGTAAATTGCGTTGCGGCATTCGCTTCACCCGGCTTTGCACTGTTATCACCGGTAGAAACATAGTCAGCCCAGAAATCCAGCGTAGCATCACCGTTTTCATCGATGACGGCTGACGGCGTCTCCTTACCCAGTGGGATACGATTACGACGGCTATCCATTATCTCAATCGCGATACCTGAGGCTGCGTTCTCATCTTTGTCATCAATAGCCAGCAACGTATCGTCATGGGTATCTTTGGTGCCAGTAAACGTCAGTTTTGCATTATCAGCCGTACACCCTGTGAGATGAAGACTAAACGGAACCGCTTTGGTTGTCCGTCCCGCTTTCGCCAGCTGTTTAGTCTGCCATTCACCGAGATCCACCGGCTTATTTACGTCAACCGGATCGACAGTACAGGCCACCGCTACAACGGTTGCCGTCAGGCGGAGGTTAATTTGCGCCAGTGCATCTGCTGAGACCGTCTGCGATGTACTAAAAAGTATCACCACGCCAGTCAGCAACGTTATCTTTGCCAGTCTATTGCGACATAACTGATTCATGACCACTCTATTCCGTCTTAGTCAAAATCGACACGAAGATAGCCTTCGGCCGTAAACTTACCTTCCGCCGGCTTATTCCCGGTAATGCTTACAGGCCAGGCGGTAATGGGAATGGTTGCAGAGGCATTGCCATCAAGCTGAAAAGGAATTTTGCTTTCTGAATTGTTGGGCATTAATGGGATTTTATCTTTATCGGCAAGGACGAAACCCAGATCCGGATTGTCAGATACAATGGCCCCACTGGCGACATTGCTCGCTTCAAGCCTTAATGAAAGCATGGCTTGCGCATCAATGTTTTTACACGCGATAGCGATATTTCGGGTCTGCGGGTTGACGCCGGCGGGTTTATGGCCCGCGCCAGCTGCCGAAAACGCAGAGGCACTAATATTACCAAAATCAATGGTAATGACGTTATCGGGTGTGAACTCACAATTCTGCGGAATGATAATCTGTCCACCAATGGTTACGCTGGCGATGGCCTCCCCGCTCACCTGAATGCCTGGCTGTGTATTTAAATATGTTTGCAATGCCAGAACACTGAATTGCGAAAAACCAATAAACGGTTTACGAATACGTAATGAGATTTTCCCGCTATTGCCAGTACCCCAGCCACTGCTCATCTGGCTGCGGTTCATCGCGAGCTTATTTGATGCATCATAAAAAGGGACATGAGGATAGGTCTGGCTGTTTCCGCCGACAAAAACCTGAAACGAGGCATCAAGATAATCGTTGAGTTTGTACCACTGGGTGTCGCCAATTTTTTCAGATGGTGGAAGTGGGCTTATTGCTGTTGCGTAGGCTTCAGCGGTAAAAGGATAAGGGGGCTCATCACAATGCCCGCTATACGAACCTTCCCCCTGAAAATCGCTGGCATCCATGATGATGGTGCCCGCTTTATTCTTATCTTTATCTGAAATATCCTGCTGGATATTATTAATCACAAAATTGTGTGTTCCACCCTGTGCAGTGCAATGGTAGCTGTAACCAAAGGCAGGCGCGCTGCCTGCCAGTAAAGAGAAAGATAAGAGTGCTGATGCAGACAGGGCTGATATCCTGTGCCTCATTCCCGGGACTGTATTCATTGATTATTTTTCACCATAGCAATGCAGTTGAGTGTCATGCGCGCGACAGGTAACTGTTCACTTTCTGCAGGAAGATGATAAGAAACGGTACATTTATCGGCCGAGCCGCTGCCCCATACGACAGAGAGCCTGCCTTTCTGTTTCACGCCTGTCATATAAACTTCACCGGTGTCACCCACAATGCCGGTTGCGCCCGTCGCTTGCTCTGTCACTGCTGCGCCAAAAGGCACGGCATGACCGTCGTGCATCAGACTGAAAATAGCCCGAAGCCCGACATGTGCATTGTATTCGGCCCGTACGACGGCCCCTTCAGTCGGCACCACTTCGCGAACGGTGTCGTCGAGTTCGGTATGCATATCCAGGCTTTTTACATCCAATGCAACCCGGTTACTCCGGTAAACGGAGGCATACGGCATTACCGCATAACCGCGCCAGTCGGTGCTGACGCCTGTTTCATTCTCTACGTGCACACCTTTTGCACCAGGAGCTTTAATCAGTACATTGGTGTCCCCAAGCGGCTGGCTGAATGTGATGCCATTAGCATGGGCAATTACTCCGCCTGAAATGTCCCAGTTCATGGCGTGATCGCCATTACTATAACTGTACCCGCCGCTTGCTCTGGCATCTGCGCCATCCCAACTGACGTTCATGTTGCCGCTGTTGCCATTCCGGTTACTGTGCCCCTGCATGACGCTGTAGCTGATGTTATTACCCTGCAGCAGCGTGCCGGTGACGCCGGTCTGCATTTGGGTGACACCATCCTGATCCCGGTTGGCCTGTGCCGTGGCATACATGCTGTTTAGCGCGTCATGTTCGGGCATGTCATGCCCTAACCAGCGTCCGAATGGAATCGAAATATTAAGTGAGATGAGTCGATCAGTTTCCGGCATCCCTTTACTGCGGTTGAGTGAGTAAGCCAGGTTGTAATTAATCCCGTGCCAGCCACTGGAGAACCCCGCCTGGTACCACTCATCGCTGCCGTTACTGTTCCAGTAATCCTGATGAGTGGCAGTTAAACTTAGCGAGCCCCAGTCACCGATTTGCTGCGAGACGCTAAGCTGGAAGCGCCCTTTTTTACTGTTCATGAGATTGTGATAACTGACAGGCTCAACATGCGGGCCACGACCGTCTCCGTTATCTTTCCATTCAGTCTGGTAACCTTTCATCGCGTCCCATGCGGTCTCGCCGAGGGTGTAAAAACCCCGGGTCGAGTAGCGATATCCCAGTAGCTGAAACGTTGTGCCGGTGTGATTAAGTGATTTGGCATAGAGGAACCGGACAGACTGGCCGTTGTGTGAATGTCCGTCCGCCAGTTGACTGCGGGCCGCAGTAATATCAACGGATACCGCCCCCCAGTCTCCAAGGTTGCGCCCTATCCCGGTCAGTAATGAGAGATAATTTCTGGCAATCTGGCTGCCACCATAAAGTGTGGTGCCGTTATTCAGCCCTCTGGCCAGCGTTCCCTGTGCAAATAAAGGGGCCTCTTTACCCGCCAGGCCGCTGCGATAGCGCCCTGCAACCAGATCATATTTTGTTCGCCCCTCTCGCTGAAGGAGGGGTACTGTGGAGTATGGCACGACAAATTTCTGCACTGCACCGGCACTGTTTTTTATCGTAACGTCAAGATCGCCGCTGGATGACGTTGCATTCAGGTCGGTAATCTCAAACGCGCCAGACTGCACCACATTCTGGTAAATGACGTAGCCATTTTGCCGCACTGTAATCTGCGAGCGCCCAGACGCAATACCGCGGATGACGGGCGCATAGCCCTGTTGACTGTTTGGATACATTGCATCCGAGGAGTAAAGCCGTACACCACGAAACCCCAGACTATCGTAGATATCACCTGAACTGCTGCTGTCACCCAGAACCAGTTCACTTTTAAAAGGAATGATGGTGCGTTCAGCAAAGGTCGCGATATTCTGCCACTGGCTTTGATGATAGCCATTCGCGTAATCGGAGTAATTCCAGGCACCGTTGTTCCTGAGTCGCCATGCCCCGATATTCAGACCGCTGGTCAGGTTGAGATAATAGCTGTTGTTGCTGTCGCCTTTGCTTCCGGTCAGTGCATAGTTCAGTAATGCGGCATTGATTCCCTCATCCCAGTCCTCTGGTGCAATATAACCTTCCACACTGTTTCTGAGTGCGGCCTGGGGAAACGTCAGCGTAAGGCGTTGTGATGAAAAATCATAATAAGAAGCCGCGCCAGGAAATACGTTTACAAAATCGATGCACTGATCTTTAGGTTCTGACGCCCTGAATGCGCTCAGGTTTTCGGTTTTAACGCCCAGCCGCTTCATCCACTCTGCTGTCAGGCAGGGGCGCAATCCTGTCCCGTCCTGTTTTGTCTCATCAGCCGATAGCTGACGGCTTTCCGCCGGCGCAGTCGCCGCGATAAAACGCATCAGCCGGGTGGTAATAAACTCATCGTTACGCCAGATATCAACACGATAAACGCCAGGTAATTGTCCTGCGCCATTTTCAAAGCGAGAAAGATCGGCCACTTCATTGCCATCTTTTGTCAGAAAGGCTGGGTTAAACCAGTCCTGTGCCTGTACCGAACCGGACAGCGCGACAAACAGCGCAAGAGAGGAATACCGAAAAGAGATCAGTTTCTCCTGAGACTGTCTGCTAAATACCGAGTGGCGCATTATCGAGTTCCTGAGCGTGTCAAAGTAATGATGATTTTTACGGGCGATTCATTAACGAAGGCTGCCGGTCTGGGGCGAGCTAATCGCGCCATAATCATTAATCGTCTGGTAATGCACGCTGCCTGAGATGCCAGCAGGTAGTGAAAGTGCAAGATGCCCAAAAGGCGCGACCATGCTGTTCGCTATCTTTTTGCTGCCGACACTGATATTGACCAGCGATTGATAGTAAGGGGTGGGATTATCAATCGTGAGTTCCCCTGCTTTCTCCTGAAACGCGAGCTTCTTTGCCGATTCAGCTTCACTCAGTGGCAGGCCATCCGGACGCATAAAAAGTTTCATCCTTGACAACACGGCCAGCTGGAGGGTATTTCCACCGCTCAGCGCCTCTTTATTTACCGCCGGGATAGCCTTCACGTTCATCCAGTAAACTTTTTCACGATCTTCAGGCAATTTTGCACCGGTATAAACAATGCGCAGGTTATTTTCACTTTTTGGCGCAGCAGCAAACAGCGGTGGCGTGACAATAAAGTCTTTAACCCGCTTTCCTTTTTCATCTTCTACCCAGGCCTGAATAAGGTAGCGTTCATGTCCATCGCTATTGGTTATGGATAATGCTGTCTGACTGTCACTTTCCGGGTAGATAATTCGGGTAGCGCCTGGCGCAATACCGCCTGCCTGTGCCGTTTGAAAAACCAAAGCCGCCAGTATGGCCGCTGAGGATAATGATTTTTTCAACATGAATTGACCTGTTTAAAATGCAAGTTAGGGATAGGCAATATCAAGCCGGATTTCGCTATGCAGCGCTTCAGGATGAATATTCAGAGAAGAGGCAAGATAATGAGCGGTATAATGAATTTCTGCGTCCTGACCATGTTCCTGACGAACCATAACCGGTGCGCCCTTCGGCATAACCTGCCTTCCTTTCATATCGGAAATCAATAATCCCACATCGCTATTTTCACTGCTGCTATCAACGTGCTCGCTCTCTTCATCTCCGGAATCAACCTCGAAAAGATTCGGTTTTTGCGAATTGGTTCTTCCTGCCAGGGCAATATTTATACCCGCACTTATTTCACTTTTACATTCCGCTAACCGGATGGTAAATGACCGATCTGATGTGGCAATATCCTCTGTCTGTTTAAATGAATGCAGCCTGAACTGCCCCATATCAACATGCATATCGACGTTATCTGAGGTGACTAAGCAGGCACCTGTAATAACCCTGCCATGAAGATGTAATTGTCCACCGGCTACTTCAGCGTCGTAATCATTTACGGCACTGTATCCGCTAACGGGAGTCAGCATAACGCTGAGCAACAGGAAGGAAATTGAAGAACGCGTCATAAGTCAGCCTCTAAGAAATGCCGGCCTGTCCGGACAATACCCTGACAGACCGGCATAATGCTTAGTTGTACTGCATGATGAAATTAGCGTCCGCGTTTGCATCACCCGCTGTGGCAATGCCGGTAGATTTATATTGCGCTGCGAATTTAAGGATATTCTCGCCGTTGATTAAATTGGTCTGATCGGTAAACGTTGAACCATCCAGTTTCACTACCTTAGACGTGTTATCCAGTAACTGAATGCCGATGTTGGTCGCGGTAGCGCTGTTTGAGGATGACAGATCCTCATCTACAGCCAGCAGTGTTGGATCCTGTGCATCTGCGCGGCCTGAAAAGGCTACTGCTGCGGTTTTAGCTACGGATGTATCACAGTCTTCCAGTTTAATCTGGAACGGTACAACCGAGCCAAGCACGCCGGCAGCCTTAAAGTGATGAGTGGTATATTCACCCAGTTTCACTTCCTGGTCACTGGTATCGGTGCTCACGGAACAAGGAGCTGCAACCAGCTTACCTTTAAAATGGACCGTGCCGCCGTTAACGGTGATAGGGGTAGCTTCAGCATGGACGACGCCCGCAAATAAGCCCACAGCTGCGCTCATCATCACAGCCATTTTTTTCATGTTCATTATATATCCCTTGTTTAATTATCTTTAACTACACAACATAACTTCACGCTTCTCCCGGTTTTCCGCCCCGTGAGAGTCATGAGGTGCCCTGCCCCTGTGCCTTATTTCAGGCAAAGAGAAAAATTCCGCCGCCAATATTGAAGGACGAGGCGAACCCGCACGATTTAATCAGTGTTAATTCATCTGTTCTTTAAATGGCGATACTGCCTTTTTTATTGTTGCCCGCTCACTTACCCCGAAGAAATAGTAAGAATGAGCAGGAATGAAGAAAGTATAAAGCTTGTATTTACAGATAACAAACCTCTTACTCAGACCACAATTGAATGTCAGGCATTACGAATGGAATGCGATTATTAAGAATTGCGGAAATTGATTATTTAATCGCCAGGGTCGCAGCATTGAAAATCAGCCAGTTAACAGACCAACTGCACCAGGTGAATAAGTATGTTGCAAGTAAAAAAATTCTGACAAACATTGTTGCACCTATGAATTAACGAAAAAATAACCGAGCTCGTTGTTCGTTCGTTTATTTTTATAAGCAAGCCTGCACGGTATTCAGGCGAGAAGTGCTGGATATATAAAAGGCATCATTAAAAATGATGACAGGAAAAAAGCCCAGAGTCGTTAATAGAGAAAATGCGCAGAGTAGTGTGTTGATGCATCAGGAGAAATCAGATAGAAATGAGTATGCCGGAAGAGCGGCGGTCGCTCTTCCGGTCTATTACAGCAGAAGCAGAGTGGAATGCGCTACCGCGTAAGCCGCGGGAAGTTAATTTACCGGCTGATTCGATGCTTTATTAATCGCATCCTGCAGCATTGGCTCCGGGGCACCACCTGGGATAACCGTCACATTGTCTGATGTCGCCCCCTTAACAGGGATAACGATGATGCCTGGCGTACCCTGAAATCCCAGGTTTTTCGCCAGGATATCCGTCCTGGATAATGTTTCAAGCATATCGTTGTTCTTAACTTTTAACTTCCCCGCGCCAGCGGCTGAGGCCGCTCTGGTCACGTCTTTATGTGTCAGCGCACCTTCAACATGTTCTGAGGCAAAGAGCGTATTATGATAATTCATATAGGCATCACCGCCCTTTTGCTGCCAGATTCTCAAACCTGTTTCTGCTGCCTCAAACGAAGGTTTCCAGCGATACCCAAAAATGGGCCATTCCTTAAACACAAAACGCACCTGTGGATTATTTTTCATGAGTGACTGAATAACGGGTGCCTGCCGGGCACAGACGCTGCACTGATAATCAAAGAACTCGATGAAAGCGACGCTAGCATCCGCAGGTCCGATGGCGGGCACGGTTTTATCATTAAGCAGTGCATCCTGATGCTGAATCGCCGCGGTGGTCATTGCTCTCGTCTGTTCTTCATACTGAATTTTCTGCAGTTTCTCATCAACCTCAATCAATAATTCCGGGTGCTTCAGCAGATAGGCTTTCGCTACCTCGCCAATACGAGCTTCCTGCTCTGGCGTAAACAGCGGCGCTGCGGTTGTGGATGAAGTCTGAGTATGATTCTGCGTGGCATCCCCGTTTGTCACAGTGTTTGGATCCAGCCCTGTTGCTGGCGGATGCGGCGCGTTCTTTTCTGACCCTGAAGGGACACCATCAGGGGGATTTACAGCCGATGAAGGATGATCGCCTGCTGACGTTTTCTGAACCGCCTCAGGCGTCGCCGCTTCCTGCGGGGCCGGTGGTAATACCGGTGCTGAACCGGATGGGACTGCGGTTGCAGCCGTGTCCGATTGCTGCGTTGCGGCTGCCGAACTGGATGAGTCTGATGTCGCTGACGTGGCAGCAGCGGATGCTTCAGGGCTGCCCGGTGTTTGCACAGCTTTGCCCGGCGGTGAAACTGCGGACGCTGCAGGTTCTGGCCGGGTATTAACAACCGAATTGCCTGCGACATCAGAAGTTGACGTCTCTGCCGCCATTGCTGCTGAAACGCCGATAGCGCCTGTCAGTAACATCATGGTCAGCGCCAGTTTATTCATTCTCATTGCGTACAAGTCCTGAAGTTGGATCGTTTATGTGTATGGCGATATCCCACAGCCGGATGCCCTGCTTTATGCAGGTGATCCCCGATAGCGCGGTTACGTGAGCATCTGCGCTACCAGCGCTAAAACGGTGCGGATAAAAAAGGTGCGGCGGGTGATGCCGCGCCGCCCCGGGCATTCTGATTAGCTGAATCTGTAACTTATTGACGCAAGTCATATAAAACAGCGTTAACCAGCGGGCTCTCCTGCTTTCTTTGCTGAATGGCACGACCGTTTACTTTTCTTCTCTCTTTGTCCTGCTTAACCTTTGCCGCACAGGTGCGTTGCTGGCAGTAAGGTATTTTGTATGATGTAACTAAAAATAAGGTGCTCATCTTTCTCGGAAATTTCACATTTCCTCCTGCTAAGTATCGCTTTGCGCTCAGGCACATTACTCTCTCTGCACTGTCACCCGACCTCCTGCAATCAATAAAGGAAACATTGATGAAAACTTCATATGCTTTGATCGCAACATTACTGATGACCACTGGCGCGTCAGCTATCGCAGCCCAACCTGCTGCGGCAAAAAACCCATTGAGCGTGCACGTTCTGAATCTGCAAACCGGCCAGCCAACAGCAGGCATTGAAGTAGAGCTGGATCAAAAGCAGCAGGATAATTGGGTGAAACTGGCGTCTGGCGTCACCGATAACAATGGTCGCATCAGCGCCCTGTTCCCGCAGGACAAAACGACCAGTCCAGGCAGCTACCGCGTGGTGTTTAAAACCGGTGACTTCTATAAAAAGACTAACCAAAAAACCTTCTTCCCTGAGATCCCGGTTGAGTTCAACATGGAAGCCGGTGGTGAGCACTATCACATCCCCCTTCTGCTGAGCCCGTTTGGTTACTCAACTTATCGCGGCAACTGATTGACTGAGCCTGATCCGGTGCACAGGTGCCGGATCCCTCTCTTACATCACCACACCAGGAAAACGTCCACCCGCCAGTCGATGACTGGCGAACCGTTAACGTCTCCTTCCCTGTCGACGTCAGCAGTCGCTGTACTCTCCAGCCTGTGTCAGGCACGCCGTCATAAAATGTCACGTTGAAGAAACACCCGCCTGGCAAATCCCCCGCTATAGTTATTGCCTGTCACATTAGTCTTAAAACCATGGAGATAACATGAGCCAACTTTTTTCCGCTGTCTCGCTGGGCGAACTTTCGCTGGATAATCGTATTGTGATTGCGCCAATGTGCCAGTACTCCGCTGAAGCGGGCAATGCGACCGCCTGGCACCGTATCCATCTTGGCCAGCTGGCCTTTTCCGGCGCAGGCCTGATGATTATTGAAGCCACTGCCGTAGAGGATATTGGCCGCATCTCCCCCGGCGATCTCGGTTTGTGGAATGATGATAATGAAGCTGCGCTGAAAACGGTTCTGGAAGATGTCCGCCGCTACTCCTCAATTCCGATTGGTATTCAGCTGGGACATGCGGGACGCAAAGCGTCGTGTGCCGTACCCTGGGAAGGTGGTAAGCAGATTGCGCCTGAGGCTGGCGGCTGGCAAACCGTGGCTCCGTCCGCACTGAGCTACAGCGCGGATGAAGTGAAACCGGTTGCCATGAACACTGACGATCTGGCGCGGGTAAAACAGGCATTTGTCGACAGCGCCCTGCGTGCGGTGCGTCTGGGGATTCAGCTTATTGAAGTGCATGCCGCACACGGCTACCTGCTGCATCAGTTCCTGTCGCCGCTGTCGAATCAGCGCAGTGATGAATATGGCGGCTCGCTGGAAAACCGTATGCGTTTCCCACTGGAAGTCTTCAAAGCCGTTCGCGATGCCGTACCCGCTTCCGTGCCGGTAGGCGTGCGCATTTCTGCCACTGACTGGGTTGAAGGCGGTTGGGAGATCAATCAGTCAATCGCCTTCTCGCGTGAGCTGGAAGCGCTGAACAGTGCCTATATTCATGTCTCCAGTGGTGGTTTGTCGGAAGATCAGAAAATCAGCGTCGGACCCAATTATCAGGTGCCGTTCGCCCGCGATATTCGTGAGCAGGTGTCGATTCCGGTGATTGCAGTCGGCTTAATCACTGAGCCGCAGCAGGCAGAAGATCTGCTGCAACAGGGTGAAGCTGACCTGGTGGCGCTGGCGCGCGGTATTCTCTACGATCCGCGCTGGCCGTGGCACGCAGCTGCTGCGCTGGATGGTAAAGTTCAGGTTCCGCCACAGTATCTGCGTTCTGAACCGCACGATGTAAAAGGCATCCTGACCCAGGATCAGTAAGCTTTAACGGGCAGACCGCATGAACGGTGGTCTGCCCGGTCTCTTATAAAATGCCTTTCAGCCGCAGATGCTGTAGCAGCATGATGGTCTTGGCATCCACAATTTCACCCTGATCAATCGCCTGTAACGCCTGGTCGAAACCGATCTCAAGCACCTCGATATCTTCACCCTCTTCCGCTATTCCGCCGCCTTCACCGCTACGCTGCTGATCGCCATACTCGGCAATAAAAAAGTAGAGTTTCTCAGTAACCGAACCGGGGCTCATAAAGGCTTCAAACACCTTCTGTACATGGCTGACGCGAAAACCGGTTTCCTCTTCAGCTTCGGCAACAATACGCGCTTCCGGCGAGGCGTTATCCAGCAGACCGGCGGCCGCTTCAATCAGAAAGCCATCATGCCCGTTCAGGAAAATCGGAAAGCGAAACTGACGGGTCAGTACCACCGTACGTTTGTCACGGTTGAAGAGCAGGATCACTGCGCCATTACCGCGGTCATAGGCTTCACGGCTCTGCTCCTGCCAGCGGCCATCACGGCGCAGCAGTGAGAACGTATATTTCTTCAGGGTATACCAGTTGTCTGACAGCAACTGCTCATTGATGATGCGCACGCGGGGATGGTTCTGCTGCATGATGCTCTCCAGGATAGGTAGACGGCCATCACGCTATCATGCACAATCGTGCAACTTCAAGAAAAAACATGCAAAGGTCAGTGATGCTATCCAGCCAGCGAAAACAGACGATTCTTGCCCTGCTCGACCAGGAAAAACAGGTGCAGTCGCGCGAACTCAGCCAGCGTTTTGGCCTCTCCGAAGACTCTATCCGCCGCGACCTGCGTGAACTGGCGGCTGAAGGATTATTGCAGCGGGTACATGGCGGCGCCCTGCCGGTTTCCGCTGCGCTGGCAACCTTTGAAACACGCAAAAGCGTGCAGACTGCTTCCAAACAGGTTATTGCGCAAAAAGCGGTTTCACTGATCCAGCCGGGACAGATCGTACTGATTGATGGCGGGACCACCAGCGCGGAACTGGTGCGACGGTTACCCGCCACGCTGAGCTTTACCGCGGTTACGCACAGTCCCAGCGTGGCGCTGGCGTTAGCCGATCATCCACTCGTGGAGATCATACTGATTGGCGGGCAGCTCTATAAACATTCAGTGGTGACGGTGGGCGCAGCGATGCTGGAGTCGATCAACCGCATCAATGCCGATCTCTTTTTTATGGGTGTCACCGGCGTGCATCCGGCGGCGGGCCTGACCACCGGTAATTTTGAAGAGGCGACGGTCAAGCGTGCGCTGGCAGGACGCGCAGCGGAAACCGTAGTGCTGGCGTCAGCGGAAAAGCTGAACTCCGCCTCGGCATTTGCCATTGGCGACCTGTCGCTGGCCAGCACGCTGATCGTGGAAACGCAGCCGGACGAGGCGCTGCGACAGGCGCTAAGCCAGCAGGGTGTGACGATCATCTGATTTCGTAGCAGGCCTGCAGCGCAAGATGCGGGCCGGTCAGCGGTCGCTGGGTGTCAGGAAACTGCTGTGCGACTGGCGTCATTGAGCTTTGCGCCAGGGCCACCGCAACGGCCCCCTGTTGATAAGCCTGCTCTGCAGCTGCCGCAATCAGTGCAAAATAGCGTGTTGTCTCCCCCGCTTTGAACGCCGCCCACGCTCCCTCCACCAGCACGACCGCCACCTGGCTGCCGGGCTGACAGAAAAGTGTCCGCGTCGCCGCCAGCGTTGATTCTGCCGCACAGAGCGCGACTGCGCGCCCTGCCTGCCGCTGCAGTGCCTCTGCCAGCATTCCGTCGGTGCGCATAACCCGATCCTGCGCGCTGAAATCACCGGCAACCGGCCCCAGCGTCGAGCAGGTGATCAGCACCGCATCGAACTGCGGCAGCAACGTTTCAATCATTTGGGCAATACGGCGGCGTAACGCAGTCGTCATCCCGCCGCTGCGTTCCGCTTCTGCCAGCAGCGCAGGCATCACCAGATGATTCAATGGCGGATTGGCACGCGCCAGTGCGCGGGCGGCATCATCAAATATTGCGATATTACTGGCCGCGGTGTGAAAGCAAAGAATGTTCAGGGTCAACTCCGGTACAGGTCAGATTGCGGATGGCCAGGCTGCATGCTGGATAACAACACGATAACCATCCCTGTCGCTAAATGTCACGCCCCGTTGGTCCCAATAGGGATTAAATGAATTCAACCGCATAAATCCTGCCTCATCCATACAGGCACATCGGGCCAGCCAGTCAGGCCGATGCGGAATGTAGAGCACCAGTAGGTCCTCATCTGTTGGCGATGGCCGGACGGGATGCGTGTGACAGAGCGTGAATTCGAGATGCCAGCCCAGCCCTTCAGCGCCCAGCATCACGCCACTGAACCCCTGATGATCAGTAAACTCACCGATTTCTTGCAACCCCAGCCCGTGGCAATAGTTCTGACTGCTTTGCGTCAGGTCTGTCACCGGTCGGGCAATACGCAGATGCTGTATAATTATGGTTCTCTCCCGGTAAAGTTCACTGATATTTATCACAATCTTCAGAGCTTCCCATGAAGTTAGATGCGGAACAGATTTTTCTTAACATATTCATTCCCGGTTTTTTGCAAGTGGATGTGAACATCAGTGAGGGCCATCCCGTGACGTTCCTCGCCCTGCAATCTCTGTGCCGCCCCGGTTTTACCCGCCGCTGAATCTGACCGTTCAGTTAGCTTTATTGGACAGCAGCACCACGGCAACGCATACGATAACGCATACGATTTTCGACAACAGCTTGAATAATGTTAACCCGGTTTAATTCTTTATCTGACATGATCACTAACTTCTGGATGCTCTTGCAATATAAAGATTACATGGCAATATCGGACGCCGGTGTTATGGTAAATCTGGCCACAGTGAACCAATAGGGATGGGATATTCAGGATGAGTAAGCGATCAGAAATAATTGATGGAAATAAAGCAGCAACTGAAAAGTATGGTCTGGTTTATACGGAGGTACTTGGCTGGGTAGACTTAGGTCATGCACAGGGGACCGACATCAGAAACCTGCTGTCTCAGATGACGCAAGGTGAAGCATCAGAAAAAGAATTTTATGACGTTCGGTACTCTCAGGGTATGGCCGGAATCTGGGGTCAGGTCCGGTCAGGAAAATTGATGACGTGGCGTATTCGGCGCAGACGACCTTACTGGGAACAGAAGAGCGTTGCGCTGGCCATGATGATGAGTATGGCGCGAAAGTTTGAAACTTTTCAGGGTTCATTTCCCAATAATCTGGTGACTGACAGTGGCTTAAGCGGTGAAGATCTGGTTTCAGACTTGCTGGGTTTTTACCGGGTGGTGTCGGCTCAGAACCCTTTCGGGATGCTTCGCCCTGTAAGTAAAGAAGAAGCCCTGAAACGATGGGACTACTACGGCAAAATTGGTAGCTGGAAAAACGATACATTTCAGCCTTTGCTGTTCCCCGATCCGAAAAAATTTCCGAACTCTCGTCCATACAAAGGGGTGCTACCGCCATTTATGCGGACAGTTGTCCCCTACAACGATTTTCTGTCGGGGAATGTAATACTACCCCGACATGACAAAACGTTTGTGGTTCTGGGTGCCGGAAATAGCAGGATGGGACTGTGAAGAAATTTATAACCGTATCTGTCGTGCTGGGGCTTGTTGGCGTGGCACTGGCTTTTGGCTGGCCATATATAAAAATGGGATTTGCCAGCAGTGCGTATTATACCGAGAGAGATAAACCGGAGTACGAGTATTACACGCCTGAGCTTCTTAAAAAAATGCCACGTATATCTGATGATTATGCATTTGAATTTGGGAATGTAAGTGGGCCCGAGGCTAGTGTTTTTACAGTTAGATATCATGGAACATCTGAAACCAGAAACATACATCGTTATTTGGTATCCGCTGGTTATAGTCCACAATCTCAATGTGATGTTGAAGCTGAATGTTGGCGTTCTCAGGACTCCAAAGACATTGTCACAGTAATTAAATACACATCCCCGGACAGTGTTGTCGTGCAAATTTATCGTAGTCCATACAATGATTAGCTATTTATTTAATCAGTATGCTGCATCTGTTATCGGTAAATCAGCTTACCGCTCACAGCGCTAAACGCATTCCTGCCGTGGTCATCTACACTTTACCGGTATTCATAAAGCGATGCCCTGAGCATTGCCCGGCTATAAAAGGATGACAATATGACCGAACAAGCAACCCAGAACCACGCCTGGTTACTGGCTTCACGCCCTCACGGTGAGCCGACCAAAGAGAATTTCCGCCATGTGGCGCAGCCTGTCCCGGAAATCAAAGAGGGTGAAGTACTGCTGAAAACCATCTATCTCTCGCTTGACCCCTACATGCGTGGGCGGATGGACGAGGGTAAATCCTACGCCGCGCCGGCAGAGCTGGATCAGCCGATGGTGGGCGGCACCGTCTGTCAGGTCGCCGAATCGAAAAACAGCGACTTTAAGACCGGTGACTGGGTGCTGGCGCAGAGTGGCTGGCAGGAATATGCCGTCTCAGATGGCAAAGAGATTGCGAAGCTGGGCAACGATCTGCCTCATCCCTCATGGGCGCTGGGTATTCTCGGTATGCCAGGCTTTACCGCCTATATGGGTCTGATGGATATCGGTCAGCCAAAAGCGGGTGAAACCCTGGTGGTTGCCGCCGCAACCGGTCCGGTGGGCGCAACGGTCGGCCAGTTGGGTAAACAGAAAGGCTGCCGTGTCGTTGGTGTGGCGGGCGGTGAAGAGAAATGCCGTTACGCGGTGGATACGCTGGGCTTTGATGCCTGCCTCGATCACCACAGCGCCGACTTTGAAGAGCAGCTGAAAAACGCCTGCCCGGATGGCATCGATATCTACTTCGAAAACGTCGGTGGCAAAGTGTTTGATGCCGTGTTCCCGCTGCTGAACACCGCCGCACGCGTGCCGGTCTGTGGTCTGGTCTCGGCATACAGCCAGCGTGAGCTGCCGCAAGGCCCGGACAGAACGTCTCTGATCATGGCGGGCATTCTGAAACGCCGTATCCGTATGCAGGGCTTTATCATCTTCCAGGATTATGGTGACCGTTACCCTGAGTTCCTGGAGGCGATGCGTCCGCTGGTGGAAAACAAAAAAATCCATTATCGCGAGCATATGATTGAAGGATTAGAGAACGCGCCACAGGCGTTTATCGATATGCTGAAGGGCAAAAACTTCGGTAAAACCGTGGTGAACGTCGGCACCTGACGACGTTAGCGTACCGCGTCAGTGACGCGGCACGCCATTAATCAGTGCGGCTGCCGGGAAACGTGTTCGGCAGCTGCACGATTTGCCGCACTCACCGCCTCTGCCAGCGTTGCCCCGCTACTCAGCCGCTGACACAACACCCCGACAAAACAATCCCCGGCACCGTGGGTGCTCACCAGAGTCACCTTCTGCGCCGCTAGTGTATGAGTCTCTCCCGCCTCGCTGTAAGCCACACCATGTTCACCAGCGGTCACCACCACCCTGGCAAACCGGCTGGCCAGCGATTCCGCCGCAGAGCGCGCCGATGTCAGATCCTGCACGCTAATCCCGCACATATCGCGCGCTTCAATGGCGTTCACCACCAGCAGATCGATACAGTTTTCAAACGCGGCTGACAACGGCCGGGCGGGCGCGGCATTGACGCAGACCGTAATCCCCCGCTGCTGTGCCGCCCGGGCCGCACAAAGGTTCACCGCTTCCGGGACTTCATTTTGCAGCATCAGCAGCGACACCTCCTGCCAGAAGCCGGGCTGCTCAAAGGTCTCCAGCGGGATCTGCTGATTGGCATTGGAGACCACCACCGCACCGTAATCTCCTTCGGCATCGGTAATCGCCACGCTCATCCCGGAGGGAAATGCATCAATGATGCTGACGGCGGTGCACTCGACCCCGGCCTGCTGCAGATGATCCAGCAGGAATTGCCCCTGCTGATCGCGTCCCACTGAACCGGCGAAGCGCACGGCAGCGCCCGCGTGTGCCGCTGCGACGGCCTGATTACCGCCCTTGCCACCAAACTTATAGTGACAGGCGCTGCCCATCACCGTTTCGCCTTTTTCCGGGCGATGGTGTGCATCCAGCATAATGTCGTAGTGAAGACTGCCGGTGACTGCAATTTTGCTCATAGCTAGAATTCCCGCAGATCCTGAACCGCATGCTGGGTTTTCATCAGGTTCTTCTCCGCCCGCTTCAGATCTTTCTTAGCGATAGCGACAAACAGCGCATCCAGAATATTGAGCTGGGCGATGCGTGACGCGGCGTTTTCACCCAGCAGATGCGATCCCTGAGAGGTTGAATTGAGGACCACATGCGCACTCTGCGCGATCGGGGACTCAGCGTAGTTGGTAATGGCGATAACCTTTGCACCATTCCTTCCTGCCAGTTTCACCGGATCGTTCACCGCACGCGTAGCACCCGAATGGCTGATGGCGATAACCACATCGTCATCAGATAACACGGCGGCTGACATCAGCATGATGTGGGCGTCGTCATAGGCAGTCGACTTGATGCCAATCTTCAGCATCTTGTGTGACAGGTCCCGCGCCACAGCGGCAGAACCGCCCACGGCATAGAGATCGATATGACGTGCTTTAAAGATGATGTCCGCCGCACGATTGAATTCAGAAACATCCAGAATCGATAAGGTCTCTTCAATCGCCTGGATGGAGGTTCTGAAGACTTTGGCCAGCAACTGCTCCGACGAATCATCCGGCTCAATTTCCGCATGCAGCCCCGCCACTTCAGACTGGTTGTAATAGATCAGGCCACTTCTGAAATGCCTGAAGCCGGTAAAGTTAAGTTTTTTGGTAATCTTAACGATCATCGCTTCAGAGACATTATTCTCCCGCGCAATCTCCTTTAATGAAGATTGCTCGGTAATGTCGGTTCGGGCAATTATCGCCTCAGCTACCCGACGTTCTAACGGCGTCAGCTGGGGCAAACGCATACGAATCTGAGCGCCAATGGCTCGCGGATCTTGCTTCATTACTTGCCTCGGGTCGCCCGGTCAATCAACATCGCTATGATAATAATAAGGCCGGTAGCGAGCAATTGGTAAAAGGCCTGAATGTTCAGTAAGGTCAAGCCATTACGTAACGCACCGAGGATAACCACGCCGATCAGCGTTCCGAAGATACTGCCCTTGCCGCCCATTAACGACGCACCGCCAATGGCCGCCGCCGCAATCGCATCCAGTTCCCACAGGTTGCCGATAGTCGGTTCCGCCGCCCCCAGACGACCAATCAGAATCAGCGAGGCCAGTGAAGCCAGTAGGCCGGAGAAGATATAGACCGTGACCTTGGTGCGCTTAACCGGCACACCTGCGACCCGCGCCGCCTCTTCATTGCCGCCAATCGCCAGAATATATTCCCCCAGCGGGGTCTTATTCATCACCGTCCAGAGCAGCAGCGCAATTACCGCCACAATCACAATCGGCGTCGGGATACCAAAAAGTGTGCTGTTAATCAGGCTGCGAAATTCCAGCGGAATACCGAAGATGGGATTGCCACCGGTGTAGATCAGCGCAATTGCCCGGAACAGCGACAGGCCGCCCAGCGTCACAATAAACGGCTGCAGCCCGGCATAGGCGATCAGCGTGCCGCTGAACAGCCCGCACATCGCACCCACCCCCAGCGTCGCGAGGATCGCCAGCGGCACCGGCACGCCCGATGCCATCAGGGTTGCACCCAGCACCGCAGAGAGCGCCGCCGTGGGGCCGACCGAGAGGTCAATCCCGCCAGAGATGATCACCAGCGTCATGCCCAGTGCGATCAGGGCGTTGATCGAGGACTGCTGCAGAATATTCAGCAGATTCGGCAGGGTGAAAAAGACCGGCGACAGAAACGAAAATGTCACCACGATAATCAGTAAGCCAATTAAGGTACCGGCATCACGCAGATTAAATTTAAGCCGCAGTGCGGGTCGGGTACCCGGCCCGGTAGATGTCTGAGTTGTCATAGTTATAACCTTAAATAGTGTCAGGTAAGCGGTCAGGCGGTCTGGTCGATATCTTTAATGGCATAACGGGCAATGTTCTCTTCGGTGATCGCGCTGCCGGTTAACTCTTTGGTTATCCGGCCCTCGCGCATCACCAGCACCCGATCGGAGATGCGCATGATCTCGGTCATTTCTGATGACACCACCACAATGGCTTTGCCCGCCTGGGCCAGTTTTTCAATCAGGTGATAGATTTCAGACTTGGCACCAATATCGATACCGCGCGTCGGCTCATCAAACAGAAATACATTGGCATCCGCCGCAACCCAGCGGCCGATGATCACTTTTTGCTGATTGCCGCCGCTCAGCGTGCCGATGGTTTTCTCAATGTCGAGCGGGCGCAGTTTCAGGTCGCCCATGACCTTCAGCGCCTCGCGGTCCAGCCGGGCCTGGTTCATCAGCCCCGCCGACGTGAAGCGGTGCATCGACGGCAGCGCCATATTCATCTTCACCGCCCGCTCTTTGATAATGCCCTCTTTCTTGCGGTCTTCTGGTACCAGGCCAATGCCCGCCTTGATCGCCGCACGCACGTTGTGGTTCTTCACCGTGGCACCGTTGACGCTCACCGTGCCACGGGTGCGCCTGTCGATACCGGCAATCAGCTTCAGCAGTTCGGTGCGTCCCGCGCCGACCAGCCCGGCAATCCCCAGCACTTCGCCCGCACGAACGCTGAAGTTCGCCGCCACCACCTCATTGCCACGCGTCAGATCCTCTACCCGCAGCACTTCGCGATCGGTGACAAATGCCTGATGGTCAAGCTTGTCGATCTTCCGTCCAACCATTTTGGCGACGATGCTCTCCTCATCCTCATCACTGATGTTGACCACCCCCACCTGCTTTCCGTCACGCATAATGGTGGCGCGGTCGCAGACCCGGAAAATCTCATTCATCTTGTGCGAGACATAGATCAGCGAGACGCCGGTCGACTTCAGATCGCCAATCAGTTCCGCCAGCCGGTCAAATTCGCGTGGCGTCAGGCTGGAGGTCGGCTCATCCATGGCGATGATTTTGGCGTCATCCAGCAGCGCCCGGGCAATCTCAACAATCTGCTGCTGCGATACCTTGAGGTTCCTGATCGGCGTATCAGGGTCGATAGTGGGATCCAGCGTCTTCAGAATCAGGGTAGCCCGCGCCAGCTGGGCCTTTTTATCCACCCACCAGCCCCCGGCGCGGGTCAGCGGGCGACCCAGAAACATGTTCTGCGCCACGGAAAGCTCAGGCACATGCTGCAACTCCTGGTGGATCATCGCGATCCCGGCCTGACGGGCGCTGAGTGGACTGCGGATCTGCACCCGGTTTCCGTTGACGCTGATCTCCCCGCTGTCCGCGCCGCGAACGCCGGAGAGGATATTCAGCAGCGTCGACTTACCCGCGCCGTTTTCCCCAATCAGCGCGTGCACCTCACCGGGCCGCACTGAAAAATCGACATCCTGCAGCGCAGCAGCGTTACCGTAACTTTTGCTGATGCCACGCATCATTAAGCGAAACTGTTCCATACCCGCTCCCGCTGACTTATTGCTGTGCCAGCAGCTGACGCAACCGGTTGTTGTCTTTGGTTGAGAACGCCTCAACATTCTCTTTGGTAATGAGCGCCTGTGGCGTGGAGATAACGCGCGACAGTTTCTGTCCGTTGATCAGACGGATCATGACGTCCATCGCCACTTCACCGGTCAGCACCGGGAAACTGTCTACCGTGCCGGTCAGCTCGCCGCGCTTAATCGAGGCGTAGGCATCAGAAATACCGTCAGTGCCAAAGATAGCCACCTGTGATGCTTTGTTCTGCGCGCGTACCGCTTCCACCACGCCCAGCGCCATGGTGTCGTTGTTGGCATAGAAGCCGATCAGATCAGGATGCTGCTGCAGAATGGTCGATGCAGCGTTAAAGGCCTGCTCGCGACTCCAGTTAGCGGGCACACTGGCCACGATGGTGAACTTACCGGCGCTGTCCAGCGTCTCTTTAAAGCCACGGGTACGCTGTCCGGCGGCATAGACGCCTGGCTGCCCTTCAATTACTGCCACTTTGCCGCCCTGCGGATGGTGCTGAATAAACCACTTCGCCACCCGCACGCCGTTATCCTTCTGGACGTTGCCGACGTAGTAGCGCGCATTCGGCATCACCGCATCATTAACGTTAACCACCGGGATATTTTTACTGTTGGCACTCTCCAGCGCAGGCTCCAGGTTGATGTCGGTTTGTGGGGAGACCAGCAGGCCGTTGAAGCCCTGCGAGATCAGGGTTTCTGCAATGGAGAGTTGACCAAGCTGATCGTCCTCATTGGCCGCCGCCTGATAAGCGACAGTGAAACCATACTTTTTCGCCGCGTTCTGGTAGCCCTGGCCGAGTGAGCGCCAGTATTCATTGGTCAGGGTTTTTGATACCCCGCCAATCTTCAGCGATTTATCGACTTTTGGCAGTGCGCCATATTTGGTGTCGAGCTGGGTCCAGTCGGTGCGATCCGGTTCGGTATCGGATTGCAGCGGTGCCAGTTCTGCCGCATAGACGGTGCTGCAGAGCAGTGAGGAGGCAATAAGAGCAAGCAGGCATTTTTTCATTTTTTATTCTCAGGGTGTTGGGTAGAGGTCTGATGTTTTTATGATTAATCGGCTGTCAGCGGGCCAGCATGATGTCATTGACGATCTGCTGGGAGGCCACCGCATCCTGACGCCCGATGGCCGCCAGTAACGCTTCATTGCCGTGCAGCTGGTCACACAGCCTCAGCAGACGGGTCACGGTCGCAATATTGCTTTCTGCTTCACGGATCGGGTCAAGACCGCTGGCATCCGGGAAGGTATCGAAGTAGTAGGCGCCGCGGTAACCATCACGCTGCATCTGCCAGAGAAACTCCAGCGTGGCGCGTGGATTCACTGAGCCAACCATCAGGCCGTCATCACGCTTGCCCCAGCCGTCATTGAGGTCCAGCCCCAGCAGCCGTGAGCGGCGCGCCACCATGGCGGCGGCGTAAGCCGGGATCTCATTGGCAAACAGCACATGCGCAAAATCCAGGGTGATCCCCAGGTTGGCGCAGCCCGCTTCTTCCACGGCCAGCAGACAGGTGGTGGCGTTGGGAAAGATGCTGTAGGCGCGCGGCTCATTGGGTTTATATTCGATGCTGACGTCAACGTCCGGTGCATACTCCGCCACTTCACGCACGGCACTGACCGCATCCTCCCAGATCTTCTTATAGTCCGCCTGGAAGCAGTAATCGAAACCATCCTGCCCCATCCACAGCGTCATCAGCCGTGAACCAAATTCCCGACCCGCGTCGATGCCGCGCTTGGTCAGCTCAATCGCTTCGCGACGCACTTTCGCGTCGGGATGGGTAAACGCGCCGATTTTGAACTGCGGCGCGTCCCAGCGCATCTGCATGCCGTTGACGGCCAGACCCGCATCACCGATCGCCTGGCGCAGAGTGGGGATATCGCTGGTGAGATGCTGCGGAAAGTTGAGGTCGAGATGCGTTAAGCCTTTTACCTTGCCTGCACGGGCAACCATCTGCAGCACAGAGGGCTTGCCCTGCTGATCGGGCCAGTAGAGGTGCGCTCCCGAGGCGAAAGAGTTAAGACGGGTAGCAAATTTCAGTTCCGACATGAGCATCAATCCTTCAGAGTGCGTATTGTGAAGTACTTTTCGTATTCACGGTTAATTGTGAAGTCATATATTAATCTACGCCTCGCGGCTTAATGCGCAAGTCTGTCAGGCCCGGGAAATCATTAAACCGGGAGCGCTGTCACGAAATGATTTCGAAGCGTTATCAGATGAGTTGAATACGAAGATGAAAGAATTGAGATGATATACAACAGGTTGTCGCGCGAAGCCGGGCGTGATATCTGGCAGGAAGCGGTGCGAAAAAAGCTGAGCGCCAGGGCGGCGCTCAGCGGGTCAGGATTACTTCAGACGGAAAGCGACAACGCTGTCACCCGCCGTGGTGCCGAGTGAGCCGTGGCCGCCCGCGGCAATCACCACATACTGCTTACCATCTTTGCCCATAAAGGTGGATGGCGTGGCCTGCGCACCCGCGCTCAGTTCAGTCTGCCACAGCAGTTCGCCGGTGGTGCTGTCGTAAGCACGGAAGAAGTTATCTGCGGTTGCGCCGTGGAACACCAGATCACCCGCCGTCAGCAGCGGTCCGCCGTGCGCCACCATTCCCATCGGGAAACCGAGCGGGAAGCGGCCAGGCAGGAAGCTGGTCTTGAGGTTTTTGGTGGTGCCGACGCGGCGCAGCCATTCGGTTTTGCCGGTGGTCAGATCCACACCGACCATCCGTCCCCACGGTGGCGCGATGCAGGGAATACCCAGACCCGACGCCATCTGCTGGATGTGGATCGCGTAGTCACCGTGGAAGTTTTCATTCCAGTACGGCGTACCATCTTTGGTGAAGGTACGCTGGGTTTCGGTTTCCGGCGTGCGTCTGATGAGGTTGTATTTGTACGCCAGGCGCACCGGTGCCGCAATCAGCATCTGACGCTGTGGATCAACCGCTACTGAACCCCAGTTAAATACGCCGATGTTGCCCGGGAAGATCAGCGAGCCTTTCTCCGTTGGCGGCGTCCACGGGTTGCCGTCATAGCGCAGCTCACGGAACGTGGTGCGGCAGGCCATCTGGTCAAACGGCGTAATGCCCCACATTGACTTCTCAGTCAGCGGCTGCGGAATGAAGTTCAGGCTGGAGACCGGCTGGGTCGCCGCGTACTGTTCGCCTTTGATGCCATCCGTAGAGACCTTAACCTGCTCTACCGGGTAAACCGGTTCGCCGGTCAGGCGGTTCAGCACAAACAGGTTGCCGGTTTTGGTCGGCAGGATCACCGCCGGTTGCGGTTTGCCCTGATAATTGATATCTACCAGCGACGGCTGTGACGGGTTATCGCGATCCCAGAGGTCGTGGTTCGAACTCTGATAGCGCCATTTGAACGCACCGGTTTTCAGATCCAGTGCCACCAGCGCATCACGGAATTTCTCAGTGTTGCTGGCAGGATCGCGTTCAAGTCCCACTTCATCCGGCGAGGCGTTACCAAACGGCACGTAGACCAGGCCGTTTTTCAGATCGGCGCTCAGGGTGGCCCAGGCGACCGGGGTATCCTGCGGATAGGTTGCCCCCTCTGCGACCGGTGCGGTGTTATCCGGGTTAGCCGGATCGAAGTTCCACACCAGACGACCGCTGACGGCATCATAGGCACGGATCACACCTGATGGGTTACCGCTGTTGAAGCCGTTGTCCATCACCGAACCGCCGACAATCACCAGGTTGCCCGCCACCAGTGGCGCGGCAGTCTGCATCAGCGCGTGCGGACGCACCTCGCCCATGTTGGCGCGCAGATCCACCACACCGTTGTCACCAAAGTCAGCACAGGCTTTGCCGGTATCGGCATCCAGCGCCAGCAGGCGGGCATCGGTTGTCGCGTTGAAGATACGCTTACGGCAGATGGCCGGCGATGCGCCCGTCTGCTGCTGTGCCTGCTGACCGGCATCGAAGTAGCTCACGCCACGACAGGTCTGGTGCTGCTGCAGATAGGAGCGGTTTTTATCCGGCGCCGTTTTCCACTTCACCGCACCGGTTTCCGGGTCGAGGGCATGGGCTTCGTTGTGCGGCGTACAGAAGTAGAGCATGCCGTTGGCTTTCAGCGGTGTCGCTTCAAAAGTGTATTCGGTTGCATCATCACCCTGACGCAGATCGCCGGTGTGATAGGTCCAGGCCACTTCCAGATCTTTCACGTTATCTTTGGTGATCTGCTTCAGCGCCGAGAAACGCTGACCATCCGCGGTCCCGCCATAGGCGCTCCACTCTTCAGCAGCACCGCCGGTCGCAGAGGTGTTGCGCGGCGTATTAATGGTGCCCTGTTGCGGCAGCGGATCGTAGAAGCAGAGACCGATGACCAGCAGCACCATCAGGACGACGGAACCGCCGAGGAAAGGATGGAAACGACGCTGCCCCTGATAGAGCGGACGCACCACCCACGGCAGTGCCAGCCAGACACCCAGCACACCAAACAGGTCGCCGCGCGGGATCCACTGCCATTTGTCGAAGCCCACTTCCCAGATAGTCCAGAACAGGGTGATCCACATCAGCAGCGCATAGAGCGTCAGCGCACTGCGTTTGTTCATAAACAGCAGAACCGCGCTGAGCAGAACGCCCACGCCCATCAGCGCATAGAATGCGCTCCCTCCTGCAAGCAGGAGTTGTCCTCCCATGTAAATCAGGGCGATAGCGAATATCACCATGATTATACTGGTTATTTTATTGATCATGAGCCATCCTCGGGTCATTAGCGGCAAGTGAAAAGTTAAGCTGGAAACATAAATTCAACGAGATTTTAACTTATGGTCGGGATATGTAAAAACGTGTATGGACGTAACTCATTAGGAATATTTATTATAAATGTTACCCGCTGGGGCGGTCAGGCCGCTTTTTTTACTTTCTGAAGGGTTAAATACGGGATATCCATCACAAAAAATTAACCATAGGCTGCTAACGACCGCACCTTTTGTTCAAAGGCGATCAATTATCAGACAAGCCGCCCTTCTGTAACGCCGGCTTATGTTTGTCGGGTGAACGATTTTTAGTGTCAAATAATCGTAATGGTTTATCAGCTCTGTCCTGCAATAACTCTTATTGCTGAAATCGGGTTAGTGATTGCGCTGCTGTTATTATTGGCGACTTCATCAACGCTGGTGCGGCATCGCTGATATTCAAATCATATAATTGTGCCAGCCTGAACGCGTTTTTATTATTTTCCTGAAAAATAACACTCAGGAAATAGATTAAAGAAAAAAGGAATTTTGCTGGGGAAAACCATTTCAGATATTCCGTAGCCGGACGCTGTTTTTATCTGTGATATATATCATCACTCGACTCTTTATTTATCCGGCCAGCAGGCAGGATTTTTTCTGGCAGCAATGACCCAGGCAGGTTAACTATGTCCGCACTTCACGCTATTTATCGCAAGTTTCGTTTCCCTTTTAAGTTTCTTAATGCTGCCATTCGCTATCCTGCTGCGCAGGCACGGGTAAAGCGTTATTCCGTCATGTCGATAGAAGAGACTGTCGATCTGTTATTACGTAACCCACAATTATCCCTGGCCCGCTACGGCGACGGTGAACTGGAAATGACCAAGTATAAAAACATCGGCTTCCAGCCATTTGACCCGAATCTCTCTGCCCGGCTCAAAGCGTTGCTGCAGCAGGATTCAGGGGCTAATCCAGATTGTCTGATTTGTCTGCCGGATGCCTTTCGTACCACCCATAATATGCGGAGCGGATCGGCCCTGTTCTGGTTCTTCCATAAATCATTTTATTTTAAATATTATGAGGCTCTGCTGAATAAACAGTACCAGTATGGAAACACTTCGGTGACCCGTCCCTATCACGATTATAAAGGCAAGCAATTATCCCGGACGATATTTGATAAATTCAAACAGCTCTATCAGGGCCGCCGTGTATTAATTGTTGAAGGCAGTGGAACACGTCTGGGATTAGGCAATGATTTACTGGAGGGAGCCAGCGAAGTGAAACGAATTACGACGCTGAACCGTAATGCCTTTTCCGTTTATGATCGTCTGTTTGATACCGTTTTAGAGAATGCCGTCAACTTTGACCTGGTCTTGATTTCATTAGGGCCGACCGCAACCGTGCTGGCATATGATTTAAGTCAGCACGGTATCCGCTGTATTGATAGCGGCCATGTCGATATTGAATATGAGTGGATGCTGGCCAGTGCCACCAGCAAAATAAAAGTGGACGGAAAAAACGTCAATGAGGCGGGCGTGCTGTTGAGTGAACAGACGACGGTAGCAGATGCAACTTATCAGCAGCAGATTTTGCAACACGTTGGCGAAATGCCACAGGCCGTGAGAGCTGATGCAGTCACGGAAGCCGTGGTTATCCCGCTGCCACACGTCAGCCCCAATCATCATAACGCCGCCTGAGCCTCACCACCGTCAGGCAGCGTCTGCACCGCATTGATGCGCAGGCGAATTATTAGCGGGATCAGTTAACCCCACACGGGGCGGGCTCAGTGGCCCGTATACTGTGCCCGCTTCCTGTTTGCCGGATAAATGCCTTTTCCGGCATCAATTTTGCTTCTGCTCTCCTGAGACCTTTAATCAGGAGAAGTGAGATGACATCCAGCCGTTACCGTTACACCATATTTTCACTGCTGTTCCTGATCGCTCTGATCAACTATATCGATCGCGGTGCCCTGTCGTTTGCGGCCAACGCTATTGCGGCGGAATACCACTTCAGCAAAGTCCAGCTCGGAGCCGTGCTGGGCTACTTTGGCTTTGGCTATCTGTTTGGTTCACTGTGTGGCGGCTTTCTTGCCGACCGTATCGGCACAAAAAAGGTCTGGCTGCTGGCAGGCGTGCTCTGGTCGCTGCTGGAGATCGCCACCGCCTGGGCGGGGGAACTGGGCATGGCGCTGTTTGGCGGATCTGCCATTATGGGCTTTGCTGCCCTGCGCATCATGTTTGGTTTTTCCGAAGGCCCGGCCTATGCGCTGATGAACAAGGCGATTGCCCACTGGGCACCCGATAATGAGCGCGGTTTTGCGCTGGGCATCGGCCTGCTTTCGACCCAGGTTGGCGCGCTGCTGACCGCGCCGATTGCGGTGGGCCTGCTGCTGCTGACCCATGACTGGCGCATGATGTTTATCCTGCTCGGTGTTTTCTCCCTGCTGGCGATGGCGCTGTTTGCCCGCACCTTCAGCGACAGCCCGGAGAAAAGTCCACATACCAATGCCGCAGAACGCGCACTTATCCACACCGGTCAGCGTCGCAGCGCGGGCGACAGCGTACCACTGCCCTGGTGGCGCTTCTTTACCAGCCGCACCCTGGTCTGCAACGCGCTGGGCTACTTTTCCTTCCTCTACATCACCTTTACCCTGGTGACCTGGATGCCGAAATATCTGCAGGATAATTTCCATTACGACCTGCACTCACTGTGGTACGTCGCGATGATCCCGTGGAGCGGCGCCTGTATCACGGTGCTGCTGGGCGGTCGCATTGCCGACGCCCTGCTGGCCCGCTTCCGTAATCTGCGTCTGGCGCGCAATCTGTTTGCCGCCGTCACGCTGTGCGGCACCGCCTGCTGCTTTATGGCGATCCCCTATGTGCAGTCGGCTGCCGGGATTATTGCACTGATGACGCTGGGCAATGCGCTGAATGCGCTGGTGAACAATGTCTACTGGTCGGTGGTGATTGATGTCACCCCTAAAGCGTCAGTGGGCACCTACAGCGGCATGACGCTGGCGATAGCCAATCTGGCAGCGATTATCTCTCCGATGCTCTGCGGCTGGCTGGCGGAATATTACGGCTACAACGCCATGTTTACCGTCACCGCGCTGATCGCCTTTGGCAGTATGCTGGCAATGACGCTGCTGCAACCGGAGAAGCCGCTGGTGGCCGAGGCGCAGACCGGCGCAGCGGACGTTTCTGCCGCCTGATCTTAAAAGGGGATTTCCTGACACGCGGGTGATCACACACCCGCGAAGAGTGACAGCCCCTGAACGACAGCCGCTCAGGCGGCCTGACCTTGTTATTGGGCGGGATAGATTGGCTGTTCGGGGTTGCCCCGGCGATCCCAGCGGCTGGCGATCAGCCATAATAGTGCCGTCGCAAACCAGCCGATGATCCACGAGACATCATTACCGGCAAAAATCCAGGTCAGCGATCCATGGTGCAGCGGATTATCAATAAACGGCAGTTGCACCAGCACGCCCAGGAAATAGACGGTAATACCGGCCAGGTTCCAGCGTCCATAGCGCCCGTCCGGCTGCGACAGTGCCGGGACATCAACCCTGCCCCTGGTGATCAGATAGAAATCGGTCAGGCTGATCGCGCTCCACGGCACAAAGAAAGCCAGCAGAAACAGCAGGAAGTGGGTGAAGGATTTCAGAAAGGCCGGTTCACTGAGCAGAGCAATGACGCAGGCCAGCGTAACCATAAGCACCACAAACAGAATGCGCCCGCCCCGACTCAGCGTGGTTTGCTGACGAAAGCCAGAGACAATGGTGGTCAGTGACATAAAACTGCCGTAGGCGTTCAGCGTGGTAAACGTGATTTTTCCAAAGCAAATGGCGAAGTAAATCACCATGGCCATAGTCGCCGTGCTGCCCATGCTCACGATGTAACCGACCTCATTGCCTGCAAATGCACTTCCGGCAATGGCAGCGACAATCACCCCCAGCGTCATTGAAGCCTGCGTGCCAAGTACGGTGCCAAAAAAGACCGAGCTGAACAGTTTCTTCGCGGAGACATCAGCTGGCAGATAGCGTGAATAGTCAGAGACATAAGGACAGAAGGCAATTTGCCAGGATGAAGACAGGGAGACCGCCAGCAGGAAATTTGCCGGAGTAAAGTGCTGATTCTGCCACACGGCTGATAAGTCATGCGCAGAGAACAGCGTGATAAACAGATAAGCAAAGGCTAAAACGCCAATCACGCTCGCCAGCTTGCCCAGTTGATGAATCACGCGATAGCCCAGCACCGCAATGATCACGATGAGGGTGCTGAAGAGGATCATCCCGGTTGAATGGCTGACATGGATAAGTTTAGCCAGTGCCTGCCCCGCTAATACTGTCCCGCTGGCTGAAAATCCAACATACATAATGCACACCAGCACCAGAGGAATAACAGCACCAAACACGCCAAACTGCATACGGCTGGTGATCATCTGCGGTAAACCCAGGCGCGGGCCCTGGATAGCATGTAAAGACATGATCGCTGCACCCAGAATCTGCCCCACCAGTAAGCCGATAAGAGACCAAACGACATCTCCACCCAGCACCACGGCCAGCGCACCCGTGACAATGGCCGTGATTTGCAGATTGCCACCAAACCAGAGCGTGAACTGGTTAAAGGGATGACCATGACGTTCACCCAACGGGATGTAATCAATGGAGCGGGTTTCTGACAGGCCCTGTTTCTCTGAGCCTGAATAATCTGATGCAGATGATTTGACCGACATAGATTCCTCGCTGGAACAGTGAGACACGTGTTTGACTGAAAGCGTGATTTGCTCAATCAATGGTTGAGAGTACATGTCTATACAAGCAGCGATATTGTCATGCGCATCGGGAAGTTACAAGGCAACCGGTCATTGGAAAATGTGATGATATCAACAGGCCTGTCATGATGCGGGGCAGGAAAAGATGAGGGAGCACGCGGACCTGTTTCCGGGGATAACGCCATAATGGAGGCGTAAAAAGGGAGTGAGGCATTTTGTTCGATCACCGCCACCGGCGGCAGCGATGATCGGGTAATGCGTGCGATGTCAGGCCTGCCAGTCTCAAAGTATGCAGAGGAGAAAATACCCTGACGGTTACCCTTCAGCCACCACCCGCTGACGATGACAGTCGGCCGGTTCCAGTTTTTGCCCCTGTGAGGAGATAACCTCCAGGCGCGGCAGCGGCTTTCCTTCCGCATTATCCAGCAGCACGGAGTGGGTTTCGCCCTTCTCAAACAGGTAACGCTCGCCCCACTGGCGCATCGCGACCACCACCGGAAACAGCGAACGGCCTCTTTCGGTCAGGACATATTCGCTGTAGGCGCTGCCATCGGAGGCCGGCGCAATCTCAAACACCCCTATCTCCACCAGCTGCTTCAGGCGTGACGCCAGGATATTTTTTGCCAGCCCTAAATTCCGCTGGAAGTCACTGAATCTGCGGACGTCATCAAAGGCTTCACGCACGATCATCATGCACCAGCGCTCACCTATCGACTCCAGGGTTCTGGCGACCGGACACTCGCTGGTTCTCAGGGATTCCTGCTTAGCCATGCTCTTCTCTCACGTTGCCTGTCTCATGATGCCAGCTTAGCTACTCCGAAAAGAAGTTGCAAAAAAAAACCATCCCGGTTAAAGATGTCGCCAATCCAGTTTCAAATAAAAACCAGAAAGGAAAGCAACATGACCTGCACGATTGGCAAGGCGCGTGATCCTGAAGCCGATTCGCCCCCAGCCGCGATCCCGGTGCTCTCGTCCCGGATGATTTTTTTGTTTTCACTCACCTCTGCGCTGGCGGTCGCCAATGTTTACTCGGCACAGCCTCTGCTGGAATCGATAGCCGCCAGCCTGCAGGTCTCCCCTGGCACCATTGGCACAGTGGTAACAGCCACGCAGAGCGGCTACGCCCTCGGGTTGATCTTTCTGGTGCCGCTGGGCGACTGCATGAACCGCAAAAAACTGGTGATTACCCAGTTGCTGTTCTCCGTGCTGGCGTTAATCACTGCTGCGGTTGCGCCAGACCTGATGACGCTGCTCTGCGCAATGCTGCTGGTGGGGTTAATGGCGGTGGTCACGCAGCTGATGGTGGCGTGGGCCGCCATGCTGGCATCGCCAGAACAGCGCGGACAGGTGGTAGGCAGCGTGACCAGCGGCATCGTGATCGGCATCCTACTGGCGCGGTTTGTTTCCGGGATGATTGCTGACCTGGCGGGCTGGCGGGCGGTCTATCTGACGGCTGCCTGCCTGTTACTCCTGACCTCGCTCATCCTGGCGAAAGTGCTGCCCGCCACAGCAGGTCAGACGCAGGGCACATCTTATCCTCACCTCTTATTATCTGTTTTCCGTCTCTTCCTCACGGAACCGCAGCTGCGCAGACGCGGGATCCTGGCGCTGCTGATTTTTGCGGCCTTCAGTATGCTCTGGTCTTCGATGGTGCTGCCACTTACCGCCCTGTCACTGTCACACACCCAGACCGGAATGTTCGGCCTTGCCGGCCTTGCCGGTGCGCTGGCGGCCTCCAGGGCAGGTGCATGGGCTGACCTGGGCCTGGGGCAGCGTGCCACCGGCTTAGCCCTGGTTTTGCTGACCTTCTCCTGGCTGCCGATAGCCGCGCTTCATACCTCGTTACTGTTGCTGATTTTCGGGGTGATCCTGCTCGATTTCGCCGTCCAGACGGTACACGTGATTAATCAGAGCCTGATCGTGGCCGCCCGACCCGAGGCGGCAAGTCGTCTGGTCGGCGCCTATATGTGCTTTTACTCGCTGGGCAGTGCGCTGGGGGCCATAGCCGCCACCCAGCTTTATACGCACTGGGGATGGCAGGCTGTCTGCTATGCCGGTGCAGCGGTCAGTGCCTCTGCCTTTCTCTGCTGGTCCGGAGTACGTCACTCATGAAATTAACGCATCTGCTGCTCGCCGTCATGATCACCGCCATCTGGGGGGTTAACTTTTCGGTTATCAAACTCGGCCTGCAGGCGGTCGACCCGTTTATCCTGGCAGGCATCCGCTTTACGCTCTGCGCCCTGCCAGCGCTGTTCTTTATTAAGAAACCGGACGTGCCGTGGCGCTACCTGATCAGCTATGGCCTGGTCTTCGGGATTGGCCTGTGGGGTCTGGTGAATCTGGGGATTAAAACCGGACTGTCGGCGGGCATCGCCTCGCTGCTGCTGCAGTTCAGCGCCTTCTTCACGCTGCTGCTGGCTGGCTGGGTATTTAAAGAGCGCCTCAGCCGCTATCAGATTGCCGGATGTGCGCTGGCCTGCGCCGGTCTGCTGAGCATTTTTTTCATTACCGATGGCTCGGTGACGTTTTCCGGCATGCTGCTGGTGCTGGCAGGCGCGGTCGCATGGAGTATTGCCAATATCATCAATAAAAAAGCGGGCACCCGGCAGGTTTTTGCTTTTCTGGTCTGGTCGAGCGCTTTTGCACCCATTCCGCTCTTCCTGCTGGACGGACTGGTCAATGGCAGCGCGGGCTATCATGCACTGTTCACCCAGCTGGATGTGAAGGCCGTGTTGTCGATACTGTTTCAGGTCTATCCCAATACCCTGCTGGGCTACTGGGTGTGGAACTGGCTGCTGAAACAGTATCCGGTCTCCACGGTCGCGCCGCTGTCGCTGCTGGTGCCGGTTTTCGGTATCCTGGGTTCAGTGGCGATCTTTGGCGAAACGGTTTCAGCTCAGAAGATCGTCGCGCTGCTGCTGATCGTCGCCGGACTGGCGGTGGGACTCTATGGACAGAGGCTCGTACGCTTTATCGGCGTGCGTTCAGGCTGACAGCGCCGCGTAATAGCAGCCGGGCGTTTAGTCACCGTGCCGCTGGCAGAACTGTTCAATATCGCCATGCTGAAAATCGGGCAGATTGGCCAGCAGTTTCTCCAGCGGCCAGTTCCACCAGGCAATGCGCTGCAGGCGGGCGGCAATAGCCGGGGTAAAGCGCACCCGTAGCGGCCTGGCCGGCACCCCGCCCACCACGCTGTAAGGTGCAACGTTTTTCGTTACCACGGCACCTGCGGCCAGCACCGCACCATCACCAATGGTGACGCCAGGCAGCACAATCACGCCGTGACCGATCCACACATCGTGACCGATGATCACCCGATCGGCGCGGCGGGCAGCAAAGAAACCCTGATCGCGTCGGGCGTCGGGGTGGTAATACTCCGGGCAGTAGGTAAAACGATGCTGGGAGGCGCGGTCCATAGGATGATTCGGCGCGCCAATGCGCACCTGATTAGCAATGGCGCAGAAGCGCCCCACCTGGGTATCGGCCAGGCAGCAGTGTTCGCCGACATAGGAGAAGTCTCCCAGATCGCTATATTCCAGCGTGCTGTGCGCCAGGATCTCACACTGTTGGCCCACGCTGGTTTCGCGCATTTTCACACTCTCATCAATCCAGGTGTGCGCTAATCGGGCAGGCATAATGGCGGCAATGGACATAAAACTCCCGGTCTGGATAAGCAGCGCCCCGGCGGCGTGCTTTTGCCTACCACCTTACCCGCGTCCGATGACAGAGAATTGACACAGAAAAAAGGCGGAGTGGTTAGCTCCGCCTTGTTTCAAGTTCCGGTTAACCTGCGTGACCGGTCAGTTGCATAAGGGCAACGATGATCTGCAAGATGATCCGGATAAGGTCCAGAATCAGCTTAGTCAGTTCCATCACTTTCCTTCTCCTTTTACAGGAGCGCGCTGTTCGGCAACCAGGGCTTTGACTCTACCCGCCGGGCGCCTAAGCACATCTTTGTGGAGAGAGCTGAGCGGCACTCATGGTTAAAGCCACAGGCCAGCACCACCTGATGCCTGCCGGGATTTTAAAACCGTGCCCCTGGGAGCGGCCAGTCGACAATGAGGCGATACTCAACACTCAACACCTGTATAAACATACAGCATTTTGGCGAAACTTGAAATCCTTAGCCGCACATTTTACAATCTTCTTTGTGGAGAGTGCTGAGCACCTCGTTCGCAGCGCGGTTACCAGCCGGGTAGCGAACAAAAAATAAAGGATTTGGCGAAATGCCAAATCCTTTTTTTATGCCTGCTTTCTGCTTAAAAAAGCAGCGCAGCACTTACTTCGCGGCGCTGACTCGCCAGACGGTATTACCTGCGTCGTCAGCAATCAGGACACCGCCCTGTTTGTCGCTGGCCAGACCGACCGGTAATCCACGCACCTGCTTTTCGTCGTCCGTCAGGAAGCCCGAGACCACCGTCTGCGGCTGACCCACTGGCTTGCCGTTTTCAAATTTCACCCACACCACTTTGTAGCCATTCAGCGGCGTACGGTTCCAGCTGCCATGTTCGCTGATAAACGCACCGCCACGGTATTGCGGCATGTTATCTGCCCCATAGAAAAGCAGACCCAGCGGAGCGACATGCGAACTCAGAGCATAATCAGGCTTAATCGCCTTCTCAACCAGATCGGGACGCTGCGGTTCGGCACGGGTATCCACATGCTGACCAAAGTAGCTGTAGGGCCAGCCGTAGAAGCCTTTGTCCTGCACCGAGGTCATGTAGTCAGGCACCAGATCGGAGCCGATTTCATCACGCTCATTGACGATGGCCCACAGTTTTCCGCTCTGCGGTTCCCACTGTAAACCGGTCGGATTGCGCAATCCGCTGGCGTAGATCCGGCTGGCACCGCTGGCCGCGTCCACTTCCAGCACCGCGGCACGGCGATACTCTGCGCCAATGCCGTTCTCGGTGACGTTACTGTTGGAGCCGACACCCACATAGAGCTTGCTGCCATCAGGGCTGGCTAACAGCGCTTTGGTCCAGTGGTGGTTAATCGGCCCGCCCGGCAACTCTGTCACCTCTTCAGGCGCGGTGCGGATCTCCGTGTCCCCTTCGCGATAGGGGAACTTCACCAGGCTGTCAGCATTCGCAACGTAAAGGGTATTGCCAATCAGCTGCATGCCAAACGGCGAGTGCAGATTCTCAATAAAGCGGTGCTGCTCCCATTTGCCATTGACGTTGCGCAGCAGCGTAATCCGGTTGCCGCCAGCGCCGCCCTTTCCTGACGCTTTCTGCACAATGCCCATGATCAGCTGTTTAGGCCGGGTCGTGGGTTTGGCCGGGCCGTTGGATTCCGCGACCAGCACATCGTTATTCGGCAGCACGTAGACCTGACGCGGATGCTGCAGATTGTCAGCGATCTTTTCAATTTTCAGCCCGTCAGCCACTTTTGGCATTTCGCCCGCTTTCCACGGTGTGCCTTCCGGCACCTGCATTGGCGGCATAAAGAAGTTCTGCGCCTGCGGCAGTTCGGGATTCGGTCCAGTCTGCTTTTGTGGATCGACCAGCGCACCATCATCACAGCCTGCCAGCAAAGCGGTCAGGGTCAGCGCGAGCAGCGTTTTATGCGGTATCTTCATGGTGGCTCCTCCTTAAGCGCTACGCTGACGTAACGCAAGTTGCACATTCGCCAGCAGCAGCAGCGCTACCACCAGCGTCGAAAGCGTCACGCCCAGCGGGATCACAGCGGCGGCATCACGGCTGTGAATAAACGCATTGACGATAGCGATCACAATCGCCACCAGCCAGAGCCAGAAATGGCTCTTTTCCGCGCTGTCGCTGCTGCGAAACAGATAAACCAGCGCGATGAGTCGCGGCACAATGGCCAGTATCAGTCCCAGCGCAATCAGCCAGCCTGCAGCATCCGTCCAGAACTGCACAAAGGTCTGACTGTAGAATATGTCGAACAGCCAGGCCGCGACAAAAAAGCCCAGCGGCACCGGCTCCAGCAGAGCGTACAGCGTCACGGCAAAGGCCGATCTTCCCAGGGTATTGCGCATGTTTCTCTCCATTTTTAACGTGAATGCGGATCGGGTCAGACGTCGCGCTGCTCAGAGCAACCGACCCCGCGCCTGTAAAAGATTAGTAAATCTGAAGAGAAACAGAGGGTTTATTCGGAAGGAATTGCAAATCAGGCGGATGACGTCCCTGTCATCGCCGGTCAGTCAGGGCTTATCAGCGGGTAAAGTGACCCAGTATCCTGGCTGATAAGGCAGCGGCAGGAACTTCTCGTGGAACGCGCGGAAGGTGGCGTCCGGATCCAGATCGGCAAACAGATCGGGATGCAGCCATTTCGCCAGCGCCTGGATAGCCACAAACTGGTAAGGGCTGTCGTAGAACTGATGCCAGATGGCGTGTACATTGCCGTTGTGCGCGACCGGCAGGGTTTTAAAGGCATCACGCATCATTAACGCCTTAAGACGCGCCGTGGCTTCGGTGACATTAGCACCCGGACCGACGCCGACCCATTTGCCCACGGTGTTGTAGTTCTTCCAGTTCGCGCCGGTCACCACTACCACATCCGGCTGGCTGGCGATAATCTGTTCCGGGTTAACGGTACCGAAGGTGCCAGGGATGAGATCTTTAGCGATGTTACGACCGCCCGCAATCTCAACCATCTGACCAAAGTTTTCATTGCCAAACGACATGCAGCACTCGTCGCTGTAGCCGCCTGCGCGGTCAATCATCACTTTCGGGCGGTAGCCGGTAAAATTCTTCAGACGCGAGGTGACAAGGTCAATCTGCTGCTGGCGGAAGGTGATAATTTCCTGGGCACGCGCCGGCTTGTTCACCAGTTCGCCCATGATGCGGATACTTTTCTCAGCATTCACCATCGGCGCTTCGCGGAAATCGATAAACACCACCGGCACGCCAACGGCCTGCAGTTTTTCAATCAGCTTGCCTTCATCGGTGGCGGCTTTGGATTCCAGATTCATCAGCACCAGATCGGGCTTCAGGGTTAGCGCCTGTTCGACGTTGAAAGTGCCATCTTTCGCACCGCCAAAGGTCGGTAATTTTTTGATTTCCGGATAGCGTTTCTCATAGGCCTGATAACCATCCCAGTCCGCTTTATGAAGGTCATCACGCCAGCCTATTACCCGCTTAAACGGGGCATGGGTATCAAACGCCGCCAGCAGATAAATCTGACGGCCCTCACCCAGGATGATGCGTTTTGCCTCCTGCGGCACCTCGACCTGACGGCCTGCGACATCGGTAATCATTTTGGCCGAAGCCGTCCCTGCCAGCGTGAGCAGCCCCAGCGCTAAAAACCATTTTTTCATTGTAAAAGCCCGCACAAATGATAATGAGAATTATTAATGTAAAGCGACGTTACTATCACCTAAAAGTGCAGTCAGGGGAAGTCATCCGGTTAAATGTTTTTTGCAGTGGGGCTAACAGGCGAAGAGGAAGTTGAAAACAACGCGACCGGGAGAAAAAAGCGGAGCGTGTCGCTGCTCACAAAACGGTCAGCTTTCGTGAATATGTTCACAGAACCCTGGGCAGTTGCACACATATTAGCCATTAATCGTATCGTTTTGGCTAATGCGTTAATGAATTGTGAAGGCTAGATTGAAAATGAAACGCCGTTTTAATAATTCATCAGGACAGACTGCCACAGGAGCTTAACCGTGAAGATCAGCGCCATTGATGTCATCCTTTTTACCTATCCCACCCAACGCTGCGCCGACAGCGCTGGCCACTCCCATCCCGGCCCGGAAAATGATGCGCAGATGGCGCTACTGACCCTGACCAGCGAGGAAGGCGACTGTGGTTATGCCTTTGCGCCGCCGGAAGTGGTGCGATCCCATGTGGTTAATGCCTTCTTCCGCAAAGTGCTCATCGGTCAGAACGCCTTTGACCGGGAGCGTCTGTGGCAGGATCTGGTGCACTGGCAGCGCGGCAGCGCCCATCAGCTCACCGAGCGGGCACTCTCCGCTGTGGAGCAGGCATTGTGGGATCTGATTGGACGTAAGCTGAAACAGCCTGTCCACAAACTGCTGGGCGGCTATCGCGAGAAGATCCCGGCTTACGGCAGCACCATGTGTGGTGACGAGCTGAGCGGTGGATTATCAACGCCGGATGAGTATGCGCAGTTCGCGGAAAAACTGGTGGCGCGTGGGTATCAGGCGATCAAGCTGCACACCTGGATGCCGCCGGTCTCCTTCGCACCCAGCCCGGCGATGGATATCAAAGCCTGCGCGGCGGTGCGTGAAGCGGTCGGTCCTGATATCGCGCTGATGCTGGACGGCTATCACTGGTACAGCCGCAGTGACGCGCTGACCATCGGCAAGGCGCTGGAAAAGCTTAATTTCGCCTGGTTCGAGGAGCCGATGGAGGAAGAGAGCATGGCCTCTTACACCTGGCTGGCGGAAAACCTCTCTATTGACGTGCTTGGCCCGGAGAGCCTGGGCGGTAAACATCACAGCCGCGCCGACTGGGTGCGTGCCGGAGCCTGCGACATTCTGCGAGCCGGAGCCAACGGCGTAGGCGGTATCTCGCCCACCCTGAAAGTGGCGAATCTGGCTGAAGCCTTTGGCATGGATTGCGAAGTGCACGGCAATGGCGCGGCCAGCCTGGCGGTGGTCGGGGCGATCCGTAACTGCCGCTGGTATGAGCGCGGCCTGCTGCATCCCTTCCTGGATTATGAAACACCGCCCGCCTACCTCAACAGCCTGATCGACCCGATGGACGATCAGGGCTTTGTCACCCTGCCCACCCGCAGCGGGCTGGGTGAGGATATCAACTTCAGCTGGATTGAGACCCATACGCTGAACCGCTGGTAAACAAGTACGGCAAACAATAATAACCCCGTCGCCCGCCTGCTGCCTCTGTGCCGCGCAGCAGGCAGAGCCGTAAACGGGAAAAACCTCTGACCTGCTGGACCTTACCTATGACTCTGACACAACGATGTGGCGCGTGGCTGATCGCGTTACTGGTGCTGACGGGCAGTGCGTCAATTCAGGCGCAGACCCCGGATGACCAGCTGATTGTCGGCATGAATATGAACAACCTGCTTACCCTGGATCCGGCCGCCATGACCGGTAACGAGGTGGTCGGCATTGTAGTGAATCTCTATGATGGCCTGGTCGAGCTTAACCCGCAGCAACTCACCGAGGTGCGCCCGGCGCTGGCGGAACGCTGGTCAGTCAGCCCGGATAACCGCACCCTGACTTTTCACCTGCGCGACAACGTCAGGTTTCATTCCGGCAATCCGCTCACCAGCGCCGATGCGGTCTGGTCGATGCGGCGGGTGCTGCATCTGAACCTGGCGCAGGCGTCGGTGTGGAAATCGTACGGCTTCAGCCGTGACAACGTTGACCAGATGATTACCGCGCCCGACGACCACACGCTGGTGATCACCCTGCCTAAGCCTAACGATCCGCAACTGGTGATCTACTCACTGGCAGCACTGGGCAGCATGGTAGTACTGGATCGCAAAATCGTGCAGCAGCATGAGGTGGATGGAGACTGGGGCAACCGCTGGCTTACCACCCATGAAGCGGGTTCCGGCCCGTTCCGGCTGGATGTGTGGCAGGCAAAAGATGTGCTGCGCATGAGTCGTGCGGCTGATTACTGGCGCGGCGAGGCGAAGATGTCGCGGGTGGTATTCCGCCATCTGCAGGAGTCGCAGACCCTGCGGCTGATGATGGAGAAAGGCGATCTGGATATCGCCAGTAACATGGCGATCCCCGATGTGCGCGCCCTGCGGCACGATCCCGACCTCACCATTGATGCGGTAAGAAAAGGGACGATCTACTACCTGGCGATGAGCATGAAAGATCCGCACTTCGACAATATCAAAGTGCGGGAGGCGGTACGTTACCTGGTCGATTATCAGGGCATCAATAAAAGCCTGATGACCGGCTATGGCGAGCTGCATCAGCGCCCGATTCAGGCTGGCATGCCCGCCACGCTGCCCGATCCCGGTTACCGGCTCGATGTGCCACGCGCCCGCGCACTGCTGGCTGAAGCGGGTTATCCGGACGGCTTCGACACCACGCTGCGGGTGCTGGCCGATCAGCCGTTTCTGAACATCGCCATCGCGGTGCAGTCGACGCTGCTGCAGGGCGGGATCCGCGCAAAAATCATCACCGGCACCGGTAACCAGATCTATGGCGCGATGCGCGATCGCCAGTTCAGTCTGCTGGTCGGACGCGGCGGCAGCGGCGTGGAGCCGCATCCCCACTCCAGCCTGCGCGCGCTGGTCTACAACCCGAATAACGCTGACAGCGCCCGGCTGACCAACTTCCAGGGCTGGCGCACCGGTTTCTACGACGCGCAGCTCAACAGCATGATCGATCAGGCGCTGGTGGAGCGCGACAAAACCCGCCAGCAGCAGGCCTATTACGCCATCCAGCAGCGCTATGACCAGTTGGTGCCTGCACTAATGCCGATTTCACAAATGCTCGACTCCGTGGTGGTCAGCAACCGGGTGCAGGCTTATCAGCCGCATCCCTCAGCGACCACCTTCCTCCGCGATGTCTGGAAAACCCCTGATCGTCTGGCGGGAGGCACCCCATGATCCTGACTCTGACCCGAACGCAGTGCCGCCGCATCAGCCATCGTGCGGTGCAGGTAGTGATTACCCTGTTCGGCCTGTTGCTGCTGACCTTTTTTATTGGCCGGGTGATGCCGCTGGATCCGGTGCTGGCGATTGTCGGCCCCGACGCCGATCAGGCCACCTATCAGCAGGTTTATCACCAGCTCGGCTTTGATAAACCGCTGTGGGTGCAGTTTGGCATCTACCTTAACGCGCTGCTGCATGGCGATCTCGGCCATGCGCTGCTCACCGGTCAGCCGGTGGTGCATGACATTGTGCGCGTCTTTCCGGCAACCGTAGAGCTGGCCACGCTGGCGATTGTGATTGGCGCAGGACTGGGCGTGCCGCTGGGTGTGCTGGCGGCGGCGCGGCGCAACAGCGTCATCGACTATGTAGTGCGGATGCTCAGCCTGGCCGGTTACTCCACCCCAATCTTCTGGGTCGGCATGATTGGCCTGCTGCTGTTCTATGCCCATCTTGGCTGGGTCGGCGGCGCAGGTCGGGTGGACTTCAGCCTGGATGGCATCGTGCCACGTCGCACCGGCTTTATGCTGATTGACGCCCTGCTGGCGGGCAACAGCCAGGTATTCTGGAATGCGCTGAATCATCTGGTGCTGCCCGCCTCGCTGCTCGGTTTTCACTCCATGGCCTATATCAGCCGCATGACGCGCAGTTTTATGCTCGCGCAGCTTTCGCAGGAGTTCATTCTGACCGCGCGGGTCAAAGGCCTGACCGAATGGCAGGTGATCTGGCAGCACGCCTTCCGCAATATCCTGGTGCAGCTGCTCACCGTGGTGGCGCTGGCCTATGGCTCGCTGCTGGAGGGCGCGGTGCTGATTGAAACCGTCTTCTCCTGGCCCGGCTTTGGCTCTTACCTCACCGGCAGCCTGATGCTGGGCGATATGAATGCGGTGATGGGCTGTGTGCTGGTGGTAGGCCTGATTTTTGTGCTGCTTAACCTGATCTCCGACCTGCTCTATCAGGTGTTCGATCCGAGGACCAAAGTATGACGATCTCTTTTGACGCTGCGTCTGTGAGTCATTCCCGTGAGCGGCTGGTGCGCTGTCAGCGTTTTGCTGCCCGCTGCGGCTATTTCCTCTGGCGCATGGCCTGTAATCCCCTGACCGCGATTGGCGGCGGCATTGTGTTAGTGCTCTGCATCGTGGCGCTATTCGCGCCCTGGATTGCGCCGTATCACCCGCTGGTTCAGGATCTGAACAATGCGCTGACGCCGCCCGGCGCGGCCCACTGGTTCGGCACCGACGAGTTTGGCCGGGATATCTTCAGTCGTCTGGTATGGGGCGCGCGTATCACGCTCTACATCGTGCTGCTGGTGTCAGTCACCGTCGGGCCACTGGGTCTGCTGCTGGGCGTCACCGCCGGTTACTTTGGCGGCAAAGTCGACAGCGTGCTGATGCGCGTCACCGACATCTTTATCTCTTTTCCCAGTCTGGTACTGGCGCTGGCCTTTGTTGCCGCGCTGGGGCCAGGACTGGAGCATGTGGTGATCGCGATTACGCTCACCGCCTGGCCACCCATTGCCCGCCTGGCCCGCGCCGAAACGCTGTCGCTGCGTCAGGCGGACTTTATCTCGGCGGTGCGCTTACAGGGCGCGTCGCCGCTGCGGGTGCTCTGGAAGCACATCATTCCGCTCTGCCTGCCGTCGGTAATTATTCGCATCACCATGAACATGGCAGGCATTATCCTCACCGCCGCCGGGCTGGGATTTCTCGGGCTGGGCGCACAGCCACCGGATCCGGAATGGGGCGCGATGATCGCCAGTGGCCGCACCTACATGCTGGAGTGCTGGTGGGTAGTGACCGTGCCCGGTCTGGCGATCCTGATTAACAGCCTGGCATTTAACTTCTTAGGAGATGGCCTACGTGACCTGCTCGATCCCCGCAGTGAGTAACGCCTCGCCGTTGCTCGACGTGCGCGATTTGCACGTGAATTTTGTTAACGGACGCCAGATTACGCCAGCGGTACGCGGCGTCTCCTTTCAGCTCGGTCAGGAGAAGCTGGCGATTGTCGGTGAGTCCGGCTCCGGTAAATCGACCGTAGGTCGCGCCCTGCTGCAGCTGCATCCGGCTAAGGCGCGCATTGAGGCGAGCCGGATGCAGTTTGGCGATATCGACCTGTTGCACGCCAGCCCGGCAGAGATGCGCGCCATTCGTGGCAAACGCATCTCAATGATTATGCAGGACCCGAAATATTCGCTGAATCCGGTGATCCGGGTGGGCGAGCAGATTGCCGAAGCCTGGCGCAGTCACCATCGCGGCCAGAAATCGGCGGCACGTCAGCGGGCGCTGGCGATGCTGGAGGAGGTGCAAATCCGCGATCCTGAACGGGTATATCAGCTCTATCCCCATGAGATTTCCGGCGGTCAGGGGCAGCGCGTGATGATCGCCATGATGCTGATCACCGAGCCGGAACTGGTGATTGCCGATGAACCCACCTCTGCGCTGGATGTCTCGGTTCGCCTGCAGGTGCTGGCGCTGCTGGATGATCTGGTGAAAGCGCGCGGTCTGGGACTGATTTTTATCAGTCACGATATCAATCTGGTGCGCAGCTTCTGCGATCGGGTGCTGGTGATGTACGCCGGACGCGTGGTGGAGTCGCTGGCCGCCAGCGAACTTGACCGCGCGCAGCATCCCTATACCCAGGGACTGCTGGCAGCACTGCCCGATCTTGATCGGCGGCGCACGCGTCTGCCAGTGTTACAACGTCACGCCAGCTGGCTAACTGACTAAGGAGTTACGATGATTGAGGTGAAAAATCTCAACCTGAGTTTTGGTGAAGAGGGTCGCCGTAATCAGGTGCTGTTCGACGTCAGCCTGCAGGTTAAACAGGGTGAAATCTTCGGGCTGGTCGGTGAGTCAGGTTCGGGCAAGACCACGGTGCTGAAGTGTCTGGCGGGCCTGTTTAATCACTGGCAGGGAGAGCTGACCATTGATGGCCAGCCGCTGGCGCACCGCATCGATCGGGCGCGTTGCCGTCAGGTGCAGATGGTGTTTCAGGACCCTTATGGCTCGCTGCATCCGCGTCACACGCTGGGCGATATCCTTGAAGAGCCATTACAGATTCAGGGTATCGGGCAGCGCCAGCAGCGCGTCGTGGCGATGCTGGATAAGGTCGGGCTGAATCGCGCCTGGCAGACGCGTTATCCGCATCAGCTTTCTGGTGGTCAGCGTCAGCGCGTGGCGATTGCCCGGGCGCTGATTTTAGAGCCGCGCGTGCTGCTGCTGGATGAACCGACCTCCTCGCTGGATGTTTCGGTGCAGGCGGAGATCCTCAATCTGCTCAGCGATCTGCAGCAGCAGGAGAACCTGACCTATCTGATGGTGACGCACGATCTCGGCGTGGTGGCACACCTCTGCCATCGCGTGGCGGTTATGCAACAGGGCAAGGTACTGGAGACGCTGGATGTGCCGACGCTGGTGGCCGACCGGGCCGCGATGCCCTATACGCGGATGCTGGTGGAGGCGAGTCGTCATTACAACCCGGCGCTGGTGCAGCAGAGCTGACGTTCAGCTGATGGCGGGAAAGAGAGAATAAAAAAAGGCCGGTCAGACCGGCCTTATAACCCCGGATGCGTTAGTGGGTCAGCTGACGCACAAAGGCGACGATTTCCTGATTTTTGCCATGCTCAAACAGACACTGCTGGAAGCGTGGGCCACTAACGGCAGTACGCACCAGTTCAGGGTCGATGGCGCGCAGCGTGTCGAGGTAGTTCTCTTTAATCACGGCAGCTTTGACCTGATTCAGCAGACCGGCGTTACGCACCTGCGGCTCTTTACGCTCTGGCGGATAGCCATTGCCCTTCTCGCCGGTGAAGGCTTTTTCAAAGATAAAGCGCAGGTTAAGTTCAGCGCCCCAGCCAAAGCCTTTGGCGAACGGCAGAGATAAGGCATTACCGTTGTTGATCTGCGCAAAAAGATAGGCATCCGCCGGATCGATACAGTAGCCGCAGACGACGCCCGGATGGATGTTAAGCGACATCAGCGCGCCCTGCCCGGTGCCGCAGCCCGCGACCACGAAATCCACGGCCTGGCTGTTGAGCAACACGCTGGCCTGAATGCCGAGGTGAATATAGGTCAGGTGGTGATCCTGCTCATCGCTCATCCCGACGTTGAAGACCTGATGGCCCAGTGGCTGTGCGACGCCTTCCAGTTCTTTCAGCACGGTAACGTTTTTAGCGGCCTGGCTGTTTTCCATCATTAACGCGATTTTCATGATCTACCCTTATAAATTAATTGAAACACCGTTTCATTTTAGTGAAAAACCACTAAAGTGCATGAACTAATTCACCCGAGTGCTGTGAGATTCATCACAAAATGGCCACCGCAGCCGGGGCAACCGCAGGAGGAGTGCAATGTTTATCTACCATAAAGAGCGACCACTGGAAGATCTGGGCAACGGCGTAACCCGCCGCGTGCTGGCGTACGGCGGCACGATGATGGCGGTAGAAGTGATTTTTGAAAAAGAGGCTGTCGGCCCGCTGCATCACCATCCACACGAGCAGCTGACCTATGTGCTGAGCGGACGTTTTGCCTTCACCATCAATGGTGAAACGCGTGAGGTGGGCGCAGGAGATACGCTCTATAAAGCGCCCAATGTGGTTCATGGCTGTGTCTGTCTTGAGGCGGGCACGTTACTGGATACGTTTACGCCGCAGCGTGAAGATTTCCTGACCGCTAAATAATGCAGGCGGCCCACAGGCCGCCTGTTCAACTGATGCATAACTGACCTCTTTTTTTCTGCTCCCGAATCTGGCTTAAAAACCCGTACAATTTTTCTGTAATTCCTGATCCGGCTAACTCAATGATTAGCCGGGATTTACTCCGCAACCGCGCTGCGCTTAGCTTTGGCTTAAAAATGAATCAGGCAGATTTCTGTACAAAACCCGGAACGTTGTATAAGTTTAATGGCAACAGCCGTGCGTTTTTTAACCTGAAACAGGACAAGAATATGCCAATGCAAAACACCCTTACGTTGCCGGTAAACCACACCGTCCCGGTCAAAAATGAGTTCAGTTCATCTTTTGCTGCGTCTGAGCAGGACAAACTCAACTTTCTGATCGAAGAGTTAATGGAAGCGGGCAAGGAAAAAAGCTGTATGGAACTACTGCGCCATCTGGCATCCGCAGACAGTGCCGAAGAAGAAGCATGCTGCCGTGAACTGCTGACGTTACTGATGGCAAAAAAATGAAGCCAGTTGCCCGCAGTTCAGCGCAGATTCAACACTCTCTGAAAGCATATCTGATAGCGCACGCTACGCCTGACCGCACTTCCCCGTTCAGGCGTGTCAGCGCGCCCAGCGAAAGCCGTGCCTATTTCTGAATGCAGTCATGCCCGCAGCAGCAGAGACTGTTACGCGCGGCAAACCAGGTTTTACTCACCAGCATCTTTATGCCTGTCATTGCCCATCTCTCCCCTGTATTGTTAGCCTGAATCCCGCTTCGGCGAGACCTGCTTTACCTTCCCTTCGCGTCATGCGCGCGGCTCACTATCAGGCTGACACAGGAGTGATATGACCATGACTTTTGCCCCCGCCACGCTGCATCTGCTGTGTGGAAAAATTGCTTCCGGGAAATCGACGCTGGCGGCGGAGCTGAGCGCAGCCCCCGGTTGCGTGGTGATCAGCGAGGATCAGTGGCTCGCCGCGCTCTATAAGGACGAAATGCAGTCGGTGGCCGATTACGTGCGCCATGCGGCAAAACTCAGAAAGGCGATGACACCTCATCTGGTCGCGCTGCTTAACGCAGGCGTGTCGGTGGTGCTCGATTTTCCTGCCAACACCCGGGCGAATCGCGACTGGATGATGTCGGTGATTAAGGCATCCTCTGCCGACCATCGCCTGCATTATCTGGACGTGCCGGATGCGCTGTGTAAATCGCGCCTGCACGCCCGAAATCAGGGCGGCGAACACGCCTTTGCCGCATCAGACGCGCAGTTCGCGCTGATTACCCGCTATTTTGAAGCGCCGCAGGAGGAAGAAGGCTTTAACCTGGTAAGACACAGTTAACGCCCTCTGGCGTGAGATCTCAGGAGAGGTCGAGTGCCGCGAGCACGTCAGCAATCTGCTGGCAGTCCGCCGCGGAGAGCGGTAACAGCGGGCGCGGCAGGCAGTCGCGTTCGGTGAGTCCCAGCAGCCCCGCCGCGGCGCTGATCACCCGGAAACTGCCGCCATGCTGGCGGAACAGCGCCCATAACGGCTGCAGGCGATCGGATTGCGCTCTGACGCTCTGATGGTCACCTGCGGCCGCCGCTTCGGTCATCGCTTTTGCGACGCGCGGAAACAGTCCACCGCACACTGAATACCAGCCATTACAGCCCGCAATCAGCCCGTTGGCGGCTGAGGCATCGCCACTGACGCCAATCGACACGGCATCGGGCAGCGTGCTGCGCAGCAGAGCGAGGCGATCGTTAGCCGCAGATTGATCGGCCGGTACCCCAGGAATTTTCACTGACCCGATACCGGGAAGTGCGGCGATCCGGCTCAGCAGCGCATCGGAAAACGTAAAATGGGTGGTGCCCGGATTGTCATAGATACAGACTGGCACCGAGGCGTGTCGCGTCACGGTCTCAAAAAGCGTGAAAACCTCATCGTCATTCAACGCCTGATAACCCAGCGGCGGCAGCAGTAAGGCGGCTGCGCCCGCCTGTTGCGCGTCCTCCGCCAGCGCCAGCACCTCGTCAGTGCCTACCGCACCAATGCAGATCATCACCGGAATCGACTCTGCATGTTCCACCGCCAGCTCTGCGATGCGCCTGCGCTGAGCGCGGGTGAGATAGGCGTAGCTGCCGGTTGACCCCAGCAGGCCAAGGGAATCGACTTTTGCATCAGTCAGCCTGCGCAGCAGCCGCAAAAAAGCCGCCTCATCGGGCTTGCCTGCTGCAAAGGGAGTAAGGGGAAACGCACTGAGTCCGCTGAACATATCATCTGCTCCATTACAAGGTTGCACTGGCTGGCGATCGCCCCTGCAGCCATATTTCGTTTCCGGCCGAAGCATCAACCCGCCCCGCCCGCTATTTTTGCGCTATCACCCACAGGAGGATAGCGATGATTGCCGTACTATTTGAAGCCGAAGCCCGACCCGAACACCAGGTGCGTTACCTGCAACTGGCTGCCGACCTTAAACCGCTGCTGATACAAAACAGCGGGTTTATCTCTCTTGAGCGCTTTCAAAGCCTGACCGATGAGAAAAAAATTCTCTCGCTCTCCTGGTGGCGCGATGAAGAATCGGTGCTGGCCTGGAAGCGCAACCTCTGTCACCAGGTCGCACAGCATGAAGGCCGCGAGACCCTTTTTGCCAGTTACCGTCTTCGCATCGTCACGCTGGTCAGAGAATATGCCTCACAACAGGGAGTAAATTAACATGTTCGATATTCATGTCATCCTGCAAAATAGTCCAGGCAATCTTTCCCGGCTCACCACGCTGCTGGGCCATCATGGGATTGGACTGGAAGGCGGCGGTCTGTTCTCCTTTGGTGAACAGAGCCATGCTCATTTTCTGGTTGCGGAAGGTGAACGGGCGCGGGCCGTGCTGGAAGCCGGGGGTATCGCCGTCGAGGCGGTTAACGTCCCGCTTATTCGCAGGTTACCGCAACAGCGTCCCGGCGAACTGGGAGCGATCACTGCACGCCTTGCCGATGCCGGAATCAACATCCTGGTGCAATACAGCGATCACGCTAATCAGCTGATCCTGATCACCGATAACAATCGATCAGCCGCCGGGCTGACCACAGAATGGGCACGCTAATCTGATGGCAACACCACAACCGCACAACGCACCTGACGATAGCGAAGCACTTGAGAACGCAATTGTGGGCGTCGCCGCCGCAATGGCCGATGCGTCACGGGTGAAGATGCTGTCCGCGCTGATGGATGGACGCGCCTGGACCGCCACCGAACTCAGTGCCGTCACCGACGTGGCGCCCTCAACCGCCAGCGCCCATCTGAACCGGTTGATCAACAGCGGCTTGATTGTCTGCGTGGCGCAGGGGCGTCACCGTTATTACCGACTGACCGGCAGTGACATCGCTGCGCTGATTGAGAACATGATGGGCGTATCGTGGCGACGGATTGCCGCGCCAGCGAGCACCACCCCGACATCACTTCGCTCCGCCCGCACCTGTTACGACCATCTGGCCGGGGATATTGCGGTGCAGATCTATGCCGCAATGGCGCAGCAGGGCTGGATCACACCGGAAGGCAGTGCTGTCACCCTGTTGGGTCTGCAGCAGTTTGCGGCGTTGCAGATTGATCTGTCACAGCCCGGACGCCGCAGAGCCTGCTGTGGCTGTCTCGACTGGAGTGAGCGCCGGTTCCATCTCGGCGGCTATGCGCGTGCAGCGCTGCTAAGCGCTTTTGAAACGCAAGGCTGGCTAACCCGGCAGCCTGGCTACCGTGAAGTCGCTTTTACCGTGGCGGGCGCCCGACATTTACGTCAGATTTTTGGCATAACCTTTCCCTGACGCCTTGCTGCCTGCGTTCTGAACCCTTTTTGCCGCCAGACTCTGCGCTGATGGCCTCAGACAAGCCAGATTCCGCCTCTTCGTCTGCAACACGCTTATGAAATCTGTCACATTTCCGCAAACTCCTCTCAGACCCACTCACAGGCGCAAAAAACCAACCCGTCATTTAACCGGTTGAATCTGAACCACTTTAAGTAATAACGCCTGGCAATCATGCGGCTGGCACATTAATTGATGCCCTTTTTGCACTTATTTAGCGCCGGGCGCTGATCCACTCTTCAGTCACAGGCGCGGCAAAAAGCGTCAAACCTTACTGGAGTTACTGATGCAGACAACCTCACCCATGACTCACCGCGCCAGGATTGGCGCAATATTCCGTGTTACCTCAGGCAACTTTCTCGAACAGTTCGACTTCTTCCTGTTCGGTTTCTATGCCACCTATATCGCCCATACCTTTTTCCCGGCCAGCAGTGAGTTCGCCTCACTGATGATGACCTTTGCCGTGTTTGGCGCAGGGTTCCTGATGCGCCCGATTGGCGCGGTAGTGCTGGGGGCGTACATCGATAAGGTCGGCCGTCGTAAAGGGCTGATCGTCACGCTCTCCATCATGGCGGCAGGCACCTTTATGATCGTGCTGATCCCCTCTTACCAGAGTATTGGCCTGTGGGCACCGCTGCTGGTGCTGATCGGTCGGCTGCTACAGGGCTTCTCCGCCGGTGCGGAGCTGGGCGGTGTATCGGTCTATCTGGCGGAGATCGCCACACCAGGCCGCAAGGGCTTCTACACCAGCTGGCAGTCGGGCAGTCAGCAGGTCGCGATTATGGTGGCGGCGGCGATGGGCTTTATCCTCAACGCGGTGCTGGAAGAGAGCGCCATCCGTGAATGGGGCTGGCGCATTCCGTTCCTGTTTGGCTGCCTGATTGTGCCGTTTATCTTTCTGCTGCGTCGCAAACTGGAAGAGACTCAGGCGTTCAACAACCGCCGCAGCCATCCCGATGTGAAGCAGGTGTTCCGCATCCTGCTCGCCAACTGGCAGGTGGTAATTGCCGGGATGCTGATGGTAGCAATGACCACGACTGCGTTTTACCTGATTACGGTTTACGCGCCGACCTTTGGCAAGAAAGTGCTGCTGCTCAGCGCCTCTGACAGCCTGCTGGTGACGTTGCTGGTGGCGGTGTCGAACTTTATCTGGCTGCCGATTGGCGGCGCGATCTCCGACCGCTTTGGCCGTAAGCCTGTGCTGGTCGCCATGACTCTGCTGGCAATAGTCACCACCTATCCGGCCCTGAGCATGCTGGCCGCCGCACCGGGTTTCTCGATGATGCTGGGCGTGCTGCTGTGGCTTTCAATGATCTATGGTCTCTACAACGGCGCGATGATCCCGGCGCTGACCGAAATCATGCCAGCGGAAGTGCGTGTGGCGGGCTTCTCGCTGGCCTATAGCCTGGCAACTGCGCTGTTTGGTGGCTTTACCCCAGTGATGTCAACCGGCCTGATTGAGCTGACCGGCGATAAAGCCTCGCCAGGCTACTGGATGAGTTTTGCCGCAGTCTGCGCGCTGGGGGCAACACTTTACCTCTATCGTCGCACCCGCAGTGCCGTATCGCCTGTCCATGAAACTGTTAGCTGAGGAACGTAAAATGAAACTGAAAACGATGTCGCTGTACGCTGCTCTGCTGTTCAGCGTGGCGGGCAGCGCCACGGCGCAGGCAAAAGAGCTGACGGTGATGATCTCCGGCGGGTTTAAAGCAGCGTGGGATACGCTCTCGCCCCGCTTTGCCCAGCGTGAAGGGATCACTATCAACACCGTCGCCGGTCCGTCTATGGGCAAAACCCCGCAGGCCATTCCGGCACGACTGGCGCGCGGTGAACCGGCCGATGTGGTGATTATGGTCGGCGATGCGTTAAGCGATCTGCAAAAGCAGGGCAAGACGCTGCCGGGTTCACGGGTTGAACTGGCGGACTCCCGCATCGGCGCGGTGATTAAACAGGGTGCCACACCGGTTAAGATCGGCAGCGAAAGCGCGTTGCGTACTGCTCTGCTGAAGGCCAGCTCCATCGCCTATTCCGACAGCGCCAGCGGTAAATATGTCAGCAGCCAGCTGTTCAGCCGCCTGGGCATTGAGGATCAGGTTAAGGCGAAAGCGGTGAAGGTTGAGCGCATCCCGGTGGCCTCAGAGGTCGCGGCCGGTAAATACGCTATCGGCTTTCAGCAGGTCAGTGAGCTGCTGCCGGTACCGGGCGTAACGTTTATTGGCGAACTGCCGGACAAGCTGCAATACACCACCCGCTTCGCCGGTGCCGTGGTGCGCAAGTCAGCGCAGCCGGATGAGGCGGCTAAGCTGCTGCGCTGGCTCGCCTCTTCTGAGGCACAACAGGCGGTGCACGCCAGCGGACTGCACACCGTGAAAGTGTCAAAACCGGTTAAAGCCGCTGATACTGTTCAATAATCAGGTTCTCCAGTTCGCCCGCAATGTGCGACAGCATCCGGCCATTTTTACGCAGCAAGCCCACAGTGCGCTTCACCTGCGGATCGGTTAACGGCACCGCCATCAGCAGGGCGTGATCGTAGCCAGGCATCGACATGGCGGGGACGGCAGCAATGCCGAGCCCCGCCTCAACCATCCCCAGCATGGTGGTGACGTGGCGGGTTTCACAGATACAGGGCTTCTCCGGCATGATCGCCTGCAACGCCTGATCCAGCAGGTTGCGATTGCCGGAGGTTTTATCCAGCCCGACCCACTCATACTGATAAAACGCCTGCCAGCTCAGACTCTTTTTGCCGGCTATCGGATGGTCACGCCGACAGGCCGCCACATACAGGTCATCCATCAGCGGCTGAAAATGCACATCCGGCTGCGAGCGGCTGGAAAAACTGATGCCGAAGTCGGCCTGACCGCCCATCACCGCGTCATAAACGTTGGCCGCGCTGCTGTCGATCAGTTTGACTCGTACGCGGGGATAGCGCGCCTGAAACAGCCGGATGATGTTGGGCATAAAGTAGTAGGCGGCTGACGGCACGCAGGCCACGGTAATCAGTCCCGTGCGGGCTAAGTTCACCTCACTGAGATCGGCCATGACCTCTTCAAAATCAGCCAGCAACTTATCCGAGCGCTGCGCAAACGCATGCCCCTTCAGCGTCAGCGTAACGCGGCGCGTGGTCCGCTCAAACAGTTTGATCCCCAGCGAGGTTTCCAGCTTATCTATCCGGCGGCTCAGCGCCGATTGTGAGAGGCAGATCGATTCCGCCGCCAGGCGAAAATTGCCAAACTCCACCAGCGCACGAAACGCATAGAGATCGTTGAGATCGAAATTAACCGGCATAAATTCCTCTGACCGCTGCCTGCAAGCATCACTTTTATCTGACATTCGGTGGACATAACAATAATATCATTGTTCTCATTGCCACCTGTGACTGGCTGTTAAAGATTAGTGAGCGGTATCAACCTGATGCAGAAATCGTCCGGGATAATCGGGTTGAATGGCGTGCTGGGCGCTGTAACGCCCAAACAGCTTATAGCGGTTTAACGCGATGCGGTCGTAGGCAAAGTTACTGATCGCGTCGGGAAAGTGGCGCAGCACCGCCAGCCCGCGCCAGGGTGCCGGCAGGTGCTGCATTACGCGGAACACCGCCTGCGCCCGCAGCCAGTGCTGGTTATCGGCAATGTAGACGATGGTGCTGATGTTCTCTTCCGGCAGTCCGGCCCAGCGCAGCAGCGCTTTGCCCTGCTCGCTCTGCACCGAGGCAAAACGGACCTGCCGCGCCAGATGGTGACGCAGCAGGAACTGAACCCAGCCGTTGCACAGCTTACAGACACCGTCATAGAGCACGGCGCTTTCACCGGTTTGCAGATAAGGGGGCGACGACATCCTGCAACTCCTCACTCCTCTGATGATGAACTGAAGTGTAGCGGGTTCTGGTCAGTTGCTGCTGCAGCCAGTGAATAACGGCAGCGTGATCCTGGGCGCAGGCATCAACCTCATACACCGGGCCCAGCGTCATCGGCGTGGCCTGTTGCGCCAGCTGGCGCAGTTCAGGAAGATATTCAGCCCCCGGATGGCCCGGAAGCCGCTGCAACAGCCGCGCCTGGTAGCGCGCCACCGCCGCTTCCGGTTCAATCTTCAGCCACAGCTCCAGCGCCTCCTCCACGCCCGCCTGTTTCAGTCCCTGCTCCAGCAGCGTGCGGGGCTGGAACCCAAACCAGGCGTCGATCAGCCAGATCTGACTGGCGGGAGCCTGCGCAACGATATTCCAGATCGCCTGATAGGCCGCGCAGCCCAGTTGCCGGTTACGCTGGCGATCGACCGGCGCAAAAGCGTGCATAAAGGGTTCTTTCAGGCTATCGAGCGTCAGCACCGGCCAGCCAAAGTGGTGTGACAGCGCGTGCGTCAGGGTGCTTTTACCCGACGCCGGAATGCCATTAACCAGCACCACGCGTTTTAACGGTGTTTTTAGCGTCATAAAATATCGATGACCTCCGCGATGCTGCTGGCCTGACGTAACCGGACCAGCGTTTCCTCATCTTCCAGCAGCGACACAATCGCGCGGATCCCCTCTTCGATATGAGCGTTGCTGTCACGCGCACCAAACATGATAACAATGTCCGCTTTATCACTGCCCTCAAACGAGATCGGTTCATTCAGCAGAATCATACTGAAACAGTCGCGGATCACCCCCGCTTCCGGTCGCGCATGGGGAATGGCGATCCCCTCCTCAAACACGTAATAAGCGCCATGGGCCAGCGTATTGGCGATTACCGCATCAGGATAAGAGGCATCGAGATAGCCACCACTGACCAGGGGTTCGGCAGCCAGCGCGATAACCTGACGCCAGTCCGTGGCGTCGATACCAATCTGAATAGCGTTTGCCTCTTGCAATAACTGCTTAATCGTCATCAGCTCTCCTTAAATCGACTGGCGAACCACATTGCGTAATTCATCGATTTTGACAAACAGCGCATCAATTTCATTGCGATAGCGACGGCTTTTCGCAAATAAGCTTAATGCCCGGTTATATTCCAGCATTAATTGTTTTTGTGTTTCGCCATCACGCGGATTAATAGCCAGCTGCTGCTCCAGTTGCGTTATTTTCTCGCGACTTAATTCCGCCAGATGGTCCTGCTGCTGCTCGCTGGGTTGTTCCACAGCCGGAGACTTTTTTAAGAATCCAAACATAGGCTCTCCTGCCCCGTAGCATGTCGGGGTGGCTCAGATTAATAGGTAATTATAAAAGGTTTGACGCAATAAGCCGGTGATGGCGAAACGGGCGATTACCGGAATAACTGCATCTTCTCCACCAGCACGCTGGTTACCGCATCATTGGCCGGCACCAGAAAATTACGCACACTGTCATTGACCTTGCCTTTTTCAAAGGTCGATTTGCACTGCGCCACCCACTGAACATTCATTTCGGTGCCGACATTGACCTTCTCAATACCGCTGCTGACCGCCAGCCGCATATCTTCATCGCTGACGCCGGTGCCGCCGTGCAGCACCAGCGGCGTGTGGGTTGCCGCCGTAATATCTGCCAGTCGCTGATGCTGAATATGCGCTTTACCGGTGTAAAGTCCATGCACGGTGCCGATGGAGATCGCCAGCATATCGACGCCGGTCTCTTCGACAAAGCGGCGCGCATCTTCCACCGGCGTAAACGCAATCGCCTCCATCTCCACGCATTTACCATCTTCCGAGCCGCCAATCGCGCCGAGTTCGGCTTCTACCGAAACATTGTGCGGACGCGCCATATCAATCACCCGGCGAGTGTTGGCAATATTCTCTTCTATCGACAGATGTGACCCGTCATACATCACGGAACTGAATCCGGCATCAATCGCGGTCTGAATCGCCGCTAAATCGGAACAGTGGTCGAGATGCAGACAGGTCGGGACATTTTTGCTCTCTGACAGCGATTTAATGGCATCGACCAGTAATTTATGGCCGAGATATTTTGCCGTGCCGGTGGAGATCTGAATCATTAACGGGCTGTTGGTTTTCTCTGCCGCTTTAAAATAGGCGGGCAGCATCTCCAGGCAGTGAAGATTGAAAGAACCCACCGCTTTAAAGTCGCGCTCTTTAGCCAGCTTTAACAGATCGGCGAAGTTATAAAGTTTCATGGAGTTTTTCCTCTTGAGGTTTTGTGGATTTGCCATTAACAAACCAGGCAAGCGCGGTAACAAAGGCAATAAACAGGGCAACGAACAGCCAGTTATTCTGGAAAGCGTGGCCGAGCACCAGGCCGGTACTGATCACGTCTGAGTCACTGAAGGTCACACCGGTGAAGCCATAACTCTCCAGCATCGGCACCAGGATAGCGGGCAGAATGGTGATAAAGAGACCGTGCACAAAGCCGCCGATTATCGCCCCGCGCCGTCCACCGATCGCATTACCAAATACTCCGGCGGTGCCACCGGCGAAGAAGTTAGTCAGCAGGCCAGGCAGGATCATCGCCAGACCAAACATCGGGAAGACGATCATGCCGACAATCGAGCCGAGCGTGGTGGCGAGGAAGCCAACAATCACCGCATTCGGGGCATAGGGAAACATCACCGGGCAGTCCAGCGCCGGCTTAGCATCCGGTACGACACGCATGGCGATACCACGGAAGGCGGGCACCAGCTCGTTAAGCAGCAGGCGGACGCCGCTGTAGAGCACGAAGACCCCGGCCACGAACTGAATCGACTGCATAAAGGCGTACATCAGGTAGTTCATGCCATTGCTGTACTGGGCGATAAACGCCGGACCGGCCGCGACGGCGGGGATCAGGTACATCGGCACCATCACCAGCGCCATCGACAGATAGGTATCCTGCAGAAACTTGAAGTTATCGGGCAGCTTCAGATCTTCGGTAGATCGCGATCCTTTGCCGACCACTTTGGCGACCGCCGCCGTGACCAGATAACCAATGGTGCAGAAGTGACCCAGGGCAACGTCGTCCGAGTCGGTGATACGCCGAACCACAGGCTGCGCCAGCGCAGGCATCACCACGGCCATGATCCCGCCAAAGATACCGCCGGTCAGGATCAGTGGCAGACCGGTCAGCCCCGCCTTATAGCCAATCACTGCGCCAATCGTCGCCATCCACAGCAGGGCCTGCCCGGTGAGGAAGATGTACTTAAAAGGCGTCAGTCGCGCGATGATGATATTGACGATAAAGATCACCAGCAGCGTCAGCGCCACTTCAGAACCCAGCTCACGGTTAGCCAGCCCGGCAATAGCGGCGACGTCGGTGATATAGCCACGCATGCCAAAGCCGTGGGTAAAAATGGTATTGAGGAACGTCAGCGTCCCCACAATAATATTGATACCCGCCATCATAATTAAAAAGCCGAGCAGGGTTTTAAAGGTGCCTTCCACCACCTTGCCTGCGGATTTCTTTTGCAGCAGCAGACCGATCAGGGCAATAAAGGCGATCAGAATGGATGCCTGTCCCAGCAGATCTTTTACCAGAAAGTCGATCACACTATTCATGGGCGGCGACCTTTACGTTGCGTTCTTTTAAAAAGGCCAGAATCTTCTGCTCTATTTCCGCTTTATCGGTGAGCCGGTTAAGAATAATGACCCGTTTAATCTGTTCCGGACTGGCGTCGGCATTTAACACATCAGCAAAGGCTTTTTGGGTCAGAATCATATCCGACTTAAAAGCATTCGCTTCTGAAATAGTGGTGTGATCGATATCGGCCTCTATCTCCAGTTTTTTTAAAACCGCTTTTGCGCTCATCTCAATCGCAAAACTGGATCCTAAGCCACAACCACAGACACATAATATTTTCAGCATGGTTTTTCCTCACAAGATATGGAGTTGTTTAGCGAGTTTGTAATGGTGCCCGTCAATATCGACCAGGCGTTTTTGCATGCTTATTAAATCAATCGGAATCGGTTTATTGCTGCCGTTGATAATGACCGCTTTATTCCGCATACCTGACTGAATACAACGCACCACTTCACTGGCCATAATGGTGCCCTGATAAATCTCTTCGCAGGTGGGATCACCATTCCGCAGCCCGTAACCGAGGATAGTTTTACGGACACGCACGCCAATAAGTGGCTCAAGCTGTTTGATTAAGGTGTCGATAGCCCCCTGAAAACCGGGTGAATATTCGCGGGTGTAACCTTCTGAGCAAAGAATGATCACGCTGTTCTGTTCTGCCAGCCGCTGGGTGATGCGCTGCGCCAGTTGTGGCAGCGGGATCTGGCACTCCGGGATCAGCGCAATGTCCGCATTGGATTTAATCGCCGACTGGAGAGTTAATTCGCCGCAGTAGCCACCGAGTAACTCCAGCATAAAGACCCGGCCTGGTAAGGCGCGCCCGGTATTGCGCAGTTTTGCGACCTCTTTTAATACCTGCTCACAGGCGGTGGAAAAACCCAGAGTGTAATCACTGCCGAAAACATCATTATCGATGGTCATGCCGACGCCGAAACAATTCACGCCAGACTCCGACAGGATGTGGAGAAATTGCAGCGACCCGTCACCACCCGCCATGATTAATACGTCAATCCGGGCGCTTTTCAGCTGGCGCGCAATACATTCATATTCTCTGGGCACCAGTTTCTTTTGCGTGCGTCCCGATTGCATAACCGGAATCGGGGCGATGGAAAAGTCGAGCAGGTCACGCTGGCTGATATCACGGTGGTTATTTGCCAGCAGGCCGGGAATGCCGCCGTCAAATATCACGATCTCCGCCTGCGCCAGTCGCCCTAACTGGAAGACAAAATTATTAATGCCGGTCACATCACCGCCACTGATCACCATTCCAATTCGCATTTCCCTCACCTCGCGGACTTATTCTGCTGAGGGCCATTCTTCCGGTTCGCAGGGTTACTATTTGCAGAGGAGATCACAGTTACGCGCGGTATTTTTCGGGCGGGGTTATTGACAGTGGTGTCTGAGCGGCGTTTTTTGTGATTAAAGTCACACTGTTTTCGGGAGGAGTGTTCACACCGACATTATATAAATCAACAGGTTAGTTCTGCAGGCATCTTAATTTAATTTTGACACACAGTGACGCTGATTTCGTTATTCCGTGCTGTTGCAAATTTGTGACTTTCGCCTCATTTTTCCCGGTTCTGGCCCGGTTAAGGCGTCAGGAAAATAGTGTTAAACGGTATGGCAGAATTATTTCAGGAGCGTTGTGAGGAAAGGATTTAAGGAGATGCAGGATTGGTGATAACCAATCAGGGGCGCAGCAGCAAGCCGCTACGCCCCAAAAAGCTTACTTCGCGTAGGCTTCGGTAGACAGCGTCAGGGTGACGTCGTCGCTTACTGCCGGGACATATTTGTCCAGCTTGAAGTCAGAACGCTTGATGGTGCCGGTGGCATCAAAACCAATCGCCTGCTTTTTCACCATCGGATGCTCGCCCTGCTTGTTCAGCGTCGCGTGCAGCGTTACTGGCTTGGTGATCCCTTTCAGGGTCAGGTTGCCTTCAACATCAAATTTGTTGTCGCCCTTCGCCACCACTTTGGTGCTGTGGAAGGTCGCAGTCGGATATTTAGCGGTGTCGAAGTACTCAGCGCCTTTGAACTCTTTGGTCAGCGCAGCCACGTGGCTGTCGATTTTGCTGACGGGCAGGGTCACGTCAACGCGTGATGTTTCTGGATGATCTTTATCAAACACCAGAGTACCGGTTGCATCCGGGATATCCGCGGTAGGGTTTGAGAAGCCGAAATGATTCCAGGCGACAATCACCGACGTATGCTCAGGATTCAGCTGGTAGTGCATCGCCTCAGCCTGAGATAACGGGGCGTAAAGGGTGGCAGCGGCTAACAGGGGCAGTGCAATACGTTTGAAGTTTTTCACGGTCAATTCCTTATGCGGACAAAGTGAATTGAGTGTGGTCCAGTTCGCCCGCAATAGACAGTGAAGAGATTTGTCGTTAATTTTCAAATAAATTCAGCAACTTTATACCGGGCGGCCGGGTGCTACGCATTCTCACCGCCAGTGAACAGCACCCGCCAGCGGCGGCGATCCTGGATCAGCGTGCGGTGAAGCTGTTGCAGATCCGCAAGTGTCAGCGCCTCAATCTGCACCGCATCCGGTTCTGCCAGGCCATTGTCAGCGCGTAAGCACCCCAGTGGCTGATCGGTTTCCTGGCTCAGCAGACGCGCTTTCAGTGCCGCCAGATCACACCCCGCCAGCATCTCGTTCAGTGAACGCAGGAAGTTACGGCAGTAGCGCAGCAGTGACAGCGCGCTGTAATCGGGCGACTGCAGCGCGAACAGCACCCCGTCTTCATCGGCACAGCGCAGATAGCGGCTGCTGACCACATAACCGATCGGCTGCTCAACGCGATAGCGCTGGAAAAAGCGCGGCTCATAGATCAGCGCCAGCGCGCGAAGCGCTGTCAGCTGTTCAGGACGGTGCAGCGGAATAAACAGCAGCAGCGCGTTATCTGTGCTGGCGTGTAGCAGGCGCGTCATGCCAGTTTGGGTGGTCATGCGCTTGGGTGGCGTGTCAGGGTTAACCGGCAGCGACAGCGCGCTCAGCCGCCTGGCAATCCGGGAATGCAGCGCCGCGTTGCCACCTTTCAGCGCCGCCCGCCAGCAATCCGGCGTAAAGGTCGCCGCCAGCTGATAAGGCAACTGCCGCAGCAGCGCGCGGATAGCGATGCTCTCGACAGGCAATGGCAGGTTTGCCTCAACCGGCAGTGTCAGAGCGGAGACAATCTGGCTGAGCGCCTGGTCAGTCACCGCCTCATCTGCTGTCAGCTGAAGCGTCAGTTGCCATACGCCCTCCACTTCCTGCCAGCTGCCGTTACCGCCCTGATGACGCAGCGCAGCAAACAGCGGACGCAACCGCCGCCCCAGCGCTTCGCCCACCTCCGCGGTAAAGGTTGAGTAAAACTCCGGCCGCAGAATCATCGTTGCCTGCGGGTCGTCTGACTGATGATGCGGCAATGTCACCGCTTGCATGGACAGCGGCTCAGGCGTGATGACGGTGTCCAGCGGATAGAAAGTGAAATTCACCGCGGGCAGCGATTCAGGCGGCACAGGCTGCCCGCTGGTCAGCGCCAGGCTGAAGCCTTGCGTGACGAGGTTTTCCGTTGCCGGTTGCGGCGTGCAGCACAGCAGCGTGCCGGGCGCGTCAACGAGTCTTTCCAGCAGCGGCAGCAGTGCCGCCACGGTTTCATCCGGCGCAAAGCCGATTGCGCGCTGGCGCAGTTGCTCCATCGGTGACAGCGTCACAAATCGCTGCTGCGCCAGATGATGGTAGTGTTGATGTTGTGGCTCATCCGTCTGGCGCAGTGCGTCCAGATAACTGTCGATCAAAACATTAACGGTTTCGGGTTGATGCGTTTCGACGCCCAGCGCCAGCCAGAGTGCACCGCCCGCCTGATAGATCCACTTCAGCTCCAGCGACTCCGCCAGCCCCTGCTCACGCAGGGTGGCCAGCAGCGATCCAGGTGCTTCATCCAGCAGAAATTCACGCCATAACGTGACACCGTCACTGCTATCCAGTACCCAGCTGCGCCACAACGCCGGTGAGGCCGTATCGGCCAGCTGCCAGCAGCTATCGCTGCTCAACTGCGGCGGTGGCAGATCCTGCCGCCACTGACCGCCAGGCAGCGCGGCGGCAAACTTACGTGCCAGCTGTTCCTGTTCATCCAGCGCCTGCGGCCCCTGCAACCAGAGCCGCATATTGCTGGCGAAATAGTAACGCTGGTGGAACTGGCGCAGCGCCCGTTGCAACGCAGACATCTCATCGCCAAAACTCGCCCGGCTGCCAATATGAAAGCGTTGAAATTCAGCAGGTGCTTGCACGGCATGCAGCAGTGCCGCGTCGATGCGCGATGGCTGATGGCGCTGCAACAACTGGTATTCGGCGTCAATCACCGCCACTTCCTGGGCGATCGCCTGATTATCCAGCAGCGGAGAGACGATCATATCCTGCAGTCGTGCCAGGCCGTCTGCCAGCAGCGACGGGGTGACCTCAAAAAAGAACGCGCTGCGCCGGGCCAGCGTGGTGGCGTTAACCTTACCACCCTCCGTCTGAATCCAGCGCATCAGCCGGCCCTCATCAGGCCAGCCGGTGCTGCCCGTGAACAGCAGATGTTCCAGCAGATGCGCCAGTCCGGGCCAGCGATCTGGCTCGTCGTGACTCCCCGCGCCCACCTGAATCAGGGCGGCGGCCTGGCTGGCATCGGGCTGATGCACCAGTTCAACCGTCAGACCGTTTATCTCCAGGCAACGCGTTTTCATCAGAGGTTCCGTGTTTTATAGATCAGTTGTGAGTTGCTGCGATTACGGAACTGCAGCTGACCAATTTTAATGTCGCTACAATCCGCTTCACGTCGGGCTTCCAGGATTTTGCCGTGATGCGGTGATTTGCTGCAGACCGGATCGGTGTTGTCAGCATTGCCGGTCAGCATGTAAGCCTGACAGCGACAGCCGCCAAAATCTTTCTCTTTCTCATCACAGGAGCGGCACGGCTCAGGCATCCAGTCGAAACCACGATAACGGTTAAAGCCGAACGAGTTATACCAGATATCGTCCAGACTTTGCGTCAGCACTGAGGGAAATTCTACTGGCAACTGACGCGCACTGTGACACGGCAGCGCAGTGCCCTCTGGCGTCACGCTGAGGAAGATAGCGCCCCAGCCACCCATGCAGGGTTTAGGTCGCTCTTCGTAGTAGTCTGGCGTCACAAACAGCAGGTTGGTCAGATTGCCGGTGGTGCTCATCCGCTCGCGGTAGGTTTTCACCACCGCCTCTGCGCGGGCGATCTGCTCACGGGTGGGCAGCAGGCCTTCACGGTTAAGCTGCGCCCAGCCGTAGAACTGACAGGTCGCCAGTTCCACGTCATCCGCCTCCAGCTCAATGCAGAGATCGATGATTTTGTCGATCTGGTCGATGTTATGGCGATGCAGTACAAAGTTCAGCACCATCGGATAGCCGTGCGCTTTCACTGCTTTCGCCATCTCCAGCTTCTGCTGAAATGCTTTTTTAGAACCGGCCAGCGCCGCATTCAGGGTTTCATCACTCGCCTGGAAGCTGATCTGAATATGATCCAGACCCGCCTCGCTGAACGCATCCAGCTTCTTCTCCGTCAGGCCGATGCCCGAGGTGATCAGGTTGGTGTAGAAGCCGAGATCGCGCGCCGCTTTGATCAGCTCCGGCAGATCTTTACGGACCAGCGGCTCGCCGCCGGAGAATCCGAGCTGCACGCTGCCCATCGCCCGCGCCTGACGAAACACCTCAATCCACTGTTCGGTGGTCAGCTCCTTCTCCTGCTGGGCAAAATCCAGCGGGTTGGAGCAGTAGGGACACTGCAGCGGACAGCGATAGGTCAGCTCGGCCAGCAGCCAGAGCGGCGGATTCACGTCAGGTTTATGCGGGGTCACGGAACTGTATCCACTTCTGTTCATAGGCTGATTGCAGGAACTCTAAAACGTCTGCACCCACGCCGCCCGCTTCCGGAAAACGGCTATCCAGCGTTGCGATAATCGCGGCGATATCCTGCCTGCCATCCACCAGCTCAAGGATGGCGGCGGCGGTTTCGTTCAGCTTCGCCATGCCTTCGGGATAGAGCACCACATGGGTATCCTGGGCAGCTTCCCACTGCATGCGGTAGCCGCGACGAAACGCGGCAATCGAGTTTTCATTCATCTGTTATACCAGTCGGGTGGTGTGCCACGCCGCTTTATCAGTCACGGTGTGATAAGGCGGACGTTTCAGCTCGTATGCCATGGTCATGGCGTCCAGCATGCTCCATAAAATATCGAGCTTAAACTGCAAAATTTCCAGCATGCGGTTCTGCGTCTCAGCGGTGGTGAAATATTCCAGCGCCAGCGCCAGGCCATGTTCCACATCGCGGTTCGCCTGCCCCAGGCGACTGCGGAAGTAGAAATAGCCCTCTTCTTTGATCCACGGATAGTGCTGCGGCCAGCTGTCGAGCCGTGACTGGTGGATCTGCGGGGCAAACAGTTCGGTTAGTGAGCTACAGGCCGCCTCCTGCCAGTTGGCGCGGCGGGCAAAGTTAATATACGCATCCACCGCAAACCGCACGCCTGGCAGCACATGCTGCTCTGAAAGTAGTTCTTCACGCGTCAGCCCGACCGCCTCGCCCAGCCGCAGCCAGGCCTCAATGCCGCCCTCTTCGCCGTTGCTGCCGTCGTGGTCGAGGATGCGCTGCACCCATTTACGGCGGGTGGCCGGATCGGGACAGTTGGCCATGATCGCCGCATCTTTCAGCGGAATGGTGGTCTGGTAATAGAAGCGGTTCGCCACCCAGCCCTGAATCTGCTCGCGCGTGGCCTGACCGTTATGCATCGCGATGTGATACGGGTGATGGATATGGTAGTAAGCGCCTTTGTCGCGCAGGGCCTGTTCAAAAGCCTGCGGCGACAGCGTGTCAGTGATCTGCATGTTTTAGCCCTGAAGGTGGATCGCCATTCCGTCCCAGCTCACCTCAATTCCCTGCTCCGTCAGAAACTGACGCTGCGGTGACTGCTCGTTAAGGATCGGATTGGTGTTGTTAATGTGGATCAGAATTTTGCGTTTTGCCGGCAGCGATGCCAGCAGCGCCATCAGCCCCTGCTCTTCTGCCAGCGCCAGATGGCCCATCGCCTTGCCGGTGTTGTGTCCCACGCCGGTAGTCAGCAGCTCATCATCCTGCCAGACGGTGCCATCAATCAGCAGGCAATCCGCTTTTTGCAGCCACGGCAGGATCACCGCATCCGGCTCGCCCAGGCCTGGCGCGTAGAGCAGCGTCTGGCCATTCGCGCGGTTTTCAATAAACAGCGCCACGTTATGGCCCGGCAGTGGCCGGTCGCGATACGGCGAGTAAGGCGGTGCATTACTGATAATCGGAATCGCGGTGAACTGAAGATCATCACAGACATCGACGCTGAACGGCGTCAGTGGCGCAATGGGACGGTGCTGTAAACCGCCATTCCAGTGGGTGAGCATAGGAAAGATCGGGAAGCCGGTGCTGAGGTCACCCTGCACTTCCGGCGTACACCACACCTGATGCGGACAGCCCTCACGCAGGCTCAGCAGCCCGGTGGTGTGATCGATCTGGCTGTCGGTAAGGATAATCGCGCCGATCGCCGTACCGCGTAACACCCCTTTGCGGGTCAGTTCTGGCGTGTGCAGGATCTGCTGGCTGATGTCGGGTGAAGCGTTGCATAACACCCAATCTTCGCCGTTATCGCTGAGGATAATCGACGATTGCGTGCGTGCCTGGGCCTGGATCGTGCCGTTACGCACGCCGTGGCAGTTGGCGCAGTTACAGTTCCACTGCGGAAACCCGCCGCCCGCGGCTGAACCGAGGATTTTGATAAACATAGAGGAAAACCAGAAGTTGAAAAAAAATGCCCGCTCAGAGGGCGGGCAGAACGATTAACGGTTGGAGATGTAGAGAGTCACTTCCAGACCGAGACGCATATCAACGAAAGTTGGTTTTTTCCACATGAGTTACTTCCTCTTGGTTAACAGTAAATGAGCTGCCTGAAATCAGTGTGACCGGCATTGAATGAGACCGCCGTCACAATTTCCAGGCAGATGTTGCGCCAATGGCGCGTCGGGATCAAGCCCGGAACATCAGGAAATTGTTATCACAGTCCGGTCAGATGTAAAACCCGCTGCCAGTTTCCCCATGCCAGTTTCTCTGTCAGAGTCTGATCATAGCCCGCTTCCTGAAAAGCGGCGAGCAATCGCGTCAATCCGCTGACATCGCCCAGTGCAGCCGGTGGGGTAATCCCGTCGAAATCAGAGCCAAAGGCGACATGGTCGCTGCCCATTATCTTCAACAAGTGATCACAATGCTTAACAATTTCTGTTAAAGGCGTGTCAGCGTCGCGTTTACCGTCGGCGCGCAGAAAAGCGTTGCCGAAATTAATGCCGACCAGACCGCCGCTGTCGCGGATCGCCACCAGCTGGTCATCCGTCAGATTACGCGGCTGCGGACAGAGAGCATGCGCGTTGGAGTGGCTGGCGACCAGCGGCGCGCTGGAGAGCCGGGCGGTGTCCCAAAAGGCTTTTGCGTTCATATGCGACACGTCAATCATCATCTTCAGGTCACTCGCCTGCTGAATCAGCCTTTCTCCGGCGCGGGTCAGCCCTGGCCCGGTGTCGGGCGAACCGGGAAAAGTGCCGCTGACCCCTTCACCAAAGCGGCTGGCCAGGTTCCAGAATGGCCCGATGCTGCGCACCCCCGCCTGCCAGAAGGCGTGCAGTTGCTCGCCCTCCTCATCCAGCGCATCAGCACCTTCGATGTGTGCCACCATCGCCAGTACGCCTGCGGCGCGGCAGGCGGCAATCTCGTCAAGGCTGCGGCAGAGTTGCGCCCGCCCGCCTGACGCATCGGCCAGTTGCTGCAGGATCTCAAGCTGTTGCCACATGATCTGAAGCGGTTGAAACGGCTCACCGGCGCGTGCCGGAACGGTGCGGGCAATGTACTCCTGCGGAGGCACAAAGATCGCAAACAACCCGCCGCCGAGCCCGCCCTGCTGAATGCGCGGAAAATCGAGGTGGCCCCGTTCAATCCCCTGATAAAACGCCTGCGCGGGCGCATCACGATGATGCAGCCAGAGGTTAAGCAACAGATCGTTGTGACCGTCAAAAATCAGCATAAGAGTCCACCCGAATAAACAGGCGACCATGCTAACCCTGCCCGGCGGATTCACCAAACCGGAGCGCACGCAGAGTGTTGTCCTGAATATTGCATGGTACGGTGCAGAGGACTTTTATCATGAACCAGGCAGAATCAAAGAAGCAGGCGCGAGTTGGAAGGAAGATGTGCATCACTAAGAGTGACAGCCCGGATCCTGATCCTTAATGGGCAGATATCGGCCTTAAACTGTACCACAACACTTTGGAATTATTTTTGCGTAACGCAGTAAATTTATTTATCTTTATTTCAGTTTTTCAGGAATATGACGTGCTGTTCCTTTAACACCAATACTGATGGAGAATGGAAGCATGGCGCGTAACATAGCCCCCGGATATTGTGTTGTGGAAAGACCTGGCACCCTGGAGTATCAGGCACGGGAACTCTTCAGGGATATTTGCTCCCCGGCTGTCAGTCTGTTTATGAAACTTAATGCGGATACGCAGTATCTGAAACCGGGTCAAATTTTAATTGTTGTTGACCCGGACACGCCTGATCACCTGACAATGCAGATGCTGACGACACTCAGACAGGCTAAAAATAAAACCAACGCAGCGCTTATAGGCTTGAGTAGCGACGATGCCGGATTTATGCAGAAACATTACGGAATGATTGCTGCGCTGACAGGTGCCGGAGGTGTTGCTTGCGCGGCTGTGGGTTCCGTGGTCGGCGGTTATATCGGTAGTACGGCCGGCGAAAAAGCAGTTGATTATTTACTGGGGTCAACAGGTGACTGAGTTTTATATATCAAGAATGGGGTTGTTCTTTGGCCTGTCAGGCAGCTTTTTTATTTTCATATCTTTCTTCTTTTATTTTTTTAACAAAAAAGAATATGACAAACTCATTTCATTGTTTCTGGAAAAATATCAGTTCCCTCCCCCCTATTCGTTCTATCACATGGTCGGTTTTTTTGGCGCATACCAGATGTGCAGGTTTTTTATTAAGCTGAGCATGAATAAACGAATATCCTCCTTTGCCAGGGATAGTCCTGCTTATTCCTTTTTCAGCGAAAGCAGACTGACAGTAAGTCGATGGATGATATATTTATCACGCCTGTGGATGTTTGCAGGAATCTGCTATCTCGGAACAGCGCTGGCTGTTCTGATATTGAGCATTCTCAGGTGAAAACTAAGCTCATCGCCACATAACGTTACAAGCCCACTATGTGGGCTTAGTACGCCACTAAAGCGCCTATCCAGCACCAAATCTGCCTTCGACTTAAAGCCCTTCAATGCTCCTTCAGCCATCTGCGCTTTCAGGCGCAATAGCCCTGTTACAGTTTGAGTATTCGCCTTGATGTGTATTGTCACTTTTGCGCGTCAGGTTGTCAGCCTTGCGCGCGCGGACCCGGAGGCATGTCGGCAGACTGATAAAAAAACCACAGGATACTCCTATGCTGACCCGACCCGCTGATAAATATCGACCCTCCCCGCTGATCACCCTGCCCGATCGCCAGTGGCCCGCACGCCAGCTGACCCAGGCGCCGCGCTGGCTCTCCACCGATTTGCGTGACGGCAATCAGGCGCTGGCAGAACCGATGGATCGGGAACGCAAAATGGCCTTCTGGGATCTGCTGCTGCGCTGCGGGTTCCGGGAGATCGAGGTCGCCTTTCCCTCGGCGTCGCAGACGGATTTCGATTTCGTCCGCGACCTGATTGAGCAACAGCGTATCCCGGAGGATGTGACGTTACAGGTGCTGACCCAGGCGCGGGAGGACCTGATTGCCCGCACGTTTGTGGCGCTGAAGGGCGTCCCGCGCGCCATCGTGCATCTCTACAACGCCACCGCGCCGCTGTTTCGCGAGCGGGTATTTAAGCAGAGCAAAGCGGAAATCGTGGCGCTGGCCACCGCTGGTGCACGGCAGATCCGCGCCGAATGCGAGGCGCAGCCGAAAACTCAATGGACCCTTGAATATTCGCCAGAGACCTTCTGCTTTACCGAGCCAGAGTTTGTGCTGGAGATCTGCGAGGCGGTAGCCGATGTCTGGCAACCTGACGCCCAGCGCCCGATGATCATTAACCTTCCCGCCACGGTGGAGGTGAACACCCCCAACGTCTATGCCGATCAGATTGAGTTTTTCTGCCGTCACTTCAGCCGCCGTGATGCCGTCTGCATCAGCGTGCATCCGCACAACGATCGCGGCACCGGCGTTGCCTGCGCAGAACTGGCGCTGCTGGCGGGCGCTGATCGGGTCGAGGGCTGTCTGTTTGGCAACGGTGAACGCACCGGCAATGTGGATCTGGTGACGCTGGCGCTGAATCTCTATACCCAGGGCGTTTCGCCCCAGCTCGATTTCAGCCAGATGCATGAGGTGATTGAGGTGGTAACCCGCTGCAACCAGCTGCCGGTTCATCCGCGCCATCCCTATGCGGGCGAGCTGGTCTTCACCGCCTTCTCCGGTTCTCATCAGGATGCGATTAAAAAAGGGTTCGCCATCCGCGCCGAACAGCAGGAAACAGAGTGGCAGATGCCTTACCTGCCGCTGGACCCCGCCGACATTGGCTGTAGCTATGAGGCGGTGATCCGCGTGAACAGCCAGTCGGGAAAAAGTGGGGCCGCCTGGCTGCTGGAGCAGAATCACGGGTTACAAATGCCGCGAGCGCTGCAGCAGGATTTCAGCCGCTGTGTACAGCATGAGACTGACCGGCACGGCGGAGAGATGACGCACTACGCGCTGTGGCAGCTCTTCTGCCGCCAGTATGGCGTGACGCAGCCCGCGGTGGCGTTACAGCGGGCTGACAGCCAGAGTGACAGCGGCGGGCAGACGCAGATTAGCGCTAGCGTGGTGTATCAGACGCAATCGCTGATGCTGACCGGCAGCGGCAACGGCTGGCTGTCGGCGGCGGTCAATGCCCTGCGCAGCGCGTTTGATCTGCATCTGACCATTGAGGACTATCACGAGCATACGCTGGGCCGGCGCAGTGACAGCCGCTCGGTGGCCTATATCAGCTGCGTGGATGCCCGTGGCGCGCGAGCCTGGGGAGTGAGTATCGACAATGACACCGCCCGTGCCGCGATGCAGGCGCTGCTCAGCGCGGCAGGCCAGTTTCTGCAGGCGGAAAATAGTCAGTGGGAGAGACGCCCAGCAGACGACGAAACATCGCACTAAACGCGCTGGGGCTTTCATAGCCCAGCTCCAGCGCCACCCGCAGCACGGAGTCGCCCTGCGCCAGTCGCGTCAGGGCGATAGCCAGGCGGGCGCGGCGTACCCAGTCGCTGAACTGCAGGCCGGTTTCGCGCATAAAATGGCGGGCCAGAGTGCGGCCCGAGACATTCAGGTGGGCGCTGGCGCGCAGCAGCGTCCAGCTTTCACCGGGCGTCTGCTGAATCAGCTCGCACAGGGCCTGTAAACGGGGGCTGTCGGGCGTCGGCAAAGCAAAGGGGAGCACGTCCATGCCGCGGATTTCATCCAGAATCAACTCCATCACCCGCTCGGCCCGACTGCCTGCGGCGTAACGCTCTGGCAGGCTCAGCGCCGTGACAATCAGCTCGCGCAGCAGCGGTGAGATTTGCACCACCTGACAACTGGCGGGCAGATCGGCGCGCGCCAGCGGATCAATAAACAGCGTGCGCGCCGCCACACTGCCGGTAATCTGCAGCGCATGACGGGTAAACGCGGGCAGCCAGACGCCGCGACTCGGCGGCACAATCCAGCTGCCATACTCCGTCTCCACCCGTACCACGCCGCTCAGGGTGTGGATCAGCTGGGCACAGGCGTGCTGGTGCCAGGGTTCGCTCGCACCGTGCAGGTAATCGTGCGCCAGCGGCACCAGCGGACGCGTGCTGAAGTCAAAATGCTGCTGACTCATTTCGCCTTCAGGTAGCGGTAGATCACCGCCAGATCCTCTTCGCCGTGTCCGGCCTCCACCGCCTGCTGCCAGAGCTGTGCGATATTCTCCAGCGCCGGCAGCGGCGTCTCTGCGGCATCCAGCGCCAGGCGGGCATCTTTCAGCGCCCAGACCAGATGCATCTGCGGCGTGAAGTCGTCGCTGGCGATCATCCCGAGCTTCATTTTCGCATACGGTGCGGCCAGCGGACCGCCCTCCAGCACCTGCCAGAGATCGTCGGTGGAAAAGCCGAACTGCTCGGCCAGCCGGGTACTCTCCGCCAGGCTTTGCATCATGCCAATCAGCCAGCTGTTGATCACCAGCTTCATCCGGGTGCTTTTGCCCGCCTCACCCAGCCACTGGGTGCCTTTACCGATGGCAGCAAACACCGCTTCTGCCGCCTGCGCCCGGCTCTGATCGCCGCTGGCCAGCACCAGAATCTGCGCATTCTCTGCTGGCGCTTTGGTGCCGGAGACTGGCGCATCGATCAGTAACAAATCAGGGCGTTTTTCTGCGAAGAAGGCGATCAGCGCGTCGGTTTTTTCTACGCCGATGGTGCCCATCTGGCAGAGCGTCGCGCCCTGCTTAAACGCCTCTTTGACCTGATGCAGCACCTGCTCAGTGGTGTCGCCATCAGACAGCATGGCGATCACGACATCCGCCTGACGCACCGCATCGGCTGGCGAGTCAGCCAGCTGCAAACCGGCATCCAGCAGATCTTCGCCGCGCGCGCGGGTGCGGTTCCAGCCATGAACGCGAAAGCCTTTTTTCAGCAGGTTGGCGGCAAATGCGTGCCCCATTGCGCCTAATCCCAGAACCGCCACTTCAGGTTGTTTCATGCTGACTCCCGTGAGTTTTTTGTCTGCATCCGGGTGAACCGGACGCCTTATCACTGCAAAAGATGGATTCCAGCCTGGCGGTAAACAGAGAAAAAATCCAGCCCGAAACGATGTACCCCAACGCATCAAACCCTTACCATATGCGGAAATTGTTCCACCTGGTTCATATCCTCTCTTTTTTCAGGCCACTTATAATGAAAATAATCGCTCTGCGCCAGGCGACGCTGTTGATGTTGCCTGCCATTTTGCCACTGCCGCTGCTGGCGGCGGATAATGACAATACCCTGGTCGTCACGGCGGCACCGCCGGAAACGGGCCTTAACGAACTCGATACGCCTGCGGCCCTCAGCGTGGTCAGTGGCGACGATATGCGCCAGGCAGCACCGCGCGTTAACCTGTCGGAAAACCTCAGCAGCGTGCCGGGTCTGCAGATCCAGAACCGGCAAAATTACGCACAGGACCTGCAGCTGTCGATGCGTGGCTTCGGCTCCCGCTCAACCTACGGCGTACGCGGGCTGCGCATCTACGTGGATGGCATCCCGGCCACCATGCCGGATGGTCAGGCGCAGACCTCCAATATCGATATCGGCTCAATTGATCATGTCGAGGTGCTGCGCGGCCCGTTTTCTGCGCTGTATGGCAACGCTTCGGGTGGCGTGATCAATGTCACCACTCAGCAGGGTCAGCAGCCGACCACGCTTGAAGCCAGCAGCTGGTACGGCAGCTACGGCAGCTGGCGCAACAGCGTCAAAGCCAGCGGCGCGACCGGTGATGGCAGCCATGCCGGGGATGTTAACTACACCGTCTCCGCCTCCCGCTTCACCACTCACGGCTATCGTGATCACAGCGCTGCGCAGAAGAACCTTGGCAACGCCCGACTGGGCGTGCGTATTGATGATGTCAGCACCCTGACGCTGCTGTTTAACAGCGTTCACATTGACGCACAGGATCCCGGCGGATTAACCGAGGCGCAGTGGCGTGACAATCCACGTCAGGTGGTCAGCAACGTCCCGCTGTATAACACCCGCAAGACTGTCGATCAGACTCAGGGCGGCCTGCGTTATCAGCGCCAGATGAGTGAAAACGACGACCTCAGCGTGATGCTCTACGCGGGCATGCGCGAAACTACCCAGTTCCAGTCGATCCCCGCAGCCGTGCAGCGCAACCCGTCTCATCCCGGTGGCGTGATCGCCCTGACCCGCCACTATCAGGGCATCGATACCCGCTGGACCCATCGCGACACGCTGCTGTCGATTCCGGTGGCACTGACCGGCGGACTCGACTACGAAACCATGACCGAGCGCCGCAAGGGCTATGAAAACTTCACGGTCAGCAACGGGGTGTCGCAGCTGGGCGAACAGGGCAATCTGCGCCGCAACGAACGCAACCTGATGTGGACGCTCGATCCCTATGTGCAGACCGCCTGGCAACTGACCGATAAGCTGTCGCTGGATGCGGGTGTGCGGTTCAGCACCGTTAACTTTGACTCCAATGACTTCTATATTCAGCCCGGTAACGCCGACGACAGCGGTGATGCGCGCTATCACAAATGGCTGCCCGCAGCGGCACTGAAGTATGCATTTGACCCGAGCTGGAACGCGTGGATCTCCGCTGGTCGCGGCTTTGAAACCCCGACCATCAATGAGCTCTCTTACCGCTCTGATGGCGCGACCGGTCTGAATCTGGGGCTTAAACCGGCTACCAGCGACACGCTGGAGATTGGCAGCAAGAAACGCATCGGCAACGGCCTGATCAGCGCGGCGCTGTTCCAGACCGATACCCGTGATGAGATTGTGGCGGATGCCAGCAGTGGCGGACGTACTACCTATAAAAATGCCGGTCAGACCCGCCGTCGCGGTCTGGAGTTAAGCCTGGATCAGCAGTTTGCCTGGGACTGGCGGCTGAAGATGGCCTACACCCTGCTGGATGCGCGCTATCGCAGCAACGCCTGCGGCAGTGACAGCTGTGACGGCAACCGCATTCCGGGCATCGCCCGTAACATGGCTTACGCCGGACTCGGTTACCTGCCGGAACAGGGCTTTTATGCAGGCAGCGAGGTGCGTTATCTGAGCCAGATCGCCGCTGAAGATCAGAACAGCGTGAACACCCCGTCCTACACCGTGGCAGCCGTAAACAGTGGCTATAAGTGGCTGGTTGAGAACTGGACGCTGGATCTCTTTGGCCGGGTCGATAACCTGTTTGACCGGCACTATGTGGGTTCAGTGATTGTGAATGAGAGTAATGGTCGCTACTTCGAATCCGCGCCGGGCCGCAATTACAGCGTCGGTTTAACGCTGGGTTATGCCTTCCGCTAAAACAATTCGGGCCACGGTTGTGGTGGCCCGGATCTTTCAAACGATATTGATCACCCCTTCTTTATTATTTACAGATTCTCACGCGCTAAGCTGGCAGGCATCAGGCTTTTGCCGTTACCAATCGGAAGCGACATGCTGACCGATGGTATAGTCTCGCCCACTTCATCACTAAACCCGATAGCTGTATCCGGGTTGAACTGAATGCCGTCGATGCTGAACTCAACCAGCCTGCCATCACGGTACTCAATCTTAAGATCTTTCATTCAATACTCACGTTACCAAATAACGCGGCCGTCATCGTCGAACTCAGTCACTGTTCAACCGTTGTCCAGACGCTCCTTAACTGAGTCGTGGCAGCGTTTGCAAAGTGACTGGAGATTGTCGGGGTCATGGAATAACGCGTCATCACCTTTGTGTGGCGTGACGTGGCCAACAATGGATTCTTGCCGTTCCGTACTTCGTGCGCGGGCTTCTGCCGGGTCAATATGAGGGAAATGGCCGTTCCAGAATCGGCGGTATACGGTACGCAGCGGCCCGATTTGGTGTTAATTTCAGCGATGCCCGCTGCCGATTCCGGGCTTTAGACCTCATCCCGGTACAGCATCATGATGAAGGCTGCGTCGGCTTCAATTTCGCCTGAGCCCTTCAGGTCGGACAGAATCTGGGGCTTAAGCCGGCCATCAGCGACACGCTGGAGATTGGCAGCAACAAACGCATACCCTGCTGGATGCGCTATCGCAGCAACGCCTGCGGCAGTGACAGCTGTAACGGCAACCGCATGCCTGGCATCGCCCGTAACATGGCTTACGCCGGACTCGATTATCTGCCGGAACAGGGTTTCTATGCAGGCAGTGAGGTGCGTTATCTGAGCCAGATCGCCGCTGAAGATCAGAACAGCGTGAACACCCCGTCCTACACCGTAGCAGCCGTAAACAGTGGCTATAAATGGCTGGTCAAGAACTGGACGTGGCCGGGTCGATAACCTGTTTGGCCGGCACTATGTGAGTTCAGTGATTGTGAATGAGAGTAATGGTCGCTATTTCGAATCTGCGCCGCGCCGCAATTACAGCGTATGCGCAACTTTAAGTTACGCATTTAACTAATTAAACAGGGACTTTATAAAGTCCTTTTTAATATAAACATGAAAAGAGCATTAGCAGTATTAACCCGTTACTTCAATCATTAAAATAATCGTCAAGACTAATCACTCAGTAAAAGACCCCTCCATCGGAGATGTTGTGTAACCTCACTTCAACTTACATTACCTTTTGAGGATACAAAAATAAAAACCCTCTCGATTAAAATGAAAAGAAACCACCTTTTTCCTGATAAATTACCGTCAAATTAAACTCATCAACTCAGTCGCTCATTTTAACGACTTCGATCCTCATGTGTGCGTTGAGTACTGATGCTATACAGGGAATGTCCACAAATGAAAAAAATTAAATCACGTCATTTAACACCATTAGCGTTATTAATAGGATTAATCGTGAGTGGCTCTGCTGTCGGTGAAAATATAGGCAGCCAGATGGACACCAATATCACCATGAATGACGGTGATATTCTGACCGGTGATCAACTCTATTCAGGTGGCCTGTATGGCATAATCAACCCCTATGGTAAGACCGGTATTATTAATCTCGGGAGTCATTCTTTTGTAAATGTGAATGATGCCGTTAATTACGCACGCGGCGTCGTTATCTGGGGCAAGAATAGTACGCTGAATGCAGATGGCCTTACCGTGAATGTCACTGGCGATCGTGCCGTGGGTGTTAATATTATCGGTAGCAATGTAACTGCCGATCTGGGGACCGGAACCACAGTTAATGTTACCGGGACTGCTGATATTATCGCGACCGGCGTAACGGTTCAGGGCGCATCCTCTCTGAAAGCGGATGCCCTTACGGTTACCACGCTTGGCGGGAACGGCGCTGGCCTTACCATAACGAACCCCGGCAGCAGCGCTGACCTCGGTAACCTCAGCACAATATCCACAAACGGTAATCGAAGCAGCGGTGTTATTGTCGATGCATTAAACGGTACAGCATCGTCCAGCCTTTCATCACTGACCGCAAATCAGCTTAGCATCTCCACTGCAGGTGTTTACTCCAATGGTCTTGAGATGCAGGCAAATACCACAGGGAATTTAGGTACAGGAAGTCACATTACAACCAAAGGTGATAATTCACTTGGCATCTGGAACTTTGGTGATTTGACCGCAGATAACCTGACCATAGACACGGCAGGCGCTGAATCTTATGGCCTTGAAGTACGTTTAGCGGGTGTCGCAAATATCGGTGCCGACAGCCACATTACTACCACACTGGCTGACGGCATGGTAGCCAGTGGTACCCGCGCGACCATTAATTATAAGGGAACAGCAGAAAAGAGGAATACCATTGATTCCGGTGGTTCTTATGCAGCTTCTGCACAAACCTCTTCCTCAACCATTAATCTGGCTGAAACCGATATTACCAGTGCCAACATGGCGCTGTGGGCGATAAATGCAGGTCATATATCAGGTAATAACATCACAATCGAAAACGCAGCCACGGAAAACGCTGCTGTTTTGGCGATGACCGGCGGCGATATAGATTTAACCGGAGACGTAGCAATCACCATGCCATCGGCGGATCAGTGGGCCATAGCAACGGTATATAACGCGGGTTACGCTGCAGGTAATATTAATGTTGATGGAAAACTGAATATGACAGGTTCAGTTTATTCTAACGGAGGGATGATTGATTTAACGATGCAACCTGGGTCAGTCTGGGAAGGCAGTGCTATCAGTGACAATATTGATAGCGGTTATTTAAATGCCACGTTAGATAATAGTGACTGGTATGTCAGTGGTACGTCAAATCTTGATCTACTGAATCTGACAAACGGTAATGTTGATTTTACCCGCGCAACCTCCACCACCGGATATTCAACATTAACCGTCGCTGATTTGCAGGGAACGGGTAATTTTAAAATGCGTGTTAATTTGGTAGGTGAAGGCGATGGCATTAATAACGGCGGCGATAAACTGGTTGTCACCAATAGCAGTGCCGGCGACTACACATTGTCTTTCGTTAATCAGGGCAGTCTGTCAACAACCGGTAATGAGCTATTAACGGTTGTAGAAACGCCAGACGGTGTGGCGAACTTTACCTCAACGTCTGATGTTGAACTGGGGGGTTACCTCTACACCGTTCGTAAAACCGGCACAGACTGGGAACTCTACTCCTCCGGCTCTGCACCTGAACCTGTTCCGGATCCAACGCCAGAGCCAACGCCTGAGCCGATCCCTGAGCCAGCACCAGCACCAGTACCGACGCCAGAGCCAACGCCAGAGCCAGAGCCAGAGCCAACGCCAGCATCGACGCCTGAGCCTGCATCTGAGTCAACGCCAGCATCGACGCCTGAACCAACGCCTGAGCCAGCACCAGAACCTGCTCCGGTACCTGCGCCAAAGCCCGCGATTACGACAACAGCCGACGCGGGCGGAAATTTCCTGCATATCAGCTATTTGATGAATTACGTTGAAACGCAAACGTTGCTGCAGCGCCTGGGCGATATCCGTCAAAGCGACGCTCAGGGTAATGTCTGGCTACGTGGTTTCGGGGGTAAACTGAGCTCTTTCGCAGGGGGTAAACTGAGTGGCTTCGATATGAGCTACAGCGGCTATCAGTTTGGTGTTGACAAAAACCTGGTTGAAGGTAAAAAAGTGTTTGGCGGCATGTTTATGGGGGTAACCCACGCATCGCCAGACTATCGTGGGGGTGATGGTACCGCGAAGTCAGAACATTTTGGCGGTTATCTGACCTGGGTTGCAGACAATGGTTTTTACATTGATCAGGTGCTTAAAATTAACCGCGTCAGCAACCAGTTCAATGTCAAAGATAGTGAGCAGAATCAGGTTTCCGGCCAGGCAAAATCAACCGGCATCAGTGTTTCAGTTGAAGCGGGCAAACGGTTTAGCTTCTCTCCTGACGATCAGGACTTCTATCTTGAACCCCAGGCACAGGTCACTGCAGGCCGACAGAAAGGGTCACAAACCAGAGCAAGCAACGGCCTGGTTATCGCTTTTAAAGATTATAATTCTGTCCACGGCAGAATCAGCGCGCTGGCGGGGTTCAGTCAGAAAAGCGAGGCGGTGAATTATAATGTTTATGTTAAAACGGGAGTGGAACGCGAGTTTTCAGCCAACATGCAATATGCCCTGAACGGTTCAACCGAAAAAGCTGATTTCAGCGGAAATGGATGGAATAACGGTCTGGGTGTCAGTGCGAGTATTAACAATACACACAATTTTTATCTGGAAGCGGATTTAACCACCGGACAGCGATTTGATCAGCGTCAGATCAATGCGGGTTACCGTTTTAGTTTCTGATTTGAGCGATTACGTCAGGTCATCAATGTCCTGCCATCCGTGGCAGGACTTTTTTTTGTCTGAAATTCAGCTTTACTCAGTGCGCTGCAACAACGCCTTGATATCCTCACAGCTTCCGGTTTCACCCAGGCGCGGGAAGATCAGATTCACGCTATTGTTGTGCGTATCGAGGTTGAGATCGGTCATCGCATCGGTCGCCAGTGTGACGTTGTAACCCAGCTCATACGCCTGTCGTGCAGTGGACTCTACGCCGATACTGGTCGCGATACCGCAAATCACGACCTGAGTCATGCCGCGCTTCTGCAGCTCATCGTGCAACGCCGTGGCGTGAAACGCGCCCCAGGTTTTCTTGGTGACTGTAAGGTCATTCTGCTGTGGGGTCATCGCTGGAACCAGCGTGGCCCAGTCGGCGGGCAATTCGCCGCTATGACGTGCCTGCTCATTGCGGCCCGGCGCCCCACCGGCCACGTTAACCAGCACAACCGGCAGCTCGTGCGCGCGAAACGCCTCAGCCAGACCGGCACAGCGTTCGATCACCGGCTGCGGCTCATGAACCAGCGGCAGCGCCACAATGCCATGTTGCAGGTCGATGATAATCAGCGCAGTTTTTGCATCAAGTGTGGTTACAGCCATGTTGAATCCTCAGATTTAATAGTCGGTGAGTCGTTGCAGCAGAGGGAGAACGTCGGTCAGCTGCTGCTGTTCTGCCGGGCTCAGTCGCGCGTCCAGCGTCCGGACCAGCCAGTCATCGCGCATCGCGCGACTCGACGTAATCACCGCCAGGCTGGACGTCGTGGGCAGATAGCGGGTTTTACGGCCATCATGGGGGTCGGGTTCGCCCGTTACCAGTTCTGCCGCCAGTAACCCGGCAACAGTCGCGCCCATTGACTGGGTGCGTACGCCTTCGGCCGCCGCCAGCTGCGTTACCGTCATCGCACCGTCGCGCACCAGATGCCCCAGCACCGCGACCTGCGACCAGGTTAATTCGCCAGGCGGTGCTGACTCGCGCAACCGGCGGCCCAGCTTGCCCACCAGCATGCGCAGCATTGCAGCGGATTCAGTCAGATCGCTCATTACTCGTCTCCATCGATAAGCGAAAGTATAAAGATACGAAGGTAAACTGTGTAGTTTGCTCAGGTATCAATTTGTAACGTCCGGGCGCTGCAGATAGTGAATCAGACTGTGGAAGCGCAGCGGCGTACTGAGCGGGTTACGGTAGCTGTGAAGCACGTCGGCCCGGAACTGGAACGCCTCCCCGGTGAGCAGACGCCGCCAGAGCTCCCCGACGCCCAGCAATAGTTCGCCCTCGATAACCACCACCTGCTCCACACAGCCCGCTTCATGGGGCGAAGAATGACTCTGCGCGCCCGCAGCCAGCTCCACCGCCAGCAGATCAAAACGCAGTTGCGGATCGTAAGGCAACAGCGACCGTACCGACATATCGGCATTGGGCTGACTGAATCCTGGTGCAGTGCCGGAAGGCAGCGCGCTGCCGTCAATAAAAAAGGAAAAGGGAACGTTGAAACCGGTGGCAATCTTCCACAGTGTCGCCACGGTGGGACTCGATTCGCCGCGCTCAATCTGGCCCAGCATCGCTTTACTGACGCCGGTTCGCTCCGCCGTCAGCGTCAGGCTCCAGCCATTGGCCTGCCGCAACTGTCTGAGCGCGCTGCTCAGGTGTTGCTGAAAATCCGCCATTTTTTCTCCTGCTTTCTCGTCATCCTGGTGAGTGACGTTATGGTAATAGTGTAACACTTGTGCGTTATAGCGCATCATGCGACCATGTGCGCTATAACGCACAACCTCATAAAGAGTCTGACCATGACGAGAGCGGAACCTCCCCGTTTTACCCTGCCGATGCTGGTCTCCGGCTTCGTGGCTGTGCTGGTGGGCTACAGCAGCAGCGGCGCAATTATCTATCAGATGTTTCAGGCGGCGGGCGCCACGCCCGCGCAGATTGGCGGCTGGCTGTCGGTGCTGGGCATCGCGCTGGGGATCGCCTCGCTGGGCCTGTCACTGCGCTACCGCATGCCGGTGCTGGCTGCCTGGTCAACGCCCGGCGCCGCGCTGCTGGCGACCAGTTTTCACGGCATTTCGCTTAATGAGGCGGCAGGCGTCTTTGTTTTCGCCAATCTGCTGATCGTATTGTGTGGTGTAACCGGCCTGTTTGCCCGGCTGATGAACTACATTCCCGCCTCACTGGCAGCGGCGATGCTGGCAGGTATTCTGCTGCGCTTCGGGCTGCAGACCTTTGCCGATTTGCAAAGTAACTTTGTACTGTGCGGCAGCATGTGCCTGGCCTGGCTGCTGGCCCGCCGCTGGCTGGCCCGCTATGCAATTCTGGTCACGCTGCTGGTGGGTGTTGCCGTCGCGCTGGCACAGCACGCCATCCACTTTCCGCCGCAGCCGATTAGGCTGGCAATGCCGGAAGTCGTGATGCCGCACTTTACCCTCACCACGCTGCTGGGGATCGGCGTGCCCTATTTCCTGGTGACGATGGCGTCGCAGAACGCCCCCGGCATCGCCACGCTGCAGGCGCACGGCTACCGTCCACCCGTCTCTTCACTGATGAGCTGGACCGGATTAATTGCGCTGCTGCTGTCGCCATTAGGGGGTTTTTCGGTCTGTGTGGCGGCGATTACGGCAGCCATCTGCATGAGCGATGAGGTCGACCCCAATCCTCAGCAACGCTGGCGCGCGGCGGCGCTGGCGGGGATCTTCTATCTGCTGGCGGGCGCGTCCGGTGCGCTGATCGCCGTGCTGTTCAGTGCCCTGCCTGCGGTGCTGATTGAGGCGCTGGCGGGTCTGGCACTCCTTGCCACGCTGGGTGGCAGCCTCCACCGCGCACTGGATCTGCCTGCCGAACGCGACAGCGCGCTGATCACCTTTCTGATCACCGCGTCCGGCGTTTCGCTGCTGGGCATTGGTCCGGCTTTCTGGGGGCTGGTGGGCGGTGTCATCGCCCACCTGATGCTGGTGCGCAAATCCGGCTGATTGCGTCATACTCTCTGAAATAGCGGTGGTTTTTCCGTCAGCCGGTGAAAAAAACAGTGGATTTACCCCCTTTTTCTGCCGTTTGATTTGTCATTGCCCCGCGTAAAATCAACCTAATCGTCGATAACACGCGATTTTCTGCCTCAGACAACGACCGATAAGGGCCCAACAGGTGGCAAAAACTTTTCTGCGCAGCGGTAATTTAGATGCAGTTCTGGCGTTAGGTGAAAATGGCCAGCCGGTCTACGCTTCAGCCCTGCAAATTCGTGAAACCCTGCGCCTGCGCCGTCAGAGCGCACTGGCAGATTGCCTGGCCATTCCTCAGGCCAATGAACGGGGCGATCGCCTCGACTGGTATGCCCCTTTTAGCGGCCGGGTGAAATCCTGGCTGGGCGCCAGCGATCATGAACGTCGCGCGGCGCTGCAACAGCTTACCGCCTGTCAGCAGGATATGCAGGATCTCAGTACGCGCGCGCGCGCGGCAGAGAACCCATCAATGCGGCTGTTTGGAGCGCTGCTGAGCAAAACCCTGCAATTCCCCGACCAGCAGTATGTCTATCTGGTTGATGGCAAACCGGTCATCACCTTCTGGGGCTTTGTCGATGCCCAGGCGCGCAGCCGCGATGATGCGCTGGCCTGCCTGCGTGACACGCTGGAAGAGAACCTGCCGGTGGCGCTGGTTGAACCGCTGCCTGAGCTGCCTGCCGCGCCGGTCATCGCTGAGCCAGTGATGATCGCTGAGCCCGAACCTGAACCCGAAGCTGTGGCCGAACCGTTGCCGGTTGCGGCACCCGCTGAACCTCAGCCGGTGACGCCTGTAGCGGCTCGCCGCCGTTTCCGCATCTGGTATCTGTTACCGCCGGTGGCGATTGCGGCCGCCGTGACGGTGGCCGTGTTGCTGCATCGTTCAGAGCCCGTAAAAACACCGGTTGCCACCGCGAAGCCAGCGTCAGCCCCGGCGACGGTATCCACTCCGGTTCCTGCTGCGACTCCGGCCCCTGCAGCGACTTCGGCACCGGTTGCGGCGACATCGTCTGTCACGCCACCTGCAGAGCAGGCAGCACCGGAAAAACTCCCCGAATCGCAGCCGCAGAAACCGGCCACCAACACCACCGATACCGCCCCGGCAGACGCATCTGCTACCCTTGCCACAACGGTGACGGCGCCGGTTCCGGCCAAACCCGATGACCTGATCGTGACGCCGGATGCGGTGCGCGATGGCCAGGTACGGGTGATTGATGGCCGCTGGCGTGTCACTATCGACCAGATGCCGACGCCAACCGGTAAGCCTCCGGTGATGCGCTTCCAGTTTAAAAACGGCAAAGGCAGCGTGCAGATCGCCCAGGGCAATACTACCTGTAAAGCGGATGTCAGCGCGGCCATGACCAGCGCCGGTAACCTGGTGATTGAGAGCCGCTACACGGCGAAGTGCCAGAACAATTCGCGCTACCGTATGCCACTGCTGGTCTGCCATGCGAGTATGGGTGCCGCAGTGTGTGAAGCGCAGTATGCTGAGGACCGGGTCTTCCCGATGACGATTAAGCGTGAGAGTAAATAACGATGCTGGCTCCCCTGATCGATGACAAACAAAAAATTTCGCTGATTGAAAACAGCGGCGTGCAGTTTCTGGATTTCGGCCTGCAACTCTCAGATACCCCGGCGCGCCGCCAGTTTGTGCGCCAGACCGCCAATGGCCCGCTGCTGCGCCTGAACGTCGATGGCAACAGCGGTAAGTTCCTGCTCTATCCGGAAGATGGCGGCGCTGCGGAAGTAGTGCGCCCGGAGTCTGATATCGCGCTGGCGGACTCGCTCTCCCTGCTGTCAGCCTGCTGGCTGCCGCTGCCGATGCTGCGCTGTGCCAGCGGACGTCGTTTTATCGGCGGGCCTGAAAACTGGGCGCGGATGCGTCTGGTTGCGCTGCCCGCGCCCGATGCAGCGGGCAATACCCATCGCGTCAGCCTGGCCTTTGATACCCGCTGCGTGGCGGAACAGGATGGCGGTGAACAGCTCGGCCTCAGCCCGGCTGATGCACAGAACGGTGTGACCTTTGCGCTCGCCTGGCACAACTACGAGCTGGGTGATTTTCTTGACCTGACCTGGGTTGACGGCTGGCTGCGCGAATCCTTTACTGACCGCGTCTCCGATCGTCGCGAACAGGCGATGAATCAGGCGCTGCGCGAGTTTGAGTATCAGGCGCACTACCTCAATCTGCTGGAGCTGCTGGGCGAACAGCTCGACCTCAGCGAGATCCATATTCAGGCCGCCACGCTGCAGACCCCGGCGGTCAACGTCGATATCATTCTGGATGTCGGTAACTCCCATACCTGCGGCATTCTGGTGGAAGATCACCCGGAAGAGAGCAACGGCCTGAAGCAGACCTATGAGCTGCAGTTGCGCGATCTGTCGCAGCCGCATCAGGTTTACAACGAGCTGTTCGACAGCCGTCTGGAGTTTGCCGAGACCCGTTTTGGCAAAGCGAACTTCTCGCTGGAGAGCGGTCGTGAGCAGGCCTTTATGTGGCCTTCTCTGACGCGCGTCGGCCGTGAAGCGAGCCGTCTGGCCCTTCAGCGTGTGGGACTGGAAGGCAGCACCGGCCTCTCCAGCCCGCGCCGTTATCTGTGGGATGAGGCGCGCTATCAGCCAGGCTGGCGCTTTAACACACCCGGCGAGCAGGCTGAACCGCTGGCCTATGCCGCGCCCTTTACCACCCTGCTTAACGACGAAGGCCAGCCGCTTTCGACGCTGGCACCCGACGATCGTCTGCCGGTCTTTTCTCCGCACTACAGCCGCAGTTCGCTGATGACCTTTATGCTGTGTGAGCTGCTGGCTCAGGCGCTGATGCAGATGAACAGCGCGGCACAGCGTCAGCGGATGCCGCAGAGCCACGCGCCGCGTCAGCTGCGCCATGTGATCCTGACGCTGCCGTCTGCGATGCCGAAGCCGGAGCGTGAAATTTTCCGCCGCCGGATGCAGGAAGCGCTGGCGCTGGTCTGGAAAGCGGAAGGCTGGCTGGCTGACGAAGAGGACTTTTCACCCTCCCTGCCGCGTCAGAACCCGAAACCACTGCCTGATGTGCAGATGGAGTGGGATGAAGCGACCTGTGGTCAGATGGTCTGGCTGTTTAATGAAACCCAGGTCAATTTCGCCGGTCGCGCCGAAGACTTTTTCAGCAGCATGGCCCGTCCGGATCGCCCGCGCGAGGCTGACGAACTGCCAGGCAAGAGCCTGCGCATCGCCTCGATTGATATCGGCGGCGGCACCACCGATCTCGCCATCACTCAGTATCGTCTGGATGATGGTCAGGGCAACAACGTCAAAATCACGCCGCGACTGCTGTTCCGCGAAGGCTTTAAAGTCGCGGGCGACGATATCCTGCTGGACGTGATTCAGCTGTGGATTTTACCGGCGCTGCAGCAGCATCTGCAGAAAGCGGGCCTGACGCTGGCGGAACCGCTGATGAACAAGCTGTTTGGTCACGACAGCCGCATGGACGGTCAGGCCACGCTGCGTCAGCAGGCCACCTTACAACTGTTTATTCCGCTGGCGCAGGCGGTACTGGAACGCTACGAAAACTGGGATCCGCTGGAGAGCCACGCGGAGATTAACGCGCTGTTTGGCGAGCTGGTCGATCAGCCGCCGGGCGAAGCGGTGCTGGCGTTTATCAACGGCGAGATTCAGCGCGAACTGGGCGGTAACAGCCGCTTTGACCTGCTGCAGGTGCCGCTGGTGGTGAGCCTGTCACAGCTGCACGGGGAATTTATGCAGCACCGGATGGCGATTATCCCGGCGCTGCGCTCAATGTGTGAAGTGGTGTCGCTCTATCAGTGCGACGTGCTGCTGCTGACCGGTCGCCCGTCGCGCTTCCCGGGCATTCAGGCGCTGGTGCGTCATCTGCAACCGCTGCCGGGCAGTCGAATTCTGTCGCTGGAAGGCTATCACACCAGCGACTGGTATCCGTTTAACAAACACGGCCGCATCGACAACCCGAAATCGACCGCGGCGGTCGGCGCGATGCTCTGCCTGCTGGCGCTGGATCTGCGCCTCAGCAGCTTCTGGTTTCGCGCAGGCGATTTTGAGCCCTACTCGACGATTCGCTATCTGGGCATGCTTGATGAAAATCAGGCGCTGACGGACGAGAACCTCTGCTACAGCGAAATTGACCTCGACGATCCCGGCTATGTGCTGGATAAAAAGCGCAGTTTCCGTATCCGCGGCAACGTCTGTCTCGGCTTCCGCCAGCTTGATAACGATCGCTGGCCCGCCTCGCCGCTCTATAGCCTGACGCTGAACGACGCCACCCTGGCGCGTAAAGTGGCCGGTGAGAGCGTGCTGCGCATCCGGCTGGCGGTAAAAGCCGGACCCGACGCGTCCGGCCCGGAAAGTCTGGTGCTGAGCGATGCCCGCCTGGATGATGGCACCCGTGTGCCGCTGGAGCAGTTGAGTCTCAAACTAAATACCCTGTCGGCAACCGGCAATGCCAATGCGCAATACTGGATTGACAGCGGGAGCGTGTGTAAACGATGAAAGCCCTGAAACCCCGTCAGCCGCAAACGCTGGCAAAACGTCTTGGCCTGTTGCAGGACGCCCTGAATAACAGTCTGGCCTGGATTGAGAGCAGTCGTGAGCAGTCGCCGCGTCTGGCGCTGGAAGCAGAAACCCTGACGCTGCAACTGCGCCAGGCGCGCGTGCAGACTCAGGCGCTGGCGCAGCAGGTGGCGCGTCCGGTAACGCTGGCGCTGTTTGGTCAGTCGCAGGCGGGTAAAGCCTGGCTGCTGAACGAAATGGTGGCCGATGCACAGGGCCAGTTAGTGACCCGCATGGGCGATAAACTGCTGAACTGGTTTCAGCATATCAATCCCGGCAACCTCGATTTTGCGACTGCCACCCGCTTCAGCCATCAGCGCGAGCCGCTCTCAAACGAGTGGCCGGTTGAACTGACGCTGCTGAGTGAAGCGGAGATCATCCGGCTGATGGTTGCCTGTGCCGGCGCGACAACGCCCGACACCGCACAGATTGACAGCGCACTGCAGCGCCTGCAGCGTCATCGTCTTGCCACGCCGCTGGCCGGCCTGGAAGGCGATGCGCTGGTGACACTCTGGTCCTGGTGCCGTCGCCGTGCGCACCACGATGCGCGGCTTGATCGTCATTTCTGGCCGCAGGCGGTTGAGCTTGCGCCCTGGCTCAGCGTTGACGACCGGGTACAGCTCTTTTCACTGCTGTGGCCTGCTCAGCCTGAGCTGAATGAGATGCTGCGCACCCTGCTGCATCTGCGTCACCAGCTGCGTAACAGCAGCCGGTTGCTCGCCCCGCTGAGCCTGCTGACCGACACATCGCTGCTGCCGGCCGAGCAGCTGATTGTGCCAGCCAGTGAGCAGGATCAGCAGCAGCTGGTCGAAGTCTGCCCGCTGAACGGCAACCGCATCGGTAAGGCGCAGAACGTGCCGCTGGGATTACTGGCGCTGCTGACGCTGGAAGTGCTGGTGCCGCTGAGTTCCACACCGCGTACCGCGCTCTATGATGATGCCGATATGCTGGAGCTTCCCGCGCCAGGCCAGTCCGGTGATGCGGCAACTCAGGAAGATCGCCAGCGTCTGCAGCAGCAGGATCCACTGCGTGCGCAGCTGCTGGAACAGAAACGCGCCCTGCTGCCCGGCTTTTACGCCGCGCGTCATGCGATTGATCTGCTGCTGGTCTGTACCGCAGCCAGCCAGCGTCAGGATGCGGACCTCGCCAGCGAAACGCTGCGCGAATGGCAGCGTCAGCAGCCTGCACAGGAATCCGCCGAGAAACCGCGTCTGATCTGGGCGATTACGCCTTTCGATGCCCGCCATCAGCAGGTCAATGTGGATGAAGCGGTGCAGCGTCAGATGGGACAGCCCGGTCAGCACTGGGGATCGATGCTGGCACTGGATCGCGCGGGCGTTGACCGCATGGCGAGCTGGTTGCAGGAGGAAATGCAGCCGGAAGCCCGCCGCGACATGCTGCTGGCCCAGCTGGCGCAGATTCAGCACACCGTGGTGGAGCGGCGTCTGCTGCCCTGGACCGAAGCGGGTGCCAGCCCGGAACAGGCGGCACGCAAAAAGAATATCGCTGATACGCTACTGAAGTGTTTACAGCATCGGACCGGCCTGCATGGCGAGCTGCTGGAACGCCTGCAGCCGCCGCGTGAAGCGCTGCGTCAGCTCTGGCTTAATCAGTCGGCCCTGCAGGGCAGCAAACCGGCCAGTATTCAGGCACCGGAAAATCAGTTCGGTATCGGGTTTGAATTTGACCTGTTCAGCGAGAGCCCGGCTGAAGCGCCAGTTCAGCCGCGCCAGAGTCTGCAGAGCGCTCAGCAGTTTCCGCGTCAGGTGCTGCTGCTGTGGCTGGATCATCTGCGTCAGCTGCCGGAAAACCGCAGCCTGCTGGCGTTGCTGAACGTGGATAAGCCAACGATGGAGTGGCTGGTTGAGGAGCTGATTACGGCCGGCTTCCGCACTGATATCGCGCAAAAGCTGCAGCAGGCGCTGCATGAGCCCGAGACACAGAGCGTCAGCCATGAATCTCGCGCCGATCGTCAGGTGACGCGGGCAATGACGGTGCTGGGGGATTTTGTGGCCTGGCTCGGCTTTTTACAGCGTCCTGAATCAGAACGCCCTGCCAGCCGCGTTAACCGGGGTCAGGTGATTTTCTCGCGTCCTCCGGCTCCCAGCGTCAGCTTCAGTGCCGGTCAGCGTCTGACCAGACTCTCTGCCGCCCCGGCCAACCACACGGCCTACTATATCTACGACTGGCTGGTGGGGCTGAACCAGGTCATCATTGAGAACAATGGTTACACCGGCGGCGGCGATCTGCCGCTGGCAGCCCGCGAAGCGCTGGTTGCGCTGCTTAAGCCGCTGCGCGCTTAATCAATGATCAGGCGCAGTTCGCCCTCCAGCGACTGCGCCGCCTCTTCAAGCAGCGCCAGCACCGGCGCTAAATCGGCGTGATGCGCGGCATAGTGCTGCAACCACATTGTGGCAGGCAGCGCCATCCCGCCCGTCAGCCAGTCCCATAACGCATCCAGATTATGTCCGAAGGTCTGCGGACAGCCGCTCTGCTCAGCAAACTGCTGATAAAACGCCGCGCGCGTGGTGAGCTGACGCAGGTCAAAGGTCAGATTAAGCATGATCAGGGCACCTGTCTGAAACTGCGGTAGTGATCGGTGGAGAGAAACACCAGCCCGTCAGAGGAGTAGACCAGGCGATCGGCATCGCGATGACCACAGCGATAATTCACATCCGCTTCATACCACTGACGGCCCGCACGCGCGGGCAGACGCTTTTCACGGTTCGTAAAGCGATCGCCGCCGATGGCTCTGCCAGGCAGAACTTCGCACAGGTTGCCTTTGGCCGGGTTCCAGCCACGCTTACGCGCGTCGTTTTTAGTGAGGTAGTAGTCCGGCAGTTGCTGATGCTGCAGCACCCAGCGCGCCACGGTATGGGCATCGGTCAGGGTGGCGATATCCGTCCGGGCAGGGGCTGAAACGGAATTCAGATAGGGTTTAAGGCCGTAGAAACAGGCCGCGAGGACGAGGAAAAGTCCGATCCAGAGTTTTTTTGACATGATGGCATCCGAGACAACAGGATGCAGATGATACCAGTTTTGCGCGCAGAGAAAAGCGCGGGCCAGACAAGCTGGCCCTGGCGAGGTTATGCTGCGTGCGAATCCCCGCTGTGCCGACGCCATGCACCCGGCGCGACGCCATACTGGCGTTTGAAGCTGCGGTTAAAAGATTGCTGCGAGTCAAAACCTAACGAGATCGCCACATTGAGAATCGGTTCATCTGTGCTGGTCAGGCGGTCGGCTGATTTCTTCAGCTTCTTAACCCGGATGTATTCACCCAGTGGATAACCGGTGTGTTCTTTAAACATGCGCTGCAGGTGCCATTTGGAGTAGCCCGCGCGCTCTGAAACGGTATCCAGATCCAGACGTGCTTCGATGTTGTTATCAATCCAGTCGATTAAATCGTGAATAAAAGCATCACTCATCATTCCAGTCTCTCCTGTCGCCGTAGCGAAAAGTATTAGTATCAGTTGCAGTTACACTTAAGGGTGGCTGACTATGCCATTTAATGCAAGTTCTATTAGTACATTAAATGCCGCACTTTTTATGGGGTTTTTACTTGGTGGTTCAGGTCTTCATCGCCCTGCCCTAAACCGCACATAAAGTGTATCTGTTATTCTTGCAGTTGCCAGTCCCGCAAGCCTACACTCACTGCGATTAATTGCAATCTTAAAAGTTGCAAATATTGGCCTGCAGGTCGCCTGTTTATATCTATCGCGGAATAACAACAATGATTACGAACCGGGTTCGTCAGGGTTTAACCCTTTTAGGGATGGTACTGCTCATCACGCAACTGAGCGGCTGCGACAAGGGTGTGGCGCAAAACGCCCCGCCACCACCGCCAGAGGTGAGTGCCGCGCCTGTGCTGATCAAGCCGGTCAGCCAGTGGGACAATTTCAATGGCCGGGTTGAAGCGGTGCAGAGCGTGCAGTTGCGTCCGCGCGTCTCGGGCTACATTGATTCTGTTAACTATCGCGAAGGCGATGAGGTCAGAAAAGGTCAGGTGCTGTTTACTATTGATGACCGGAGTTACCGCGCTGCGCTGGAGCAGGCCAAAGCGGAACTGGCCCGGGCGCGCAGTCAGGCGAGTCTGGCCCGCAGCGAATCGGGCCGCAGCGAGAAGCTGATCGGCACGCAGGCGATTTCCCGCGAGGCGTGGGAACAGCGTCGCTCTGCCGCCAGTCAGGCACAGGCGGATGTGCTGGCAGCCGAGGCCGCAGTCGACATGGCACAGCTGAACCTCGACTTTACCCGCGTCACCGCGCCGATTGATGGCCGCGCCAGCCGGGCGATGATCACCGCCGGTAACCTGGTGACCGCCGGCGACAGCGCCAGTGTGCTGACCACGCTGGTGTCGCAGCAGCAGATGTATGTCTATTTCGATGTCGATGAGAACACCTTCCTGAACTATCAGGCGATGGCGCGTCAGGGCCAGCAGCGTCATGCGCTGCCGGTTGAGATTGCGCTGGTCGGCGAACAGGGTTTCCCGCACCAGGGCAAAATTGACTTTCTGGATAACCAGCTGACCGCCAGCACCGGCACCATTCGTATGCGCGCTCTGCTCGACAATCAACAGCGGCAGTTTACGCCTGGCCTGTTTGCCCGCGTGCGTCTGCCCGGCAGCGCGCAGTTCGAGGCGGTGCTGATCGATGATAAAGCGGTATTGACCGACCAGGATCGCAAGTATGTCTATGTGGTCGATGGGGAAGGAAAAGCGCAGCGGCGTGATATCCAGCCTGGCGCGATGGTGGATGGCCTGCGCATCGTTAAATCGGGTCTGCAATCCGGCGACAGGGTCATCATCGCCGGTCTGCAAAAAGTATTTATGCCCGGCATGCCGGTCACTGCTCAGCAGGTCGCCATGCGTGCGGCAGCCGCTCAATAACCCGAGGCCGCTATGGACTTTTCCCGCTTTTTTATCGACCGGCCCATTTTTGCTGCGGTGCTGTCGATCCTGATTTTTGTGACCGGGGTGATTGCCATCCCGCTGCTGCCGGTCAGTGAATATCCCGACGTGGTGCCACCCAGCGTGCAGGTGCGCGCCGAGTATCCAGGCGCTAACCCGAAAGTGATTGCGGATTCCGTGGCGACGCCGCTGGAAGAGGCAATCAACGGCGTCGAAAACATGATGTACATGAAGTCAGTGGCCGGTTCTGACGGCGTGCTGGTGACCACCGTCACCTTCCGCCCGGGCACCGATCCTGACCAGGCGCAGGTGCAGGTGCAGAACCGTGTGGCGCAGGCGGAAGCTCGTCTGCCGGAAGATGTGCGTCGGCTGGGGATCACCACCCAGAAGATGTCGCCGACCCTGACGCTGGTCGTCCACATGTTCTCACCCAACAATACCTACGATTCGCTCTACCTGCGTAACTACGCCACTCTCAAGGTAAAAGATGAGCTGGCACGCCTGCCGGGTGTCGGCCAGATTCAGATTTTCGGTGCAGGCGAATATGCGATGCGCGTCTGGCTTGACCCCAATAAAGTGGCGGCGCGTGGCCTGACCGCCTCTGACGTGGTGACGGCAATGCAGGAGCAAAACGTGCAGGTCTCTGCCGGTCAGCTGGGTGCCGAGCCGCTGAAAAAGCAGAGCGATTTTTTGCTGTCGATCAACACCCAGGGAAGACTGGAGAGCGAGCAGCAGTTTGGCGATATCATCCTGAAAACCTCGGAAGATGGTTCGCTGGTGCGGCTGCGCGACGTGGCGCGGATTGAGATGGGCTCGGGCAGCTATGCCCTGCGCTCGCAGCTGAATAACAAAGATGCGGTCGGTATCGGCATCTTCCAGGCGCCTGGCGCCAACGCCATCGACCTCTCCAATGCGGTTCGCGCCAAAATGGATGAGCTGGCGACCCGCTTCCCTAACGACGTGAAATGGGCCGCGCCTTACGATCCGACGGTGTTTGTCCGCGACTCGATTAAAGCGGTAGTGCAGACCCTGCTGGAAGCGGTGATCCTCGTAGTACTGGTGGTGATTCTGTTCCTGCAGACCTGGCGCGCCTCGATTATTCCCCTGCTGGCGGTGCCGGTTTCGATAGTCGGTACCTTTAGCGTGCTCTATCTGCTCGGCTTCTCGCTGAACACCCTGAGCCTGTTCGGACTGGTGCTGGCGATCGGTATCGTGGTGGATGACGCCATTGTGGTGGTGGAGAACGTCGAACGTAACATTGAGATGGGGCTGTCGCCGCGCGCCGCTGCACATCAGGCGATGCGTGAGGTCTCCGGGCCGATCATCGCCATTGCGCTGGTGCTGTGCGCGGTGTTTGTGCCGATGGCGTTTCTCTCTGGCGTCACCGGGCAATTCTACAAGCAGTTCGCCACTACTATCGCCATCTCTACAGTGATCTCTGCCATTAACTCGCTGACGCTCTCGCCTGCGCTGGCGGCGATGCTGCTAAAAGATCATCATGCGCCGAAAGACCGGCTGACGCGGATCATTGATGCGCTGTTTGGCTGGCTGTTCCGGCCGTTTAACCGCTTCTTCCAGCGCAGTGCCCATGGTTATGAATCGCTGGTGGGCCGAACGCTGCGTCGCCGTGGCGCCGTGTTTGGCGTCTATATTCTGCTGCTGGCGGGTGCCGGATTTATGTTCCACACCGTGCCGGGTGGATTTATTCCGACGCAGGATAAGCTCTACCTGATTGGCGGCGTGAAGATGCCGGAAGGTTCCTCTCTGGCGCGCACAGATGAAGTGATTCGTAAGATGAGCGAAATCGGTATGCAGACCGAAGGCGTTGCCTATGCGGTGGCGTTCCCCGGCCTGAATGCATTGCAGTTCACCAATACGCCGAACAGCGGCACGGTGTTCTTCGGTCTTAAGCCGTTTAATGAGCGCAAACATACGGCGGCGGAGATTAACGCTGAGATCAATGCGAAAATCGCGCAAATCCAGCAGGGCTTTGGCTTCTCGATTATGCCACCGCCGATTCTGGGGCTGGGCCAGGGCTCAGGCTACTCGCTCTATGTTCAGGACCGGGCGGGTCTGGGTTATGGCGCACTGCAGACGGCGATTAATACGCTGTCGGGCAGCATCATGCAGACGCCAGGGATGCACTTCCCCATCTCCTCTTATCAGGCCAACGTTCCGCAGCTTGATGTGAAGGTAGACCGGGATAAAGCCAAAGCGCAGGGGGTATCGCTGACCGCGCTGTTCAGCACGCTCCAGACCTATCTCGGCTCGTCGTATGTGAATGACTTTAACCGCTTTGGCCGAACCTGGCGGGTAATGGCGCAGGCTGACGGGGATTTCCGCGACAGCGTCGAAGATATCGCTAATCTGCGAACCCGAAACGATCGCGGTGAAATGGTGCCGATTGGCAGCATGGTCAACATTACCACCACCTACGGTCCCGACCCGGTGATCCGCTACAACGGCTATCCGGCGGCGGATTTGATTGGTGATGCCGACCCACGCGTGCTCTCCTCGGCGCAGGCGATGAGTCAGCTCGAAGCGATGTCCGGTCAGCTATTGCCGAACGGCATGAACATCGAGTGGACCGATCTGAGTTATCAGCAGTCAACGCAGGGCAATACCGCGCTGATTGTCTTCCCGATGGCCGTGTTGCTGGCGTTCCTGGTGCTGGCCGCGCTGTATGAGAGCTGGACACTGCCGCTGGCGGTGATCCTGATTGTGCCGATGACCATGCTCTCTGCGCTGTTTGGCGTCTGGCTGACCGGCGGTGACAACAACGTCTTCGTGCAGGTCGGACTGGTGGTGCTGATGGGTCTGGCCTGCAAGAACGCGATTCTGATCGTCGAGTTTGCGCGAGAGCTGGAGATTCAGGGCAAAGGGATTGTGGAAGCGGCGCTGGAAGCGTGTCGCCTGCGTCTGCGTCCGATTGTGATGACCTCCATCGCCTTTATCGCCGGTACAATACCGTTGATTCTGGGTGAAGGCGCGGGTGCAGAGGTGCGCGGCGTTACCGGTATTACAGTCTTCTCCGGCATGCTCGGCGTGACGCTGTTCGGCCTGTTCCTGACGCCGGTGTTCTACGTCGCCCTGCGCAAGCTGGTGACGCGCCGGTCAGGTAGTGCATCGTCCGTGACGGCGTAAACCGTAAAAGTTAAAAGGGGCGATCATACGATCGCCCCCTTTTTATGCCTGTGATTCACAGATGCCGGCAGACCCTGCCTTGCAGGTTAGCGCCGCTTCAATCTTTCATTCAGCGTTTCAATGATAAACGCATTCAGCGAGGTTTCATTTTGCGCGGCAGCCTGAGACAGGCGCTCTCCCAGCGATTCAGGATAGCGCAGCGTAAAGGTCTTAATTTTTTCCTGCTCAGCATAGGGATTAATGCCGGAGTCTGCACAATCTTCCAGGTATTCGCGCAGCGAAATCTCGCCCTCTTTGTACAGCCCCTGTACGCTGTCAGAAACAAAATCACAGTAGCCTGACAGGCCAGTAAAGCGCCCACGGAACATGTTGAGTTCAGGAACATAGGTGATCACGGCGGGTTGCCCGGCGACGTTAGCCAGATCTGACTCATTATTCATCTTTGACCTCTGGCGCTCTGCTTGCGGGCAGATGATCAAGTCCGAATTTCAATCCGGGCTTTGCGTCCCAACTGAGCCAGCGCCAGTTCCACATTTTCGACTTTCGATGAGTGCTCCACATCCAGTAGTCGATCAACCTGTGGACCATTCACGCCCAGCTGGCGTGCCAGATCGACTTTGCGGGTGCCGGTTTCAATCATTGCGTTGTAAAGTGCCGCTTTCATTGCCACCAGTACAGGCACAGAGACAATGTACTCTCCTTCCAGCGGTTTACTGGCAACCGGAATCGGACGACGCGTATCCATCTCGAGAGAGATTGCCGTCACCAGTCCATCTTCGGCTTCTGCAAGTGCTTCCTCAACGGTGTCGCCGACGGAATGCAGTAACGGCAAATCACGACACGAGACCTCATAGGTATCGGTTTTGGCGTCATGAGTTAATCTGACGGCATAATTAAACATAGAGTTACCTCTCTGATCGGGCTCACAGGCCCAGATCTTTTAAAATTTTTCTGCGCGTACCTTCAGGCATTTCTTTTGCTCCGTGATCCGGAAAAATGGATTGCCTGTCGCCCAGGAAGACCTTGAAATGGCTGCTTCCACTGCGGTGCTTAGTCAAAATAGCGCCCTGCTGAATGAGCCAGCGTCTGAATTCACTGTACTTCATCGCGTTCCCTCGCTGTGTATAACAGCAAGAATAACATTGGTGATAATCAATACAACATTAATGTTGTGATGGATGCTGAATTTTCAAATGATTGATCAGGTTCAGCGTGACAACCGACCCCAGGAAAGTGAGTTATTGGCTTAAGGCAGATTTGAGGCAGGTAGTTACTGACCAGCAGGCATAAAAAAAGCCGCTAATCAGCGGCTCTTTTTGCAGAGATCATCAATCTCTTCGGGTTCAGGTTCCGGCACGGCGGTGCAGTTGCTGGTGTCGCGTTTCTTCAGTTCGTTCAGTGCGTCTGCCACGGTGCGTTTTGCCAGCACATCCAGCGACGCCTGCTCGGCTTCATCGGCTATCGACTTGAAGTACCAGCAGAGGTTGGCACTGACCAGACAACGCGGCGCAACGTCAGGACGCGCGGCCCAGATTTTTTTGTCTTCGATCACGGAGACATAGATATCCCGCAGGGTAATTTCCGCAGCAGGACGGCCCAGATGAATTGAACCGGTACGGCCCAGCGTGGAGACGATAATGCCGTCACGGGTCAGCGGAACCATTAATTTTCGTATGAAACTGGGATTCGCTTCCAGCCCGTAGGCCAGAATCGCGCTGGTAGAGCGTTTTCCCATTTGCTCCGCCATCGCTACGCTCAGAACCATTTGCAAAGCTGTCGGGAAGCGGTAATCAAGCATTTCTTTATCCTGAGTTGCGGTGCATCTTATTGTTTTATTGCCGCATAAGTGAACAATCAATGAGCAATAAATATAACAAACACTGTTGCTTTTTTGAAGCAAACTGGCGGTGACAAGGCACGTATTCACCAAAGGCTGAGGCCCGATAGCACAAGGTGCTTAGCCTGCTAACTGCCCTCTTCCTGCGGAGCAGGAAGAACCGTTCCGTTATGCCGTGGTGGCCGATGACGCCGGTAATCGCTGCTTCAGTGCCATAACCAGTACCACGTTAAAGATTGCCAGGGCGCAAAGCAACCACAGCGTCGCCGATGCTCCCATCTTTTCAAACACATATCCACCTATCAGCGGCGTCAGTGCCTGCCCCATCAACGCCGGGCGGGCCATTTTACCCACCACAATCGCATAGGACTCTGGTTTGACCATTGCCAGCGGTAAAGTTCCGCGCACGATGGCACGTAAGCCATTTCCTGCGCCATACAGCACCATACTCAGCAACGCCATCTGCGGAAACAGCGCCAGTAACAGCAAGCCCAGCGCCACCAGCCCGACGGAAAAAAAGGTGGTGCGGATGGGATGGCTGCGTTTAAAGGCGATATCGACGAGTCGGGATCCCACCTGGCACGGACCAAGTACGGCGCTGATCGCCAGCGCCGAGGTCAGCGTATGGCCACTCGCCTGCAACAAGGCGATAAGCTGCACGGAAATAGCCGTCATAATCACTGACGCCAGGGTAAAAATGGCACAGAGCAGCCAGAACAGCGCAGGCGCAATCTCCGCCGCGCCAGGCTGCGGACTCGGTCGTTTCACCGGCCGTTGAGCGTGACTATCCGGTAAGGCAAACAAATAGGCGGGCAGCACACAGACGACCATCAGTGCCGCAATAATCAGCGACGCGTTCCGCCAGCCGAATCCGTGGATTAACAATGCCGTTCCCGGCCAGACCAGCGTGGTGCAGAAGCCAGATATCAGGGTGATTCCGGTAATCGCTCCACGCGCCTGACCGCCATAGCAGGTGCCGAGCGTGGCAAACAGTGCGTCATAAAGGCCCATCGCCATGCCGATGCCAATAATCACCCAGGCAAACAGAAACAGTGGCAGAGAGTGGCTGTAAGCCATGATCACCAGCCCCACCGCCATCACCATGCCGCTCAGCGCCAGCAGCAGGCGGCCACCGGTTCGGGCGATAATCCTGCCTGCCAACGGTGACAACAGGCCCGATACCAGAATCCCGGTCGAGAGCGCGCCATAAATCCACTGCTGTGACCAGCCTGTCTCAGCCGCAATCGGATTCGCCATCACTGCCATCAGGTAGAACGACCCGCCCCACGAGAGGATCTGCACCCAGCCCAGGGTAATAATGGCGGTGATACCGGGTTTGTTGTTCTGATTCACAGGCAATCTCCTGGTTAGCAGGCGAACCGTTTTTATAACATGTTCTGTGATAAGCCAAAATGCGTGATGCCCTTTTAACTGGCTAGCCAGGCAGGCCGCACCGTTTTGTGTACAGCTTTAAATGTATGTTGTAACTACATGCCACTTGCATCCTCGCCAGGCTTCTGCCACATTGTGGACGTTGTAACTACGGAGGCACAATATGACGCGCTACGACTTAGTGGCTGATATGCATCAATGTGTAAATGACCTGGAACTGGCGCTGGGTGAGTTGCGTCAGCAGATTGAAGCGCAGCCACTGCTGATCGCCCGCGTCTTCAGCCTGCCGCCGGTGGTTAAAGGCCGCGAACATGAAGCGATCACCCGGATTGCCGTCGAGCAGCATCTCGGTGAGAGCGCGTTAAAGATGGCGCTTGACCACTACTGCCGCCTGTTTATGCAGCATCAGTCAGAACAGCTGAGCACCAAGGCTGCCGTGCGCTTACCTGGCGCGCTCTGTATCGAATGCGACGCGCAGCAGGAGGCGGAGATCGGCTCGCTGGTTGACGTCATCAATCAGCTGAAAGCACGGCTGGAGCAGCTGATTACGGTGGACTCAGGCCTGCCGAGTGAGGCGCGTTTTGAGTTCGTCCACCAGCATTTGCGCGGGCTGATCACCCTGAATGCCTATCGCACTATCACCCTGCTGAGCGCACCCGACAGCCTGCGTTTTGGCTGGGCCAACAAGCACATTATCAAGAATCTCAAGCGTGAAGAGGTGATCGCCCAGTTGGAAAAAAGCCTGAAGTCGGGACGTGCAAAAGCGCCGTGGTCGCGTGAACAGTGGGCGGAAAAAGTGCAGGAAGAGCTGGCAAGCGTGCGCGCCCTGCCCGCTTCGGCACGGCTGAAAATCAAGCGCCCGGTGAAAGTCCAGCCGGTTGCACGCGTCTGGCGCGCGGATGAACAAAAACAGACTCAGCTGGCCTGCCCTTCACCGATTCTGGTTATCTGTCGCGATCGCACGCAGGTTCCGGTTCTGGGCGAATTGCTTAACTACGATGCCGATAACATTAACTATCGTTATAAACCTGCCGCTGAACCGCTGAATCTTTTGATCCCCAGACTGCATCTGTGGGTCGATTGTCCGATATAAATCAAAAAGGCCAGCATTCGCTGGCCTCTGACCCACTCAAATCTTATGACTTCATGCTGCCGACCATCTCTTCCGGCCGTACCCAGGCATCAAACTCCTCTTCGGTAAGATAACCCAGCTTCAGCGCCGAGCCTTTCAGCGTCAGCCCCTCTTTGTGCGCCTTCTTGGCAATTTCTGCCGCTTTGTCATAGCCAATATGGGTATTCAGCGCCGTCACCAGCATCAGCGATTCGTTAAGCAGTTGATCGATGCGCTCACGCACCGGCTCAATGCCGACCGCGCAGTGATGATTAAAGCTGTCCATGCCATCCGCCAGCAGGCGAATCGATTGCAGGAAGTTATGGATCACCATCGGACGGAACACGTTAAGCTCAAAGTTACCGGATGCACCGCCCATGTTGATCGCCACATCGTTACCCATCACCTGACAGCAGAGCATGGTCATCGCTTCGCACTGGGTCGGGTTAACTTTACCCGGCATGATGGAGCTGCCTGGTTCATTTTCCGGGATGGCGATTTCGCCGATGCCGCAGCGCGGGCCGGAAGAGAGCCAGCGCACATCGTTAGCGATTTTCATCAGCGAGGCGGCCAGCCCTTTCAGCGCGCCATGCGCATGCACCAGCGCATCACAGGTTGCCAGCGCCTCAAACTTGTTTGGCGCAGTGACAAACGGCTGCTGTGTGAGATCGGCCAGCGCCTTCGCCACGCGCACCGCATATTCCGGGTGAGTGTTCAGGCCGGTACCGACTGCGGTGCCGCCCAGCGCCAGTTCCGCCACGTGAGGAATACTCTGCTCAATATGCTTCAGGTTATGCTCCAGCATCGCCACCCAGCCGGAAATCTCCTGGCCCAGCGTCAGCGGCGTCGCATCCTGCAGGTGCGTACGGCCAATCTTAACGATATCTTTAAAGGCGTCGGACTTCTGGCTCAGGGTATTTTTCAATACCTCAATTTGTGGGATAAGCTGTTCGCGCAGGGCGATAACGGCAGCAACGTGCATCGCGGTCGGGAAGACATCATTGGAACTCTGGCTCTTGTTCACATCGTCGTTGGGATGCACGAGCCGCGCCATACCGCGCTCTCCACCCAGAATTTCACTGGCGCGGTTCGCCAGCACTTCATTCATGTTCATATTGGTCTGGGTGCCGGAACCGGTCTGCCAGATCGCCAGCGGGAATTCGTCCGCATGCTTGTCTGCCAGCACTTCATCGGCCGCGCTGACAATCGCCCCGGCGCGGTCAGCGGGCAGCAGTCCCAGATCGCGGTTAACGCTGGCCGCGGCGCGCTTGGTCAGTGCCAGTGCATGCACCAGCGCGGTCGGCATTTTTTCGGTTGAGATGCGGAAGTGTTCCAGTGAGCGCTGAGTCTGCGCGCCCCACAGTTTGTCTGCCGGTACGTCGATGGGGCCCATTGAATCTTTCTCAATGCGATTGGCTGCCATGAATACGTCTCCTTCATCTGGTTTTTAAAAGAATGACCGCCCGGTCCGTCATGACGATCGACTGCCGGGCGGTCAGGATAGTAATACACAATAATTTAACATTATCAGAGCTTAGCGTCCTTTTGCGCTGGAGATGTATTTTTACCGGCAGTTTCTGGTTTAATACGGGCAATAATTTCCCGTGATAAAGGGTTATACGATGCAAAAAATGAACAATACGCTGCAAAATTACGCATGGGGCAGCAAAACTGCGTTGACTGAGCTCTACGGAATCGCCAACCCCCAGGGACTGCCGATGGCGGAACTCTGGATGGGCGCGCATCCGAAAAGCCCGTCCACTGTGGTTGACCAGGGCAGCGAGCAGTCGCTGCGTGACGTGATTGATGCCGCGCCTGCCGCTATGCTGGGCGAGGCGGTGGCACAGCGTTTTGGCGAGCTTCCTTTCCTGTTCAAAGTATTGTGTGCCGATCAGCCGCTGTCGATTCAGGTCCATCCCAGCAAACGCGCGGCGGAAGCCGGTTTTGCCCGTGAGAATGCAGCCGGTATTCCGCTGACGGCGGCTGAGCGCAATTATAAAGATGCCAACCACAAGCCGGAACTGGTCTATGCACTGACGCCCTTCCAGGCGATGAATGGCTTTCGCACGCTGACGCAGATGGTTTCACTACTGGAGCCGGTCGCGGGCGCACATCCTCAGATTGCCCATTTTCTGCAGCATCCCGATCAGGAGACGCTGGCCGCGCTCTTCTCTACCCTGCTGTCACTGGAGGGCGAGGCGAAATCGCTGGCGCTGGGCATCCTGAAATCCGCGGTTGATGCACAGCAGGGTGAGCCGTGGGAGACCATTCGCATGATTGCGGCAGAGTATCCTGACGACAGCGGCCTGTTTTCACCGCTGCTGCTGAACGTGGTCACCCTGCAACCGGGCGAGGCGATGTTCCTCTATGCGGAGACCCCGCACGCTTATCTGAAAGGTGTGGCGCTGGAGGTGATGGCAAACTCCGATAACGTGTTGCGGGCCGGTTTAACGCCGAAATATATCGATATTGCCGAGCTGATGGCGAACCTGAAGTTTGAAGAGAAGCCAGCCAGCACCCTGCTGACCGAGCCGGAGCAACAGGGCAACGCGCTGCGCTTCCCGATTCCGGTGGAGGATTTTGCCTTTGCCATTCATACCCTGAACGCAGAGCCACAGCCGCTGGCGCAGCAGAGCGCCGCAGTGCTGTTCTGCATCGAAGGCCAGGCGGTGATCGCCAAAGGTGAGCAGCAGGTGACGCTGAAACCAGGCGAATCCTGCTTCATTGCCGCCAGCGAATCCCCCGTCACGGTTGCAGGCACGGGCCGACTGGCGCGGGTATTTAACGACTTAGGGTGAAGCGGCTGACGGAGTGCCTGTTAACTGCTATTATTTCAACCTATTAGCTTTTAAACGCCTGCGGGCGTTTTTCTTCAGTCGCCGGGGTAAACCTGCGGCATAAGCGGACTCAAGGATAAGGACGAATCAGCAATGAAAAAGACCAATGTTGCCGTAGGTGTCATCATCGCACTGGGCGTAGTCTGGACTGGCGCGGCCTGGTTCACCGGCAAGCAGATTGAAAGCCACAGGGATGAGCTGGTGCAGAACGCCAATGCCCAGCTGAATGCTTATGCCCCTAACAGCCGACTGAAGATCAGCTATCAGGACTATCAGCGTGGCGTATTCAGCAGCAAAGTGAATCTGGTGATTCAGGCCAACTCGCAGACCGAAGATAATCCCCTGCTGAAACCTGGCCAGAGCATCATCCTGAACGAAACCATCGATCATGGCCCTTTCCCGTTTGCTCAGCTGAAGCATTTCAATCTGATCCCGAGCATGGCGTCGGTTCATACCGAACTGGCTAACACCGATGCGGTGAAAAAACTGTTTGAGCTGACCGGCAACAAGTCGCTGATTACCGCCGATACCCGTATCGGCTACAGCGGTGCCACCGATACGGCGCTGCGCGTTCTGCCGGTAGATTATCAGAATGCGCAAAGCGGCGAGCGTCTGGCCACCAATGGGGGCACCTTCAACGTCAGCGCGGATAACAAAGGCGACAAAGTGTCGCTGGACAGTGACGTTGATAGCCTTGCGCTGACCAGTAAAAATGAGATGGGCCAGCCGGTGCTGTTCACCCTCAATGGTCTGAAGCTGAGCGGTAATACGCACCTCAGCCCGGAAGGCGTGCGTATTGGCGACCAGTCGGTGGAGGTTGAGAAGGTCAACGCCAGCATTAATGGTCAGGACGCCCTGACGCTGAACAAAATGAAAGGCACCTCCTCTTTCGATAACAGCGCCGGGAAGATTGGCGGCAATATCGATTACAAGGTTGAAGGCATTCAGTTGCAGAAGCAGGATTTTGGTCAGGCAGCGCTGAAGATGAAACTGTCACAGTTTGATGCGCAGGCGGTAAAAGCCTTCTCTGATCGTTACAACGCCCAGATGCAGGAACTGCTGAGCCAGCCTGGCGTCGCGGAAGATCCTATCCGCTACCAGGCGGGTGTGCATCAGATTCTGATGAGTAACCTGCCGATGCTGCTGAAAGGCTCACCCGCGATCAGCATCGCCCCGCTGAGCTGGAAAAATGATAAAGGTGAAAGCACCTTTAACCTGACCGCTAATTTCAACGATCCCGCTGCGGTGACCGGTGAAGCCCAGACACTCAGCGCCATGGTTGATCGGGTCCTCAAGAGCCTGGACAGCAAGCTGGTCATCAATATGCCAATGGCGACCGAAACCATGCATAAAGTCGGCCTGGCTGAAGGATATCAGGCCGATGACGCACAGAAGCTGGCAGATCAGCAGGTGAAAGGTCTGGCGGCGATGGGGCAGATGTTCCGCCTGACCCAGCAGCAGGATAACAATATCGTCACCAGCCTGCAGTATATCAACGGTCAGGTGAACATGAACGGCGACAAAATGACGCTGGAGCAATTCCTCTCCCGCTATATGCTGGGTATGCCGACCAGCGAAGGGATGCCGCAGTAATTTTCCTCTCTTACTTTTAAGGCGGCCTCCGGGTCGCCTTTTTTATACATGACAGCCGGTGGAATGACTTTGCTCGTCCGTTATGCGTAATTAAGCAGCATCTGGCGCGGCTGTTGCGCAAATAGCTGGCGCTGTTGCGCAAGATATTTTTATAATGCTCTGCACTTCACCGACAACTGAGCGAGTGCGCCATGATCGATTCTAAAATTCCTCTGACTGATATCCACCGCCACCTTGATGGCAACATTCGTGCACAAACCATTCTCGATTTAGGTCGCCAGTTTAACCTTTCCCTGCCCGCTTCCACGCTGGAAACGCTGCGTCCGCATGTGCAGGTTGGCGAGAATGAACCTGATCTGGTGAGCTTCCTGCAGAAACTGGACTGGGGCGTGAAAGTACTGGGCGATCTGGACGCCTGCCGCCGGATCGCGCAGGAGAATGTCGAAGATGCCGCCCGCGCGGGCATTCACTATGCTGAACTGCGTTTTTCCCCTGGCTATATGGCGATGACCCACAACCTGCCGATTGCCGGTGTGGTTGAAGCGGTAATTGATGGCGTGCGCGCAGGCCGTCAGCAGCATGATATCGATGTACGTCTGATTGGTATTATGAGCCGCACCTTTGGCGAAGATGCCTGCCTGAGTGAACTGGAAGCTTTGCTTGCCCATCGCGATCACATCACCGCGGTCGATCTGGCGGGTGATGAGCTGGGCTTCCCGGGCAGCGAGTTCCTGAGCCACTTTACCCAGGCGCGCGATGCCGGTTTCCGCGTTACCGTCCATGCGGGCGAAGCGGCCGGACCCGAGAGCATCTGGCAGGCGATTCGGGAGCTGGGTGCAGAACGTATCGGTCACGGCGTGAAAGCGATTGAAGATCCCGCGCTGATGGATTTCCTTGCAGAGCACCGTATTGGCATTGAATCCTGCCTGACCTCCAATATCCAGACCAGCACCGTGCCATCACTGGCGCAGCATCCGCTGAAGACCTTCCTGGAGCATGGCATTCTGGCGACCATCAATACGGATGATCCGGCGGTTCAGGGTATTGAACTGGCGCATGAGTATCATCACGCCGCTCCGGCTGCCGGTCTGAGCGCGGCGCAGATCCGTCAGGCGCAGGAAAATGGTCTGACGATTGCGTTCCTTAACGAAGCAGAGAAAGCGGCTCTTCGCGCACGGGTGCAGTAATCCTGAAGCATAGCGACAAAAAACGGGCCGGATATCCGGCCCGTTTTGCTTTTTGCATAATGCCTTAAGACTTAGACAATCAAATTTTTTTAGCGCTGGCTGGCGATGTCACTACCCGCCTAATACCATTCAACGACATTAAATTCATATGGACCTTTGAAGCTCAGTTCTGCGCCCCGGACTCCGGCAGGATAAACGGGGAAATTGTAGAAAGGTAAGAGCCAGATCAGTTCGGGAAAAAGCTGACTCTACCCCGTCTTGCCGTACGCAACTGGCATCAGATAAATGAGCAACAAGGTAGTTCCTGCGGTGAAGTGTGACTGCCAGGTTCTGGCACGACACCCGCAAAATCAGAACTTAAAACGAACGGCCTTACGCTGGTCACTTTGATCTCCGTTTTAGGGTGTACCCGTCACGGGGGGATCAGGCATTCTTTGCCTGAATGATTGCGTTCTGTACTCCGCTGTACGAAAATACGCCTATCACGGAGCAATAAACAGGATGTTTTATGGCGCTGAGCCTGCCCGGAAATCGTCTTTTCTGCCTGTCCAGAGATAATCTGAACCCCGAATCATTTGAGCGAATAATCCGCCCTTATGCTGCCTGGCAGCACGCCGAAAAGGACTATCGGTATGATGACAGGTGGTATCACTCCCATTATATCGTCAATATCGACCTGAAATCTGACGGCCATATTCCTCCGCCACGCCTGAATATGGCTCGCAGGCAAAAGCACAACTGAAACATATGATTGAACGGGGTGACGTGGTATGCCTGAATGACGTATCGGTTCTTCCTGCCAACCTGTTTTACATTGACGACAACGGAGTGTTAATCTGCCGTGATAAAACTGCCTTCCTGTTTGATGGCGCCCAGCGGATTATTAAAGAATTTAACCTTGCGGTCAGTAGACGCAATTACCGGCATTCCGGTGGAAAACCTGCCCCAACCTCATCAAGGCAGCTCAGGGCAGGAAGCAGCCATCCTGTGACCTACGGCACCCTTAACAGTAAAAGCGTCGGTCGGTTACTTGCCGCTGGCGGAGTCTATAATGGCAATGTCGAGGAATTCCGTAAAACAGCACAACAGCTCGGCGGTGATGCACCAGCGGGTTACGATCAGGTCATGGATAACATAGGTCTGATTATCGCGGGTGCTTCTATTGCTGCAGGTCTAAGTCTCGGTCGCCTGGGTGCTACCAGCGAAATTGAGCAGTTAGAAACATTGGCTCGGAAAGAAACGCTATCAGCCAATGGCAAAGAGTTTACTCTCGATGCTCTCTCTCAGTCAGGAGGCAAGATAGATCCTGCAGTAAAGTCAGGTAATTACACTGTTGCGGGCAGAGCCCTGCAGAAACACGGAAGCCGGGAAGGTAGCGCATTCCCAATGGCGAGAGGCACCCCAACTCAGATGAACAAGCAGGGGCAAAAGATATTAGATTCAATCATCAGACCAGCAGGTATAACAGTAAAAGAAGGTAACCGTTTTGGTGGATTTGATATAATGTCCCCTGATGGGAAAGGATCAAGATTCGATCCAGATGGTAATTTTAGAGGTTTTCTGGAGCCTTAATAATGACAAATAAAAACCAATTAAAAATTCTTGTAGCTAGCGATGTAGATTATGAGGAGTTAATCGCCGAAATCTATTGTGATGATAAGTTTATCGCTCTTTTGCAGCAGGAAGATGGCAAAGAAAATCTCAAAATTGAGTTTCAGCCGAACCTAAAACCAATTAATTTCGAATGGTTCCAAAATGCTTTAATTGAAGCTAAGTCCACACTACTTGGCAAAAACTAATAAAAAGCCTTTCGGGACTCTTTTTGTGACTGCAGATCGGCCGGATAAAACCTAACGCCCGTTCTATGGACAGACATGGTAAAAATAGCCGACAACAAACGCCCCGGCAAGGTACTGAAACTGGCAAACGATAAAATGGACGAGCTGGACCGTCAGGCAACGTGAACGAAGCAAAAGCATGTCGAAAAGCTGGGCACAGGCGCGTGTCAGGAATAGCTCAGGCCCGAATCAGTCAATCCAGAAGAATTCAGAGCCAGCCTCAAACAATAATCCGGCCCTGCTCTGCCGATTCACAATCACTCTCGGTTGTCTCTTCGGCCGGTTTCTCGTTCACCCGGGCGCTGCGCTCCGGGCGTGAGACGGCTGTAGGCGATGCGATCTTTTTTTAGCTAAAAGGTCAGGCAGGACGGGGATGTAATTGAAAGGTCACAAGAATAGCACGCTGCAGATGTACAAAAGCCCCGTAACAGCATTACAGGGCTTCGGTACACTTAATCCTGCAGATACCTGCACGGATAAAAGATTAAACGCGCTTCAGCGACATCGTCTGGCGTTTCTCGGCAGATTGCAGACCCAACTCGATCAGCTCCATCACCTGAATCGCCTCTTCCGCCGTCACCGGATTGTTGCCACGTCCGGCAATCGCATCGCGGATGCCCGCATAATAAGCAGGATAGTTTCCTGGCTGGGTTAGCTGGGTCGTTTCGGTCAGGGAATCTCCGTCAACCAGCGTCAGCGTGCCGTCACGCATGTCATAGCCCCAGTCTTCCTGCGGCGGGAAGTCACCCGATTTCAGGCGATCTTCCTGCGGATCCAGACCATACTTCACGTAACTGCCGCGCGTGCCGTGGACGGTATAACGGGCGGATTCTGCCGCGACCAGCATGCTGGCGTGCAGCACGATACGGCGCTGCGGATACGTCAGCGTCGCATGGAAGTAGTCGGTGGTCTGCGCGCCAGGACGCATCTCGGCCAGATCAACCGTGATAGCGACCGGCGGGCCAAACAGCTGCAGCGCCTGGTCCAGCAGATGCGGCCCCAGGTCATACCAGATTCCGCTGCCTGCGCCTTTCATTTCACGCCAGCGATTACGCACTTCCAGACGGAAGCGGTCAAAGTGCGATTCGAAGTAGCGCACTTCACCCAGCGAACCGGCTTCAATCAGGGATTTCAGCGTCAGGAAGTCGCTGTCCCAGCGGCGGTTGTGGAACACCGACAACAGCAGCCCTTTGGCTTTCGCCAGCGCATCAAGCTCGCGCGCCTGTGACAACGTCACGGTGAACGGCTTATCGACCACCACATGCTTACCGGCGTTCAGCGCCGCTTTTGCCAGCGGGAAGTGCGTGTCGTTGGGGGTAGGAATAACGATCAGTTGCAGAGTCGGGTCGTCCAGCAGCGCCTGAGGGTCGGCCACGACCTTAACGGCGGGCCAGTCGGCGTGGGCTTTGCTGGCGTCGCTACTGGAAATGGCTGCCAGCTCGACGTCCGGCGTCCCCGCAATCAGTGGGGCGTGAAACGTTTTGCTGGCAAAACCGTAGCCGATCAGGCCAACACGTAATTTATCGCTCATTTGGATTCCTCTCAGAGCCTGATTGACCAGGCTCTTAGTTGATAACCTGATTGATTTAAGACTATTAACCAAATGACGACAAGGCGGAATTCCCCGAAAAAACTAGGAGATAGCACTTCGCGCCAGTGGCCAGGCGGTCTGAGCGGCCAGGCTGTCATGTGCATCCTGATTACGGCGGCGGAAGTCGCTGGGACTGACGCCGACACGCTTGCGGAACACCCGTGAGAAGTAGAGCTGGTCGTCGTAACCCACTTCACGTCCAACCGAGGCGATAGGCTCCTGGGTGGTCTGCAGCAGCAGTTTCGCGCGGATTACGCGCTGATCTTCACGCCAGCGCAGCAGATTCACGCCCATCTGCTCGCGGAACAGGTGCGCAAGCCGCGACGGCGACAGACAGACGTGGCGCGCCACCTCTTCAATCTTGACCTCGCTGGCGAGATGGTTGGTGACATACTGGCAGGCTTCAATCACGCGCGGATCGCGGATTAACTGATGGCTGCGGGGATCTTCTTCGACGGCGCGTAGCAGCAGCCGTTCGAGCAGGTTCATCGCCAGCTCTTCCGCAAAGCGACGGCCCGAATTATGGGTCTGTTCGATACTGGCAAACAGGCGGTCAAACTCACCGCGCAGCGATTCCGGCAGCAGCAGTCGTCCCACGCCCTCCTGCTCATCCTGCCAGCGCAGCCAGTCTTGCCAGTAGGCGCGCGGTCGGAAATAGACCCAGCGGTGGAACCACTGCGGGCTGTCCGGCGCGCGACCATAATAGTGGGCCGTTTTTGGCTGAAACAGCAGCATTTCGCCCGGTTCGCAGTCAAAGGCTCGTTCGCCGTCGAATACCCGCCCTTTTCCTTTGATAGTGAGGTTCAGAATGTAACCTTTCATGCCGTGCGGGCGGTCGATAAAGAAATCGAGCGGGCCGTCTGCAGTAATGGGCGTCAGCCCCGCCACCAGCCAGGCATTGAATGAATAGCCCGGCAACAAGGGGTTTTGCTGCTCGGCCGGTAATTCGCGGTGATACATAGCGTCCTCACTCAGTCTGTTATTGTTCGGATAGCCCGCAGAGGCTTTTGCCTCTGCGGGCCAACGGCTCGCTCAATCAGGCTTTTTTCTGTTTGTAACGGTCAAAAATCACCGCTGCTAACAGTATCAGACCACGTACCACATACTGTGAGAATGGCGAGATATTCAATAAATTCATCGCATTCTCTACTGTGCCGAGGATTAATACCCCTGCCACAACGTAGGAAATTTTACCGATGCCGCCCTTCAGCGAAACGCCACCCAGCACGCAGGCAGAAATCACCACCAGCTCATAGCCGATAGAGGTCATTGGCTGACCGCTGGTCATACGTGACGCCAGGATGATGCCCGCCGCCGCTGAAACCAGACCGGAGAGGATAAAGATGATGATGCGGGTACGCACCACCGGTACACCCGCCAGACGTGCTGCTTCTTCATTGCCGCCAATCGCCAGGGTGTTACGGCCAAAGGTGGTTTTGTTGAGCAGGAAGCCGAAGATCAGCATGGTGGCCAGGGTCAGCCAGATGGGAGCGGGCACGCCAAGCCAGTTGGCAAAGCCCAGTTCAAAGAAGCGCTCATCTTCGATACCGACCGCTTTACCGTCAGAGAAGATATAGGCCAGGCCGCGGACAATCTGCATGGTCGCCAGCGTGGTGATCAGCGCATTGATCTTGAGTCGGGCAATGACAAAGCCGTTGATAAAGCCGGTGATCATGCCCAGTACCAGACCGGCACCCACGCCAATCCACAGGCTTTCGGTCATGTTAATCACCACGGCGGTAACCACACCCGCGCAGGCGATGACGGAAGCGACCGACAGGTCAAAATCACCGGAGGCCAGACAGAACAGCATGCCGCAGGCGACCATGCCGGACATCGACATCGCCAGCCCTAAGCCTTTCATATTGATAAACGAGCCGAAGTTCGGCACAAAGATCGCACAGACAATAAACAGCAGTGCAAATACCACCAGCATGCCGAAGTTGTCCCAGATGCGACCTAACTGCAGGCCGCCGCGTGAAGCGGGCTGCGGCGTATTTGAGGTCGTGGATGAAGCCATGATGATCTCCTGTCAGGCCACGGCGGCCGCTTGAGTGGTTTTGGGCATCGCCAGGCTCAGCGTCTGCTGCTCCGTGGCGTCGTCGTGTAGCAACTCACCGGCAATGGCACCTTCGCGCATCACCACGATGCGATCGGCCAGGCCCATCACTTCCGGTAAATCGCTGGAGGCGAACAGCACCGCAATGCCGCGGTTCGCCAGCTGATAAATCAGGTTATAGATTTCATGCTTGGCACCGACATCGATACCGCGCGTTGGCTCATCCAGCAGGATCACTTTCATATCCTCTGACAGCCAGCGTCCCAGAATCGCCTTCTGCTGGTTGCCGCCGGAGAGGTTCATGATCAGCTGATCGGCGCTGGGCGTTTTGATATTCAGCGATCGAATATGGCTGTCGGCATTTTTATTTTCCCAGCCATTTTTAATCAGGCAGCCAATAGTCAGGTTATGACGACGGGCGCTGATGTTGATGTTGTCGCGCACCGAATGCACCGGAATAATGCCCTCGGCTTTGCGATCTTCCGGGCAGAGCATGATGCCCGCACGGATGGCGTCGATCGGCTCCCGTAGCGGCAGCGGTTTGCCGTCCAGAATCACCTGACCGCCGCGCAGGCGCGTGCCGCCAAACAGCCCTTTCAGCAGTTCACTGCGACCGGCACCGACCAGGCCAAACAGGCCGACGATTTCACCGGCATGGACTTTCAGCGAAATCGGCGTACGGACCCCTTTCGCTTCGACCTTGTCCAGTTCCAGCCGCACCGCGCCTTTGGCACGCGGTGAATAGCCATAGATATCACCGAGGTTACGTCCCACCATCGCCTGCACCAGATCGTCGTGATGGGTATTAGCCATGTCAGTAAACGTCCGCACGTAGCGACCATCTTTGAAAACGGTGATGGCATCGCTGAGGGCGAAAATCTCCTCCATACGGTGTGAAACGTAGAGCACCACCCGGCCCTCCTCACGGAGCTGACGGATGACGCGGAACAGGTTGTCGATTTCACGCGCCGACAGGGAGCTGGTTGGCTCATCAAAGGCGATAATACGCGCGTTACGCGCCAGCGCTTTGGCTATCTCTACCATCTGCCACTGCCCCAGCGACAGGTATTTCAGCGGCATATCGGGATCGATATCCATGCCGAGATTTTTCAGTTGCAGGCCCGCCTCAAAACGCATCAGCTTACGGTTGACCAGCCCATGTTTATGCGGGATCTGACCGAGATAGATGTTCTCTGCCACGCTCATTTCCGGCACCAGATGCAGTTCCTGGTAAATAATGGCGACGCCCGCGTCCAGCGCATCGGTGGTGCGCTGAAAGCTCATCGGCTGGCCTTTAATACGAATCTCACCGCCGCTCGGCTGATAACTGCCGCTGAGTATTTTTAACAGCGTCGACTTGCCTGCGCCGTTCTCGCCCATCAGAGCATGGACTTCACCGCCACGGCAGTCGAAAGAGATATCCTGCAACGCTTTCACGCCAGGGAAGGTTTTACTGATGCCATGAAACGACAGAAATGCTGAATCAGTGTTCATGTTTTTCCTCACTCTTTCGCGCCACCTGCCGGTTCTGGCGGGCGGCGCGAAATCGGCTATTAAGGATGCCAGGCGACAAACTGCCTGGCAGGCTCAGGGTTACATCAGTCCTTTTTTCGCCAGTTCAGTTTTGAAGTTGTCACGGGTGATCAGCACCACATCGGTAACTTCGGTGAATTTCGGTGGCTCTTCACCTTTGCTCACCCAGTTGTAGAGCATCTGGCTGCTTTTGTAGCCGTGGATATCCGGGCTTGGCAGCAACGATCCGTAGAAACCGGTCGCCTTCTCTTTCGACAGTTCACTGATGGCATCGACGCCGTTGATGCCGATACCGATGACGTCAGCGGCTTTAAAGCCCTGACCTTCGGTCGCGCGCACGCCGCCCAGCACGGTGTTGTCGTTCATGCCGACAATCAGCCAGTGTTTGACTTCAGGATGCTGCACCAGCAGGGAGTTACCGGCGTCAAACGCGCCAGGGATGTCGTTAGATTTGGTGGGAACCTGGTAGATCTGCGCTGCCGGGAAGCCAGCAGCTTTGATCGCGTCCATTGAGCCGCCGGTACGACGACGCGCGGTGTCGAGTTCGTTGGCGGTAATTGCCATCACGCCGGTGGTTTTCACATCCCAGCCGCGTTTCTGCATCTCTTTATAGAGTTCCTGACCCTGACGCTCACCAATTTTGGTCGCGGCCATCATCACCAGTGGCACGGTATCCATTGGTTTGCCTTTGGCGGTGACGAACTGGTCATCGACCGCGATGACTTTCAGACCGTAGCCACGCGCTTTTGCCATGATGGCAGAGCCGAGTTTCGGATCGGGCGTACAGATAACAAAACCTTTCGCGCCGTTAGCCGCCAGGCTGTCGATGGCATTCAGGGTTTTTTCACCATCCGGCACGGCAATTTTAATGACATCAAAGCCAAGATCTTTGCCCGCTTTGTCGGCGAATTTCCATTCAGTCTGGAACCAGGGTTCCTCTGGTTGCTTGACTAAGAATCCCAGCTTCATGGTCTCGGCGATAGCGGATTGTGACATAACCGCTGCCAGGCCGATGGCCGCGAACGCTTTAGTGAATTTATGCATGATGCTCTCCGGTACCAGGTTATTTTTCGCTGCTAATAACGAATCGGTGTAAACGCTACCAGTTTGTTTTGTTTTGTGGGTACAGCCATAAATCAGTGCGTTAGGCTGGCATGTGCTGACAGACTGTCCAGACGCTGGGCTAGTTTTAGCGGTATTAGCGAAGAAAAATGTAGAGCGGTATCACATCTTAAAATCACGACAAAATGATCCATATATTCAGCAAATTTAACCGGACCTTAACTTTTGCAATGGATCACAAAATCACTGCCGATGACAGAAAAGTGCATATTGTCAGCCAGCCATGACTAACTGATTTGGCGCGCCGAACCCAGGATACAGGAGTTAACTAACTACAGGAGATTCCGATGCGTGCTGGAGCCATCACCCTTGGGCTGGACTTTGGTAGTGATTCGGTGCGTGCGCTGGCCGTGGATTGTCATAGCGGCAAAGAGCTGCAAAGTGCGGTGTTCAGCTATCCGCGCTGGCAACAGGGCTTGTACAGCGATCCACACACCAACCGTTTTCGTCACCATCCACAGGATTACATCGACGCTATGGAGCAGGCGCTGCTCGGCGTGCTGAATGCGCTGAGTGACGATCAGCGCAACGCCGTGGTCGGTATTGGTGTTGACAGCACCGGTTCGACCCCTGCCCCTATTGACCGCGACGGCAACGTGCTGGCGCTGCGTCCGGAGTTCGCCGACAACCCCAATGCGATGTTTGTCTTGTGGAAAGATCACACTGCTATAGAAGAAGCGGAAGAGATCAATCAGCTGTGCCACAGCGGCCGCTTTCAGGATTACAGCCGCTATATCGGCGGGATTTACTCCTCAGAGTGGTTCTGGGCGAAGATTCTGCACGTGTCGCGTGAAGATGCGGCCGTGCGTGACGCCGCTGTCTCCTGGGTCGAGCTATGCGACTGGGTGCCAGCCCTGTTAAGCGGCACTACCGCACCTGACAAATTGCGCCGGGGCCGCTGTGCGGCCGGGCATAAAGCGCTGTGGCACGGCGACTGGAACGGCCTGCCCGATGTCGATTTCCTTAATGCGCTGGACCCGCTGTTAACGCAGCAGCTCGACTCTCCCCTGTTTACCGATACCTGGACCGCTGATCTGCCCGTCGGCACGCTTAGTCCTGAATGGGCGCAGCGCCTTGGCCTGACGCAAACCGTGACGCTCTCGGGTGGCGCATTCGACTGCCATATGGGCGCGGTCGGTGGCGGTGCAAAACCCTATACCCTGGTGAAAGTGATCGGCACCTCAACCTGCGACATCCTGATTGCTGACACTGAAAAGGTCGGCGATCGCGACATCAAAGGCATCTGTGGACAGGTCGATGGCAGCGTAATGCCAGGCGCTATCGGGCTTGAGGCGGGTCAGTCTGCCTTTGGTGATATCTACGCCTGGTTCAGCCGTTTACTGGGCTGGCCGTTACAGCTGGCGGCGCAGCAGCATCCGGAGCTGAAGCCTCAGCTGGCTGAGATGCAAAAGCGTCTGATTAAGGATCTGACCGAGGCCTGGGCTGCGAACCCGCAGCTCGACCATCTGCCAGTGGTGCTGGACTGGTTTAACGGTCGCCGCACGCCGAATGCCAATCAGCGTCTGAAAGGGGTGATCACCGACCTCAATCTGGGCACCGATGCCCCCGCGCTGTTTGGCGGTCTGGTGGCCGCAACCGCCTTTGGCGCACGCGCGATTATGGAGTGCTTCGAGCAGCAGCAGATCCCGGTCGAGAGCATTCTGACCCTGGGCGGCATCGCACGGAAATCGCCGGCGATTATGCAGGCCTGCTGCGATGTGATGAATCGCCCACTGGATATCGTCGCCTCTGACGAGTGCTGTGCGCTGGGTGCGGCCATTTTCGCCGCCGTCGCCGCCGGTGTGCACGCCAGCGTTCCCGACGCCCAGCAGGTCATGGCCAGCCCGATTGCCGTGACGCTGCAGCCCGATCCGGCACGGGTCGCCCGCTATCAACAACTTTATCAACGCTATCAACAATGGTGCGTGACGGCTGAACCGCAATACGCCGCCCGTCCCGCTTCCGCTACGAGCCTATCCCACCAGGCGTAATTGTTGCAGACAGTCTGGACACGGACAGCGCGGAACAACCGGCGCGTACACGGCGTACGTGAGGATTACTCGCTACGCTCGCCCTTTCAGGGCCGCCCTGACGGGCGTTCAGGTTGCTAAAGCAGACTGTGTGAGCACTGTCCAGGTTCAGACTGACAAATAAAATAGCCTATTGGGTAGGCTCAAAGTAAAGGAGTGGTTTATGGAACAGTCAAACAGCTACAGCGTATGGTTTGTCATCGGCACGCAGCACCTCTACGGGGCGGAGACGTTACGCCAGGTTGAACAGAATGCACGTCAGGTGGTGGAGGGTTTAAATCAGGCCGGTTTACCGCTGCGTCTGGAGCTGAAACCGCTGGTTAAGTCACCGGATGAAGCGCTGGCCCTGTGTCGCGACGCCAATTATGACAAGGAGTGCGTCGGTATCATTACCTGGCTGCACACCTTCTCTCCGGCAAAGATGTGGATCGGTGGCCTGAGCGTGCTGAATAAGCCGCTGCTGCAATTCCATACCCAGTTCAATGCGGAGATCCCATGGGACAGCATGGACATGGACTTTATGAACCTGAACCAGACCGCACACGGCGGCCGCGAGTTCGGTTTCATCGGCGCACGTATGGGCCTGCAGCACAGCGTGGTGACCGGTCACTGGCAGGATAGCGCCAGTCAGCAGCGCCTCGGCAACTGGATGCGTGCCGCACTGACAAAACAAGCCAGTCAGCAGCTGAAAGTCGCGCGTTTTGGCGACAACATGCGTGAAGTGGCCGTAACCGAAGGCGATAAAGTTGCCGCGCAGATTCAGTTCGGTTATTCGGTGAATGGCTGGGGCGTCGGCGATCTGGTTGAGGTGATCAATGGCGTCAGCGATGGCGACGTAAATGCGCTGATCGACGAATATGAAAGCCTGTACCGCTTTACCGATGTTGCCGCCTCTGGCGGTGAAAAACGTCAGAACGTGCTGGATGCCGCACGCATCGAACTCGGTCTGAAGCGTTTCCTGGAAGCAGAAGGCTGTCACGCTTTCACCACCAACTTCCAGACGCTGCACGGCATGACGCAGTTGCCAGGTCTGGCGGTTCAGCGTCTGATGGGTCAGGGTTATGGCTTCGCAGGTGAAGGTGACTGGAAAACCGCTGCGCTACTGCGTATTTTCAAAGTGCTGGCTGGCGATCGCAAAGGTGGCACCTCCTTTATGGAGGATTACACCTATCACTTCTCTCCGGGTAACGATCTGGTCCTCGGCTCGCATATGCTGGAAGTCTGCCCGTCAATTGCCATTGAAGAGAAGCCATTGATCGATGTGCAGTTCCTCGGCATTGGTGATAAAGCCGATCCGGCGCGCATGATTTTCTCAACGCCTGCGGGTCGCGCGATTAACGCCAGCGTCATTGATATGGGTGATCGTTTCCGTCTGCTGGTTAACGTGGTGGATGCTATCGAACAGCCGAAACCGCTACCGAAGTTGCCGGTTGCGCGTGCACTGTGGAAAGCCCAGCCGTCACTGGCGACCGCATCCGAAGCGTGGATTCTGGGCGGCGGCGCGCACCATACGGTTTTCAGCCAGGCGCTGACGCTGGATGATATGTATCTGTACGGTGAGATGAACGATATCGAAGTGCTGGTGATTGATGAGCACACACGTTTACCTGCGTTTAAAGACGCGCTGCGCTGGAACGAAGCGTATTACCGTTTGAAACGTTAAAAACTGTTTTTTGGCGCTTTAATTGTCTATGAAAAAGATTGATTCATAGACGGTAAAGCGCCGTTTGTTTGAAAATCAGTGCTATTCAGTCGGGAATGGCGGGCGTTCCGTAAAGTCGCCGTAAATACATCCCTGTAGGCTCGGCCGCCGGTCTACTCGCCTTATCTATGAGGCTCGCCCGCGAGCGGGCCAACGCTTCGCGCTGTTCAAAAACGCTCCCGGCGTTTTTGTCCATGCGGCGGACGCTTTACTCCACTGCCCGTCATCCCCTCCTTTTGATAGTTCAGCGCATGTTTTTAAAGCCATGATCAAGCCCAACCGGGAAGGAATGGTATGCCTGAAGAGCAAAGCGTCCACGCCAGGGATGGCGTGGCCGATCCGCATGGATGCAGGAATCCTTTGCGATCAGGCATACCTTTCCTGACCCTGCATCTTCATCTAAAGCGATTGTTTTATTCAATACACCAATAAAAAGTCCACTGGTCTGCTTGTTAAAGCGATGCATCAGCCCAACCGGGAAGGAATGGTATGCCTGAAGAGCAAAGCGTCCGCGCTAGGGATGCCGCGGCCGATCCGCATGGATGCGGGAATCCTTTGCGATCAGGCATACCTTTCCTGACCTTTTTCATCAGCCAACAGCAATTTGTATTAATCCACCATCAATAGAAATATCCACTGTCCTGCTTCTTAAAGCGATGCATCAGCCCAACCGGGAAGGAATGGTATGCCTGAAGAACAAAGCGTCCGCACCAGGGATGGCGTGGCCGATCCGCATGAATGCGGGAATCCTTTGCGATCAGGCATACCTTTCCTGACCTTTTTCATCAGCCAACCGCAATTTGTATTAATCCACAATCTACAGAAATATCCACTGTCCTGCTTCCTAAAGCGATGCATCAGCCCAACCGGGAAGGAATGGTATGCCTGAAGAGCAAAGCGTCCACGCCAGGGATGGCGCGGCCGATCCGCATGGATGCGGGAATCCTTTGCGATCAGGCATACCTTTCCTGACCTTTCTCCTCAACCCACAGCGACATAACTATCAGTGCACTAAGCTTAAAAAACAGTGCTGTTCAGTCGGAAATAATGGGCGCTCCGTAAAGTCGCCGTAAATACATCCCTGTAGGCTCGGCCGCCGGTCCACTCGCCTTATCCATGAGGCTCGCCCGCGAGCGGGCCAACGCTTCGCGCTGTTCAAAAACGCTCCCGGCGTTTTTGTCCATGCGGCGGACGCTTTACTCCACTGCCCATCATTCCCTCCTTTATTTTAGATCTGAGTGATTGTTTTAAAAGCTAAATTCCTGCTCTTGCACTTTCCCCCACCAGCCTGTATTGCTTGTAGCCTGACAAAAACAAAGGTCGCCAGCGCCATGCAAATTGCCGAGCTAAACCAACATCCCGGCTTCGCCGGACAAACCGCACAACTGTTGCACACTGAATGGTCACATCTTCCTGCATGGTCTTACTCGCCTGCCATTCTTGAGCGTTTAAAACAGCGCAATCAGAAACCTTGGTCAGAATTTACTCTTATTGCCATACCGGATGGCGAAACGGTGGTCGCGACCTGTAGCGTCATTCGCTATGAACTGGATGACATTCCGGCACGAGAATTCTGGATTGGTGAGGTGGTGACGGACAAGGCATTCCGGGGTCAGGGCGTCGCAAAAGCGTTGATACAGCAGGCGATTGCGCGAGCCAGACAACAGCAGATTGGTGAACTGTGGCTCTATACACCCGATCAACAGGCGTACTATCAGCGTTCAGGGTGGCAGGCGGTGGAACAGCGGCAAATTGCGGGTGAAGAGGTCACGGTAATGATGCTGCGTCTGGCGCAGTAAAAGGCGGCTCCTGCGAGCCGCCATTGACCGGAATAGTGCAGAACTCAGGAAGGTAATCGTTTAACCGGCGCGTTCTGCTGACGATCCCAGATAACCGTCAGTAACCGCTGCAGGGCGATAAACGCAAACAACAGAATCCCGATGGCGATCTTGGTCCACCAGGAACTCAGCGTACCGTCGAAGTTAATCCAGGTCTGAATCAGCCCCTGAATCAACACACCGAACAGCGTGCCCAACACTGTACCGACACCACCCGACAGCAGCGTGCCGCCAATCACTACTGACGCGATAGCATCCAGCTCCACTCCCAACCCGGCCAGCGCATAACCTGCCGAGGTATAAATCGAGAACACGATCCCGGCCAGCGTCGCCAGCGTGGTGGAAAGCATATAAATCTTAATGGTGGTCGCACGGGTCGAAACGCCCATCAGCTGGGCGGATGTCATATTGCCACCGATGGCGTAAACCCGGTTACCGAAGCGCGTGCGGTGCGCCAGAATAATCCCGCCAAACACCACCACCAGCATAATTACCGCCAGCAGGCTCAGACGCCCACCGCCCGGCACTTTCCACGCCAGACTGGAAAGCATGCTGTAGAACGGATGATCGATAGGAATTGAGTTCTCCGACACCAGATAACTGCATCCGCGCAGGAAAAACATCCCCGCCAGCGTAATGATAAATGCCGGGATCTTCAGCGCATCGATCAGCCAGCCCATCATGGCCCCGAACAGCGCGCCCAGTGACAGAATCAGCGCAAAGGCCAGCAACGGATCGACATGAAAATCGCCAATCGCCCGGGCAAGAAACACGCCGGTAAAGGCGATTACCGCACCCACCGACAGATCGATACCGCCCGATAAAATCACGAAGGTCATGCCGACGGCGATAATCCCGAGGAAAGCATTATCGGTCAGGATATTGCAGATTACCCGGGTGGAGGCAAAGCCCGGAAACTGACTCAGACAAAACAGGTAACCCGCCACAAACACCAGTAAGGTGATCATCAGCGGAAGATGACGTTTAATCATGTCGGGCGTCTCCGTTTCAACATCGCAATAAACCGTGGTGACTGCAGCAACAGCACGCACATCACCACCACCGCTTTCACCACCTGATTCAGCTCAGGCGGGAAGCCGGAGAGCAAAATCCCGGTATTCATCGACTGAATAATCAGTGCGCCTATCAGCGACAACACCAGATTAAAGCGGCCACCCATCAGCGACGCACCGCCAATCACCACGGCGAGAATCGCATCCAGCTCCAGCCATAGACCGGCGTTATTGGCATCCGCACCGCGAATATCCGCCGCGACGATCAGCCCTGCAACAGCGGCACAAACGCCACTTATGGCGTAGGTTGACATCACCACCAGCCAGCCTGTCACACCCGCGTTACGGGCCGCGCGCAGGTTAATCCCCACGGCTTCGATAAACAGACCCAGCGCGGTTTTGCGCGTCAGCAGCCACACCGCCAGCGCTACCACCAGCGTGATCCAGACCGGTACCGGCAACATCCACAGCGAGCCGTTACCAAACCAGCCAAGACTGTCACTGTCGAACGTCACAATCTGCCCCTGCGTAATCAGCTGAGCGATTCCGCGCCCGGCAACCATCAGAATCAGCGTGGCAACAAATGGCTGAATACGCAGCAGCGCCACCAGCACGCCATTCCATACGCCACAGGCTAAACCGGTTCCCAGCGTGCAGAGAATAATAAACGGCACACCGTGTCCGGCTACGGTCAATGTCGCAGCCGTCGCGCCTGCTATCGCCATCACCGCCCCCACGGAAAGATCGATGCCGCCGGTAGCGATCACCAGCGTCATCCCAATCGCCAGCAGGGCAACCGGTGCCGCACGGTTAAGAATATCGATCGGACTGCCGAACAGACGCCCATCCTGCAGATGCACGGCAAAAAAGTTATTGGCCACCAGACTGTCAATCAACAGCACCAACAGCAGCGCGGCGATTTGCGGCATCCCTGGCGGGAGTTTCAGCTTACGACGTGGCGTTTTTTCAGATGTCATAGGGGACTCAAGCATGTTTTACCCCTCCGTCCGCGATAGCATTGACGATCGACGCTACCGAAAGCTGCTCCAGCGGAATTTCTGCTACCTGCTTCAGATCGCGCATAATCAACACCCGGTCGGCGTAACCGACCAGCTCTTCGAGTTCAGAGGAGATCACCAGCAGCGCCAGACCGTCGGCGCACAGGGATTCAATTAAACGGATAATCTCGGCGTGCGCGCCCACATCAATGCCGCGCGTCGGTTCGTCGAGGATTAAAAACTGCGGTTTGGTCACCAGCCAGCGCGACAGCAGCACCTTCTGCTGGTTGCCGCCCGATAACAGCTCCACCGGCTGCTCTGCATGCGGCGTACGAATACCCAGACTCTTGATAAAACGATCGGCAATCGCCTGCTGCTCGCGCTTTTTAATCGGCCGTAGCCAGCCGCGCTGCGCCTGCAACGCCAGAATAATATTTTCACGAACCGAGGCCGCGCCGATAATCCCGTCAGTCTTGCGATCTTCCGGGCAAAAACCCATGCCCAGCTGCGAGGCTTTCGCCGGATTAGTAATGCGCTGCACCTTGCCTTTGATCTTCGCTGTCCCGCGATCGGCACGACGAATACCAAACAACACCTCGGCGGTTTCGGTGCGGCCCGACCCCAGCAGCCCCGCCAGACCCACCACTTCGCCTGGACGAACTTCCAGGTTAAAGGGCTCGATGGTGCCTTTCCTGCCGTAATCCTCAAACGACACCACCGGCTGATTGCTGCGCAGCGTGCTGCCCTGCCGCTGCAGTGCGGTCTCCAGCAGTTCGCGACCCAGCATCAGCTTAATCAGCTCAATCTGCGGCAGCGTGGCGGTATCGCGGGTGGCGATAAACTGCCCGTTCCGCAGCACGGTAATCCGGTCAGTAATGCGGTACACCTGGTCGAGAAAGTGCGTCACGAAAATCAGGCTCATCCCTTTGGCTTTTAACTGCGCCATCAGGGTAAACAACATCTCCACTTCGCTGGCATCCAGACTGGCTGTCGGCTCATCCAGGATCAAAACCTGAGCGGAGAGATCGACCGCGCGGCAGATGGCGATAATCTGCTGCATCGCCACCGAGTAGTGGCCCAGCGGACGTGTCACATCGAGGGAAAAACCATAATTCCGCATCAGCGCATCGGCCTCCCGCACCATCCGGCGACGGTCAATCATGCCAAAGCGGCGCGGTTCACGGCCAATATAGAGGTTATCTGCCACCGACATATTCGGCAGCATATTCACTTCCTGGTAAACGGTGCCGATGCCCATCTCCTGCGCCTGCGCCGTATTATGCGGCGTAATCGGCTCACCATTCAGGGTAATGGTCCCTGCATCACGGCTGTAAACACCGGTCAGCACTTTAATCAGGGTGGATTTACCGGCACCGTTCTCCCCCAGCAGCGCCATGATCTCCCCTTTACGGATATCAAAGGAAACATTATTCAGCGCTTTGACGCCGGGAAACCCTTTGCTGACGCCGCTGATGGATAACAGCGGTGTTTCATTTTGCGTGGTCATTCTGCTCACTCCGCCTCACGTCATGAAAAACCGCCCCGTAGGGCGGTCTGCGGCTGGTCTGCGGCTGATCGGTGAATCAGTAACCCATACCTTTTTTGGTATCCAGCTCCTTCTGCGCGTCGGCAGGCAGGAACAGCTTAGATTCGGTCTTGATCACTTTTGGCGGCAGCGTGCCATCTTTCTTGAATTTTTCCAGCGCATCAAACGCCGGGCCAGCCATGTTTGGCGTCAGCTCCACGTTGGCGTTAGCCTCACCCGCCAGCATCGCTTTGTAGATATCCGGTACACCATCAATCGAGCCGGTCAGAATATCTTTGCCTGGTTTCAGGCCAGCTTCTTTAATCGCCTGAATGGCACCGATCGCCATATCATCGTTATGCGCGTAAACCATGCAGATGTTTTTGCCGTTGTTCTCCGCCTTGATAAAGCTCTCCATCACCTCTTTACCCTTACTCCGGGTAAAGTCACCCGACTGCGAGCGGATCACTTTAATGTTTGGATGGTTGCTGATTGCTTCAGCAAAGCCTTTCTTACGATCGATTGCCACGCTGGCCCCAACCGTGCCCTGCAGCTCCACCACGTTACACTGCTTGTCGCCCACGGTTTTCACCAGCCAGTCGCCAATCAGTTTGCCTTCCAGCACGTTGTCAGCCGTCACCACCGCCTGATAGAGCGATTTGTCTTTCACCACAATGGCGCGGTCCAGCAGGTAAACCGGGATTTTGGCATCTTTGGCTTCTTCCAGTACCGGCTCCCAGCCGGTCTGTACCACCGGTGCGATGAAGATGGCATCAACGCCCTGAGCGATAAATGAACGTACTGCCTTGATTTGATTCTCTTGTTTCTGCTGTCCGTCGGCGATTTTCAGGGTGATTCCGCGTTTTTTGGCTTCGCTTTTCGCTACGTTGGTTTCCGCCGAACGCCAGCCAGATTCCGAACCTACCTGCGAGAAGCCGACCGTCATATCTGCAGCGAGTACCGGGCCGGTTAACGCGGCGCTGACCAGCGTGGTCAGAAGTAAACGTTTCCACATAGTTTTTAATCCTCTGAAAGGCGTTTGCTGTTTAGGGTAGAGAGCCTGCTTAGACTGGACTAAAAAAGCGTGCATAATGGCGACACACTTCACAAAACAGAGCAATTTAAAGGGGTTACGTGTAGTCACACGGTTTGGCTGGCGCGGGAATTATGGATAAAACGGCTGAGCAGAAAAAATCTGCTCGTTAAATAATTGTAATAAACAGAATCGCTTATGCTTACTGCCACTGGAAACGATTACAGCCAGGCGTACAAAACGGGTTATCCGGCCTGCGATGAACAAAAAATGGGATTTGTGATAGTCCGCACAGTCGATTTCTGGCCAGGGTCGGGCGCGAAACGTTTCGGTGGCAGAAAGTGCAGAATAGTTAATTTTCCTGGACTAAAAGGGGAAGAAAGAAGCCACTAATGCATTGTCAGTGCTGAATAAGAAAAAAATCATATTTTACCTCTGCCTTCTAACGCTTTATGCCGGCTCTGTCCGGCATAAGTTAGTAAGGTGTTTAAGATACTGACACTGAGTTACTGGCTCAGACACGCTTAAAAAAGCCAGATATGGACTTTTAGTAACTAATAAGGTGCTTTTGTCTGATTTTCGCCTTTTTAGCTCGCCTGATCTGGACAGCATAAGCTTGCCCCCTATACTGAGCTCTCCTTTGTTACTTCTATCTGTTATGGCAATGATGACTGCGCACGATTACCTGCTTAAATTCCGCAAAGTAAATAATTCAGACAGTCTGGAAAAGCTTTTCGATCATCTTAACTACTCCCTTACGAATGATCTGGAAATCATCAATATGTATCGGGCTGCCGATCATCGACGTGCTGAACTGGTCTCTGGCGGACGGTTATATGATCTGGGCTGTGTCCCTAAAACGGTGTGGCGCTACGTGGTCTGATTTCAGGCTGATTTATCGCTGTTATTACCGCTGACCTTGTCCGGATGGGCGTGCCCCTCTGGACATGTTATTCTGCTGCGCTTCGACTCTCCGAGACAGGAATAACCACGATGAATGAACAGGTTGCTGCGCCGCGTATTGGTGGCTGGCTTTTGCTGCCGCTGGCCTGGCTGATAATGACCCTGTTAACCACCGTTCTGGTGCTGGCGATGTATCTGACACCACTGTTTAATGCGGAATGGCGTGTGGCGCTGTTTTCTCACGGCAGTACACTCTTCTCTTACTGGGCTATTTCCCTGCTCACCGCCGTGGCGGTCTGGGCCTATAGTCTCTGGATCAGCTGGCTGTTCTTTAAGCGCTCCCGCCGCCTGCCGCGTCACTACCTGCTCTGGCTGCTGATTACCGTGCTGCTGGCGCTGAAAACCTTTGCCTTTACGCCGGTTACCGATAGCCGTGCCCTCCAGACATTACTGCTGTCGCTGCTGGCCGCTGCGGTGTTTGCGCCCTACTTCAAACGCTCAAAACGGGTAAAAACGACCTTTATCGCACCGTAACGCTGTGAGTTATGTCAGGAATTTAATTCTGAGTGCGGTCTGCCGCTCAGCGGATGGCGCAGGTGTTGAGATACGCCGCGCTATCAATGATAATAAGCCGCTTTCTGGCTCCCAGGCGAAAAAATGACCGATTATCTGCTTCTCTTTGTTGGCACCGTGCTGGTGAATAACTTCGTATTAGTGAAGTTTCTCGGCCTGTGTCCTTTTATGGGCGTTTCCAAAAAACTGGAAACGGCAATTGGCATGGGCCTCGCCACGACATTCGTCATTACCCTGGCCTCGATCTGCGCCTGGCTGGTCAACCATCTGATCCTGCTGCCACTGGATCTGGTCTATCTGCGTACTATGGCCTATATCCTGGTGATCGCCGTCGTGGTGCAGTTCACCGAAATGGTGGTGCGTAAAACCAGCCCGTCGCTCTATCGTCTGCTGGGTATCTTTCTGCCGCTGATCACCACCAACTGTGCGGTGCTGGGCGTGCCTCTGCTGAGCGTCAACCTTAACCACACCTTTATGCAGGCCGCGCTGTATGGTTTCAGTGCCTCCATCGGCTTCTCGCTGGTGATGGTCCTGTTCGCCGGTATGCGTGAACGGCTGGTGCTGGCCAATGTTCCTGCCCCGTTCAAAGGCAACTCCATCGCCCTGATTACCGCGGGCCTGATGGCGCTGGCATTTATGGGCTTCAGTGGTCTGGTGAAATTCTGATGACCGCGATCTGGATTGCTGTTGCCGTATTAAGTGCGCTGAGCCTGGTGTTCGGCGCGCTGCTGGGTTACGCCTCGCGCCGCTTTGAGGTCGAAGAAGATCCTATCGTTGAGCAGATTGATGCCATTCTGCCGCAGAGCCAGTGCGGTCAGTGCGGCTATCCGGGCTGTCGCCCCTATGCGGATGCGGTCGGCAACAATGGTGACGCGATCAATAAATGCGCGCCAGGTGGTGAGCAGACCATGCTCAAGCTGGCCGCGCTGCTTAATGTTGAACCTCAGCCCATTGATGGCGATGAAACGGCGAAAGAGCCAGTGCGCACCGTGGCGTTTATTGATGAAGCCAACTGCATTGGCTGCACCAAATGTATTCAGGCCTGTCCGGTGGATGCGATTGTCGGGGCAACCCGCGCCATGCACACCGTGCTGAGCGACGTCTGCACCGGCTGCGATCTCTGTGTCGCGCCCTGCCCGACTGACTGTATTGAAATGCGTCCGGTTGCCACCACCCCAGCTAACTGGAAGTGGGATTTGAATACCATTCCTGTACGGGTGATCCCGGAAGAAACTCATGCTTAATCTGTTTAACTTCCTGAAGAAAGATAAGGTCTGGGACTTTCAGGGCGGCATTCATCCGCCCGAAATGAAAACCCAGTCCAACAGCACGCCGCTCAGCGAACTGCCGTTGCCGCATCGTTTTATTATCCCGCTGAAACAGCATATCGGACATGAAGGTGAGATCTGCGTTGCGCCTGGCGACAAAGTGCTGCGCGGTCAGCCTCTGACCTTTGGCACGGGCCGCATGCTGCCGGTCCATGCGCCCACCTCCGGCGTGATTGAAGATATCGGTCAGCATATGACCGCGCACCCTTCGGGTCTCTCCGAGCTTTGCATCTTCCTGACCCCAGATGGCGACGATCGCTGGATGCCATTGGATCCGCTGCCTGACTACCGTCAGCATCCGCGCGCCGACATTGTGCAGCGCATTCACGACGCCGGCATCGCTGGTCTCGGCGGCGCGGGTTTCCCCACCGCCACCAAGCTGAAAGGTGGCCTTCGCGGGGTTAAAACGCTGATTATTAACGCGGCGGAGTGTGAGCCTTATATCACTGCTGACGATCGTCTGATGCAGGACTACGCCGCCGAAGTCCTGGAAGGCAGCCGTATTCTCGCCTGGGTGTTACAGGCTGAACAGGTGCTGATTGGTATTGAAGATAACAAGCCTGAAGCCATTGCCGCACTGAAGCAGGCGCTGGGCAGCAAGCGCGATCTGCAAATCCGGGTCATCCCGACCAAATATCCCTCCGGCGGTGCCAAGCAGCTGACCCGCATTCTGACCGGGAAGGAAGTGCCGCATGGTGGGCGTTCCTCCGATATCGGCGTGCTGATGCAGAACGTCGGCACCGCCTGGGCGGTTAAGAGGGCCATTATCAATGGTGAACCGATCACCGAACGCGTGGTGACGCTGACCGGCGAGGCGATCGCCCAGCCGCGTAACGTCTGGAGTCGTCTCGGCACCCCAATCAGTCATCTGTTGCACCAGGTCGGGTTCACACCTGCGCCGCGTCAGATGGTGATCATGGGCGGTCCGCTGATGGGCTTTACCCTGCCATCGCTGGATGTGCCGGTGGTGAAGATCACCAACTGTATTCTGGCTCCATCGGCCAGTGAGATGGGTAACAACGACGAAGAGCAGTCCTGCATTCGCTGTTCAGCCTGTGCCGATGCGTGTCCGGCCAAACTGCTGCCGCAGCAGCTTTACTGGTTCAGCCAGGGCGGCGATCACGATAAAGCGCGCTCACACCACATTGATGACTGCATCGAATGTGGTGCCTGCGCCTATGTCTGCCCGAGCAATATTCCGCTGGTGCAATATTACCGTCAGGAAAAAGCGGAGCTGCGCGCCATCGATCTGGAAGCAAAACGCACACTGGAAGCCAAAGCACGCTTCGAAGCCCGTCAGGCGCGACTGGAGCGTGAAAAGCAGGCACGTGAAGCGCGTCATGAAGAGGCCAAACAACGCGTTGCCCGAACCGATACCAGCGAACTGTCTGCGGCCAAAGCGCGGGTGAAAGCCCGCCAGGCGGCCGAACCGGATGAGGCAACGCTTGAAGCCCAGCGTGAAGCCCGCCATGCGCAGGCGCGTCTGCGTCAGGCCGAGGCGCAGGCAGAAACACAGCCGGTGACGCGTCAGACCGTCGATCCGCGTAAAGCGGCGGTCGAAGCGGCGATTGCCCGGGCGAAAGCGAAGAAAACAGTGCCGGCTGATGCGGCGGATAACCAGGCTGAGGCCAGTGTGGATCCGCGTAAAGCCGCAGTAGACGCCGCCATCGCCCGCGCCAAAGCGAAGAAAGCCGCTCAGTCTGAAAACGCTGATGCACCACAGGCCGTAACGGACAGCGCTGCAGACGCCGCGCCGGATGCCGTCGCTGAAACCGATCCTCGTAAAGCCGCAGTAGAAGCGGCCATCGCCCGCGCCAAAGCGAAGAAAGCCGCTCAGTCTGCAAACGCGGATGCGCCACAGGCCGTAACGGACAGCGCTGCAGACGCTGTCGCTGAAACCGATCCGCGTAAAGCCGCAATTCAGGCCGCCATCGCCCGCGCTAAAGCGAAGAAAGCCGCACAGGCGGAAAGTGACGCGGATGCCGCTTCACGTGATGCGGCAGCACTGGCCACCGCCGCGCATTTTGCGGTGGAAAAAGCGGAGCAGGCTCAGGAGCAGGCAAACAACGCCAATGCTGAACCTGAACAGGCACCTGAACTGAATCAACCCGATGATGCGCGCAAGGCCGCTATTGCTGCCGCCATCGCCCGTGCCAAAGCGCGTAAAGCGCAGTCGTCTACGACGCTTGAGGATTAAATGGCTTTTCGTATCGCAAGTTCTCCTTACACCCATAATCGCCGCAGCACCGGCAATATCATGCTGCTGGTGGTGCTGGCCGCGGTGCCTGGTTTTGCTGCACAGTGTTATTTCTTTGGCTACGGCACCTTTTTACAGGTATTACTGGCGACGCTGACCGCCTGGCTGACAGAGGCGGCGATTCTGCGGCTGCGCAAAGCGCCCGTTACCAGCACCCTTGCAGATAACTCGGCGCTGCTGACCGCCGTCCTGATCGGTATCAGCCTGCCGCCGCTGGCGCCATGGTGGCTGGTGGTGATCGGTACCCTGTTTGCTGTTGTCATTGCGAAACAGCTCTATGGCGGACTGGGCCAGAACCCGTTTAACCCGGCGATGGTCGGCTATGTGGTCCTGCTCATCTCCTTCCCGGTGCAGATGACCAGCTGGTTGCCGCCCGATACGCTTCAGGCGATCAAACCCGGGCTGATGGACAGCCTGAGCATGGTGTTCCGGGGCCACACGCTGGCGGGTGAAACCATGCAGCAGCTACAGATGGGTGTCGATGGCATCAGCCAGGCGACGCCGCTTGATACGTTTAAAACCGGCTTACGCGCGGGGCACAGTGCCGAACATCTGCTGGCGCAGCCGATTTACAGTGGCGTGCTGGCGGGCCTTGGCTGGCAGTGGGTTAACGTGGGTTATCTGGCCGGCGGCCTGTTCCTGCTGTGGAAAAATGCTATCCGCTGGCATGTCCCTGCCGCCATGCTGCTGTCACTGGCCTTCTGCGCGACGCTGGGCTGGTTCTTCTCACCCGAATCGCTGAACAGCCCGCTGATTCATCTTTTCTCCGGTGCCACTATGCTGGGTGCGTTCTTTATTGCCACCGATCCGGTGACCGCTTCGACCACCAATCGTGGCCGCCTGGTGTATGGCGCGCTGATTGGGCTGCTGGTCTGGCTGATCCGCAGCTTTGGCGGTTATCCCGATGGCGTAGCGTTTGCTGTGCTGCTGGCGAACATCTGTGTACCGCTCATCGATTACTACACCCAGCCGCGCGTTTACGGCCATCAGAAGGATTAAGCGATGCTGGAGACGATTCGCAAAAACGGGGTAACGCTGGCCATTTTCGCCGCGATCACCACCGCCGCCACGGCAGTGGTGAATACCGTAACCAGGCCGACGGTGGAACATCAGACCCTGTTGCAGCAGAAGAACCTGCTTGATCAGGTGGTGCCTGTTGAGCTTTATGACAACAATATTCAGCAGGACTGTTACGTTGTCACGGACGCGGCGCTGGGCAACAGTGCGCCACACTCTCTCTTCCTGGCACGTAAAGGCGGCCAGCCGGTCGCGGCTGCGCTGGAGACCACTGCACCTGACGGCTATTCTGGTGCGATACAGTTGCTGGTTGGTGCCGATTTCCAGGGTAAAGTATTGGGCGTGCGGGTGATTGAACACCACGAAACGCCGGGTCTGGGTGATAAGATCGAACTGCGTATCTCTGACTGGATCAACAGCTTCAATGGCAAAGTGGTTCATGGTCCGGCAGATAAAGCTTTTGCGGTTAAGAAAGATGGTGGTGAATTCGATCAGTTCACCGGTGCCACCATTACCCCACGCGCGGTGGTCAATGCGACCAAACGCACCGCGCTGTTAATGAAAACGCTTCCGGAGAGACTCTCTTCGTTACCGGTATGTGGAGACGCAAATGAGTGAAGCTAAAAGCCTGCTGGTCGGTGGATTATGGAAGAACAACTCAGCGCTGGTGCAGCTGCTGGGCCTCTGCCCGCTGCTGGCGGTCACGGCGACCGCTACCAACGCGCTGGGTTTAGGTCTGGCGACCACGCTGGTGCTGACTCTGACCAACAGTTTTATTTCCGCCTCGCGCCGCTGGGTGCCATCAGAAATTCGTATCCCGATTTATGTGATGATCATCGCCTCGGTGGTGAGCTGCGTACAGATGCTGATCAACGCCTATGCCTATGGTCTTTATCAGTCACTGGGCATTTTTATCCCGCTAATCGTGACCAACTGTATCGTGGTTGGTCGTGCTGAAGCCGTCGCCTCTAAAAGCAGCATCCCGCTAGCTGCGCTGGATGGCTTCGCCATCGGCATGGGCGCGACCTGCGCCATGGTGGTGCTGGGATCGCTGCGCGAAATTATCGGCAGTGGCACGCTGTTTAACGGTGCTGACCAGCTGCTCGGCCCCTGGGCAAAGTCGCTGCGTATTGAAGTCGTCCATTTCGACTCGCCAATGCTATTGGCGATGCTGCCGCCTGGCGCGTTTATCGGTCTGGGCATGATGCTGGCGGGTAAATATGTGATCGATCAGAAGATGAAACAGCGTGCTGCGCTGCGTGCTCAGGCAGCCGAAACCGCGCCCCCTCAGGACGCCGTCGGGAAAGCCGTGTGAATCAGACCAAACGCACCGAAATTCTCCGTCGGCTGCAGCAGAATAATCCGCATCCGACCACCGAACTCAACTTCAGCTCGCCGTTTGAGCTACTGATTGCGGTGCTGCTCTCGGCGCAGGCGACCGATGTCAGCGTGAACAAAGCCACCGCGAAGCTTTATCCGGTGGCCAATACGCCTGCTGCGATGCTGGCGCTGGGTGTGGATGGCGTGAAGGAATACATTAAAACCATCGGCCTGTTTAACAGCAAAGCGGAAAATGTCATTAAAACCTGCCGCATTCTGCTTGAGCAGCACAACGGCGAAGTGCCGGAAGATCGTGCCGCGCTGGAAGCCCTGCCCGGTGTTGGCCGTAAAACCGCCAATGTGGTGCTCAATACCGCTTTTGGCTGGCCGACGATTGCCGTCGATACTCATATCTTTCGCGTCAGCAACCGGACGAAATTTGCGCCGGGTAAGAATGTGGAAGAGGTGGAGCAGAAGCTGCTGAAGGTGGTTCCGGCGGCGTATAAGGTTGATTGCCATCACTGGCTGATTCTGCACGGCCGCTACACCTGCGTAGCGCGAAAACCCCGCTGCGGCTCCTGCCTGATTGAAGATCTCTGCGAGTATCCCGACAAAGTCGAGTGATCGCACTGATGAAAAACCCGCTGCGGCGGGTTTTTTATTATCCGGCTATCACCGCTGCTGACGCGTCTCCTGCCTGATCCTCCTTTTGGCTGTTCTACCCGTTCGTACGAATAACGGTACAGTTTGTCGGGTTGTTACATTGATGTTGATGATGGAAAATCGCCGCCCCTGACGATAAGAAAATGTTATGACACAGTGAGTAAAGTAATGAACAAAAGCGCTTCCGCAGGAAGCCATTCTCTGCGCCTTTTTCTGGCGCGGTTCTGGCCACATCCGCTGGCAGTGAGTAAAAAGCATGTGGTTATCGCCGGACTGGGTGCCGGCATTGGTCTGGCACTGACCAGCCTGCTGAGCCACTGGGCGCTGGGCGAACTGAACCTGTGGTTTGTCGCGCCGGTCGGTGCCTCGGCAGTATTACTGTTCGGCCTGCCCGCCAGTCCGCTGGCGCAGCCGTGGGCAATCGTCGGCGGCAACAGCCTGTCAGCGCTGGCGGGCGTTACCGTCAGCCATCTGATCCCTGATCCTGCCCTTGCCTGCGGCGTCGCGGCCTGTACAGCGATCCTGTTAATGTTCCAGTTGCGCTGTCTGCATCCCCCCGGCGGCGCGGTGGCGCTGACCGCTATTCTGGGCGGCCCTTCGGTACAGCAGCTTGGATATCACTTTGTCCTGACGCCGATCCTGCTCAATTCACTCACTCTGGCCCTGCTGGCACTGCTGTTTAATAATCTGGCCGGTCGTCGCTATCCGCATCCGTTGGCCCCCGAAGAAGTTAAACCCGATCCGGTCGCTATGCCGGTCCCGCTGACGCGCGCCGATCTGCATCAGGCGCTGCAGGGTGGTGAACTGCTGGATATTGACGAGGATGATTTACAGGCGCTGCTGCTGCGCGCTGAACAGATTGCCCAGCGCCGCCAGCTCAGCCGCTGAAATGTGCCCGAGGAGCACTGGCGCAGATTTCACTGTCGCCGCTCCGCTTCTTCAGCCGCTTTCGTCTGGCTGAAGAAGCGGCTCGCAAAGTTGATCGCGGCCACAGTTTTACTCAGCCGCTTCGCCCACCCCGCCCTGTAACATATTGATAACACGACCACCCAGGCCGTACGCCCATCTGGTCCTGGGCGGATGCCCATAGAGCCGGCCTTATCAGCACCCTACACTTTGCTCTTCTTTACGTTTCTCATGAGGAAGACCGATGGATAGCGCCTTGTCCCCGCAGCACGATGAGCTGATCGCCTCCGCCATCAAAAAGTTCTTCACCCATATCATCCCGATGCTGGTGGTAATGCTGATTATTAACCAGATCGACCGCGCCAATATTGGCTTTATCAAAGCGGAGTTGCGCACCGATGCCGGGATCAGCGCGGCGGCCTTTGGGCTGGGCGCAGGCCTCTTTTTTATCGGCTATGCGCTGTTTGAGGTGCCGAGCAACCTGATGATGAAGCGTTTCGGCGCCCGCGTCTGGCTGACGCGCATTATGATTACCTGGGGACTGGTGGTGGTCCTGACCGGTTTCGTCACCTCACCGATCCAGTTTTACCTGCTGCGTTTTTTACTTGGCGTAGCGGAAGCAGGCTTCTTTCCTGGCGTGCTGTTCTATTTCCGTCAGTGGGTGCCCAATGCCTGGCGCGGCCGCGCCACCGCGATGGTGCTGAGTGCCACCGCTGGCGCTTTTCTCTTCTCCGGCCCCATCACCGGCGCGATCCTGATGATGCACAATTTCCTGGGGATTGCTGGCTGGAAGTGGGTGATGTTTCTCGAAGGCGGTGCGTCGGTGCTGGTCGGCATTCTGGCCGCCTGGGTACTGGTGTCACGACCTGGTGAGGCGCGCTGGCTGAGTGTCGCGGAGAAACAGGCGCTGGTGCAGCAGCTGCAGAATGAAGAGGCGCAGCGTGACGAGCTTAACCGCGCGCCAGGCAAAATGTCGCTGCTACGTAATCGCAGCCTGCTGTTCTTCTGCGCGATCTTTTTCACGATGACCATGACCGGCTACACGCTGGTGTTCTGGCTGCCGCAGATTATTCAGCGCATTCAGGGCTTCAGCAGTTTTGGCATCGGCATTCTCACCGCCGTGCCCTGGCTGTGCGCCATTATTGCCATTAATCTGCTGAGCCGCTTTTCAGATCGGCACCGCGACAAGCTCGATAAAGCGCTGGGTGTCGCCATGCTGGTCGCGGCCTGCGGCACCTTTATGGCCACGCTGGGTTCCCCGTGGTTTGGCTTCCTGGCGATGATCGTGGCCTGTATCGGCTCGAAAGTCAGCGCGACCTTTTTCTGGCCGATGCCGCAGGGCGAGCTGCCCGCCTCGATTGTCGCGCCGGGTATTGCGCTGGTGAACTCAATTGGCAACCTTGGCGGCTTCTTTGCACCGACGGTGTTTGGCTATCTGGAGATGAAGACCGGCTCCACTACCGGCGGTCTCTATGCTCTGACCAGCGTCTCGCTGCTGACCGGGCTGTGGCTGCTGTTGCGCCGCAAGCCATCCCCGCCTTCCCTTGATCCTATGGAGAATCAACATGTCAGACAGTCCAGTCATTAAAACAATGCGGGTGGTGCCCGTCGCCGGATATGACAGCATGCTGCTGAACATTGGCGGCGCGCACAACTGCTACTTTACCCGTATCCTGGTGATCCTGACTGACTCGGCTGGCCGTACCGGCGTCGGCGAAAGTCCCTGCCACGCTTCAACGCTGGCGCTGCTGGAACGCTTTCGTCCGCAGATTGAGGGCAGCGAACTCTTGCGGCTGAATGCCACCCTCGCCACGCTGTTTGCCAGCGACGCACGACACCAGCAAACCGCGCATACCGACGACATTCATATTCCGCAGATGAACCCGGAGAAGTTTTACAACGCCACCGCAGCGATTGAAGCGGCCCTGCTTGATCTGCTGGGTCAGCACCTGAATCTGCCGGTGGCCGAGTTACTTGCCAGCGGCAAGCAGCGCGATCGGGTGCCGGTCCTCGGCTATCTGTTCTATATCGCCGACCGTAATCTGACCAGCATGAACTATCAGGCGGGCCACGCGGGTAGTGATGCCTGGCTGCAACTGCGTCATGAGAAAGCGATGGACGCGGAAGGCGTAGTGCGGCTGGCGGAGGCGGCAGCGGATCGCTATGGCTTCCGCGATTTCAAACTCAAGGGTGGTGTCCATCACGGCGAAGTGGAAGTGGAGACGGTCAACGCCCTGCTGGCCCGCTTCCCGCAGGCGCGGGTAACGGTTGATCCCAACGCCAGCTGGTCGCTGGATGAGGCCATTTATTATGGCAAACAGCTGGCGGGCCGCATTCCCTATCTGGAAGATCCCTGCGGAGCGGAGCATGGCTATTCCGGTCGGGAAACGCTGGCAGAATTCAGGCGGGCCACCGGCATTCCGGTTGCCACGAATATGATCGCCAATGACTGGCGACAGTTACAGCATGCGCTGCAGCTCAATGCCATCGACATTCCCCTGGCCGACCCACACTTCTGGACGATGCGTAACGCGCATACCGTGGCGCAGCTCTGCCATGAGTGGGGTCTGACCACCGGCTGCCACTCAAATAACCACTTTGACGTATCGCTGGCGATGGTGGCGCATCTGGGGGCCGCTGCGCCAGGAGATCGCCTGACCGCCTTTGATACCCACTGGATCTGGCAGGATGGGCAGCAGTTGACGCAGCATGCGCCGCAAATTCGTGATGGCTATCTGGAACTGCCAGAGGGGCCAGGGCTGGGGATCACCCTGAATATGGCGCGGGTTGAAGCGGCACATGCGCTCTACAACTCGCTACCGGATAAAAACCGCAATGACGCGCTGGGCATGCAGTTTCTGATCGATAACTGGTCCTTTAACGCCAAACGTCCGGCCATGCTGCGCTGACAGACATCATCCTGTGACAGTGTCACAGGATGATTGCGTTTAGCGTTGCGCCAGCGCCGCCTGCATCCAGGCAATCACCAGCGGAGAATCTTTTTCCTGCAGTGCGGCGCGTTCTGACTGAAACAGCGTGGCGACATAGAATGGGTGATCCGGTAGCTCGACGCCACGCACATCGCCCGCGTTGTCCCAGGCAGTAATGCGCAGCGTATTATCGCCCAGCGCTGCACTGAATTCCGGGTTAACACCGAAGTTACAGTGATAACCTTCATCGCTCTCCAGCATGCCGTAGGCTCTGGCAATGCGTGACCCGGGTCCGAACCTCACCGCGCCGCGCTGTTCCACCAGCGAACAGCTCAGCGGGGCAATCACCATCCTCCCCTCGGTGTCCGTCTCGGCATGGCTGGCATCCTGCCAGCCCAGTACGTTGCGCGCATATTCGATCAGCGCATACTGGAAGCCACCGCAGGAGCCAAGAAAAGGCTTTCCGGTCTCACGCACCCAGCGGAGTGTGTCAAACACACCGGCATCATTTCGATAGGGGCTACCGGGCACCACCCAGACGGCATCGCTGAGTTGCAGTTCTGACTCATCCAGTCGGTCAGTGGCGATCCACTCCGCTTCAGCGGTGATATTCAGCCAGCGGGCAGCACGTTCAATAGCAAGGGGGATAGCCTGATGGGCAACCGCATCGGCGCGGTAGTCACCAACCAGAGATAAGCGCAGGGGGGACGACATAAACAGATCCTTCTCGGGGAAATTGAGAGGTTACAGTAATGTTAATTTTCTGTCGAGAGCGAGCTGAAAGCGGATTATCGTGATAGGTTTTTAACATGCACGGGTGGCTTTTCACCGGCAGGCTGAGCTGGTTTTTATCTTGCCAGCGTCTGCGAGCGCCACAAGCTCCCGTGCCAGACGCTGCAACGCAACCGGTTTCTTTTTTTCCTTTCTGAAATAAATCATCTGTTTGTGCACAGGATCATCATTTGACTGTTTTTCCGGCAATGTCGGGCCTGTAATGTCCGATAATTCGCCAGATTGACTGTGGATTAGCCAGCAACCTGCCGTTAGTGCTGCCTGGTTATTATTCAGCGAACTATTTATCTGGTTAAACCCGCATTAGCAGTTAATGTTAATACTCGCCAGTGTGAGGCGCTTATCCAGAGCATCTGTACTGATATTTTTCCTGGGTTCAACATTAAAAACCAATTAACAGTTTGTTATAAGTTTTTTAACCCAACATTCGTAAACCCGGCGGGTTGTCAGAAAATTCTTGCCCTGTCGCCCGTAATCAGCCAAATTAGTCGCCGCTTTTCCCTTCTAATAACAATCTTGCGCATGGAAAACTCACATGACGCGGACTTAATTCCTGTCCCGAAACAGGGTATGAAAAAACTGAGGTACATGTGTCAACTGCAAACAAACACACTGATGAGGCTGTCAGTCTCAATGCGTTTAAACAGCCGAAGGCGTTCTACTTAATCTTTTCGATTGAGTTATGGGAACGTTTTGGCTTCTATGGCCTGCAGGCCATTATGGCGGTTTACCTGGTGAAGCAACTGGGATTGTCTGAATCAGACTCCATTACCCTGTTCTCTTCATTCAGCGCGCTGGTATATGGTCTGGTCGCGATTGGCGGCTGGCTCGGTGATAAGGTGCTGGGTACCAAACGCGTCATCGTACTGGGGGTCCTGGTGCTGGCGCTGGGCTATGCGCTGGTGGCATTCTCCGGTCATAATGTCAGTATTGTCTACATCGGTATGGCGACCATCGCGGTGGGTAGCGGCCTGTTTAAGGCAAACCCCTCTTCGCTGCTCTCTACCTGCTACGACAAAGATGATCCGCGTCTCGACGGTGCTTTCACCATGTTCTATATGTCGATCAACATCGGTTCACTCTTCTCAATGATGCTGACACCGTGGTTAGCGGCGAAATATGGTTATAGCGTAGCCTTCTCTCTTTGCGTTATCGGTCTGATCATTACCCTGTTCAACTTCCTGTTCTGCAAACGCATGGTCAAGGATTACGGTTCTAAACCCGATTTCGTTCCGTTGCAGGTCGGAAAACTGCTGATGACGCTGGTCGGCATCGTCGTATTGATTGCCCTGGCCAACTGGATGCTGCATCACCAGTCTATCGCACGGCTTGTGCTGGCGGTGATTGCGCTGGGTATCGTTCTGGTGTTTGCCAAAGAGGCCTTTGCACTGCAGGGCGCGGCACGTCGTAAGATGATTGTTGCCTTCCTGCTGATGGTCGAAGCGATTCTGTTCTTCGTGCTTTATATGCAGATGCCAACGTCACTGAACTTCTTTGCTATCCGCAACGTTGAGCACAGCATTCTCGGCATTACTTTTGCGCCAGAGCAGTTCCAGGCGCTGAACCCGTTCTGGATTATGCTGGCCAGTCCGCTGCTGGCGGCGCTCTATAACAAGCTGGGCGATAAACTGCCTATGCCGCACAAGTTTGCCTTTGGTATGGTGCTCTGCTCCGCTGCGTTCCTGGTGCTGCCGGTAGGTGCAAAGTTCGCCAGCGATGCCGGTATCGTTTCCGTTAACTGGCTGATCCTGAGCTATGCGCTGCAGAGTATCGGTGAGCTGATGATCTCTGGCCTCGGCCTGGCGATGGTGGCACAGCTGGTGCCTCAGCGTCTGATGGGCTTTATCATGGGTTCCTGGTTCCTGACTACCGCTGGCGCGGCGGTGATTGCCGGTAAGGTGGCAAACCTGATGGCCGTGCCTGAAAATGTTACCGATCCACTGATTTCGCTGGCGACCTACAGCCGCGTATTCCAGCAGATTGGTATCGTGACGGCGGTGATCGCCCTGCTGATGCTGATTACGGCGCCGATGCTGAACCGCATGGCGCAGGATCCTGACGCGAAAAAAAATAACGTGCAGGCGTAATTCACGCCGCACTTCAGCTAAGCCGGGCTCTGCCCGGCTTTTTTTATGGCCTGCCGCAACGCCCTTCGCAGATCCCTGATCTTTGTCACTGGTAATCCCGCTTTGACTCTTTACTATGCAATGATCCCATTGCAACAAGGAGTACCTGGTTATGAAACTGTTTTGCAAAGCGGGTGCCTGCTCTCTCTCACCCCATATTGTTATGCGTGAATGCGGGCTCGACTTTACTCAGGTGAGTGTTGATCTGGCCACAAAAATCACTGAACGGGGCGATGACTTCCGCCAAATCAATCCTAAAGGCCAGGTGCCCGTGCTGCAGCTCAGCGACGGTTCTGTGCTGACGGAAGGCGTCGCCATTGTTCAGTACCTGGCGGATCTGAAGCCCGATCGCCATCTGCTGGCACCGGTTGGCAGCCTGACGCGTTATCACACTGTGGAGTGGCTCAGCTACATCGGCAGTGAGCTGCATAAAAGCTTTGGGCCACTGTTTCGCCCCGGTTACTCCGATGAGGTGAAAGCGCAGACCCGCAACCAGCTGGAAGCAAAATTCCGCTATGTCGATGAGTCACTGCATGACAAGCAGTGGCTGATGGGGCTGCATTTCAGCGTGGCGGATGCCTATCTGTTTGTGGTGACGCGCTGGGCAAAGGCGCTGGGACTGGATTTATCCGGCTTTACAGCGCTGGGCGCATGGTTTGATCGTGTCGCGGAACGTCCTGCGGTGCAGGCGGCGCTTAAAGCGGAAGGCTTAGCCTGAGTAAACAGGGCCGGTTATCCGGCCCTGATGCGTTACAGTTTTTCTGCCGCGAAGTGCTGCGTCGGAGTGGCGATAGCATCCTGTGCCGCCACCAGCTGCAGTTCATATTCGCCCATCTGATGGGTTTTCAGCATCACCTCGTACACCGCCGCGGTAACATGCTCCAGCGCATCCTGCAAAGATTTGCCATGCAGCAGATTAACCAGCAGCAGACCGCTGGTGAGATCGCCCACGCCAACCGGCTGACGGACACCGAAATCGACCAGTGGACGGCTGATGTGCCAGGCGTCTTCCGCCGTCACCAGCAGCATTTCAAAGCGATCGCTGCGACGCCCCGCACGCGCCAGATGCTTCACCAGCACCACGCGTGGCCCCTGGGCAATCAGTGCCCGCGCAGCGTCTACCGCCGCATCGACGTCCGTGATAGTGCGCTCGCTCAGCATCTCCAGTTCAAGCAGGTTCGGAGCAATAATATCGCTGGCAGGCATCGCCATTTTACAGTGAAACTCCGCCACACCCGGCGCCACGATGCAGCCTTTCTCCGGATGGCCCATAACCGGATCGCAGAAGTACCAGGCATTCGGGTTGGCCGCTTTGACCTGACGAACAATCTGCAGAATTTGCTCACCCTGCTCTGCTGAGCCCAGATAACCGCTCAGGACCGCGTCACAGGTCTTCAGGCGGTCGATGTCAGCAATGCCTTTAACGATGTCGGTTAAATGGGTTGCAGGCATCACCGTGCCAGTCCAGTGGCCATATTGCGTATGGTTGGAAAACTGCACGGTATTCAGCGGCCAGACGTTTGCACCCAGGCGGCGCATCGGAAACTCAGCCGCCGCGTTACCAGCGTGACCAAAAACAACGTGCGACTGAATCGCTAAAATATTTTTCACTTGTTTGCCCTGTCCTGCCTTACCATAAAAAAGGGCCGGAAACCGGCCCTGAAATCTTACTGCCATTTAATCAGGCAGTAATGTTTCTTGCCGCGACGCAGCAGCGTATAGCGGTTAAACAGTTTGTCACTGTCGCTGAAGCGGTACTCCGCATCGGACTGCTTTTCACCGTTCAGTGAAACGGCATTGGAGCCGATCATGGTGCGCGCCTGGCCACGGGACGGCACCAGCTCTGCTTTCACCAGCGCCTGCTGCAGGTCATCATCAGCGCCCAGCACGATAGTTGGCATACCATCCTGCGCCAGCTGTTCAAAATCGGCTTCGGTCATTTCGCTCACGGAGCCGGAGAAGAGGCTGGCAGTAATGCGTTTCGCCGCCGACAGACCCGCTTCGCCATGCACCAGACGCGTCACCTGCTCAGCCAGCACGTACTGCGCACGTGGTGCGGTGCCGCTGTTTTTGTCTTCTTCTTCCAGCGCGTTGATCTCTTCCATGCTCAGGAAGGTGAAGAATTTCAGGAAACGGTAGACGTCAGCATCCGCAGTGTTAATCCAGAACTGATAGAACTTGTACGGGCTGGTTTTCTTCGCATCCAGCCAGACTGCGCCGCCTTCGGTTTTACCAAATTTGGTGCCGTCAGACTTGGTGATCAGCGGAACGGTCAGGCCAAAGACCTGGTTCTGATGCAGACGACGGGTCAGATCGATACCGGAAGTGATGTTACCCCACTGATCAGAGCCGCCAATCTGCAGCGACACACCGTGCAGCTCGTTCAGGCAGGCAAAGTCATAACCCTGCAACAGATTGTAGGAGAATTCGGTAAAGGAGATGCCCTGATCGTCACGGTTCAGACGCTGCTTCACCGCTTCTTTGTTGATCATCTGATTAACAGAGAAATGTTTACCGATATCACGCAGGAAAGTCAGCACATTCATGCCGCCAAACCAGTCGTAGTTGTTGGCGGCGATGGCGCTGTTGCTGCCGCAATCGAAGTCGAGGAATGGCGCCACCTGCTGGCGGATCTTTTCAACCCATTCGTTGACGGTTTCGCTGGTATTAAGTTTACGCTCTGCGGCTTTAAAGCTTGGATCGCCAATCAGGCCGGTTGCACCGCCGACCAGTGCTACCGGCTTGTGGCCGGCATCCTGAAAACGCTTCAGGCAGAGCAGCGGTACCAGATGGCCCAAATGCAAGCTGTCAGCAGTGGGGTCGAAGCCGCAATAGAGCGAAATTGGCCCCTGCGCCAGTTTCTCTGTTAACGCGTCTTCATCCGTCACCTGGGCGATAAGGCCCCTCTCCTGCAATTGTTGTATCAGGTTACTGCTGGTCATTACTGACTCCAAATTGATCAGACTGCACCTATGCTGGTACACAGCTTTCCGCTGAGTTGCGGAATCGAAAAAAATCAGGGCTATAGCATAAAGCGCTGACGCTTTCTGTGCCAGCGCTGATAGGGGGAAATCGTGCAGATTCAGGGTGCCAGTCGATCGATTTTCCAGCCGTCGTGATCGCGCTGGTAGATGAAACGATCGTGCAGACGATGTTCGCCTCCCTGCCAGAACTCCACCGTGTGAAATTTCACCCGATATCCCCCCCAGAAACTGGGCAATGGCACTTCGCCCTGCTGGAACTTCTGTTTAAGCTCCAGAAACTTCCCTTCCAGAATGCCGCGTGCCGAAATACGGCTCGACTGTTTCGACACCCAGGCACCAATCTGACTGTCGCGCGGACGACTGTGGAAATATTTCAGCACCTCGAGGGGCGACAGTTTTTCCACTTCACCCAGCACCATCACCTGACGCTCCAGATAGTGCCACGGGAAGTGCAGAGAGATGCGCGGATTGTGCGCCAGCTGCAGCGCCTTACGGCTGCCGAGGTTGGTGTAAAACACCATGCCCTGCGCATCGTAGTGCTTCAGCAGCACGATGCGCTGCCACGGCTGGCCCTGCTCATCCACGGTTGCCACGGTCATGGCGGTAGGATCGGGCAGTTTTGCCTCGCAGGCCTGGCTTAGCCACTGTTCAAACAGTGCGATCGGATCGTCCGGCAGATCCTTACGACGCAATCCGCCGCGGGTATATTCACGCCGAAGATGGGCAATGGTGTGTAGCGTTTCGCTGTCGCTCATAATGCTCGCCTATTCAGATAAAAAGTCAGCTGGCAGGTTGCAGCTCACAATCATTCACGACAATTTTATCGTTACGTTCGATAAACGCGCCGTTTCCTTTGGACCAGAAGACATAGGTATTATCGCTGTAGCGTGCGCCGGAAGCGGATACCGTCTGCTTCAGCGTCAGAGGCTGCCCATCCATGATGAAACTGACCTGCTGCTGCGCCTCATCCAGCGTCACGGTCAGGGGCATGGTTCCGCAGCGATAGTGCAGGGTCTGCGGCGACGGCGGCTGTTTATGCATCAGGCTACAGCCTGACAGCAGTAGCACCGCGGCAACGGTTAATCCTTTCAACATAAGCGGGTCTCCTTCACGAGTGAAGCTGGCATTATAAGAAGGATTGCGCGCGAAGTAAGTGGGAATCCACGCCAATCGGGTAGATGCTGTCAGTCAGGCTGAATTATTGCGCCTTTTCAGACGGTTGTCTGAATGCACAGGCCGCGTTCTCAGGCTACGCTCTATAGATCTTAAGCGAGGAAGACAAACATGAAATTTGATAACGAAGATGCATTTAAGCTGGCAGTGGCGTTTATGAACCACAAAGAGAATGCCACCATCGCCAGCAGCTACTTTAAAACCTTTATCGACACCTACCAGAAATTTGACCGCTGGCTGAGCGCATCAGACCCGGTCAGCGCCATGAAAGCAGAAAAAGCGGCCGCTAAAGCGGGCGAAGACTCCATCCTCTGATCCCCTGTTGCACGAGTCCGGGACCCTGATGGTTATCGGACCCGTGCATCTCTCCAGGTATTAACGCAGATGCAGAGTATTACCGTACGGCTATTCTGACTTCTGTGAAAATATCCGCTCTGGCTACCGTGCTTATTTCCCGCCCTGGCATCGATCTTATTTCCATTCGGCGAGTCATCTGCTGAAACGGCATAAGCAGCCATGTACATTTGCAATAAATGCTATTTCCCGGTGTCATATCCGCTAATCAACGCCACACCCTCTTTTTTTGTCTAAAAAACAGGCAGCGAGACGCGGCAGGGCCAGCAAACCTGATAAAGCCGACTATGCTGTAAACGTTCGGATATACTTCATGGAGCAGAAAAATGAAAATGAAAATGAAATCCCTGTCAGCCATCGCTTTGCTGGCTCTCTCTTTAGGTACGCTGGCAGGTTGTGCCTCAAACCAGTCGATTAAGACCACTGATGGCCGCACGATTGTCACTGATGGCAAACCCCAGATTGATTCAGATACTGGTCTGGTTTCTTACCGGGATGCTCAGACAGGAAAAACTGAGCAGATCAATCGTAATGAGATCAGTAACATGAGTGAACTCGATAACTAATATAAGGTGAATAAGATGAAAAAAGCGCTGATTTTACCTCTCGCCGCATTGATTGGTATGACCGTATTAACCGGCTGCACCCGTACCAGTTATGCGATTCAGACCAACGATGGACGCACCATTATTAGTGATGGCAAGCCTTCTGAATCGGATGCCGGCCTGCTGGCTTATACCGATGCAAATGGCGTGAAGCAGCAGATTAATAAAGCGGACGTTAAAGCGGTCTCTGAAGTACCGAAGAAATAATCCGACTGCTGTTGTCCGAAGAATAAAGCCGCCCACGGGCGGCTTTATTTTTGTCTGACTCTGGCACGAAGTGGCGTACAACCCCGGCTTTATCTCACGCCATCTTTTAAATCAGAAATATCCGGTGTGGCGTGGCAATAATATTGCAGGCAACAGTGCCACTAATAACCTAAAAACGAAAATCCCGGATGCTGCTCTTATCTGAATTTCAGGCAACCCCTCTCTTTTCTAACCAGAATAATAGCTTGGTTTATTTTTGACGATAAGCATAAATCTTTTTTTATGCTTTGTTATTAGTGCCTTACCGCCTCGCTTAAAGGTTCATTTTATTTTCTGTAAATTTTTAATCATATCGCCCTGCCGTTTCCCACCTTTTAGTCGAGAGCGTCTTTAACTAGACTCTTTATATCGCTATTCAATCAGGAGGGTGCAGATGGTTTATCATGACAAAACAATCGGTCATATGATTCTTGGTGAAGCAGCAATTAATCTGGCGTTTGAAGAGCAGGAAATTACGCTGGTAGCATTGATTCGCCAGCTGAGCGAGATGGCCGAAAAAGAGCGCAGCGATGAGCGGGTCGCACAGATTGCCGATGCACGGAACTGGCTCAAAGGTTTCATTGAATCCTCAACGCGCGACCGCGCCGAATTAAACTGGCTGGTAGAGACCGGACAGGCACCGATTTTCCTCAAAGATTATCGTTGATTACTGACAGGTTATCAGTGTTCGTTTTACAGGGGACCGGGCGTCAGCCGGGTTCCCTGTCAGCCTCATCCTGTCCCCCTGCTTCTGAGATCAGGTCGTCCCTGTGACCGGACTTCCGCACTGAACAAACAATCTTTCGATCACGCCTGAAATAACTGTACAATTTATTTAATTTTGTATAAGTTCGCGGCTATCTGATCATTTTTACATCGCACGCCAGGAACTCACCCATGTACCCGAACCAGAGGCTGCCGCAGACGGCAGACGATATTGCCCGTTATTTCAAAGCGGCAAGCCTGCCCTCACAGCAAGAGACGCTGGGACAGGTGGTAGTGGAAATATTGCATGCCGACCAGAACGTGAACCGTAAATCGATCTGCACCAAACTTCTGCGTCGGCTTGAAACGGCTTCCACGCAGGAAGAAGAGCGCCATTACCGTGCGCTCATCAGCCTGCTATTTGGACGTTAATCGGTCAACGGTGGCTTATCCCCACCTGTCGTCACACGGTTAGCGCGTCAGCGGCTCCCCATTTTCAGTCACCTGCGGCGTTTGTGGATGTTCCACTGTATGGGTTTCACCCCCCACGGGCGGCAAAAACAGAACAGCCAATGGCTGCCACGCGTGTCAGCAAGATTGATGTTTTCACGAAACGGGCCTTCATTTCTTCGCTGCAGGATAAAGCGTGAAAGCCTGGTAGATAATCAGATGAGGGGAAAGGAGAGTGCAGACGTTCTCTGTTCGAAAGCGTGGGGCGGGAAAGCCTGTCTACGGATTGACCTGCCTGACTTCAGAGAAAGTTATCCCAGCACTTTCAAAGCCAGCGCCAGTGTCTGCTCTTCATTGGTCACATCGCTGACCTTGCCTGCTACCCGCATACCATATGCAATGCAGAGAATTAACCCAGCTGCCGCTTCACTGTCCAGCGTGTTATCGACAGATCCATCCTGTTGCCCCTGCTCCAGCAGCGAGACGAGGAAGCACTGATTACGTTGAACCACGTCGTCTATGCGCTGCGCGAGTGCCTGATCCATCGTCTGCAGCGCAATCGCGCTGGCAACAACCAGACAGCCGCAACGTCCCTCTGTGGCGCGCGCCGAATCCAGGTAGAACTGCAATAGCGCGGTTATTTTTTCCCGGCCGCTGATACAGGGTGCCAGACGACGGCGCAACTCACTATTTCTCAGCAACAGATAACGCTCGAACACCAGCAGGAAGAGCGAGCGCTTATCTTTAAACGCCTTATAGATGCTGCCTGCGGAGAGGTGCATTGCCTCACCCAAATCGCTCATTGATGCCGCATGGTACCCTTTTTGCCGAAAAACGATCATGGCATGATCCAGAGCCTGTTCAATATCGAACTCTCTGGGGCGTCCCCGCTCTTTGTTTTTATGCGCTATGGCTGTCATGGTCATTGTTACCGGCCCGGGGAGGTGCGTTGCTGTCCAAATCAATGGCGATTCTATCCCAGGCGCAGGTAACAAGATAGGTCGTCAGTCGCCCGTCATGCCCAGACGGCCCGTTATTCCCTGGCGCGTTAATAGTATTCGCCGTCTGTCTGGCCTCCCCTGGCCTGGTCTGCGGTGCAAGCCGGACGCGATTCATTCAGATAATAACGTTGTCTCCGTGCGGTCTTTTTCCCGCTGCTGACTGCGCTTCAGCGCGTTTATTTTTATCAGCCATAACGTAAATTGCTTAATAAGCAGGCTGGCGTGGTTTTCATTGTCAGCAAAACATAAAAAGAGTCTGGTTTTTATATTGCTGCTATCGTCGATCGCATAAATCTCATATTCGTCGTGGTGGCGGGATTTTATAATTGCTGTGAAATGTATCGCGGTCCAGAGCATCACTCTGGCTTCAAACTGCCTGAAATCCATTATATTTACCTGGTAATTTTTTAAAATGCCAGATGAAAAACTACTCATCTGGCCAGGTAAAGCATAACTTCCTGCCGCTTTAATCGCGTGATAAAAAAAGCTTTTAGCAGAGACCGCGGCTTCAGCAGCAGAGGAACATCGGGTCAGCGTTCACTTAAGCGCAACCACAGGCAGATCGGTTATCCGGGTGGTATAGGCAGGCGACAGCATCTCGCGTTTCATCGACCAGGCTTTGTTTATTCCCTGCCCGGCAAACCACAGCTTCCCGCTGCCGAGCTTGTTGACTGTGTCGATCAGCTTCATCAGCTCTTCGCTGTTGCGGCGTGGCTGATGTTCATCAAACAGATCAAACTGAGCCACGCCCTGACTGAAAAAATCCCCCAGCACGATGCCCGCCTTCATGTAGCGATGTCCCTCAATCCAGATGTTATCCAGACACGCCAGCGCAACGCCGATAATGTCGCGGGTGTCCTGCGTCGGGATCAGCAACTGGCCGGTGGACTGATTGCCATAAAAGGGTTCGTCAGCCGCATGCGGACTGGTTCGCACAAAGACGCCTGCCTGACGACAATATTGATTCTCCCGGCGCAGCTTCTCTGCCGCGCGCTCAGCATACGCGCAGACGGCTTCACGCATCTGGTCGTAGTCGGAGATACGGCTGCCAAACGAGCGCGAACACATGATTTGCTGTTTATCCGGCGTTACTGACTCCAGCTCCAGGCAGGATTCACCGCGCAGCTCTCTGACGGTACGTTCCATCACCACGCTGAACTGTTTGCGAATGGCCTCAGTGCTTTGATCGGCCAGATCTTTCGCCGTCATGACGCCCATGGCGTTGAGCCGTTTGCCAATCCGGTGGCCCACCCCCCAGACATCCGCTACATCAATCAGCGCCAGCAGTTTTTTTTGTCGTTCGGGGTTCGACAGGTCAACAATACCGCCGGTTTTGCTCCATTTTTTGGCCGCAAAATTTGCCAGCTTGGCCAGCGTTTTAGTCTGCGCAATGCCGACCCCCACAGTCAGATGGGTCTCTTTGCGTATCCGTTCTCTGACCTGATGACCAAACGTCTCCAGCGCCATACAGTTCTGCACGCCGGTGAGATCCATAAACGCCTCGTCGATCGAGTAGATCTCCACCGACGGCGCCATCTCTTCCAGTATCGTCATCACCCGATGGCTCATGTCGGCGTAAAGCGCATAATTTGAGCTGAAGACCTGCACCGCATGACGTGTGAGTTCTTCACGCATTTTAAAATAGGGCGCGCCCATTTTGATGCCGGCTTTTTTTGCCTCGGCGCTGCGCGCAATCACACAGCCGTCGTTGTTCGACAGCACCACCACCGGCTTGCCCCTCAAATCGGGCCGGAAAACGGTCTCACACGACGCGTAAAAGCAGTTCACATCGACCAGCGCGAACATGGTCAGTGGGTCGCTTTAATCACAAAGGTCACAACGCCAAACACTTCCAGCGCATCTTCGGTCTGGATAGCGATCGGTTTAAATTTGGTATTCATCGGCATCAGTTGCAGGCAGGGATGAAGCTGGAGACGTTTAACGGTGAATTCACCGTCGACCGCAGCGACCACAATATCGCCGTGTGAGGCCGTGAGTGAACTGTCAACCACCAGCATGTCACCATCATTGATGCCCGCCTCAATCATTGACTCGCCACTGACCCGGACAAAGTAGGTGGCGCTGGGGTGCTGGACCATCAGCGCATTGAGATCAATGCGTTGTTCAACATAATCCTGCGCCGGGGATGGAAATCCGCACGGCACACGTTCGATATATAGCGGTAAAGGCATAACGGCACGAATGTCCGCAGGTTTAATGAATTCCATCATTTCGCTCCTTTTTAAGATTACTGTATATAAACACAGTAATAGCTAATCCCCCTTTTAATCAAGTGAGATGGGACATCTTTAAGCGAAAGGGTTGATGGTAATGCACTTTTTTTTAAACGTTTTTTCGCATTGCCGTCAGAGTAAGCGGAAACGGGTTATTTTCGCCGCACTGCCGGAATATCGTCGATTTCTTCTTACAGTAAAGAATCTTATAAATTCACCGGCTGATTATTTTTACTTAAGGAAAATCTGACAACGCTTCTCTGGCATTCGGAGAGGTTTGAATATTACGGGCAGGCTGGTTATTCTGCTTTTTTAAGCATGGAGGGGTTATGGCAGACGACGATCGAATCAAACAGCTGGAAGAGGCAGTTACGCAGTTAACGGTTGAGACCACGGTATTAAAAGCGATACTCGGTCAGCAAATTGCGCTGAATAATCTCAATTACAAAGGGAAGTTTGACGATGTCCTGGCGGCGCTGGCGAAAGAGTATGCCGAACGCGGTCTGGAAGAGGGCAATAATCAGGCTATCCATGATGCCCTGCGTCAGTATATTAAATATGAGCCACCCGCAATGGAATAAGCGGACTTTCCGGCAGCGTCCGATGCCGGACGTTATCGGCGCCTGAACGCTGCCACCGCCCTGCACCGCCTCCGGGCAGCCTCAGATGAAACAGGTTAGTGTTTACACCTCGCTGTCACTCTCCAGCGCATCCTGAATTGCGTCGGCCAGATTGGCAACTTCATTCGCCACGGCCTGCAGATCCCAGGCGGTTTTTGAGCCGGTTGCTGAGGTGGAGGCGCTGACGGACTCCTTTGCCACTGACAGAGCAGCAGCCACAGCGACCGAACGTTTATGTTGTTCCTGAGTCATGCCCGCAGGCGGAATTGCGAAATAGTCGTGAACCATGATCATTTCCTTGTGATAAATAAGGGGTCAACCTTAGCCTTCTGCATCAGGCGTGGGAAGTGAATTATGCGGCATGGCCTGTCAGACGGCCAGGATTGCAGCAGCACACACTTTTCCAGCGCTGAAACCTGTACAACTTTGGCTGAAATCTGCGGAAAAAAGCGATTTTAACGCGTTAACGTGGCGTCAGCCATAATCTTCAGCCTTCTGGCCTGAAAATCGCCGCCCCTCCCAAAAAATCTGCAACTTACTGTATTTATTCAACTAACCCTCTTAAAACCTTTATTCACTTTAAACATACTTTTGAAATACACCACCGACCAGTTAAATTTTGTCAAATTTCATTGTACAAGTTTTCGATTCTTGTATAACTTTGTCACGTGATGTTAAATCACTTGTAACGAAAGGTGCTTTGCACCGCATCTGAAGGTGTTGTGGATTTCCACCTTCAGATGCATTTTTTTTGCGTCAGCCGGTAACCGGATCTGAATCGACGCGTTCTTCCCCCAATTTCTTATGAGGCCTGACATGCAAACAACGATGAATACAGAGTCTCAGATTTCTGATTACTTCATGAACTCTGGTACCGCGCTGACCACGGAAAAACAGGTTATCGCCGCAGTCCATGCCGAACTCGCCCATGCGAAAACCCATGTCTCAGATAAAGACATTGTGCTGGGCCTGATTCACCGCCTGGAGTGCGAGCGTGACGTGGTTAAACAGGATATTTACCGTCAGGCGCTTGAACATGTTCTGCAGCGCACTTCGGCGACCAACGGCAGCTAAAAATCTGTGTCTGTTATGAGGGAACGCGAATTAGCATGGATGCTTTTCCCGTCCGGAATCAGCCCCTGTTATGGGGCTTTTTTTATTTCTCCTGCACTGAATCACTTGTCCCCTCCTCACCGCTAAGATTGCCTGCCCTGCCGGACCAGATATAGCTCCGGTCTTTACTGTTTTCGCCACTTATTCAACCTGAAATTCCGATTAAATGCTCTCGTTTCGCTTTATTTATCCGTTATCTGTGTCCAGGCTTTTTCTGCATCCACTGCAAACACAGACGAGGAAAATAATCATGTTTCATCATTCATCAAAACTTCAATTCCCGGTTCGTGTAGAGAAACCCGATCCAGAATTTGCCATGCTGCTACAGCAGGCCATCGGCGGCGTCGAAGGTGAGATTCGTGTAGCGATGCAATACTTTTTCCAGGCGATGGGCGCGCGCGGTGATGTGCGGATTCGCGATCTGCTGATCTCGACCGCCACCGAAGAGCTGAGCCATATCGAGATGCTGGGCTACGCCGTGGCGCTTAACCTTGAAGGTGCCCCGCTCTCTTACCAGGAAGCGTCAGCGAAAGATCCGGTGGTTAATGCGATTCTGGGCGGAATGAACCCGCGCCATATCCTCTCTTCCGGTCTGGCAGCGATGCCGGTTAACGCCAACGGCGTGCCTTTTGATATGAGTCATATCTATGCGTCCGGCAACGTGGCGGCCGATATGCTGGCTAACGTCACCGCAGAAGCTACCGGCCGCGTACTGGCCACCCGGCTCTACAATATGACGGAAGATAAAGGCATGAAGGACTTCCTGTCGTTCCTGATTGCGCGTGACACCATGCACCAGCAGCAGTGGCTGGCGGTGATTGAAGAGATGGGCGGTCTGAACGCCTCGCTGCCAATCCCGAACAGCTTCCCGCAGGAGCATGAAGCGCAGGAGCACTCTTACTACTGTCTGAATACCTCGCTGGATAAACCGCTGCCGGAAGGTCGCTGGAGCAATGGCCCGGCTTACGATGGCCATGGTCAGTTCAGCGCGAAACAGCAGCCAGATATTCTGGGTGATGAGCCGCTGCTCGGCAATGCCCGTCCCGGTTCTGGTGCGCAGTCAGAGCAGATTGACGGCATTACGTCACCCAAGCCTTAACTGACGCAGGCGTACCGGTCCGGGCCACACCGCACGGTGTGACCCGGACCGGTTGTTTTACGCTAACGGATTTTTATGGAGGAATATTCATGTCATCGACTCAACGTCCGCACCCCCCTTTTACCGAACAGCAACAAACGCCGCCGGGTAAAACCGCGGCTATGCAGCCACAGCCCGATCATGGCGAGCAGAGTTATCAGGGCTCCGGCCGCCTGGCGGGGAAAAAAGCCATTATTACCGGTGGCGATTCCGGCATTGGCCGGGCTGTCGCCATTGCCTTTGCCCGGGAAGGGGCCGATGTTCTGATCTCTTATCTTGATGAACATGAGGATGCGCAGGATACCGCCCGGCTGGTTGAAGAGGCGGGCCAGAAAGCGGTTCTGGTGCCAGGCGATATTACCGAGGCATCACACTGCGCTGCGCTTGTCGATAAAGCCGTCGAAGCCTTTGGTGAGATTAATATTCTGGTGAACAACGCGGCGTATCAGATGACGCGCGAATCGCTGGACGAGATCAGCGACGAAGAGTTTGATCGGACGATGAAAACTAACCTCTACGCGATGTTTTACATCACTAAAGCGGCAACACGGCATATGCCTGCTGGTGGATCGATCATTAATACGGCCTCGATCAATGCTGACCAGCCGAAACCGAAGCTGCTCGCCTACTCTGCCACCAAAGCCGCCATCGTTAATTTCTCTGGCGGCCTGGCAGCCTTACTGGCTGAAAAAGGTATCCGTGCCAACGCGGTCGCGCCCGGTCCCATCTGGACACCCTTGATCCCATCGACCATGCCGGTTGAACAGGTGAAGAACTTTGGCAGTGAAGTGCCGCTGCAACGTGCCGGTCAGCCTGCTGAGCTGGCGCCAACCTATGTGATGCTGGCCAGTGACGAAGCCAGCTACATTTCAGGGGCGACGATTGCCGTGACGGGCGGCGTGGCCATTATTTAACGTTCGCCGATTCCCTGGCCCCTTCGGCCAGGGGATTACTTATCAGCTTCTGCGTTATCCCCCACTGAAAGAGCTGTTCCCGCGCCAGATTCTTCATTTTCACTTCACACATGATGTCGAAATCCTGAAAAGACAGCGCCCACGCATTCAGCGTCGGATTAAAGAAGTAGTCAGAGTGCGCCCGCAGCTTGCTTTTACTTACGCCCAGCTGCTGCTGATCGGGCCAGCCCTGCTGCGGAATAATGCCCTCCTGCGAAATCGAGTAGTGCAGCACCGGCCGTACGTCGCGCCAGGAATTGATCACCCGGGCAACACGCGCGTCATCGGGCTGAATAAACGCACTCTCTTTTACCCAGTGATGGTGAATATCCAGCACTACCGGACAGAGCGATGCTGCCTGCAGCACGTCATCCAGCGAGCAGGAGATCTCATCATTCTCAACCGTCAGCATCAGCCGCGCTTCCGGGCTGAGCTGATTAAACGACCGTTTGAAGCCGTCGAATCCCGCCTTGCCGTTCATATGAATGTTGATTTTAAAATCCTGAAAGGTCTTGCCATACCCCATTAGACAGGCGCAGAGCGTGTGATACTCCACATCCTCCAGCGCGCGAATCACCACATCGGGATTGTCGGAGGCGAGCACGGTATATTGCCCTGGATGGAATGAGAGCCGGATGTGATGCGCCCGTGCCAGCTCACCACAGCGGGCAAACAGCGGATAGAGTTCGGGCAGAAATGCGGTAAACAGTGGTGTGGCCTCAGGTACCGTATAGAGTGGCAACAGATCGCTGCCGATACGCATCATCCTGAGCGGTTCAGGTAAGGTGGCCAGATGTTCAAGTGTGAGGTAGAGATTGTTGAGATTAGTCACGGTGATTTCATAGATCAGCTGATGACGTTCATCATGCGATAAACTCAGAAACCGTTTACGGGTGGTGGCGCGAAACGGGAAAAACTGTTTGCCATCGCTGTTGAGATACTTACATGCAAAACCTAATTTCATGTCTGCTCCTGATTTATGCTTATCAGAAGTGTAACAGGCCCCCGCCGACCAGCCAGTCGCGGGCCGCAGATTCAGGCTGAATAATCACAGGGAGACTCACTATGCAGGGCCATGAAATCCAGCGCATCGCCATTGAAGCGGCTGAACGGCTGCCCGCCGCAGAATGCAGCTATCCATTCGGGCCGGAACATCAGGTCTATAAAGTGTGTGAAAAAGTGTTTTTACTGCTGACCGAACTGCGGGGTGTACCGATTATCACCCTGAAATGTGAGCCGCAGCAGGCAGAGCTGCACCGGGTGATCTATCCCTCGATCACCGCCGGTTATCATATGAATAAACGTCACTGGATCACGGTCTATCCCGGTGACGACCTCTCGCCTGGTCTGATTCAGCAGCTGGTTGAGGATTCGTATCAGCGTGTAGTGCGCGGTATACCCGCCTCGCGCCGGCCGGTCTGGGTGGGCTGAATCTCTGCTTATTCAGCATTATTATCAATAGATTAGCAGAACGCGAGCGCCGGCCATCCTGCCCTTTTGCTGGCACAATCCAGTCGGCAAACTAAACTTAACCCTGTGACTAGCTAGTCCTTCTTATCTATGGAACCTGATACGAGGCCTATCTATGACACAACAGAAATACCGGGGTGGCGCAGGCAACTTTGCCAATGACCCGGACCGCGCCAGTGCAGCTGGAAGTGCCGGTGGCAAAGCCAGTGGAGGCAATTTCAGGAACGATCCTGAAAGAGCCAGGGACGCTGGCCGCAAAGGCGGTAAAGTCAGTCGGCGCACCTCGAAGTAGATCTGAGTGAAGCGCTTCAGGATTTTATATGCCAGGGAGTGGCGACCTGTTGCTCGCATAAAAAACCCGCCGTCATGGGCGGGTCTGACAGAGACTGAAGCGACGAGCTATCAGTGATGCAGCATCTCATCCACTACCTGCGCATTGGTCATCTGATACGGATAGTAGGTCGGCCAGTTATCCATTTCAGCCAGCAGAGCCTGCTGAGACTGATTGCCCATAAAGATATGGAAATGTGCTGACTTGCGCGGTGCAATCGTATGGTCGCTGAACTGCACATATTTCGGCGCTTTGCTGTCAGCATCCTGGCATTCAAACAGGTAACGCACCCCTTTCTTTCCGGACGCATAGGTCAGGATCTTGTGGCCGGCATAACGGTAGTGACAGGCATTGACCTGCTCACCGATATGAAATTCCATCACGCCATTTTCGATGCCGATCGTGTCGACGTTTGTGGCGTAGCCTTTACGGTAATAGGCTTTAACCTGCGCGGCGGTTTTACTGCTATCCTGCTGCGCCTTCTTCTGCCATACCGGGTCCAGTTCGCCGCTTTCCAGCAGTGGATAGACCGACTGCCACAGGCCATCCCAGTCAGACAACGGACGGTCTTTGACATCCGCATCCGCAAATACCCCTTCCGCCGCTTTCTGCTCCATGGCTGACAACGGTTTGCCGTGCGAATGCCCGCCGTGCGCCGCCACCTGATGACTGATGAATAGCGCGCCCAGCGCCATCGCCCACTTGCCTGTATGATTTGCCAACGTCGCGATCCTCAATAGAAGTTACAAAATGAAATGTTATGATATAACATTTCCAACTTCAACCCCGAATTGCGCCCCGACGGCAATTAAACCGACGCATAGGCCGGGTCATCGTTACAGAACAGTGCCAGTTTGTTGCCTGCCGGATCGCGCAGATAAGCCACGTAGAAATTCGGGTTATAGCGTTCACGAATGCCGGGTGCGCCTTCATCTGTGCCGCCCGCCCGAAGACCCGCCGCGTAAAGCTCGTCAACCCGTTGACGTGTCGGTGCCCGAAAGCCTGCCATATTGCCATTACCCGGCTGTGCGGCTTCGCCATTCCACGGCTTTGCAATATAGACAGCACCCGGCCCGTTTTGCCGATCGGGCACGTCCGGCAGCGAAAAGATCAACTGTTCGCCATCAGGCTCAGCAAGATAACCCAGCGGCAGCAGCACTGCCCGATAAAAGCGACCAGAGAGCGCCACATCATTCGCACCAATAAACAGATAACTCAGCATAACCGCCTCCGGATAATGAATGTGGGTCAGTAATAAGCGAAACGCCAGCATGCTTTACTGACGTACGTTCTATTTTAGTCGGTCAAAAATAAGCACGACAATTCCAGTTAAATGCCCGGTTTAACCTCAGTATTGTTCAGGTTGTTCTATATTTAGTGTCGTCGAAAGTAAAATAACCGCTGGAGCATGGATTAATGTCGAAAGAAACAGAGAAAAAACCCCTTAGCGAGCGCGCGCCTACCACCGGTCCGGAATCATCAGAGCCGGGTCTGGGTTCACTGGCACCGAAGGATGGTTCGCATCAGCCCCCAGCCGAACCGACCCCGCCAGGTAAGCAGCCCACCGCCCCCGGCAGCCTGAAAGCGCCTCAGACGCACAACGCCAAACTTGACCAGCTCGAAGCCAGCCGCAAAAACGGCACCGACCGCGCCCTCACCACCAACCAGGGCACACGCATCGCCAACGATCAAAACTCACTGCGTGCCGGTTCGCGCGGTCCGACGTTGCTGGAAGACTTTATTATGCGTGAGAAAATCACGCATTTTGACCATGAGCGTATCCCGGAGCGTATCGTGCACGCCCGCGGCTCTGCCGCACACGGCTATTTTCAGCCTTACCGCTCCCTGAAAGATCTGACCAAAGCGCAATTCCTCAGCGATCCAGAGCAGACCACACCGGTTTTCGTACGCTTCTCCACGGTTCAGGGCGGAGCAGGATCGGCTGATACCGTGCGTGACATTCGCGGTTTCGCTGCCAAGTTCTACACCGAAGAGGGTGTCTTTGACCTGGTGGGCAACAACACGCCGGTGTTCTTTATTCAGGATGCGCATAAATTCCCTGATTTTGTGCATGCCGTTAAGCCGGAACCGCATAACGAGATCCCTCAGGGCCAGAGCGCCCATGACACCTTCTGGGATTACGTCTCGCTGCAGCCGGAAACCATGCACAACGTGATCTGGGCGATGTCTGACCGGGGTATTCCGCGCAGCTATCGCACCATGGAAGGCTTTGGTATTCACACCTTCCGCCTGATTAACGCAGAAGGTAAAGCGACCTTTGTCCGTTTCCACTGGAAGCCGGTGGCCGGTAAAGCGTCGCTGCTGTGGGACGAGTCACAGAAACTGACCGGTCGCGATCCCGATTTCCATCGACGCGATCTGTGGGAAGCGATTGAAGCAGGTGATTTCCCGGAATATGAACTGGGCCTGCAGCTGATCCCGGAAGAGGATGAGTTCAAATTTGACTTCGATATTCTGGATGCCACCAAGCTGATCCCGGAAGCGCTGGTTCCGGTTGAGATTGTCGGCAAGATGGTGCTGAACCGTAACCCGGACAACTTCTTTGCCGAAACCGAGCAGGTGGCGTTCCACCCGGGCCATATCGTGCCGGGCCTCGACTTCTCCAACGATCCGCTGCTGCAGGGCCGTCTGTTCTCCTATACCGATACGCAGATTAGTCGTCTTGGCGGACCGAACTTCCATGAGATCCCGATCAACCGTCCGACCTGTCCGTACCATAACTTCCAGCGTCAGGGCATGCATCGTCAGGATATCGACACCAACCCGGCGAACTACGAGCCGAACTCGATCAACGATAACTGGCCGCGTGAAACCCCACCTGCTGCAGAAGGCGGCGGTTTCGAGAGCTATCAGGAGCGGATTGAGGGCCATAAAGTGCGCGAGCGCAGCCCCTCATTTGGTGAGTACTATGCGCAGCCGCGCCTGTTCTGGCTGAGCCAGACTGAGGTCGAGCAGCAGCACATCATTGGCGCCTACTCGTTTGAACTGAGTAAAGTGGCGCGTGCTTATATCCGTGAGCGTGTGGTGGATCATCTGGCACGTATTGATACTAAGCTGGCGCAGGGCGTGGCGGATAACCTCGGACTCGCCCTGACGGATGAGCAACTCAACATTCAGCCCCCTGCACCGGTGAATGGCCTGACCAAAGATGACAGCCTGAGCCTCTATGCCATTCCGGATGGCGAGATTAAAGGTCGCCAGGTCGCCCTGCTGCTCAGCGATGGCGTGAAGGCGGCTGATGTGCTGGCGATTTTGCAGGCGCTGAAAGCGGTGGGTGTTCACGCCAAACTGCTGGCTCCGCATATGGGCCAGGTGCGCGCCGATGACGGTTCAGTGCTGCCGGTCGATGCGACGTTTGCCGGTCTGCCCTCTCTGACCTTTGATGCAGTGATGGTGCCGGATGGCAATATCGATGCCCTGCTGCTGAGCGGCGATGCCCGTTACTTCCTGCTGGAAGCCTACAAGCATCTTAAGGTGATTGGTCTGGTGGGCGAAGCGCGTCGCTTTAAAGCGCAGTTCGGTCTGGAAGATGCGGATCAGGAAGAAGGTATTGTGCAGGGCGACTCGGCGGAGAGCGCGCTGATGTCTGAGTTCACTCAGGCGATGAAAGCGCACCGCGTCTGGTCGCGCAGCCAGAAGGCACAGTCCGTCCCGGCCTGATGTCAGCGGCACGATGCCGCGTCACGAAATAAAAAACCGCCCCTGTGAACTGACCCCATAAAGTTGGACGGTTTATATCAGGCGGTTAACTGGCCTGGATTCGGTACTCTACCGGATTCAGGCTTTTTTGATAAAAAAATCAAAAATTAATGACATGTGAAGCATCACCTTCAAAAAAACGTATCACATTATCAAAAGCCGTTCTGAAATAGAGCGAATAGCTGGCCTTTTCAACGTATCCAAGATGTGGAGTGCAAAGAACATTTGGCATCTGTAAATAAGGATTGTGAGTGTTATACAAAGGTTCTTGTTCGTAAACATCCAGTGCAGCAAATCCAGGTCGTCCCTGTTTCAGAGCTTTATAAAGCGCCCCTTCACAAACCAATTCAGCACGACTGGTGTTCACGAATAAGGCATCTGTTTTCATCAGCGCGAGATCGGCTGAAGTAATATTCCCTTCTGTCGCAGCCACCAACCTCTGATGTACCGTTATGACATCGCTTGTTGCGAAAAACTGTTCACGGCTGGCAGGAACCACCCATCCGGCAGCGCGAGCCTCTTCTTGTGCTCGCAGACTTCCCCATACCTGCACCTGCATACCAAAAACGGCTGCAAATGAGGCGAGACGCTTACCTATTTTGCCATAGCCCAGAATACCTATAACCTGATTGTGGACGGCCGAACCTATCTCTGTTTGCCAGTGGCCCTCAGCCATCGCGTTCACCGACGAGACTAACTTCCTTCGGGATGCCATGATTAGCAACCAGGTTAATTCAGCAGGCGCAATCGGAGAGCCAATACCTTCAACAATGGCAACTCCCGCTCGGGTGCATGCATCAATGTCAACATTTCTCGCCAGCTTACCCGTCTGACTGATCAATTTAAGATGTGGGGTACGCCGCAGAAAAGCCTCATCAATGATGGTTCTTTCGCGGATCAGTATTAATGCTTCTGCACAAGATAACTCCTGATCTGCCCGTAAATCTTTGCTGAGGTCTCCCAGCGCTGAGCAATGAAACTTGTCATTGTGCTGGAGGAAACCCAACTGCTGAGTGGCAAGCTGATAGTCATCTGGAATTACAATATGAATGGCCATTCAAAAACCTTCTTTTTCCTGAAGACTATTAGCTTACAGCAAGATCAGACTGCATCACACGACCGGTCCCAAAGGCTGGAAAAGTTGCTGATATTTAAAGTTTTAATGTTGAAATATCAGACTTCATGCAGGGCATGCTATATCCGCTTTTTAGCGCTATCGTCTTTCCCGAAACTCATCAGTTACCCCCGCAGCGTACCGATCACGATAGTGGCACAGCGTGTTAGCCTGCGCCGCTGTTTAGCAATCAAACACCTTCCCGATTGAGCTCAAATGCAGTGAACTCAACCGGGCTATCCGATAACCATCAGCGCATATCTGGCTGACGGCCATCCATTCAGAAGGCCTGCCAGTTCTGGTTATCCGCTTGCGGGCTGACCGCTGCAGGACGAAGCTGGCTCACCATCGGCCGGGCCGGCACGGCGGCAAACGCCGCCTGCAGAGTGCCGGTTTTGAATACCGAGACTGTTTTACGCAGGTAGCTCGCCTGCTCCTCCAGTGAGGCGGCGGCAGTCGCGGACTCCTCCACCAGCGCGGCGTTCTGCTGCGTCACACCATCCATTTCCGAGACGGCTTTGCAGACCTGCTCAATACCCCGGGTCTGTTCAGTGGAGGATGCCGCGATCTCTTCGATCAGCTGCGTGACCCGGCTCACCGACGTCACGATGCTTTCCATCGCGACGCCCGCCTGAGAAGCATGACCGGCACCGGTTTTAATCCGTTCAGCTGAGCGGTCAATCAGTCCCCGGATCTCCTGCGCGGCACTGGCGCTACGTCCGGCCAGCGAGCGTACTTCACCCGCCACGACGGCAAATCCACGCCCCTGTTCACCAGCACGTGCCGCTTCAACGGCGGCGTTCAGCGCCAGAATATTGGTCTGGAAGGCGATACTGTCAATAATGGCGATGATACCGGCGATCTGATTCGAGCTTTCGCTGATCTGATCCATATTGGCGATGACCCGGGCGACAGTCTCTCCGCCCTGCATGGCCGTGGCTGACGCCTCTTTCGCTACCGTGGTCGCCTGCTGCGCATTGTCTGCATTGAGTTTCACCGTTGAGGTGAGCTGCTCCATACTGGCTGCAGTCTGTTCCAGCGCGGCAGCCTGCTGTTCGGTACGGGAAGAGAGATCGGTGCTGCCCGCAGAGATTTCCGCTGCGCCGGTAAAGATAGAGCGGGTGGCGTCATCGACCGACGTAATGGTTACCACCAGCGCATCACGCATCTGTTGCAGTTCCTGAATCAGCAGACCCATCTCATTGCGGCCTTCATGCTGAATTTCAGCGGTTAAATCACCGCCGGAAATGGCGCGCATATGGCCGGTCAGCCTGCCCAACGGGCCAATCAGCAATTTCTGCAGCCCAATCCAGACCGCGACCCCAATCACACCGGTAATCAGGGCGATAGTGAGCAGCGCCCAGAGCGCATCCGTCAGGCTACGCTGGTTATGCTCAGAAGACGCTTTCATCAGCTGGATGTTCACTGCACGCCAGGCTTCATAGGCACTGTCGAGCTGATCCTGCGCCGCCTGCGCTTCAAGGTTGCCGTAGCCCGGATAGTTGCCCTCCTTCAGAAAGGTAATGGAGGCCAGCATGGTGTCACGCATCTGCTGGTAGGCTGTCTGAACCTGCATCGACTGGGCTTCACCCTGGCCCTCTTTGCGCGGCAGCGCCTGCCAGGCTTTGAAGTCCGCATCGGCAGCAGCGGCAGACTGTCCAGCCTGCTCCAGCAGCGCAGCCATGGCTGCCAGTGATTTTGGATCCTGCTGATTTTTCAGGAAACGGATTGCCACACGGTTGATGGTGACGCGGGTTTTAATCAGGGTTTTTACCGCATCACTCAGGTGCTGCTGCTGCAGCGTAAGCTGCTCTGCTGCCACGAAGTTTTTGTCGGCTTTTGAAACGCCGTTGTAGAACAGAAACCCGGTCAGGGTCAGTAACACCATAAAGATCACCAGAACAGCAGCGATACCGTGAGTAATTTTAAGATTTTTAAGCATGTCCGCAGGCTCATATCAGAGAAGATAAAGCTGTTATCGGCCAGCAGAGCGTTTATCTGAGTGCGGCACCAGAGAAGATAACCATCCTCAGCACGCCGGATGCCGCGATGACGCCGTTACGCCAAAAAAAACGGTGCGGCTCAGCCTGAACGCATTCGGCGCTTAACAACCGCCCCCGGGCTGTGGTTGAATTCGCCCCTTATCTTTTTCGCACGTGGTGATCATGCATTACATTCAGAGTCTGATGAGTTTTATTGAGGGAAACAGGGTGCTGTCGATCAGCTTCAGCCTGTTGCTGCTGATTTTGGCCGGGATGGTCACTCACCTGATCTGCAAATTTTTCATCGTCAAAGTGATCAGGAAGGTCTTTTTCAGCAGCCACAAAAAAGGCGTACCGCTGGATAAAGATGTTCGCCTCTCTCAGAAGCTGTCAAATTTTGTGCCGGTGATTGTGGTCTACAATTTCCTGCAGTTTATGCCGGGCCTGCCTGAAAATCTGAAAGTGGCGATTCAGACCATCTGCGGCATCCTGTTTTTTGTTTATCTGTCGATCTTCTTCAATGAAGTGCTGGAGATTGTTAACAACTCCTATTCACGCAAATCAAAACGTAAGAATCACTCGATCAAAGGCTATATCCAGATTGGCAAAATCCTGGTACATATTATCGCCGCGATCATGATTCTGGCGATTATGTCCAACAAGTCACCGGCGATTATCATTTCCTCGCTGGGTGCGGTTGCCGCGGTCCTGATGCTGATCTTCCAGCATACGCTGCTGTCACTGGTGGCGAATATTCAGCTCTCCTCTAACGATGTGCTGCAACTGGGCGACTGGATTGAGATGCCGGACAGAAATATCAGTGGTGAAGTGATCGATATTGCCCTGCATACCATCACCATCCGCAACTGGGACAACACCATTTCGCGCATCCCCACTAAGAACTTCCTGACCGAGACCTACACCAACTGGCAGGCGATGTTCTCTTCGGGCGCACGCCGCATCATGCGCAGTTTCTATCTTGATCAGAAGTCGATTACCTTTGTAAATCAGGAGATGCTGCAGGCGATGAGCCAGATCCGCCTCGCTGGCGAATCGATCACTGAGTTGCTGGATGGCCGTGATATCAATGCCGTGGGCGACCGCTGGTTTATGGAGAACGGCATCACTAATCTGATGGTGTTTCGTAAATATCTGACCGCCTGGCTGGCCCAGCGTGACGACATCCAGAAAGAGATGTATATCGTAGTGCGGCCGCTGAAACCGTCGCCGGATGGGTTGCCGGTGGAGATCTACTGCTTTACCTCCTCTATTTTCTGGGCCGATTATGAAAATACTCAGGCAGCCATTTTTGAGTATATCTACGCGATGGCCCGCCACTTTGAGCTGCAGATTTATCAGCATCCGGCAGGATCCGATTTTGCCCGTCTGGCTCAGCCGCGCCCCGACAGCCGGGATGGGCAGCAGACCAGCGGACAGTAAACGGTGACGTGCGGTGGCGATCTGCCGCCGCCGTGATTAACGTTTGCTCAGCGCATCAACTCTTACTCAGCGCGTAGTTCAGCACTTTGTCATTTTTCATCTGTACGGTCAGCGTCTGCCCTTCGGTAGTGTTCAGGGTGCGCGCCTCGCTGTAGGTCCACTTCAGCAACCGCTGCCCATCCGGATAAGGTGTTTCACTGTCGGGCTGACCAAACAGCGCGATCAGCTGAGCTTTGGTCGTCTGACCGGCATGGATTTGCTGCAGATTACCGCTGTCCAGCCTGTGTCCGACCCGGTTAGAACAGGCGGAGACCAGCAACAGCAACGCGGCTAACAGAACTCTTTTCCTCACATAACATCCTTTTGAAATGTTCAGCGCCACAGGTCATTCGGAGCGCCCTGCGCCATCGCGCTTAAGCTTATAGCGAATCAGCGCCATCCGGCAGGCTTTTCTGCGCCAGCGCCCCTTCTTTCGCCCGCCAGACGCAGATTCACAGCAATTAACGGAAATTAATGCCCCTCCACGCCCCGCCGCCCTGCGATTGCAACATCTTAGTCTATGATTACTTTCTGTATGCCGCGTGGAAGCGGTCTCACGGCCCGTTTTCCGCCGCACCACGCTGAATACCAGTCCGGCTTTCTGACTGAAGAGACGCGCCAGCCCACCTGGCATCCTGGTCTCGCTGATAGCTTTAAGATTTTTGACGCTTGCGTCATCGACATCCTTTTCGTGCGGTGGCCACCATCGCGCATTTCCAGGCTAAATGAGGCAACTGAATGGAATCCAAATCTTTTTTTAAAAGTTGGGGCGCTGAACGGGTTGCCAGTGACGAGGTGCGTTTCCGCCTCTGGGCAACCGGTCAGCAACGCGTGACGCTGCGGCTCTCCGGCAAAGACATTGAAATGACACCGCAGGGTGACGGCTGGTTCGAAACCCAGGTCGCCGGTGTGGCAGCGAACGCCGAGTATGATTTTGTGCTGGCAGATGGCACAGCGGTGCCCGATCCCGCCGCCCGGGCGCAGAAAGCAGAGGTCAATGGCCCGTCGCTGGTGATCGATCCTGACGCTTATCTGTGGCAGAACACGAGCTGGAAGGGTCGTCCGTGGCAGGAGTCGGTGGTGTATGAACTGCACATCGGCACCTTTACGCCTGATGGTACCTTCCGCGCGGCGATTGAGAAACTGCCGATGCTGGCTGAAACCGGTATCACCATGATTGAAGTGCTGCCAGTGTCGCAGTTTGGCGGTAATCGCGGCTGGGGCTACGATGGCGTGCTGCTTTATGCACCGCATGCCGCCTACGGTACACCCGATGATTTTAAAGCCTTTATTGATGCAGCACACGGCCAGGGTCTGTCGGTGGTGCTGGATATCGTGCTGAACCACTTCGGCCCGGAGGGCAATTATCTGCCGCTGCTCTCGCCAGACTTCTTCCACAAAGAGCGCCAGACGCCGTGGGGCGCCGGTATTGCCTATGATGTTGATGCGGTGCGCCGCTATATCGTGGAAGCGCCACTCTACTGGCTGCAGGAGTTTAATCTGGACGGCTTGCGCTTTGACGCCATCGATCAGATTGACGATCCCAGCGAAAAACATGTACTGATTGATATTGCTGAGCGCATCCGCGCCACGATTACCGACCGCCCTATTCATCTGACTACCGAAGATTGCCGTAACGTCACCTTCCTGCATCCGCGCGACGAAAACGGGGACGCTCCGCTGTTTACCGGCGAATGGAACGATGACTTCCACAACGCCGTGCATGTGCTGGCAACCGGTGAAAGCCACGCCTATTACCAGGATTTCGCCGACCAGCCGGAACAGCGGGTGGCGCGGGCGCTGGCAGAAGGCTTTGTCTATCAGGGCGAAGTCTCGCCGCAGTCGGGCGAGCCACGCGGCGTGAAAAGCAGCAGCCAGCCGCCGGTCGCCTTTGTTGACTTTATTCAGAACCATGACCAGACGGGCAACCGTGCGCAGGGCGAAAGGCTCATCAGCCTGGCCGGCGCAGAGCGCACCCAGGTGCTGCTGGCGATGTTACTGGTCTCGCCTCATATTCCGCTGCTGTTTATGGGTGAAGAGTATGGCGAAACCCGGCCGTTCCTGTTCTTCACCGATTTCCACGGCGATCTGGCCAAAGCGGTGCGTGAAGGGCGCGCCAGAGAGTTTGAAGGCCATGCCGGTCACGGCGAAACCGTGCCGGATCCCAACGATGTCACCACCTTTGAACAGTCGAAACTTAACTGGCAGCGAACAGAAACGCCGGAAGGTCAGCAGTGGCTGGCGCTGACGCGTCAGCTGCTGGCCCTGCGTCAGCAACATATCGTGCCGCTGCTGCAGACCGCCGGTGGCGATGCCGGTCAGGTGGTGAAAACAGCGGAAGGTTTCCTCGCCGTGCGCTGGGACTTCCCGCAGGGCACGCTGTCACTGGCGCTGAACGTCGGCAACAGCACACAGCCGATCCCCGATCTGCCAGGCGAAACGCTGTTTGCCTGGCCGCAGGCCGCCACCGAACTGATTCCCAACGCTATCGTGGTGCGTCTGGCTAAGAGAGAAGCAGAATGAATATTCCAACCGCAACGTACCGCATACAGTTCCGCAACGGCATGACGTTTGACCGTGCGGCGGCGCTGGTGCCCTACCTGAAACAGCTGGGTATCAGCCATCTTTACGCGTCGCCCGTTTTCAGCGCCACCGCGGAGTCGACCCACGGCTATGACGTCACCGACGTTAACCAGATCGAGCCGTCGATTGGCGGCCGTGAAGGCTTTGATCGCATGGCTGCCGCGCTGAAAGCCGCCGGGCTGGGGCTGATCCTCGACATCGTGCCTAACCATATGGCCGCCTCGCTGGAGAACCCGTGGTGGCGCGACGTCATTGAGCATGGCCAACAGAGTCGCTATGCGCATTACTTCGATATCGACTGGTCGCGCCGCCTGACGCTGCCGTTCCTCGGTGACACCTTTGAGGCGGTGCTGGCCAACGGCGAGATCAGCGTGAAGCGCGATCCGCAGACCGGCAAACCGGCACTGGCCTACTTTGACAATTTCTATCCGCTGGCACCTGATACCTGGCAGGGTCGGGAAGAGGCCGTGCTCGCCCTGCGCGACGCAGCAGAGATTGCTGAACTGCATGACCAGCAGCCGTGGCGGCTGATGTCGTGGCGCGATGCGCCCAACGATCTCTCCTACCGTCGCTTCTTTGAAGTCACCGGTCTGGTGGGCGTGCGCGTGGAAGACAAAACGGTCTTCGATGCCGCGCATCAGCTGATCCTGGAACTGGTTCACAGCGGTGCGGTGCAGGGATTACGCGTCGACCATGTGGATGGCCTGGCCGATCCGCACGGCTATCTGGAGCAGTTACGCCAGGCTGCCGGTCCCGACTGCTATCTCACTGTGGAGAAAATCCTGGGTGACAACGAACAGCTACCCGATGCGTGGCCGGTTTCCGGCACCACCGGATATGAATTTATGGCCGCGCTCGCCAATCTGCTGGTCGACAGCGATCAGCTGAGCGGACTGCGCAAAGCGTATCAGGCCGTCATCGGCAAAACCGTTGATATGAAAGCGGAGCTGCGCGCCGCCAAACTGCTGATGGCGAATCGCAATTTTGCCGGTGAATTTAACCGGTTACTGCAGCTGGCACTGAAGATTGCCGATGCAGAAGGCACGCCACTACCGGAAGCGGAACTGAAGAATGCGCTGCGTGAACTGCTGGTGGCGTTCCCGGTCTATCGCACCTACGGTACGCCGCAGGGCCTGACGCCAGCCGACACCGCGCTGTTGCACCAGGTGGTCAGCGACGTCAAAGCCAGTGCCCATGCGCCCGACAGTCAGGCGCTTGACTTCCTGACCCATATTCTGCGCGCAGAGGTTGATGAAGCTGCTCGCGACGATGCTACGCAATTCCGCACCCGCTTCCAGCAGCTGACCGGACCGCTGATGGCGAAATCGGTGGAAGATACCCTCTTCTTCCGTCAGCACATGGCGCTGGCGCTGAATGAAGTGGGCGCTGAACCGCTGGCGCGCCACTTCTCGCTGGACCAGTTCCATGCGGAAATGCAGGCGCGGCGTGCACATCAGCCCGATGCACTGTCCGGCACCTCCACGCACGACACCAAGCGCGGTGAAGATGCGCGCGCGCGGCTCTATACCCTGACCGAAGCGCCGCAACGCTGGGCGGATTGCGTCAACCGCTGGCGGGAGATGAACCACGATCAGGTCGTACGCCTGAAAGATGGTCCGGCACCCGAACCGGCCGTGGAGTGGATGCTGTATGAAGCGCTGGCGGGCGTCTGGCCAACCACCCTGCAGCCGCAGGATGCGGAAGGTCTGGCGGCGCTGGAAGCCCGCTTTGTGGTCTATGTGGAAAAAGCACTGCGTGAAGCCAAGCTGCGTACCGACTGGGCAGACAACAACGACGCCTATGAAGAGGCGGTGCTGGGCTATGCCCGTCACCTGCTTGCGCCTGCCAACAGCACCTTCCTCAATGACTTCTGCCAGTCGCTGCAACCCTTTATGCGTGCCGGTCTGGTTAACAGCCTGACCCAGACGGTGGTGAAGCTTACGGCGCCTGGCGTACCCGATATTTATCAGGGCAGCGAGGCGCTGGACTTCAGTCTGGTCGATCCCGATAACCGCCGCGAACCCGATTTCGACGCGCTGGCGGCGATGCTTAACGCGCCACAGCACGACGGCAGTGAGGCGCACTGGCTACGAGGTCAGGTCAATCAGCAGGCGATTGTGAAGCTGCTGACACTGCGTCAGCAGCAGCCTGCCCTGTTCCGCCACGGTGACTATCTGGCACTGTCGGCAGAGGGCGAGCAGCAGAATAATGTGCTGGCCTTTGCCCGTACCGAACAGGATCAGGCGGTGATAGTGGTTGTGTCACGCCGGGTCTTTAACCAGCTGCCGGACAATCTCGACCAGCCGCCCGCTGCGCGCTGGGCTGACACGGTCATTGCGCTGCCCACCGCACTGGGCCAGCGCCGCTACCAGGATGTGCTGACCGGTAAAACGGTTGCCGCGGGCGACCAGCTGCCGCTTACCGGGCTTGCATCGCAGTGGTGTGCCGTGCTGGTGGCACAGTGAATTACGGAAAGAACTTTTTTTATTACGCGTCAATCTGTTCATTGAATAACGAGGCATAAATGTCAAACAGTCAGCGTTTTGAAATTACGGCGGGATACAGCCATTTACTGGGGGCCAACTTTGATGGTCAGGGCGTGAACTTCGCCCTGTTCAGCGCCCACGCCGAGCGGGTTGAACTCTGTCTGTACGATCCCAGCGGCAAAACGGAAATTGCCCGTCTGGAGCTGCCGGAATATACCCATGAAGTGTGGCACGGCTACATTCCGGGCCTGAAGCCAGGCGCGCTCTATGGCTATCGCGTCTATGGCCCTTATGACCCGGAAAATGGTCATCGCTTTAACCCGAACAAGTTACTGCTCGATCCCTACGCCCGTGAACTGGCGGGTGACATCGCCTGGAACGAGGCGCACTTCGCCTACGATCTCTACCACGACGATAAAGATCTGACTTTCGACAGCCGTGACAGCGCGCCGTTTACGCCCAAGTGCCGGGTTATCGATCCCAACGAATTCGACTGGCAGGATAAAAACCGCCCGAATGTGCCGTGGCCGAAAACCGTCATCTATGAAACCCATGTTAAGGGCTTCACGCAGCTCAACACCGCCCTGCCACCTGAAATGCGCGGCACCTTTGACGGCATGAGCCACAAATCGACCGTCGACTATATCAAAAGCCTGGGTATTACCTCGGTCGAACTGCTGCCGGTTCACTGGTTCCCGGATGATCAGCATCTGCTGGATAAGGGGCTGAAAAACTTCTGGGGTTACAACACCCTGGGCTTCTTTGCACCCGCCACCCGCTACTTCGGGCCGCGCGGTATTCAGGGCTTCCGGGACATGGTGCGTGCCTTCCATGATGCCGGTATCGAGGTGATCCTCGACGTAGTCTACAACCACACCGCCGAGGGCAATGAGCTGGGGCCAACGCTGTCGTTTAAAGGCATCGATAACTTCTCCTATTACCGTACGATGCCAGACCAGCATCGTTACTACATCAACGACACCGGTACCGGCAACACCGTAAATACTTCGCATCCACGCGTGCTGCAGATGGTGCTCGATTCGCTGCGTTACTGGTCTGAATCAATGCATATCGACGGGTTCCGTTTCGACCTGGGTACCATTCTCGGTCGCGAGCCTGATGGCTTTGATCCGCGCGGCGGCTTCTTCGATGCCATCATGCAGGACCCGATTCTGTCGCAGAAAAAGCTGATTGGTGAGCCCTGGGATATCGGTCCGGGCGGCTATCAGGTGGGCAGCTTCCCGCCTGGCTGGGCAGAATGGAACGATCAGTACCGCGATACGGTGCGTGACTACTGGAAAGGCAACAACGTCTCGACAGACTTTGCTGCACGCCTGCTGGGTTCGGGTGATCTTTACGACCAGCATGGTCGTCGTCCGTGGGCCAGCGTCAACTTTATCACCGCGCACGATGGCTTTACCCTCAACGATCTGGTGTCGTACAACGACAAGCACAACGATGACAATGGTGAGGACAATAACGACGGGCACAACGACAACCGCTCTTATAACTATGGGGCGGAAGGGCCGACTGATGATGAGAACATTAACGCGGTGCGCGAGCGTCAGAAACGTAACTTCCTCGCCACCATGATCTTCTCGCACGGTACGCCGATGCTACTGGCGGGCGATGAGTTTGGCCGCAGCCAGCTTGGCAACAACAACGGCTACTGTCAGGACAGCGAAATCTCCTGGGTTCACTGGGATAACCTGCCGGAATCGGCCGAGGCGTTGCGCGAATTTACCCGCCAGATCCTGAAGTTGCGTGCCGATCAGCCGTTACTGCGACGCGAAAACTGGCGCGACGGGATGGACATTAAGTGGTTCAACGCCGGTGGGGGCTTCCAGCAGGCGGAACAGTGGGATGAGGGATCAACGCTGGGCGTCTATATCGGGCGGCCGGACCTCCAGACCGAGGAAGGCATCTGGCACGACGTCCTGATGCTGTTCAATCCGTTTGAAGGCAATGTACCGTTCCAGATTCCGCAGTTTGGTGAAGGCGGCTGGGTGCTGGAACTGACCACCAGCGACACCGCGAAACGTGGTCTGGTGATCACCAAAGAGAAGGATTTCGAGCTGGAAGGACGCAGCTTCGCTCTGTTCAGACGTCCCTAGCCGTTGATTCCGGTTAAATAGCCGTCATCTGGCGCAGCGCATTTTGCGCTGCGCTTGAGTTTCTGGCCATGAGTGCCAGGCTTAACCGGTTGTTTACGATGAATATTGATGCTGACAAGGAGGCATAATGTCCAGATTTACGCAGAAGGTTGTGGTTGTGACAGGTGCCGGTTCCGGTATTGGCGAAGCGGCCGCTAAACGCTTTGCTGAAGAAGGTGCATCGGTCGTGCTGGTGGGACGTACCCAGGAAAAACTGGAAAAAACGCGGGCCGGGATGGCTGCGGGCGATCATCTGGTCGCCGCCTGTGACGTCTCCGATGCCGATCAGGTGAAGCAACTGCCAGAAAAGGTGCTGGATAAATATGGTCAGGTAGACGTGCTGGTCAATAACGCAGGCGTCATCGTGCAGGGCCGTATTCATGAGGTTGATCTGGAAGACTGGAAAACCCTGATGAAGACTGACCTTGATGGCGTATTCCACGGCGTACATTACTTCATGCCTGCTCTGCTGCGCAGCAAAGGCAACGTGGTGAATATCTCCTCAGTTTCCGGCTTAGGCGGCGATTGGGGCATGAGCATCTACAACGCCGCGAAAGGAGCGATTACCAACTTTACCCGCGCGCTGGCGATGGACTACGGTGCTGATGGTGTGCGGGTGAACGCTATCTGCCCAGGTTTTACCTTTACTGATTTGACTGAAGATATGAAGAACGATCAGCCACTGCTGGAGCGTTTTTACGACCGTATTCCGCTGCGGCGGGCCGGTGAAGCGGATGATATCGCCCGTGCCATTCTCTTTATTGCCAGCGATGAAGCCAGTTATATTACCGGCGTTAATTTACCGGTCGATGGCGGAATAACTGCCTCAAATGGCCAGCCTAAACAGGCATAAAAATTCAGGCAGCGTCTTCACGCTGCCTTTTTTATTTTTAACGCCCCGAATTTATCCGCTTTATTATTTCCTGCCGCAGCAGTTTCATGTCAGCGACTTAATGTTTTGGCGTATGACGGGTTGGCGTTGCTGCGCGTGCCGGTTTAATTGCCGTGCTGCTGCTGGTCGGGCAAATAAACGTGCTCAGACAGGCATTACAGAGTATCGCATTAGCGTGATGTATTTTCGCCACCGCCAGCGCCTGTTGTCGGGTATAAAGTGAACCAATAAAAACGCGTTTATCGTTCTTTGACAGATTAACGCAACCTTCTTTGTGTAAAATCCATCCACCCATGGGACGCGGGCACAGATAATAATAGCTGGCTTTGAGCATGGTAGTCATCCTGATAGTTGCTGTATGTATCTTAAAAAACGAACCAAAATTCGTAAGAGGTTTTTTTTGTAATCTGAAGCTTTATTAAACTAACTGAGAATTATCCCTAAAACCACTTTATTGCGTCGGTCTGACTGACTTTGAGAATATGCCCTTTTCCGCCGCTTATATCGCTTCAGGCATTCATTGCGCTGAAACGCCTTCGCCCGCTCTTAAGCTCCGCTTTCATTTACATTGCTAATAGATTATTAAAAAAGCGAAAGCAAAATTAATTCATAAAGAACAATTAGTTAAAAAAAAAGCCTGTGCCATGAGCGTGACGTACTACTCACATATGATTAGTGCAGAAGCTGAAAAATATCCCCCCCGCAGGGGTAATTATGAGTATTGATAAACTGAGGGTGAAGAAGAGTGAAACGTGTGCCCAGTGTGCCTTTAAGCGGAACGCCAGCCCACCTGGCGTCAGGGATTTATCAATAGCGACGGGAGTAATTAACAGAGAGCGGCTTGAAAAAGTAAAACGATCGGTTTACTTTTAAAGCATGCAAAAGAGAAACGATATCATCCAGGCCGCCGAGCGGCTCTTCTACTCCCACGGTTTCCACGCCACCAGCACCGATCAACTCTGTCGTGAAGCGGGGGTCTCCACCCGTACGCTCTATCATCATTTCGCCTCACGCGAAGCGCTGACCGCAGCGGTACTTAATGCCCGTGAGCAGCGATTTATGGCCGAATTGCAGGCACCACAACAGCCAGATGCGATAGCGCATCTGTTCAGGGTGCTGGGCGAGTGGACGGCAGCGAACGGTGCCCGTGGCTGCTTCTTTCTGAAAGCCTGGGGAGAATATGCCGAGCGGGACAGTGAACTGGCCGCTCAGGCGCTGGCCTTCCGGGCCACGATGCGGGCCTATATCACTCATTGCGTGACGCATCTGCGCGGTGCTGAAGATCAGTTGCTGAGTGATGCCATCTGGATACTCTTTGAAGGTGCCATTACCACGGCGCTGATTACCGGTCCCGTCGCTGCCCAACAGGCCGCGCAGATCGTGAGTCAGTTGCTGCTTCAGAATGGCGCACCCGGATGAGATCGCCCACCGCACTGGCGCTGACCGGCTTCAGCCTGATCGCCGTGACCTACGGCATGGCGCGCTTCTCATGGGGAGTGATGCTGCCCGCTATCTCAGCGGAGATCCCGTTCAACCCACAGCAGGCGGGAATATTGTCAGCCTGCAGCTTTGTGGCATATTGCCTGACCATTCTCACCGCAGCCGCGCTGGCGGATCGCTATGGTACCCGCCTGACGGCGCTGCTGGCCTCACTCAGTGCGACGGCGGGTCTGCTGCTGCTCGCCTGTGCCTCATCAACGCTGCTGCTGGCGGCCGGACTCTTCATTGCCGGATTGAGTGCCGGCCTGGCTTCACCTGCCCTGGCGGCGGCGGTCAGTGATCGAATCCCTGCTGCGGGTCAGCCGCGCATCAATACTCTGATCAATGCCGGCACCAGCGCGGGCATTATCCTGACGGTGGTCATCCTGAGCGTTCTGCCCGGCGGATGGCGTGCCGCCTGTCTGCTGTTCGCTCTGCTGTCGCTGGCCTGTGTGCTGCCAGTGATGCGCGTGTTATCGGGTCACGCCGCCAGTCGCCCCACCAGAGTGCGTCACTGGCACCAGCGGCTGTATCGGCACTCCATGCGTCGGCTGATGAGTATTGCGTTAACTTCGGGGCTGGTCAGTGCGGCCTGGTGGAGCTTTGGGCCGGCGCTGCTGCGACAACATGTCGGTGTTGATGCGGAGACCACCCGGCTACTCTGGCTGATTGCCGGAGGGGCAGGCATCGTGGGTGCGGCAACCGGACCGGCCGCTGCCCGAATCGGGCTGAAGGGTGTATACCGACTCTCACTGTGTGGAATGGCAGTGCCACTGCTGGTGCTGGCGTGGAGTCGGGGCGAATCCACCGGCTTACTGATGGCGGTTGCCTGCTGTGGTGCAGGTTACGTCACGCTATCGGGCGTGCTGCTGGTGTGGGGCGCACGTGCCACCGCTGAAGATCCGGCGACTGGCGTCGGCATCCTGTTTTTTATGCTGGCAGTGGGCCAGGTTGCGGGATCGCTGCTGTTTGGTCAGCTCTACGCCTCTTTAGGTGCCAGTACAGCATTAACGCTGTTTGCGTTCAGCGCTCTGCTGTTGCTGTTTATTGCACCCGCGCAGAACAACAGTGAGTCGGGTAAATAAGCAGGCGTAAACAAGTGGACTGGAAGAGCCTCTGTGAGGTAATAAATAGTCGCTGATGCTATTTGCCAGACAGGACGACTATCACCGTCCTGTTAATGAGCAAGTATAATCCAGGTATTCTGGCTATAGTAATATGCCCATCGCGGATGGCCAATCAGACCGCGCGGATATTCTTAATACGTGGATTAATTTTCTGCTGAAGTAAATCTTCTTCAGGCCCCAGATAATAAGGCACAGCACACTGCTTACCATCTTTGGTAAAAATAATCTGGTTATCGTGCAGGAATAACGCAGTAAAATGGCCCAGTATCACACCATTTAATTCAAAGCAGTGATTTCTTGCTGCACGCAGCCCCTGCTTACTATTCAGAAAATCAACAAATCGCATCACGCTGCGCCTCCAGTTAATAAATCAACCCCATCAGAACCGCGACGATAATAGCCTTAATGCTGGCACGGATCATCCGGCTGACGCTGTTTTCAGAATAGGCTTAACTGCCATTCAGTCGTGGCACTAAACCGGCGTGCTTTTTTATCCGTTTACTGCCAGGAATAATCCTGGAGAATGACGCACTCATAAAATTTTATGAGTGCGTCATATTTATATTGCGCCCTCACATCGCCCGCTATACCGTTGTTTATTCACCAGGTGCAGATTCTCGGGGCAAAACCGCATAATGGAAATTTTTGAAGCAGATAAACGCCATGCCACGGCGATTCAGCAGATCTACGCCTGGCATGTTCTGAATGGCACCGGCTCATTTGAGACCGTGCCGCCCGACGCCGAAGAGATTGGCGAGCGGATGCGGAAGATGCAGCAGGCCGGTCTGCCGTGGTTCATCGCCGTCAGCAACGGAGAAGTGCGTGGATTTTGCTATCTGGCCCCGTATCGTCCACGCCACGCCTACCGGCATACGCTGGAAGACTCTATTTATATCGACCCCGGATTTCAGAAGCGTGGTGCCGGTTCACGTCTGTTAGCGCATGCCATCAGGTGGGCTGAACAGGCAGGATTCCGCCAGTTAATCGCCAACGTCGGCGACAGCGAAAACCAGGGATCGATTGCCGTACATCGCGCCGCGGGCTTTGAGATAACCGGCATCCTGCGATCGGTGGGTTTCAAACAGGGTCGCTGGCTGGATACCGTTTTTATGCAGCGATCTCTGGGAACGGGCGATACCGCGCTGCCGGTTGATTAAAACAGAGTCAGAGTGAGAAAGACGTACTGGCCCTCGTTTTCCCCACGAGAAGCTTCTGGTAAGGTGCCGTAACAAAAAATAAAAAATTCCGGAAACCTTTATGTTGTCGACAATCATCTATCGCAGCCACATTACCGAACTTGTGCCGCTTGAGATGCTGAATGATTTGGCGCGGAAAGCGAATAAAACGAATAAATCCTCCAGCATCACCGGAATTTTATTGTTCAATGGCACGCATTTTTTCCAGCTACTGGAAGGCCCGGAGGCAGCGATAAAGGCGGTCTATAGCCGGATTTGCCAGGATCCGCGCCACCATAATCTGGTCGAACTGCTGCGTGATTACGCCCCGGCGCGACGTTTTGGTCACGTCGGTATGGAGCTGTTCGATTTGCGGCTGCATGATAAAGAGACGGTGCTGGAGGCGGTGCTGGAAAAATGCACCACGAAATATCAGCTGACCTATGCCGATCGCGCACTGCAGTTCCTGCGCACCTTTGTCGAAGCGCGGGAAAAAGAGAACTATTTTGAGATTCCTGCCGCCAGCGGCTGGACGTTTATCTGTGACGAGTCAGAACAGCGTGAAGGCGACGCATCGCTGGTGGCAACGGATGAGGTCAGCTTTGCGTTTCAGCCGATCGTTGACCCCTTCGCCTGCGAAATTGTCTCGCTGGAGGCGCTGCTGCGCGGCCCACAGGGTGAACCGCCGCTCGACTACTTTGCCCGACTGTCCCGTAATCAGCTCTATCAGGTCGATCTGAGCTCGAAAAAGATAGCTTTCGCCCAGGCGAAGCAACTGGGGATTGAGGGCATGACCCTGTCGATTAATCTGCTGCCAATGACGCTGGTGGAAGTGCCCGATGCCGTCCCGTTTTTGCTGGATGAGATTGCTGCACAGGGACTGGTGCCGGAACAGATCATGGTTGAATTCACCGAGAATGAAATTATCTCGCAGCCCGAGGCCTTTGAAGCTGCTATCAGGCAGCTGAAGGCCGCCGGCATCAGCCTGGCGCTGGATGATTTCGGTGCCGGTTTTGCCGGGCTGTCACTGCTGACGCGCATTCAGCCTGATAAGATTAAAATCGACCGTACCATCATCGCTGATGTGCATAAAAGTGGGCCGAAGCAGGCGATCATTCATGCCATTCTGAAATGCTGCGCCTCGCTGGAGATCGGCGTTATCGCCGAGGGCATTGAACAGCCGGAAGAGTGGATGTGGCTTGAAGCGGCAGGCGTGACCCAGTTTCAGGGTTTTCTGTTCTCAAAACCTGAACTCAATGGCGTTGCGGCCGTGGCCTGGCCGGAGCTGATCTGACCCCCTGCGATTTGGATGAATTTGCGATTTCCCGCCTTGCTGGATCTTCCGGCTGCTGCTAAATAATTAACAGCGCCGGGGGATCATCTTTCTGTCATCTTCCCGCGGCAGAGTCAGTCATTACCCAGTCAGTGATTAAATGTTTAGCAGTCAGATGTTCAGTGTTTAGGCCAGTGCTACGCGCCATGCGTGCGACGTGACTCCAGGGACAGCATTTGAGGAACTGAATGAAGCAAATCATCCGCGGTGATAAAGAACCCTCCCATATTCTCGCAGCGACCCGTGCGCTTGAAGCGCACTACTCCCGCTACGGAGAAGGTAATAAGTATCATCCCATTATCTATTCCATCGCCTACCGCAGCCGGTTTTATCAGGTTGAGGTGATTACCCGACGTGAAACCATGGTTGCCACCGTGATCACTGGCGTTCGCAACCTGACGCATCTCTCCGGCGCCGCCTGACGGCTGCCTGCAATCCTGCGGGGGCAGAGTGCCCCCGACTCCCCGCTTAGCGTCGGTAGAGTGAATTTGCCGGAAAGATTGCGCCAATCACGCTTTTCTCCCGTGCGCCCGTCACCGCAGGCAGGTTGCCCGGCAGGCCGGAGAGCGTGCGGAAAGCCAGCCAGGCAAATGCCAGCGCTTCCATGTCGTCACCACTGATACCCGCCGCATCGGTAGTGGTCACTTCCGTTCCCGGGAGATGCGCTGCCAGTCGCGCCATCAGAAGCGGGTTGCGACTGCCACCGCCACATACCAGCAGACGGTCACAGCCATCATTGAGTAGCACCTGCTGTGTAATGGTGATGGCGCTCAGCTCGACCAGCGTAGCCTGCACATCCTGCGGAGCCAGCCCCGGGAAATAACGCAGATGCTGCTCCAGCCAGCTGAGGTTGAAATGTTCTCGCCCGGTGCTTTTTGGCGGCGGCAATGCAAACCAGGGTTCACGCAACAGCGCCTCCAGCAGTGCCGGAATCACCGACCCGCAGCGCGCCCACTGCGCATCTTTGTCATAGGCCTGTCCCTGATTACGCCAGATCCAGGCGTCCAGCAGCATATTACCGGGGCCGGTATCGAAGCCGCGCACCGGCTGACCCGGGATCAGCAGCGAGAGATTGGCGATGCCGCCAATATTCAGCACCATGCGGCGTTCCGTGGCATCCATCAGCAGCGCCTGATGAAAGGCAGGCACCAGCGGCGCGCCCTGCCCGCCCAGCGCCATGTCACGGCGGCGAAAATCGCCTACCACGGTGACGCCGGTGGCCGCCACGACCTGATTAGGGTCGCCAATCTGCAGCGTATTGGGTGCATCACTCTGTGGCTCATGCCAGACGGTCTGACCATGACAGCCAATCGCTGTGATATCGCTGGCTTCCAGCGATTCGCGCTTCATTAATGTCACTACCGCTTCAGCAAACAGCTGGCCGAGGCGGGTATCGAGCTGGCCGAGCTGTGACAGCGTCAGGGATTGTCCCTGACAGATCCCCAGAATCGCCTGACGCAGTTCTGGTGGCATCGGATGGCAGTAGCTTGCCTGCTGCGCCACCATATTCTCATCAATGGCAGCCAGCACCACATCAACCCCATCCAGACTGGTGCCTGACATTACCCCGATATAGCGTCCTGATTTCATAGCTATTCCTTACTTCCGGCGGGAAGTGCATTTCATCTGCGGCTAGCCTGACAAATAATGATCGCTAATTCTATGAATAAATTGTTTTTATCCAATCGTGCTGACTGATAACGTAATGGGACTATTTTTAATCCGCGATTGAATTATTGTTGATCCTGCATAGTCTATGCTTCGTCCAACCGTGTTTTATTCGGACAGGGATTAATTTGCCAGGTTTGTGTCTTATACTGTGAGCAGGATACAGCGGTAAACGTGGCACCTTCTCGACTAAAGGAGTTTCAAATGATCAAGCGTGTAATTGTGGTCGCTCTGGCCGGTGTGATGCTGGCAGGTTGTAGCAATACCAGTACGCTGTCGGGTGATACCTACAGTGCCAGTGAAGCTAAGCAGGTGCAGAGCGTTTCTTACGGTACCTTAGTCTCAGTACGTCCGGTGAAAATCCAGGGCGGCGATGAGAGCAACGTCATCGGTGCTATCGGTGGTGCGGTGCTGGGTGGCTTCCTGGGTAATACCCTTGGTGGCGGTACCGGACGTAGCCTGGCGACAGCCGGTGGTGCGGTTCTGGGTGGCGTAGCAGGCCAGGGCGTACAGGGCGCAGTCAATAAAACCGATGGCGTTGAGCTGGAAATCCGCAAGGATGATGGCAACACCATCATGGTGGTTCAGAAACAGGCTGCCACGCGTTACTCCGTTGGCCAGCGTGTTGTGATGGCGTCCAACGGCAGCCAGGTGACGGTTTCACCTCGCTAACGAGCCTGAACAAAAAACCGACGCCGGGGCGTCGGTTTTTTTATTTCTCTTTATGCTGAAGTTCGAGAATGTTTTTCTCAAGCCGGGCGATCAGCGTCACCATCTGACTGATCTCTTCCCGACTGATGCCGGACAAAATGTCGTCCCGTGTCTCATCAATCACACTCTCAACCTGTTCGATAATCGGCTCGGCCTCCTGCGTCAGCTTGATGCGCTTGGCACGACGATCGTTGGCGCAGGTCGAACGGGTAATTAATCCTTTCTCTTCCAGCTGATCCAGCGTGCGCACCAGCGAAGGCTGTTCTATACCAATCGCCTTAGCTAACTGAATCTGCGACTGTTCGGGCGGCAGTTGATGAATATTGTGCAACGTCACCCAGTGAGTCTGAGTCAGCTCAAGCGGCTTCAGCCGCTGATCAATCAACGCGCGCCAGATGCGCACCAGGCGAGATAAATCCGTTCCGAGGGGCGTATCCATTTCATCTCCTTATAATTAGCTTGCTAGCTATCAAGCCAGATTTTACACTATTCTGCGAGTTTACAGGACAAATTACAAATCCCGGACCAGACCGCGATAACGTGGCAGCGCTTTCAGTCTGCCGTTTGGGTTAACGAAGGATGTTATCACGTGCTCACTTCCGCTTTTTCAGGTGCGAAACCGCTGACCGATCTGGTGGTGGGTGCCTCACTGTTTTTCCCGCCGATATTCAAAGCGGTGATCCTTGGCTTCTTTTTCTGGCTGCTGATCCACCCTCTGGTGCGTGGCTGGATCTACTCCGGCGATGTCTGGCATCCCACTCTGTTTGATCTCTCCCTGTTTGTGCTGTGCGTTACCGCCGCACTCTGGCTCATCGGTCACGGATAATCGATATGAAATTTAACGCGGTAAAATACTTCTCCACGCTGATTGTGTTTGCCCTGGCGCTGCTGGCTGGTGGCTGGCTCTGGAACTATTACATGCAGTCACCCTGGACCCGAGACGGGAAAGTGCGGGCAGAGCTGGTGGATATCACGCCTCAGGTATCGGGGCGGATTACGCAGCTCAGGGTCAAAGACAATCAGTTTGTGCATCAGGGCCAGCTGCTGTTAACGCTGGACCCGGTGCCGTGGCAGATTGCGCTCGACAATGCTGCCGCCCAGCTCAGTAAAGCGCAGGCGGATCTCGCGAAAGCGCAGCATGAATTTAACCGGCGGAGCAGCCTGCCGCGTAATGTCATCTCCGCAGAGGACCTTGATGCGGCACGTTTAAGCGCCGGCGCGGCGGCCGCCAGCACCAAAGCAGCACAGGCGGAATGGGAACGGGCGCGCTGGAATCTGCAGCAAACGACGCTGACCGCACCGGCTGATGGCTGGATCACCAATCTGACGCTGCGTCCCGGCAACTATGCCACCGCGGGTTCGCCTCTGTTTGCCCTGGTCGACAGCCACTCTTACTACGTAATGGGCTACTTCGAAGAGACCAAACTGCGCCATATTCACCCAGGCGCAGCGGCCCAGGTGGTGCTCTACAGCAATGGCATGCGGCTGCAGGGTCAGGTGGATAGCATTGGCCGCGCCATTTATGACCAGAGCATTGAGACCGACAGCGGCCTGGTGCCTGATATCAAGCCAAACGTGCCCTGGGTGCGGCTGGCGCAGCGTGTGCCGGTGCGTATTCGTCTTGAGCCGCTTCCTGCCGATGCAGACCTGGTAGCGGGAACCAGCTGCACTATCACCATCCAGCCATGAATTTTCAGTGGCTGGCCTGGGATCAGTTGCCCTGGATTAAGGCTAACGCCGGCCAGTGGCGCTATGCGTTGCGTAACGCTATTGCGATGTGCCTGGCGCTGAGCATCGCCTACGCACTGGATCTTGATGAGCCGTACTGGGCAATGACCTCTGCCGCCGTGATTAGCTTTCCCACTGTCGGTGGCGCGATCAGTAAAAGTCTGGGGCGCATCGTTGGCAGTCTGATGGGGGCCAGCGCTGCGCTGCTGATCGCCGGACATACGCTTAATGAGCCGTGGCTGTTTACCTTTGCCATTGCCGGCTGGCTGGCGCTCTGTACCGGCATAGCGAACCACTACCAGAATAACGTCGCCTACGCCTTTTCGCTGGCGGGCTACACTGCCGCCATCATCGCCTTTAGCAGTGTTAACATCACCGAAATCACCTCGCTATGGACCATCGCCCAGGCACGCGTCTGCGAGGTCATCTCCGGCATTCTCTGCGCCGGATTGATGATGATGGTGCTGCCGAGTACCTCCGATGGTGAGACGCTGATTACCTCACTCAAACAGATGCATGCCCGGTTGCTGGAACATGCGGTACTACTGCTGCAGCCCTCGGCAAGCGATACGATTCGTACCGCGCATGAAAATGTCATCAGCCAGATCCTGACCATGAATTTGCTGCGGATTCAGGCGTTCTGGAGCCACTACCGCTTTCGCCGACAGAACAACGTGCTGAACTATGTGCTGCACCAGCAGTTGCGACTCACCAGCGTGCTCTCCAGCCTACGACGTATGCTGCTGAACTGGCCCGACGCGCCAGAGGCGCTGTTTGAGGCACTGCAACAACTGCTGGCCGAGCTGGCAAAACCCGCATGTGATAAATATCGTCTGGCGCAAATCCTGCGCAGCGTGACACCGGCAGCCGATGGCGACTACCGACAGCGCGCTTTTTGTCAGCGGCTGCGCTTCTTCTGCTGGATGTACCTTAACGTGTTGCGCTGGATCCGCCTGCTGGAACGCGCCGATGCCGATACCCGTTTTCTGCCTCCGCCGGTTCCAGCGCTGGCGCGCGACAGTGACAGTGCCGAGGCAGGCTGGAGCGCCCTGCGCACCTTCTGCGTTATCGTGCTGGGCTGCGCGTTCTGGATCAACACGCAATGGGCTTCAGGCGCCGCCGCGCTCACCTTAACTGCCATTGCCTGTGTGCTCTACGCTTCATCCCCCTCACCCGGCGGCAGCGTCACGCTGCTGCTGAAAACGCTGCTATGGCTGTTTGCGTTTAGTTTTGCGATGAAGTTTGGGCTGATGGTGCAGATCAGTCAGTTGTGGCAGTTTTTACTGTTTCTGTTTCCACTGCTGGTGACACTGCAACTCTTCAAGCTGCAGCAGAAACAGCGCGCCGGGATGTGGGGACAGTTCATCGTCTTCATGGGCTCGTTTATCGCAGTGACTAACCCGCCCACCTGGGATTATCAGGACTTCTTTAACGATAATATCGCCAAAGTCTGCGGGGTGCTGCTCGCCTGGCTGGCGTTCCAGATTCTGCGGCCCAGCTCCGATGCGCGGCGCAGCCGACGCCATATCCGGTCGCTGCGGCTGGCGTTTCTTGATCAGTTACGACAACGGCCCCGACTCAGCGAGAGCCGCTTTGAATCCCAGATTTACCACCGCATCAGCCAGCTCAGCCATAGCCGGGATGAGCAGGCACGCGTCTGGCTACTGCGCTGGGGCGTGGTGTTGCTTAACTGCTCGCATATCGTCTGGCAGCTACGTGAATGGCGCGCCAGTTCGGCGGCGCTGATGGGGTTTCGCGATCACTGTCTGCAGGATTTACAGCAGATTATCAGCAGTCGCGGCGTACGCCACAGCTCGCTGGATCGGATGCTGACGGAACTGGAGGCCACCATCACCGCGCTACTGGCAAGGGAAAGCAACGAGGCCAGCGAACTGGCGGGGATTATCTGGCGGTTACGCTGTTCGCTGGCACAGCTGAAGCAGGCGGTACCTGAGTGATCACTGGCAATATTGCTGATGTTGCCGGTTGAAATCGTCCTGCAGCTGTTGCAGCGTTTTGTGGCCTTCGAAGCGGGTTTTATCCATTTCGGTCATCGGTTCAATCACCAGCACTTTCTCATCGGGTGAGAAAATAAACCGGCGCGTCAGTTCGGTGCCCGTAAAACTTTGACCGTGAATGCCACCGCACACCATGGTCATGGTGCGACGATAGATGGTGGTCTCAGTGAAATTGGTTTCGGTGGCACTGCGAAAGACCTGGTCACAACCCTGCGCTTCCAGCTTATGCACCATGTTGCGGCTCAGCCATTCACGACCTTTGGCGATCTTTTCACAGGTGCTCCGCATCGGACTGGTATCGATGGTGCGCTGCAGTTCACGTCCGGTTTCGGTCACCAGTTGCGTATCATTGGGTTTATCGCATCCCACCAGCAGCAGACACAGCAGCAATGCGCCCTTGAATTTCATTTTCCTGCTCCTTTCCCCATCACGCTTTCTTACCTGAATCAATATCATAGGGGGGAAATGTCAGGGATGGTACAACAATTCATAAACAGGCAGGAGAAAAGCGGGCGGCCATCGCCTGCCGCCCGGAAACTCAGATGACACCGCAGGCGTAGCGTGCCCCGCCACCGCCCAGCGGTTTAGGATGGTCGGCATGATTGTCACCGCCGACGTGCACCATCAGCGCTTTGCCTTTGATCTCGTTTAACGATTTCAGTCGCGGTGCCAGAACCGGATAAGTGGCGTTGCCTTTGTCATCGACATAGACCGCGGGCAGGTCGCCCAGGTGCCCCTCAGCATAAGGCCCCAGATGTTTGCCGCTGTTGGCCGGATCAAGGTGGCCTCCCGCCGCACCGGCGGCAACCACTTTGCCCTCAGACTCACCCGGCTCACAACTGCCTTTGGCATGGACATGGAAACCATGAATGCCCGGCTGAAGCCCCTGCAGATCCGGCGTGAACTGCAGACCATACTGTGTCTCGTCAATCTTAACGGTGCCCAGCGATTTTCCAATCCCTTCAGCGGTAACCTGATGGATCGTAACCTGCTCGCTGGCAGCCTGTGCTGAGCCGCAGGCGATCAGTGCGAATAGGGCAACTGCTTTCATTTTCATGGTGACTCCATTTACATACCAGGGTTTGAGATAAGTCTGGTCGCTGTTGCGCTAATTTGCTGAGGATTGACGCAGTTTTACGCTTCAGGGCACATCAAATCCCAGCGCCGCCTTGCGAATGCGGAACCACTGCTGACGCGACAGCGTTAAGTTCAGTGCCCCGGCGGCTTCGCTGACCCGCGCCGTTTTACCTGAGCCAATGATCGGCAGCGGGCGCGATGGCAGCATCAGTATCCAGGCATAGACCACCTGATCCAGGCTGGTGGCACCGGTTTCCTGCCGCACCGCTTCCAGTTCGTTACGCAGCGGCTGGAAATGGGGATCGTTAAACAGGCGACCGCCACCCAGGCAGGACCAGGCCATCGGACGAATACGCAGTTGCTGACACTGATCCAGCGATCCATCCAGCAGCACACTTTGCTGCACTGGTGAGATCTCCAGCTGATTTGTCACCAGCGAGAACGGCAAACGGGATTGCAGCAGGGAAAACTGTGATGGTGTGAAGTTGGAGACGCCAAAATGCAGAACCTTGCCGCTGTGATGCAGCGTCATAAAGGCTTCGGCGACCTCGTCAGCCTCCATCAGCGGATCGGGACGATGGATCAGCAGCAGGTCGAGCCGATCGGTATGGATATGGCGCAGTGAGTTTTCAGCACTCTGCAGGATATGACGTTTGTCGGTAATATAGTGGCCTATCTGATGCTCAGGCATGGCGCGGGTGGCGATGCCGCACTTGGTCACAATCTGTAGCTGGTCGCGCAAGCCAGGTGCCAGTTTCAGTGCCTCGCCAAACGCCGCCTCACACTGGTAGTCACCGTAGATGTCCGCATGGTCAACGGTGGTGATGCCGAGCCTCACATGGTGCTCAATAAAGGCGACCCGCTCCTGTGGTGACATCCCCCACTCCATCAGACGCCAGTACCCCATGACCAGCGGTGAAAAATCGGGCCCCTGTGAAGCGATGGCTTGCGGTTCTAACATGACGTTCTCCCTGTTGCGCGTTGGCTGAAATTAGCGTGTCAGAGAGTATAACGGAAAGCGCAAAGTCGTCAGAATAACTCCGGCTGTTGTGGCGCGTGCGGCTCCTCGCCTTTCTGTTGCCGTTGCAGACGCTGACGCCGCTGCTGACAAAGACGAATGACGTCACGCTTTTGCGCATCGCTGAAGCGCAGCCAGTTGAACCGCTCATCGCGGCTGCGTAAACATCCCAGACAGTAGCCGCGCGCATCAGTCTGGCAGATGCCGCGACAGGGGCTGGGAACCGGGAAAAACTCAAGCTGCTCGGCCACCACGCCTCCGGATTCACAGAATAAACAGTCCAGTAAAAAGCGTAGCCTGGTTGCGCAGGAAGTAAGCCCCACCCGGCCAGAATTATCCTGTTCTTTGAATCAGACGTGAACACTCTGTGCCAAATGCACAAGGGTGCGTTGCATTAGACCGACTGGTCTACTAATCTCACTGCCATGAATAAGACGCTACAACGCAACGAAACCCGCGAACACCTGCTCCAGACAGGTGAGCAACTCTGTCTGCAACGCGGCTTCACCGGAATGGGCCTCAGCGAACTGCTGACGCAGGCGGCGGTGCCGAAAGGCTCCTTCTACTACTACTTCCGTTCTAAAGAGGCGTTTGGCGTGGCGTTACTGGAACGCTATTTTGCGCGTTACCTGCAGGATGTGGCGTTGCAGCTTAACCAGACCGATGGCACGCCACGTGAGCGCCTGCTTAACCATTTTCGTGCTGCCGTTGAGCTGTTTGTTCAGCAGGGCCATATCGTAGGCTGTCTGGGTGTCAAAGTCTCTGCGGAGGTGTGCGATCTCTCAGAGCCGATGCGTGATGCCCTGCAGCAGGGTGCCGGAAAGATCACGGCACTCTACGCCCGGACCCTGATTGCCGCAGAGCAGCAGGAGTCGCTGAGCCTGCCGCAGCCCCCCGCGCAGATGGCGGAACTGCTGTCACTGCTGTGGCTGGGTGCCAGCCTGCAGAGCAAAATTTCCCGCGAGGCGCAGCCATTGCGTCTGGCGCTGAGTACCATCGAACAGTGGCTTGAACGCCATTGATTTTTAAAAAACATGTTTGTAGACGACTGGTCTACTAATCAGGAGCTATTATGGCGAGTACCCAGCTGTTTCGTCCGCTAAAAGTCGGTGCAATTACCGTCCCAAACCGCGTATTTATGGCACCGCTGACCCGTCTGCGCAGCATTGAGCCAGGCGACATCCCTACCCCGATGATGGCTGAATATTATCGCCAGCGCGCCAGCGCCGGTTTGATCATCACCGAAGCGACCCAGATCTCTTTCCAGGCGAAAGGCTATGCCGGTGCGCCAGGCTTACATACTCAGCCACAGATTGCAGCGTGGAAAGCGATTAACGAAGGCGTGCATCAGGCTGGCGGTCACATCGCAGTACAGTTATGGCACACCGGTCGTATCTCACATAACAGCGTGCAGCCGGAAGGCAAAGCACCGGTTGCCCCCTCGGCGATTGCCGCGGGCACCCGTACCTCACTGCGTGCTGAAGATGGCAGCGTCTATCGCGAAGATACCTCAACGCCGCGTGAGCTGACAGTGCCAGAGATTAAGCAGATCGTGGCAGATTTTGGCCAGGCTGCGGCCAACGCGCGTGAAGCGGATTTTGACCTGCTTGAGCTGCACTCGGCGCACGGTTACCTGATGCACCAGTTCCTGGCACCTGGCTCAAACCAGCGTACTGATGAATATGGCGGCAGCATCGAAAAACGCGGTCGCTTTGCGCTGGAAGTGGTTGATGCGGTGATCGCTAACTGGTCAGCCGATCGCATTGGTATTCGCGTCTCCCCTATCGGCAGCTTCCAGAATCTGGACAACGGCCCGGATGAAGAGGAAGCGGCGCTGTGGTACATCGGCGAGCTGGCAAAACGCAACATCGCCTATCTGCACCTCTCCGAGCCAGACTGGGCCGGCGGTCAGCCTTACACCGACGCCTTCCGTCAGAAAGTGCGTGATCTCTTCCCGGGTGCCATCATTGGTGCCGGTGCCTATACCGTTGAGAAAGCGGATGACCTGATTGGTCGCGGTCTGATCGATGCAGTTGCCTTTGGTCGCGATTACATTGCTAACCCGGATCTGGTTGAGCGTCTGCAGCAGGATGCCCCGCTCAATCCACAGCGTCCGGAAAGCTTCTACGGCGGCGGCGCTGAAGGTTATATCGACTACCCGACGCTGTAACTGGTTTGGGCTGCCGTCCGGGATGATGACGGCAGCCATTATTCAATAGCGATTTTCGTCGCTATACTTAGCGCCTGAGTCATCGGGCGATGGCGTTTTATTTAAAAGAGGATGTTATGCGTTTACTTCATACCATGCTGCGCGTTGGCGATCTGCAACGTTCTATTGATTTCTACACCCGTGTGCTGGGCATGCGCGTGCTGCGTCAGAGCGAAAACACCGAGTACAAATATACCCTGGCATTTGTGGGCTATACCGACGAGAGCGAAGGTGCGGTGATCGAACTGACCTACAACTGGGGCGTCGATAAGTATGACCTCGGTGATGCCTATGGACATATTGCGCTGGGCGTTGATGACGCAGCAGCGGCCTGCGAACGTATCCGCAAAGATGGCGGCAACGTGACGCGTGAAGCTGGCCCGGTTAAAGGCGGCTCCACTATTATTGCCTTTGTTGAAGATCCCGATGGTTACAAAATCGAGCTGATCGAAAACAAAGATGCCGGTAACGGCCTGGGCAACTAAACCTGCCTGTCAGCCCGCCCGTCGGGTGGGCTGAATCCCCTTCTCTGCGCTTCATCTGCTGCACCCGTCCCCATTTTTTGCCATAATACGCGCTGCCCTTTTTCTGCAACGAGATCCTGATGTCTGAATCGAATTCCCCTAATGCACTCAATCAACGTTTCCGTGGCTTTTATCCGGTGGTGATCGACGTTGAAACCGCGGGTTTCAATGCGCAAACCGATGCGTTACTGGAGATTGCCGCTATCACGCTGAAAATGGATGAAGAGGGATGGATTCAGATTGACCAGACGCTGCATTTCAACGTCGAACCTTTTGTCGGATCGCTGCTGCATCCGGAAGCGCTGGCCTTTACCGGTATCGATCCGAGTAATCCGCTGCGCGGTGCGGTCAGTGAATATGAGGCGCTGCACGCCATTTTCAAAATGGTACGTAAGGGCATTAAAGACAGCGGCTGCAATCGCGCCATTATGGTGGCGCACAATGCTACTTTCGATCTGAACTTTATGTCAGCGGCGGCGGAGCGTGCCAGCCTGAAGCGCAATCCGTTTCACCCGTTTGCCACCTTTGACACCGCGGCCCTGAGCGGGCTGGTGCTTGGGCAGACAGTCCTGGCAAAAGCCTGTATCGCGGCGGGAATGGAGTTTGATAGCTCACAGGCGCATTCGGCGCTCTATGACACTCAGCAGACGGCGACCCTGTTCTGTGAGCTGGTGAACCGCTGGAAACGGTTAGGTGGCTGGCCGCTGCCCTTCGCGGAAGGCGATGCAGAAGCCACGACATCCGCGTAAGGGATCCCGCATTAAAAAAGGCCGACATGATGTCGGCCTTTTTTTATTCTGCTTCTTTAAATTTTTCTGCGGTCTCTTTGATCAGCGTCTGCAACTCACCACGCTGTAACATCTCAACGATGATGTCGCATCCGCCGACCAGCTCGCCATCGACCCAGAGCTGCGGGAAAGTTGGCCAGTTGGCGAATTTCGGCATCTCGGCACGAATGTCCGGGTTCAGCAGAATATCCACGTAAGCAAAACGCTCACCACAGGCTGACAGCGCCTGTACCGCCTGTGCAGAGAAACCGCAGCTTGGCAGTTTCGGGGAACCTTTCATGTACAGCAGGATGGGATTTTCTGCGATCTGGCGCTGAATTTTTTCTACAGTACTCATTATTGCCTTCCTTAATTCGTCACTTCGTGTTTGTTTATTGTAGCGACTTCGCAGCGTGACTGAAAACGAGATTTTGTTCGCTGCCGGATTAAATCGCCATCATTGTTAAGTCCTGCTCCGGGATACCTGAATTCCTGATTATTAACAGCCAGTAACAGATTAATAATTCGTAATAATTTCGATGATATAACATGCTGAAAATGTTCATTTTCAGCGCGATCTCATGGGTTGCAAAGATTAATATTAAAAGGCATTACAGTTTTTAAACGAACTGGACTAGAATGGCCTGGGCGCTGATCCTGGATCAGATTAATCTCAACTTTGTCGCGGTGCGTAGTGGCCCTGACAACTTAACTCATCAACGGACTATGCGTTTAATCATTACGTTTTTCATGCTGGCCTTTGCGCAACTGTTTTTCAACATCGCCGCTGCGTCGCCACACGCGCCGGTGAACGTCAGTACGCATAAAGCAGAGAAAAAGAGTGCGCGCGACGATGAGCGTCGCAAGCGTCGCCCGATGAAAACGGTGACGAAAAAGACTCGCCTCAGCCCGGTTCAAAAACTAAAAACTAAAAAACTGAAAAAAACCGAACTCACCGCTACACAGACGCCTGCTAAGAAAACCTCGTTAAAAACTGCCCGTCTCAGTAAGAATAAAGAGAAAAAACGTTATGGTCATCAGCGCCGACTGAAAACCGCTGAGGTTGCCACCAGCGAGACCGGCACGATCAAGATGAGCAAATCTCACCGTCAGCGCTACCAGAAGGCACGTGAAACCGCGATGACCAAGCTGATGGGTCAGTTGGGTAAACCCTATCAGTGGGGCGGTACTTCCCCCCATACCGGTTTCGATTGCAGCGGCCTGGTCTGGTACGCCTATAAAGATCTGGTGAAGTTTAAGATCCCACGTACCGCTAACGAGATGTATCACCTGCGTGACGCCGCGCCGATCAAGCGTGATTCACTGGAGAAAGGCGATCTGGTCTTCTTCCGTATCAATGGACGCGGTACGGCGGACCACGTCGGCGTTTACCTCGGTAATGGCAAGTTTATTCAGTCACCACGTACCGGCAAAGATATTCAGATCAGTGCGTTAGGGGAAGATTACTGGCAGCGCCACTATATTGGTGCCCGTCGGGTGATGACGCCGAAAACCATACGCTGAGCAGCAGAACAAACAAAAAGAGAGCCGGGATATGCCCGGCTTTTTTTATTAGTGCAAAATGGCGGTAAAACTAAAAGCCACAATCATCAGCAGACAGCCCGTGGTGGTCATTAATGCCAGTTTAAGATCGGTACTCATTGCTTGCTCCTTAGACACACAATTAGTGGGGATATCGCATTTTCCCACAGGGCCCGGTAAAAATCTCGTTTTATCCGTTCAGCCTTGTTAGAATCCCGCCTTTGTTGCGCAACGCGCGCAACCCTGATTCCGTTTGCGCACGTTTTCAGGCGTTTTTATTCCGCCAGCGGCCTGTTTACTGGCCAGGAAAGCTGCTTTTTTACGGAAAAAACCCTGAGCAGACGCAAACGTTTAACACTACGCTTATCATAGAGTTAGATAAGCACTGGAGTCCGATTTTCATGGCAACAATTAAAGATGTGGCAAAACGCGCTGGCGTCTCGACAACCACCGTTTCGCACGTCATCAATAAAACCCGCTTTGTGGCTGAAGAGACGCGCAACGCGGTCTGGCAGGCGATTAAGGAACTGCACTACTCGCCAAGCGCCGTAGCGCGCAGCCTGAAAGTGAACCACACCAAGACGCTGGGCCTGCTTGCCACCTCCAGCGAAGCGCCCTATTTCGCTGAAATTATCGAAGCGGTCGAAAATCATTGTTTCGATAAAGGCTATACGCTGATTCTGGGTAATGCGCATAACGATCTGCAAAAACAGCGCGCCTATCTCAGCATGATGGCGCAGAAACGCGTCGATGGGCTGCTGGTGATGTGCTCTGAATACCCGGACGACCTGCTGCAGATGCTGGAAGAGAACCGCAATATTCCGATGGTGGTGATGGACTGGGGCGAGTCGCGCGCTGACTTCACCGATACGGTACTGGATAATGCTTTCCAGGGCGGCTATCTGGCAGGACGCTATCTGATTGAACGCGGACACCGGGATATTGGTGCAATCCCCGGACAGATGGAGCGTAACACCGGTGGCGGACGTCATGCCGGTTTCCTGAAAGCGATGGAAGAAGCGGGTATTCAGCCGCGCGCCGAGTGGATTGTGCAGGGTGACTTTGAGCCGGAGTCGGGCTATCAGGCGATGCAGCAGATCCTGTCGCAGAAGCAGCGTCCGACGGCAGTATTCTGTGGAGGAGACATCATGGCGATGGGCGCGATTTGCGCTGCCGATGAAATGGGTTTGCGCGTCCCGCAGGATATTTCGGTGATCGGCTATGACAATGTGCGCAACGCCCGCTATTTCGCACCGGCACTGACCACCGTGCATCAGCCTAAAGCCCAGCTGGGTGAGAAAGCACTGGAAATGCTGCTGGACCGCATTACCAGTAAACGCGAAGTGTCACAAACGATTGAGGTCCATCCCACGCTGATTGAGCGCCGTTCCGTGGCAGATGGCCCGTTCCGCGACTATCGCCGTTAATGCTCGCTTAACCACTCCTGATTAAGTGTTTGCGCATCACCCAGATAGCTGAGCAACCAGCCTGTCGCCGGTGATGCGCGATCCTCTGCCCAGCTGACGCAGCACGGGCTGTCCGGAAACGCCACCGGCAGCGTCAGTTCAACCAGCTCGCCACTGTCGAGCAGTGGCCTGGCCAGATGACCCGGCACCATCGCCACACACAATCCCGCCTGCACGCACTCGAGCCCGGTTTGCCATTCCGGCACCACCAGCCTGCGCTGGTTATCCAGCGTCCATGTCATACGACGCGGCAGCGCGCGTGACGTATCTTCCAGCACCAGCGACGGCCAGCTACGCAGCGTATCGTCATCTATCTGGCTCGCCTGCGTCAGTGGATGATGGGGAGCGACAACGCAGCGCCAGTTAAGCGTGCCCATATCCCGAAAAGCAAAACGTCCACCCACCGGTATCGCCTGAGTGGCACCAATCGCCACTTCGACCCGGCCATCGGCCAGCGCATCCCAGACACCGTTAAAGACTTCATAGCTGATGATCAGCTCCATATCGGGAAAGTGGCGATAGAAATCTTTGACCAGTTGCCGGGTGCGCTGAGGTTTGGCTATACGGTCAACGGCAATGCTTAGCTGGCCGCGCCAGCCGTTAGCCAGCTGCTGACACTGTCGCCGGGTGGCAAGCATTTTTTTGATGACGCTGCGCCCTTCCCGGACAAAATGTTCACCCGCCGGGGTCAGAACCACTTCGCGATGCTGACGTTCAAACAGCGGTACCGCCAGCCAGTTTTCCAGCTGACGCACCGTATAGCTGATGGCAGAGGGCACCCGATGTAACTCCTGTGCGGCAGCGCTGAAACTGCCCCCACGGGCAACGGCGTCAACCACTTCTAATGCATATTCTGACCACATAATCTGCCTTCAAAAATTTTAACAGCAATCGGCAAATATTACCGTTTCACAGTAGCAAACGCACCTTTTACACTCTGCCGCGTTTATCCTGCAAAAATGAGAATCAGATGCTGTCGAATAAAGGGTTTATGCCCTACCTTGCCCTGCTGAGCATGCTGGGCTTTTTAGCCACTGATATGTACCTGCCCGCCTTTGGTGCGATGCAGCAAACCTTTAACACTTCACCCGGTCTGATCAGCGCCAGTATGAGTCTCTTCCTGGGCGGCTTCGCCGTGGGTCAGCTCTTCTGGGGCCCCCTCTCCGATCGCATCGGTCGTAAACCGGTGCTGCTGGCGGGACTGGCCATGTTTGGCGCCGGCTGCGCGGGTATGCTGTGGGTGAATGATATCTACCTGATGCTGGCGTTGCGTTTTGTCCAGGCGATTGGTGTCTGTGCCGCTGCCGTAAGCTGGCAGGCGCTGGTAGTGGATCGCTACCCGGCAGCGCGCGCTAACAAAGTCTTTGCCACCATTATGCCGCTGGTTGCGCTCTCTCCGGCGCTGGCCCCGCTGCTGGGTGCCTGGCTGATTGGCCATTTCCACTGGCGTTCGATTTTCCTGGTGCTGACCCTGATTGCGGTAGCCTTAATTCTGACCACGCTGCGTCTGCCCAGCGTGCGCAAGGTTGCGGGAGAAAAAGGTGCGCAGCCGGGCTTTTTCACGCTGCTTAAATCCCGGGTCTACAGCGGCAACGTGCTGATCTACTCCGCCTGCTCCGCCAGCTTCTTTGCCTGGCTGACCGGATCGCCCTTTATTCTGGCGGATCTGGGTCTGTCGCCCGCCGATATCGGTCTGAGTTATGTACCCCAGACGCTCGCCTTTTTAATTGGCGGCTTTGGCTGTCGCACCCTGCTCAATCGCTTTAGCGGCGCGCAGTTGCTGCCCTGGCTGCTGGGCGTCTACAGCCTGAGTATCCTGGCGTTGTTTGCTGTTGCGCTTGCTGGCAACAGTACGCTGGTGAGTCTGATGTTACCGTTCTGCGGTATGGCGCTGGCTAACGGCGCGATCTATCCGATTGTAGTGTCCAGTGCGCTGATGCCCTTCCCGACCGCTACCGGTAAAGCCGCCGCGTTGCAGAATACACTGCAGTTAGGACTCTGTTTCGCTGCCAGCCTGGCGGTGTCGGCCGGCTTAACTCAGGCGCTATTTACCACCACACTGATGATGACGGTGACAATTGTGCTGGCGCTGGTGGGTTACGCCATGCAGCGTGCCGCAAGCGCACAAACTGTTGTTGCCTCTGCGCAACCTGCCTGCCAGGATAATCAGTGACACACTGACTTTTTAGTTAGCGCCCTAACAATAAGTTATTGAATATTGACCCGCGTGAGCATATACTCATCCGGGTCAACAAATCTGTCATAAATCAACAATATAATAACGTAATAATCTGATTGGCACCCTGCTGCCGGGACGGTATTCGCGCGCGTTATTCTCACCTTACCCGACCTGCTGCAGGCTGTTCCAGTCCTCTGTATCACAAAGATAACCGGTTTGCGGAGCCATCCGCATCGTTTCTCAATGCCTGAATAAATTGGCTACTCTTTGTTCAGGTTCAGATTGGACAGGTGGTGGAAAATCTATGAGTTCATCTTATGCAGAAGAAGTGAGCCTCGAAGAAAACCATTGGTATCGCATCGTTCATGAACTGCTGGAAAAAGCGGATATCGAAATTAATGGTTCACGTCCCTGGGATATTCATATTAATCATCCCGGTTTTTTTAAACGTGTTCTGCAGGAGGGCTCTCTTGGGCTCGGTGAGAGCTATATGGATGGATGGTGGGAGTGTGACCGGCTGGATATTTTCTTCCATCAGGTACTTAAACATAAACTCGATCAGCAACTGCCCCATCACTTTAAAGATACGCTGCGTATTGCCGCCGCACGCTTAACCAATCTGCAGTCAAAAAAACGGGCCTGGATTGTCGGTAAAGAGCATTACGACCTGGGCAACGACCTCTTTTCACTGATGCTCGATCCCTATATGCAATACTCCTGTGGCTACTGGAAAGAGGCGACGACACTGGCGACAGCGCAGGAAGCCAAGCTGGATATGATCTGTCGTAAATTAGCGCTGGAACCCGGAATGTCACTGCTGGATATCGGCTGTGGCTGGGGCGGACTCGCGGAATTTGCCGCACGTCATTATGGCGTTAAAGTGCATGGCGTGACGATTTCCGCCGAACAACAGAAACTGGCGCAGCAGCGCTGTAGCGGATTAGACGTCACGATTCTGCTGCAGGATTATCGCGATCTGAATGAGCAGTTTGATCGTATTGTGTCGGTGGGTATGTTTGAACATGTCGGACCGAAAAATTACGCGACCTATTTTGACGTGGTCGATCGTAATTTAAAGCCTGACGGTATTTTCCTGCTTCACACCATCGGCGCGATTAAAACCGATATGAGTGTCGATCCCTGGATCGATAAATATATCTTCCCCAACGGCTGCCTGCCTTCGGTGCGCCATGTGGCCGATGCCAACGAACCCCATTTTATTCTGGAAGACTGGCACAACTTCGGCGCAGACTACGACAAAACACTGATGGCCTGGCATGAACGCTTTTTGCAGGCCTGGCCAGAGCTGGCCGATAAATATGGCGAACGCTTTAAGCGGATGTTCTCCTATTATCTGAATGCCTGTGCCGGTGCCTTCCGGGCGCGTGATATTCAGCTGTGGCAGATCGTGTTCAGTCGCGGCATTGAGGGGGGATTACGGGTGGCGCGGTAGGGGTTAAAAGCGGGCAATTAACAAGGCGCTACCCCGGCCAAAGACTTTAAAAGACGGGCCTGTTTTGCTTTAAGAGGGCGCGTTGCGCAAGTAACAGGGTCAGACTGGAAAGGCGCAAAACCCGTCATCCCTGACACGCTCGTCCTACGCGATTACGCACCTCATCCCTGAGGTGCGCTCGTATCCGGGCCAACGCTTTGCGTTGTTCAAAAACGCTCCCGCCGTTTTTGTCTATGGCGTGGGACGCTTTCCACTTCTGACCCCGTTCCCTGCATCCGGAGCTTTTATGGTGCTGACAGATTAAAACCGATTTGGCTGTCTGCGGTGCTTACGCGCCTGTGATTAACTCTCTGTCGTTGACTGGCCGGTCAGCATGCTCATCGCCGCCGCGGCATCGCGCTGTGCTAACACCCGCTCAACGGTTTCCACGATTGCCTGCGTGTGTGGATCGATCTCAATGTTCACCCGGTCACCAAAGGTCTTCGCCCCCAGCGTGGTACGCTCCAGCGTTTCCGGGATCAGATAGACGCAGAACTTCGTCTTCGTCACATCGCCGACCGTCAGGCTGATACCGTCGATGCCGACAAATCCTTTATGCAGAATATATTTCATCTGCGTCGCGTCCTGAACTTTAAACCAGACTTCGCGGTTATGTTCTGACTGGATAATCTTGCAGATTTCAGCGGTGGTCATAATATGACCAGACATCAGATGGCCGCCTATTTCATCGCTGAATTTCGCTGCACGCTCAATATTAACCACATCGCCCTGACGTAAATCGCCAAGGTTAGTCACCCGCAATGTCTCTTTAATTAAATCAAAACTGACGCGGTCGCCTTCAATTGCCGTGACGGTTAAACAACAACCGTTGTGGGCTACGGATGCGCCCAGCGCCAGACCCGGTAAGAGCTCTTCCGGCAGGCGGACAGTGTGGGTACGAAACAGTTCTTTCTCTTCAATGGACACGATTTCTGCGGTGCCCTGCACAATACCGGTAAACATAGTCTTTGCCTCTGCGAAGTTTACGCTAGTTTATCACAGCTCAGGTCGGCTGTTAGATTTCAGCCCGCGCGGCCGCTTTATCGCGGAGCAAACCGCATTGTGTGACAAAGATTGGCGAATTCTGTTACGCCAGTTACACTAGCTCGCGAAATTCCCCGGGCTTCCTGCCCCTTTTAATTCATTCAATAAGTCAGGTGTTAACGTGCAGAAGTATTTAACAGAAGCGCGTCAATTGCTGGCCCTTGCGATTCCGGTCATCCTTGCTCAGGTGGCTCAAACCGCAATGGGATTTGTGGATACCATTATGGCCGGCGCAGTCAGCGCCACGGATATGGCCGCCGTTGCTGTCGGCACCTCTGTCTGGCTACCGGCCATCCTGTTTGGTCATGGTCTTCTGCTTGCATTGACGCCCACCGTTGCGCAACTTAATGGTTCTGGCCGCCGCGAACGCATCGGTGAACAGATCCGCCAGGGATACTGGCTCGCCTTTTTCGTCTCCCTGCTGATTATGGTGCTGTTGTGGCATGCCGGTTATCTTATCCGGGCGATGCATGACATCGACCCAGTGCTGGCGCTGAAGGCAGAAGGTTATCTGCATGCCCTGCTGTTCGGCGCGCCTGGCTACCTCTTCTTTCAGGTGCTGCGCAATCAGTGCGAGGGGCTGTCGAAAACCAAACCCGGTATGGTGCTGGGCTTCTTAGGCCTGATGTTCAACATCCCGCTTAATTATGTCTTTATCTATGGCCACTTCGGCATGCCTGCCCTGGGCGGTGTCGGCTGCGGCGTGGCGACCGCCTCGGTCTACTGGGTGATGTTTATCTGTATGCGCTTCTGGGTGCGTCGGATGGGTAGCATGCGCGATATCCGTATGGAGAGCCGCTGGTCACCCCCTTCCCGTCCGATTCTGAGCCGCCTGATGACGCTGGGATTGCCGGTGGCGCTGGCACTCTTCTTTGAGGTCACGTTGTTCGCCGTGGTCGCCCTGCTGGTTTCGCCACTGGGCATCGTTAATGTGGCCGGTCACCAGATTGCGCTGAATTTCAGTTCACTGATGTTTGTATTGCCGCTGTCGCTGGGTGTCGCGACCACCATCCGCGTCGGTTATCGTCTGGGTCAGGGCTCCACCGAGCAGGCACGCGTCGCAGCCTGGACCGCCCAGGCGGTGGGCATCAGCATGGCAGCGCTGACCGCTATTTTTACCGTGACGTTTCGTCATCAGATTGCCCTGCTCTATAACGACAACCCTGAAGTGGTGACGCTGGCGGCACAGCTGATGCTGCTGGCGGCCATTTATCAGTTCTCAGACTCGATACAGGTGATTGGCAGCGGGATCCTGCGCGGTTATAAAGATACACGGTCAATTTTCTTTATTACCTTTATCGCTTACTGGCTGCTGGGCCTGCCCGCCGGTTATCTTCTGGCGCTGACCGACTGGCTGGTGCCGCGCATGGGGCCTGCGGGCTTCTGGTGCGGCTTTATTATCGGTCTGACCTCGGCTGCGGTGATGATGATCTGGCGCATCAGACGGTTACAGCAATCACCGGCGGAAATTATCCTGACGCGTGCAGCGCGATAACGTTCGAGGCGGGTCATTCATGGCCCGCAATGACGAAAAAAACGACGGTTAGCACAGTTGCTGTGCAGTCATGGCGAAAAAACTATTTTCCCCTTGCCAGCCTCACACGCTGCCGTTAATATTCGTCCCCGCTGTCGCCCTGACAGCATGTTGCGCTCTTAGCTCAGTTGGTTAGAGCACCACCTTGACATGGTGGGGGTCGATGGTTCGAGTCCATTAGAGCGCACCAAGTGCGTCCGTAGCTCAGTTGGTTAGAGCACCACCTTGACATGGTGGGGGTCGGTGGTTCGAGTCCACTCGGACGCACCAATATTCAGTATGCGCTCTTAGCTCAGTTGGTTAGAGCACCACCTTGACATGGTGGGGGTCGATGGTTCGAGTCCATTAGAGCGCACCACTTTCAGAATTCCTTCAGCTTGCGCAACTCCACTTTTATTGATCTGCATCGCTTCCCCCTTCTGCTTTTTGATTGGTTTTCGCATACTTAGCGTCTATACTGTCCCGCGTTGCTTACTTGAAAGGTTTCAGCGATCACGTGCTTACTGCGATAACTCAAATGATTTGCGCAACAACAGCGTGGTGGTTACCAACCGTAACCGCACAACTTCCCTGCACGCCTGGCCTTCGTCACCTATTCTTACTCAGTACTGCCCATTTCAGTCTCAATCAGAAATTTCACTTCGATGCGCTGCCATCGGATTCCGCCCTTATTCATCCATCACAACTTACAGAAAATCCGTCATGAAAAAGACTAAAATCGTTTGTACAATCGGCCCGAAAACCGAATCCGAAGAGATGCTGACTCAGCTGCTTGAAGCTGGCATGAATGTTATGCGTCTTAACTTCTCCCATGGCGACTACGCTGAGCATGGCCAACGCATCACCAACATGCGTGCCGTTATGCAAAAAACCGGCCGTCAGGCCGCTATCCTGCTGGATACCAAAGGCCCTGAAATCCGCACCATGAAACTGGAAGGCGGCAACGATGCGGCTCTGAAAGCGGGTCAGACCTTTACCTTTACTACAGACCAGAGCGTGATTGGCAACAGCGAGCGCGTTGCGGTGACCTACCCGGGTTTCACTGCTGACCTGAAAATTGGCAACACGGTGCTGGTCGATGATGGCCTGATTGGTATGGAAGTGACCGAAGTCACTGAAAATACCGTGGTGTGTAAAGTCCTGAACAATGGCGATTTGGGTGAAAACAAAGGCGTTAACCTGCCAGGCGTCTCTATCCAGCTGCCAGCACTGGCCGAAAAAGATAAGCGCGATCTGATCTTTGGTTGTGAGCAGGGCGTAGATTTTGTCGCCGCCTCTTTCATCCGTAAACGTTCAGATGTGCTGGAAATTCGCGAGCACCTGAAACAGAACGGCGGCGAGCATATCCAGATCATCTCCAAAATCGAAAACCAGGAAGGTCTGAACAACTTCGATGAAATCCTCGAAGCATCAGACGGCATCATGGTTGCACGTGGCGACCTGGGTGTTGAAATCCCGGTTGAAGAAGTAATCTTCGCGCAGAAGATGATGATCAAAAAATGTAATAAAGCACGCAAAGTGGTCATCACGGCCACCCAGATGCTCGATTCGATGATCAAGAACCCGCGCCCTACCCGCGCAGAAGCTGGTGACGTGGCGAACGCCATTCTTGACGGAACCGATGCTGTCATGCTGTCAGGTGAAAGCGCCAAAGGCCGTTATCCGCTGGAGTCGGTCACCATCATGGCGACTATCTGTGAGCGTACCGATCGCGTGATGAAGTCCCGCATCGACAGCCAGAGTGATAACCGCAAAATGCGTATCACAGAAGCTGTCTGCCGTGGTGCTGTAGAGACCGCTGAGAAGCTGGAAGCGCCACTGATCGTGGTTGCTACCGAAGGGGGTAAATCTGCTAAAGCCGTGCGTAAATACTTCCCGAATGCGACCATCCTGGCGCTGACCACCAATCCGACGACTGCCCGTCAGCTGATCCTGAGCAAAGGGATTGAGACGCGTCTGGTGACTGAGATCGCGTCAACCGACGATTTCTATCGTCTGGGCAAAGAAGCGGCGCTGGAAAGTGGCTACGGCCAGAAAGGCGATGTCGTAGTGCTGGTGTCAGGTGCGTTAGTACCAAGCGGAACTACCAACACCGCCTCTGTACACGTTCTGTAAAACTCTCTCTGACCATTATTTTGAAGCGCCTTTATCGGGCGCTTTTTTTTATTTCTACTTAAACCAAATGTCAAAAAATTCCAATCGAAAATAACTATTCAAATACTCTTAATATTAAGGTTAATCCGATTAAATCTCTCTGTTTTCGCTAAATTTTTTTATCATATTCTGTGATTCGCTGCTTCTTTGAGCGAACGATCAAATTTAAGCATCTTCTCATCAAAAATTTATTCTCAACTTAAAAAGCTTTGTGTAATACTTGTAACGCTACATGGAGATTAACTCAATCTAGAGGGTATAAATAATGAATCGTACTAAACTGGTACTGGGCGCGGTAGTTCTGGCTTCAACTATGCTGGCTGGTTGCTCAAGCAACGCTAAAATCGACCAGCTGTCTTCAGACGTTCAGACTCTGAACGCTAAAGTTGACCAGCTGAGCAACGACGTGAACGCAGTGCGTTCAGACGTTCAGGCTGCTAAAGATGACGCAGCACGCGCTAACCAGCGTCTGGACAACCAGGCTCACTCTTACCGTAAGTAAGAGTTCTGGTTTAAAAATGGCGCCTTTATGGCGCCATTTTTTTTGCTCCGAATTCAGTGCCCTCCAGGGCACTTATCCGGTCAGGGCTGAACCGCGTTACTCTCAGCCTGTGTCACCGGGCTATCAGCCCCCACAGAGGCACTCTGCAGCCCTGCAGGCGGCACGGTATCACTCTGCACCGGCTCCCCACTGCTGACCAGCACAGGCATGCCTGAGCGTCGTGTTAAGCTGGCTTTAATCAGCGCAGTATCACTCTTCTCACTTTTCATAAACTGCTTCACGCCGGTAGTGAGTGCAATCGGCATGGTCTGCGGATCGTCTTTGTCGTTGCGTGATAGCGGCTGATGCACTTCTACGTAGCGTTTCCCATCCGGCTCTAGAGCGTACTTCACCGGCTGATTGATGATCTGTACCCGTGTCCCTTTCGGAGCGGAATTAAACAGCGCTTCGATATCTTCTGAACGCAGACGGATACAGCCTGAACTGACGCGCATGCCGATGCCAAACTTCGCATTAGTGCCATGGATCAGATACTGGCCGGTGCCACGCGCCAGACGCATGGCAAACTGCCCCATCGGGTTATCCGGTCCGGCGGGGACCACACCAGGCAGCGTAATGCCCTCTTTGGCATAGCGTTTGCGGATGTTCGCCGTGGGCGTCCAGGTAGGATTAGGGATCTTCTGGCTGATCTGCGTCACCATCACTGGCGTTGCCGCACCCAGCTGGCCAATGCCGATGGGATAGACAATGACCTTATCCTCCCCTTTGGGATAGTAGTAGAGACGCAGCTCGGCCAGATTCACCACAATCCCTTCGCGCGGTGTATCGGGCAGGATCATCTGTAGTGGAACCGTCAGTTGCGTGCCCGCTTTGGGGAGCCAGGGATCGGTACCGGGATTCGCCTCCAGCATGCTCAGCAGTCCGACCTGGTAGCGCGCCGCAATCGCTTCCAGAGGTTGTTTATTGTCAGGAACCTGAGTCAGGACGTTTTCGCCAATCAGGCGACTGTCAGGTGGTGGCAGCGGATATTCGGTGGCGAACGCGGGTGCAGAGAGCCCAAAGCAGGTCAGCAGCAGTGCACCGGCTAAACGTAAAGCAGGTTTCATGCAATTTTCTCGTCAGATAAAAAAACAGACGCCGGCTGGCGTCTGTGGAGTGTAACTTAGCTGAGGTTCTGAGCGGTATGGCGAATAGACCGAATCATCGCCTCCAGCCCCTGCGACCGGGTGGGCGTCAGGTGCTGCATGAGTGCCAGTTCGCCAAACCAGTGGCGCACATCCAGCGCCAGAATTTCGGCGGGCGGCAGGTTCTGATAGAGGCTAAATACGATAGCAATCAGGCCTTTAACGATAGCAGCATCGCTGTCGCCTTCAAACGCAATAGAGCCATCCGCCTGCGGGGTCATTCTGATCCACACCTGACTCTGGCAACCTGAAATCACGTTCTCCGGCTGGTGTAAGGTTTCAGAAGATTCCGGAAGCTTTGAACCCAGCTCAATGATGTAGAGGTACTTCTCTTCCCAGTTGGCGCAACGGTTGAAGTTGCGAACCAGTTTCTCTTTTTCAGGCAAATTCGCCATCAGTGACTCCGTTAAAACTGTTCAGCCGCCCAGCAGACGATGAATGCGTGTCAAACCGGCAGCCAGACGATCCACTTCCTCTTCACTGTTGTAGAACGTGAAGGAGGCACGGCACATCGCCGGGACATTATAATGCTGCATCAGCGGCATCGCGCAGTGATGTCCGGTGCGGATGGCAATGCCATATTGATCCAGGAAGCTGCCGACGTCGTAGGCGTGGTGTTTACCCAGATTGAAGGCGATAACACCGGCACGTGATTGCGGGCCATAGATCTGAATGTCCGGCACGGTGCCCAGCTTATCGAGCGCGTAGTTCATCAGAGCCGTCTCGCGCTGATGAATCGTATCCAGTCCCAGAGCCTGCACATAAGCCATCGCCGCACCAAAACCGATAATGCCGCCGGTATTCGGCGTACCCGCTTCAAAGCGCCATGGCGCACTGTTCCAGGTGGTGCCAGTGGGCAGCATGACGCGATCGATCATTGAGCCGCCCCCTTCCCAGGGTGGCATCTGATCCAGCAGCGCCTTGCGACCGTAGAGAATACCTACGCCGTTCGGACCATAAAGTTTATGGCTGGAGAAGACGTAGAAGTCACAGCCGATATCCTGCACATTAACCTTGTCGTGCATCACCGCCTGCGCACCATCCACCAGCGTGATGACACCCGCGGCTTTTGCCTGAGCAACGATCGCTTTAACCGGGTTAACCGTGCCGAGCACGTTTGAAACATGCGTCACCGCCAGCAAGCGCGTACGGCTGTCGATCAGCCCCGCCAGTTGCTCCAGCGCCAGTTCACCATTGTCATTTAATGGCAGGACACGCACTTCTGCGCTGGTGCGCTGGGCCAGCATCTGCCAGGGAACGATATTGGCGTGATGCTCCATCTCAGTGATGATCAGGTTATCGCCAGCCTGGAGGTTACTGCTGCCCCAGGTGTTTGCCACCAGATTGATGCCTTCGGTGGTGCCCTTGACGAAAACAATCTCTTCCTGAGACCCAGCATTGATAAAACGGGCAGCCTGATCGCGCACGTTCTCCATGTCGCTGGTCGCCTGCTGGCTCAGCGTATGGATGCCACGATGCACGGCCGCATAGCCGTGCTGATAGAAATGACTCTCGGCGTTAATTACCGAGAGTGGACGCTGTGCGCTGGCTGCACTGTCCAGATAGGCCAGCGGATGACCGTTGACCTCACGCTTCAGGATAGGAAAATCAGCCCTGATGCGTTCGAGATCGAAGTTCATCATATGTCGCCTCCGGGAAAACGTTGCGCGATACGCTGCAGCACGGCCTGACGCATCACCTCATTTTCCAGTGTTTCGGTCAGTTCTGCGGCAAACGCATGAATAATCATGGTCTGCGCAGCATCCTGCTCAATACCGCGCGAACGCAGGTAGAACATCTGCTCATCATCAATACGACCGATGGTGGCACCGTGGCTGCACTTGACGTCATCCGCATAAATTTCCAGCTGCGGTTTAGTATCGACTTCTGAGAGCTTGCCCAGCAACAGGTTGTTGTTGGTCATCTGCCCATCGGTCTTCAGCGCATGCTGTGCCACTTTAATGTGGCCGTTAAACACCGCACGACCTTTGTCGCGCACGATGGTTTTATGCATCTGGCGGCTGACGCAGTGGCCCTTGTTGTGCTCCAGGTAAGTACGGGTATCCGCTACTTCCTGTTTCACCGGCAGCACCAGGCTGTTGATCGCCAGCGTGGTATTTTCGCCGTTCAGCTGGGTACTGGTGTTATGACGCGACAGCCCGGCACCCAGCAGGAAGCTGGTGCTGCTGACCTGGCCATCGTTACCAATGACCAGATCGTTATGCGCAAAGTGATAGCTGGCGCTGCTTTCAAAGGCCAGCTTCGTGTGTGTCAGTTTTGCATTGTCACCTACCGCAAAGGTAAAGCGCGTGCCGGTGAAATGGGCGCGCTCATCCAGTGAAACGTAGTGCTCAATCACTTCCGCTTCGGCACTCTCTTCCAGCTGCAGGTGATGACGATAGTGAACCGTGTTCATACCCGTCTGCTGACCGCTGGTGATATGCAGCAGATAGACCGGACGCGCAGCCGATTTACCGCGTGCCAGACGCAGGGTTGTCACCTCTTCTGCCAGACTCTCAGTCAGATGCAGGAAGACTTCAGGCTGAACCGCAGCAGGTAGCGGACGGCGCTCGGCGGCCACGCTGTGCTGAACCTCAAACAGTTCGCAGTCGCGACTGCTGAAGGCTGGCTGGAACTGACCGTCAACATAGACCAGACGGATCGCATCCAGCGGCAGCGCCAGTGCATCAACCTGTTCAGCGCTCAGGGTCTGCGGCGCGTCAGGCAGTACAAACTGTTGGGACAGTAAGGTGTCCAGCGGCGTGTACTTCCAGTTTTCGTGCTTGCGGGTTGGCAGGCCAACCCGCATCAGTTGCTGCCAGTGCTGCTGTGCCTGCAGCGAACGCACGTCGCCACGCGACTCAAACAGATGGTGCCACTGTTGCAGCGCAGAATCACTCTTCGTCGGTAAGCCAGCCATAACCTTGCTCCTCCAGCTGTTTCACCAGCGAGAAGTCGCCAGATTTCACGATTTTGCCCTGATACAGAACATGTACGAAGTCTGGCTTGATGTAATCCAGAATACGCTGGTAGTGGGTCACAATGATAAAGGCACGCTTCTCGTCGCGCAGGCTGTTTACACCATTTGCAACGATCTTCAGCGCATCGATATCCAGACCTGAGTCGGTCTCATCCAGGATGCAGAGCTCCGGCTCCAGCGCCGCCATCTGCAGAATGTCGTTACGCTTCTTCTCACCGCCAGAGAAGCCGACGTTGACTGAGCGGGTCAGCAGATCTTCCGGCATCTTCAGCAGCTGAATTTTCTCTTCAATGAAGTCCTGGAAATCGAAGCGATCCAGTTCTTCCTGCTGACGATATTTGCGTACCGCATTGACCGAGGTCTGTAAAAAGAACTGATTACTGACACCCGGAATTTCTACCGGATACTGGAATGCCATAAAGATGCCTTCACCGGCGCGCTCTTCAGGGGCCAGTTCCAGCAGATCTTTACCTTTGAAGCTGACCGAACCGCCGGTTACTTCATAATCTTCACGACCTGCCAGCGTCGCTGACAGGGTACTTTTACCTGAGCCGTTCGGGCCCATGATGGCATGCACTTCGCCGGGTTTAATTTCGAGATTCAGGCCACGCAGAATGGCTTTATCTTCAACACTGACCTGCAAATCTTTAATGCTTAACATACTTATTCCTTCACATTGCTTCCGGCAACGCGTGTGACGGCATCAGCCCACACTGTGCTCAAGGCTGATGGCTAACAATTTCTGGGCTTCCACAGCAAATTCCAGTGGCAGCTCCGAGAAGACGTCTTTACAGAAGCCGTTCACGATCATCGAGATGGCGTCTTCTTCACTGATACCGCGTTGCAGACAGTAGAACATCTGATCTTCGCCGATACGTGAGGTCGTGGCTTCATGCTCCAGCTGAGCGGTATTGTTACGGGTCTCCACATACGGGAAAGTATGTGCACCGCAATCAGGACCGATCAGCATCGAGTCACACTGCGTAAAGTTACGGGCATTGGTTGCGGTTGGCATAATTTTCACCAGCCCGCGATAAGTGTTCTGACTCTTACCGGCCGAGATCCCCTTAGAGATAATGGTCGATTTGGTGTTTTTACCAATATGGATCATCTTGGTGCCGGTATCGGCCTGCTGACGACCGCTGGTCAGTGCCACTGAGTAGAATTCACCCACCGAGTAGTCCCCGCGCAGAATGCAACTCGGGTATTTCCAGGTGATAGCTGAACCGGTTTCAGACTGTGTCCAGGACATCTTGCTGTGGTCGCCTTCACACAGCGCGCGCTTGGTCACGAAGTTCAGGATACCCCCCTCACCTTCGCCGCCTGGGAACCAGTTCTGAACGGTCGAATATTTCACTTCGGCATTTTTGTGGATGATGACTTCCACCACGGCCGCGTGCAGCTGGTAGGTGTCACGCACTGGCGCTGAACAGCCTTCGATGTAGCTGACGTAGCTGTCTTCATCGGCAATCAGGATGGTGCGTTCGAACTGACCGGTTTTCGCTGCGTTGATGCGGAAATAGGTCGACAACTCCATCGGGCAACGCACCCCTTTCGGAATGTAAACGAAGGTGCCGTCAGAGGCGACGGCCGAATTCAGCGCTGCAAAGAAGTTATCGTTCGCCGGAACAACCGTGCCGAGATACTGCTTCACCAGCTCCGGATGCTCCTGGATCGCTTCGCCAAAGGAACAGAAGATAATCCCCTGCTCCGCCAGCTTGCCACGATAGGTGGTCGCTACCGAAACGGAGTCAAAAATGGCGTCAACGGCCACTTCGCGGCCTTCACGCACCGGGACACCCAGCTGATTAAAGGCGTTTTCCACTTCCTGCGTCAGATAATCGCTGGCCGGCGCGCTGCCTGAAGCCTGCATTGCGCCAGGTTCTGACGCGCAGCTGTCATCACAGTTGCCGCAGGAAGGCGCGGAGTAGTAGCTGTAATCCTGGTAGTCGAGTTTTTCGTAGTGCGCTTTCAGCCAGTGTGGCTCTTCCATTTCAAGCCAGGCACGAAACGCTTTAAGACGAAACTCCAGCATCCACTCTGGCTCGTTGCGCTTGGCCGAGATCGCCCGTACCACATCTTCATTGATGCCGTTGGCAAATTCTTCGGTCTGCAGTTGGGTAAAGAAGCCCTCTTTGTAGTTGAGCTTGCCTTCCCAGATTTGTACATCGTCAGATGTTTCGCTGTGTCGTGACATATTTTCGCTTACTCGACGCCAAAGCTCTCACCGCACCCGCAGGCGTGCTGAGCTTTAGGGTTATTGAATTTAAAAATCTGATTCAGGCCTTCGCGAACGTAATCCAGCTCGGTGCCATCAACGAATGGCATCGCCTGAAGTGGCACAAACAGCGTTGCGCCGTGGAATGAGAACTGTAAATCATCTTCAATGGGCTCTTTCACCAGATCCATGACGTAACCAAAACCGGCGCAGCCGGATTGTTTAACGCCGAGCCGCAGACCCTTGACATAAGGGTCCTGAGCCGCCAGATTGAGAATTTGTTGCGCTGCGGTTTCAGTCAGCGTCAGCCCTTTCCAGACAAAATCGTCTGGTGAGAAAGAGTCTGTATTAACGGATGCCATGTTGATACCTCTTGAGTCCGGACCTTTTCAGGCTATCCCCCTATGGTAGTGATCTGACCAATCACTTCAACCTCTTGTTTTGCAGGGATAATCATCTAGTGCTGTTTTATCTGCTTATTTATTAAGCATAGCTGCTTCAGCTCACCCTGCAGGGTAAGAATCAGCATCAATAAGCCAGTCATAACCTATTAATAAATCACTCTATTTCAAATAACCATTTTTGATAAAAATGCTTATTGATAGGTTACGCCTTTCTTCGATGTAAACAGATTGTTATTTCCGATTATACCGACAGGCAGGATAAATCGATAAATTTTTCTGCCCGCCAATTGCAATCCCGCCATGGATGAATATGATAATTATTATCATTCACATTCAGGGCGACGCGATGACCCTTTCTGTTTCAGCCTGGCTGCAGCACAAAATCGATGAATACCAGTTTTCGGTGCGTGATATCACCGTCGACTTTTATATGGCGCAGGCAAAACTCGATCGGGCCGACTGCACGATTCATCAGTTACGTCAGTTTAACGATGCCTGTCAGGATATGGCAGAAGTCTGCCAGTTGAATGGTGACGACCAGAGTTATCTGCATGCCATGGGTAAACTGCATCACCGACTGGTGCAGGAGATGGGAAACAACGATCGCGATCGCCTGTTTCGCCTTCAGGCTTATCAACTGGCGCGATTGTCCCTGACCCGCCTTTGTCATCAACTGGCAATGGTCGGGGAATGGAACAAAGCCACCGCATTACAAAGTGACTTTGTGCGTCACGCAGGCTGGATATTCTAATCCAGCCAGGGCGTGACGTCGCGCACAATTTTTTTACATTAGCTCTAACAATGCCTGAAGCGGATGGCGCATTCCGTTGCCCTCCACACGCTTGACCTGACTGCGGCACGAATAGCCGGTAGCCAGGCAGCGCTGACGTGGCAGGCGCTGAAGCTGCGGATGCCAGGAGAGCGCATAGATCCCCAGCGAGTTTTCGAGATTCTTACTTTCGTGGCCGTAGGTACCTGCCATACCGCAGCAGCCGACATTAATGTTTTCAAGCTTTGCGCCAAAGCGGGAAAAGATCCCCTGCCACTGATTCGGGGTGGAGGGTAGCGCGGTCACCTCTGTGCAGTGTGCAAACAGATACCAGGATTCTCCGCCCGTGGCCTGCACGTCACGTTCAGCCAGTGCAAGCTCTAACCATTCGTGTACCATCAATACGTTAAAGTCGCCGCGTGATTCGCCAAGGGTCTGACGATACTCATCGCGATAGCAGAGCACCGTGGCAGGATCGACACCGACCATGGGCAACCCCAGTTTTGCCACCCGATTAAGAAAATCGGCGGTGCGGGCTGCCGTGCGGGCGAACCTTTGCAGGAAACCTTTCACATGTTGCGCTTTACCATTTGGCGAGAATGGCAGGAGCACTGGCCGATAGCCCAGTTTCTCAATCAGCCTGACAAAATCGTTAACCAGTTGCGCCTCATAGAAACTGGTAAAGGGATCCTGCACCACCAGCACACAGTTTGCGCGTTCAGCGGCTGACAGACCTTCGAGCTGCTCCAGCGTCATGTTCATTGCGGGATGACCACTGAGCTGCTGTTTCAGATTTGGAGCCGAAAGCAGCGGCAGATCGACCATACCAATATGCGTTTTACTTAACTCTTTCAGCCAGGGCTGACGCAGGAAGAAGTTAAACACTTTCGGTGCTTTCGCCATCAGCGGCGCATAGCCCTCCACTGCTGCCACCAGGTGATCGCTGACCGGACGCAGATAACGGGTGTGATAGAGCTGTAAGAAGCGCGAGCGGAAAGCGGGAACGTCAATTTTAATCGGACACTGGGTTGAGCAGGCTTTACAGGCCAGACAGCCCGACATCGCCTCTTTCACCTCGTGCGAGAAGTCATACTCCCCTTTGCTGGCGTGCCAGCTATTGCGGGTACGGGCAATGAGGGCGCGTAGCGACAGGCGATTTTCAGGCAGCTGCTTTTCCAGGGTTAACGGATCGACGCCCTGCCCGGCCAGCAGCCGCAACCACTCCCGCGTCAGCGTCGCCCGCCCTTTGGGCGAGTGAATGCGGTTGCGGGTGATTTTCATGGAGGGACACATCGGGCTGCGGGCATCAAAGTTAAAACATAACCCGTTGCCGTTACATTCCATCGCGCCACGCCATTCATCCCGGACCGTTAACGGGATCTGACGATCATAGGTTCCGCGCTTCACCGCATCGACCTGCATCATTTCATCATTACTGTTGAATGGCGTACAGATCTTGCCCGGATTCAGGCGATTGAGCGGATCAAAGGCCGCTTTGATGCGGCGCAATTCGTTAAACAGCGTCTCACCGAAGAATGCCGGACTGTACTGGGCACGGAACCCTTTGCCATGTTCACCCCACAGCAGGCCACCGTAGCGCGCTGTCAGCGCCACGACTTCGTCGGAGATCTGTTTCATCATCATCTCCTGCTGCGGATCGCACATATCCAGCGCCGGACGCACATGCAGTACGCCTGCATCAACGTGACCAAACATGCCGTAGCTCAGCCCGTGGCTGTCGAGCAGCGCGCGAAACTCGACGATGTAGTCCGCCAGTTTTTCCGGTGGGACCGCGGTATCTTCCACAAAGGGAATCGGTTTAGCCCGGCCTTTGGCATTGCCCAACAGACCCACCGCTTTTTTACGCATGTTATAGATGCGCTCAATACCCTCCAGGTCGTTACAGAACTGATAGCCAATCACGCCGCCCTGCTGCTGCGCCATCAGTGCGTCAAGGCGGCCACAAAGCTGTTCAATCTGCTGATCGATCAGCGCGGCGTTGTCACCGGCAAACTCAACAATATTCAGACCCAGCATCTCTTTGTCGGGTACATCGGCGATCAATTCGCGCACTGAGTGCCAGACAATATCTTCACGCGCCAGGTTCAGCACCTTAGAGTCAACGGTCTCTACTGAGAGTGCCTGCGCTTCCACCATAAACGGCGCATTGCGCAGAGCGGAGTCAAAGGAGTCATATTTGATATTCACCAGTCGGCGCACTTTAGGCAGCGGCGTGATATCAAGCCGGGCTTCAGTGACGAAGGCCAGCGTTCCCTCTGCGCCACACAGCAGGCGCGTCAGGTCAAAGGTTTGCATATCGTCGCTGAACACATGCCGCAGGTCATACCCGGTCAGGAACCGATTCAGCTTGGGAAACTTTTCCAGAATCAACGCCCGATGTTCGCGGCAGCGCGTCAGCACCTGCTGATAGAGTCGGCCTTCAGGCGTGGCCGTCTGCGCCAGAGTTTCAGCCAGCGCGGTCGCCATGGGCCGCGTGTCGAGGATATCGCCGCCCAGCAGCACGGCGCGCAGGCCCAGCACATGGTCCGAGGTTTTGCCATAGACCAGCGATCCCTGCCCGGACGCATCGGTGTTAATCATGCCGCCCAGCGTGGCACGGTTACTGGTTGATAACTCCGGCGAGAAGAAAAAGCCGAATGGCTTCAGCCAGGCGTTGAGCTGATCTTTAATCACCCCCGCTTCAACCCGCACCCAGCCCTCATCCGTATTGATCTCCAGGATGCGGTTCATGTAGCGCGACATGTCCACCACAATTCCCTGATTCAGCGACTGACCGTTAGTGCCGGTGCCGCCGCCGCGCGGCGTAAATACCAGACTGGCAAAACGCGCCTCTCCGGCCACGCGTGCGAGCAGTGCAACATCCGCCGTCGAGCGTGGAAAGAGCGCCGCGTCGGGCAGCAATTGATAGATGCTGTTATCGGTGGAGAGTGAGAGACGGTCGGCATAGCTGGTTGCCATGTCACCGGTAAAACCCTGCTCTTTCAACGACTCAAGGAACGTCAGCACCAGTTGAACGAGGCCCGGTGCCTGCGAAATCTGTGGGATCATGATTGTCTGACCGAAGGTGTTGTAAACGTTTGCGTTTATACGTGAGCGATTTCTCGTTTTATCATATTTTTCCTGCGACTGCCCTTTTTTCAGAAAAGGCAAAACCTTTCTCCGCAACACTGTTTAATCCTCAGCAAATAGAACATGATAAAAACGGGCATCCGAATGCCCGAAAATGAAGGATTAAGACGAGGTTATGAGTCAATGATGAAAAGTCAGTACCGGGATATGGATTTACCGCAAATACTCTTCACCCTGATGTTTATTCTGCTGCTGATTGTCGCCTGTTTATGGGTCGTACAGCCGTTTATTCTGGGCTTTGCCTGGGCCAGCATGGTAGTGATTGCCACCTGGCCATTGATGCTGAAATTCCAGCGACTGTTATGGGGACGTCGTTCCCTGGCGGTAATTGTGATGACACTGCTGCTGCTGCTGCTGTTTATTATCCCTATCGCCCTGCTGGTCAGCAGCCTGATTGATAACAGCGCACCGGTGATTGCCTGGGTTACCCAGGGGCATATGATGCCGCGACTGCTATGGCTTAACGATGTACCAATGGTCGGCAAAAAGCTTTATGTCAGTTATGACACGCTGGTGGCGAGCGGCGGTGCTGGCGTTATGGCCAAAATACAGCCTTACATCGGCCGTACAACCGGCTTTTTTGTCGCTCAGGCCGGTCATTTCGGGCGCTTTATGATCCATCTGGGGGTGATGTTACTGTTCAGCGTGCTGCTCTACTGGCGTGGCGAACAGGCTGCTCAGGGTATTCGTCACTTTGCTTTCCGCATGGCGGGACGACGCGGCGATGCCGCCGTGCTACTGGCGGCACAGTCCATTCGTGCCGTGGCGCTTGGCGTGGTGGTGACGGCCCTTGTACAGGGCGTGCTGGGCGGTATCGGTCTGGCGATTTCCGGCATTCCCTATGCCACGCTGTTAACGGTGCTGATGATCCTCTGCTGTCTGGTTCAGCTCGGCCCGCTACTGGTACTGGTTCCCGCCATTATCTATCTCTACTGGAGCGGCGATACCACCTGGGGAACCGTCCTGCTGGTCTGGAGTTGTGTGGTCGGTACGATGGATAACGTCCTGCGCCCGATGTTAATCCGTATGGGCGCTGATCTGCCGATGATCCTGATCCTCTCTGGGGTAATTGGCGGACTTTTCGCGTTCGGCATGATTGGTCTGTTTATCGGTCCGGTGGTTCTGGCAGTCTCCTACCGTCTGGTTTCCGTCTGGGTTCATGAAGCGCCTGCCCCGGATAATGACCCGCTGGCCATGGCTGATGCCCTGTCGGATCACGATGATACCCCGCCTGCTGTATGACGCAGTGCAATAACATGCGGCGCGGATACGCGCTGTAAGTATTGATTAGTGCGGTTAATGATGATTAACCGCACCCCTTCTCATCAATCAGATAAATTCTGTTTTTCATTAGCGATTTTTAAGAAAAAAGCCACCTTTGGCCTGAAAGTGACCTTTTCGGGCTAAAAAAGATTACTTTCTGCACTGTTTATTAAGCCAAATGGCGTAGTAAAGGTCACAAAAGATTATCGGCTTTAAACTAATAAGAGGATTCTTAAAGACGCCAGCCAGCCGTATGAATAACATGTTTCCTATGTTCGAAATCAACCTGATGATTTTCAGACAATCTCATTCCCCTGAGTAGAGTAAAGAATTGCTGTGTGTAGTCTTTGCCCATCCCCTGTGATGGGCTTTTTTTTTGCCTGATTCTCAAGAGATATAAAGAAAAAAGGCCCGCAATGCGGGCCCTGAAGGTTGATACACCCGTATCAGGCTGTTTTATTTAACTGCGCCAGACTGACCCAGGTCTCCACAACAGTGTCCGGGTTGAGTGACAGACTGTCGATGCCCTCTTCCATCAGCCATGCGGCAAAATCCTGATGGTCTGACGGGCCTTGCCCACAGATTCCGACATATTTCCCTTGCTGCTTCGCAGCCCTGATTGCCATTGAAAGCAGTATCTTCACGGCCTCGTTACGCTCGTCAAACAGTGCAGAAACGACGCCAGAGTCGCGATCCAGCCCCAGCGTCAACTGAGTCATATCGTTTGAACCAATTGAGAAGCCATCGAAGTGCTCCAGGAACTGATCCGCCAGCAGGGCATTGGAGGGAATTTCACACATCATAATAATCTTCAGCCCATTCTCGCCGCGCTTCAGTCCCTGACGCCCCAGTTCTTCCACCACGGCCTTCGCCTGCTCAACGGTGCGTACAAACGGAACCATAATCTCAACGTTCGTCAGGCCCATCTCGTTGCGAACACGTTTCACTGCTTCGCACTCCAGCGCAAAGCAGTCCCGGAAGCTGTCAGCGACATAGCGGCCCGCACCCCGGAATCCCAGCATCGGGTTTTCCTCTTCCGGCTCGTAGCGTTCACCACCCACCAGGTTGGCATATTCATTGGTTTTAAAGTCAGAAAGTCGGACAATTACGCGTTTCGGCGCAAAAGCCGCGCCAAGCGTGGCAATTCCTTCAGTCAGGCGAGCGATGTAAAACTCCACCGGATCATCAAATCCTTTCATCATTTTACGGATCTGCTGCTGCAGCTCCGGCGTCTGTTGATCAAACTCCAGCAGCGCTTTAGGGTGAACGCCGATCATGCGGTTAATGATAAATTCCAGCCGCGCCAGCCCGACCCCTTCGTTAGGCAGACAGGCGAAATCAAAGGCACGATCGGGGTTGCCCACGTTCATCATGATCTTCAGCGGCAGTTCAGGTAGCGAATCGACCTGCGAACTGGTGACGTCGAAGTCGAGCAGTTGATCATAGACGTAGCCGGTATCACCTTCGGCACATGAGACAGTGACGTTATGCCCCTCTTTCAGCCGGTCGGTGGCGTCGCCACAGCCCACCACTGCCGGAATGCCCAGCTCACGCGCGATGATCGCCGCATGACAGGTTCGTCCGCCACGATTAGTCACGATCGCTGATGCCTTCTTCATGATCGGTTCCCAGTCCGGGTCGGTCATGTCGGTCACCAGCACATCGCCTTTTTCAATGCGGTTCATTTCGCTGATATCGTGGATGACCTTCACCACGCCTGCGCCAATACGATGGCCGATGGCACGACCTTCCACGACGACACTGCCCTGCCCCTGCAGCGTGTAACGCTCCATCACCTGACCATTTGAGCGTACAGTTTCAGGACGTGCCTGAACAATAAACAGCTTGCCGGTGTGCCCATCTTTGGCCCACTCAATATCCATCGGGCGCTGATAGTGCTGTTCAATCAGCACCGCCTGTTTCGCCAGCGCCTGCACTTCCTCATCGCTCAGGCAGAAACGGTCGCGTTCGGCCTCAGGCACATCTTCGATCCGCACCTGCTCGCCATGCGCCTGGGAATCGGCGTAGACCATGCGAACCTTTTTCGAGCCCATATTGCGGCGTACAATCGACGGACGATCAGCGGCCAGGGTTGGCTTGTGAACATAGAACTCATCCGGGTTAACGGCACCCTGCACCACCATTTCCCCCAGCCCCAGTGCGGCGGTGATAAAGACCACCTGATCAAAGCCGGACTCAGTATCAATAGTGAACATCACACCCGAGGCGGCCAGGTCTGAACGCACCATACGCTGTATTCCCGCAGAGAGCGCAACGCCACGATGGTCATAGCCCTGATGCACGCGGTAGGAAATAGCGCGATCATTAAACAGCGAGGCGAAGACATGCTTTACCGCCACCATGACGGCGTCGATGCCCTGTACATTCAGGAAGGTTTCCTGCTGGCCGGCAAAAGAGGCGTCAGGCATATCTTCTGCGGTTGCAGAGGAGCGCACGGCAAACGACGCGGCATCATCATCGGCAGAAAGCTGCTGATAAGCGTCCAGAATGGCGGACTCCAGCTCGGGCAGGAACGGTGTCTCCACGACCCACTGGCGAATCTGCTTACCCGCTTTTGCCAGCGCATCAACGTCATCAATATCGGTCTCATCCAGCAGCGCGTAAATACGCTGATTCAGCCCGCTTTGATCGAGGAACAGGTTAAAAGCATAGGATGTGGTCGCGAAACCATTGGGCACGGAAACGCCCAGCGACGACAGATTAGTAATCATTTCACCCAGAGAGGCATTTTTGCCTCCCACCCGGTCAACATCATGCATGCCAAGCTGGTTATACCAGAGCACGAGTGGCTGTTCGCCGTTACTGGACATTGAGCTTATCCTTTATCAATTATCAATGAATGGACACAGGGAGTAATCTGTCTTCAGCCTGGCATATCACCCCCCCGATAACGATCTGTTGAATCGTTAAAGCAGAATTTCAGCCACAGTTTCGGAATTGTGAGTGCATTATTTTGCTGTTGCGCAAAGTCGCCTTTTTTATCTAAATGATTGATGCGACAGGAAATGGGAGATTTTCAGCCACTTAAGCATTCTGTTTTGTTGCGCAACAACTGCGTGGCTATTGGCGGATTAACGACGGATTAAAACGAATTCTGGCTCATCGAACCCCCTTTTCATTTTTAGTATCGTGATGAAACGGCAGACAAATAATCCGGACAGACATTCCAGAAATTAAAATCAGAGATGATTTATTTAATCGCATGGCTCATGCTGACTGCTCACTCTTGTCTGAGGCTGATTTGATTATGACAACTGACAGAAGCGTTTTTTATATCTCCGACGGTACGGCCATTACGGCTGAAGTGCTGGGTCATGCGGTGCTGTCGCAGTTTCCGGTCAATATCACCAGTCTGACGCTGCCGTTTGTGGAAAACGTGCAGCGAGCGCTGGCGGTTAAAGCCCAGATTAACGCGCTCTATCAACGAAGCGGTGTCCGGCCGCTGGTCTTTTTCTCCATTGTCACGCCGGAAGTCCGCGACATCATCGTACAGAGTGACGGCTTTTGTCAGGATATCGTCCAGGCGCTGGTCGCCCCGCTTCAGCAGGAGCTGGGGCTATCGCCCGCGCCGGTGGCACACCGCACCCACGGACTGGATGCCAGTAACCTGGGTAAATATGATGCACGTATTGCGGCGATTGATTACGCACTGGCACATGATGACGGCATCTCGCTGCGCGGGCTGGAGGATGCGCAGGTGATTCTGTTAGGCGTCTCGCGCTGTGGCAAAACGCCCACCAGTCTCTATCTGGCGATGCAGTTTGGTATTCGCGCTGCTAACTACCCTTTTATTGCGGACGATATGGATAACCTCAAACTGCCGCCCGCGCTGCGTGCACATCAGAATAAACTGTTCGGGCTGACCATCGATCCGGAACGGCTGGCGGCGATACGTCAGGAGCGGGCGGTCAATACCCGTTACGCTTCGATGCGTCAGTGCCGGCTGGAAGTAGGTGAAGTGGAAGCGCTGTTTCGCACCCATCAGATCCGCTATCTCAACAGCACCAACTACTCGGTTGAAGAGATTGCCACCAAAATTCTCGATATCATGGGCCTGACGCGCCGCATGTACTGAGAGCCTACTCCGTGCGGCGTTGTAAAGCGGTGCTGCCGTCGCTTTTGATTTCATTATCAAATCCCGGGTTGAATTCGCAGACTAATGGTTTATTGTGACCACCATCACTTCCCGGTATTTCACCGCTGCGAAGAACCGTTTTCGAGAAACTCATGAACAAAACCGACGAACTGCGTACTGCCCGCATTGGTAGTCTGATTACTCCTGCCAGCCTGGCGGCTGAGCATCCTGTTTCCCCGGCGATTGCCGACAATGTCACTGCTGCCCGTAAACGCATTGCCCATATTCTGACGGGTGAAGATCCCCGCCTGCTGGTGGTGATTGGCCCCTGCTCACTGCACGACCCGAAAGCGGCACTCGAATACGCTGAACGACTGAACGCATTACGCCGCCGCTATGAAGATCGGCTGGAGATTGTGATGCGCGCCTACTTTGAAAAGCCGCGCACCGTCGTGGGCTGGAAAGGCTTAATCTCCGATCCCGATCTGGATGGGAGCTATGATGTGAACCGGGGCATCGGGATCGCCCGCCAGTTGCTCATTGATATTAATGCGCTGGGCCTGCCTACCGCCACGGAATTCCTGGATATGGTGATCGGCCAGTTTATTGCCGATCTGATTAGCTGGGGCGCAATTGGCGCACGCACCACCGAAAGCCAGATACACCGTGAAATGGCATCGGCCCTCTCCTGCCCGGTCGGCTTTAAAAACGGCACCGATGGTAACGTACAGATTGCCGTGGATGCGATTCGCGCCGCGCGCGCCAGCCACATGTTCCTTTCGCCGGATAAGCTGGGTCAGATGACTATCTATCAGACCAGCGGCAATCCGCATGGTCATGTGATCCTGCGTGGCGGTAAACAGCCTAACTATCATGCCAGTGATGTCGCCGCCGCGGCCGAAAGTTTGTCGGCGTTTAATCTGCCACAGCAGCTGGTGATCGACTTCAGTCACGGTAACTGCCTGAAGCAGCATCGTCGTCAGATGGATGTCGCGGCAGAGGTGGCAGAACAGATTAAAGCGGGATCGCGAGCCGTTGCCGGTGTGATGATTGAGAGCTTCCTGGAAGAAGGCAATCAGAAAGTCGTCAGCGGCGAACCGCTGGTCTATGGCAAGTCGATTACCGATCCGTGCCTCGGCTGGCAGGAGAGCGAACAGGTGCTCGCCCTGCTGGCCGAGGCGGTTTCTCACCGCCTCTGAATCTGAATTAACTGGAGCAGCTCACCTCCAGAGTTTTGCCCCAGTCTGGCGGCCGCTGACGATATTCAGCGGCTGTCTGATCGCTAAAAGGTTGCTGTAACGCCTGATGCAGACGTGCCAGCGCTCCCTGCTCTCCCCGCTCCGCCTCTTCAATGGCCTGCTGCGCCAGATAATTGCGCAAAATCACCGCCGGATTGGATGCCTTCATCACGGCCTGGCGTTCTGCATCGCTGACCTGCTCGTCCATCAGACGGTTGCGATAGCGCTGATACCAGCTATCAAACGCCTCACGATCGATAAACTCATCCCGCAGCGGTGAACGGCTTTCAGCCTGCTGCGTCTCACTGAGCAGGCGGAACGTCAGGGTGTAATCGCTATGCTCCTGCGTCATCAGGGCCAGCAGATCGGTCAGAATCTCATTATCGCTGCTCTGCTGCGTCAGCAGACCGAGTTTCGCCCGCATCCGTTCGCCCCAGACCCGCATCAGTTCAGGTTCATAGGCGCTCAGCGCCGTCCGCAACTGCTCGGTGGTCAGCAGACCCGATAGCGCATGTGCCAGTCGGTTAAGATTCCACATGCCAATCATTGGCTGATTTTCAAAGCTGTAGCGCCCCTGATAGTCGCTGTGATTGCAGATGAAGTCGGGCTGATAATCATCCAGAAAACCAAAGGGGCCATAGTCGATGGTCAGGCCCAGAATCGACATGTTGTCGGTGTTCATTACCCCATGAGCAAAGCCCACGCTCTGCCACAGCGCAATCAGACGCGCAGTGCGTAACACAATGTCGGTAAACCACTGTTGATAGCGATCTGCTTCAGCGTCCAGATGCGGCCAGTGATGGCGAATGGCGTAGTCGGCCAGCTGCTGCACTTTCTCCTGCTGCTGGCTGTAAAAGAAATGCTCGAAATGACCGAAACGCAGATGACTCGGTGAAATGCGCATCAGCATCGCGCCTCGCTCAGTCGTTTCCCGATAGACCGGCTCATCGCCTATCGACAGGGTCAGCGCGCGCGTGGTGGGGATGCCCAGATGGTGCAGCGCTTCCGAGGCGAGAAATTCCCGCACGCTGGAACGGATCACGGCACGGCCATCGCCCATGCGCGAATAGGGCGTCAGGCCTGCGCCCTTGAGATGCCAGTCAAGTTTACTGCCATCGTCAAGACGCTGCTCACCCAGCAGAATGCCGCGCCCGTCGCCCAACTGGCCCGCCCAGACGCCAAACTGATGACCGCTGTAGACCTGCGCCAGCGGCTGCATGCCAGGCAGCAGTGCTGCACCGTGCCAGACGGCATGACCCTTATCGGCAAAGAGCGCACTATCCAGCCCCATTGAATATGCAAGCGGTGCGTTATGATACAGCAGGCGTCCGCCTGCCAGCGGCGTGGGGTTTAACGCGGTGTAGCACCCGGTAAGCTCACGGAACCAGGTGTTGTCAAAAGAGGCCTTACCTGAGGACATTGTTTCTCCCATGCGCTGCTCAGCGATACGTAGGTTAAAACCTCTAGTGTAACGCTGATAGCGGGGATTAACAGGTTGTATCAGCCAGGATGCTGAGAAGAGGGTACGCGATCATCGGCGCAGAGCAGCGAACGCAGTGCATCAGATTTTACCACCGGGAAGAGCGCTCCCTGAAAGTCGGCACCGCTTAGCTGGCTGACTTTATCGAACAACACCTCGTCATCAATGCCACAAATAATGAGCTGATCACAATGGGCGCGGAAATTATCAATAATGCTCTGTATAAACGGCACGAATGACGCGCGTTTTGCCAGCGAATGAATAAACTCTTTTTCCAGGCAGATGCAGCTGAATAAATTATCGTACACCGCATTAGAGGGTGTCTTACCCGCGCCAAAATGTGAAAGCGCTAAATTAAATTCATCATGCAGGCTTGCCAGCAGGGAATTATTTTTGCCCATTTTCAGCTGCGGAAACGTTTCAGTGATATTCAACAGGATGAATGGTAACTGCTTTATTTTACGCATGACTAATTCACTGGCCAGCAGCGTCCGGGCCATGCCTTCATCAATGCGGATAAATGCTGACACCGAATGCGTTTCGAATAGCGCGCGATTCTGCTCCAGCAATCCAATCTGACTTTGCAGCAGGCGCAGCTGTTGCGACTCATCGAGCTGCGGCAGTAACATATCCTGTGGCAGAGTGATGGGGGCACTTTCATGCACAAACTGCGTTACCAGCTCGACAGCGGTCAACCGTCCATGAACATCACAGACAGGATAAAACCAGATTTCCGACTGATAGTCGGCCGAGAGATGAATTTTCATTTTAATGCCAGAATATGCGGCGATGGTGATATCGTATAGTAATGGTCAGGCGCAGGCAATAGTGCCAAATCATTGAAGAGACGAACTTCTTTACCCTTCCATCGCCGTTTGACAACAGGCAATGACGCTTAAGCCAAATAGTCGCAATAAAACACCGGTTATTAGTGGAATTAAATAAGCGCTTATTATGCTTATTAAACCCCGCGTTCAATAAGTGTCATTTAAAATAAACCTTTTACTCTCTGTTTAGGCTCTATTTAAAATTGGACTTAAGTCTGACTTAGCGATCCTGCATTTAAATCCGACGCGCCTGCCAGAACACTTTTCGCCAGTAAACATTATCCAGAGAAGAACGGATCACGCCCTGGCTGGTTGAGGCGTGGATAAAGGCGTTATCGGTGTCATAAATACCCACATGCAGGCCATTCTCCCCGCGACCGGTTTTGAAGAAGACCAGATCGCCAGGCAGCAGTTCGTCTTTGCTGATTCGGGTGCCGATATCGCTTTGTGCTGAGGTGGTGCGCGGCAGTTGCAGTGCAAATTTGTCGCGGAAGGTGAGATAGACAAAGCCAGAGCAGTCAACCCCATTACGGCTCATGCCGCCGTAACGATAAGGCGTACCACGCCAGTGACCGAGCTGATCGTTCAGTTCCGCAATCACGGTGATCGAATCGGAAAGACGGCCATTAACCGGCGGAGCGTGATGACTGCATCCCGTCAGCAGCAGAACTAAAATCAGCAAACCCAGGCGCATCGCCAAATGTCCTTATCAGAAGTTGCAACCGGCTTACTGTAGCGGTAAAGCCCGCCGGGTAGCAAGTGTCAGGGCAATACGGTCAGCAGCGTGCGTCCTTCAAGTTCAAGCTGTCGGAAAGCAATCTGGTAGAGCGGTGTCAGGCGCTGCGGCGTCAGAACCTCTGTCGGTTCACCCTGCGCGATCAGTTCTCCCTGATCCATTAGCCAGACCCGATCGGCCTGTTGCAGGCTGTGGTTGAGGTCGTGACTGCTGGCGATAACGCTGATGCCCGCCGCGCACAGCTCTGCAATCAAATCGTCCACCGCTTTTTGCTGGGCGATATCCAGCGCGGTCATGGGTTCATCAAGGATCAGCAGCCGCCCGTGTGGATTGATGTGGGGATCAATCTGCACACAGACCGCCGCCAGCCTGACGCGCTGCCATTCACCACCGGAGAGCCGGGTCAGTGAACGCGATAACTTATCCTGCAGCTGAAGCTGTTGCAGCAGCGTGCTGAGGCGATCGTCTGTCTGCCCCTCCGCCTGTTTCAGATGCAGACGCAAATAGTGCCAGACCGGCATCTGGCTCAGCGGTGCCTGCTGCTGAGGCAGCCAGCCGCGAATCCGGGCTATCGCCGCGCCATTCCAGTCACTTAGCGGCTTTTCATCCAGCAGCACCGTGCCGGAGGCGGGTTGCAGCCCGGCAATCACACTGAGTAAGGTGCTTTTGCCTGCACCGTTAGGGCCTGCCACGTGCAATAGCTGACCGGCAGCAAGCTCACCGGTCAGTGGCAGCAGCCGTCCGGGAACGGCGGCCTGTTGCAGGCGCAACAACATCTATTTTGCCAGCGCCTGCTTAATGGTTTCCAGAATGATAGGATCTTCTGGCGTCATATCCGGTGCGAAACGCTGGATCACGCTGCCGTCGCGGCCAATGAGAAATTTTTCGAAGTTCCACAGAATGTCGCCCTGCTCTTTCGGCGCACGTCCTTTACTTTCCATACGCTCATAAAAGCCGCTACCTTCCGGACGCACTGCGTCAGGCCGGGCTGCAATCAGCTGGGCATAGAGCGGATGACGCGCTGCGCCATTGACCTCGGTTTTTGCAAACATCGGGAACGTGACGCCATAGGTAGTACTGCAGAAGGTTTTAATCTCCTCACTGCTACCCGGCTCCTGCTCCAGGAACTGATTGCAGGGGAAACCGAGTACACTGAAGCCCTGATCCTGCCAGGCTTTCTGCAGGTTCTCCAGCTCTTCATATTGCGGCGTCAGACCACATTTCGAGGCAACGTTAACCACCAGCAGTACTCTGCCCTGCCATTGTGACAGCGTGGTTTTTTCCCCATCGAGCGTAACCAGTTCAGTTTGATAAATGTTCATGCTGTTTCCTGTTTTGGAGGCTGTTGTGGATGCAGATTAGCCAGCCGAAGCTAGCGCGATGATTTCACCAGTAAAAGAATAAACAGCGGCGCGCCCAGTGTCGCCGTCACAACGCCTATCGGCAATTCCGCCGATGTCAGCGCCAGACGTGCCACGATATCGGCTGCCAGTAACACACCCGCGCCAGCCAGCGCCGATGCCGGCAGCAGATAACGGTGATCGCTGATGCCGCTCATACGCAGCAGATGCGGGATCACCAGTCCGACAAAGCCAATGGCACCGGCCATCGCAACGCTGATGCCGACCAGCCAGCCCATGGCGAGCACCAGCAGGTTACGCCAGTAGAAGAGTGACAGCCCGAGCTGGCGGGCAGATGTCTCGCCCAGCGCCAGCAGATTAAGAATCGGCCCGGTCGCCCCCAGGGCCAGCATCACCGGCAGCAGCGCCAGCATCATCCAGCCATAGCGCCAGTCGATCCCGCTGAATCCTCCCATCATCCAGTACATCAACTGGCGCAGATCGAGGCTGGTGCTGAAGTAGACCGCCCAGGTCATGATGGCACTACAGATAATCCCCAGCGCCACGCCGGTAAGCAACAGCCGGGTGACCGAGAGTTGACGATGAGCAAAATGCAGCAGAATGAGCGTAATAATCAGCGCACCGGCCATCGCCGCCAGACCCAGGCTCCACAGCGAGCCGCTGCCCAGCAGCACACCGAGCACCAGGCCGATACCGGCACCGTTCGAGACGCCGAGCAGGCCGGGCTCCGCCAGCGGATTTGTAAACAGCGCCTGCATCACCACACCGCATACCGCCAGCGATGCCCCGACCAGCACCACCGCCAGACTGCGGGGCAGCCGCAACTGCCAGACAAAGAGTCTGCCGCTTTCCGTGAACCACTCTGAGGGCGCGATCCAGCTGTCACCGGCACACAGGCTGAGACAGAGCAGTGCAGAGAGCGTAAGTGCCAACACAATAAGCCATTTCTGGCCGCGCTGGTCGGCCTGGCGCGCGAGCTGGTCGAGCAGAGACATAAGCAGGATTAGCTGAGAAAACAGAGATTTGATTGTAGAGGGATTGCAGAAAAAAGAAAGGCAGATGAGACGGTTTGCATTTTGCTGTCAGGGAGATTAACGGGCGCGGGAAGCGGGATTTCTGCTTACTGAAACCATGAAAAAAGGCCGCTTGCGCGGCCTTTTTGAAACGCTGAAATTCAGTCAGTCTCTTTGGGTGTAGCGTTCTCTACGCGGCTTTTCAGCTTCTGTCCTGGGCGGAACGTTACTACGCGACGCGCAGTAATCGGAATATCTTCACCCGTTTTCGGGTTTCTGCCAGGACGCTGGTTTTTGTCACGCAGGTCAAAATTACCAAACCCAGACAGTTTTACCTGTTCTCCATTCTCCAAAGCGCGACGTACCTCTTCGAAAAACAGCTCTACTAACTCTTTGGCATCGCGTTTGCTCAGCCCGAGTTTCTCAAACAGGTACTCTGACATCTCAGCTTTTGTAAGCGCCATAGGTTCAATCCCTCAAGGTTGCCTGGAATCGCTCTTTTAATGCCGCAACGCATTTGCCAACGGTCGCGGCAATCTCCTCTTCTTCGAGTGTCCGGCTGGTATCCTGCAAAATCAGGCTGATTGCGAGGCTCTTGTAGCCCTCAGAAACGCCCTTACCGCGGTACACGTCAAACAAGTTTACGCCAACTACCTGATTTACGCCAACTTTCTTACACTCCGCGATGATATCTGCTGCAGGGACGTTTTCAGCCACCACAACGGCAATATCACGACGGTTCGCCGGGAAGCGAGAAATCTCGCGCGCGTCAGGCAGGACGCGGTCTGCGACCTTATTCCAAAGCAGTTCAAAGACTAAGGTGCGGCCATTGAGATCAAGCTTACGTTCCAGCTCAGGATGAACCACGCCGATAAATCCGATATGTTCATCATGCAAATAAATCGCCGCGCTCTGTCCTGGATGCAACGCCGGATTCGCTTCAGCACGGAAACGGATGTCATCCAGTTTGCCGGTTAAATCGAGCAGCGATTCTAAATCACCTTTCAAATCATAGAAGTCAACGGTCTGGCGCGCCAGATCCCAGTGCTCTTCAACGCGGTTACCGCTGATGACGCCAGCCAGCATAAGATCCTGACGGATGCCTAAATCTGCCTGGGTATCCGGCACAAAGCGTAAGCCGCTCTCAAACAGGCGCACGCGGCTCTGCTGACGGTTCTGGTTGTAGACTACCGCGCTGAGCAGGCCGGTCCAGAGTGAGAGACGCATGGTCGACATATCGCTGGAGATGGGGCTCGGCAGCAACAGCGCCTCTTCACCCGGGTGCAGCAGTTGCTGAATTTTCGGATCGACGAAGCTATAGGTAATCGCTTCCTGATAGCCCTTATCCACCAGCAGGTTTTTCGCGCGCTTCAGTGACAGATTCGCTTCGCGATGCTGAGTCATCACCAGACCCGCCTGAACCGGCACATCCGGAATGTTGTTGTAGCCGTAAATACGGGCCACTTCTTCGACCAGATCTTCTTCAATCGCCATATCGAAGCGCCAGCTCGGGGCGACGGCCTGCCACTGCCCTTCACCCACGGTCACTTCACAGCCGAGGCGCGTCAGAATGTCAGTCACCTGCTCATCCGCGATCACATGACCAATCAGACGGTCCAGCTTTTCACGACGCAGCGTAATGGTCGCCGGCACAGGCAGAGCCGTCTGATGGGTCTGATCGATGATCGGACCCGCTTCACCGCCGCAGATCGACAGCAGCAGCTGGGTAGCACGCTCCAGCGCGGTGTGTTGCAGCGCCGGATCAACACCACGCTCGTAGCGGTGTGACGCGTCGGTATGCAGACCATGACGACGGGCGCGGCCGGTAATAGAGAGCGGATCAAAGTAAGCGCACTCGAACAGGATGTTCTGCGTTTCGCCGTTCACGCCCGAATGTTCGCCACCAAAGATACCGGCCATCGCCAGCGCTTTCTGATGATCCGCGATCACTAAGGTATCACTCTGCAGGCTGGCTTCAGTGCCATCCAGCAGCGTCAGCTTTTCGCCCTCTTTCGCCATACGCACCACGATACCGCCGTCAATGCGGTCGAGATCGAAGGCATGCATCGGCTGCCCCAGTTCCAGCAGAACGTAGTTAGTGATATCCACCACCGGATCGATAGAGCGAATACCACAACGACGCAGCTTCTCTTTCATCCACAATGGCGTAGCAGCCGCGACGTTTATACCTTTTACTACACGGCCCAGATAGCGTGGACAGGCTTCTGTCGCGTCAACCTGAATCGGGAAAGTGTCATTCAGCGTCGCTGCGACCGGCTGCATCTCCGGCACGTTCAGTGGCAAACCGTTAAGTACCGCGACATCACGGGCGATACCGATCAGACCCAGACAATCAGCGCGGTTAGGCGTGACACTGATTTCGATGGTGTTGTCATCAAGCTGCAGGTACGTGCGAATGTCGGTGCCAATCGGCGCATCGGCTGGCAGTTCGATGATGCCGTTGTGGTCGTCGGAAATCCCCAGCTCAGAGAAAGAGCAGAGCATGCCTTCAGACGGCTCGCCACGCAGTTTAGCCGCTTTGATTTTGAAATCACCTGGCAGCACTGCGCCTACGGTGGCGACGGCGACTTTCAGTCCCTGACGGCAGTTCGGCGCGCCACAGACGATATCCAGCAGGCGATCGCCGCCCACATTGATTTTGGTCACACGCAGTTTGTCTGCATTCGGGTGCTGGGCGCACTCCACCACTTCCCCGACCACGACGCCGTGGAAGGCTCCGGCAACCGGATCAACGCCGTCGACTTCCAGACCGGCCATAGTGATTTGTTCAGACAGCGCAGCGCTGTCCAGGGCTGGATTTACCCATTCGCGTAACCAGAGTTCACTGAATTTCATTGGATATCCTGCCCTTACTTAAATTGTTTGAGGAAACGTAAATCATTTTCGAAGAAGGCGCGCAAATCGGTCACGCCGTAGCGCAACATCGTCAGACGCTCCATGCCCATACCAAAGGCGAAGCCGGAGTAGACTTCCGGATCGATGCCGACATTGCGCAGCACATTAGGGTGCACCATGCCGCAACCCAGCACTTCCAGCCACTTGCCGTTTTTGCCCATGACGTCTACTTCTGCGGATGGCTCAGTAAACGGAAAATAGGAAGGACGGAAACGAATCTGCAAATCTTCTTCGAAGAAGTTGTTCAGGAAATCGTGCAGCGTGCCTTTCAGGTTGGTAAAGCTGATGTTTTTATCCACAATCAGCCCTTCCATCTGATGGAACATCGGGGTATGGGTCTGATCGTAATCGTTACGGTAGACGCGGCCTGGCGCAATAATGCGAATCGGCGGCTGCTGAGCCTTCATGGTACGGATCTGCACACCTGAAGTCTGGGTACGCAGCAGGCGCGTGGCGTCGAACCAGAAAGTGTCGTGATCGGCACGGGCCGGGTGATGGGCAGGAATATTCAGCGCATCGAAGTTATGGTAATCATCTTCAATTTCTGGTCCGGTCATCACGGCAAAGCCTAACTCTCCAAAGAAAGTCTCAATGCGATCCATGGTGCGGGTTACCGGATGCAGGCCACCATTCTCAATGCGACGGCCCGGCAGTGAGACATCGATGGTCTCTTCCGCCAGACGGGCATTCAGCACCGCGGATTCCAGAGCATCCTTGCGTGCATTCAGGCGCTCGGTAACCTGCTGTTTCGCTTCGTTGATTACCGCACCCGCTGCCGGGCGCTCTTCAGCTGGCAGCTCGCGTAACGTAGTCATCTGCAGTGTCAGATGTCCTTTCTTACCCAGGTATTCGACGCGCACCGCGTCAAGGGCGGCGATATCCGTCGCCCCGTCGATGGCCGCCGTGGCGCTGGCCACCAGTTCTGCGAGTTGGGACATAGTTTCCTCTTTTTCCAGTCAGGCTGGTCAGTTCTCGTTGGGACCTGCCGGTCCAATATGCTAGCGCCAGAAACAAAAAAGCCTCCACGAGGGAGGCTTTTAGCGCGATTTTTCGTTTCTTTTCTTATGCGCAAAAGCCCCTGGATGTCAGGCGCTAAAGTAAAAAAAGAAACGGAAAATAGCAGCGTTCATGCTTGCGGTTACCTTGTCATGCGATACAGGGGGTCTATTGAAATGCTCAGCGACGAAAATGTCAATCTTTTGCGTGAGTTACAGGCAATAAAAAAGGGAGCAAGCTCCCTTTTCCATCTGACTTACGCCAGGGCTGATTTCGCTTTTTCGACCAGTGCAGAGAATGCCACTTTATCGAATACTGCGATGTCTGCCAGGATCTTACGGTCAATCTCAATGGCTGCTTTTTTCAGACCATTGATGAAACGGCTGTAAGACATGCCGTTCTGACGTGCCGCTGCGTTGATACGCGCGATCCACAGCTGACGGAACTGACGCTTACGCTGACGACGGTCACGGTAAGCATACTGACCAGCTTTGATAACAGCCTGGAAGGCAACGCGGTAAACACGTGAACGTGCACCGTAATAGCCTTTAGCTTGTTTTAAGATTTTTTTGTGACGTGCGCGAGCAACTACACCACGTTTTACACGAGCCATTTAGCTCTCCTGTTTAATATTCTGAATTAATGAAAAAAATTTACTTATGCGTACGGCAGGCAGGCAATTACCAGACCCAGATCGCCTTTAGACACCATGCCTTTCGGACGCAGGTGACGTTTACGCTTAGTAGATTTTTTAGTCAGAATATGACGCAGGTTTGCGTGTTTACGCTTGAAGCCGCCAGAAGCGGTCTTCCGGAAGCGCTTGGCCGCGCCACGTACAGTTTTAATCTTTGGCATTTTAAAAATATCCACTTCGCATTGTTAATAACATGACCCAGACAGGCGAACAGTTAACCGCACAGCGCGAACGCTGCGCGGTAAATGCTACTTGAAAGCCTACTGTTTCTTCTTAGGAGCGAGCACCATGATCATCTGGCGGCCTTCGATCTTCGAAGGGAAGGATTCGACAATGGCCAAATCCAGATCTTCACACAGGTCTTTACGGACGCGGTTAAGCACTTCCATACCGATCTGCTGGTGCGCCATCTCACGACCGCGGAAGCGGAGCGTGATTTTGGCTTTATCGCCTTCTTCCAGAAAGCGAATCAGGTTGCGTAGTTTGACCTGATAGTCGCCATCATCGGTTCCAGGACGGAATTTGATTTCCTTAACCTGAATAACTTTTTGCTTCTTCTTCTGTTCCTTAGAAGATTTGCTTTTTTCATAGAGGAACTTGCCGTAATCCATGATGCGGCAGACCGGCGGTTCGGCATTCGGGCTGATTTCGACTAAGTCGCCGCCCGCTTCCTCGGCTTTTTCCAAAGCTTCGCGTAATGTGACAATGCCAATCGGCTCGCCATCCATGCCTGTTAAGCGCACTTCAGTTGCGCGGATTTCACTGTTAATTTTGTTCGGACGCGTAGGTAGTACTCGTTTTCCGCCTTTAATACTTTATTCCTCCAATTGTTGAAGATTTCGGCTGCGAATCTCTTGTTGAAGTTTCTCAACAAACACATCGACATCCATCGACCCAAGGTCTTTACCACGGCGGGTGCGAACGGCAACTTTGCCAGATTCCACCTCTTTATCACCGCAGACCAACATATAAGGGACGCGACGTAATGTGTGCTCGCGGATTTTAAAGCCTATCTTCTCATTTCTCAAGTCTGCCTTCACACGAATGCCAGCATTCTGCAGCTTACGCGTCAAAGACTCAACATATTCTGCTTGTCCATCGGTAATATTCATTACCACGACTTGCAGCGGTGCCAGCCAGGTTGGGAAGAAACCGGCGAATTCTTCGGTCAGAATACCGATGAAACGCTCCATTGATCCCAGAATCGCTCGGTGAATCATCACTGGCGTCTGACGATCATTGTTTTCACCCACGTAGGTTGCTTCAAGGCGTTTTGGCAGGGAGAAGTCTAGCTGAACTGTTCCGCACTGCCAGGCGCGATCAAGACAATCGTACAAAGTAAACTCAATTTTAGGGCCGTAGAACGCGCCTTCGCCTGGCTGGAACTCAAACTCAATATTGTTTTCGTTCAGCGCAGCAGCCAGATCTTCCTCGGCACGATCCCACATCTCATCCGTACCGATGCGCTTCTCAGGACGGGTGGATAACTTCACCACAATCTTTTCAAAGCCGAAGGTGCTGTACATGTCATAAACCATGCGGATACAGCTGTTCACTTCGTCACGCACCTGCTCTTCAGTACAGAAAACGTGTGCATCATCCTGGGTAAAGCCACGAACACGCATCAGGCCGTGAAGCGCGCCTGAGGGTTCATTGCGGTGACAGCTGCCGAACTCTGCCATACGCAGCGGCAGGTCACGGTAGGATTTCAGACCCTGATTAAAGATCTGAACATGCCCAGGACAGTTCATCGGTTTGATGCAATATTCACGGTTCTCCGATGAGGTAGTGAACATCGCTTCTTTATAGTTTTCCCAGTGCCCGGTTTTTTCCCACAGGACCCGATCCATCATGAACGGACCTTTAACTTCCTGGTACTGGTACTCTTTTAATTTGCTGCGGACAAACACTTCCAGCTCGCGGAAGATGGTCCAGCCGTCATTATGCCAGAAGACCATGCCTGGTGCTTCTTCCTGCATGTGATAGAGATCCAGCTGCTTACCAATCTTACGATGGTCACGCTTCGCCGCCTCTTCCAGACGCTGCAGATAGGCTGCCAGCTGCTTTTTGTCTGCCCATGCGGTGCCATAAATACGCTGCAGCATTTTGTTGCTGCTGTCGCCGCGCCAGTAGGCACCGGAGATCTTCTGCAGTTTAAAATGATGGCAGAACCGCATATTCGGCACGTGCGGACCGCGGCACATGTCGACATATTCTTCGTGATGATACAGGCCAGGCTTGTCGTCATGGCTGATGTTTTCATCAAGAATGGTGGTCTTATAAATTTCGCCGCGCGCCGCAAAGACGTCGCGAGCTTCCTGCCAGCTGACATTCTTCTTCACCACATCGTAGTTGGTTTCAGCCAACTGATGCATGCGTTTTTCCAGCAGGTCGATATCTTCCTGGGTCAGGGTACGATCGATGTCGACATCATAATAGAAGCCGTTATCAATGACCGGGCCAATCGCCATTTTGGTATCCGGCCACAGCTGTTTAATCGCATGCCCTAACAGGTGCGCACAGGAGTGACGGATGATTTCCAGACCCGCTTCATCTTTAGCGGTAATGATCGCTACGGCGGCATCTTCAGTGATGGGATCAATAGCATCAACCAGTTCACCGTTAACACGGCCAGCGATACAGGCTTTCGCCAGGCCAGGACCGATGTCCAGCGCAATATCCATCACACTGACAGGGCGGTCAAACACGCGCTGGCTGCCATCAGGAAGCGTAATTACAGGCATTTCATATCCTTATTTGCAGTGGTAAGCCACACGAAAGCCTACATGCAACGTAATGTAAAATTAGTGACCTGGCGTGATATCAGACCCACATTGTCGGAATGTCGCCAGGATTTCAGTGCGGGTTGATGATAGCAGTTTTCCCCGGCGAGAAAAACCCATCCCTTTTTCGCTAAGCCCTGGAGAAATCAAAAAAAAGCGGCCTGACACGCTGTCAGGCCGCTGTGAATGCTGCTGCAAAAATGCACTTACATTGCGTAAGAGAGCATGATTGAAGTTTTGGTATCGGTGCGATCAGGCGCAGATTCCGCCGGATTGTTGTTCCAGCTAACGTTGTAAGCCAGCTTCAGCGCGAAGTGGCTGTTGATAGCAACCTGCAGACCGGTTTCAGAGTTCACCGTGGTGTCTTCTCCAAAGCTGCTCAGCACTGACACGCCCTGAATAAATTTAGTGGTGTCGGTCAGCTGCCACTGATAGCTGACTGCGCCATAGCCCAGCGCTTTGGTCTGATGACCACCCGCGTGGTAATCGTCATAACGTACACCCGGACCCAATTCCGCACGCAGCGAGTGCACCGGACCGTTCAGAATCTGACGACCGTAACCGGCTGTCAGCACGTCGCGTGAATCATAACCATTGAAACGATCGCTTAACCAGCTCGCCTGTCCAAACAGGTAATCATATGAATTAAGGTTGTAACGTGAACGACCCCCGATGTTGTAAGTCTCAGAAGAGCGCTCATCGTTTGACGAAGTGTTGGCTGCGTTACCCCACAAGCTGTAAGCCATAGATGACTGATACCAGGTCATGTTGGTCTGAGCCGTCATTGATGAACTGGTGGTGTTACCGGTTTGCGCCAGATATCCCGCAGCAGCAGACCCTTCAAACGGCTTTTTAGCTGTTGAAGGGTCATCCATTGACGTAAATACGGCGTTATCGGCCATTGCCTGGTGACAGAAAGCTCCGGCGGAGAGCAAAAGAACAGCAGACAGCTTGTTATAGGCTTTCATTAAATGTGATCCGTGCGACTGTTTAAAAAACGGAGAGTCTGAAGCGTTTTGCCGGGCATTCAATGCAATTTACGGTAAGTTTTGTAAAAAATTATTAACTTACACGAAATGCCTGGAATCACCCTGACAACCCCTGTTAATTGGGACTCATCTTATTAACGTCGCGCATTATAGTGCTGCCCAAACGAAAAGCCAGACGCAACGGCAGAAGTTTTTTACGTTATGCTGCTGGCTCCTGACACGAATTTACGCTATGCATCACGTCGCACACGTAGCATCTCCTTCATAATTCGCCTGATTTTTCACCATGGTCTACGCTCAGTTCAGTTTCCCTTCCCCGGAGGTGCCTCATGAGCAACACCTTAACCCGCTATATCGTGACCTTTCATTATCAGGAGTCGGGCTTAAGTGACATCCTGGAGCTGACCAGCGCGATGACCGCCGCAGGTTTCACGACCACGATGACAGATGACGACGGCCATTCACATGAACTCGGTACGAACAGCTATGGCATCGTCAGCACGCTGGAGGCTGAGGAGCTGCGGCAGCAGGTCACTGCGGCCGGTGAAAGCGCGCTGGGTCAGGAACCCGAGGTGATCGTCACGACCTTCGAAGAGTATCTGCGCGATGCCGCCGATCATCGCCCTGCCACCCCGGCGCCAGAATAAAGGGTGCAATCGCGCGGTTTTTGGTGAATATTTACGCAACACAATCGGACTTACGCAGCGAATAACGAGGATAGCCCAATGTGGTCAGCCATTAGTCGTCTGTTAAGCGAGCAGTTAGGCAACGCCGAAATCACTCAACGTCACGCCCTCGCCGGGGGTGATATCCATCCCACCTGGCAGATCCGCTACGGTGATCATGACGTCTTCGTCAAAAGTAACAGCCGCGATATGCTGTCGCTCTTTACCTGGGAAGCAGACCAGCTGGATTTGCTGGCGCGCACCGGCACGGTTCGGGTGCCTAAGGTTTATGGTGTGGGTCATCATCGCGAAGAGAGCTTTCTGCTGCTGGAATATATCAGGCCACAGCCACTTGATGAGCAGAGTGCATATCAGTTGGGTCAGCAACTGGCGCATCTGCATCAGTGGAGCGAGCAGACGCAGTTCGGCCTCGATTTCGACAATAACATCACTACGACGCCCCAACCCAACAGCTGGCTGCGACGCTGGTCGGTTTTTTTTGCTGAACAGCGCATTGGCTGGCAGCTGCAACTGGCGGCGGAAAAGGGAATTCAGTACGGGGATACAGAGCTGATCGTTGCCTGTGTGCAGCGGGTGCTCGCGTCACATCATCCGCAACCGTCGCTGCTGCATGGCGATCTCTGGCCGGCTAACTGCGCCAGCAGTGACAGTGGTCCCTGGCTGTTCGATCCTGCCTGCTACTGGGGCGACCGTGAGTGCGATTTAGCCATGCTGAGCTGGTATCCCGACCTGCCTCGCCAGATTTACGACGGTTATCAGGCAGTGTGGCCGTTACCGGATGGTTTTTCGCAGCGTCTGCCGGTCTACCAGCTCTACTATCTGCTCAACCGGGCTAACGTCTTTGGCGGACACTGGCCGGGCGATGCACAGTTCGCCATTGGCCAGTTGCTGGATGAGGATGCGCTGGGCGCCAGTCAGGCCAGACCGGCCTGACGGAGATCGCGGTCAGATAAAGCCCAGCAGCGACAGCGCAAAATAACCGGCTATCGCAATCACCACCGGCAGGACATAGAGCGGGAAGATCTGCAGGAAGATGGTGTGGCGAGGTACGCGCACCTTCTCTTCCAGTTGCTGGCGGCTGCGTCCTTCACTGCCCTTTGCCTGCTCCAGAATCATCTGATCCTCAATGCCTTCTTTGACGTGACGCGCCTGACGTCCCATCCGCGCGCCTGACGACTCCAGCGCCAGCCCGACAAAAATCAGAATGTAGATCAGCCAGAAACCCAGGTTCATCTGACCGTTAAATTCCGGTACCGGCGAGTTATGCCAGAAAACATTCAGGAATGGCGTGTTAAAGCGCAGCATATCGACGATGACGTGGACGAAATCGAGCATGACGGCATCAATGCCTGGCTGCTTTTCGCTGTGCTTAAACATAAAGCTCAGTACAGAAATAATGGTCGACAGCAGCGCCACTAAAAAGAGCACCCAGCCTGCCACTCGCTTGAGGATGGCGATACGGCCAGCCTGTTGATAGGTCATAATATCTCCTGAACCCGGAATCCGATTTGCCGTCAGTTTACCTGCCAACGGTGAAATTTCCCAAATAAAGCGTGGCCTGTCGGACAGAGCGTGCGCCAGCAAAGAATGATGTTAAGGTAAAGCCGACTTTAAAAGGAGACCCCCTGATGCCTTATCACCGCCCTGTCCTTGCCGCCCTGTTTGATATGGATGGCTTACTGATCGATTCTGAGCCGCTGTGGGATCAGGCTGAGCTGGATATCTTTTCAACGCTGGAAGTTGACCTGTCACGGCGCAGTGAAATGCCCGATACCCTGGGTCTGCGCATCGATCAGACTGTTCGGATGTGGTACGAAACGCTGCCGTGGCATGGCCCCTCTCAGCAGGAGGTTACTGAGCGAATTATTACGCGCGCCATGACGCTGGTGGATCAGACGCGGCCACTGCTGCCGGGCGTGGAAACGGCGCTGCAACTGTGCCGGGAACATGGGCTGAAAATCGGCCTTGCCTCCGCATCACCGCTAAAGATGCTGGAACAGGTGCTGGAGATCTTCAATCTGCGCCCTTATTTCGACGTACTGGCTTCAGCAGAAGCGCTGCCCTACAGTAAGCCCCATCCGCAGGTCTATCTCAACGCCGCTGCCAGCCTGGCAATCGATCCGCTCAACTGCGTCACGCTGGAGGATTCGTTTAACGGCATGATCGCCACTAAAGCAGCGCGTATGCGATCGATTGTGGTGCCCGCCGCCGAACACCGTGACGATCCCCGCTGGGCGCTGGCGGATGTCCGGCTGGACAACCTCACCCAGCTTAGCCTGCAACATCTGCAGGGATAATAACAGCCCGCTTATAGCGGGCTTTTTATTGCCTGTTGCACCTGTCGCTTGATCTGACCCGCAAAAAATAAAACAACGTTTCATTTTTATTGAATTCCTGTCCCGCTCTGCCTAAGATGCCAAAAGCGTCCCCGTTTGGGGCATGAATAACCTGACCTGCAGAGAGGCCTGAGATGGACGTTCGTCAAAGCATTCACAGCGATCACGCTAAGCAACTCGACACTGAAGCACTGCGCCGCGAGTTCCTGATTAAGAAGATATTTACTGCCGATGATTACACCCTGACCTACAGCCATATCGACCGCATCATTATTGGCGGCGTCATGCCGGTGAATAATCCGGTCACTATCGGTGATGAGATGGGAAAACAGCTGGGCGTCTCTTATTTCCTTGAACGCCGCGAGCTGGGCATGATCAATATTGGCGGCCCGGGTCTGGTAGAAGTTGACGGTAAAGCGTGGGAAATCGGTCACGAAGAGGCACTTTACGTCGGCAAAGGTGCGCGCAACCTGCTGTTCCGCAGCCTGAACCCGGCGCAGCCGGCCAAATTCTATTACAACAGTGCCCCAGCACACAGCACCTTCCCGGACAAGAAGATCACGCTTCAGGAAGCGGCCACCGCGACGCTGGGCGATGCCGCCACCTCCAATCGCCGCACCATTAACAAATTTATCGTGCCGGATGTGTTGCCCACCTGCCAGCTCACCATGGGCTTAACCAAACTGGATGAAGGCAGCCTGTGGAACACCATGCCCTGCCACACCCACGAACGCCGCATGGAAGTCTATTTCTACTTCGATATGAGTGAAGAGTGCGCCGTCTTCCACATGATGGGACAACCACAGCAAACCCGCCATCTGCTGGTACACAATGAGCAGGCGGTGATCTCTCCCAGCTGGTCAATTCATGCCGGTGTCGGCACCCAGCGTTACACCTTTATCTGGGGCATGGTGGGTGAGAATCAGGTCTTTGATGACATGGACCACGTCAAAATCAGTGAACTGCGCTGAGCAGAGGAGAAATACCATGGTACTGAATACGTTTAACCTGGAAGGTAAAGTCGCGCTGGTGACCGGCTGTAATACCGGTTTAGGGCAGGGTATGGCGCTGGGTCTGGCCCAGGCGGGTTGTGATATCGTCGGCGTTAACCGTGATGGCCCGGATGATACCCAAAGTAAAGTGGAGGCGCTGGGTCGCCGGTTCTGGCCGGTGCAGGCCGATCTGATGCAGACCAGCGTGGTGGCCTCAGTGGTTGAACAGGCGCTTGCCGCTGCCGGCAAAATTGATATTCTGGTCAACAATGCTGGCATTATCCGCCGTGAGGACGCACTGAATTTCAGCGAGCAGGACTGGGATGACGTGATGAATCTTAACAGCAAGAGCCTGTTTTTCCTGTCGCAGCAGGTTGCCCGTCAGTTTATCGCGCAGGGTAATGGCGGCAAGATCATCAATATCGCCTCCATGCTCTCCTTCCAGGGCGGTATCCGGGTGCCCTCTTATACAGCGTCGAAAAGTGCCGTGATGGGGCTGACCCGTCTGATGGCGAACGAGTGGGCAAAACATGGTATTAACGTCAATGCCATCGCTCCCGGTTACATGGCCACCAACAATACGGAACAGCTTCGTAATGATGAGTCGCGCAGCGAAGAGATTCTGGGGCGTATTCCGGCAGGCCGCTGGGGCGTGCCGGATGACATGATGGGTCCGGTGGTCTTCCTGGCCTCTTCAGCATCTGACTATGTCAACGGCTATACCCTGGCGGTGGATGGCGGCTGGCTGGCGCGTTAATCTCCCTGGCGGACAGTGTTTCATCATTGTCCGCCTTGTTAATAATATTCATGCTTCGTTACAGCGTCACATATTCTCATTTACTGGATAAATCCCTATACTGGATGCATCGACAGTTTTCTTTGCAACCAGGTTCTATCATGACGGGCGAAGGCCACATCATTTTTGCCATTGCCAGCGCTATCTTTGCGAAGCGTGCTGAGCTGACACCGGTGCTGGCGCAGGCCGACTGGTGGCACCTTGTTCCCTCAGCGCTGCTGACATGTCTGTTGCCCGATATCGATCACCCTAAATCTCTGCTGGGACAGCGACTGCGCTGGCTCTCTCATCCTATTGCGCGCGCGTTCGGCCATCGCGGCTTTACCCACAGTTTACTGGCGATAGCCGCCGGATTGTGGCTTTTTCAGATAAACCTGCCCCGGTCGTCGCCGATACCACCTGATGTCTTACAGGGTCTGACGCTGGGCTACCTTAGCCATATTGTGGCCGATATGCTGACACCTGCCGGGGTTCCGCTGCTGTGGCCCTGCCGCTGGCGCTTCCGGCTGCCGATTCTGCGCAGCCAGAAAGGCAACCAGCTTGAGCGGGCATTGTGTCTGGGACTGGTGGGATATGCGCTGTGGTTCCCGGTGGGAATGCCATCTTTTGGTGCAAACGGCTGGCCGTCACAGCTGTTCGATACGCTACAAAATGGCGTTGGTCGGTTGATTTCCAGTCATACTGCGCAATAAAACACCGTAAAACACCATTAAGTTATAAACCATGCCATTTGGATATAAGGCACCCTCTTCGCCTGCTGTTACCATTCCTGCTGTCTTAATTCGTGATTAACATTATGCGGCCTTTCCAGAGCGAAAGGCCGCATTACTCTGGAGTTTCAGTATGGACCTTCCTCTTACGCTTAATATCGTAGCCTTTGTGGTGCTGCTGGTATTGCTCTCTCGCTTCAGCCGTCAGAACTGGAGCCTGTCGAAAAAAGTGCTGACCGGTCTGGTGATCGGCGTTCTGTTCGGCCTGGTTTTGCAGTTGATCTACGGCGAAAACAGCGCAGTGGTCAAAGAGTCAATCAGCTGGTTTAACATCGTCGGTAATGGCTATGTCCAGTTGCTGCAGATGGTCGTGATGCCGCTGGTGTTCGTTTCCATTCTGAGTGCGGTCGCCCGTCTGCATAACGCCTCGTCGCTGGGAAAAATCAGCGTACTGACGATTGGCGTACTGCTGTTTACCACCGCGATCTCGGCGCTGGTCGGCGTCTTCGTGACCGGCCTGTTTGGCCTGAGCGCGGAAGGTCTGGTTCAGGGCGTACAGGAAACTGCACGTCTCAGTGCGATTCAGAGCAACTATGTCGGCAAGGTAGCTGACCTGACCGTGCCGCAACTGGTGCTCTCCTTTATCCCGAAAAACCCGTTTGCCGACCTGACCGGCGCCAGTCCGACCTCGATTATCAGCGTCGTCATCTTCGCTGCCTTCCTGGGTGTGGCTGCACTGCAGTTGCTGAAGGATGATGAAGTTAAAGGTCAGCGCGTGCTGGTCGCGATCGATACGCTGCAGTCGTGGGTCATGAAGCTGGTGCGTTTAGTGATGAAGCTGACGCCTTATGGTGTGCTGGCGCTGATGACCAAAGTGGTTGCCGGTTCTAACCTGCAGGACATCATCAAGCTGGGCAGCTTTGTGGTCGCCTCTTACCTCGGTCTGGCCATCATGTTTGGTGTCCACGCCCTGCTGCTGTCGGTAAATGGTATCAATCCGATGCGCTTCTTCCGTAAAGTGTGGCCGGTTATTACCTTCGCCTTCACCAGCCGCTCCAGCGCAGCCAGCATTCCGCTGAGCGTCGAGACCCAGACCCGTCGTCTTGGCGTGCCTGAGTCGATTGCCAGCTTCGCGGCCTCTTTTGGTGCCACTATCGGCCAGAACGGCTGTGCCGGTCTCTATCCAACCATGCTGGCAGTGATGGTTGCGCCAACCGTCGGGATCAACCCGTTTGACCCGCTGTGGATTGCGACGCTGGTCGGGATCGTGACGCTGAGCTCAGCAGGCGTTGCTGGTGTCGGCGGTGGTGCAACCTTCGCGGCGCTGATTGTCCTGCCTGCGATGGGCCTGCCGGTCACCCTGGTGGCGCTGCTGATCTCCATTGAGCCGCTGATTGATATGGGTCGTACTGCCCTGAACGTCAACGGTTCTATGACCGCCGGCTCCCTGACCAGTCGCTGGTTAGGTATGACCGATAAGCGCGTCCTGGAAAGCGACGACAACGCCGAACTGGCGCACCGATAATCTCTAATCTCTGCTTTGAACCTGGCGCGCCCGCGCCAGGTTATTCCCGCCCTTCTTCTCCATAATCTCACCCATTAATGGCGGCGCCGTTAAGAAAGCGTTAAGCATGGTAAACAGGCGAAAAATCGCCGCTTTAGTGCTTGTCTTTACCCGGTAAAAAGCGAATTCTGCATCCAGTCTTATGAGGAGAACACCTGATGAAAAAGATAATCGCCTCGCTTCTGACGCTGACGCTTTTGACACCCGCTCTGGCTTTCGCGCATCCTGGCGACTGGGGCCCGCCGGGGGGATGGGGTCGACATGGCGGCCACGGGCCGCACTGGGGCGGACCTGGGCCGGTGCGCTTTTTGCCTGAAGCCGCAACCGCGGTGCTGATAGGCGGACTGACTTACTATCTGCTCAACGGCAATTATTATCAGCGTCACGGCGATGAGTATGTGGTGGCAGAGCCGCCTGCAGAGTCGCGGGTCAGCAGTGAAATGCGGGTACTCGACTTTAACGGTAAACGCTTCTATGTGCAGGCTGGCCACTTCTACCAGCGGCAGATAGATGGCGATTATGTTGAGGTGCCGCGTCCGGCAGGATTGTAGTCAGTGCCACAACGAAAAACGGCCCGTCATGATGACGGGCCGTTTGCTATTCAGGGGCACTAATAATTACTGCTGAACCTGCGGATCGGTGTCATATTCCGCACAGCTCTGGAAACCGTAGTTCATGACACGGCCGGTGTCGTTGTAGCTCACGAAGTAAGTCTGTGCTTTACCGTCGCGCTGACCCAGTACATAAGTCTGGCAGGTGCCGCGCGCGTGAACCATGGTGATTTCAGTAGAAGGCGTACCGGCAATCTGACGAACCTGATCACGGGTCATACCCTTTTTAACATCCTTAACCACTGGCTTAGTCACGTAGCTTTCCGCACGATCGTAAGTCGTACAACCAGACAGTGCAGCCAGCGTCAGCGCCGCAGCGATACATCCCATCACTTTATTCATCTTGTTGTTCCTCATTTATTGTCCATGTGGAAACAAGCCTGGAACATAAATGCTGATTTATCAAGTTTATGACGAACAATTAGTGGCCTGTTAAATGTCAGGATTTCGTAAAGAAGGCTGTTTTGCTGTCAACGCAGACGTATACTCCCCGGCAAAACAGGCACCCGATAGCGCCCCGTTTTAAAGACCGCACCGTCAACCGCGCAGACGCAGGTCGGCGTGAATGTCGCGTTACCGGACGACGTTTTTCGCTGCTTTACCCGTTTTCTGTCAACCCCATCGCTGACAATCCCGAGGATAAATGACCCCTGTACACTCCAATCGCCTGGTTTATGCCATCACGCTGGGCCTGCTGGCCGCACTGGGCCCGCTCTGCATCGACCTCTATCTGCCTGCGCTGCCACAAATGGCGCAGGATCTGCACACCGAAACCGCTACCGCGCAGCTGAGCCTGACCGCCGGCCTGCTAGGTCTGGGCTTTGGCCAGCTGCTCTTTGGCCCGATGAGCGATAAGTTCGGCCGCCTGCGCCCGCTGACCCTGTCACTGGTGTTGCTGTTTATCGCCTCAATGGGCTGTGCGCTGGCGCAGGATATTAACCAGCTGCTGCTGGCGCGGCTGTTTGAAGGATTAGCGGGTGCGGGCGGCGCAGTCCTTTCACGGGCGATTGCACGCGATATGTACAGCGGTCACGAACTGACGCGATTCTTCGCGCTGCTGATGCTGGTCAACGGTCTGGCACCAATCGGCGCACCGGTACTAGGCGGTGCCCTGATGACGATTTTAAACTGGCGCGGCATCTTCATGGTACTGGGCGGCATTGCCATTCTGCTGATCCTGCTGGCGCGCTGGAAGCTGCATGAAACCCTGCCTGAGGCACGCCGCAGTAAAGGATCGATTTTCTCCGCCTACGCGGCACTCGGTCAGGTGATTACCCATCGCCCCTTTATGGGCTTCTGCCTGACTCAGGGGTTTATGATGTCCGGCATGTTCGCCTATATCGGTGCCTCGCCGTTCGTGCTGCAGCAACTCTATGGTCTTTCGCCCCAGGCCTTTAGCTTCTGCTTTGCGGCCAACGGGTTTGGCCTGGTGATTGCTTCACAGACCAGCGCCCGCCTCTGTCCATTGTGGGGCGAATATCGGGTGCTGAAAGGCGGACTGACGCTAGCTTTTGTCGCCTCCAGTCTGCTGCTGCTGGCCGCGCTGCTGCATGCCCCGTTAGCGCTGCTGCTGGTGGCACTGTTCTTTACCATTGCCAGCAACGGCGTTATCGCTACCACCGCCTCGTCCCTGGCGATGCAGAGTCAGGGCCATCGGGCTGGCAGCGCCTCCGCGGTGATTGGTGTCACCATGTTCACGCTGGGTGCGATTACCGTGCCGATCACCGGTATCGGCGGCACCTCGGTGCTGAGCATGTGCGCCACCATTTTTGGCTGCTTTATGATGGCGATTCTGATGTTTAGCGTGCTGGCGAAAAAACCGCTGCCGCAGGTAAAAACTCACTGATTTCGCAACGTTTCACGGCAATCAGTTACCGCTTTGGCTTGTTGTTTTCGCTAAGGCACGTTAGCTTTAATAAAACGTTCGCATCGAGCCGACAGGCCACTGACCTGAGGAGAAGTTCATGTCACTGCAGCAGGAAATTATTGAAGCCCTGGGTGTGAAACCCACTATCGACGCCGACCAGGAAGTGCGCGTCAGCATCGATTTTCTTAAAGCCTACCTGAAACGTCACAGCGGACTGAAAACGCTGGTGCTGGGGATCAGCGGCGGTCAGGATTCAACTCTGGCAGGCGCGCTGGCACAGCAGGCGATCACCGAACTGCGTCAGGAGAGCGGTGATAACGACTACACCTTTATTGCGGTGCGTCTGCCCTATGGTGTGCAGGCGGATGAGCAGGATTGTCAGGACGCGCTGGCCTTTATCAAACCCGACCGTTCGCTGGTGGTAAACATCAAAGAGTCGGTGCTGGCCAGTGAGCGCGCGCTGAAAGAGGCGGGTATTACGCTTTCCGATTTTGTCCGCGGCAATGAAAAAGCCCGCGAGCGGATGAAAGCGCAATACAGCATCGCCGGCATGACCAAAGGCGTAGTGGTCGGCACCGATCACGCGGCTGAAGCCGTTACCGGCTTCTTCACCAAGTATGGCGATGGCGGCACTGACATCAATCCTCTGTTCCGCCTGAACAAGCGTCAGGGCAAGCAGTTGCTGAAACACCTTGGCTGCCCGGAGCATCTCTATCTGAAGAAACCCACTGCCGATCTGGAAGATGATCGTCCAGGTCTGCAGGATGAAGTGGCGCTGGGCGTCACCTATGAGATGATTGATGACTACCTGGAAGGCAAAAGCATCGATCCTGACAGCGCGCGTATCATCGAAGGCTGGTATCAGAAAACCGAGCACAAACGTCGTCCGCCGATCACGGTATTCGACGACTTCTGGAAGTAATCCTGCCCCTCCCTTGCCGCGGCAAGGGAGGCTTCTCTCACTGACCTTGTTGATTGCTGCATGCCTGCCACCGCTTCGCGCGCGACCCTCATCGGGCTTGTCGCCATTCTGCTCTGGAGTACGACCGTTGGCCTGCTGCGCAGCGTCAGTGAAGCCTTTGGCGCCACCGGCGGCGCGGCGCTGATCTACACTACCACGGCGTGTCTGCTCTGCCTGACCCGGGGCCTGCCCAGACCCGGCACACTGCCCGCCCTCTACCTGTGGCTGGGCGGCGCCCTCTTTGTCGGTTATGAAATCTGTCTGGCGCTGGCCATCGGGCTGGCCAGCGATCGCAGCCAGTCACTGGAGCTGGGGATGATTAACTATCTCTGGCCCTGCCTGACCGTCGTGCTGGCCATTCCGTTTAATCAGCAGCGTTTCCGTGTCTGGCTGTGGCCAGGACTGCTGCTGTCGCTGCTGGGGATCGTCTGGGTAATGAAAGGCAGCGGCAGCGGATCGCCGGCGCTGTTGTGGCAGAATATGCTGCGCAACCCGGTCGCCTATGCGCTGGCCTTTATCGCCGCCCTGACCTGGGCGCTCTACAACAATCTCACCCGCCGCTTTGCCCGTGGTTCCAATGGCGTCACGCTGTTTTTTATCCTGACCGCCCTGGCGCTGTGGCTGAAATATGCCTTCAGCGACCACGCTGCACCGATGACCTTTACGCTGGTGCCGCTGCTGGAGGTGCTGTTTGTCGGGCTCTCCACCGCCATCGCCTATTCCGCCTGGAATCACGGGATTCAGCAGGGCAATCTGACGCTGCTGGCCACCGCCTCCTACTTTACGCCGGTGCTGTCGGCTCTGCTGGGATCGCTGTGGCTCGGCCTGACGCCGCCGCAGGCGTTCTGGCAGGGCGTGGCAATGATCACGCTCGGCTCGCTAATCTGCTGGCGGGCAACACGGTCTCTGTAATCAGATGGCTGGCGATCATTTCACCTGCCTGTTATGCTGTATGGACAACCAGTAAATGGAGTCCATCTTGGTCAGACGTTCTGCCATACTTCGCCCCGAACCCGACGCGAATGCAATTTATCAATATCCCGAACACCTGCGTGAATGGCTGGAAGGCCTGCCAAATCATCCTGGCGTCTATACCTTCCACGGCGAAAGTGAATCGCTGCCGCTCTATATCGGTAAAAGTGTGAATCTGCGTTCGCGGGTGATGTCCCATTTCCGCACCCCGGACGAGGCGAAAATGCTGCGCCAGTCGCGGCGTGTGAGCTGGATCCCTACCGCGGGCGACCTCGGCGCGCTGTTGCTGGAAGCGCAGATGATCAAAACCCAGCAGCCGCTGTTCAATAAGCGACTGCGCAAAAACCGTCAGCTCTGTTCATTGCAGATTACCGATGGCAAACCGAATGTGGTCTACGCAAAAGACCTCGATTTCAGTCAGTCCCCCAACCTGTTTGGGCTCTATCGTAGTCGCTTCGCCGCGCTGGAACGGCTCAAGCAACTCGCGGATGAGTATCAGCTCTGTCATGGCCTGCTGGGTCTGGAAGCGCTGAGTGCAGGGCGAGGCTGCTTCCGCTCGGCACTGCGCCGTTGCGCCGGAGCCTGCTGTGGTAAAGAACCGATCAGCGATCATCAGGATCGACTGCTGGAAGCGCTGGAAAACGTGCGGGTGTTCTGCTGGCCGTGGCAGGGTGCCGTGGGGCTGGTGGAGAAAGGCAAAGAGATGACGCAGATCCACGTTATCGACCACTGGTTCTATCTCGGTTCGGTCAGCAGCATGGATGAGGCCAGAAAACTGCAGCGGCCCAAAGGCGGTTTTGATCACGACGGCTACAAAATCCTCTGCCGCCCGATTCTGTCGGGTGCCTACCCTATTCTGCCGCTATAAAAAAACCGCCGACGCTGCCCACTCACCTTCAGTGGACAGCGCCGGCGGTCTCAGACCGTTCGCTTAACGAGTGTTATTCAGCCGGTTCTGCTGGCGGTGCCATTTTGCCCTCGTGCGGGCCTTTCTCAGTCAGACGCTTTTCAAAGTTAGCGTTGTACTGTTTCTTCTGCTCCGGCGTCAGCACGTTATAGAGCTTGTTCTGGGTTTCCAGCATCTTCAGCGCATGCTCTTTGGCATTGGCGGACATCTTCTCTGCCTGCGCTTCTGCTTTGCTCTGGTCGAAGCTGTCAGAGGCAATAATGCTGTGGGCCGCACGACGCTCGTCCAGTGACGGGCGTTTCATATCTTTGTGGCTCTCTTTCATGATGTCGCGCATCTGAGTTTTCTGCGCGTCGGTCAGGTTCAGACCTTTAAACATCATCTCCATGCCGTGGCGCATTGGCGGCTTGTGCATCGCTTTTTCGCTGCCTGCTGGCGGTGGAGTCAGGTTGTCAGCGGCTGCATGGACGGCGCTGGCTGCACCAAACGCCAGCGAAGAAGCCAGTAAAAGGGAAGTCAGTTTGCGCATAATAGTGTCCTTAGTATTCATGATAATGACGACAGCACTCTGTCGCGTCTTCGGAAACAAGCATACGACGCTGAACGTCAACTACTCAGAGTCTGAGTAAAGCCGTGAAAGCATAAAAGATAAAAATCGGGCAATCATGAAGAGAATAAGAAGAAAGGCGTGAGGAATTGAAAATCTTTATGAATTTAAAGCGAATTTCGCAGAAATTATGGAGGAGTGTAAGGGTTACGACAGGAAAGCGGAAGCCGATCTTCCACTTTTCCTGTCGCTTTTTTAGCGCCGATGGTCTGGGCTGTTAACTGCTATCAGACCGGCAGCGCCTGGGTCTGTTCGCTCTCTTCAATCAGCATCAGTCCGGCACGCAGCCCGGCGGCCACGTTAGGGTTAGGGAACAGCACATACTCCCGCGCCTGCTGCACGTAATAGCGGGTGCTACCGTCTTCCGCCAGCAACGTCCCCTGTGGAAACGCGGTAAAGTTCAGCGTTTCCGGCGACATATGCAGCGTAAAGTGCTCACTCAGTCGGGTGATCTGCTGCGCGACCCGATAGTGACGCGGTTTAACCGTCGCCGCAGGCAGCGGTTCGCCATAGAGTAAAGACGCCAGCGCCTGCTGTGCCGCAGTGAACTGACTGAGATCGTTTTCACCAAACGGCAGCGCTTTGCCCAGCTCCAGAGTACAGCTGGCCGCACCAAAGTGCTCGCAGCTGAAGTGGGTAAAGGTACCGCCCGGCGAGCGATGAAACACCAGCGCTTCCAGCCCGGCCGCGGCCAGCCAGTCAAGAAATGCGGGCGGCCAGGGGCGTTCATTGTGCGGCATGACGCCGAACTGAGGATGATAAGAGCCACGAATAGCCGTGTGCATGTCGAGATGCCAGCGCGTTTCATCGCACTCGCCCAGCTGCCAGAAGGTCTCCAGCGCCTGCTCCAGCCGCAGCACGCGACGGGCCTCATCACCATCATCAATCTGTTGCCAGCGTCCGCCGAACAGCCGGTTAATGTCATAACGCACATAGCGCTTACCGACGCGTAACGCTGAGGGATTACCCAGAATCACCAGCATACGCTGCTGTAATGGCTTTTCGCCCCGCAGCAGCGGATTAACCAGCTGGTTCACCATTTCTACCGGAGCCGTTTCATTGCCGTGGATCCCGGCAGAGAGCACCAGCGCCTGTTTAACCGGCACCGTCGGCTCCATCAACAGTATGCCGTGATACAACCATTGCCAGCGAAGATGCGCCGTTTCACCACTACGCTTACGCGGCATCTCGCCGGAGAGCGTTTGCTGTAAAAAGTCCTGCATCGTTCCTCCTTTTCGCCCTGAGCAGGCGGCAGCCTGTGCTGCCCCCTCCTTCACTGCTGAAATGCATATACATTTCCTAAGTCTAGCAGCTTCGTCAGTTCATCCAGCGCGTCGCGTCCCTCACGCAGCAATTGTGGGTCGACCAGATCGGCCTGGGTCAGGCGATCGCGGTAATGACGGTCAACCCAGTTATTCAGCGTGCTGAAGAGCCGATCGTTCATCAGCACCGCCGGATTCACTGCCTGCTGCTCCTGTGGTGTCAGCACCACCCGCAAACGCAGGCAGGCTGGACCACCCCCGTTATACATGCTTTCGCGCAGATCAAACACCTTCAGGGCTTTGAGTGGCGTATCAGCCTCAACCTGTTCACACAGATAGCGCCAGACACCCGGATGCTGACGTGACTCCTCCGGCAGCACCAGCATCATGGTGCCGTCGGGACGGCTCAGCAACTGACTGTTAAACAGATAAGTCTCCACCGCATCTTTCACTGACACCCGATTTTCCGGCACTTCCAGTGCCACAAAACCGGGGACGCGCGACCGAAGCTGCGCCAGCAGTTCAGGCTGATTAACAAAGGCGTGCTGGTGACAGAAGAGCATCTGCTGGTTACTTACCGCAATCACATCGTTATGGAACACGCCCTGATCGATCACCGCAGGATTCTGCTGCGCATACAGCACGCTTTCCGGTGAGAGCTGATGCAGACGGGCGACCGCCTCGCTGGCTTCCCGGGTCTGACGTGCCGGATAGCGCTGCGGGGCTTTGCCCTCATGGCTGCTGTCGCGGCCATAGACAAACAGCTGCACGCCGCGCTCACCATAAGCGCCGCCCAGCCGGTTATGGTTCGCCGCCCCTTCATCGCCAAACATCGCCACCTGCGGCAAAGCATCATGCACCGCAAAATGGCGATCGTCGCGGAAGATGGAACGCAGCAGCCAGGCCGTTTCCGGCGCTTCTGTCGCCCGATGGAATTTGTTGTTAAGGTTCGCCACCGTCAGGTGAACCCGGCCATCAAGGCTGTCCGCTGACGGCGAGACCGTGGCAGCATTGGCGACCCACATCGCCGAGGCTGAGCTGGCGGCGGAGAGTAATCCCGGGGCGGATTTCCCGGCCGCAGCCAGCACCTGCTCATCGCTGCCACCAAAACCGAGCTGGCGCAGCACCGCAATATTGGGCCGCTCATGCGGCGGAATTACCCCCTGAACATAGCCCATATCGGCCAGCGCTTTCATCTTGAGCAACCCCTGCTTAGCTGCCAGACGGGGGTTCGACGGCTGCAGCTGATTGCGGGTAGAGGCTTCGTTACCAAACGACAGTCCGGCATAGTGGTGCGTTAACCCCACCAGCCCATCAAAGTTGGCTTCGGTTGCCTTCATGGCGTCGCCTCCGGCGCGGAGAAATCGAGTCCCGGCGACAGCGTGGCGGGCAGCGTCAGGTCAGGCGTCTCCAGCGAGGCCATCGGCCAGGCGCAGTAATCCGCCGCATACCAGGCGCTGGCGCGGTGGTTGCCCGAGGCACCAATGCCGCCAAACGGCGCGGTACTGGCTGCGCCGGTCAGCGGTTTGTTCCAGTTAACGATACCGGCACGTGCTTCAAGCAGCAGTTGATCAAACTGCTGACGTGACGGTGAGATCAACCCACACGACAGGCCGTAACGGGTCTGGTTCGCCAGCGCTATCGCCTCGTCAAATGTCTCATAGCGGACTACGCCTAACAGCGGACCAAAGACCTCTTCATCAGGAATGCCCTGTACGCCGGTTAAATCGATAATACCTGGCGTCAGGATGGCACTGTGGCGATCCGGCCAGCGCATCGCCAGCAGCACCTTGCCGCCCGCCTCAACCCGCCGTTGCCACTCAGCCATAATCTTCTCTGCCGCGCCGGTGGAGATCACGCTGCCCATAAACGGCTGCGGTTCAGCGTTCCAGGCGGCGGGTTGCAGTCGTCCTGCCACCTCCACCAGCCGCTGCAGAAACGCATCTCCTGCATCGCCGCGCCTGACCAGCAGACGCCGCGCGCAGGTGCAGCGCTGACCGGCGGTAATAAAGGCTGACTGCAACGTGAGGTTGACAGCCGCATCGGTGTCCGCCGGATCTTCAACAATCAGGGCATTGTTACCGCCCATCTCCAGCGCCAGCATCTTTTCAGGCTGACCGGCAAACTGGCGATGCAGCTGATAGCCGGTATGGGCGCTGCCGGTAAACAGCAGGCCATCGATCTGCTGACAGTTGGCCAGCGCCTGGCCGGTTTCACGTCCGCCCTGTAACAGTGCCAGCACGCCGGCAGGCAGGCCCGCAGCCAGCCAGAGCTCAACGGTTTTTTCGGCGGTCAGTGGCGTCAGTTCACTGGGTTTAAATACCACACAGTTGCCCGCCAGCAGCGCCGGAACGATATGGCCGTTTGGCAGATGTCCCGGGAAGTTATAGGGGCCAAACACCGCCAGCACCCCATGCGGGCGGTGGCGCAGCGAGCTTTCGCCTTCATGCTGCTCACCGGTGCGGCTATGGTATGCCTTCACCGAAAAGCCGATTTTGTTGATCATCGCGCCCACTTCGGTCAGCGCTTCCCAGCGCGGCTTGCCGGTTTCACGGGCGATGGTTTCCGCCAGCGCCGTTTTATGCGCCTCAAGCCCGGCGGCAAATTTCTCAACGATCGCCTGCCGTTCCGCCAGCGGGCGTCTGGCCCAGGCCGGAAATGCGTCGCGTGCCGCCTCGCAGGCTGCGGTGACCTGAGCGGCTGAGGCCGCGTGCCCCTGCCATAATGTTTCGCCGCTGACCGGATCCGCTTTCGTCAGAATCTCAGCGTCACCGGCCAGCCATTGTCCATTTATCAGGTGTGTCATGCTGTTTTCTCCTCTTTGCAGAGCGTCACTACGCGCAGGCAGTCGCCCGGCTGGCAATGGAGCGCCCGCATCTGTTCATCCGTGAGTCGCACGCTGTCGCTGTCAGCCTTTGCCGGAATCAGCGCCACACGGAACTGGCGATAATCGCTATTGGCAACCAGACAGAGCGGGCCATCCGCCGGGTTTTCGCCCCGTTCTGCGCTGCGCAGACGGCTTTTACGCACGGCGCGGATATGATCGATATCGCACTCCAGCGTCGGGCCGCCATCAAAAATGTCGACATAACTGAGGTAGCGGAAGCCCTCCGCTTCCAGCACCGCCCGCGCAGGCGCGGTTTGCGGATGGACCTGTCCAATCACCGCCTGCGCTTCCGGTGTCAGATAGTCGATGTAGAGCGGATGTTTCGGCATCAGTTCAGCGATAAACGATTTCTGTCCGGTGCCACTAAGGAAATCCGCTTTGCTGAATTCCATAGAGAAGAAGCGGCTGCCAACGCTCTCCCAGAACGGCGAATGGCCCTGCTCATCGCTGACGCCACGCATCTCGGCCACCACCCGGTTGGTAAAACGTTCACGGAAATTGGCCATAAACAGGAAGCGTGACTTCGACAGCAGATAGCCGTTTTTGCCATCACGGTAATCGGGATCGAGAAACAGCGTGCAGAGCTCACTGCTGCCGGTATGGTCGTTACTCAGCGACAGGGTGGGCAGCGCGGCATAAACATTCAGCTCTTTTGAGGCATGCACCTGGGTACCGACCCGAAAGTTGTACCAGGGATCCTGCAGCCCCGCCGCGACTTCAATGGCGCAGATGCCGACGGCGCGGTTATCTTCGCTATCGGCCAGCACAAAAACATACCCCTGTTCGGCAGGTGGCAGAGAATCCTCCCAGGTCTGCAGCGATCGATCGATACGCGCCTGTAACGTGGCGCTATCGACCGGCAGCGAGGTCAGCCCGCCACCGGTTTTGCCCGCCAGCGCCATCAACTGGCTTAAGTCATCGCGTTCAACCGGACGGATTACCATCATGATGTTGACCCTCGCACCAGGCGTTCACACACCTCGGCAAAGCGGGCCATGCCCAGCTTCACTTCCTGCTCACTGATATTCAGCGCCGGGGCAAAACGCACCACATTGGCACCCGCAATCAGTACCATGACGCCCATTTCCGCGGCAGCAAGGTTGATCGCTTTGGCTTTACCGGCAAAATCGTCGCTGAGCACCGCGCCAATCAGCAGGCCAAGACCGCGCACTTCTTTGAACAGATGCAGACGCTGGTTGATCTCATCCAGTGCCGCCACAATCCACTGGTGACGTTCTGTTACACCCGCCATCAGTTCAGGCTGGTTGATCAACTCCATGACTTTACCAGCCACTGCACCCGCCAGCGGATTGCCGCCATAGGTGGTGCCGTGTGTGCCAACGCCCATCACCATCGCCAGATCTTCGCGCGTCAGCATCGCACCAATCGGGAAGCCGCCGCCCAGCGCTTTGGCGCTGGTGAGCACATCCGGCGTGACGCCATAATGCATATAGGCATAAAGCGAACCGGTTCGGCCAACGCCGCTCTGCACTTCATCAAAAATCAGCAGAGCCTGATGCTTATCACAGAGCTCACGCAATCCACGCAGGAACGCCGGATCGGCAGGCAGCACGCCGCCTTCACCCTGAATGGGTTCAACAATGACGGCGCAGGTATGGTCATTAATCAGTTCAGCCGCCGCCGCCAGATCGTTAAACGGGGCATGCTGGATCTCTGGCGGCAGCGGCGCAAAATCTTTTGAGTACGCGGGCTGACCCCCGGCGGTTACCGTAAACAGGGTGCGGCCATGAAATGCATTCTTAAACGCCACGATGCCACTTTTATGCGGACCAACACGATCATGCGCCACCTTGCGTGCCAGTTTCAGCGCCGCTTCGTTCGCCTCCGCCCCGGAGTTACAGAAGAACACCCGGTCAGCGAAGGTGGCATCGATCAACTGCTTCGCCAGCCGCAGGATCGGTTCGTTGGTGTAGCCATTACCGGTATGCCATAAACGTGCGGCCTGTTCCTGCAACGCCTGTTGTAATGCCGGATGCGCATGCCCTAACGCATTGACGGCAATGCCACCGGCGAAGTCGATATAATCTTTGCCGTTTTGATCCCAGACGGTTGAGCCTTCCGCGCGAACCGGTATAAAAGTCGCAGGCGCATAAACCGGCATCATCCATTGATCGAAATCGTGACGTGAAACGTGCAGTGCCATAACCCACTCTCCTGCTTTACTTTACCGGCCAGGTAAAGCTTATGTTTTGAAATTGTTAATAGATGTTGTAGTGCAGCCCTACTGTAGAGTGCAGTTAACATGCCAGCCAGAGAATTAATGCATAAAATGGTCTTCACGACGTAATATCAATAAGTTACACGCTGACAATATTCACTTAATTTGCATATATAGTGAATAATTGTCTGATTGCAGCGCCAGAACCGGGTTTTAAACAGCGGAATTATGCATTCACGGGATGAAATATCGCTTTTGTGATCGCTGATAAATTATCTCTCCAGAAAAGCCCCTCCAGTGCCCTGTTTTAGCGCAGTTTGCCTCGCGCTGGTGCAGCGATTACGCGGGGAACTCGTCCGGAAATGTCAGAACAACCTGGCTTTATTTAACAAAAGGTTTTCATTTCCCCCTGCAGACACATTCATCCAGGTATCTTTTTCAGGCTATTTTATAAACAGGGTGATCAATATTTAATCAGCAACTCTGACTATTATTCCGGAGGTGATTATCGGGCCAGAAAGAATATTCCATAAAGATGAACAAATATTAATACGCAGACTAATGGTTAGAATAAAATCCTTATAAGGTTATTCTTATCGGATAATCATCCATAATTTAATCAGGGGTTATATTGATTTAAAAACGTACAAAAAAAGCCCATTTAAGACCACTATTCACAAGATTAAGCCATTGATAAAAATAGATATAAAATCAGATTACTCATGATTACTTATTAGAAGAAAATCTTATTACTTTACTATTTAATCTTCTGTTTCTCGCTGTTATCCATCAGCTGAATATAGACATAACATTTTGTTACTTTTATTGCGCTTTGTACTTTTATTTTTTTGTGTCATTTTCTCTTCACCCCACATCAGGGGAATAATAATTAATGAATACAGGGTAATAATTAAATGATGAAGCGCACTTTACTGGCGGCTGTCATGCCGTTACTGATCGGTCTCTCCTCCGCGCAGGCCGCAGAAGTTTATAACAAGGATGGCAATAAGCTGGATCTGGTCGGCAAGATTAACGTGTCACACCTCTTTTCTGATGATAACAACAACAATGGTGATACCTCCTCTTATGCCCGCTTTGGCTTTAAAGGCGAGACAAAGATTACTGACCAGCTTACCGGCTACGGTTTCTGGCAGTATCAGTACAGTCTGCATAATTCCGAGGGCAGTGACGCGCAGGCCACCAACCGTACCCGTCTGGGCTATGCTGGCCTGAAGTTTGGCGAGGCAGGTTCGCTGGATTACGGACGTAACTACGGCCTGGTCTATGACGTGCTGAGTTATACCGATATGCTGCCATTCTTCGGCGGCGACTCCGGTTATACCGACGCCTTCCTCTCTGGCCGCTCAACCGGTGTGCTGACCTGGCGTAACAGCAATTTCTTTGGTCTGGTCGACGGCTTAAACCTTGCCGCGCAGTATCAGAGCAAAAACGATCGCAGCAGTAACATTGACGGCGTACGTCGTTCTAACGGCGACGGCTTCGCCCTCTCCGCTTCCTATGACTTCGATTTCGGCCTGAGCTTTGCCGGCGCGTTTGCCAGCCTGGATCGCACCACGGCGCAGAACGCGGCCGCACGCGGAGAAGGCGAAAAAGCCCAGCACTGGGCGACCTCGGTGAAATATGATGCGAACCAGGTCTATCTGGCTGCCATGTACGGTGAAACCCTGAATGCCACGCCGATAACCGGCGGTTTCGCTAACAAAGCGCAGAACGTTGAAGCCGTGGCGCAGTATCAGTTCCTGAACGGCTTCCGTCCGTCCGTGGGTTACGTCTCATCCAAAGGCAAGGAAATTGAGAATATCGGCGATGCCGACATCATTAAATACACCGCCGTGGGTGCCACTTACTACTTCAACAAGAACATGTCGGTCTATGGTGAGTACCGCATCAACCTGTTGAAAGATAACAATCCGCTTCGCCTGGCGACCGACGACATCACCGCCCTGGGTCTGATTTACCAGTTCTGATGTGACAGCGGGCCCGGTTCTGACCACCTGGCCCGTTTATTGTTGTAATCCCGGCCACAGAAAATGTGGCGCAGCTTTCAGCCCAGCGACCTGACTAAGCTAACGGCCACCGCCTCTTCCTGCATCAATTCCTCCACGTTAGCGGACGCCAGCAGCGTGGTGGCCTGCCCGGCAGGCACCGGACGACTGAAGAGATATCCCTGACCGTAATCACAGCCGCGCTTTCTCAGCCACCTCAGCGTGGCGACATCCTCAATACCCTCTGCAGTAATGATCACATTCAGCCCCTGACAGAGTGCCAGCAGCGTTTCCACCACTTTTCGCTGCTCAGATCCGTTCACGATTCCGGCGATAAACGTCTGGTCAATTTTGATTTTGGTAATTCCCAGCCCCAGCAAAACCGACAGGTTGGAGTAGCCGGTGCCAAAATCATCCAGTACCACGCCGATACCGGCCTCTTTCAGCAGACGGATCGCCTGGCGGGCATCGTCAGAAATGGCCATGACATTCTGTTCGGTGATTTCAAGTTCCAGCATTACCGGCCCGGCATGCTGCATAATGCTGGACAAACAGCTGGTCAGCGACGGTCTCAGCAGTTGCTCCGGGGTAATGTTCAGCGACAGGCAGAGGCCGGCTGGCCATGCCCGGGTGGCACTGACAGCATCCTGCAGCAGCGCCACAGTCATGCTGTCCATCAACCCCAGCCGCTCCACCACTGGCAGAAACTCTGCAGGTGAAACCGTCTGACCGGACGCAGTGATCCAGCGCGCCAGTATCTCAAAGCCGGTAATGTTGCCGGTGCGCAGTGAAACCAGCGGCTGCAGAAAGGGAACGATGGCATGTCCGCTAACGGCGGCAACAACTTCCTGCTCCAGCCTTTCCCGCTGGCGAAAGCGCAGCTCCATGTCCGGGGAGAATCGCGCCAGATAAGTGCACTTATCCTGCTTCGCCTCGTATAACGCCAGATCCGCCGCCCGCACGACATCGGCCTGACCTGTGCAGGCTGAGCTGGCAATGCCTGCTGAAAGGCTCAGAAAAGTGTGCGGACCGGTCTGGATCGATGCCGCCTGCTGGCAGAAACGTTCGGCGGCGGCCAGCGCCTGCGCGACCTGAGAAGCGTCGGCAACAATGGCAAATTCATCCCCGCCGATGCGAAACACCTGGCTCCCGGAGTCAGCCGAGGTGGTCAGCATAGTGGCCAGCGCGACCAGCGTGGCGTCGCCCTGACGATGACCGTTCAGGTCATTGATACTTTTAAAGTCATTGATGTCGAGCAGCGTCAGAGTGTAGGGCGTCCCACAGGCATCAAGCGCAGCAAGATGCGCGCTGAATGATCGGCGGTTCATGACCCCCGTCAGCGCATCCGTTCCGGCCAGCCTGAGCGCATTTTTTTCCGCGATCAGGGTTTTACGTATCAGACCCGCGATAAGCAGCGCCGGAATAATCATTGCCAGTGCGGCAAATGAGGTGGAGGTCAGGATAAACCGCAGCCGTTCGCTGGTTTCAAAATCGGGATCATAGCCCAGGCCCAGCAGGCTTGAGATCCGCGCCTCCAGCCCAAATTCCCAGAGCGTGGAGAGTAAAATGATGGTCGCAATATTCAGCATTGCGAGCCAGAAAAGTTTCAGGCGCATGCGTTAGTTCCCGGTGATGGAATGTGTCAGAGTTTTGTTTTAATTTTCAGTAATAAACCGGGGCGTACTTCTCATTCAATGTCTGCTAAGCTGCCGACAATTATCACCCCTCCGCGATTTTTACTCATCGCATTCACACGTTCTCTCCCACCTTACGTCAGTGAGACAGACGTTCTGCGAAGCCCGATGCGTGTCGGCTACGTCATCAATGTCGATTAGTGTTCTATCGGCAGCAGCGGCCAGATTAACAGGCCCGTCCGGTTAAATTTGTGTGTTCCGGCGGCTTTGACCGGGTAAGCAATGGGTGCAGTGCGCTGCCGCCTGGCGCGAAAAGGTGCACATTCGTCAGAATACAAAAAGTTATTTATCAACGTATTGGCCGGGGATCTACGCTTACTCCAGGTATAATTTTTTGAACGAAATGGGTAGATAAGTGTGGGATTTTTAATCGCACAAAATTAAGTAGTGATCAATTTAATTAAACGTAACCCTCCAGAAGACTCCTCTCCTGCCGATACCGGTTTATCCAATACACTTTCCCGGAAAGAGAGATGAAAATTTCAACGCGCCTGAGCGCAGGGTTTGGCCTGCTTATTCTGCTGTTTATTCTCTGTACCGGTACCGCGATTCATGCTCTGAATAGCGCCCGCAATGGTATGGACGAGGTGGTTAATGTCCGTTTGAAAAATTACCAGACGGTGCTGGATATGCGCGGTGGCGTGCGGGATATGGCAATCGCGGTGCGTAATATTGCCCTGCTGACCGATCCTGCTGCCATGCAGCCAGAATGGGAACGTCTGCAAAAACAGCGGGCACTCTACATCAGTAACCGCGAAACGCTGTCTCGCATGATGCAGAGCGACACCGGGCAGGCAGGACAGGAAGCGATGAGCAGAATCGAGTCCACTGAAGAAGCCGCCCTCTCCACGCTGATGACCGCCGGAAAACTGGGGATGGAAAATCGTCAGCAGGAGGTCGCCCACTATCTATTGACGGTTGCGCGGCCGGCTCAGCAGAGCCTGCTGAAGGCGTTAAATGATCTGACCGGGCTGGAAATGCGAAGCAGCCGGGATGCAGTAGTGGATAACGGTAACGCCATCGCCCACACCACCTGGATATTGATCATCCTGGCGGTGCTCTCCATGCTGGCTGCCGTCGTCACCTGCGCGTTTATTGTACGGATACTGATGCGCCAGCTGGGCGGCGAACCGGTGCAGGCTCAGACGCTGGCTGCTGCGATTGCCGCGGGTGATCTCACCTCGCCGGTCACGCTGCGCCGTGGCGATAGCAGCAGTCTTCTTGCCTCGCTAAGCGGCATGCAGACCAGCCTGCGCGAACTGGTTACGCAGATTAAAGGGGCATCCGCCTCGGTGGCGCTGGCGGCCGATGAGATTTCGCAGGGTAATACCGAGCTTTCATCCCGTACCGAGCAGCAGGCGGCTGCGCTGCAGGAAACGGCCGCCAGCATGGAGCAACTCACCGCCACGGTAAAAAGCAACGCCGCGGGCGCGCAGCAGACTGCCGGTTCAGCGCGCGAGGCCGCCACCCTGGCCCATGCGGGCGAAGCAGATGTTCAGCGCCTGTCAGAAACCATGCACGACATTTCGCTGAGTGCCGTTCGGGTGCGCGATATTACGTCGGTGATTGAAGGCATCGCTTTCCAGACCAATATTCTGGCGCTCAACGCCGCCGTAGAAGCAGCGCGCGCCGGTGAAGAGGGCCGCGGATTTGCCGTGGTCGCGGGTGAGGTGCGATCGCTGGCCCAGCGCAGTGCCACCGCAGCTCGTGACATTAAGCAGTTGATTGAGCAGGCTGTGACGCAGGTCGAGGATGGCGTGACCGTGGCGGCGGGAACGGGTGAGCGCATCCTGAAGATTGTCAGCCGCGTCGGTGAACTGGCCGATGCCATGGACAACCTCTCGCTCTCGTCCGGGGAACAGATGCAGGGCATCTCCCAGGTCAGCATTGCGGTGAGTCAGATGGATGGCGTCACGCAGAATAACGCCGCGCTGGTGGAAGAGTCCTCTTCTGCGTCGCAGTCACTGCTGGCCCAGGCGCGCGACCTGCGCGGTATGGTAGAGACCTTCACCGTATAAGCCTTATCGGCGGGCGGCTTCAGCCTGGGTTAAACGCTGAAATTGTGCTGCCGATCTTCGCGGCGTTGCACCCGGCGCACGTTGTGCGCAAGGGTTGCATCAGGTTATGTTGACTTCAATTTAATTAGACTCAATACTGTGCAGGCTTTGAATCGGCGGCACTGCTAAAAAGCTAAAGGCTTTTCCTCCCGCTGCGATAGCGCTAAAAGATTGGGTGTTGTAAACCAGAAAAGAGATGCTACCGACATTAACATCTCCCCAAGACAATATTCGCGAGACTTCACGGCTGGCAAACAGCCTGTGATCTGGCTGTCCTACCCCGGACTCAGAATGAGTAAAGATATGAATGATGAACCCGCGGGGTTCTCCGATACGCCTCCCGCCATTACAGCGCCTGAAACCATCGACCAGTTTCTCTGTTTTGCACTCTATTCCGCCTCACTTGCCATGACAAAGCTCTACCAGTCGCGGTTAAAACCGCTGGGACTGACCTATCCGCAATATCTGGTGCTGCTGGTGCTGTGGGAAAAAGATCGCCTGGCTGTTTCTGATATTGGTGCACGCGTCCGGCTTGATTCCGGTACGCTTAGTCAGCTTCTTAAGCGCCTTGAAAGCGCGGGCATTATCTGCCGCCAGCGTGACACAGGAAATGATGAACGCCGGGTGCTGATCTCTCTGACAGAACAGGGCCACCAGCTTAAAGTCGCGGCGGCTGACGTCCCGGCTGATATGATCTCGGTGATGGATACCGCCTGTAGTGAACTGGGTGAGCTGACGACGCAGGTGGCAACGCTGCGCGAAAAGCTGCTTAAGGCGCTGCCATGATGCCAGCTTACATAAAACCTGTGACCAGGCTGATAAAGCTGAATCGCCTGAGTGTTGTCCCTTCAGAGGCTATTCAGCAGAACGGTTGCGCTGGAGTTTCTTTTGAGTACCGATAAACCGGCCGATATGGATGACGTCCATGCCGTCGTGGGACACGCTGTGTCGAGCCTGCTGAAGTCAGGCAAGACAGCGGGCATACAGGACATAATTGCATTCCTGCAACATCAGCAAGCACGATCGGTAAATGGTAAGCGAGAAGTTTACGCCAGAGCGGTGCGTATTGTGATGAGCATGGTTAACTGATAATCGGGTCGCTGTATTAAACCGTAGCTCTGGCAATGACCCTACTCCCCTATGAATACCCTGCTTATAGCGTAGTGTCGTTCCTGCATTCACCTGGCGATGCCCGCGGTCAATGCAGGAACAATAGCAATGTCACGCTGCCGAACCCGTGCTTGCGTCAACCCGACAGCGCCTCCCTGACAGCAACCGCTGTCGGGCCTGCAGATGTTAACAACACCGTCTGCACATCACCGCCGCTATTAATTCCCTCACGCCTTCCTGTGCAGTAAAGCAACCCGGCTACAGCGTGGTACCACTGGGTGCCATTAAATCATAACGATCGTTCTGCGGGGCCTCGTCCACGGTCATCGGTGGCGCAATTTTCAGGGTAATCCAGTTAGAGGTCACGCGCTGCTGCTTGCTGTCCTCCAGCGTCACCGACAGACGATATTCGTTGCTGGCGCCTGGCGACGGATCCCACTGCGGTAAGATCACACTCCAGCCCTGCGGATCGGCGTTATTGGCGGGGGGGGTCAGGCTCAGCGCCTGCGTATCGCCCTGCCAGCTCACCGCCTTGATAGCATTGCTGGCGCGCACCTGCAGCTTCAGCGGCAGACTCTCGCCACTGCTTAACTGCCAGGGCGGTGTCGCCAGAAACACGGACAGCGTTTTGCGCTGACGGAAAGCCAGCACCGGCGTATCGCTGCGGGTGACGGTATCGTAACGGCTGCCGCGCAGAGAGTGCGCCTCCGCGACGTTACCGGCATCAAGCTGACGTCGCAGCGCCACGCCAAAGCGGTAGTTGAGTTTCAGCCCCAGCTGATCCTGGCTCTCACCGGCGCTGCTGGTTTTATGGGTGGCGGATAATGTCACCAGCGGCACGGGCGTGTAAGAGAGGCCAAACGACATGGCGGAGGGATTGTGATAACGGTTGCCGCTGTTAAACAGGTCGACATTCTCACCCAGATATTGCTGATAGCTCACCGAGACGCCCAGCTGACGATAAAAGGGCAGATAGCTCTGGCTGGTAATATCGTAGCCGCGCGCCATGCGCTGCTGCTGCGAATCGCCCAGATTTTTCCAGCCGGAAAGCGGCTGATAGTAGTTAGCCGAGAAGCGCATTGAATCACTCCATGCTTCCGTGCCCACTGAGGCGCGCTGCAGGCCGCTGCTAAACACGCGGTCAACAAAGCCGTTGTAACCCAGCAGCCAGTCACCGGCATCCCAGCGTTGTCCCAGTCCCGCATTGCCCACCAGCCCATCGCCGGTATCGTGCAGCCCAAGCTGGCTGAAGGTGAGCCGGCTGTTTTCGTCCGCCAGTGCGCTGAAGAGATCGCCGCCGGTGCCGTTAAAGTTTCCGTTCATGTCGACTTTCAGATCCAGCTGCGCGGTGCCGTAAGGGGAAAGCAGTGACTGCCCTTCGCTCTCAACCCGATCGGCCACTTCATCGCGCAGATGATTGAACGCCCAGACGCCCGCCTGCTGACCAAACGTTACATTGCTGTCGCTGTTGTTACTCGCTTCGCCGATACTTTTAGCCACGGCCGCCAGCTTTTTGCTCCACTCTTCATCCTGATCGCTGGCACCGCCGAGCGTCGGCAGCGACTGACTGTAGCGCGCAGGATCGTCGAATGGCGTCTCTGACACCGCTGTTTCAGACTGAAAGGCGCGGGCGCTCTGCGTGGCAGTCAGCGACAGCGCAATCAAAGAGAGAACCCCTGTTTTCCGTATCATGTCACCCGGCACATTGATTAGTTCGTCGCTGCAATTAAAGAAAAATCATCAGCTATTACCTTAACATATTGTGACGGCGATGCAGGACAGCAGCGGCGAATTGTGCATATACCAGAAAATTCCGGGCCAGAAAAAGGCCTGCTTTTACAGCAGGTCTGAGGCGAAAAGGCCTCCGTCAGGAGAAGATTAATCCGCCATCCACATTGATGGTCTGCCCGGTGATGTAGCGCGCATCGTCTGATGCCAGAAACGCCACCAGTCCGGCGACATCTTCTGGCTGACCGGCACGCTTCAGCGGAATATTTTTCACCCACTCCGCCATAAGCTCCCCTTTACCGTAGGTTTTCTCCTCGCTGCTGAGGATCTCGCCCCAGACGCGATCGTTGTAATCCCACATCTCACTTTCGATGATGCCGGGACAAAAAGCGTTGACCGTAATGTTCCACGGCGCCAGCTCCAGCGCCAGACTCTGGGTTATGCCAATCACCCCCATTTTGCTGGCGGCGTAGTGCGGCGTATAGATAAAGCCCTGCCGTCCCTGCCCCGATGAGGTGTTGATCAGGCTGCCGCTGCGCTGCTGCACCATATACTTTGCCGCTTCACGGCAGCAGAGCCAGACGCCGGTGGTGTTAACCGCCAGAATCCGCTCAAAGTCGCTCTTCGGCATGGTGTCAAAGCGGTCGATGGTGATCACGCCCGCATTCTGTATCGAGACGTCAATCTGACCAAAGCGTTCAAAAGCCTGCTGATAGAGCTGCTGCACCGCGGCTTCATCCGTGACATCAACCTGCAGCGCCAGAATCTCACTGCCATACTGCTGCTGAAGCTGGTCGGCTGTAGCGAACACCCGGTCAGCATTCGACACCATCACCAGCCTGGCGCCGTCGCGGGCGAAACGCGCCGCGATCCCGGCCCCGATGCCACGACAGGCACCGGTAATCACCACTGTTTTTCCACGTTGTTCGCGGCTCATAATCGCTCCTGTTAACTGTGACGAACATCATTAAGGGGGGCTGCCTGCTGCTTTTTTTCATGGCGACGCAGCAGCACCACTTTGCTTTGCAGACGTTGCTGAAACTGGTCGATGACCACCGCAGTCACAATCACCAGCCCTTTGATTACCATCTGCCAGAAATCGCTGACGCCCATCATCACCATGCCATCCGCCAGGAAGACGATAACGAAAGCGCCAATAATCGAGCCGGAAACCCGGCCACGTCCACCCGCGAGCGCCGTGCCGCCCAGTACGGTGGCACCAATGGCGTCCATCTCAAACATGTTGCCGGTCATCGGGTGCGCGGTCTGCAACTGAGAGGCCACCACCAGCCCGACGAGCCCGGCACAGAGGCCGGAAAAAGCGTAGACAAAGACTTTCACCTTGATAATCGGCACACCCGCCAGTCGCGCGGCGGACTCATTGCCGCCAATGGCATAGATATAACGACCCAGCGGGGTTTTGCGCGTCAGGTAGAGGCCGAGCAATAAAAAGCCGAGCATCAGCCAGATCGGCAGATAAACCCCCAGTACAGTGCCGGAGCCAAGCAGAGCAAAGCCGGTGTTGCCCAGCGCGGGCACGCCCACCAGGTTGGCGTAGGTGCCGCCGTCGTTGAACAGCAATGCCGCCCCGCGCGCCACATACATCATGCCCAGAGTGCAGATAAAGGGTGCGACGCCCAGTCGGGTGATCACCGTGCCGTTAATCAACCCCACCAGCACGCCAAAGATGGCCACGACCAGAATCACTTCAGGCACGTTGAGGAACAGCGTATTGCCGCCCCACAACGGGATGCCATTGGTGAGCAGTGCGCCCGCCACCATGCCGCAGATCCCGGCGACCGCACCCACCGAGAGATCGATACCGCCGGTCAGGATCACCAGCGTCATACCAATCGCCAGCAGGCCGGTAATCGCCACGTGCTGCGTCATGATCAGCAGGTTAGAGGGGGTGAGAAAATTCGGCACCATCACGCTGAAAAAGCCGACCACAATCAGCAACGCAATAAAGGTGCGCGCCTTCAGCAGGTACATATAGAGCAGATATTTTTGGTTCATGACATTCTCCGGCCAGCTTAAGCCCTGGCGCGCCAGGTGAAATTCTTGCAGGCAGTCTGGACACGGACAGCGCGGAACAACCGGCACGTACACGCAGTACGCGAGGATTATTCACTGTGCTCGCCCCTTCAGGGCCGCTCTGACGGGCGTTCAGGTTGTTAAAGCAGCCTGTGTGACCACTGCCCAGGTTCAGACTGACAAATAAAATAGCCTGATGGATCAGGCTGTTAATCCTGCGGGGTTGATGCCGCAATCAGATGTTCTCGCGTTGCCGCTGCGCGCGGCAGATCGGCAGTAATCCGGCCATCGGCCATCACTAAAATGCGGTCCGCCAGCGCCATCACCTCATCCAGTTCAGACGAGGAGAACATCACTGCCAGCCCCTGCTGTGCCAGACTGCCAATCAGGTGATAGACGTCGGTTTTGGCACCCACGTCGATGCCGCGAGTGGGTTCATCCAGCAGCACCACCTGCGGCCCGGTCATCAGCGCTTTACCCAGCACCACCTTCTGCTGATTACCGCCGCTCAGCGCCGTAACCGGCAGATCGGGATCGCTGACTTTGATCGCCAGATGGCCGATCATCTCACTGACCCGCTGCTGCTCCCGGGCAGGATTTAACAGCCCCAGCGCACGGCGAAAACCGCGCAGGCTGAAGTCAGAGAGCGTCATGTTGGCGGTGACCGACATCAGTTCAATCACCCCTTCGCCTTTGCGATCTTCGGGCACCAGCGCTATGCCACTTTTCAGCCGCTGCTGAAAGCTGCGTTTCGCCAGATCCCGGCCCGCCAGCCGAACCCGGCCCGACTGACAGGGCATCAGGCCAATCAGCCCCTTAAACAGCTCGGTGCGTCCGGCCCCCAGCAGGCCATAAATGCCGATCACCTCGCCTTTGCGCAGCGTAAAACTGACGTTATTGAGCTTGTAACCGCCGTTCTGATGCAGCGCGGTCAGGCCCTCTACCTCCAGCACCGTTTCACCCTGTGGCGCAGGCTGATAGTCGAACTGCTTTTTCTTGTCACCCACCATCTGGGCGATAATCCACGGCACGCTGGCGTCCCGCACCTCGCGCTCACTGATAAAACGGCCATCGCGGAAAATGGTGATGTGATCGCCAATCTCCATCAGCTCTTCCAGCCGGTGAGAGATGTAGATAATGGTGACCCCACGCCGCTTAAGCTGATCGATGACGTTAAACAGCACTTTCACTTCAGACTGGCTCAGGGCGCTGGTCGGTTCATCCATGATCAGCACCCGGGTATCCTTCGACAGCGCCCGGGCGATCTCCACCAGCTGCTGATGACCAATACCCAGCTCACCCAGCGGCGCGTAAGGATCGACATCCAGCTGCAGCCGCTCCAGCAGCGACTTCGCCAGCGCGTACTGATACTTTTCATTGATCACGCCGCGCTGGAAAAACTCGTTGGCGATAAAGATGTTGTCCATCACATTCATGTTGGGAAACAGATTCAGCTCCTGAAAAATGATGCTGATCCCCTGCTTCTCCGCCTGATGCGTGGAGCTCAGCGACACCACCTTGCCATCCAGCAGAATCTCGCCCGACGACGGCGTCTCCACCCCTGCCAGCATCTTCATCATGGTGGACTTACCGGCACCGTTCTCACCGATCAGCACGTTGACTTTATTGCGGTAGACCCGATAACTGACCTGATCGAGAGCGGTCACGCCGGGATAAAGACGCGACACGTTGCGCGTTTCGATAATCACGTCGCCGGACGGTTGCGGTTGAGGATTTTGCATCTGCCTCTCCTTATTGCCGGGTGATCGCAGCCGGCGTGATATCCGGCAGCTGCTGCGGAATGTCCCAGCTGCTGAACACGCCGGAAACCTTCACTTTATCGCCCACCTTCGGCGCAAACTGCTGCATCAGAGTGGAGGCGTGCTGGTTGATCGCCTTACCGTAATCACCAAACAGCACCTGATCATTAAAGTCCTGATAGCTGACGCCTTTGTAGACATCCCGCAAAGCGGTGCCACGAATGATTGGCCCGACCTGAATAGTGACACTGTCACCTGATTCATCTTTCACGGTCATCTTTCCGCTGCGTGACGTGGTATTCACGGCGGTCACCTCGCCGCTGACCGAGACGCTGAAGACACAGGGATTCTCAGCCTGACTGCGATAGCCGTAGCTCTGACAGGCACTGTCAAAGTCTTTGGCAGACTGCAGCGACTTCATCAGCGTCGCCAGCGGTTTAGCCTCTGCCTGAACCTGTGGCACCAGCTTCTGCTGCCAGAGCTGGTCGATGTTCGCCATTTTCGGATTGGGGGGATTTTTCAGGGCAGCCAGCTCCTGCTGCGACACAATTTTGCAGCCGCTTAACAGCAAGACCACCAGCGTCAGCCAGACTCTTCGGGACATCATCTTCTCCCTGGCGCCCGCTTGCGCAGGCGCGACAGCGTTTAATTACGACTTGTAGTTAAAGTCCTGTACACCTTTAGCGTTTTCCGGGGTAATCAGAATGCCGCGGAACATCACCCGCTGTTTTTCCGGCTTCACGCCCTTCTGAATGAAGTTATCGAGATCGGTCACCCCTTCAGCGGCAATCGCCTGCGCCTGCAACATCACCGTGGCTTTCAGCGTGCCCGCTTTCACCGCATCGCGTTCGTCGTTGCTGCCATCAATGCCCACCACGATCACATCGTTGCGACCAGCCGCTTTCAGCGCAGCAATGGCACCCAGCGCCACCGGGCCGTTACCGCAAATCACTCCTTTCACATCCGGATGTGCCTGCAGGATGCTGTCCATAATGCGCTTGCCGTCGATCAGGGTGCCTTTGGCATCCTGACGCGCCACGCTCTGCATATCAGGATACTGATCCAGCACCTGATGGAACGATTTCGAGCGTGTCACGCAGTTGTTGTCCGCCAGGTTACAGGCGAGTTCGGCGTATTTGCCTTTTTCGCCCATCTTTTCAACAAAGACGTTGGCAACGTCCGAACCCGCCTGGAAGTTGTTGTGGGTGATCTGCGCCAGCGCCACGTCATCCACCGGGATTTCGCGGTTGATCAGCACCACCGGAATTCCGGCATCTTTGGCTTTTTTAATCGCCGCCACGCTGGCGGTAGAGTCGGCGTTATCCAGCACAATACCCTGCACTTTTTTACCAATAGCGGCGTCGATCAGTTCGCTCTGCTTCTTCACATCTTCGCCGTGCGACAGCACCGTCGTTTTGTAACCCAGTTCCTGCGCTTTGAGATTGGCGCCTTTGGCTTCGGAGGCGTAGTAGGGATTATCGAGTGAGTTAACCAGAATCATAATGGTGCCCTTTTCGGCGGCAAACGCCGCCTGCGAAACCAGACAGGCAGCCACGGCAGTGCACAGCAAGGTACGGTTTTTCATGATGTTCTCTCTTATCGTTATGGCAGGGTATGAATTCCCGGGTGCTGGATTAGCCTTACCAGATGGTAAAGCCCCCATCGATCATCAAATCGGCGCCGGTGATCATGTCGCTGCCGTTGCTGGCGAAAAACAGCACCGCGGCGGCGATCTCATCGGTATAGGCAAAGCGACCGAGCGGAATCAGCTTCTTCATCTGCTCGCCCTTCTCGCCGCGCCAGGCCTTTTCGCCCATCGGTGTCAGCACTACGGTAGGCGACAGGGTATTAACGTTGATACGATGCGGAGCAAACTCTTTGGCCATCACTTTGGTCATGCCCAGCAGGCCCGCTTTGGCTGAGGTGTAGGCGACATGGTTGTCGATAGCGATGGAGGCCGCCTGGGAGGCGATATTAATAATTTTGCCGCCCGCTCCGGCTCGGATCATCAGCCGTGCGGCGGCCTGCGAGCAGAGAAAAGGCCCGGTGAGATTTACCGCAATCTGCTTCTGCCACTCGGCAAAATCGGTTTCGATCACCGGCTGCAGCATCACATAGCCTGCGCAGTTCACCAGGATATCGATTCGGCCATAGTGGGAAACCACATCGTCAAAAGCCTGTTCAACCGACGCGGGATCGGTAACGTCACAGCAGACAAATTGCACCCGCTCGACGGGGAAATCTGCCTTCAGGCTGGCAACCTTCTCTGCTTCAAACGGCGGATAGAGTAATGCCAGACTCGCGCCCTTCTCCAGCAACATGCCATTGGTCGCCATCGCGATACCGCCCAGCCCACCGGTCACAACGGCCACTTTGCCGGCCAGATTCATTGCGGTATCCACGCCGTAGCGCAGGTTTACGTCATATTCACCACTCATCCCACTCTTCCCCTCAGATTTTTGCCGATGCCGCTGACTCATTCATTTTCGAACAAAAATATAAGCTATCGAAAAGAAACGTTGTGTGGAGCAGATCAAATTTCGACCATCTGCCCTGCAAAGCGGTTTATCTGATTGAAAAGACGTGATCTGCCTTCCAGTCCCGAAATAAAGGCAGCTGGCTGCAATCCGTAAAGCGTGCAAGATTCAATAACCTGCACATTTAATATTTTCGTTCGAAAATCAAATGCAGATCAGGCTATCTCGCATTCATAAAAATGGCGCGTTAAACTCAGCCACAAAGAGCTTGTTCGCCCGACTTCTCAGGTTATTGGAAAAGGGAGCATTTCGATTGAAAAGCAAAAGTGAGCAGTTCGCTGACATGCAGCAACGCCGCGAGAAAATTCTGGAGATGATCCGTGAGGATGGCACGGTCACGGTTAAAGCTTTAACGGAGACCTTTGGACTGACTGAAGCCACCTTACGCAGCGACCTGCGCATGCTGCAAAAACAGGGCTTTGTACAGCGCTACCACGGTGGCGCGACGCTGATGACGGGCAAACAGAATACCGGGGCGATGCTGCTGGAGCGGCAGACGCATCTGGAAGAGAAAGAGGCGATTGGCCGACTGGCGGCGCAGCATATCGAAAATGGCGACACGGTGATTTTCGATTCCGGCACCACGACCACCGCAATCACCGATGCCATCAGCCATATCCGCCGGCTGTCAGTCGTGACGACCGCGGTGAATATCGCTCTGAAACTGGGCGGCGAGCCGGGGATCAACATCCTGCTGACCGGCGGTACCTTTAAATTTCCGACGCTCTCGACTTCCGGCGAAAAAGCGGCCAGCTTCTTCGAAAACGTGCTGGCCGGGAAACTCTTTCTGGCGACCGCCTGCATCTCGCCGCGTCTGGGCCTGAGCTTCCCCAGTGAAACTGACATCAAGGTAAAGCTGGCGATGATCAAATCTGCCAGCACGGTTTACGTGGTCGCTGACTCCAGCAAAATCGACAAGGTTTCGATGTTCGCGCTGCCCTGTGACTGGAGCAATATCCACTACCTGATCACCGACAGCGGCATCAGCACTGCGCAGGTCAAAGCGTTTGAAGCACTAGGCGTGAAAGTGCTGGTGGCCCCGCTGCCGCTGAAGCGGGCGATGTCATGCCTGTTGAAATAACATCGATTCAGCCACTCGCTGTCATCAGACAGCCACAGGATTAAGTTACGCTCCAGAGCTAATGCTAAGCAGGGATGTAACGGATGATAAAACGATGAAAAACGAAATTTTCGAGCGCAGGAAAGCGCGGGCTTTAGCCTTGATGGCAGAAAAAGGAATTTGGCGGAGTCACTCTGCTCCGCCCTTACATCGTTTGTTATGGAAAATGAATATCCATCTTCCGCCCCCGGGTTTTACGCCGTTCTGGCTCAATCTTGTGGTGTCTGGCAGCATGTACACGCTGATGATGCCACTGCTGCTCTTATTGCCTTCTCTTCCGGGCGTGTCTGACGACAATTATTCGCTGATACCCAATCTGATCGCAGGTCTGTTCTTCGGTACGACAATGGCACTGTTTCACGCATATCGAAAAAAAGTTCACAACCTGCCTGCGTGGGAGCAGCTTTAACGCCAGCTAAAGCTCCGTCGTCTTTTATACAGTTCACCTGCACGATGGTGCCTCCACTGTAAGCACGCACCATCGTTAATCGTGCAGGTAAGGCCTGCCTGAAGAGCAAAGTGTGCGAGCCATGGATGGCGAGCCCAGTCCGCAGGGATGCGGGATCCCTTTGCGATCAGGCAGGCCTTTCCTGCACGCCGCGCCGTCTTGCCACATCGTTCCTGCCTGCCAGCAAAAGCCCGCACCTGCAGCCCCGTCACCCCACCGCCTGCACCTGCATCCCCACCTGCAAATCCGCCCGATAAAACCGCACCACTTCACCCACCATCAGCAACGACGGTGACACCGGCTTATCCCGCGCCACCGTCTCAGCCAGTCCACCCAGCGTGGTAATCAACACCCGCTGATCGGGACGGGTCCCATTCTCAATAATCGCCACTGGCGTCTCCGCATCACGTCCCTGCGCCTGCAACTGCGCACTGATTGACGCACTCCAGCTCAACCCCATATAAAACACCAGCGTCTGATTCACCGCCGACAGTGCAGCCGCCTCCAGCTGCGGCTCGCCGTTCCGCCCATGCCCGGTAATCAACCGCAAAGACTGCGCGCAATCCCGATGCGTCAACGGAATCCCGCTGGCTGCCGCACAGCCCACGGCCGCCGTAATCCCCGGCACAACCTCACAGCGAATCCCGGCCTGCTGCACGCTCACCATCTCCTCGCCTCCGCGACCAAAAACAAACGGATCGCCGCCCTTCAGCCGGATCACATTGCGTCCACTGCGCGCCAGTTCCACCAGCAACTGATTAATCTGCGCCTGCTTCAGACCATGCTGCCCCGGCTGCTTACCCACATCGATACACAACGCCTGCTCCGGCACCTCCGCCATCACCGCGTCACTCACCAGCCGGTCATATACCACCACCTCAGCCCGCTGCAGCAAACGCAACGCCTTAACGGTCAGCAGTTGCACATCGCCAGGGCCCGCACCCACCAGCCACACCGCGCCCTGTTGCGATACGGCTTCCACCGGGGCCAGTAACTTATCCAGAGAATCAATTGCTCGTGTCATCATTCCTCCGACATCACTTCGGACAGCAACAACTGCTTCAGCTCCGGAATACAGGAGCCGCACTGCGTGCCGCACTTCAGCTTTTCGCCCAACGCCTGAGTCGTACGACACCCCTGCGCCACCGCCTGCAAAATCGTCTGCTCACCCACCGCCATGCAACTGCAAATAATCCGTCCCGTGGCCCCACCCTGCGCGGCCTGTCCTGCCAGTACACTGTGCCGCCCTGCTGCATCCTGCGGCGCATGACTAAAGGCCTCGGCGACCCACGCGCTATCAATCGACGGCAACACGAAGCCGGCATAAAACGCCAGCTGCAACTCGCCGTCACGCCATGCCAGCAACCGGTAATCATTGCCGCTGCCGGTCGCAACCTGCCTGTGACAGCCTGAAAGAACAGCCTGCCCGTCCAGCCAGACCTGCGGCGAACCCTCGCCCGCTACCGCATAACGCTGCACCGCCGGATAGGGGGTACGCGCCCAGTAACGTAATCCTGTGGGCTGTGCTACCTCGCGCTGCCACAGCCAGCCCTGCCAGCTCACCGTCAGCGGCATAATCCGTACCGGCGTCTGCTTCAGCGCGGGCTGCCCCGAAAACGGACAGGCACGGGCGGCCACCAGCAAATCGACGTGACTCTGCTGACTGAACTGCCGGTTCCAGTGCATCGGCACAAACAACTCGCCGCGCCGCATCCCGGCATCGACACGCACCCGCACGCTAATCCAGCCCTGAACAGACTGCACTCGCGCCAGTCCGCCCGCCGTCACGCCATACCTTGCTGCGTCAGCCGGATGCAGCGAGACAAACGGTTCATCGCAATGCTGCATCAGACGCGGCACCAGCCCGGTACGCGTCATGGTGTGCCACTGATCGCGCACCCGTCCGGTATTCATCAACAACGGATACGACGGTTCACGCGGGGCGACAACGGGCGTGGCTGGCACCCGCAACCGGGCCTTACCATCCGGATGAAAAAACCGACGATTGCCAAACAGCCGGGCGCAGCCCTGCGGACAGGCAGCGTTAACCGGCCACTGCACCGGACGCAGCGCATCCCAGTCAGCGTTACTCAATTGTGCCAGGCCGCTGATATCAAACGCCCGATCGCCCCGGTTCTCGAAACCTGACAGCGCCGCATGCTCACGGAAAATCTCTGCCGGATGCTGCCAGTTAAAGCCTTCATCAAACCCTAAACGCTGGGCCACCTGCGACAGCAACCACCAGTCAGGCCGGGCGTCACCGGGTGCGGCAGCAAAAGCGCGCTGACGTGAAATACGCCGCTCGGAATTGGTCACCGTGCCGTTCTTCTCGCCCCATCCCTGGGCGGGCAGCAGAATATCGGCAAAGGCGCTGGTATCGGTCTGCGCCATCACATCCGACACAATCACCAGCGGACAGGCCGCCAGCGCCTGCGCAACGCGGTTACCCTCCGGCATCGACACCGCCGGATTGGTGCCCATAATCCACACTGCTTTCACCGTGCCATCCATCAGTGCCCGGAAAAGATCCAGCGCAGTCAGTCCCGGTTCACGGGCAATCGCCGGACTGTGCCAGAAACGTTGCACCCGATCGCAATCCACTTCAGTAAAATTCATGTGCGCCGCCAGCTGATTCGCCAGGCCGCCCACCTCCCGTCCGCCCATGGCATTTGGCTGTCCGGTCAGCGAAAAAGGACCACAGCCCGCGCGGCCTATTTTGCCCGTCAGCAGATGCAGATTAAGAATCGCCTGGTTATTATCGCTGCCGGTGGCGGACTGATTAATCCCCATGCACCACAGCGTCAGCACCCGATCGTGCTGGCTGAACAGCTGGAAAAAGTGCGCGACCTGCTGCACGGTTAAGTCACATGCCTCCGCCACCCGCGCCACATCCCACTGCGCCGCGGCGGTCAGCGTCTCGTCCACGCCATTCAGGTGCGGCAACATGCTGGTATCAATACCATTCTGCTGGGCCAGCCAGTGCAGCAGACCGGAAAACAGTGCCGAATCGCTGCCGGGCCGAACCGGCAGGTGAAGATCGGCCTGATCGCAACTTGCCGTGCGCCGCGGATCGATGACCACAATACACATCGCCGGACGTTGCAGCTTCGCCTGCATCAGTCGCTGCCACACCACCGGATGCGCCCAGGCCGCATTAGACCCCACCAGCAGCACCAGGTCGGCCTGTTCCAGATCCTCATAGCAGCAGGGCACCGCGTCGGCCCCCAGCGCACACTTATACCCGACCACCGCTGACGCCATACAAAGCCGCGAATTAGTATCGATGTTGGCCGCACCGATGTAGCCTTTCATCAGCTTATTGGCGACGTAGTAATCCTCGGTCAGCAGCTGGCCGGAGCCGTAAAACGCCACCGCCTGCGGGCCATACTGATCGATCACCGCCCGCAATCCCGCCGCCGCCGCATCCAGCGCTGCGTCCAGGCTGACGCGCTGCCCGTTAACCTCGGCGTTCAGCAAACGCCCCTGCGGGGTCAGCGTCTCGCCCAGCGCTGCGCCTTTGACGCACAACCGACCTGCATTCGCGGGATGGTGCGGATCGCCAATTACGGTTGCCTGATGCGCCCCCTGCGGGGTGACGCAGACGCCACAGCCGACGCCACAATAGGGACAGGTGCTGTTCATGATGCCTGCGCCAGCTGATCCAGCGGACGATTTGCCAGCCAGATCTGACCCGCTTCCAGCTTCACCGGCCAGCAGCGCAGCTGATGCTGCGGGTTATCCAGGCTCTGTCCGTCACGCAACCGTATCCGCTGCTTATAGAGCGGAGAGATCACCACTGGCTCGCCCCCGACATCGCCAAGAATCCCTCGTGAGAGCACGCTGGCGTCGCTGCCAGGTTCGCGATCTTCCAGCGCAAAGAGCGCATCACCAAAGCGGAACAGCGCAACACGTTCGCTACCCAGTCGCGCCCCAATCCCCGCCTCTGGCGGAATTGCCTCCAGCGCGCAGATGGCGCTCCACGGCTCGGCGGGCATCTGCAGCAGCGGACGAGCGACCACGGCCTCCGGCTGGCGCTGATCACGCACCCGACTGTAGTGCAGCGATTCATCAGGCTGGTCGCTGTTGACCGTTGGCGTAAACAACGCCAGTCGCGACGGGTCCGCCAGCGTGGTTTGCCACTCGCACTGGTACGCGTCCACTACCCGCTGCATCTCCTGCTCCAGCGTCTCGCCCAGCCCGAGGCTATCCTCAATCACCACCTGACGCAGATAGTCCAGACCGCCTTCCAGATTGTCCATCCAGACGCTGGTGCGCTGCAGCCGGTCTGCGGTGCGGATATAGAACATCAGCAGGCGGTCGACATAACGCAGCAGCGTGGCATCATCAAGATCGCTGGCGAACAGGTCGGCGTGGCGCGGCTTCATGCCGCCATTGCCACACACATAAAGATTCCAGCCCTTTTCCGTGGCGATCACCCCGATATCTTTGCTCTGCGCTTCCGCACACTCACGGGTACAGCCCGAAACGGCCATCTTGATCTTGTGTGGGGCACGCAGCCCTTTGTAGCGGTTCTCCAGCGCGATGGCGAAAGCGGTTGAATCCTGCACGCCGTAGCGGCACCAGGTCGAACCGACACAGGACTTCACAGTACGCAGCGACTTGCCGTAGGCGTGACCGGTTTCAAAACCCGCCGCCAGCAGCGTCTGCCAGATATCAGGCAGTTGATCGAGCCGCGCGCCAAACAGGTCGATACGCTGACCGCCGGTGATTTTAGTGTAGAGATCGTAACGCGCCGCCACCTCGCCAATGGCGATCAGCCCCTGCGGCGTGATTTCGCCCGCCGGGACGCGCGGCACCACCGAATAGGTGCCATCTTTCTGGATATTGGCGAAATAGCGATCGTTGGTGTCCTGCAACGGCAGATGCGCCGGTTTTAGCAGATAGTCGTTCCAGCATGAGGCGAGCAGTGACGCCACCAGCGGTTTGCACACTTCACAACCCTGTCCCCGCCCATGCGACGCCAGCAGCGCATCAAAAGTTCTGAACTCACCGGCCCGCACCAGGTGATACAGCTCCTGGCGCGAGTAGCTGAAATGGTCGCAGATATCTTTTTTGACCTCGACACCGAGGTTTTCCAGCTGAAACTCCATCACCTGTTTTACCAGCGCCGCGCAGCCGCCGCAGCCCGTGGCCGCTTTGGTGCAGCTTTTGATGCTGCTCATCTCACCGCATCCGCCTTTCACCGCCGCGCAGATATCGCCCTTGCTGACGTTGTGACAGGAGCAGACCTGGGCGCTATCAGGCAACGCCGCGACGCCTGGCGCTTTCGGCGCACCGGCCAGTGCAGGCAGGATCAGGCTTTCGGGCGCGGTGGGCAGCGGTAACTCATTCAGCATCATCTGCAGCAGCGTGGCGTAGTCGCTGCTGTCACCGACCAGCACGCCGCCCAGCAGCCGGGTGCTGTCGGCAGAAACCACGATTTTCTTGTAGATACCTTTTGGCCCGTCGGTCCAGTGATAGTGCTGGCTGCCCGGCGTGCGACCATGCGCGTCACCAAATGACGCCACCTCCACGCCCAGCAGTTTCAGTCTGGTACTCATGTCCGCGCCGCTGAAGGCGGTGGGTTCAGCCGCCAGATGCCCGGCCAGCACCCGCGCCATCTGATAACCCGGCGCGACCAGGCCAAAGATCTGGCTGTTCCACAGCGCGCATTCACCAATGGCAAACACCGCTTCATCGCTGGTCTGGCAGCGATCGTTGATCTCAATGCCACCGCGCGGTCCCAGTGTCAGGCCCGCTTCACGTGCCAGCTCATCACGTGGCCGGATACCGGCGGAGAACAGCACCAGATCGCCGGGTAAACTGCTGCCGTCAGCAAAGCGCAGCACCACGCTGCCATCGGTCTGACGCTCAATCAGTTCGGTCTGTTTTGAGGTGTGAACCGTGACGCCCAGCGTATCGATCTTCTGGCGCAGCATCAGCGCACCACCCTCATCGAGCTGCACCGCCATCAGGCGTGGCGCAAACTCCACCACGTGAGTTTCCAGCCCGAGCTGCTGCAGCGCATTCGCCGCCTCCAGACCCAGCAGGCCACCGCCAATCACGATGCCGCGCTGGCTATTGCGGGCGCAGGCGGCAATGGCATCGAGGTCATCCAGCGTGCGGTAGACAAAGCAGCGTTCGTCGTCGTGGCCCGGCACCGGCGGGACAAACGCGCGCGAGCCGGTGGCCAGCACCAGCTTATCCCACGCCAGTTCATTACCCGCGCTGTCACGCAGACTGCGCTGCTGACGGTCGATTGCCACGACTGCGCAGCCGCTGCGCAGTTCGATACCGTGCAGGGTAAAGAAGTCCGTGCTGACCAGCGACAGATCGTCAGCCGTTTTGCCGTTAAAATAGTCCGACAGATGAACCCGATCGTAAGCCTGCTGACGCTCCTCGCCGTAAACCACGATGTGATAGTGCTGATGCAGTTGCCGGGCAACCAGCTGTTCAAGAAAGTGGTGACTGACCATGCCGTGACCCACCACGGCTAATACCGGTTTACTCATCTCAGGACTCTCTGCAGCCTGCGGCTGCGGTTCAGGTTGATCGTGATCGAACAGGGCTTCGAGCGTGACAGGTTCGGTACGCTGCAGACGCGCCAGCAGCGCGGGGCCCTGACGGGTGTCGCCAGAGAGCAGCACGCCACAGAGACGGCCCTGGCGGAGAAACAGACGGCGGTAATCGCCAGAGATCGAATCAAAACTGCTGATAGAGGGTGACTCACTGACATCCCCGGCGCTGAACAGCGAAATACCGCTGACTTTGAGCCGCGTCGCCTGCGGCTGGCTGACGAAATCTGCAAGGGGCGACCCCGCCAGCTGCGCAGCCAGAATCTGCGCCTGCGTCAGGCACGGTGCCACCAGGCCAAAGGTTTCGCCGGCAATTTCGCAGCACTCGCCTACGGCATACACCGACGGGACCGCTGTGCGTAACTGCCCATCGACCAGAATGCCGCGCTGACACGGCAGCCCCGTCGCCTGCGCCAGCGTTATCGCCGGCTGAACGCCGATGGCAATCACCACCTGCGTGGCGGCGCAGTGACGACCGCTGGTCAGCGTCACACCCGCCTCGTCAATCGCCGTGAGTCCGCTGTTCAGCACGCAGCGGATACCGCGCTTTTCCAGCGCCGTCAGCAACAGCTCGCCCGCCTTTGCATCCAGCTGGCGATCCAGCAGCCAGGGCTTGTGATGCACCAGCGTGACCTCTCTTCCACGGGCACAGAGTGCCGCCGCCGCTTCAATGCCGAGAAAGCCGCCGCCCAATATCACCACCGGTCCCTGGCCCGTCAGGAGTTGCCGGACGTCGGCAATACTGCGAAAACCCAGTACGCAATCCGCGTTGATGCCGGGAATAGCGGGCAAACGGGGCTGTGAACCGGTGGCAAACACCAGTCGATCCCAGCCCAGCTGGCGATAATCGGTCTGCACTGTATGCGCCGCCAGATCGACCTGCAGCACGGTTTCGCCGGTCAGCAGCGTGACGCCGTGCCGCTGGTACCAGTCGCGATCGTGGATCAGTGTTTCACTGAACGGTGTTTCACCCGCCAGCACCGGCGACAGCAGCACACGGTTGTAGTTGCCGTGCGGCTCGCGGCCAATGACCGTGATGGCGAAGCGCTGTGGCGCACGTTGCAGCAGGCTCTCCACCATCTGCATTCCCGCCATGCCATTACCTATCACCAGCAACCGTTGCTTCATGGTCTGTTCCTTACGCCGCAGTGGTCTGTTTTTCATAGAGGAAATGCAGCACTTTCTGTCGCAACTGGTGGTAGCGCGGCTCATCCGCCAGCGCCACCCGCGAACGCGGACGCGGCAGATCGACAGTGAGGATCTCGCCAACCTGCGCCGCCGGGCCGTTAGTCATCATCAGCACCCGATCTGACAGCAGCACGGCTTCATCCACGTCATGGGTAATCAGCACGATGGTGGTGTTCAGCTCCTGCTGAATGCGCATCACGCTGTCCTGCAGATGGGCGCGGGTTAAGGCGTCCAGCGCGCCAAACGGCTCATCCAGCAGCAGCACGCGCGGCTTCATCGCCAGTGCCCGCGCAATACCGACGCGCTGCTTCATGCCGCCGGAGATTTCGCCGGGCCGCTTGTGCATGGCGTGGCTCATCTGCACCCGGTTAAGGTTGTGCTCGATCCAGTCACGCATCTCCGCTTTGCTGAAGCGCCCTTTAAACACCTGTTGCACCGCCAGCTCGACGTTCTGAAATGCCGTCAGCCACGGCAGTAGCGAATGGTTCTGAAACACCACCGCGCGCTCCGGGCCGGGGCCGGTAATTTCGCGGTTGTCACACAGCAGCACGCCGCTGCTGGGCCGTGTTAACCCGGCAATCAGGTTCAGCAGCGTCGATTTGCCGCAGCCGGAGTGGCCAATCAGGCTCAGGGTTTCCCCTTCGTGAATATCAAAACTGACATTGTCCAGCGCCAGAAACTCGCCGCTGGCGGTGTTAAAACGCTGGCTGACCTGCTGAACGCGTATGATCTGTTGCATGGTGCTCTCCCTATTTATCCCAGCTAAAACGACGGACCAGCAGCATCAGGCCCTGTTCCAGCAGCAGCCCGATTACGCCGATGACCAGAATGGCGACCAGAATGTTTTCCACGTTGAGGTTGTTCCACTCGTTCCAGATCCAGAAGCCGATGCCCAGTCCGCCGGTCAGCATTTCAGCGGCGACGATCACCAGCCAGGCGATGCCGATAGAGAGACGGACCCCGGTCAGCACCGCGGGCAGCACGGCGGGCAGCAGGATCCGGCGCATCACCGTCCATTCAGAGAGCTGTAACACCCGCGCCACGTTGAGGTAATCCTGCGGGATACGCTGTACCCCTTCGGCGGTGTTAATGATCATTGGCCAGATCGAACAGATAAAAATGGTCCAGCTGGCGGCAGGCTCGGCGCGCTGAAACAGCAGCAGGCCAATCGGCAGCCAGGCCAGCGGACTCACCGGCCGCAGCAGGGCGATAATCGGATTGAACATTCGCGCCATAAAGGGAAAGCGACCGATTAAAAAGCCCGCCGGAACGCCGACCAGCGCGGCCAGACCGAATCCAATGCCAACGCGTTGAAGCGACGCCAGCACATTCCAGCCGATGCCCTGATCGTTAGGCCCATTGCTGTAGAACGGGTCAGCAAACAAGACCTGAGCAGCCTGCCAGGTGGCGTAAGGCGCAGGAAAACCCGGTTGCGACAGCGCCGCTATCTGCCACACCAGCAGCATTAATAACAGGCCTCCGGTGGCGGGAATGGCGCGCTGCAACAGCGGACGCAGACGCGCCGGACGGGCAGCGGCTTTCGGGGTGATCTGTAACGGAATAACGGTGGCACTGTTGTGACTCTGCACCGGCTGCGCCAGGGCGCGCGCGTCAGTTTTCATAGCAACCTCTCTTAACGTTTGATGGCGAAACTGGCGGCGTAGGCGGCAGGATTGCTGCCGTCCCAGATCTTGCCGTCGATTAGGGTGCTGCTGCGCATCTCACTGGCGGGCAGTGCAACCTGCCCGACTGCGCTGGCGGCCTGTTTGTAGATGTCGATGCGGTTGATCTGGCGCGCCACCGCGAGATAGTCGGGATCGCTGGCAAGCAGGCCCCAGCGTTTCATCTGGGTCAGGAACCACATGCCGTCTGAGAGCCAGGGAAAACTGACGTTGCCGTTGTCAAAAAAGCGCATCGGGTGGGCGTCCTGCCACGACCGCCCCAGGCCGTTCTGATACTGACCGAGCATCCGCCCCTGTAACGTTTCTACTTTGGTATTGATCCAGGCGCGACCGGCTAACACCTGTGCAGTTTCGCGGCGGTTGTCGTCCGAGGCATCAATCCAGCGCGCTGCCTCCAGCACAGCGGCGGTGAGTGCACGGGCCGTGTTGGGGTTCTCTTTAACCCACTCCGCGCGGGTGCCAAGCACTTTTTCCGGGTGCTCCGGCCAGATCTGCTGGCTGGTGGCGGCGGTAAAACCGATGTTGTCGCTGATGGCGCGCTGGTTCCATGGCTCGCCGACGCAGAAGCCACTCATGTTGCCAATTTTCATGTTCATCACCATCTGGGGCGGCGGCACGACCACGGTGCGCACGTCATCAAACGGGTGAATGCCCGCATTGGCCAGCCAGTAGTAGAGCCACATGGCATGGGTGCTGGTCGGAAAGGTATGGGCGAAGGTAAAGCTGCCTTTAGCGCTGCCATCAATGGCCTTTTTCAGGCTGGCCGCATCGGTGACCCCACTGGCTTTCAGCTGGTTCGACAGGGTGATCGCCTGCCCGTTATGGTTGAGCGTCATCAGGTTCGCCATGTCGTGCTGCGGACCCGCTACACCCAGTTGCAGGGCGTAGATCATGCCGTAGAGCACATGTGCCGCATCCAGTTCACCGGAAGTCAGTTTGTCGCGCACTGCCGCCCAGCTCGCCTCTTTGCTGACCTGCAACGTCAGGCCATACTTTTTATCGAAGCCTTTCACTGAGGCCATCACCACCGGCGCGCAGTCAGTGAGCGGGATAAAGCCGACCCGCACCTGTGCTTTTTCTGGCGCATCCGATCCCGCTGCCCAGACCGCATTTCGTAACCCCGGAACGATCCAGGCCGCACCCAGCGCGGCACCGGAGATCAGTGCCTGACGTCGTGTCAGTGAAAATGGCGTTTTGCTCATCATGTTGCCCCTGAACAGAAATAAAAAAAGGCGTCCTCCGACAAGCCGAAGCCTGCGGATGGACGCCTTTATCCAAAGCACTGACCCCACCGCCATTGGCGGGAGCAATGCGTACTCTCTGTAAGGATTAAGCAAAGGGTGTGCCAGATCGCCGAAACAGCCTTAATGCCGACCTGCGGTGACGCGCTGTTGAAAAATTAACCGTTTTTGCACGTTTATGACGCAGATCACGCACAAAGGGTGTGCAGCTACCTCATCAGGGTTAGTTGCTCAGGGTCTTCGCCACCGCCAGTACCGCCTGGGCGATCTCCAGTACCCGCTTATTCTGATTCATCGCACTTTTACGCATTGCCTGCCACGCGGCCTCTTCCGTTAAACCCTGCTGCTGCATCAGCCAGTGTTTGGCCTGATCGATCACCCGCCGCTCGTCCAGTGAGGCGCGCATCGCCGCCAGTTCATCCGCCTGCTGCTGCAGGCGCTGCGACTGTTCTCCAATCAGCGATAGCACCGAGCGTCCGAGCTGTGGTGCCAGCCCGTCACTGTCGAGCGCCGCCGCGCCGGGCAGCCAGTCCGCCCCGGAGACGTAAAGTGAAAAATTGCTGTCGCCCTGCACCACTTTCCCTGCCGCCTCCTGCTGTGCCTGATTAATGGCAGCCCGGCAGCGCTGCATCAATGTCGCCGTCAGGGCATCCTCCAGCATTTTCATCTGATCCAGCCGCTCAGAGAGCAGGGAAAACCAGTGCAGCGCGCCGGTCTCATCACAACGGCCGCCGGTGCAGGCGATGCGACGAAGGCGTTCGATGTCGCGGCTGGCCTGGGCCAGCGGCTGCCAGGATTCACACGCGGCGCTGTCGGCAAATTCCCGGAAGGTGATAAAGCTCTGCTCCTGGGCCGCAATCAGGGCGACCATCTGGCTGCGCTGGTCGGGGGTGAACTGACGCGCCGCAAAGCCGGCTGAGCCGATGGCCCGCTCCTGCCCGGCCAGCTCTTTGCCCTGCATAAAACTGAACAGCGCGATCAGTGCTCGGGAGATGCCGGGATAGCTGGCGGTGTCGGCGGCCTCAAACACCAGATTGAGTAAAGTACGGATGACCTGGTTAAAGGCGGCCATCGCCGCGGCCTGATCAAGCTCACGCTGGCTGATTTGCTGGCGCAGCGCGGGCAGTCCGGCCAGCGCCTGCAGGGCAGCGGCAATCAGGTTGCAGAAGCGGCTGTAGCCGGGCTGTGGGATGGCGGGCGGCAACGCCTGATAAAAATGCTCCAGGCCGGCGCTGACCTCCTGCTGGCGGGCATGACGCTCGGCGCTGAACAGCGCTCCGCCAGAGCAGATCCAGAGGTTATTTGCGCCGCGTTCCCGCTGCAACCGATGGACCAGCTCACTGACGGCAGCCATCAGCTCGCCGGTTTCCAGAAGTCGTTGCAGGCTGGCGATTTCGCTCGCGCGTGATGCCTGTAGCCAGGTCAGGGCGTCCCTCATTGCTCACCTCTGTGCGGTTAAAACCTTTCAGAAGCAAAAGGCGTGCCGCTTTCCGGAAAAAAGAGGGCCTGAGCAGGGGCGTAAAATCTGATTTTGATAAGTTTCTTAACGCAAACTGATAAATTTTTTCGGCAACAAGGCATTAGTAAATCTTAATAGTTTCCAATCGGATTCATTGCATGTCAGAATGCGCGGCACTGTTCTCAATCAGTTTGTTGCTGCGATAATTCAGTTCGCTTTAACTATCGCATTGCCTGGCGCTTTTCTCACCCCGCTGCCCGCCTGTAAAGTGCCTGCTATCACGCATCGGCAGCGGGTGCAATGGTTTGAATTCTCAAAAGTCTTAGGTAAACTGAATGCGTTACTATCCCGATGTAATCTGACCCTTTTTTAAAAACAGAATTTCGGCACGATGCGGCGCGAGAAAGATCGTCTCCTGGCATCGGGCCTCGCAATATGCAGATACTTTGATGAGATCACGAGGAACATGGTGAAAAAGAGTCTTGCGTTAACGCTGCTGGCGGTTCTTACCCTGGCAGGCTGTAAGGCCCCGCCGCCGCCCGTCACTGACGATACGTTGGTCACCAGCGAAATTAACGGCGTCAAACTGGTCCATCGACACGCTGTCGCGGCACCGACTGAATTTGAGCCGGTCAATCAGACATGGCGGGCGCTTTATGGTGCATCCGTCATGACTTCGCCTGATTACGGCGGCAAAGTGGTTCGCTATCTCGAAACAGGTAAGCCGTTTGAAGTATTAGGTAATGTGGAACATAACTGGCTGGCGATTGCTGATCAGGCTGACGGCCCGCTGATCGGTTATGTGCCGTTAAAAGCGGGTGTAGAGAGCAGTCGTTACGATGCCACCGTGCAGAGCGATCGTCCACGTCCCCGCAAAACGAAACAGGTCTGTGTGGCCGTCGGCGGCGCCAGCAAAGCCTGCCGGACTAACGATACCGCGACCTGGATCTTAGACTGACTATGAAATCCGGCGCATATTGCCCGCAGAACCGTCCCGGGCTGCGGGTACAGGGATTTGCCATTGGCTGGAAGATCACGAATTAATGACTGTGGAATCCCCTGCGCGTGAGGCAACCTCCTCAGGCAATGAGAATCTATTACTTCAGGCTGCGGCGCCACTGCTGAACGCGGTGGTGCAAATTCGTCAGGCAGCCACCCATGACGACCCTGCGGGTCTGCGCCAGTCTCTGATCGATGAAATCCGCCAGTTTGAACAACGCTGTAAACAGGCAGGGCTGCCGTTTGAGATGATTATCGGCGCGCGTTACTGCATCTGCAGCGCGCTCGATGAAGCGGCAGCGCAAACTCCATGGGGCACCCGCGGCGTCTGGTCTGGCAACGGCATGCTGGTGACCTTCCATAATGAAAGCTGGGGCGGCGAAAAATTCTTTCAACTGCTGTCGCGCATTTCACAAAGCCCACAACAACACCTCTGGCTGCTGGAAGTGGTGCAATATTGCCTGCTGCTGGGCTATGAAGGCCGCTATCGTGGCAGTGAAAATGGTCGCGCCCAGTGCGACGGTATCCGTAAACGCCTGAAAAGCCTGATTGACGAAACCCGCGCCCAGCATCAGACACCGCAACCGCCCCTGGTGGAAGTGCATCCGCTGGTGAGCACCCTCGCCCGCCCGATGGTGCCGCTCTGGGCCTGTGCCATGCTGGTCGCGCTGATCGGCTGCCTGATCTACAGCGGCCTGAACTGGCGTCTCGGCAATGCCGCCGAACCGCTGCTGCGTACTCTCTATCAGACGCCGCTGCCGCAGATTACCGCGGGCCGTCGTCCCTCTTCTCCGCAGGCGCTGCTCGATCTGCGTCAGCGCCTGAATGATGTGATTGCAGCCGGGCAGCTCGAGGTCAGCGATGGTGCCTTTGGCAGCAAAGTCATCATCCCCGCGGACAAACTGTTCGCCGAACAGGGCACGGTGATCAATCCGGTAGGGCGCGCCCTGTTGGCTCGCGTCTCAACCGCGATGAAAGATGTCAAAGGGACCATTCTGGTGTCGGTGTTTACCGATGATCATCCGGTGGATAACAGCCGCTTTGCCTCCAGCTATGAGTTCTCATTTGCCCGCGCCCGCGCCATCACCCAGTTGTTACAACTGCAACTGGCTGACGGTCATACGGTTCGCTCTGAAGGCCGCGGCGACAGCGACCCGCTGCTGCCCAACGACAGCAGCGAAAACCGGACCCGCAACCGTCGCGTTGAAATCACCCTGTTTGCCGCGCCTGAAACGCTCAGTAATCATCAAGGAGCACAATAATGCGCGCCTCCCTTCGCCTGCTGCTAACGCATCGCCTGCTGTGGAGCTTTATTGGCGTCACGGCGCTGAGCTGTCTGGTCTGGATGCTGGGGCCGTTCTGGTCATGGGGCGAATCGCGCCCACTGGAACCCGTGCTGCCGCGCCAGCTCACCGTGAGCGTCCTCTATTTTCTCTGGATCCTGTTCCAGCTGATCCCGTCGCTCTATCGTGCCTGGTTCAACAGCCGCTTACTGACCCAGCTTCAGCTATCGGGCAACGATGACCCGGCGGAACGTCAGATGACCGAAGAGCGGCTCAACCAGCGCTTCAGCGAAGCTGCAATGCAGCTGAAACGCACCCAGTTTGGCCGTCGTCACAGCCGGAACCTGCTCTCACGCTTTAACGCCAATTACCTCTATCAGCTGCCCTGGTATCTGGTCATGGGTGCGCCCGGCGCCGGTAAAACCACCGCGCTGTTTAATGCCGGCCTCGATTTCCCGCTGACCGATACGCTGGGCAAAAATGCGGTCCGCGGCGTCGGGGGCACCCGCAACTGTGACTGGTGGTTTACCGACAGCGCGGTGCTGATTGATACCGCCGGTCGTTATGCGTTGCAGGAGAGCCAGCGCGTGCGCGATGCCGCGGAATGGCACAGCTTTATCAACCTGCTGAAACGCTATCGCACCCGCCAGCCGATTAACGGTGTGATCATGACCATCAGCGTCGCCGATCTGCTGAGTGATTCAGCCGAGGCGCGTTTCGCCCAGGCCAGCGCGCTGCGTGAGCGCATGGCAGAACTGCATCAGCAGACCGGTATTCACTTCCCGGTTTACGTGATGGTCACCAAAACCGATCTGCTGAAAGGCTTTATGAGCTACTTCGGCTCCATTGATAAAGCGCGGCGTGATGCTATCTGGGGCTTCACGTTCAACTGGGAGCTGGGCAAGCCGCACAAAGATGACTGGCATCGTCATTTTGGCCAGCAGTTTCAGCGGCTGGAACAGCAACTCCAGCAGCAACTGGCGGAGCAGATGACCCATGAGCGCGATCTGAACGAGCGCGCGGAGTGCTTCCTCTTCCCGCAGGAGTTCGCCTCGCTGCGTCCACTGCTGAACGAATATCTGGATATCGTTTTTTCTGATCATCAGGATGCGGTCGCCTGGAGTCCGCGCGGCCTCTTCTTCACCAGCGGCACCCAGGAAGGCCTGCCGTTTGATCGGGTGATGGGTGAACTGAGTCGCAAACTGCAGTTGCGTCAGGCGGGGGATCACTCGATCGCGGCCTGGGACAGCGTTAACCGCAACAGTCCGATTCCCGGCAACAAAGGCCAGAGCTTCTTTATTCGTGACCTGCTCAGCGATCTGATATTCAAAGAGAGCGGCCTGGCCGGCAGTAACCGCCGCTGGGAGTACCGTAATCAGCTGTTCCACTGGATTGGCTACGGTGTGCTGGCTGGCGCACTGCTGATTGCCTCCAGCCTGTGGGGCATCAGCTATTACCAGAATCAACACTATCTGCAGCAGGTTGCCGCGCGGGTGCCGCTCATCCGTGAGCAAAGTCAGCAGGTCATTCATCAGCCTGCTGATAATATTTTTGATCTGCTACCCTTTCTGAATAACCTGGTGAAGTTGCCGCTCTCGACGCGCTTTTCCCTCGATAATCCGCCGCTTACTATGCGGGCGGGCTTATATCGGGGTAATCAGATCAGCGATGCCGCCTGGGTGCTTTATCAAAATGCGCTTAAGTCTTTGTTGCTGCCGCGTGTGGCGCAGCAGATTACGAATATCCTGCGCAACGATCCGGGTGATGATAACGCCTACAGCCGCAATGCGCTGCGCGCCTATCAGATGCTCTATCAACCGCGTAATTATGATGGCGAATTTTTACGGGCCTGGCTGCTGCAAAATTTACAGCGCTCCCTGCCCGATACGGTAAGCGCCCGCGACCTGCAGCAGCTTGACTGGCACCTGAGCCAGTTGCTGGATCAGCAGATTCAGTCGTCGCCGTATGCACGTGATAATGCACTGATGATGCGCAAGCTGGCGGAGAATCTGAACATTGCGGATCAGGGCAGCATGCTGGCGGTAACGCCCGCGCACCCGGCCCCGCGATCAAACTCGCATAGCGAGTAATGGTGAGGTGAACATGGCTGCTTACACGGCCCCCGGCTGGTATGGCAAGCTGCCGTCGACCGGTGACTTTCTACACCGTCGGCTGAGCGAGCAACAGATTAGCCCGTGGAATCACTGGTTCCAGCAGGGATTAATGCACTGGCATCAGCAGGCGTATTCCTACAGCGCGGACTTTCTCCACGCGCCCGTGTGGAACTTTGTGCTGCCGGTTACCGCGACCCGACCGCAGATACAGATGGGCTGTCTGCTGCCCTCCTGTGACCGCGTCGGACGCGCCTGGCCGCTGCTGGCCCTGCACAGCTTCACACTGGCTCAGTGGCATCCTGCTCAGCTGACCATTTCCGGCGACTGGTTTCAGGATCTGGGCGCGACACTGTTACGGGCGGTTCAGACACCGCTGAACGGCGAGCAGTTAGAGCAGCAGATACAGGCTTTGCCACCGCTGCTGGTCCCGGCCAGGAAGCCCTCTGAAATCATGGATGTGATCGGTTTTCAGGATCTGCCCTGCACGCTGAGCTGGCGTGAAGTGGCTGAACGTTTCGATCCTCAGCAGCATATGAGCTACTGGTGGAGTAACCGCAGTGATGGTTTTGCCCACGCGACCCATAAGCACAGCGGCAACCTCACCGCGCAACTGTTTTCGTTACTGTTTAACCCGGCGGCAGGTTCACAGCCGGGACGTAATGGCCTCTATCCTCCGATGTTCGAGTGAGGCCGGATACGTTTGCCGTTCAATCTGGGATAACTCATGCAATTTACCATTGTGCAATGCACTACGGATGTTCCGGTCAGAAGCGTCGCGTTTCAACCGCCTGGCGGCACCATTGGCCGCAGTCAGGACAACGATCTGGTGCTGCCAGATGAGACACGGGCCATTTCACGTCTGCAGGCGCTGGTTCACCTGTCGCATGACGGGGAGTGCCGTCTGACGAACCAGGGCAGCGTAACGCCGGTGGAGCATAACGGCGTTACCCTGGGTCGCGGCATACAGGTCGTGCTGAAGCATGGCGATGCGCTGCGCATCGGTGACTATGCGCTGGAAGTGCGTGACCCCGCCTGCCATGCCACGCAGAGCGATCCTCTCGCGCTTTTTGCCGGCGACAGCGCTCAGCCTGCGAATCCGCTGGGCATTCATGAACATCATGAGGTTGAGGACAGGCTGCTGGTCAATGAGGTAACGGCCTCACGCCATGAGCGCCACAACGATGCGCGCCTGGGTATCGACCCCCAGGCCAGCGAGCCGCGTCGGACGCTGACGGCGCAGCCGGTGGATCAGGATCGGCTCATCGCCGCACTGCTGGAAGGAATGGGACTCAGCAACGGTCACGCCACGCCGGTGGACGAAGAGCAAATGCGCATTACTGGCCGGATGCTGAGCCTCTTTTCCCAGGGTACCGTGGCGCTGCTCTCATCGCGATCCATTCTCAAGCGTGGTGTCAAAGCGGACATGACGATGATCCTGAATGAGGCCAACAACCCGTTCAAGATCCTGCCCTCCGGCAAGACCGTGCTGATGCAGATGTACCAGAGTCAGATGCCCGGTTTTATGCCGCCGGAACAGGCGGTACGCGATGCCCTTGTCGATCTGCAGGCCCACCAGCTGGGGATGATTGCCGGTATCCGCGCCATTATTGCGGCAATGCTGCAATCCTTTAATCCGCAGCGGCTGGAGGAGCAGGCGCGTGCCGATGGCGTGGTGTCAAAACTGCCGTTTTCCGCCATGAAGAAGGCGGCGCTGTGGGACTACTTCATCCGTAATTATCAGCGTACGGCTGGAGAGATTGAAGATGATTTCCATACGCTGTTTGGCGAGGCTTTTCTGCATGCCTATGACATGGAAGTGAATCAGTATAAGGATTCTCAGACACGGGTAGATGAAGCATGAAAATCGTTTTTGCCAGCCGCTGTCAGCAGGGGCTTCGTGACGAGAATCAGGATCGCACCGGCGCAGAGCTGGATGAGCGTAAAGCCTGTTTTGTGGTCTGCGATGGCGTGGCCGGTCTGCCCGGCGGCGAGATGGCGGCCCAGCTGGTGCGCGACACCCTGCTGAGCCAGTTACAGGTGCACGCCGACTTTACGCCAGAGATCACCCAACAGGCGATTGAACAGTGCCGTTTCGCGCTGCATGAGGCACAGGGTAAAAATCCGAAATATTCACGCATGAGCACCACGCTGGCGGCCCTGTTTATTGACCGCCAAAAACAGCGCGCATGGTGGGCGCATGCCGGTGACAGCCGGGTTTACCACTTCCGCCGCGGCGTGCTAAATGAGGTCACTCGCGATCACAGTCTGGCCCAGCAGCTAAAAGAAGCGGGCTATGAAAATACCGGCATTAACAGTAATTTACTCTATAATGCGCTCGGCGCTGAACCGCCTCGCTTAGTGAGCTTTTCGCAGGAGATTGCGCTGGAGGATGGCGACGCGTTTCTGGTCTGCACCGATGGCTTCTGGCTGAATCTGGCCAGTCATGAAATGGAACAGGCGCTGCGCATGGTGAATGCCTGCGAAGAGTGGCTGGCTCTGATGGAACAGGCGGTGAGCCGCAACGTTAAGAAAGATAATCTCAGCGCACTGGCGGTCTGGATTGGTGAGCCGGAGGAGGCAACGCTGCTCTATTCACTGGCTGATTCGGCGCGCTTTCTGCCGCCTCGTTTTTGATTCCAAGGATCCTTATGAAACTGTGGTTGCCCGGCATTATCACCCTGCTGATTGCCTTTCACGCCCAGGCTGAAAATTATCGGGTTGTCTACTCCCCCAGCCTGGCGCTGGAGGTTTATATCGATAATGTGGTGAGTAAAGCGCCTGACGACTGGTGTAAAGAGACGCTGCCACTGCGCATCGTCTCCGGCAAAAGTAAGGATTCGGCGGTGCTGACCACATTTTTACCCCGCGTCGGCACCCTGCTCGCTAATCAGTGCGGATTACTGGATGAGCTGCCCTGGCAGATGACCAGTAAAGAGGGGAGCGTACTGGCCAGTGGCAGCGCCAGCAAGTTGCAGAACTGGCGCCCTATTGTGATGGCAGATGCCACAGCCAGCGCCAGTGAGAGTAATGCCGCACCGCTCGACCTGTCCCGGCCCGCCAACAGCACGCCGCTGCAACATTTTGATCTCCCCAGCGGCTGCCATTTTCGCACCGCCTGGGATGAAAATGCCCAGACCCTGTTTATCCCGGACGTCAGCAAGCAGCAGTGCTCACCGGATGGCTGGGTCGAGGGCAAAAGTGAGCTGACGCTGGCGACCCAGGATCATTCAACGCCGGTGGCGGTCACCTTTTATCAGGGCTATCCCATCGCCAATCTGACGATCCCGGACAGTAAGCTGGAGGTTATCGCCGCGAACAATCAGCGCATGATTGTGACACGCCCGGATGCCAGCGATAGCTGGCTGGTGCTGCCCTTTGATGCCCGACAACATGTCTGGCGCTTCAACGGTGCTCTGTTGATAAAGATGGATAAGAATGCTGCGCAGCAGGATGCTGACGCTGTGAAATCGCGAGTTGATACGTTGCGCAGCCACTGGGCGCCCTATTTCATGCCACAGCAAAAAGTGAATGTGTTACTCATCGACACCCTGCACGCGGATCTGGTTGATCCTGCCATTGGTGCCTGGCGTAACATCAATTAATTACCGCGCAGCCTGGCGAGCAGGCCGTGTACAGAGAGTTCACTATGTCGGCAAATGATAATCCGAAAACCGTTCCGAATGCCCTGCCTGACGGATACCGTTTCAATGAGTTTGAGATCAAGGAAGTGATCGGAGGCGGCGGCTTCGGCATCGTCTATCGTGCATGGGATCACCAGCTTGAGCGCACGATTGCCATCAAAGAGTACATGCCGGTGTCACTGGCAGTTCGTGCCGCCGATTTAACGCTGGAGCTGCGCGGTGAGCGTTTCCAGAAGTTGTTTAATGCCGGGCTGACCAGCTTCATTCAGGAAGCGCGTCTGCTGGCCCGCTTTAATCATCCGGGGCTGCTGCACGTGCTGCGCTTCTGGGAGCAGAACGGCACCGCCTATATGGGCACGCTCTACTACAGTGGCATGACGCTGAAAGAGTGGCAAATTACCAGCCCGGCGTCGATATCTGAAGCCTGGATCCGCCGCCTGCTGCCGCCGCTGCTGGGGGCCATCAGTACCATTCATCAGGCCGGCTATCTGCATCGCGATATCTCGCTCGACAATATTCAGATTCAGGAAAACCAGCTGCCGGTTCTGCTCGATTTTGGCTCGGCGCGCAAAGAGATTGGCAACCTCTCTGACGAAACGGAAATCATGCTTAAACCTGGCTTTGCGCCGATTGAGCAGTACAGCGAAGAGGGTGAAGTTGAACAGGGGCCGTGGACCGATATCTACGCCCTGGGCGCGGTGCTGCATAACCTGATTACCGGTAATCCGCCGCCGGTCAGTGTGGTGCGCTGCATTGAAGATAATTATCAGCCGCTGGTGGAACGCCAGCCAGAAGGCTATTCGCTGCCGCTGCTGCATGCCATTGACTGCGCGCTGGCCATGAAGCCAGGCGATCGGCCACAAACGATTGATGCCTTTGCCGCGTTGATTGATCTGCCGGTCAGTGATGTGGAAGCGGTGGTCAACAGCTTCCCGGTGCCGGGCGAACCGCCTGCTGCTCCGATCGAGGAGCCGCTTGAAGCTGCTGCGCCGGTGGTGATGGCGGTGAATCATGCCGCCGCGTCCGCCGAGCCGGTGACGCCGCGCACGGTGCGTAAACTGTCGCCTGGATTGCTGAGCCTGGCTGCCGTGGCTATTCTGGCGGTGGTTGTCGCCATCTGGCTGGCGAATCGCCACAGTGCCACACCGGAGGTGGTTAACAACAGCTCAGCCATGACGCAGGCGCCCGCATCGATCCCGTCAGCCGCTGCTGTTCCGGCCGCGCTGGCGACCGTCTATCTTAAGCTGGAGAGCGGTGAAAGCGTGGTGCTTAACGGCCAGCCGGTCGAGGTAAAACCTGGCAGCAGCGGGTTTGCCGCGCTGAATCTGGCGGCGGGACAGTATAAAATTGACGTTAAGAATGGCAGTGGGACACACACACAATCCCTGACCATCGATAAGCCGGGCACCTGGCTGATTAATCCGGGTAACTAATCCCCGCAACCTGCACCGGATCGTAAAAGGGCGCGACAGTGTCGCGCCCTTTTACGATCCGGTGGCTGTTCAGGCCTGCCTCAGACAGGCTTGCTGCAGCGTCCGCACCTGATGGGCCAGTCGGCTCAGACTTTCCTCCTCCATACCGCGCCGGGTCAGCTCCTCTTCCAGAGCAAACAGATATTGCGCATTCGAACCGAGCGGGCCAGTGGCCGCGGCGATTAATGGCGCAATCGCCTCCGGGCAGGAGTCCGATTCATACAGCGGATGACGCGGATCCATAATAAAGGTCAGCGCCGTCACGCTGCGACCATCCTCCAGCTGTAATTCACACCAGGTTGGAAGATAGCAGCCGGTGATCATCTCACGCTTCCACAGCAGTGCCAGCTCTTCGTGCAGGCGCTCTTCCGGCAGACGAAACGCCAGCCCTGTGGTTCTGCCGCCCTGCTTCAGCGCCAGCATGCGGCCGGGATGCGTGGCGGTGCCGCGTCCGGCAATCAGCCGCAGGCAGAAAGCACGGTGCCAGCCCTCCAGCGAACCAGATGCCACTTCATCCGCCTCAAAAATCGGGTTCCACATCAGCGAACCGTAACCAAAGATCCAAACCGGGCTGTGATCGGGACGACAGGCCAGCGTAGCGGCCAGCGAGGCCGCGCGCTGCTCGCAACTCCAGAGCAACGCCTCTTCGATATCCCCGAACGACGTTTTACAATCTGCTTTTAATAGAAATTCCCGGGTTAGCAATGCGACCTCCTCAACGTCAACGGCGTCCTGCAGAATGGCTCCTGTAACATGATCTCCAAAACGACGCTGCGTTTCGTTCATCAAATGACATTAATCTATTTCCGCGCGGGGTTTCAAGCGTGATTCCGGTCGCAGGTTAAAAAAAACCAGATAAACCTGATAGCGAAGATGAGAAAAAGGGCCAGATAATCCTGGCCCTTTGGCATGAACAGGCTAGCGACGGTGTTAACGTTTAGGATGCCACTTATCGTCATCACCTTTTTCATACTCTTTCTTCACGGCTGCCCAGGCGACTTTGTGCGCCACCTCTTCCCGCGAATCATCGCCGCGTCGATCTTCAGCCTCTTTATATTCTTCCCACGCGCTGTTAAATGCCTGCTGATAGATATCCTGCGCATGCGCGGGAAGCACGTGTTTTACGTTGTCAGGTAAGTCGGTTCGTTTAGAGTAAGGCATAACTGCTCCTCAGTTTATGGATTCCTGTTAAGCCTGGCGCAACACAACAAAAATACAAACAGCAACTTATCTCCCCTTCAAATTAAAAACCAGAAGCAGGCCACACAAGTTACAATGATAAGCAGTTTTTCCGGCATTTGGCGGTCAGATAGATGGGTAAAGAAAAGTTGTTGTGGTCTGATTAATATTGAAATATTTTAGATAACTTCAGGTTAATACCGCTTCGACCCTTTATTGCATTTAAGTAAAAAGCAGTAAATTTTCCCCGTTCAGACCGGTGAAAAGATAAACTGCGCCCTGCCCTAAAACTGATTATATTTCTAACAGCAGCATTCGCTGTGTCCGGATAATCATTAACCAGAGAGGATGGTGAATGCCTTCACATGAAAAAACACGTCACAAGGAATTCTCGCTGATACTTCCCCTTATCACGCTGGGGATACTCTATTTTTTTGGTGCAAATACTTCATTCCCGATTGTAGTCGGTATCAACTTAGTGGCGCTGATTGCCATTCTGAGCAGCGCCTTTAGCGTTGTGCGACATGCAGACGTCCTGGCCCACCGGCTGGGCGAGCCCTATGGCTCCCTGATCCTGAGTCTCTCCGTGGTGATTCTGGAAGTGAGCCTGATCTCGGCGCTGATGGCGACCGGGGATGCCGCCCCCGGGCTGATGCGCGATACGCTCTATTCGATCGTGATGATTGTGACCGGCGGACTGGTTGGCTTTGCGCTGCTGCTGGGCGGTAATAAATTTGCGACGCAGTACGTTAATCTGGCGGGCGTGAAGCAATATCTGATCGCTATCTTTCCCCTGGCGATTCTGGTACTGGTGTTTCCCAACGCACTGCCGGGCGGTAATTTCTCTATCACGCAGGCCCTGCTAATCGCAGCGATTTCTGCGGCGATGTATGGTGTGTTCCTGCTGATTCAGACCAAAACCCACCAGAGCCTGTTTGTCTATGAGCATGAGGATGAGAGTGATGATGGCGACCCCCATCATGGCAAACCGTCTGCCCACAGCAGTTTCTGGCATACCAGCTGGCTGATCGTGCATCTGATTGCGGTGATTGCCGTGACCAAGATGAATGCTAATACGCTGGAAAGCCTGCTGACGGATCTGAATGCACCGGCACAGTTCACCGGCTTCCTGGTAGCCCTGCTGATCCTCTCACCGGAAGGCCTGGGGGCGATTAAGGCCGTGCTGATGAATCAGGTACAGCGCGCCATGAACCTCTTCTTTGGCTCGGTTCTGGCCACCATCTCACTCACGGTGCCGGCGGTGACCATTATTGCCACCCTGACCGGACAGGAGCTGATATTTGGTCTGGAGCCGCCACAGATGGTGATTATGATGGCGTCGCTGCTTCTCTGTCAGCTCTCCTTCTCGACCGGACGCACAAATGTACTGAATGGAGCCGCGCATCTGGCGTTGTTTATCGGTTATCTGATGACCATCATGCTGTAACGTCACCGGATTTCAGGCGAAAAAAAAGAGCGATTCATCGCTCTTTTTTTTGCAGCAAACTTATTTGCTGGTATCGAGTTCCGGGAAGCTTTTCACCAGGTCGTCAATCGCTTTCATCTGTACCAGGAATGGCTCCAGCTTATCCAGCGGCAACGCGGATGGGCCGTCACACAGGGCGTGTTCAGGATCCGGGTGCGCTTCGATAAACAGACCGGCAATGCCGACCGCCATACCGGCACGCGCCAGCTCAGCCACCTGAGCACGACGACCGCCTGATGCCGCGCCAAACGGATCGCGCGTCTGCAGCGCATGGGTGACATCGAAAATCACCGGGCTGTTTTTGGTGACTTTCTTCATCACGTTAAAGCCGAGCATGTCGACAACCAGATTGTCGTAGCCAAAATTACTGCCGCGATCGCACAGGATGACCTGCTCGTTGCCACCTTCAGCGAACTTATCAACGATGTTGCCCATCTGACCCGGGCTGACGAACTGGGGTTTCTTGACGTTGATGACCGCGCCGGTTTTCGCCATCGCTTCCACCAGGTCAGTCTGACGCGCCAGGAACGCGGGCAGCTGGATCACATCAACCACTTCAGAGACCGGCTGCGCCTGGGACGCTTCATGCACATCGGTGATAATTTTGACGCCGAAAGCCTGCTTCAGCTCCTGGAAAATCTTCATCCCCTCTTCCAGGCCTGGGCCGCGATAGGAGTGAATAGAGGAGCGGTTCGCTTTATCAAATGACGCTTTGAATACGTAAGGAATACCAAGCTTACTGGTGACGGTAACGTAGTGTTCGCAGATGCGCATCGCCAGGTCGCGCGACTCCAGTACGTTCATCCCGCCAAACAGCACAAATGGCAGATCGTTTGCGACTTTAATATCGCCAATACTCACGACTTTCTGTGTCATGCCCTTTCCTTTTCAGTGGGTCCGCTTAGTGCAGCGTGACCTGTTTTTGTTCGATTGCGTGAATCTGAACTTTGATCATTTCGCTGACCGGGTCTTCAGGACACTGCTCAACGAAGTACGTTAAATCATTCAGGGCGATATGTTCGCACTCCAGCTGCGCATAGATCAAACCGCGATCGCGGATTTCGTAGGGATCGTCAGGATCGATACGCAACAGCACCTGACTGACGTTCAGCGCCAGCTCCATCTTCTTCTCTTCCATCAACGCCGCTTTCAGCGTGTCGAGCATCTTGCGCATCACGGTGACGGTTTTGGCTTCGTCGAGATCGTCGTCATACAGACGCGCTGTCGGGCTGATATTGCCTTTGAGCCACACTTCCAGCGTGTGCCGGTCAAGCGTTTCGCCATTAAACGGGTTGATCATCCACTTATCGCCATCAATCCAGTCGGCGCGCAGAATCAGCTGCGTCGGGAAGATCACCGGCATCAGCGGCAGTTCCAGCTCGGCGGCGATGTGCAGCAGGATAACGCCCAGTGACACAGCCGTGCCCCGACGGGTCTTCAGCACATTGTCGATCCAGAGAGCATCAGAAAGATTGTAGACGCCACTGGCACCGCAAAATCCCCACTGGCGATAGAACAGCTCCAGCAGCTTTTCGAGCTGCATGTCAGCATCTTCGGTATGGCTGACATAGTCACGTGCTTCGGCGACTAACGCCGCAAGTTGTGCTTCCACCGACAACGCCGGGAAATCGGCGCGGATGGCAAGCGTGGCACCAATCACCGCTTCACACAGCGGTATCTGGCTGAAATCTAATTGTTCGGTCGAGGTCATGCTATCCCCATAACGGCATTTTGGTCAGCGCCAGCTTAATGATGGTCACCAGGGCGATTAACGCTACCAGAAAAGCGATCCAGCGGGTGCGATCAGTGCGTGGACGGCGACTCAATGCCACAAATCCTAAGGCGATGTAGATGATAACCGCTAAAAGCTTCTCCGTCAGCCAGCTTCCTTGCGGCGTGAAGGGATAGAAGTGGGTAATCATCACCAGCGAGACGCCGGTCACCAGTAACAGGGTGTCGTTAGCATGCGGCAGGATACGCACCCAGCGTTTCGTCATCATAGCCGATCCACGGCGCAGCCAGTAAAACCGCAGCAGGAACAGCGTCACGGTAAGCACCACCGTTAAGATGTGCAGATTTTTAATCAGGGGATAAAAGGCGAACATCATGAATCCTTTTCAAATCGCTTTTATGAAGGGAACTGACCTAAGGTCACACGCGGGTTACCGCCGTAATCATCGACAGTTTCCACGGCGTGATAGCCATTTTGCCGCATCAGCGAGGCCACCGCCTCGCCCTGCTGCCAGCCATGTTCCAGCAGCAGCCAGCCACCCGGCAGCAGCCATGTGGGCGCCTGCTCGATCAGCGTGCGCAGATCCGCCAGTCCCGCTTCATCCGCCACCAGCGCGCTGCGCGGTTCAAAACGCACATCGCCCTGCTCCAGATGAACATCGCTGGCATCTATATAGGGTGGGTTGCTGACAATGAGGGTAAAGCGCTGTGGCGTCAGCGCCTGAAACCAGTGACTGAGCAGAAAGGTGGTGTTGGTGAGGCAGAGCTGCTGCGCATTACTGTTCGCCAGTTCAACGGCGGCTGCAATGCGATCCACGCCGGTCACCTGACAATCGGGACGCTCGCTGGCCAGCGCCAGCGCAATCGCTCCGGTGCCGGTGCCCATGTCCAGAAGGGTTGCCGCTGTAGCGGGCAGACGCGCCAGCGCCTGCTCCACCAGCAGCTCGGTATCCGGGCGCGGGATCAGCGTGGCGTCATTGACGCGCAAGGGAAGCGACCAGAACTCGCGTTCGCCCACCAGATGCGCCACCGGCTCACCCCGGGCGCGACGCGCCAGCAGGCTATCCAGCTGCGCAAGCTGCTCGTCGCTGAGCACCGTTTCATCAAAAGCAATTAACCAGCTGCGTGATTTGCCGGTCACAAAACCTAACAGGATCTCTGCGTCACGCTTCGGACTGTCACCCCCGCACAGCGTGGCGACCGCCTGTTTCAGCCAGTGACGAATATCCATTAATCCTGACCAGCCAGCGCCGCCAGCTGATCGGCCTGGTACTCCTGCACGATCGGCTCAATCAGGCTGTCGAGTTTCCCTTCCATCACTTCATCCAGACGGTAGATGGTCAGGTTGATACGGTGATCGGTCACGCGGCCCTGCGGGAAGTTGTAGGTGCGGTTACGGTCAGAACGATCGCCGCTGCCCAGCAGGTTGCGTCGGGTACTGGCTTCGGCGGCGTGACGGCGGGCCATCTCTGCAGCGTGAATACGCGAGCCCAGCACCGCCAGCGCTTTGGCTTTGTTTTTATGCTGCGAACGTTCGTCCTGACACTCCACCACGATACCGGTTGGCAGGTGGGTAATACGAATAGCGGAGTCGGTGGTGTTAACGTGCTGACCGCCTGCGCCGGATGAGCGGAAAGTATCGATCTTCAGATCGCCCGCATTGATTTCCGGCAGTTCCGCTTCCGGGATTTCCGGCATCACGGCCACGGTACAGGCAGAGGTATGAATGCGGCCCTGAGATTCGGTCTCCGGCACGCGCTGCACGCGATGGCCGCCTGACTCAAACTTCAGGCGTCCATAGGCACCTTCGCCGGTCACGCGGGCAATCACTTCTTTGTAACCGCCATGCTCGCCTTCGTTGGCACTGATGATCTCCACGCGCCAGCGACGCGCTTCAGCATAGCGGCTGTACATGCGGAAGAGATCGCCGGCGAAAATCGCCGCTTCATCGCCGCCGGTTCCGGCGCGCACTTCGATAAAACAGGCGCGCTCATCGTCGGGATCTTTCGGCAGCAACAGCACCTGCAATTGCTGCTCCAGCACGTCACTCTTCTCACGCGCTTCCTGCAACTCTTCCTGCGCCATGTCGCGCATTTCAGGATCGTCGAGCATCTGCTGCGCGGTTTCGATATCTTCCTGCACCTGCTGCCAGTCGCGGAAGCAACGGGTCACATCGGTCAGCTGAGCATATTCGCGTGACAGCGCACGGAAACGCTCCTGATCGGCGATCACGCCTGCATCGCCCAGCATCGCTTCCACTTCTTCGTGGCGCTCCTGCAGGGCTTCCAGTTTGGCAACTATAGAGGTTTTCATTTAAATGTGGGATTCCCGTAACAGGTGGCGACAGCGGTGTGCCTAATCGAGACCCAGGCTGTCGCGTAAAATCTGCAGGCGTTCATTATCGCCGTCGCGGGCGGCCTGCTGAAGTGATTTGGTTGGAGCGTGTATTAAACGGTTGGTCAGCTTGTGCGCCAGTTCCTGCATGACTTTCTGCGGATCGGCACCCTGCTGCAGCGCCTGCAGCGCACGGCCTTCCAGCTCAGCGCGGATCTCTTCCGCCTGAGAACGATATTCACGGATCGTATTGACCGCGCCCTGTGAGCGCAGCCACGCCATGAATTCGCTGCTTTCCTGAACCACGATGCTTTCGGCCTGAACCGCGGCCGCTTTGCGCTGCGCCAGGTTCTGCTCGATGATCGCCTGCAGGTCATCCACGCTGTAGAGATAGGCGTTAGGCAGGTCGCCCACTTCCGGCTCTACGTCGCGCGGCACCGCAATATCGACCAGCAGCATTGGCTTGTTACGTCGCGCTTTCAGCGCGCGCTCCATCATTCCCTTACCAATAATCGGTAGCGGACTGGAGGTGGACGAGATAATAATGTCGGCTTCCGCCAGACGGGCGTCGATCTCCGCCAGCGTGATCACCTCTGCACCCACTTCCGCCGCCAGCGTTTCGGCACGTTCGCGGGTACGGTTGGCGATGATCAGATTTTTGACCTGATGTTCACGCAGATGACGCGCCACCAGTTCAATGGTTTCCCCTGCGCCAACCAGCAAGACATTAACGGAAGAGAGCGATTCGAAGATCTGACGGGCCAGCGTACAGGCGGCAAATGCCACCGACACCGCGTTGGCACCGATATCGGTTTCCGTACGCACGCGTTTGGCAACCGAGAAGGTTTTCTGGAACATGCGCTCCAGTTCACTGCTCAGCGCCTGACCGCGTGAAGAGTCGGCAAAGGCTTTTTTCACCTGACCGAGGATCTGCGGTTCGCCCAGCACCAGTGAGTCGAGCCCGCTGGCGACGCGCATCAGGTGGCTGACCGCCTCGTTATCCTGATGCCAGTAGAGGCTGTTTCGCACATCCTCTTCATCGAGCTGATGATAATTGCATAACCAGCTCACCAGACGTGCCTGTAAATCGGCCTGCTGCTCTACACTCAGGTAGAGTTCAGTCCGGTTACAGGTGGACAACACCACACCGCTCTGCACCATTGGCTGTGATAACAGGCTGTTTAACGCCTGCTCAAGCGTCTCCGGCCCGAACGAGACGCGTTCGCGCAGAGCAATGGGGGCTGTCTTGTGATTGATTCCGAGAGCGAGCAGCGTCATGGTGGTTTTGGTTGGGATGTCCCAATAATGTCAGGGTTTTGTGAGGCGCATTCTACAAGATGCGGCAGATCAAGAAAAGCCATACAAAGGCTATGACTGTAATAAGATTAACCCGATCGTGCTCAATTTGCTGCATAACAGCATTGACGGTTAAAACCGGGACGGTTAGCGTTATCCGTTACGAATAATAAATGTGTCCGAGGAGATGACCACTTGATGCTTAATTCACCACGCAATCTGTTGCGCCTTTTGCCCCTTGCCAGCGTGCTGCTGGCAGCCTGTAGCGTCAACAAACCGCAAGGCCCGGGCCCCAGCGTGACCGCGCCACAGTGGCAACAGCATCAGCAGGCGGTCTCAAAGGTCACGCACTATCAGACCCGCGGCGCCTTTGCCTATCTTTCTGACAAGCAGAAAGTCTATGCCCGCTTCAACTGGCAGCAGACCGCGCCCGACCGCTATCGCCTGCTGCTGACCAATCCGCTGGGCAGCACCGAACTGCAGCTGGATGCGCAGGGCTCGGTGGTGCAGATTGTCGATAACAAAGGCAAGCGTTATGTCAGTAACGATGCGCAGAAAATGATTACGCAGCTGACGGGCATGAACATTCCGCTGGCGAATCTGCGCCAGTGGATGATGGGTCTGCCAGGCGATGCCACCGACTATCAGCTTAACGAGAGCTATCAGCTGCGCAGCCTGAACTACAGCCGCGACGGTCAGAACTGGCAGGTCTCTATTGCGGGCTACGACAGCAAAGTCACCCCGCCGCTGCCTTCGAGTCTGGAGCTGAAAGAGGGTGACCAGCGGATTAAACTGCGTATGGACGGCTGGACCGTTCAATGATCACCCACTGGCCTGCCCCGGCAAAACTGAATCTTTTTCTCTACATCACTGGCCGTCGTCCCGACGGCTATCACAACCTGCAGACGCTGTTTCAGTTTCTTGATTACGGTGACCAGCTGCAGATTACCGTCGATCAAAGCGGCTCGATTACACTGTTAACGCCCGTGGCGGGTGTTGCGGATGCGGACAACCTGATTGTCCGCGCTGCGAACATGCTGAAACAGGCGGCGCAGGAAAACCACCGCCTGTCCGCTCACGCGGGCGCGCAGATTGCGATTGAGAAAAACCTGCCCATGGGTGGCGGTCTCGGTGGCGGCTCCTCTGACGCGGCAACTGTGCTGGTGGCGCTGAATCATCTGTGGCAAACCGGCTTCACGCCGGATGAGCTGGCGGCGATGGGCGTGAAGCTGGGCGCGGATGTGCCGGTGTTTGTCCAGGGCTTCGCGGCCTTCGCCCAGGGTGTGGGTGAACAACTTCATCCCGCAGAGCCGGAAGAAAAGTGGTATCTTGTCGCCCATCCCGGCGTGAATATCAGCACCCCAGTAGTATTCAACGACCCCGAACTGACGCGAGATACGCCATCGCGCAGTTTATCGACGCTTTTAGCATCACCCTTCACCAATGATTGTGAAGCAGTGGTAAGAAAACGTTTTCGTGAGGTTGATGAGCTTGTTTCCTGGCTGCTAGAATACGCGCCGTCACGCCTGACTGGCACGGGCGCTTGTGTGTTTGCTGAATTCGACACCGAGTCCGCTGCCCGCCAGGTGCTGGAGCTTGCCCCGAATGGGGTGCGCGCATTTGTAGCCCGGGGCGTAAATGTCTCGCCGCTACAGCGTACCCTGCGAGGCGATTAGCGAATGCGTGACAGTGTCACCACGTTCCGGACACTGCACGTTTCGCATCAACACACCCGTGTGAACGCACATGACCGTACGCGCCGGTTACAGTCATGCCGTTCATTCTCTGGACGCAAAGCCTGAGGTTCTTCTCGTGCCTGATATGAAGCTATTTGCTGGTAACGCCACCCCGGAACTAGCACAACGTATTGCCAACCGCCTTTACACCAGCCTGGGAGACGCCGCTGTAGGACGTTTCAGTGATGGTGAAGTGAGCGTACAGATCAACGAAAATGTACGCGGTGGTGATATTTTCATCATCCAGTCCACCTGTGCCCCCACCAACGATAATCTGATGGAACTGGTTGTGATGGTCGACGCGCTGCGTCGTGCTTCTGCTGGTCGTATTACCGCAGTCATCCCCTACTTTGGTTATGCCCGTCAGGATCGCCGCGTGCGTTCCGCGCGTGTACCTATCACCGCTAAAGTAGTGGCAGACTTCCTTTCCAGCGTCGGTGTTGACCGTGTTCTGACGGTTGACCTGCACGCCGAGCAGATCCAGGGCTTCTTCGACGTCCCGGTTGATAACGTATTTGGCAGTCCGATCCTGCTGGAAGATATGATGCAGATCGGTCTGGAAAACCCGATTGTTGTTTCTCCCGATATTGGTGGCGTAGTACGTGCCCGTGCTATCGCTAAACTGCTGAACGACACCGATATGGCCATCATCGATAAACGCCGCCCTCGCGCGAACGTTTCCCAGGTGATGCACATCATTGGTGACGTTGCTGGCCGCGACTGCGTGCTGGTCGACGACATGATCGACACCGGCGGCACGCTGTGCAAAGCGGCTGAAGCGCTGAAAGAGCGTGGTGCTAAACGCGTCTTTGCTTACGCGACCCACCCGATCTTCTCCGGCAATGCGGTTGAAAACCTGCGTAAATCTGTACTCGACCAGGTAATCGTCTGCGATACCATCCCGCTCTCTCAGGAGATTAAGTCACTGCCGAATGTGCGCACGCTGACCTTATCTGGCATGCTGGCCGAAGCCATTCGCCGCATCAGTAACGAAGAATCAATCTCGGCAATGTTCGAGCATTAATCTTCGCGGAACCGGGCCCTGTGCCCGGTTTTTTTATGCCTGCCGGGCGCCCGATTAACGCGCTTCGTTTTCTGATATTTTCGCGATTAATTCCCCCAAAATCGCCTGTTTTCAACGCCACTCACTCTTTTGATAAAACGCCGCGTTCCCCGCTTCTGACTTGTGCCGTAAAGTGGTAATTTGCAGCGCATTTCTCATAAGAACCCTGAACGCCATGAACCTCGATATCTATACGTTATTTGTCTGTGAGCTTTATGTGCTGGGGTTTCTGAGCATCATCATGATTTTTGCCTGGTTCGGATCGCAATTTGACCGGGTTCTCGGCTTCACCTGCCTGTCGCTGGTTTTTACACTGATTGCCGTATTCTTAAGTAGTCTGCGCAGCAGTGGCCTGCATTTCCTGCCCGTTGCAGTGGGTAACGTTTTAGTGATGCTGGCTTACGGCGGATTGCTAAATGCGTTCCGGCGCTTCTGCGGCAAGCCCATCGGCACTCACTGGCTGCTGGGCGCCCTGCTCTGGGCCATCCTATGCTGTTTCCCGGCGTTCTATTACAGCTTACCCAAACGGGTGCTGGTGCTCTGCATCGCCTGCATCGCCTATACCGCCGCACTGATCCAGCTGCTCTGGCTGGCGCGCGACACGTTAAAGGCGACCTTCTGGCCTGCACAGCTGCTGCTGTGGATCCATCTGCTGTTTCACCTTGCTCGCCTGTTTCTGGACAGCGCGATTCCCAGCACGCTACCTGGCGCGATTGGCGGATCAAATTTTTCGATTTATGTCATCCTGGAATCGATTCTGTTTGTCATCGGTCTGACCTTTACTATCCTGGCCATGGTGAATGAACGGATGCAGTCAGTTTTAAAGCATGCCTCGATGCACGATCCTCTGACCAGCGTCTGGAATCGTCGGGCTTTATTTAATGAAGCAGAGAAGATTGTGGCGCGATGCCGCCGTCAGAATCGGCCCTTTAGCGCGATACTGTTCGATCTGGATCATTTTAAGAGCATTAACGATCGGTATGGCCATCAACAGGGCGACCAGATATTGATTCACTTTTGCGAGATTGTCAGAGAGCTGATACCGGCTGAGGGGCGTTTTGCGCGACTGGGCGGAGAGGAGTTTGCGGCTATAATCCCGGCGGCGGCAAAAAATGCAGAAGTCTGGTGTGAGACGATTCGGCAGGCTGTCTGTGCGTCACAACCCAATTCAATCACCTACTCAGTGAGCATTGGGTTTGCCACGGTCACACATCAGCAGCAGGGTTTTGACGATTTACTCGCGCTGGCGGATAAAGCGCTCTATCACGCCAAGGCCAGCGGCCGGAACCGCATCGCGCAGCATCCGGTCACTGCTGGCATCAGTTAATGGTGTGAATTGTGCGACCGGCGACAACGTTTGTCATAGTGACGATGCCAGTAATAACGATCTTCAACCTTTTCACGACCACTCAGACCCGCCCCCACCAGCCACATCATTGCACCAACAAAGATGCCTAAGATTGCACCCTGCGCCAGCGCATCTGGCAGGTCAAGCGCGGGAAGCTGGTTCATAATTGAGAAACCGACACCCAGTATCATTGTGACTAATCCCAGTACCATCAAGCTGTTACCCGCTACACGGCAATGTTGATGTTTCATGCTGCACCTCCATCCATATGAGTCAATAACCGCACACAATGTTAAGTGCCATAAGTTTAGGCAATGGATGGGGCCAACGTTGCGGGCTGGATCACACATCAGTCATAAAGAACCTTCTGGCCCTGTTTGCAGTCTGTTGATTTAGATAGAAAATGATTAATCACTGCCCTGAACCATTTCAATGCTTGTACTTTGTCATCTCGGCCATGGCGAAGTAAACTAACGCCCTTTCGCGATAACAGCAGGATAATCATTGTGAGCAGCATTAAACTGATTGTGGGCCTTGCCAATCCAGGCGCTGAATATGCCGCCACGCGCCACAATGCGGGTGCCTGGTATCTGGATTTACTGGCTGAGCGCCACAATCAGTCACTGAAAGAGGAAGGCAAATTCTATGGCTATACCGCCCGCCTGGCGATAGCCGGAGAGGATGTGCGCCTGCTGGTGCCGACCACCTTTATGAATCTGAGCGGGAAAGCCGTGGCGGCGATGGCGACCTTTTATCGCATCGCGCCAGAAGAGATCCTGGTGGCGCATGATGAACTCGATCTGCCACCCGGCGTGGCGAAGTTCAAGCAGGGCGGCGGACATGGCGGCCATAACGGGCTGAAAGATATCATCAGCAAACTGGGCAACAACAACAATTTCCATCGGCTGCGCATCGGTATCGGGCATCCCGGCGATCGCAACAAGGTGACCGGATTTGTGCTGGGCAAGCCGCCCGCCAGTGAGCAGAAGCTGATTGATGATGCTATTGATGAGGCGGCGCGCTGCACCGAACTGTGGCTGAAAGAGGATCGTATCAAGGCGATGAACCGGCTGCACGCCTTCAAGCCTGCTTAAACGCCCGAATCGTCGTGATTCCGTGTATAATGCGCGAAATTTTTCAATTCGTCTCCGACAGTCCGCCTTCCTGCGCACTGTCCATCCAGTTATAAAGGGTATCAAACCATGGGATTCAAATGCGGTATCGTGGGCCTGCCGAATGTCGGTAAATCCACTCTGTTTAACGCGCTGACTAAAGCGGGCATCGAAGCGGCTAACTTCCCCTTCTGTACCATTGAGCCAAACACAGGCGTGGTGCCGATGCCTGACCTGCGTCTCGACCAGCTTTCTGAGATTGTTAAGCCGCAGCGCGTGGTGCCGACTACCATGGAATTCGTCGATATCGCCGGTCTGGTAAAAGGCGCGTCAAAAGGTGAAGGTCTGGGCAACCAGTTCCTGACCAACATCCGCGAAACCGAAGCGATCGGCCACGTGGTGCGCTGCTTTGAAAACGACAACATCATCCACGTTGCGGGCAAAGTTAACCCGGCTGAAGATATTGACGTGATCAACACTGAGCTGGCACTTTCCGATCTTGAAACCTGTGAACGTGCGATTCAGCGTGTGCAGAAAAAAGCCAAAGGCGGCGACAAAGATGCCAAAGCCGAGCTGGCTGCGCTGGAGAAGTGCCTGCCGCATCTTTCTGAAGCGGGCATGCTGCGTTCACTGAATCTGGATGAGGACGACAAAGCGGCAATCCGCTATCTGAGCTTCCTGACCCTGAAACCCACTATGTACATTGCTAACGTCAATGAAGATGGTTTCGAGAACAACCCGTACCTGGATCAGGTGCGCGCTATCGCCGAAGCGGAAGGTTCCGTTGTGGTGCCCGTGTGCGCCGCTGTTGAGTCGGATATCGCCGAGCTGGAAGATGAAGACCGTGACGAGTTCATGGCAGAGCTGGGACTGGAAGAGCCAGGCCTGAACCGCGTTATCCGCGCCGGTTACTCCCTGCTGAACCTGCAGACCTACTTCACCGCAGGCGTGAAAGAAGTGCGTGCCTGGACCATCCCGGTTGGCGCGACAGCTCCACAGGCAGCCGGTAAAATCCACACCGACTTCGAGAAAGGCTTTATCCGCGCCCAGACCATCGCGTTTGAAGACTTCATCGCTTATAAAGGCGAGCAAGGTGCTAAGGAAGCCGGCAAGATGCGTTCAGAAGGTAAAGAGTACATCGTGAAAGATGGCGATGTGATGAACTTCCTGTTTAACGTCTGATTAAAGATTGTTGTCTCATGGGGTTTTACTGAATCTCATGACCATCACAGAATAAATCCACGCTCTTGTGTGGATTTTTCATTTCAACGCCGTCTCAATAATCTCTTTCAGCACATTTCACCAATGCCGGAACCATTGCCTTAAAGAAGGTTCACTGTTCAGGCTCCGCGCTTTATGGTGCGAAAGTCAGCGAACGAATCTGATGCTGCCTGAGCACACCCTCTTCCCCTGCTCTTCACCTGAAAGCGGCGCTTATTCAGCCACCCATAAACTGCGCTTCGCACTGCCGGGCGATCTCCCACAGTCTGTTACGGATGACCTGCTTAAGTTGCAGAGTGGACTGCGACTGTGGCTGGTCACGGCGGCTGATCAGCATCACTTCAAACGGCAGGGGCTGCGCTATCGGTAGCAGCTTTAGCTGTCCGGCATAGCGACAGGCGGTGAAGAGATCCACGACGCCCGTGCCGCCGCCTGCCAGCACCATATCCGCAATGACCGAATAGGTTTTAATCGACAACGACACGGCGGGATTCAGTTTTTTATCGCGCAGCGCTCGGTGAAGTACGCGTCCAAGCGGATCCTGAGCCTGCATCATCAGTAAATTATTGTGGCATAACCACGCAAGCGTAACAGGTTCATTACGGGGATGATTGAGCGGTAACAGCGCGACCATCGAAGACTGAAACAGAGGCTCAGCCAGAAGATCCGCATCGACCTGCTGACCAAAAACCAGCGCGAAATCGAGCTGATTATCCAGAATCATCTGGCATAAGGTACTAAAGTGCTCGGTGACCAGTTCGACACTGACCGAGGCCATCTGTTGCCGCCAGGTGACCAATGCGGGCGCCAAAACCATCTGACCAAAAGCGTGAGCCGCTCCGACGCGAACTAACTGCCCTTCGCCCCGCCGCAGCTGTTCGGTAAGCTGGGTGATAGATTGCAGGCGCTGGCAGAGATCGTCTATTTCAGGCAGGAGACGTCGCCCTTCTGCCGTCACACTCATTCCCTGTATACGTCGCTCAAACAGCGCAAACCCCAATTGCTGTTCAGCATGATTCAGCACACGGCTGATATTGGGCTGCGAGACATTGAGTAAGCGCGCCGCAGCGCTGATGCTGCCGGTCTGTACGATGGCCTGAAAGACCTCTATATGGCGGAGCCGCATGACTATTTACCCTGGATGGAATACCGAAAACGAAGGCCTCTCCGACAGGCTGTACGATCAGGTCCGGGCGGAGGGTGAGAGAGCAATCATTATCCTGTTGCAAAAACTGTACCGCAAAACCGTTGCAGGCTCAGCTGCCTGTCTCGCCCCATCCGTACCCGGCAGTCCTGACTGAAGCCTTTGGAGGGAGCGGGTCTCGCGCTGACGTGGTGCAGTTAAAGGAACGCTGGTCAGCAGCGTGGGTTGCGCGGATTTAAGCCAGCAGCGATCCTGGCTCGTCAGAGGGAAGATGCGCATGCACAGTCCGCAATACAGGCGGTGTGCCTGGCAGCGCGGTTTCAGGAGAACAGTAAAGGCGGGCTTAACGGGCTGCCGTTGCATGCAGCCCGGGATAATTTCGCTATGACTGTGTGCTCGCCAGATAAGAGAATGCACTGAGTAAACTGATTAACGTCTCCATATTCTCGGCCTGATACGCCACGGTAACGGCATCCAGACGCGTGACGCCGGGGATCAGGCTGAACAGATCGGCCAGCACCGGTTTAGTGGCCTGAAGGCGCATCGCGTAAGGTGCCGTCAGGCGGCTCGTGCTCATCTGAGGGGGATGTTGCAGTGCGGCGCTTGCTGCGGCAGCGATCGCACGCTGTGCCGCTTGTGGGCTGAATGATTCCGCGCAGGTATGAGAAATGGCGCGTTTTACACAGACGTAATTGACTGCTGAGTAGTGTTCCGCAATCCAGCTCTGTAACTGATCGTCGCCGGTGACCAGCAGCAATGGCGTGCCGTGCTCAGCAGCGGCGGCCGCATAAATATCGGTTTCTCCCATCACCTGACCATTGATATGGATACGCCAGAATGCCCGGCCGTTGATGGTATGCGCCAGTACGCCGGGTTCACCTGCTGCGCTGTGAAATCCCACCAGAAACAGCCCGTCGAACGTCTGCTGCTCTATCCCTTCCACCATCGACAGGACACGGGGTTTTCCCTGCACCAGCCGGGCGCGGGGATCGATATTTTCCGCACGCAAATTGGTCATCTGCGCATGGCTGTCTGCCACCACCACTTCCGTTGCCCCGCCTGCAAAAGCCCCCTCAATCGCAGCATTCACTTCCTGCTCCATCAGACCACGGGCCAGCTGATGTTCCGGGTGGCCGGGTGTACATTGCTCCGGGCGCATGACCCCCGCGATGCCTTCAATGTCGGCCGAGATAAAAATTTTCATGTCGTTAATCTATCCAGAATCTGCGTCAGTGAGGGGCGATGATGACCGCGTAAGCCGGTAACAGCCTCAGCGCTCAGCAAAGCATCCAGTACAGCCTGTTCAGTTGCATCTGCCGCTGCCGCAAGCAGCGGCTCCAGCGTGTCGTCCTGTGGCGGTTGCGGCAGAGGTTGCGTTGAAAACGCCACCGCAATATCGCCCGATCCGTGGCCCCAGTAACTGCCCAGCCGTCCCAGGCCAGCGCCGGCTCGCTTCGCGATGCGCTTTAACTGACGTGCGTCCAGCGGTGCATCCGTCGCCATGATGATGATGACAGAACCGGCATCCAGCTGCGGCGCCTCCCCGGCCAGCAGCGGCGCAATCATCTCGCCAGCCCGAACGCCATCGAGCGTTAATACTTCCAGTGCGCCGAAATTGGCCAGCACCAGCACGCCAAGCGTGGCGTTGAGCGAGGGAATAACCCGCGAGGCGGTTCCTATGCCCCCTTTCAGGCTGAAACAGCTCATCCCGCGCCCTGCGCCGACGCTGCCGCGCGCGAAGTCTGCTGAGGCCGTCTGCAATGCCTCCTGCGCCATCGCTTCAGTGATGGCCAGCGCCTGGATATCATTCAGCCAGCCATCGTTGCACTCCAGCACCAGCGGATTGACCGTGGGCAGTGTTCGTCCCAGTTCCGGGTTACGACTGATGGCATCCCGCACCAGCGTGGTAAATAGCGTGCCGACCGCCAGCGTGTTACTGAGCAGAATCGGCGTCTGAAGCACGCCAAGCTCCTCTATCTGAACCAGTCCGATAGGTTTCGCAAAACCGTTCAGGACCTCAACCCCACACGGCAGCGGCGTGAGAAACAGATTGCCGCCCGGCGGTAGGACAGCAGTTACGCCAGTCTGCTTTTCGCCTTCATTCAGCGTGCAATGTCCGACACGCACGCCCGCCACATCGCTGATTCGATTCGTGGGTCCGCAGGCGCTTCGCGGCTGCCCAAGCTGACGTCTGTCGCGCCAGCGTTTCAGCAGCAGTTCACGCTGCAATTGTTGGAAATCCATAGTCAGCCCTTGAATTTTGGATCGAGCGTGTCGCGCAGCGCATCCCCAAGCAGATTGAAAGCCAGCACGGTGATAAAGATCGCCAGCCCCGGAAATACGCTCATGTGCCACGATCCGGCCATCATCATGCTTCGGCTCATCGCCAGAATATTGCCCCATTCAGGCACGTCAGGCTCCGGACCCAGTCCGATAAAACTCAGGCCCGCAGCGGTCAGAATACTGGTGCCAATGCGCATAGTGAAATAGACAATCACGCTGGAAAGCGTGCCGGGCAGAATATGCCGCAGGATAATGACGCTGTCTGGTGCACCGGCACAGCGCACGGCTTCAACATAGGCAGCCTGCTTCAGAGAAAGCGTCGACGCCCGCACGATGCGGGCAAATACCGGCACGCTGAATACCGCGACGGCGATAATGACATTGTTCAGGCCCGTCCCCAGCAGCGCTACCACCGCAATGGCCAGCAACATACCGGGAAATGCAAATAATACGTCGGCACCGCGCATGATCAGCATATCGACCCAACCGCCGTAATAGCCCGCCAGTAAGCCCAGCATAACCCCGACCAGCATGCCGATCGTCACCGACAGCACGCCGATATAGAGCGAGATACGCGCGCCATAGATAATGCGGCTGAGCAGGTCGCGCCCCAGTTCGTCCGTCCCCATCCAGTGTGCCGCCGTGGGCGGCGAAGATAACGCCATCCAGTCCGGAGCCATGGGATCCATGGGCGCCAGCCAGGGCGCAAAAATCGCCACCACAATCAACAGCAGCACAAACCCACCTGAAACCAGCGCCAGAGGGTTCCGCACAAGGGCATGCAGGAAATCGCGCCACGGCGAACGAATAATCTGAGGCGCATTTTCAGTCAGCGATTGAATACTCATTTCGGCTCCTGTCGCAGACGAATGGCCGGATTGACCACCGCATAAAGCAGATCGACCAGCAGATTAATCACAATAAATTCAAACACGAACAGCATCACCAGCGCCTGAATCACCGGCTGATCCTGCGCTTTGATCGACTCAATCAATAACCAGCCTAACCCTGGCCAGTTGAAAACACTCTCCACCACGATGGATCCGCCCAGCAGAAAACCGAACTGCAAGCCCAGCATGGTAATCACCGGGATGAGCGCATTGCGCATCACATGTTTCCACGTCACCAGGCGGTTACGCAGCCCTTTGGCTTTGGCGGTACGCACGTAATCTTCCTGCGCCACCTCAAGAAACGCCGAACGGGTAAAGCGCGCCATTACTGCCGCAACCGACGAACCCAGCGTAATGGCGGGCAGGACAATATCGCTGGCCCTGTTAAAGCCGCTGACCGAGAACAGCCCAAAAGGCATCGCGACGAACTGGATGAGCAACAGCCCCAGCCAGAAGGCTGGCATCGAAATCCCGCCGACCGCCACGCTCATCAGCGTCCAGTCCTGCCATCTTCCACGTTTCAGTGCAGCCATAACGCCGAATAACAAACCGAGAATGACGGACCAGGTAAAACCCGCTAAGGCGAGCCACAGCGTCGGCATGAAGCCCTCTTTGATCACCTCCAGCACCGGTTGCTGGGTGCGATACGTGGTGCCCAGATCGCCCTGCAACAGGCTGCCGATCCAGTGGAAATACTGCTGCGGCAGCGGATCGTTAAGCCCGAGGTGCTGACGCGCCGCTTCGATCGCCTCAACTGGCGCATCCGGTCCGGCATAAATACGCGCCGGGTCGCCCGGCATGAGTTTGATAAAACTGAAAACCAGCAAGGAGACCACCAGCAAAACCGGGATCATCTCCAGCAATCGGCGAATGATGTATGCAAACATGCCATTCCCTGAAATGAGGTGCGACTGGCCTCTTCACGTCCCTCATCCGTTCCGGACAGGGGACGAGGAAGAAGAGACCGTCTTATTTAAAGGACGCCTGAGTGAACAGTAAATTGCCATCAGGCAGCATCGAAACGCCGCTCAGCGTGTTGCGTTTGCCCACCAGATTGTCTGGCGTGCCAAGGAACGCCACCGGTGCTTCTTTCCACAACACCTTTTGCGCTTGTGCATAGGCGATGCCACGCTTTGCCGGATCGGCCGTCGCCAGCCCGGCCGCAATCGCTTTATCTGCATCAGGGTTACTGAAGTAGGAGACGTTATACGAGGTCGGAACCCAGGATTCTGTAGCAAACAGCGGACGCAGCGCCCAGTCGGCATCCCCTGTAGAGGTCGACCAGCCGCCATAATAGAGGTCAAACTCCGCCTTTTTCGGGTCCTGAACGCCCCACAACTTAGCGTTGCGCGTGCCGGAATCCATCGGTGTTACCGTGGCACGAATGCCTGCCGTGGCCAGTTGCGCTTTCAGCACCTGAGCGGCACGGACGCTGGCCGTGGCGTTGGTCACCCAGAGCTTAAGATCCAGCCCCTGCGGATATCCCGCCGCTTTCAGCAAGGCTTTGGCCTTATCCGGCGCATAGCCGTAATCAGGATCGCCCTGTTTCTGATAAAACTGTACGCCTTCCGGGATCGCGGATGTGGCAGGTTTGCCCAGACCGGCGAAGGCCACTTTCAGCCACAGATTACGGTCAATCGCATAGTTGATGGCCTGACGCACCCTAACATCGGCCAGCGGCTTGTGCTGCGTGTTGATCGCCATGTAATAAAGATAAATGCTCGGATCGCGCTGAATGGAAAGATGGCTGTCCTGCTGAACGGCCGCGATGAGGTCTGAAGGCAATGGCCAGATGGCATCTACCTGGCCCGATTTCAACGCTGCCACCCGTGTCGCATCTTCAGGACTCGGCGAGAAGATGACACGGTCGACTTTAGGCCATCCCTGCTGCCAGTAGCCTGCATATCTGGCCAGCGTAACGGCTTTGCCTGGTTTCCAGTCGACAAAGGTAAACGGACCGGTTCCCACCGGATGCAGTCGCAACTGCGCTTCGTCCGGATATTGCTTAAGAATTGACGGGCTCCACATCACCGCGGAAGGATGCGCCAGGGTGTTGATAAAGGCCCCGAACGACTGATTCAGATCGATTTTTACCTGGTCGGGTGCCAGCACCATGACTTTATCAATCATTTTGTAGAGGCTGTTACGCTTCAGCCCTTTTTTCTGATCTGCCAGACGATCAAGGTTCGCTTTGACGGCTTCGGCATCAAACGGGGTACCGTCCTGGAAGGTAACGCCTTTGCGCAGCGTCAGCGTAAATTCGGTGGCACTGTCATTGGAGGTATAACCGGTCGCCAGCCAGGGTTGCAGCTTCATCCGGGAATCAAACTGGAACAGGCGCTCAAAGATGCCGCTCTGAACCGAGTAGCTGACATTATCCGAGGTGTCGTGCGGATCCAGCCCCGTGATATCGGCATACATTGAAATGCGCAGATCCTGTGCCTGCGCAGTCATGACCAGCGTCGTCGTCAATGCGAGGGCGAGCGAAGTACGGCGAAACAGCGTTTTCATAGATTCTCCTGGTCGTTGAGGATAATTACAATGCAATGCCGTCAGCGACCCAGTGATGGGGCGCAACCTGGCGATAACGGGGTTTAGTGACCGTTTCGCCCACCTTACGCAACGGCGAGGGAATTTCGCTGTCGTCGAAAAGACGGGGCTGACGGTTCTCTGGATCGGCGACCGGCACGGAGGCCAGCAGACGTTGGGTATAGGGATGTTGCGGCTGATTAAAGACCGAATGGCGCGGACCCAACTCCACAATCTGGCCGAGATACATCACCGCGACGCGATTAGCAATACGCTCGACGACCGCCATATCGTGAGAGATGAAAATCCATGCCACGCCCGTTTGCTGCTGCAGATCCATCATCAGATTGACCACCTGCGCCTGAATCGAGACGTCAAGGGCCGATACCGCTTCATCAGCAATTATCACTTTCGGTTTCAGCGCCATCGCGCGGGCAATGGCAATACGCTGACGCTGACCGCCAGAAAATTCGTGCGGGTAACGACGCGCGTGCTCAGGCAGGAGACCGACGCTCTTCAGCAGCGCGTCTATCTGTGGGGAAGCCTGCTCAAGCGAAGAGACCATGCCATGTAACAGCAACGGCTCGGCAATGGTGAAACCCACTGTCAGGCGGGGATTCAGTGACGCATAGGGATCCTGAAACACCATCTGAATTTCACGGCGGAGCGGCTGGAACTCTGCCTCTTTCAGGTCAGAGATTTCCTTGCCTTCAAAGTGAATACTTTCAGCGTCACTGTTGATAAGGCGCATCAGCGCCCGTCCGGTTGTCGATTTGCCGCAGCCGCTTTCACCCACGATGGCCAGGGTTTCACCTGGCCACAGACTGAAATCAATCTGCTCAACCGCATGCACGTGATGCGTCAGGCTCGATAAGATGCCGCTGCGGATGGGGTAATAGACTTTTAATCCGCGCACATCCAGCAGCGGCGCCACGTCATAGCGAGCGGTATGCTGTTCGTCTTGCACAGCCTCGCGGGCACCGGGCAGAGGAAAGCGTTGCGGCCACCTGTGTTCCCGCATATCACCGAGTTTTGGTACTGCCGCCAGTAACGCTTTGGTATACGCATGCTGCGGGGCGGCAAAAATCTCAGACACGGTTCCCTGCTCTACCACTTCGCCACGCAGCATGACCACTACGCGATCGGCGATTTCCGCTACCACGCCCATATCATGAGTAATAAACAGCACCGCCATTTGTTTCTCGCGTTGCAGCTCACGCAGAATATGGAGAATGCGCGCCTGTACGGTGACATCCAGCGCAGTGGTAGGCTCGTCGGCAATCAGGAGTTGCGGATCGCAGGCAAGGGCCTGGGCGATCATCACACGCTGCCGCATGCCGCCTGACAGCGAGTGAGGATAACTTTTCATGACGCGGTCCACATCGGCGATACGCACCTGTCGCAGCAATTCACGCACCCGCGCATGGGCCTGCTTTCTGTCGCACTGCTGATGATCGCGTAATGCCTCGGTAAGTTGATCATCAATGCGCAGCACCGGATTCAGCGAGGTCATGGGCTCCTGAAAGATCATCGCCATTTCACGGCCACGCAACGTGCGGCGCTGAGCATCATCCAGCGTTTCTAACGCATGCACTTTTCCGCGGCGGTCGCGGAACTGCATGCTGCCGCCATCGACACGGCCGCTGTTTGCCAGCAAGCCCATCACAGCCAGCGACGTGACCGATTTACCTGAGCCGCTTTCACCCACGACGGCGACGATTTCACCTGGATGAATGGCAAAACTGATACCTTTGAGTGCCTGATTCTTACCGCTACGTCCATGAAACGAGACGCTGAGATCCTGAATCGCCAGCACGGGAGAGGCAGAGGCAGAACGGGTTGCAGGGGAAGTACGTTGTGTGTCCGTCATCGTCGCCTCGCAAAGTTATAGCCAGATACGGCCCTGGGAGTAGCTCAGGAAAGGAGAACTGTCGGCGGCTAGCCAGATGGGGCCATCCAGATCGACGAACTCAGCGTTAACCGCGACGGGCAATGCGGCCTCCATGGCCAGTGACGAGCCCAGCATGCAACCGACCATAATGCGCATATTGAGCGTCCGGGCTTCATCCACCATCGCCAGCGCTTCAGTCAGGCCACCGCACTTATCCAGCTTGATGTTGATCATCTCGTAACGATCGCGTAGTCCGGCAATATCCGCCCGCGTATGGCAGCTCTCATCGGCACAGACCGGTATGGGATGTTTGAAACGTAACAGGTCATGGTCCTGTCCGGCGGGAAGGGGTTGCTCCACCATCGCGATGTTGAAGGCCTTAAGCGCCACCAGCAGGCTTTCCAGTTCCAGACCCGACCAGGCTTCATTGGCATCGATAATGAGCGTGGCATGCGGTGCCGCCGCGCGAATCGCCGCCACTTTTTCCAGAATCGCATTACGATCGAGCTTAATTTTGAGCAGGAGGGCGCCACGTGACACAGCATCCGCCGCCGCGAGAGCCATACATTCCTGCGTATCGAGGCTAAGGGTTTCTGCCGTAACGACCAACTCTGGCTGAGAGCAGGTGCTCTTTTGCCACAGCGTCTGATTAGCCCGTGCGGCATCAAGTCGCCATAGCGCACAGTCCAGCACGTTGCGCGCTGAACCGGCGGGTAAGCGGTGTTGCAGATCATGACGGCTGAGGCCCGACTCCACGTCAGTGCGTACCGCTTCGAGCATGGCCTTAACGCTATCCGGTGTCTCATCGTAACGCGCCGTTGGTGTACATTCGCCCTGCCCGATGAATCCCTCCTGTTCCAGCGTGACACGGATGACCGTCACGGCGGTACGGGTACCGCGTGCGATAGCAAAGGGTCGCGCCAGCGGCAACTCCACCACCTCAATCTGCAACTTTCTCATTTCAGCCACGCTCCTGAAGCAGTGCGGCGATCTCATCAATACCAAAACGCACCGGATCTGTGGCCGGTAAGCCAAACTCAGCGCTGATTTCGGCGCAATAAGCGAGCGCCTCTTCTTCACTGTAATTGGAGGTGTTGATAGCAAAGCCAGCCAGCTGAACGGACTCACTGGTCACCTGCGCGGCACGCAGATTGGCTTCAACGCACGCCTGCAGGCTGACCATGGGCTGGTGTGGCAAATGACGCATGTGAGGTCGTCCCATTTCATGACACATGACCAGCCAGTGTGGTTGCGCACCGTGCATCAGCCCCATACTGACGCCCGCATAAGAGGGGTGGAACAGTGAGCCCTGACCTTCAACGATATCCCAGTGGTCCTCGTCATTCGCCGGTGACAGTGCTTCTGCTGCACCGGCAATAAAATCAGCGATGACCGCATCCACAGCAATGCCCTCCCCTGCGACCAGAATCCCAGTCTGTCCCGTGGCACGAAAATCGGCTTTCAGGCCGCGCGCGCGCATCGCCGCTTCCAGCGCCAGTGAGGTGTACATCTTGCCCACTGAGCAGTCCGTACCGACGGTCAGTATCCGCTTACCTGAACGCTTCTTACCGCTGCCTACACTGAGCGCTGGACGCATATGACGCAGGTCAAAAAGCTCAACACCCGAAGCCTGCGCAAGCGTCACCAGTTCCGGTTCATCCACCAGTCGGTGATGCAGACCACTGGCCACATTCAAGCCTGCTTTGATCGCACTTTTGATCGTTTCCAGCCAGTGCGCTGGCAGATAGCCCCCGGCATTGGCAGTGCCAAGCACCAGCGTTTTCGCTCCGCGCGCTTTGGCGCCGGGAATATCCAGTTCATCCAGACCCAGACTGACCGTGCAGCCCGGCAGTTTAATTTCGCCAACGCACTGCTCCGGCCGCCAGATATGAATACCGCGCGCCGTTTTTGCCGCAAGGGGATCGGTAACATCGCCAAGAAAGAGTAAATAGGGTTGTGGGATTAGCATGTTGTCTCTCGTTTCAGCCAAAAGATCAGGTTCTGAAACCACTATTTCATGCGTTCTGAAAGGTGACGAATGCTTGTTTAGCAGGAGGGTATAACGGCAGGTTATAGCCAGAGGGAATAGTGATAATGGATGGGTTTTTCAGGGGGATTGGAGAGAGGTCAGATTAAAATATGGGGCGAACCATAGGAAAAGGAGATGTTTATGCAGGCATAAAGGATGGGCTATGGACCGGAGCAGGAGAAGGTAAAATGGCTTACGCAGCACTTAACTGTAGGGCGGTTGGTAATTAAATTCGTGGCAAATGCTATCGGCAATGTCAGGTTAAATCAGCGTACTTATAGACCGAAATTTAGAATAACCATTACAACAAAATAATCAATTCAACCTAAACGCCTTGTAAAATTAAAAAGCTTAATTATTGTACATCGCAAATGCATTTAGTAAAAAAATCCCATATTTAAAATATGGGATGTCGAAATTAATCTGTTTCTTCAGGTGCGAGGTAAAAAAGTTCTTCTGCCATTGAAAGAATTCTGTCTTTTTGTACTGTTTTATCAACCCATTCCTTAGGGATGCCTGATAAACCATACAATGCACCCGCTAACTGGCCTGCGGTTGCTGCCACGCTGTCAGCATCATCAGCAAGATTTGCCGCCAGCAAAACAGCATCTTTAAAATTGTCTGTATGCCAGACGGCCCATAATGCTGCCTCAAGGGTGTCGATGACATAACCAGAAGAGCGAATTTGGTCACGATGCTTTTCTTTATATTCGCCGGCATTAATGATGAGAATCCTTACCATTAAAGACATTTTATGAGGCGAGAGAGCCTCATCCTTACCATAACCATTTAAAAGGTAATGTAAAATTAAATTCAAATACTGGCAGCTGTTTATGGATTCTGGCGCACGATGTGTTGCTGTACTTTGGCTTTTGGCATCACGCCAGCCATCAATAAATGATTTTCGTCTAAAAATTGCCACAGGGGCATGACGAATCAAAGCGGCATTCCCTGCGGTATCTGGGGAGGTGTTACCTATCCAATCAGGACCATTTTTGATTACTTGCTCAAGAGCATAGCGAGTAGCATTGCCTATATCAAAACAAACTCCATTAGAACTATTATGACCCGATTTATACCAACTTATTAATTTCCTCCTGAATAATTTCGTATCACAAAAATTATTTTCAATGTAGGTTTCTGCCAGACACAAAGCCATTGACGTGTCATCAGTCCATTCACCGGGCTTAAGATTAAATGGGCCTCCGCCAACCATATCGTAAATGTTAGAACTGTCGCGAATCTGGAATTCCAGAGTGGTCCCCACTGCATCACCAACGGCAAGTCCCATGAGTAAACCTTTGGCTTTATCTAAGGCCTCAATGTCAGAAATACGTTGTTTCAGCGTATTCATCCACTCCGGTTTCTTTGGCTTTTCATCAGGCATTGGCCGATGTTCGTAAGCCATCCGGTTGATGAGTTGAGGCGATAGCTCAGGCAACAAATGTGCATACTTCCTTGCATATGTTTTAAGTTCAGATTCTGACAATCTTAGATCTATCATACAAATTCCTTTTCAATTACGTGGGAGGCAAAGCGCTACAACATTTCTTAGTCTTTTCTCTCTCTTGCTTAGCAAACGCTAAGGACCAAAATAGTGCATTAGCGTATCCATATCATTCCAGTCATCTTGTGTAAGTGGCTGTTTCTCCATGCTGCTAAATTTGTGCCTGATGGCTTTCATTGGAATTGCGTACTCATTTTTTGTTGCTAAATCCATTAACAGGTCTATATCAGACTGATTTTTTAAGGTTCTGTTTAAAAGATTCAGCAACATCATTTCAGCTTCTTTTCTCTCTGGAACACACATTTTTAATTCCTCCAACAGATTATCATTATGTAACGGTTAAACCTTTCCATGCTGATGTACGTGTAAATCTCAGTTTTCTTAACCTGTTAAAGCAGGAGATTGTTTGCTTTTATTCCAGGGCCCCCTCACTACGTCTATATCAGCCGCATCCTGTAAGGCGTCCAGACTTTGCTTCAGCCCTGGTGGGTTTATGATCCACTCAGAGTCCTGATTGGTGTGCCAACAACCTGATTATTTAATAAAACTCAGGGATACTTAATGCCTAACCTCTCCTTTTCCCATTGAATTTAGTTTACACTTTTATTTCTCAGCCTGACGATCATAACGCCCAGAACCTCAGTCTGCTTATCATTTAGATAGAGTTCAAAACCATAGTTCCTGTCATAACCAGCTAAAATATACACATAGTCTCCCTGATAGAGACTAAGGTGTTCTTTTAGCGAGACGCTCCCTATAACCTCGTCACCCATATTTTTGACGCAACTGAGATGAATATCAATTTCCTCCTCTGCTCTGCCCGTCGCATTTCCCCTTGAAAACAAACCATTTATATTTTTAAAATCTATATACTGACGTAACAAATCTGGCGCCAGAGCATCCAAAAGCATTTCGCCTGGACTATTTTCAGTCATAGCAAGTCCCTCTTTATCCAGCTTAAAAGCTTTGAGCGTTAAATATCAGGGACAACTAGCCCAACAACAAATGAGCAAAATAATCATGTTAAGTAGCTGAATTCTTTACAATGATGATCAGCTAAGAATCTTTTTAATATCGAATTGTAAGCCAGAGGCTAATTTAATAACCTCAATTCTATATATATCTGGCTCACTCAACATTTGATCAAGATAAAAATTCAGCCTGATGAGAATCTCACCTGAGCTTATACTATAGTCAAGAGCATATGAGATATTGTTAGCTAACCCAGAAGATAGGTTTACATCCTGAATGATCAGGCAGAATAAACTTCTGGCTTTAAAAAATACATCAGCCTTCATATTAACTTCACCCTGAGCTTAACAGTGTTCACAATCGCATCTTATATCCTGCATCGCTATTGATAAAAACCATTTTTATTAAATTTACTTTCCGGAACCTGAACGATAGTGACAATTTATTGTCGCCACTCTGTTATAAACGTCATAAGCTACATCAATGCTGCCCCAAACCCCGTTTAAAGGTAATGAAGTTCTCGTTTGTTCCTTAAACCAACGTTTTAATATTTTAGTTATGCCTCCTGTAAGGCTTTTCTGCTCACCCATCAAAAATTTTTCTGGTGCAAAACTCCAGCGCGATATTATAGCACCTGAATTCCCGGACTCAAAAAAACTGACAACCAAATAAATATCACCACTATTATTGTTTTTAAGCGGAAAAACACATCTGTATGAAACTGTGTCCTCAACATTCTCTGGCCATGACTCCCAGACAACCCCAGGAATTGATATTAACTCATGTTTAGTTGTTTTTGGGTTTAAAATCAACGAATCATTAAAAACCAGCTCTCCCATTGCGTATTTTAAGCTCATATTTAAAAACTCGTCTTTGTTATTACAGATTGAGATACAATTATAACTCTGCACTTATCTCTTCAACGACAGGACATTAAATTTATCATGCACAGCACATGGTTGCATCATGATCATTATCACCGTAGTGCGTCATTAAAACGCGAGTCTGTTTATTTATCCGGAAACGTCAATCCACTTCCCTGTTTCGGAAAGCACAACCTTACCATTAACAATAACGGAAAGATTATTGATCACGTTATTGATAATATAACATGCATCATGATTTCGAAATGTATAAGTGAGGATCGGACAAAAGGTTTTACCGCAGTCGCTTTCCATAGCTTTACCTTTAAGCCTGGCAACCGCGCCATCTGACTTTCGAACCCCTTCGTAGCTGACATCATTGCAGTCTGAATAAGTCGCACAAAGCGAGGTTATTTTAATCCTGAAATGGCTTGTCTCATAAAAGCGTTCCTTTTTCCTGTTCTCTTTTTGTTCAGCATTCACACCAGATGACGGCACCTTGTCAAAACGCTGCGTCCATCCAGCAATGTCTTCCTGTATTGTGTTCCTTCCCGGTGCGTTAGAGACATAATGCACTTCATTGCCTTCCGTAGAGAACCACGCAGCATAAATTTTACCATCAGGCTGTATGACGAACGCTGAAGCCTGCTCAAGATAAAGATCTTTTAGCCAACCCTCAGCAAATAATCCTCCCTCTTTAGTTTTATGAGGTTCACCAAACACATCAAAGTTCTGACTAAATTCGTTGTAGTCTTTGCCCAGCACAGATTTTAAACTGGAAACAACTGCCTGGTTATTAAAGATAGTTGAAATTTTGGCTAAGCTATCATACTGAGATAACGGTTGTGTATTTTCAGAAGCCATAGCGGCACCTATTATGGCACCAGAGACAACAATCAAAAAAATCATTCTTCTAAATAATCTCATCATTACCTGCCTGAATAAATTTAATAGTCAGCGTTGTCTGTACATCAATTCCTGTTAAAGGAATTAAATGAAAATCAGTTTCATCGCATCTGAACTGACTCTGAGACGCTGCTCTTATTTTGACTCCTTCAAGCGTGAGTCCGCAGGCGTTACTGGCCTGGCTGTAACAAAACAGTGGCATTAAAACCGGTTTCCGCCCTGAAAATCACATTTTAAAGCAAATCAAAATCACGCTTACTTATTTCACTCTTAGCAAAATCTTCGCAAGACAACCTGATATTTGCAGATACTTTTTCGCACGTGCTAAACAGATCTTCTGCGTTCAGTAGATAGTCAGTCACAATGAAAAATCTTTCAACGTCGACTTTGTAATTTCCCTCACTGAAAATAACCTTGAGTACATGCGTATCATTCCCACACCGATATAATGTGAAATCCCAGGGTTTCATGGCCAATTTCAACTTACTCATCAGTCGTCGTCCTGTAACGTTGACCTTTTCAGTTTCATATCGTTGAAATGAGGCATAATCCCTTCTTATATCCTGAGACAATTCATCAAGTGCTTCAAAATCACCTGACTGTATCAGTCCTGATATATCCAGTTTAAAATACCTGCTCACATCAAAGTGAGAGTTTCTGTAGGCATTAGGAAACAAAACACTGATTATATAACCCTCTTTTGTTTCGAGAATCGCATAGTCTCCTTTCCTCACGTGAATGACAACTCCATCGCCCATACCCTGCATTAGCCTCTCTGGAAAGGTTATTTACATTTTCACGCCACAAACATTTTCATTGTGAGATGAAAATTTCCGCGGTCCCATAGAAAGAACCTTGATTGTCAGAGGTTTTCCCTTAGCGCCTGTCAACACAACTTTTTCCCTTCTATCCAAAGTACTTCCTGGGAACAAGCACGGCCACGTTTAATGAAAGCGCAACCAATAATTTTATCATCTATTACAAAGCAATGGCCAGACATCACACTTTTTTTTAACGGAAAGACAATGATTTTAGTATTATCTTTAAGGGCTGCTAAACGTTTAATCAGTGCATCCAGGCCCAGGGATCGCTGATATCAATCTCAGTTGACCGCTTTCTGCTTCGATATTTAGATAATAATAAACTTAGTAATTCATCATAAGAAACACCGATTTCGAGGCTATCAGACAGGAAAATCTCACTCAAACACTGAGTCCAAACATCTCTTGATGCTGGCATCGCAGATAGCAGATACCTTAAATCACCCACATTGCTACATCTCCCGGGTATGTCACGACTCCACTTGTCAGCACACCGGCCAGAAATATGAACTGGGGAGCATTCTGAAGGCACTTCATTTGAAAGAGTTAACCTGCTCTGCAGGAACTGTCGTGTGACAGGCAGAGGGTGATCAACTCTTAATGTGCTGAATATCCTCTATGGCCAATTACGTCAGGCCGTTGTGCAAGGCAGAACTCACCTGACACATCCCAGGCGACCGTGTTGTGTTGCGCGATGACTTCAATCTTTTTCGTCGGGTGCCATTTCAAAAAGCTGTTTCGCCAATGAAAGAATCATCTCTTTATGCGCTATTTTCTCAACCCATCCCTCAGGAATGCCTGACAGACCATATAACGCACCCGCAAGCTGACCAGCGGCAGCCGCTATGCTATCTGCATCATTACCCAGATTCGCCGCCAGCAAAACAGCATCTTTGAAATTATCTGTATGCCAGACGGCCCATAATGCTGCTTCCAGGGTGTCGATGACATAGGCAGAAGATCGTATTTGATGTCGGTATTTTTCTTTATATTCACCGGCGTTAATCAGAAGAACACGTAATGATGATCCCATGAGATGCGGCGCCAGGCTTTCACTTATACTGTAACCATTTAAAAGGTAATGAAATATTAAGATCAAGAAACGGCAACAGCTGACAGACTCAGCCGCGCGATGCGTTGCGTTACTCTGTTGTTTTGCGTCACGCAAGGCGTCAACAAATGATTTCCTCCTGAAAATAGCGGTGGGTGCCAGTCGGACCAGAGCGGCATTCCCTGCGGTATCAGGTGAACTATTCCCCATCCAGGTGGGTCCCTGTCGTTCAAATTGCTCAAGCGCAACGCGGGTTGTGTTACCTATGTCGAAGCAGACACCGTTTGAGCTATTCGTCCCGTTTCTGTACCAGCTGAGTAGCTTTTGACGGAACAGCATCGTGTCACACTTATGGCTCTCAATGTAAGTTTCAGCCAGACAAAGTGCCATTGAGGTGTCATCAGTCCATTCCCCGGGTTTCAGGTTGAAAGGTCCCATGCCAACCATATCGTCTACATAGGCCTTATCGCGCGGAACAAACGCCAGTGTTGTACCAATCGCGTCTCCTGCCGCCAGTCCCATGAGAGCACCCTGCGCTTTGTCCAGGGCCTGCATATCAGTGATCTTTTGAGGCTGTGAGTACATCCATTTGGGCTTTTGTTTGTCTTCTGCCGTTTCTGGCATCGGTACAGGGTTGTAAGACATCCTGTTCATCAACTGACGCGAAACGGGTGGAATTAAATGGGCGTAACGTTGTGCATAATGAAAAATTTCGTCTTCGCCAGCTCTGAGATCCATCATAAAATCACTCTCCGTTTTAAAAGAAGCAGCTTCAGTTGCAGCAGGATCAGACAGTCTCCCCTCGCTGATAAGGTGTTGGTGTGGAACGTCTTAAGCTATGAATGTCTGAAAGAGTTCATGACCTACAATTAAGAGCAGAAGTACAGGAAAGGATTCTGGCAAAACCTTTTCTGATTCAATAGGGAATAGAAATTTAAGGGTGCGTTTAGACAGGCAAAACTCACACAATCAGGCCCGGATAAACTGCCTAAAATTTAGCAATATTAATTCCACCTCTGACCTGAGTTAATAAAATGACTTCATTAGCATCACCCGGGCTGCGTTGAGCTTTGAGCGCTTCGTCCCTGCTTATTTCAGACTCAATCTCTTTACCGACTAAACCGCCATCATCATATCGGATATAAAAAGTTCCATCTCTTACAACGATATCAATACCATAGTCACTAAATAGAGTCTCGCTCATACCATTCTCTTAAAATATTTCAGTTTAAAGGATTGCGCATTGCCGCACTAAGCTCAGGCTTTAGAAAAAGACCGGGCTGCCTTTGAGGTTTCGTTCTGGTAGAGACGGAGCCATTACCCGGTGTAGCCGTTTGAGGCTGTAAGCTCCTGGAACGTATGGTGCTAAGCGGCATGGTTCTACCGTTACTATCCTACATAATCGGAATGTGTTCAACGTCACCTGATTCACTCTTTAGCAGTGATGATCACTTTACTCAAACAATCCGGATTTTTGACAGTAAAAGAAAACGTGATTACCTGACCATCCACCTCTGGAGCAGATGTATAGCTGGTTACTTCATTTTCAGATTGGCCGCGAGGATAGTCACTCAACTTAACACCCGGATACTGTTTTCTGACATCATCAAGAGTTGTGCATTTACCATCGGGAGAAAAGCTCAGAATTGCTTCATTTACTACATCCACTAAAAGCCTCTCTTCTTTTTCAGTAAAGTTAGCGTATTGCGAGATAGACATGCATGTTGACAGTGTTTTAATCGTTTCAGGGAGAACCTTTTCCCGTAATTTAAGTAACTCATCGTAACGAACTGAAAAGAACAGTGCTGCTTCTCTTTTACCATTATCGTTTAACTCAGAAATTAAATTATTAAGCGACTTAATCAAATTATTCACACTGTTCATCTGGATTTCCTCATTGCCTTAGCACCATCCTTTATCGTGTTACACTATCTTTTTTGAGGTATTCAAATATTGCGATCTCCGAATCTGACATTTTAAAAAGGAGAGTGTTATCATAGTCGTTATAAATTTCTAAACACGCTTTGACTGAACCATGTACGTCATTATGATGAAGGTCATCAGTTTCGAGCTTTTTCATTGTCAATTAGTATTTTTTTAATATAACATCGAGTTTATTTTTTCTATGCTCGGAAATCTCACGCTTCATTGCGAGCAATACATCAGCAAATATATCGATGACTTCAATTCTTTTCATTAAATCGCGCCATGTACATCACTGAGAATGAATTCTGTACACATGATCAAGGATGAAGCCTTGTTCAGTCCTGAGCGAAGTGTCATTTTAATTTAAATATATTCATTATTATTTATCATTCTGAATATGTTTTACTACCTACTAAAAAGCCTTAAAATCTCATGTAATCTCTGTTCAACTATAATTCTTTAAATGCATTTTCTGCATCAATAATGGAAATCCCCAATTGAATATTATAAGGCCATTGGTCAATAATAATTCTGGCGATACCCATAGATCTTTCACTTTTAGATGGCAACCGATCAGAGTTTATTATTTCCAAAACGTTATTAAATGTTAATTTAAATGCTTTTAATTGCTCTTCAGAAGTCACACTTAATATAGCTTTATCATTAGATAAAATCGCATGATCAATCTCCTCTATTGCTTTATTTATCTTCGCCGTTACTTTTATTTTATTTATCACTTTTAATGTTACCGTGTAGAGTTTTAGTCTGTCCGCATGAAAGCTATAATCAGTGATTTCTTTTAGGATTCATCGTGATTTCATTTTACTTCTGAAACTAAAGACAATGATTTAAAAACTAACAGGCTGGATACACGAACTGTATGAATTACTCATATATTGACAGTATTACTGAGTCCTTCCGGCTTATCTTACGATATTGTTTTTACTTTAACTTACCAGAAAAATGCCAATTCTCGCCTCTTGTTATGATAAAGATGGAACTCTGAACGCGCTCAATAATCTTTACTAAATTTTCGCCGCTTTTATTTGTATTCAATGATTTCAAAATTATCCGGAGAACGCCACAAAATTTCTTTGTAGGGAAACGTCATTTTTCCTTGCTCCTTTAAATAACTCATTACCTGAGACGGTGCCCATCCCTGACCATAAGAGAACAAGGCATCCATTTCGATCAAATTCTTTATCAGATGCAACTGTTCTTTTTCGCTTTCAAACAGGCAGTATGCATTCCATTTTTTTTGAAAACCCAAGGTCAGTTAACTTAGTCTCTTTGTCCTTCATTCCTTTCAACTCAACCACAACTCTTTTTGGTTCTAAAATAGTCACCAGCAGGTAATTCATTCCAACACCTCATGTACATCATATTCGGATAAATAGTTTTAAAAAAACTGCAGAGACCCGGCTTACAAAAATTATGCAACTGACATCACTCTAAATCTTTACCTTAACCATTGTTGTTAAACATAACGAGTGAATATCCCCGGTAGATTACCTACCAAAATCCCAGACAATATAAGCCCCATGAAAGAACGAGTATGTTTCATAGGAAACCGACAAACGGCCCCAATCAAAGCCCCAACGAATCATTTCAACCTCACTGATTTCGGGTTCATCCAGATTTAGCTTTTCTTTGAACCACTCGGCTAGATCTTTGATCGATTCATTTAGCATTTCTATGTTGGTTCGCGCATACCAGTCAGTCAATGATTTGTAATAGTCACTATGTTTGTCAACGAGGCACACCACAAAGAAAGGAGATGCAACACTTATTGGTCTGATGGAAACCTCAAATTCTTTACCCAAAAAAAATACTGAATCAATATGATAATTATGTGGCATGAGGGATTTTACAGCGTTACGCTCACTTAATACCTGGTATAATGGGCTCTTAAAAAAATACTCTTCGGTGACATTTTCCAGTGTGAGATCATCAAAAATTAACTTACCGGTTTTTAAATCGAAATTTAAATCTATCATTTGTGAGTCACGCTTCCGAATAAGTTTGTTAACGCCTGAGGGATCATAGAATGAAAGCAACACGCTTTATCCAGTCCATTTGTAATTTGCTACTGTACCCCATGGAGTCTTCAATACTCCATTCTGATAGCAAGAGGTCCGGATTCATGCCAGGATTTAACCCGAGGTCATACAGCCGACTTTACGACTTAAGCTAGCTTATGTTTAGCTCAAAGCTTTACATAAGGCTCACATTTCGCCTTGGCGACACTTAACAGGATTAACCTGCGAAGAGTACTACATTCGGCACGACAGATTCCCCGTGACATAAGCATTCAGTGAAAGTCAAACATTCGCTTTGTGTAGCAGCTTTACGCGTTTAAAGGTAATTTACCCTGTAGAATACCTTAACTCCTTATGATGGCATATCGTTAAGTCGTAACTCGTTTTAAAGAACGATTAGTGTGTTTTCAACTTTGTATGAGTCCTGATTTACCCTACCCTCTAAATGCTCTTAGCTTAAGCCTATCCGCTTCAGACTCAACAGCAGATGACAAATAGCTCATCGCCCTGTTTCCCGATCCAAGTGTTCTCAGATTCCTGTGAAACGACAGCTGTCCATGATTGAGCACTTACGGTATCACCTTAACAAGCAAATTTAATTACATGGGCTTTTTCAACACCCTATGTGGCCAGATACACAGAAGGCATTAGCGAGAATTATTGAATACAGTTTAAGCAAAGCTGATCACACTCTTATTTTCTATTGTATAGATAGGCGATATTGACCAATCCATCAATAAACAAATCTTCGCTTGGCCAATCTAAAATAAAACGAGGATAGTCGGGTTTGAAAACTTTTGAATTCTTAATTCTGTTCATCTCTTACAGTTCTTTTTTTAATGTTAATTAAGAATAGAACAGAAAGAGGGGCATCTTCGAAGCGTTCGTGCCTAGTCATAGCATCAGCTACTTTAACAGGAGCATTATTAATTCGTAATTCCAAAAGCTCATTCATAAAACTCACCTCTGTAAAAGACTACAGAGCATGATCGGAAAAAAAATAATTTGCTGAGCATAGCGAAACTGAGCCTCCGTTAATTGTTACTTTATCACGCCTGTTTCCCAAGCCAGGACATTGTATCATCTGAGCCATTCTTAACTAGTCGCAGCGTCATCCCTCAGGTGCATTATGAAGCGTATCATTAGGTTTTCCACACCCTCGATATGCGACCTCAGTTCATCATTCTGACTGTCGCTGCAGACATAGATTAGCGGGTTCTCTTTGTGAATTTAGTGGAGCAGGCGGTAGTCTTACCATGCAAAGCGCGTCATCACAGCTTTGCCAGACGGTTTTACTTTACCAGCTGCTGGCTGGTTTTACTTATGCAAAGCCTGGCACCCGGCGGGTTGCCTGTGCCATCCCAGCATCACTGTTCATTATCAGCTTGTGCACCTTCCTGAGACAATAACCGACTGGCGTTATAGTCATTACATAATGTCTGGTTAAACGGATATCGGCACGCTCTCCATGGTTCAGGATGTTATACGAATGGGAGCCGCGCCAAACAAACCTGTCTCTTCCAGGCTGTTCCTCGTAATCAGTACTCACCAGGACAGCACTACAGATCAGTATGGGTTATTTCATGCGACGCTGCCGGGCGACGCTGGCGAGGCGTTGTGTCCGGCAGTAAATGGCAAACAGGATGAAAGCCTGCCCGTTAAGTATCCAGCGAGCACCCACCAAAGCCGCGAGTGCCAGAATCAGCCACAGGCCCGAGTGGCTACCCATAACTACGCTGTAGCTCAATAGTAAAACAGTCGATATAAGCAACATCGCATAGACGTAAGCCAGCCCCGCCACACCGGCTGTATGGCCTCGCGCAAGCAGGTAACTGGCCGTGAGTATCGCGCCAATAACAACGATTGAGGGAACAAAAAAACTCAACGCATGTATCTGTGGACTGAGCGGAGGTAGAGCGTGCAGAAACGTCAGCAAATTAAATGCAAATGCAATCAGCAACAGCATCAGCACTATCGCAACCGGGAAGCCGTTTTGCCGGGGAAGCGCCTCAGAAGGCTGTTTAAAATAACGTTCAAGCTCTGTAGTGGAACGGGCAAGTATCGAATTATCCTGCCGTGCGATTACCTGATCTATTTCGCGACCATGTTGCAGTAGTTCAGTGATATTTGGCCCGACAAGCCATGATAGAAATTGCATTAAAATACCGCCAGTGATTGAATTGTTCCCACAATATAATGCCCGGAGCGCGGCACATTACCTGGAGCAGCAATGATACCACTGACAGCACTGCCTGCCACAGCAGCTGCGCTCGTAACAACCTGCGCGAGTTGCTTAACAAGTTCTTTTTGCACCGACTCTACAGGGAAACGCTTTGGATAAAGTCCTGCACGGATGGCGGCTTTAAGCTCTTTATTACTTATACCAGGGTTTTGTGCCTTAATGATTAATTCAGTAAGGCGAGCCCGGTCCTGCCTTGGATAGTTCCGGAGCCACTCCGTTGCTTTTAAAGAAGAGACTGATTTCATCGCTCGCCATGTTGCCAGGGCTTCTTTTAACGCACCGCCCACACTGGCTAGTGAAATAAGGTCAAGGGACGTTGAAGTGGCAACGTACCAATCCTGAGAGTCCAGCCACGCTACGTTTTCACCACCGTTTTCGACGAGATCATAAACCCGGTAAATACCATTGACACATTGCACGCCTGTTGCGGCAGCGCCAGCATAACCAATAGCAACAAGCACGCCGCTACTGCCAGCGGTTATAGGCGTTGCTGAAGCGCCGATAACCGCTACGCCAGCTGTGATAATCATTGCACCACAGGAAAGCACGGTCGAGGCAATCTCCGTTCCCATTGAGGTTACGCTTACTGCTTCACTAAGTGACTTGCCCGTATTAGACGCTGTGGCTTGCTTAGGCGTTTTGGTCACAATCAGATGTGTAACGATACCACTTTGACCATTAGGATGACGCTGACCAGGCCGAACAAGATAACGCTGTGCGCCATCTGCATAGATGATGCCAGCCTGATAAAACTCCCGAGTACAATCCATTGCTGCACCCAGCGCTTTGAAATCAAAATCAGGAGCCCCATAACCGGTCATCCTGGCGATGTCATAACCCGGTAAGTTATTCTCGGGATTCATTCCTGGCAGGTTCATTTTATCTCCTCATAGGCTCAATGATAAAAGAGAGTTGTCTAGGTATTAAATTAGAAATGTAGACTCCATAATTACCTCATCACGATTATATATCATCAAATAGGCGATACACGAAGAAGCTTACCATTTTTTGATTAAATAAGAAGAATAAAATTCATGCTATTCAACCCTTCACTAAAGACACGCAATAGCAGGACTATATTTCATCAGAAAAAGACAACTTTAAAAAATCACTACTTAAATATGGCAATGAGTATTTAAAATCATTATGTAGGAATTATTTCCACCCCTCTATTATCACGTAATTTCCTGGTCCACACCAGGCAATTTTCTTATAAGGCATATCGATCTTACTCTTTTCTTTCCTGTGAGGGTGCCCATCCGTGAAAATATGAAAACAAGGTGCCAATATCGACAGCTTTTTTATCGCTATGATAATTTCACTTTCGCTTTCAAATCGAAAACAGTAAAAATCCCCCTTTCCCAGAAATCCACGCGTTGAAAATCAAGATATTTTCTGGCCGCAACCTACCTCTTTCCAGCGAGTATCACTCAGTTTAATGGCCAACTTCTTTGTTATCGCACACCTGATTTATCAATAAGAACTTTTTATTCTACAAGCGAGATCCTATCACTTATAAATCACAACTCACAATTCAAGATAAAATATTATAAAAAATCAAGTAAGATTCTCATCATCAAATACACCTACAAGATAAGATTGATACCGGGCAGGCTGTATTTCCTTATAGGTGAAGATAACTAAAACCTCATGCATTCCATTTGAACATTTATTTTCTGAAACTCTCAATGGACTATTATTAAATGTAAAATCATTTACACCATCGCCTCTTGATCTCAGCCCTTTAATACTGCAGGCCAAAATTTTTCTTTTCTTTTCGTCATACCCATTAAAATCTATTGAATTATATAACCCGAAATAAACCATACCATCACAGCATGGGCAAGAGATTTTAGCTTCATTCTTTAAAAATTCATCTTCTAACCCATCGTGAATTAATATACTTTTTTTTTGATAATTAACTATTTTCATATCTTCCTCAAAAAGCCATTTTCGACCAATTTATCAATGCTAAAAAATGTTTCATGTTGAGTTCCATAACCCGGCTGTCCAAACCAAGGAATAGCTGGCCCAGTATCAACCGGTAATGGTTTCATTACCTCATATATAGAATAGGGTTTATTCATCGTTCTTGATTGTAAAGCCCTACTCTCAAATGAAGATCCTACAGGAGAAATAAAGCTACCACCATCATGGAATCCTTTTTCATCAATCCAACCGCCATACCGATCAACTAAGCTGCCAGGTTGAAGGGTATCTTTTGCTAATTTTACAAAACCACGGTTAGGAGGCTAAGCTCCCTCACCCATAAATTACTCTGACGCCACCCAGGCATCAGTATGCAGGTGAAACGCGCAAAAGCAGATTATCATTCTGATTGAACGAAAAATGCCAGTCACTCCACCCGTCAATTTTCTCAGTAAAAACACAGACAACTAAGACTTCTTTTTTTGCATCAATGGTCATGTAATAGAACTGCCCACCATTAGGAGGTGAAAAAGTTGATACAACCTCCCCACACCCGCTAATTATAGATAACCTATGAGGCAACTCTTCTTTTTGGTCAAGAACAAATATTAACTCGCGACTTTCATCAATCATCACCTGATCAATGTCAGATACTGGCAAAGAGAACATTTTTCCTTTAAATTTCCACGTAACAAGAGACTCATCAGCTATGACATTTAAATTATTAATGTTGCTCATTTTAACTCCTTGATTCAATCACCGATGGGCTTTTCATCTACTACTCTCAAATAGTCCATTCTTTCATTGGCGGGCACTAACATTTCCACCTGCGACTTACCACCTTTAAGGTAAGCACCAGCCCCTTTATCAATTTGAGGGCCTACGTCTCCAAAGCTCACCGGTAAAGGTTTTATCACTTCATAAGTAACAACCCTATCAATATTAGGTTTCCATTCATTTTTGACTCCAAGTTCATTTCTTACGAAAGCTTTATTTGGAATCTCATCAAAAGTAGCAAAACCGCCCGGGCGCGTAACAGGCTGGCCAGGAGCCACTGCCATATTCAGTTTAGTACCTGGTAAAATGTCTGCTTTAGCTGGAGGTTCATTCAATGGCCAAGGCGACTGTTCTTTTATCAGGGTATGATAAGCCTCTGAAGCATCAGTTGTTTTTTTGAAATTGCCACGATGATGCCGCTGAAACTCATTCCATGTGTTTGTCTTTTTACAACTCAACCCCCACGGATCCACCCAACCCAGCGCGTTCGGGGCATACTGGTAAAGGTTAATCCCGCCCGCCAACCCTATCGGGTCCTGCTGGGTAAACCGTCCGCTGTCCGGATCATAAATAACGAAACAGATTGTAGTGCAGTCCGGTTGATTCGGCCCCTGCGGTGCCTCACCCCCTGGGGCCATCGCTGAAGCGATGTTCAAATTTGCTTATGCAAATTTGTCCCGGTCCAGGTACTGGCCCTGCATACGCAGGTTCTGCTCCACCACAGGAACACACTGGCTGGACTCACGCAGCAGTTTGTTCCGCCGACTTGTTGAGGCCTCGCTAAAGTTATTCCAGTTCAGAGGCGGTTAGTAGTAATGGTGATTTCTTCCGGGAATGTATAGATAACTAACTTGTTACTTTATAAAGTTCTTTTCGCAACTGTTCTAACCGTTGATTTTCTTTTATTAAAGGATGTCCGTTACTGTGCAAAACTAAGTCATTAAATGATCCCATGCCACCATAGGCCGTCCTTATATTGTAAATACCTTCATGATAATCATCATCTAATTGCCTTAGGCACTTATCAAAGTATCTAGCCCAAGGCAATTCACCATTGTCTAATAGTAAATTTATTACTTGTTTTAATACTCTTTTAACTTCATTGATCATAGCAGCGGCCATTTTCCTATCACTGCTCCCACTTTCCATGGTTCTAATAGCACTATTTGCTCTGTTCTACCGAGATAAAATCCATTCTGATAACCCACCTCGCCTACATAAACTTTAGTACCCGCTGGTATTTTTATTTCATATACACTATCAAGTACTGAAGCAGAACCATTAGGCCATTTTGGTAAGACTGCTTTATCAGTTCACGTCTGGATAATACTTTGTGGTTTATCCAAACTGAAGAAGCGTCCAAATGGATTTGTTGACACTCCCGCCCGACAAAAACTTGTATCCTTAGAAAGGATCACTTCTCTATATCTACCACCAGAAAATGTTTCAGCCAACTCTTTATCCAAAGGTCCGGGTTTTACTGCGGAGTACCTGCCAGTCTCTTTTCCAAGAGAACACCTACTCAACCCCCCACGGGTCCACCCAACCCAGCGCGTTCGGGGCATACTGGTAGAGGTTGATCCCGCCCGCCAGCCCTATCGGGTCCTGCTGGGTAAACCGTCCGCTGTCCGGGTCATAATAACGAAACAGATTGTAGTGCAGTCCGGTTGATTCGGCCCCTGCGGTGCCTCAACCCCCTGGGGCCATCGCTGAAGCGATGTTCAAATTTGCTTAAGCAAATTTGTTCCGGTCAAGGTACTGGACCTGCATACGCAGGTTCTGCTCCACCACAGGAACACCCTGGCTGGACTCACGCAGCAGCTTGCCCCACGGGCTGTTGATACCTTCCCAGGCTTTTTGCCCTTCACCGTCAGTCAGCAGCTCCGGCATCCCGTTGGCCGCATTATGGAACCAGTAAATCTCCGGGCTTTCAACCCCATCAATACGGGCCAGCGGTTCATAGCTCTGGCTGTCGCTGTAGACGTAGGTCAGCGGAGTGCCGTCGTGGATTTCCTGCAGCAGGCGGTAGCCTTCCCACACAAAGCGTGTCGTGACGGCGTTCCCGGACGGCCTGCCCTGTAACAGCTGCTGGCTGGTTTTACTGATGCGGCGCCCAAGCGGATCGTAGCGGAAACTCACCTTAGTGCGCGGCTTATTACGGTCCCGTGGCTCGCTGATCACATCCGTCAGGCGATGCTCCCCATCATAGCGATAACGCCAGCGGGTGTGACCGTCATCTTTCTCAGTGGTACGGCCATGAATATCGTACTGCCAGCGGATACCGTTCAGTTCAGTGACGCGGTTATGCATGACATGAGCGGCACTATGGCGATCCAGCGGGTTGCCTGCGCCATCCCAGCGCCACTGTTCATTACCCGGCTGCGCACCGTCCTGAGACAACAGCCGGCCGGCGTTATCGTAGTTCCATAATGTCTGGCTGAACGGATTATCGTCGCGCTCTTCACGGATCAGGTTGTTGCCGTAATCGAAGTCGCGACGCCGGGACCAGACGCGCGGTGCAGGTCGCTGTGAGTCACCCTTAAACACGTCACGGCGGCGCAGTCTGCCTAAGCGGTCATACTCACTGCGCATGGTGAGGCCGCCCTGTGTCCGGCTCAGTTCCCGGTGCAGCGTGTCGCGAGTAAACTCGGTGACCGGCAGGTTGTCTAACGCGATGCTCAGCAGATGGCCGCTGCCATAGTAAAGCTGCTTGAGATTACGACCATCCGGCAGTGTTAAGGCTGTGCAGTTACCCAGCGCGTCATACTCCCACGCCAGTTCGCCCTGCCAAATCTGTTAGGTATCAGGCAAGGGCAAATGCTAAGACACTTTACTCAGCTATCCCCGACAGCTGTAGTAGCTGTTTATTCCATGTACTCTTAATACCTTTTCAAGCTTTTTGCCTTTCTAAAATTCATCATATCATCCACCTTAAAATCGATGCATAATTTAAATCAAATTGAATCAATTCAATTATCACTGCCAAACATTAAATAACTGCTTCCAGATTTCCATCTCCTCATCTGTAGGGAGACTATAATCACCCGTAACCTTACGATAATTCATGAAGCAAACATCTATAGCCCGTATTGAAACCGTTTTATTTTTACGACTTCCATCAATGATAACTTTCATCTCTTTGCGATACGCTTTATCTTTAATCATTTTTTGGAAGAATGTTTCAAGAAAATCTAAAACTTCATTGTAGGAAAATAAATCTATCATTCTCTCTCCGGTAAAATATCGACTTTATCGAAATTTATTATCCTATTATCAGCATAAATCTGTTGGATATTTCCAGCACCATAATCTGGGTGCGTCTTGCTAAATAATTCAAGAGGGGTTACGTCTTTATCGCCAAACACTCGTGGATGACGCACTTGTGGCACGTCGTTTCCTAAAGTTGTAACGTATCAAATTCCATTCTACGGCCAGCATCACTTCATGATTTATCTAAAGGACTAAAATAAATCACTCACCATTGCAATTTACTTATATTTTTTACAGAAGGAATGACACTTAAGCATTTTAAAAATTTTCAACAATCAAAACTGAGGCCGTCCCCGTCCTTCTCTGGATTGGGTAGCAATAATAACTTCATAAGCATCACTTTCACTTTTTTGAGCCTTCATTGCTTCATCAAAAGTTATTTTTGATTCTTTTTCAAACGTAGCCACGGTACCATCGTCATATCGAATATAGTAACCATCGTTTTTCTTTAATATATCGAAACCATAACCTGTAAAAATCAAATCACTTTTAGTAAATCTCATAGGAATACACTTAAACGTCGGTTAAAAAATTGCATCACTAAGAGGCACTTGATTAATAAAGTCTTCAATTACCCTGCCGGATTTTTTCTACCATATAAATAATGCTCATCAACTCATGCATTCCTCAAAATGTCATCATATATCCAGGAGGTGCGAGTAAGAAATTTCTTATTGGTCACATCCCTGAACTACCGAAATTCAATCCCAGCAAAGGCTCTAAAATTGACTCATCATCGAAACAATTTTGAGGATAACTGCCATTATGTTACTATTTTTCAGGTTTTATACATTACATTAATTATAACAACCTTACATCTTAGCGCATAGAAACTGTAGTTAACTTCGCCCACCAGCGCAAATATTCCAATAAGGGTGAAATGTAGGCTAAACTGGGCAAGAAATAATAGATTTATATCGAATTATTGCCAGCAATCTAAAAGATCTCTCCAAAGATTTTTTTCTTCTTCCATAGTGGCTACGTTATAGTCATTATATTTCTTTACATATTCTAAAAAAAGTATCTGCATGGGTCTGATAGTTACAGTTTTTTGTCTTCTAGACCCCTCGATCAACTCTCTCAACGCACGTAAATAAATCTCATCTTTAACCCTTAATGTAAAACATTCATTAAGATAGTCTAAAACTTCTTTATAAGAATCAAGGTTCATTTTTGCCCTCTGGAAGAATTTTAATCTCATCAAATATTACTTTTTTTTGTCAGCAATAAGTTGTTGAACCCCACCCTTTCCATATTCTGGGTAAGCTTCGGTAAATGGTTCAAGAGGAGCCCCCTCTTTATTACCAAACATTCTAGGAACTTTAGCCTGAGTTACACCATTTTCGTAAAGTTGTAAGGTATCAAACGTGCCTCTCAATCTGCCATCACTCCATGAAACATCTAAAGGGTTGTTCGGATCAAGACCTTTAATTTGGAAAGCATCACGAGTAGCGCTTCCACTTTCGAATTTTTTGAAACCAAAATAGGTAATTGGCGCAGATTTAGTGTTAAGGGTTGATTCTAAAAATCTGTCTGATGTCCCATCATCATTTAAATACCTCATGTACCGATAACCTGTTGAAGGCATTGTCGCACTTGGCCCTGCAGGCCCAACATAGAAATCCGGTTTATCCTTATTTCCACTACTACACCTACTCAACCCCCACGGATCCACCCACCCCAGCGCGTTCGGCGCATACTGGTAGAGGTTGATCCCGCCCGCCAGCCCTATCGGATCCTGCTGGGTAAACCGTCCGCTGTCCGGATCATAATAACGAAACATATTGTAGTGCAGTCCGGTTGATTCGGCCCCTGCGGTGCCTCACCCCCCTGGGGCCATCGCTGAAGCGATGTTCAAATTTGCTTAAGCAAATTTGTTCCGGTCAAGGTACTGGACCTGCATACGCAGGTTCTGCTCCACCACAGGAACACCCTGGCTGGACTCACGCAGCAGCTTGCCCCACGGGCTGTTGATACCTTCCCAGGCTTTTTGCCCTTCACCGTCAGTCAGCAGCTCCGGCATCCCGTTGGCCGCATTATGGAACCAGTAAATCTCCGGGCTTTCAACCCCATCAATACGCGTCACTGGCAGCTTGCATCTATGGCAAATAAAACATTTTATAAAAATATTTTACTGCCTTTGAAATCAATAAAATTAAAAATAAAACTCATCAAACTACTATGAATGGTTTGTTTTATCTCTAACTTGAGTGCATATTATTACTTCATAAGCATCTTGCTCGCTTAATTTTGCCTTATTAAACTCTTCTACGCTTATCTCACATTTAACATCTTTATTAGTAACACCACCAGCATCATAGTTGATATGATATTTGCCATTTTCTTGAGTAAGAAACATACCATAGGCGCTAAAAATAGCCTTTTCCATTATACAATCCTTACTTTAAATTTTATTGATAACCTCTTTATTCAATAGTGATGAATCTATGACTGCTTCAGCACCTCATCTTGGTTTATACCTATCGGGCACCCGAAAAATCGTTTAACCCAAATCATTGCCAGATGGCATACGTAATCTTGTTGAGTTTAGTATGGCGACTCTGATTGGTAGACTCCCTAATTTAATTTACCCATCCTCACATATTAAATATACGCTTTACAAAGGTTTTTTAAATAATTTTATCAAGTGCATGGTTTTTGTTTCCCTGCACAAAAAATCATAAAAAAGCTTTTACTCAAGAAGAATATAGTTACCTCCGGGACACTCTATAATAAATTTACAAACTCACTCTTACTGCCAGTGATCCAGTAATTCTATCCACATTTCTTTTTCACCAGGAATAACTCTAACAACATCTCTATTTTCTTTTATGTATTGCATATACTTTTGATATATAGCCCTAATTGTTACAGTCTTTTCAGAGCGAGAACCTTCAATTAGGTATATTAATTCTTCAAGATAATTGGGTGATTCAACCCTGGTTTTGAAAAATTCTTTCAGATAGTCAAGCACTTCATTGTATGAATGGTAATTCATTTATTCCTCCGGCAAAATATCAATATCATCAAAGCTTTCCTCTCGTTTTTCAGCATACATTTGTTGTACGCCACCTTTTCCGTACTCAGGATAAGCATTTGTAAACTGTTCTAACGGCGCGCCTATTGCGTCCCCGAACATCCTCGGATGCCGTACTTGAGGAGTGCCATTTTCATATAACTGCAACGTATCAAACCTTCCTCTAATTCTTGCATCACTCCATGAAACATCCCCAGGTAAAGTTGGATCAACTTTCTCCGGTCCTTTTATCTGAAAAGCATCACGAGCTGTTTTACCGGTTTCAAATTTTTCGAATCCAAAATATGTAACTGGAGCTTTTTTATTTTCAAGGAGACCAGGAACCCACTTATCTACAATTCCATCGTCCTTCAAGTATCGGACATACCGATAAGCTGTGGATGGCATTGTCGCACTTGGCCCTGCTGGCCCAACATAGAAATCCGGTTTATCCTTATTTCCACTACTACACCTACTCAACCCCCACGGATCCACCCACCCCAGCGCGTTCGGCGCATACTGGTAGAGGTTGATCCCGCCCGCCAGCCCTATCGGATCCTGCTGGGTAAACCGTCCGCTGTCCGGATCATAATAACGAAACATATTGTAGTGCAGTCCGGTTGATTCGGCCCCTGCGGTGCCTCACCCCCCTGGGGCCATCGCTGAAGCGATGTTCAAATTTGCTTATGCAAATTTGTCCCGGTCCAGGTACTGGCCCTGCATACGCAGGTTCTGCTCCACCACAGGAACACGCTGGCTCGACTCGCGCAGCAGCTTGCCCCACGGGCTGTTGATACCTTCCCAGGCTTTTTGCCCTTCACCGTCAGTCAGCAGCTCCGGCATTCCGTTGGCCGCATTATGGAACCAGTAAATCTCCGGGCTTTCAACACCATCAATACGGGCCAGCGGCTTATAGCTCTGGGCGTCGCTGTAAACGTAGGTCAGCGGGATCCCGTCGTGGATTTCCTGCAGCAGGCGGTAGCCTTCCCATACAAAGCGCGTCGTGACGGCATTGCCCGACGGTCTTCCCTGTAACAGCGGCTGGCTGGTTTTACTGATGCGGCGCCCAAGCGGATCGTAGCGGAAACTCACTTTAGTACGCGGCCTATTACGGTCACGTGGCTCGCTGATGACGTCCGTCAGGCGATGCTCCCCATCATAGCGATAACGCCAGCGGGTGTGACCGTCATCTTTCTCAGTGGTACGGCCATGAATATCCTACTGCCAGCGGATACCGTTCAGTCCGGTGACGCGGTTATGCATGACATGAGCGGCACTATGGCGATCCAGCGGGTTGCCTGCGCCATCCCAGCGCCACTGTTCATTACCCGGCTGCGCACCGTCCTGAGACAACAGCCGGCCGGCGTTATCGTAGTTCCATAATGTCTGGCTGAACGGATTATCGTCGCGCTCTTCACGGATCAGGTTGTTGCCGTAATCGAAGTTGCACCGGCGGGACCAGACGCGCGGCGTATATAGGATAAGAGACGCACGCTTAGCATAAGAACTTAGACCTTAGACCTTAAACAACGAAAAGGGGAATAATACCCGCCTACCAACTTCACTCTGCCTAAAATTAAAGCCAACAGATTCATCGTGAGAATCTTCCGGCTTTACATTCTTATTTAACATCCCAGCATGTGTTTCAATCTCGCCAAAAATGCTTTGCATGCAGATTCTTCATCGGCGTAGCATCTTTCGTCAGTACGATGACCTCTTTCACTATAAAATATCTTCCAAAGCAACCCTTCATAGATTAAACATAATGATTCATTAGATATATCATCAATTGAATAGCTATCCGCTGGAATATTCATAGATGATAACGTTTTGATTAATAACTTTTTATCCACATTTCCTCCCTGTTTTAACTTCTTTTAAATGTCCGGAATCAATTAGAGACTGCACTGACTCTGGTAAAAGATATTGTGTACCTAAGCCAATCTCACCAAACCAAGGCGCTATTTTACTTTCGAGCACTCTGGGAATGGGTTTCATAACTTCATATACCGTGTATGGTTTGGTTTCAGTTCCAGGAGCCAGTGCTCGCATAGAATAAGGGGTACCAACCGGAGATGTATACTTACCGCCGGGGTAGCCATAACGATCAATTAATTGTCCTGGATTCAAAATGCTTACTTTTACAGGTCCTAATGCACCATCATTAGGGGGCCAAAATGTTACCAGCTCATTTGTCAGCCCCCACGGGTCCACCCAACCCAGTGCATTCGGCGCATACTGGTAAAGGTTGATCCCGCCCGCCAGCCCTATCGGGTCCTGCTGGGTAAACCGTCCGCTGTCCGGATCATAATAACGAAACAGATTGTAGTGCAGTCCGGTTGATTCGGCCCCTGCGGTGCCTCACCCCCCTGGGGCCATCGCTGAAGCGATGTTCAAATTTGCTTATGCAAATTTGTTCCGGTCCAGGTACTGGCCCTGCATACGCAGGTTCTGCTCCACCACAGGAACACGCTGGCTCGACTCGCGCAGCAGCTTGCCCCACGGGCTGTTGATACCTTCCCAGGCTTTTTGCCCTTCACCGTCAGTCAGCAGCTCCGGCATCCCGTTGGCCGCATTATGGAACCAGTAAATCTCCGGGCTTTCAACCCCATCAATACGGGCCAGCGGTTCATAGCTCTGGCTGTCGCTGTAAACGTAGGTCAGCGGGATCCCGTCGTGGATTTCCTGCAGCAGGCGGTAGCCTTCCCACACAAAGCGCGTCGTGACGGCATTGCCAGACGGCCTGCCCTGCAACAGCTGCTGGCTGGTTTTACTGATGCGGCGTCCCAGCGGATCGTAGCGGAAACTCACCTTTGTACGCGGCTTGTTACGGTCCCGTGGCTCGCTGATCACATCCGTCAGGCGATGCTCCCCATCATAGCGATATCGCCAGCGGGTATGCCCGTCATCTTTCTCAGTGGTACGGCCATGAATGTCATATTGCCAGCGGATACCGTTCAGTTCAGTGACGCGGTTATGCATGACATGAGCGGCACTATGGCGATCCAGCGGGTTGCCTGCGCCATCCCAGCGCCACTGTTCATTACCCGGCTGCGCACCGTCCTGAGACAACAGCCGCCCGGCGTTATCGTAGTTCCATAATGTCTGGCTGAACGGATTATCGTCGCGCTCTTCACGGATCAGGTTGTTGCCATAATCGAAGTCGCGCCGGCGGGACCAGACGCGCGGTGCAGGTCGCTGTGAGTCACCCCTGAACACGTCACGGCGGCGCAGTCTGCCTAAGCGGTCATACTCACTGCGCATGGTCAGGCCGCCCTGTGTCCGGCTCAGTTCCCGGTGCAGCGTGTCGCGAGTAAACTCGGTGACCGGCAGGTTGTCTAACGCGATGCTCAGCAGATGGCCGCTACCATAATAAAGCTGCTTCAGGTTGCGACCATCGGGCAGCGTCAGGGCAGTGCAGTTGCCCAGCGCGTCATACTCCCACGCCAGTTCGCCCTGCTCCCCCTGCTCAGCAACGATGCGGCCCAGCACATCATACTTAAAGGTAATCTCCTGCTCGGCCTGCTGGCTCCACTCGGTGTCAGACAGCGGCAGATGCTGCGACACTTTGCCCAGTTGCCCCCCACCGCTGTAGTGATAGCGCGTCTGGCCTTCCGGCGTGATCCGCGCCAGCAGTTGCCCCGCACGGCTCCAGTGATAGCGATGGATAATGGACTGAGGATGTCCGGCGGCAAAGGTGCGTGATACCCTACGGCCCGCCGCATCATAGTCATATCGCGTGGCAACGCCATCCAGCCCGACCTGGGCCAGCAACAGAGAATCTGCGCCCCACTCGAAGTGATACTGCTCACCGTTCTCGTTTTGCAGCGCCGTCAACCGGCCACGGCTGTCCCAGCTTCGCTGAACCGTCTCACCCTGTGCATTACGGTTGGCGATCAATCGCCCGACATTGTCGTAACGGAATTCACTGCGCTTACCATCAGCCGATTCATAGGACAGCGGCAGTCCGTTTTACTCGTGTACCGGAAGCGGAGCTTTTATTGCAGTTCGAGCCTATAGTCCAGTTGCCCGAAGAAGAGCTGAACGTGGTTCGGAAAGTGCTTGAGAGCTTGATTATCAAGTACCAGATCAGTCGCTGAGATTCAGCACGGCAGGCAGAAAATAAGAGAGAACAACAATGTTTAACACGAGTCGGAAGGATTGAAGCATCGTCAGTCCGCTTACCACAAGCAACTTAGCAGGAATTGATCATAGCTGAACACGATTCTATTGCAGTCGGGAAAATGCCATAAGCGGAGTACCTCTGTATTGTGGGTTAACGTCATAAAAAAGTGACCGCTGAACCCCGCAGCTTAACATTACGGGTAATTAGCTGGCAGAAGTGGAATTTGCGGAAAAATCGGCGTCAGTCTCAAGATGCTGAGCGGCTGTATGGTGCTGATTCCCGACAGCCGCGAGGAAACAAGGCTACGCTATGAGCAGGCACGGCGAGTGACAGAACAGACCCGAAAGCAGGCGCTGGCGCGGCTGCCTCAAGTCAGCGGTTAAAATAATAAAGCCAGAAGGACCATCGAAATACCTTCAGCATATTATCAGCAAAAGTGAAAATAAATATCGCTGATTAATTCACCATCATGCTCTTCGACAGTAAGTTTTTTTACTATATTAAAATCTGCCAAAATGCCTTTAACAGGCACATCCTCCCTTGAAATAAGCTCATAAAAAGGTTCTCTTTCACCTTCTGGCACATACTTATCTATTAAATAGACAAGTTTTTCTCTTAACTCTTTCTCTGTCATAGGATTTACTCTGGGATAATATCGACTTTGTCGAAGAGTACTGAGTAACCTTTCTCAGTCGGCAATAATTGCAGTGCACCACCTCTACCATATTGTGGATATGCACTTGTGAAAAGCTCATATCCCGGTCCCTTGTCGCCATTGGCCAGCGGAACTTTAACCTGTGGAACACCATTCTTGTAAAGCTGTAAAGTATCAAATTCTCCTAATAATCGGGCATCGCTCCACGATTCAGGATTACCTTTTTCATAGAAGATTTGATAAGCATCCCTAGCCTCACTGCCAGTTTTATATTTTGTATAACCAAAATAACTTAATGGAGCTGACTTACTTTCCATAGTTTGCTTAGCAAACTTAGTGTTCATATAACGATAAGCAGTAGAAGGCATGGTCGCACTTGGTCCATCTGGGCCCACATAAAAATCAGGTTTACACCTACTTAACCCCCACGGATCCACCCACCCCAGCGCGTTCGGTGCATACTGGTAAAGGTTGATCCCGCCTGCCAGCCCTATCGGATCCTGCTGGGTAAACCGTCCGCTGTCCGGATTATAATAACGAAACAGATTGTAGTGCAGTCCGGTTTCCCGGTCCAGGTACTGGCCCTGCATACGCAGGTTCTGCTCCACCACAGGAACACGCTGGCTCGACTCGCGCAGCAGCTTGCCCCACGGGCTGTTGATACCTTCCCAGGCTTTTTGCCCTTCACCGTCAGTCAGCAGCTCCGGCATCCCGTTGGCCGCATTATGGAACCAGTAAATCTCCGGGCTTTCAACCCCATCAATACGGGCCAGCGGTTCATAGCTCTGGCTGTCGCTGTAAACGTAGGTCAGCGGAGTGCCGTCGTGGATTTCCTGCAGCAGGCGGTAGCCTTCCCAGACGAAGCGCGTCGTGACGGCGTTGCCAGACGGTCTTCCCTGCAACAGCTGCTGGCTGGTTTTACTGATGCGGCGTCCCAGCGGATCGTAGCGGAAACTCACCTTTGTACGCGGCTTGTTACGGTCCCGTGGCTCGCTGATCACATCCGTCAGGCGATGCTCCCCATCATAGCGATATCGCCAGCGGGTGTGGCCGTCATCTTTCTCAGTGGTACGGCCATGAATATCGTACTGCCAGCGGATACCGTTCAGTCCGGTGACGCGGTTATGCATGACATGAGCGGCACTATGGCGATCCAGCGGGTTGCCTGCGCTATCCCAGCGCCACTGTTCATTACCCGGCTGCGCACCGTCCTGTGACAACAGCCGGCCGGCGTTATCGTAGTTCCATAATGTCTGGCTGAACGGATTATCGTCACGCTCTTCACGGATCAGGTTGTTGCCGTAATCGAAGTTAGATCGGCAAGAATCACGTATAGTCTCTAAAGAATCAATGCAATTAACTAAAAGGTTCTTTAGTTAAAATGAAAATAAAGAAATTAATCTTTTAGAAAAAGACCAATCAAATGAGAAGAATATCTAGAAGGTTGAATTTCCGAAAATGTAAAAAACACTACTACCTTATGATTTTCAAAATCACATTCCGTCTCAAAAAAGCTGATAGCTTCTCCATCATAATGATAACGACCCGAACCTTTAACTTTCTCCTTTACTCCTTTTATTTTTTTTGAGTAAGTTTTCTTAAAATCTAACTCTTCTGAATTAAAACTTCTTGAACCATATACCGAAAAAACTATTTTTCCAGAACAGCATGGGCATTTAAAAAAGTTCTTTTTATGGATAAAGTCATTTTCAATACCATCATGTAACAAAACTTTATTTTGAATGAAATTTTTCATAACTTTCTCAAGACTCCATCTTTAATAAGATCTTCAATATAATCAGCTGTTTCGTATTGTTTGTTCATTCCTGGTTTCCCAAACCAAGGAATTGCCGGACCTGAATCAACTTCATAAGGTTTTAATACCTCATAGGTGGATAGTGGCTTTGTTAAAGTATAATCTGGAAGCGCCCTTCCCTCAAACGAAGCTCCGGCCGGAGAAAGAAATGTTCCAGGATCTCTGAAAACACCATCTTCAATCCATCCACCATAACGATCTACGTATTCTCCGGGTTGAAGGGTTTCTTTCACTGAAGTAACAAAACCGCGGTTAGGAGGCCAAGCACCTTCACCCATAAATTGTTCTAACGCTGCCCAGTCTTGTTTTTTCCATAAAGCATATGCTTTGGATGCTTGTTTCCTTGAAGTGAATTGTTTTTTATTCGACTTTTTCTGGAAATCATTCCATTCGTTTTGACACCTACTCAACCCCCACGGATCCACCCACCCCAGCGCATTCGGTGCATACTGGTAAAGGTTGATCCCGCCCGCCAGCCCTATCGGGTCCTGCTGGGTAAACCGTCCGCTGTCCGGATCATAATAACGAAACAGATTGTAGTGCAGTCCGGTTTCCCGGTCCAGGTACTGGCCCTGCATACGCAGGTTCTGCTCCACCAGAGGAACACGCTGGCTGGATTCACGCAGCAGCTTGCCCCACGGGCTGTTAATTCCTTCCCAGGCTTTTTGCCCTTCAGCGTCAGTCAGCAGTTCCGGCATTCCGTTGGCCGCATTATGGAACCAGTAAATCTCCGGGCTTTCAACACCATCAATACGGGCCAGCGGCTCATAGCTCTGGCTGTCGCTGTAAACGTAAGTCAGCGGGATCCCGTCGTGGATTTCCTGCAGCAGGCGGTAGCCTTCCCACACAAAGCGCGTCGTGACGGCGTTGCCAGATGGCCTTCCCTGTAACAGCTGCTGGCTGGTTTTACTGATGCGGCGCCCAAGCGGATCGTAGCGGAAACTCACCTTAGTGCGCGGCTTATTGCGGTCACGGGGCTCGCTGATCACATCCGTCAGGCGATTCTCACCATCATAGTGATAACGCCAGCGGGTGTGACCGTCATCTTTCTCAGTGGTACGGCCATGAATGTCATATTGCCAGCAAATACCGTTCAGTTCAGTGACGCGGTTATGCATGACATGCGCGGTAGTATGGCGATCCAGCGGGTTGCCTGCGCCATCCCAGCGCCACTGCTCATTACCCGGCTGTGCACCATCCTGAGACAACAGCCGCCCGGCGTTATCGTAGTTCCATAATGTCTGGCTGAACGGATTATCGTCGCGCTCTTCACGGATCAGGTTGTTGCCGTAATCGAAGTCGCGCCGGCGGGACCAGACGCGCGGTGCAGGTCGCTGCGCGTCTCCCTTAAACACGTCACGGCTGCGCAGTCTGCCTAAGCGATCATACTCACTGCGCATGGTCAGGCCGCCCTGCGTCCGGCTCAGCTCCCGATGCAGTGTGTCACGGGTAAATTCCGTGACCGGCAGGTTGTCTAATGCGATGCTCAGCAGATGGCCGCTACCATAATAAAGCTGCTTCAGGTTGCGACCATCGGGCAGCGTCAGGGCAGTGCAGTTGCCCAGCGCGTCATACTCCCACGCCAGTTCGCCCTGCTCCCCCTGCTCAGCAACGATGCGGCCCAGCACATCATACTTAAAGGTAATCTCCTGCTCGGCCTGCTGGCTCCACTCGGTGTCAGACAGCGGCAGATGCTGCGACACTTTGCCCAGTTGCCCCCCACCGCTGTAGTGATAGCGCGTCTGGCCTTCCGGCGTGATCCGCGCCAGCAGTTGCCCCGCACGGCTCCAGTGATAGCGATGGATAATGGACTGAGGATGTCCGGCGGCAAAGGTGCGTGATACCGTGCGGCCCGCCGCATCATAGCCATATCGTGTGGCAACGCCATCCAGCCCGACCTGGGCCAGCAACAGAGAATCTGCGCCCCACTCGAACTGATACTGCTCGCCGTTCTCGTTTTGCAGCGCCGTCAACCGGCCACGGCTGTCCCAGCGTCGCTGAACCGTCTCGCCCTGTGCATTACGGTTGGCGATCAATCGCCCGACATTGTCGTAACGGAATTCACTGCGCTTGCCATCAGCCGATTCATAGGCCAGCGGCAGTCCGTTTTCACTCCAGTGCAACCGCTCTTCCCATCCTTCTGCGCGTTCCAGCTGAAGAGGACGGCCTGCTGCATCATAGTGATAACGGGTTTCTTCACCATCCGGCGCGATGACACAACTGAGCCAGCCCAGGGGATGATAACGGTAGCGCGTGGTCAGCCCTGAACAGTCGGTTTCACGGATAACCTGGCCGGCATCATTAAACTCACGGCGGTAGCTGTTACCTGCTGCGTCAGTCTCCTCGACAACCAGTCCGAACTCATCCCGCTTATACAGCGTGCTTTGCCCGAGCGCATCAACAACGCGTTCAAGGCCGTGATGGGGATCGTAATAGTATTTCGTTGTGGAACCGTCTGCTCCGGCAACAACCGTGGGCAGCGAACGGTGTGACAGCCATTGCACCGCCTGCACACCACCGTCAGCATCCTTCTCTTCAACACGGTTGCCCAGATCGTCATAGGTGAAGCTCACCGCGTAGCCCAGCGGATCGATGCGACGCGTCAGGAGTTCGTTTTCATCCCACTCATAACGCCATTTCTCGCCGCGCTCGTCGATAAAACAGGTGATGAGGCCCGCGGCATTCCAGTGGTGTTCGCGCTGCTGACCGTCATAGGTCGACACGCGCGTGATGCCCGCCTCAAGATCGTAATGCATGTGGCAGCCATCACCGCTGTTGGTGCGGTTCTCAACCACGCGCCAGTGATCCAGCTTCTGCCAGCGATATTCACTCTCCAGCCCGCCCGGCAGCTGATGCCAGACCATTAACCCGTCATCGTTGTAACGGAAGCGTCGTGAAACAACGCCTGCGGCATCAGTAACGCTGGCAAGCTGGCCCCGCTCATTGTAGGTCCAGCGCGTGAGAGGCCAGTGCTGATCGCCATCAAAGTGGCTGGCTGATGTCGGACGCCGCGCGTGCTGTTTGTCGTCGTAGTGCAGCGTAACGTCAATCGCCAGCGGCGCGTCATGGATACGCACCAGGCGGGCCTGTTCATCCCAGCCCATCTCCAGCGCATTACCGTACTCATCGCTCAGTGAAGCCAGGCGCAGCACCTGCGGATCAGCGGCCGTGCACCTGTAAAGACGCCATACCGCACCGTCGTCATCGGCAATAGCGATATCGCCAGACGCGTTGCGGCGCACCATCAGCCCTTCGCTGATGCTGTAGAGCACCTCTTTGTCACCGGGAACGTCAAAGCTCAGCTCGCGCCCGTTGTCATCAAACCAGGTCGCCCGATTCCCTTCCAGCGTCAGGGAGCTGTCAAACACCGTGGCCCAGCCCTGACCAAACAGGCCAGTGCGCTGGGTCAGGCTGTTATAGCTGCGCTGAAAACTGAGCGGGAAACGTCCGGGAAGGGAAAAATCGCGCTCGGCATCATCATTAAGGACTTTGACGCCGGTCGCCGCGTGTACCGGAAACAGCGACGAGAAGGCCGCATTGATAGCCATGTCCGCCGCCATACCGCCCACGGCACCGGCCAGCGCGCAGGGCATATTTTTCAGGATCTGACTGGGGCGACCACGGATGAGGGAAAGGCCGATCATCATCACGGCCAGGCCTGGCACCTTGCCGCTTTTGATCTCTCTGACCGTGACGGTTTCACCACCAATGATGACATTAGGGGAAACATCGTCGCTCACGGTGGCGTCACAGGTGGTTTTATCCTTTGCGCGCACTGCAGGCTGGCCATTGATAAAGACGCTTTTCGATCCCTGAGCCAGATATTGCGGTGCACTGTGTTTTTCACAGGCCACTTTGTCCTGCTCCAGCGGAGAGGTGCCCGCATCGGCGGAGGCTACCGTGGGTTGCCACATTGCACTGCCAAACTGGCCGACCGCAGAGAGCAACATGCCGCCGTAGTCAGCGAAGCTCTGCGGCGATTGTGGTTCCGGTGGCGGTGTCTCGCCGGGCGTGAGCATCCCGGCCGCGCGTGCGGCTAAAAGACCATTAACGTAGACATTCTCTGATCCACTGGCGATTACTCCGGCAGGTGACGGCGGGAATATCATGTTTCCCAGCCCATCGGCCGCTTTGCTGATCTCTTGTGACAGACCAACGGCATTGGCCAGTACACCACCCAGAATACCGCTGAGCAGGCAACTGTTACCCACGGCTGCTACACTCGCCGCTGCCGCCCCTGTACCCAGCAGGGGCGCTGCCGAGACGATAGCAGCACCCACTGCGGCACCAATGACGGCATAGGCCGCACCTTCAGCCACAATGCTTGTGATATCAGCGAAAATGCTGGAGTGAATGATCTCGTCGCCCACGCGGGCAGCAGGGTTATCCATAGGTTATGCTTTCCGTGGATTGTTCAGACTCAGGCTTTGTTTAAATGCACTCCAGCGCTGTCCATCCTCTTCATTGAATGGACGCATGGCTGAGAGCGTAAAAATCATTAAGATGTTCGAGTCAGGCACCTGTGTAGCCAGCTGTTTCTGCCACACTGCCTGCCCGTTACGGTCAAATACGGTTTCAACTTCAACCGCGTGTAATGTGTTATCCACACCTGCCATCAAACGTACAAATTCAGTCTGCTGGATATGGCCCATCTGACTCCGCAATGTGTCCCACTGACGCTGAAACTCTTTTTCCGCATTACTGCCCTCAGAAATAACGCCACGGCTCACAACCCATGCCAGCCCACTGGCTTCATCGCGGAGAATATTCATGGTGGTGTCCTGCCAGGCAGCAGGAAAAAGCGCAAAGGCGCCCTCATTGAACTGATAATTCATATTGGGTGTCCGTTTTATTAATTGTTTGTGGCGGGTGGAATCAGGCTATGGTATTCGCCATCAACGTTATCGGCATTAGTGAGTATCTGTGTATTATCACGCGCAACTTTAATGTCGAAAAGTCGATGCGTAATATCAGGATCGCCACCGCAACTGGCGTCGTGATTATCTTCACGGACCGTAATGACAAAGAAACTTTTATCACTGCTGTCGTCGAGATCGTACCGCAGGCATTTCTCATCGAGGGTGGTCAGGCGCCAGGTATGAATTGCTTCGGTTGCAGCGCTGATAGCCTGATAAGCGCTGATTTCGCTTTGCTCTGCACCCATGTCTGTTTTCAACATGATGCAGCTGACTTTTCCCTGGTCAATCTGGAACATCAACTGTTTCCCGCTCGACTGGTAGACAAGCCAGTGCTGATTATCACTGTTATCTTCTTTTCCGGGTCCATAGGCTTGCTGAACCTGTTCCAGGCTATCGCCTACCTTTATATTTCGTGACGTCGGCACATTGGCATTTTCCAGTAGGATCTCAGCCAGAACCGTGTGGCTGGCATCTCCCACCGCCGCCGCGCTGAACAACTCAAAGCCGTCATAGCTATGCTGGAAGTAGTTGTACTGCTGGTTATTGATAGCCACTTCTCCGGCCAGAACTGAACTCAGAGCCTTACCAGCCCGTGTGAAGCTTTCATTGCTCCATGTGTCTCCGGGAGTGAAAGCATAGTCGTTTAGCAGAACGGAAAAATCGCCCTCGTTAAGGGCAGGAACGGTCAATTCCGTGCTGGATTCGGCCCTGGCAATGCAGGATAAAACCATGAGAACAGACACAAATATAATGCTGGCGAAATAACGGTTTACAATCATTGTGTTTTTATCGGGGGTTGACCATAGAAAACAAGAGGGGTATTTAATCACTAAGAGCAACGTAATTAAAATATTTTAAATTAAAGAAATTACTCACACTTCAATATTATGTGGGGTGGAGAGTACATATCACCACCCGAATAAAACCCATAAGATTATTATAATGTCATTCTTATTACTAGAAATACAGTAAAGATCTCACTTGAGTCATAATAAAAATGATCATTCCCACTTGCCACCTTGCTTAACAAGCGTTTTATTACCCTGTACCACCTTCAATTCAAGCGGATTAAAGCTCACAACATAATCCACACCGCTATTATTGAAAAGCATCCCTTCAGCTTTATTTGAGTTTACAGGCTGCGTAGTTTTACCTTCAAGAATAATTTGTTTTCCATCTTTATTTCTGAGGCCTATGTATTTAACCTTATCACACACAGTATAAAAATCCCCACAGCTATTCAATAAAGTAATCGTGAAATCAGATGTAGACAAAACCTTCATATCTGATTTTAAATCCCTTTCACTAACATCTTTGTCAAGATTATAAGTTTTTGGCGCATAAAACTCCCCATTCTCAGGGTCTTTGATTAATTTCCATAAAGCTTTATTATCTTTAAGTTCTAAATTCGCTTTACCCTTCACTCCGCCAAATGAAGAATCAAATTCAATTAAAGCATTTTTACCATTTGCAGTACCTTTGAGATTGCTGTCATTATCATCAGGGCAATCTATTTTGTTTCCGCCTCTTGTCACATAACAATAACTACCCGTTATGTTATTATTATTCTGTTTTAATTTTAATGTTAGAGTAGAATATAATGATCCATTATCATTTTTCTCTTGCCCACTCCACTGACCAGTAAAATTATCAGAAGCAAACAAGGATAATGAAGAGATTGACAACAAAACCGCTAAGCTAAATCCAACTTTATTCATTTGATTAACCTTTAAAATCCAGACAATCATTAACCCTATTAATCCAGCCGTTAAGATTAGGTTGGTTTAGAACTACAGCGCCTGGTTGATTGGGTTGTCATCAAACTTTATAGAGATAGCATGGGTGTCGATGGATATCATTCCAATAAATAGCTATCAATATCACGCTGCTTATTTTTGCCAGAACAGGCTCGCAGTTTAGATTTCAAATCATCATTTTTATTCTGGCAGTACTTATAACTGATTTCACTGAAATTCATATCGCCAATAAATTTTTCATTCATGTACGCGCCCGCTTGCTTCTAAGCTTCATCGCTCCATATATCACTTAGTGAAAAGGATATTTATTTTCAAAATACAAAAAGATGCTTTTAGTTTAACACCAGAAATTCCGCCACTACACCATGAGAATAAATGGATAAAATAACAAGACTAAATTATAATTATTAAAACATGACATTTTTATGTCAATATCCATTGATTTAATCATTAGAAAAATCAAGGGTGACACTACAAAACAATAATGCAATGTCACCACAAACCTCATGTACCCGGCAATGACGCTAACCATCACTTCTTCAAAATAAAGTAATTATTTTTTCGCATCATAATCTGGTGCTATACCAGTGTGTGTTTCTACTAACCTGTCTTTTTTAACCCACCCATCAACCTGGTTTCCATCATTAGTTACATACATCACACTATAATATTTCCCGTATTCAACGTAAGCATATAATTGATTGCCGGGGACAACAAAAACTTCTTTTTCTAAACATTTTTCATTTGGGGCAGAATAAAAATACAACCTACCCTCGCCGCCGACTTTGTATACATTATCTGTATTGTCGAAACTCACGCCTTTAATGTTCGCCCCACTACTTAAATTCTTGCAGAAATCATTGGCGGAGGCCACTAGTGGTAATGAAAGCACTAATGCACATAAAAGTTTAATCATAGTAATCCTCTCCCTTTCATCACGGAAATCAAACTGTTGGCATAGTTAGGATCGGTTGCATACCCTTTAGCCTGTAAACCTTTAGCCCATTCTACCGGGTCAGATGAGTTGAACAAACTACTATACCTCTGATTTTTCATCAAAAACTGGGAGTGCTGCTCAATGCTCTCGTCAATTGAATCATAACTGGCAAATTTATCCAGTACTGCAACACGTTTTCCGTTGATATTCTCATGTGTCCAGTCTTCCACATAATTCGGTGAGCCATGTGCCTTGACCCCAAAAATGTTGTTACTCACCTTGTCAGTTTTGATATCAGTGGGCATTTTTTTGCCCCAGTTAGATTCTAGAATTGCCTGAGCCGTGGTGATTTTAGCCGGAACGCCGGTTTTCTTTTCATCTTCCTGAGCAGCAGCATACACTTTATCGAAGAATGCTTGTTTTTCGGGAGGTAAAGGACGTACTTTTCGAACCTGGTTATTGGCTAACGGTGCAGCCGCCCCTTTCGCCGGTGCCGCCGCAGCTTTTGGCGCAGCCGGAGCCGCCTGTCCTTTCTGCTTCGGCGGGAACAGATTCTCTACGGCCTGGCTGATGTTTTGTTTATGACTGGAGCCCGGTGCGCTTGTGCCCGGCTTCGCGCCATCCGTGTTCAGGTTCAGTTTGCCGCCAGAGGTGGTGATATGACCATCACCCTGCACAAAAATATTGAAGCCCTTGCCCACAATATTGATCTGGCCATTCGCATTCAGTTCGATAGCACTCTCTCCGCATTCAAGGCGAAGTTTAGTCCCCGAACCCACTACATAGGTATCGACCACCGCATCGAGTTTGCCTTTACCGGTCAGCCGCTCTTCGCCCCCTTTTACACCGTGGACACGGTTGGTTTCGACACGGTAGAGCTCATTGCCGCCTGCGTAATGGCTGTGATTGTTGGCGACTGAATGGCTGGCGTCATTTTTAACATGCGTATCCATGTTCTTCTGCGCCTGAATCCACAGATGTTCCTCCCCCGATTTATCCTCAAACCTTAACGCGTTCGCGGTGTCCGCCGTGCCATCCTTCGACCGGCTCAGAAAGCCCATCTGCGTCGCCGCTGCCGGCAGCGCCCACGGCGGCATGCTTGCCTCGTTGTAAACCCGGCCGATGATCAGCGGACGATCCG